>NZ_JAAXCV010000028.1 GCF_012911895.1 Bacillus sp. RO3
AGAGTTAGTTCGGTCTCATTAATTCCTTGATAATTTTCATCCAGTTCTAATAACAAAGCATCAAAAGCCAACAATGTGATAAGTTCATTTTTCATTCAATTTTCCTCCTTTAGTTTGTGTCACAGTATGGGTCGAGACCGTCACTTCTTTAACGCTCTGTATACTGCTGATCTGCTGCATCCATATCCTTCTTGAATAACTGAATAGGGTACGCCACGAGCCCGCAAATTCTTAGCAATGGCAGGATCTACTTTCCCGTTATACCTGACTTTACTGCAGTGGAACTTACCAGTCAGACCCATGTCTTTTTTCCACCTATAAAACGCTGCCTTGGATACAAATAGCTTGTTATCATGGATGTCTTCATCCCGCAACCCCTGGTTTTTTAGCTCAGTATAATTTTCAACTGTAAAGTTTGAAGGGATTACAGACATTAGTCTTCAACCACCTTAATAGTGTGACTGTATTCCCATAGAGTACTTTCACAGTAAGTACATACTTTAGGATCTTCATTTTTTTCAACCGCGAATGCCCGATTACACTTCTCACAGTTGTAAACATCAAAGCTCACTTTTTGTCCCTCCTGTAATAGAATTTTTCAACTGACTCTCCACATCTGAGACAATAACTGCAGAAGTAAACCGTCTGGTGCCTGCCCTTTAATTTGCAAACCAATCGATCTAATAGACTCATAGAAGTTCCTGCCTTTCGCTGTAGCATGTGCCGCAGGCCCCTGGAAATGCGAATCCATTTGGTTTATTACAGTTCGAACATATCTCCGAATGAGTCTTCCACTTCTTATTACAATTAGGACAAATCATATTAATGTATTTCCCGTACTGCCGTTCTACATGGCCGACTGAATCACAGTTATCGCAAATACGAATAGTTGGTTTCTTTGTGTATGCTGTCATAGAGTACCACCTAACCATCTGCCGATTAGGATTGCAGTCGCAATGAAAGCAGTCAGCTTCCAAAGGATCCTAGACGTCTCAGCTTTTACATATTCATTTTTTACAATTTCCATTTGGGCTTTTGATTCGCTAAGTTTGGCCAGCAAGAAAGTATTCGATTGATCCTGGTAAGTTTTTGATTTACTTGGTTTTTTATTAACTGCATCTGGCTTATCTTCAAAATTAATGTTCACTTTCTCCCCTCCCAGGTTATTGATGAAAAGGGAGAAGCTCTTAACTCCCCCCTATGACATTACGAAACTATTAACTGTGTTTGACTAAAGACAAAGCGTTTATAATGGCTTCCTTGTCTTCTTCACTAGTCGCATCATTCAACTGCATTTCCAAATAGTTAACCGCGGATTCAACTTGGTGGCTTAGTTTAAATTTCTTAAGGATGATTTGGTCCCCATTGATGAAGATCTCAACCGGATCCTTTTCAGCGATCCCAAGATTTCGACGTAATTCGATCGGAATAACCACTCGACCTAATTCATCTACTTTTCTTACTACTCCAGTGCTTTTCATAATTTGTTTCTCCTCTCGTTATTAGAAATTTTATTATTTATGGTACTAAGACGATTTTCCCCGTGAGTTTCTGGATCTCTTGCTTGAATATTTGCTCATCTGAATTCGAGTCTGACAAGTGGAGTAACCATATTTCTTCAACTTTGCTTAGATCATTTGCTAACAAGAATTCTTTTACGTTCTCCAGACTGAAATGGGATCTCATCAAACGCTTCTTCATGACCGCCGGTACCCGCCCGGCCGCAATGTTTTCCTTCAAGATATCCATCGAGTAATTGGCTTCTACCATGATGTGTGTAAGTCCCGGGAACTTATATTTGATGTAATAGGTATCCGTAGCAAACAAAAGCTTTTCCCCTTGCTTATTTACTAATAGAAACCCCAGGGATTCCTCAGCATCATGCTCAGTTTCAAAAGGTAGGATAGTCCAGGTACCGATCGTGAAAGACTTTCTTGCTTTGATTGTCTTTAGACGATGCCCGGACACCCCCAGTGCTGCCGCCGTCCCTTTCGATGTGTAAACATTTATTCCCGCCTTCATCACTTCTTTGACCGCCTTGCCGTGATCTCCATGCTCATGTGTGATTAAACATCCATCAACCTGGCTAACCCGGAAGTTAAGACCTCTCTGTATGTCTGAGTAACGAATGCCACATTCCAGCATCAAGGAGGTGCTACCATCATTCACAAGGTAGCAGTTCCCCTTACTGCTAGATGCAAGAGCTTTGATTTCCATTAGTATGGATCAGCTTCTGAGTAGTTGAACTCTGATGGAACTTCCGGTGCTGCCTCTTCTTGATCAATCACTTCAGCTCTTTCAGGCTTTGATAATTCCTGTTTGTTAGTCGGCTCTTCCCTGAGTTCATATTCCACATCGATTACCTCTTGATTAGCATTTTCCTGAATTTCTGCCTGCAGCTGAGCTTCATCATTCGACTCATCAGATCGATTGAAGTAATCAATAGTGAGGCTGGCGTCATTACTTGAGTTTAAGAATTTCTTGCAAGCACGATTGATGACTGTCTTCTTAGCCATTTCTTGTTTGAATTCGTCATGGGTGCTGCCTTCCTTCTCAACTTTTCTGTCCTTTCCCCAGAACTGTGCTTTGCTCCATGCTTTGCGGATCTCATCGATTGTCATAATTTCGTTGTAAACTCGATCATCACTGAAGGATATAGTCGCATAAGCTCCGATGATCTTATCTTTATTAATGTTTTGAAATTTTTGCAAGTGAGACAGGTTGACGATTCGACCATTTTTCATTTCGTAAGTGACCTCGTCACCTTCATAAATGACTGCAGCATCGATATCTTTTGCCCCTGTGACCAATTTGGTGACGGCCATGGTACCGAAATATGAGCGTTGGAACGTTAATTGGTTTCCGTAAGCGATGAAATACCCTTGCTTCTTAATAGGATTCAATCCTTGCACTACCATTTCCAGAAGGCTGTTTGCAATTGAATCCTTAGTACAAACCTCTAAGACCGGCCTTTTATCTTTATCCTTTGCATTTTGAAGAATTAACCAAGCAGATTTCATTGCATTCTCAGGCGAATAAGATGCCGGGAAGTGCAGCTCCCCGCTTTCTTGAAATTGCTTTACCTTTTCAGCGACAACATCGACTGTGTCTTTCTTTACCATCGCCAACTGTGTGTTTTTGTTACTCATTCAGGCATTCCTCCTCTAGCTTCTTTTCGATTTCCTCTGCACACTGCGTGCACACTACTTTCTGACCCTTATCTGTTTCAATAATTTCTAATTGATCCCCGGTTCCCAGGGGCCGATCACACATGAAGCAATTGAACGCTCCGAATGCCCCTGTCCGGGTCATACGATTATTTTCATTCAAGACGAGAAAGTTTTTTGATACAGCTGAGACTTTATACTTTGTTGTGACTGTCTTGGTGATGGTGATCATTAGATTGCTTCTTCACGAGTTGATTCATTTTCGTAAACAACATTTAAATTCTTGTCGTTTTCAGATACCACCAGACAAATTAACTGGCTATCAATATTCATTAACTTTGTTACTGCTTCAGCGTTATCAATCCAAACTGGTGCTGAAATGCCATAGTGGTCGCTCAGGGTGTTTATGATATCCAACCCGATGTTTATCTTAGCCGCATTGTTAAGATCGCTGTATGGTACTCCCTCGAACGTCGTCTGACATGTTTCTTTCAAACCGTCATTGATCTGTTGTTCAAACAACTTGAATCGAGCGAATTTGAACTTAGAATTGATTTTCTCTTCCAAGAGGTCCACTTTAGACCGAATGAATTCTTCTGTGAGATATAGTTCTTGTTCCAATTTTTCAAATTCCTTAGCCAATTGACGCTCCTGAACTGAGAGTTCCTGTATGCGAATCTCGATTTGTTTCGCAGATTCAAAGCGATTAAGTTGCTGTTGGGCTTGGTCTCTTTTTTGCTTCAATTCATCAATTTCAAGTTGTACTTTTTGCACAGAGTCCTCAACAGACCCTCGAATATGATTGATCTCTTCTTCCTTAGACTTCTTTTCTTCCAGCTTCGAAATGTATTCAGGATTATCCTTGATATCTACAACAGCCAACTCAGCTTCAATCAATTGATCATTTAGCTTAGTCAGAAGTTCTTTTTTCTCGTTGATCTGTTCTGTTAGCTTCGATATTTCCTCTTCATGCTTTTCGTTTGTGGCTTTTAAATCATCTAACTTTTCTCGAATAGCAAGACCTTTTGATTTATTCCGCTCCAATTGGTCTGATTTTCTTTGATTGAATGCAGCCTCTGCTTTCTCTTTAGCTTCACTAACTTGTTCCTCAGGTAGGTCCTGTCCGCATGACGGGCAAGTGCATTCATCAGTGTGAAAGAAGCCTTGAGCGTTAATGTTCTTATATTCAGAGAGTAATTGCTCCCGATCCGCTTTTAGTTCCCTGGCTCTGATGATATTCGCTTCTTTATGAGTGTTTAGGCTGCCTATCTTCGATTCAAGAATGTGGATATTGGAGCTTTCTTCTTGGATTTTTGCCTTAAGCTGATAAACTTTGTCCTTTGCTGATCCATCATGATTCCTTTTTATATCCAATATGGCCATTTCGATATTCTGAATTTCCATCTTCTTATCGCCGATTGCTTTACCATTTTTGATATCGCCTATCTCAGTTTGTTTTTCATCAATGGCAACAGTCACTTCTTCAATCTCATTCTTTAGTTGAACAGGGCTTAAATCTGTGAGATCGGGGACTGAGCGCTCTGCTTCATCAATTCTCACTGGAATACGATCTAATTCCTTATTTATTTCTGCTCTACGGGATGCAATAACTTTACGATGGTTTTCGATTGTTCGGCCTTTTAATATCTCTGGAAGAGTCTCTAATGCTTTATTAGAAGCGATTACTTCCTCATCTGATAAATCCCCCACAATTTCGAGCAATGTCTTCCTACGTTCTTGCCAGGACATCTGTTCGTTAAAGTAAGTCGGTGAAGTGATTAATTTGAATAAATCTTCAGAAACAATTGAGTTAACTTTTTCCTCATATTCTTTTTTCTTCACTGGAACTTCATCGATAAAATAATCTGTTGTGTGGCCAGTGAATTGCTTTGCAGCAGATCCGCGCTTCTTGGTCCACTTTTCTGCATAAACTTTTCGAAGTGTAAACGGCTTCCCGTCTTCTTTAAAAGTGGCTTCAACGCTATGTTCTTTCCCATGGATCACTTCCCCATCCGGTCGAAGAGTTTTTATTTGAAACTTCGCGTTATTTTGGGAATCTTTGTCAAACAACACCCATACGAAAGAGTCTTTTAATGTTGTTTTTCCAGTAGCGTTTTCTCCAAGGACCTTCATGTTGCGGCCATCAGCTGCTAATTTAAATTCAGTTACTCCTTTGAAGTTTTTTAATACTAAACTTTGGAGTGTTATTGTCTTTTTCAAAATATTTCCCTCCTATTGATTAATCGAGGGGTTTTCTCATACAATGTTAGTAGGTGTTTTAAGAAAACCCTTTTTTACTAGCTCTGTGTGCCAGCACAGGGCTTTTACTTTGGGTAAACTAGCTTACTTTTGATTTGATCTTTAATTTGGAATTCAAGAGATACTATGTGCGCTAAATTATTTTTGTTTTCAAAACATGCTTGTTTCACTTCCCCAGCCTTCATAAGTTTGCTCACTGAAAGAAGATATTTCATCTTTTTATCACTCCCTTCTAGTTACTAGGTGATATTCAATCTTCCCAGACTTTTCCTCCAATCATCAGACCAAGAACTAGTGCCATTAATGAACACATTGAGATCAAGCCCAAAACTTGTAACCCATCCATAGTTCATCCCCTTTTATAAATATTCCTGAATTTATTCCTCAAATTTTGCAAATGGTGTAAAAGAAAGTGAGCTGCTTAGAGCTCTAAATCGTCGGATTGTGTATCACATGAAATCAAAAATTGTTGTCTGGTTAGAAGGAATATCAATTCTTTTGTTGTTTAAAGTTAAAATGATTTCACCTTTTTTCTTTTCGACTGAATACGGACCTGCGTGAGCAAAGACAGTCCACTTATATTTAATTGCAAGATTGATATAATTGAGAATCCATTCTAAATGACCGTTCAATTTATTCACCCTTTCATTGTCGGCTAGTGAATTAACCCCAATGTCCATGACGCTTTAAAACCTCAACGACTTCATCCGCATAAGGTTCATCAGTATTGATAACGAGGTACGTATTAGAGCTGCTCTTCCCGTTTAACTCTCTGCCGATATTTATTTCTTTCACCAATTCCTCAAATTTTTCTTTATCATCTGTATCAAGAAATAACTCAGTATCCTCATTTTTAATCACTGTAAACTTTAATTTCATATCAGCTGATTTCCCCATTTTCATTCTCCTTTATACTTCGTATTTTGAGTCGATTCGGAATCTCGTCAGATGGTTCATCAAAACTAATTTAGAATGCCACTTTGTTCAGCGAATATCCAATCGGAATCATAATCTTCAATTGGTGGCATTTCTCCCAATCTTTCGACTGATGTTTTCACCATTTCTGAAAGGTGTTTATCGAAGTCGTTTGTTCCTTCAATAAGCTTTTTTATCCGTTCTCCAATTTTTAAGAAATACAACATTGAACCCTCTTTGGTTTCAGTAATTGTATGAACTTCTTCGGTCATCGGGAGATTCAGGACCCTCATTCCGGAAGTGACTTCAGAAATGTTAATCCTTGATTCTAAAGGAAGAGCGCAGAATCTATAATCACCTACTCTTATTTCATGACCTACTGTAGGCACCCATTCTAAGCAAGCAAGGTAAAAAGTTTGAGTTTGTTCATTTACTGATATTTTCATCATTTCCACTCCTTTTTAATTGCGCCACATTTGTCGATTCTTATCTAAACTATCTTCATCGTTTGTTCAATTTCTGTGGAGATACTTACACAAAAATTAGAATCATCATTCGAAAATTCTATACAATTGAATTCCTCACTCGAATGATTTCTTATAATATTTCCTCCTGCTTCAATAGAAAGTTTTTGTATTTCATTTAACACACCTACATCGATGTATTTCTTTAAATATACGAAGTGTAGACGAATATCTGCCTTCTCGTCATAGGCCTTAGACATAAGCTCTAGGAATTTATCTTTGTTCATTTTCTCAGCCTCCTGAATTAAATTACATCCTTACGATTGTTTAACCATTCAAAGAAATCTTCACGATTTGCACGTTTGTATCTTCGAATTCTGATTAATGGAAATCCCTTTTCTTCCATAACTTCATATGCAACTCTTTCACTACACCCCAATATTTCAGAAATTTCTTTTACAGTAAGTAATAAAGGATAATCATTTTGTTTCATAATTAGCCCCTTTCTAGTTGAACTATAATTCAACTTAATGTTAAAAAAATAAGTCATTCAATGTTGTATTTAGTGCCCTAGCGATTCTAACCGCTAATTTGACGCCTGGATCAACCTTCCCCCTTTCAATTTTATTTAAGTACCAATGTGAAATTTTTAACTCTTTTGCTAGATCCTTTTGTGACATTCCAGTTTTTTCTCTGACTTCTGCAATTTTGTTAACCAATTAATCAACTCCTTTGTGTCGTTTGTTTCATTATTGGTTAACTTTAATTTGATTATACACGCTAGTTGAATTATAAGTCAACTAGTTAACTTTAATTTATTTTAATTTATTTTAGTTAACGCTAGTTAACCCCATTAAACCTTGATGACTATAGGCAAAATAAAGCATAATAGAGAAGTGATAATAAAGTTTGTCGTTGCGAGGTGGTAAATTATGGATGGTTTTGGGAAAAGAATTAAACATTATAGAAACCTTAGAGGTCTAACCCAAGAAGAACTAGGAAGTAAAGTTGGTGGTGTTAGTAAATCATTTATTTCTAAATTAGAGAATGAAAAGGTTGATCCTTCTTTAGAAATGTTAAATAAAATTGCTTCAGTACTAAAAGTTGATGTTGGTGATTTGCTTTCAGATAAATACAAAATTGAGCCACCTGAAGATGCTAAGGAAGACGGTTTAAAATGGATCTTAATTGGAAAAGAACTTGAAAAAGAAGGCATCTCTCCAGAGCAAGTTAGACAGTGGGCCAAAATTGCTACATCATACGACCCTAAAAAAAATCAATAACTATTAGTAATTGTCTCTATTCGCCACAATTCGACAGAATTGTCGAAAAAAGACAATTATTTTTTGACATTTTACGACTTTCTCACTCCCTAGTAAATGGTATAGTTGAGTAGTACAACAACGCAAACATACGTTCGATTTTTACACTTGGGAGGTTTTACTAATGAAAGTAAGGGTAGAATTGTCAGAGTTAC
The DNA here is from genome assembly GCF_012911895.1 of Bacillus sp. RO3. Classification (GTDB taxonomy): domain Bacteria; phylum Bacillota; class Bacilli; order Bacillales; family Bacillaceae_B; genus Rossellomorea. The sequence continues at coordinate 8,283 of NZ_JAAXCV010000028.1, forward strand.
CGAAACACGTTGTAATTGAAACAGAAACACACCTTCTTGTAGGAATAGGAGCTGATTCGGATGAAAGGCTACATCCGCAAGAGAGGGAATAAGTGGAGTTATACCGTTGATATTGGCAGAGATCCATCTACCGGGAAAAGAAAACAGAAAACCAAAGGTGGATTTTCAACAAAAAAAGAAGCGCAAGCAGCATTGAGTCAATTCCAGCATGAACTTAACACAGGGACCTGGATTGAACCTTCATCAATCCTTATGAAAGACTTCTCCCTTGATTGGTTTGAGAGTATAAAACATAATCTTCGAGAAACTACAGCCGAACAATATCAGAGTAAGTTAAAAAACAATATTGTCCCTTTTCTTGGAGAGTTGAAAGTTCAAGAAGTTAGAGTGACACATGCACATTCTTTTTCTGTTCACTTATTAGACAAATACCTACCAAGTACAGCATCTAAAATTTATGCGATTGTAAAAATGATTATGGACTATGCTGTAGACCTAGAAATTGTTAATAAGAACCCATTCAAAAATGTGAAACTAATCAAGGATAAAAAGAGCAAATTTGAAACGTGGTCATTTGATGAACTGCAGAAGTTCTTGAATTTTGTTAGAAAACACGATGAATGGTACTACTCAGTATTTTCTTTTGCGGCTTACACTGGAATGCGTAAAGGAGAAGTATTGGGATTGAAGAAATCTGTTATCGATTTCGATAAGCAGACAGTTCGGGTTACAAATAGCGTGAGCGAAACAAAAAAAGGTGTCCAAGTTGGGGACTTGAAAACACCTTCTAGTCGTCGTGTGGTATCGCTTGATGAGTTTACAATAAATATTATAAAACACATGATAAACAAAAACAATGTTATGAAAATGAAGCTAGGTCCTGAATACGAAGATAACGACCTTATTTTTTGTTATCCAGATGGTAAGGCTTTCAGGCCATCAGGTATAAACAGACCTATGAAAGCATTCATTGAGAGATCAGGGGTGCCTAAAATAAGATTTCATGACTTAAGACACACTCATGCCACTCTCTTATTAGAGCTTGGAGTGAACCCTAAAGTGGTCGCTGACAGACTTGGGCATTCTTCTGTAAAAGAAACTTTAGATACGTATTCGCATGTTTCCTTAAGTATGCAAGGTAATGTGGCTGAATTATTCTCCAAAAAAGTAAACGAAAAATAAAGTGGTCAAAATGTGGTCAAATGAGCTGAATTAGAATTACAATCCCCTTTATATCAGCGTAGTTTTGCTCATTACCACGATCATATCTGGATCATGTCTCAATATTGCTTTCAAACCAGTGGAATACGTAATCCCCGCTTTTTCATTCACTTGAATTTGTACCATTTCTTCATGCTGCTTCTCTACAGGATCCTCGAGAGTAATAACATTGCGGTTCAAGGCAACGGAGCAATGGTGGACCAGGGAATATAAAGTTGTGGTCTTCCCGCTTCCTGTCGGTCCTGTAAAGAGGATCAGACCATGAGAATACATCAGGAGAGCGAGCAATTTTTTGGCGGATGAAGGATAAAGGGACATCTTTTTGATGGGAATGTGATAGGTTTGAGGAAGTATGCGAATGACAAGGCTTTCTTTTAGATGAGTGGTCGGCAACGTTGAGATTCTGAGGGATAGAGGTGCGTTACGGATGGTTAAACTGAAGGAGCCGCTTTGAGGCTTTCGTTTTTCTCCGATATCCATGGAGGCCATGAATTTCAGGTGGGCTATCAATCGTTCAGCCTGATCGGGATCGATGGTCTCGTAAGGAACCAAAACCCCGAACTTTCTAAATTGAATCAGGTAATCTTCCGTTCTCGGAATTAAATGAATATCTGTCGCTTCACAGCCGTAAGCTTCTCCAATCATGACTTCAGATAAGGATTCCACTGAGTGAAATATATATTGGCACCACCTTTCTTTTTTCCTACTAAAAGATATACGACACAAAATTACAAATTCCTTCTTTTTTTAAAAAATTTTTCCACATCGTATTTAATACCCCTTTTGATATACGACAACATTCATTCACACATCTCCCCTTCGCCCATATCTCAACAAAAAAATCACAAAAAAGCACTACTCACTATTTTATTACTAGAAGAATAAAAAGATAGTAAAATAGTAGGGTTGGTGAGAATTTTTAGAAAAATATAAAAATAACAACTGATTTCAATAAAATATTAATTTTTACATATTTTACAATTAACGGTATTTTAATATTGTAAGAAAATACCATACAAGGGAGATAAAAGATGAGAAAATTAGTTAAAGTTGTTGTTGCTTCTGCTCTATCATTCGGTTTATTAACTGGAATTGGAGGTTTTCAACCTGCATCTGCAGATGCTGCAGGCAGTCAGGCATCCAGTTGTGAGTATGCTAAAATATACCATACAGTCGTCTATGGGGATACTCTTTCAGAAATTGCAGCCAAACACGGTGTTTCTGTCACATCTATTATGAAAAACAATAACATCAGTGATCCTAATAAAATTTATGTTGGTCAAAAATTATTTATTAAATACAGCACCGTAAAAATTTGCAAATAAAAATCTATGATACTGAAGCCTTTTCTATGATTGAAAAGGCTTTTTCTTACATTAATAAAAAAACATGAGAATCGTGTATAAGTACTTTTTAGATTGACATACTATTCATTGTAAGTGGTCACATTGATGGGCTATAGCCAAGCGGTAAGGCATCGCACTTTGACTGCGACATGCGTTGGTTCGAATCCAGCTAGCCCAGTTAGAAAAGCGGAAGGGCTTTGCCGAGAGGCGACAAGCATAAGATGAGGCACCCGGAAAGGCGTTTTTTGCCTTTTTGGGTGCCTCATCTTATGACCTCGAGCCTCTAAGCCCTGGAGCTGGACAATTTAAAAGCGGAGGTGGCTTGCTCAGCCCCGACAAGCATAAGACGAAGCTGCTGAAAAGGCGGCTTTTTGCCTTTTTGGCAGCTTCGACTTATGACCTCGAGGGGCTAGCCACCGGAGCTGGATAGCAGAAAAGCGGAAGGGCTTTCCCGAGAGGCGACAAGCCTTATAGATACTTCCTGTCCACCTCGAAACAAATTGAAAAAGGCAGTCACTTTCTAAAAAGTGACTGCCTTTTTCAATCAACCTGATTCCTGTTAACTGCTTTTTTTCAAAGTTCGGTTTTTATTGGTCATGCTCTGCAGACCCTCTGGATTATACCCCACGACCAGTTTTTTCCCATCTGTCAATAGTGGTCTGCGAAGGAGTTTAGGCTCATTTATGATTAGCTTGATCACTTCTGAAAGGGGTAGATCGTTCACGTCTTTCCCTAAATCTTTAAAGGTTTGACTTCTGGTGGCCAAAATTTCATCAAGTCCATCTGTTGTCAGGGATAATAGCTCCATGAGCTCTTTATGTGTAGGTGTTTCTCTAAATAGATGTCTTTCATCAAAGTTGACGGAATGTGCAGTCAACCATTTTTTAGCTTTTCGGCAAGAGGTGCAGCTTGGATAAGTAAAAAATGTCAGGTTATTCAATTTGTTGACCTCCTTAAAATTTAACTTGCTTGTATAAGAATTGTTAAACATATTGTATATTAAATGTATAACTTTTGTACAGTAATATCCCCCGGGAATTTGTGAACTTTTTTTAAACACTCCACAAATCAAGTCAGGATAGGGTTCCCTTTCATATCCAATCTCTCCCACCAGGCTTATAATGGAACTATAAACAATGAAAATGAGGTGTTTCATGTATGGATATGACACTCAAGGTTACAGGTGCACTTTCAGATCCTACGAGGTATTCCATTTACTTGTACATTACTGGGAGAAAAAAACAGGTATCGGTTCAAGAGATAGCTGAAGAGTTTCATATTCATCCGAACGTTGCCAGACTTCACCTTTCCAAATTGGAAGAAATCAGGGTATTGAAATCCGAATATATAAAGACTGGTAAAGGGGGAAGGCCAGGGAAACGGTACATCCATTCGGAAGAAGCCGTTCAATTATCATTTCCTCCAAGAGACTTCCGTTTACTAAGCGACCTTGCCATCAACTCTCTTGCCAAACTTGGTGAGAAAGGCTATTCAGTTCTGGTGGAAACCGGATATGAATTCGGTCAGCGTTTGGTTCACGACCACCTGAGTCTCCATAAACAATGTATAGACGGGTTGAATCCATCTGATAAAAAGGACATATTAAGTGAGATCGCGTCATCGATCGGTTTTGTACTGGATGATTCGAATACTCTATTTGGTTCTATTAAGTTCCGTTATGATCATTGCCCTTTCAAAGAAAGTGTTCAGTTGGAACACATGTTAGTATGCGATTTACACAACGCATTACTTAAAGGAATGTTTGAAACTTTATACTCTGTGGAAGAATTCAAACAAGAGGAAAATATGATAAATCACTGTTCTACGTGTAGATATCACGTAATCGTCACAAACTAGAAGCAAACGGATATTTACTTTTATGGTAGTATTCATTTATAATATTGAATGATGGACTTAGGGTGCAAAGGAGGGTTACATATGGATCGTATGTACAGAGTTCTTGGATTTTGGACTGGTATTTTTGCTGTGATGTTCTATCTTGGTGATATGACAACGACATCATTAATCTTTTTAGGCCAAACAGGATTCTTCATTATGCTAAGCTATTTAAAACTGTCCGAACGTATGTATATTTACATTTTCGGTGCTTACTTAACAGTGTTTTTTGCTGGATTTACTTATTGGACGACCTTTATGATGACTCCGGGTGCAGGAGGACATTAAAAAAAATTCCCTTTAGCATGATTGCTAAAGGGAATTTTTTTATTTAAAATCCATTTAAAAACGGATTCGAATCCATCTCCGATTCGATTGTCGTCTCCGGACCATGTCCAGGCAGGACAGTTGTATTCTCTGGTAAAGTTAACAATTTGTCATGAATACTCGCCAATAGCTCCTTATGATTCCCTCCTGGCAAGTCCGATCGTCCAATACTTCCCATAAATAATGTGTCTCCTGCAAATACGATTCCACTATCTTGCACATAATAAGAAATACTTCCTGGAGAATGACCGGGCGTTTCCAACAATTGAAGCTTGAAGCCTTTGATTTCTAGTTTTTTCTCACTTGTTAATATGTAATCTGCAGGCTTCAATCGAATCAGTTCACTCATCATAAATAATTGAGATCCATTTAAGGCTGGATCCAGTAACCACTGCGCTTCTTTTTCGTGGATATAAACTGGAACATTATAGTTTTCCCTCACGTGATCAACCGCTCCAATGTGATCAAAGTGTGCGTGAGTTAAGAGAATGGCAACGGGGCTCAAAGTCTGGCTGTCTAACCATTGAATCAACTTCTCCCCTTCTCCGCCTGGATCGATGACTAAGCATTCTTTTTTTGAATTCCAAATAATATAACAATTGGTTTGCAATGGTCCTAAAGGGATTTGTTTCCACTTCATTATTTACACCTCCGCTTATGATAACAATATTGTATCAGAACTTTTCACGTCATTAAACTTGGCAAACGTAAGGTCATGGAAGCGTCAAATTTTTGACCTCGACAAATAGAGGAAAAAATTATAAAATGGTAATGCGTGCATTTATGTACATATAATATTCTTTAGCATCAAACGTATATCAATGAAAGGGGTCATATAAATGGGTTTTGTAATTATTACAGCATTGGTTACATTATTAGCATTATTTTCAGTAGTAAGCACTTTCAAAAATAAGAATGCAATGGGAATTTTATTTTCATTGGCAACTCTGGGTGTTTTTGGTTGGTTTACAATTATGACAGTCCTTCACTCTGGTTATCCAGGCGGTCATTAATCAAGACAAATAAGTGATAGTAAAAAGCCTGTCGTTTCTTAACGGCAGGCTTTTTACTATCACTTAAGGGCACTCTTACGTAACACAGGCACCATAAAGTACCTTATGGACCTTTTGGATGGGTACGCTATAATGGATATGATAAAATCAAAAAGCGATTAGGAAATACGATGGTACTTGCATACAGGAAGACGAACGTATGATCATACACAAAAGGAACTGGAGGTTCATAAATGAAAAAATACAATATACCTGTAGAAGCCTCCTTGGAAGTTATCGGAGGAAAGTGGAAAGTAGTCATACTCTGCCATTTGATTAAAAGTAAGCGCAGGACGAGTGAATTAAAGAAATTAATGCCTGGAATTACACAAAAGATGTTGACTCAACAGCTTAGGGAGCTAGAAGCAGATGGTGTCATCAATCGAATTATCTATAACCAGGTTCCACCGAAAGTGGAGTATGAATTAACAGAATACGGATGGTCCTTAAAGGGTCCTCTTGATATGCTGTGCGAATGGGGTGAACAGCATATAGAAAAGACCTATCCTGACAAAAGTGCAGTGCTGGTAGAAAGCGAAGAATAATGATTCTATTAAAGGAAAAAGGAGAGTAAACCTTTTTGGTTACTCTCCTTTTTCCTTTTTTACTGATTCAATTTACTTTGAACGGAAGATAACTTTCCTTCCATTGTTGTTTTCTTATCACGACGATCATCAATCCTTATGTTTGTCGCCACCCGTTTAATCCCTTTTTGGAAAGGTGATTCATGAATATCCTGAATGACCTGAAACAAAACGGGAAGTTCGCCCTCTATGATTGTATTCATGGGTGTTAGTTGAAAACGGATTTTCCCCTCTTTCTCATATCCCTTAAGAATGGTATGTAAATCCGCAACATAGGAACTTACACTTGGAGATTCCGTTCCAATCGGTATAACGGTTACATCTACGATGGCCATTACATATCTTCCCCTTCCTCTGTCAGTAGCTGAATGATGGTTGAGTCCGTCAAATCGATTACTTTCTCCAATTGATTACCATATAAACAATATTCCCCGTTTGGTGAACACTGTATCGGCTCTAAAGGCAGGTCCTCCACCAATAGGATTTCATTTCCAGATGAAATTTCCCACTCCTTTAAAGAGAATGTTCCTGTATACATATCAAAGGAGCCTGGTTCAGTTGCAGTGAAAGTAATCAAACGACCTTTCTCTTCTATCATATCATAATAAGGAACAAACCAGTCAGAATAGCGGCTCAGGAGATCGGCCGTGAACTCGGACTGGATCTCACCACTTGAAGTGATGAATCGATACGTAAACGGACCATCCTCCTCCAGGGGAGTGACAGATAGTAGAGAATTAGTAAACTGTTTAAAGTGGATAGTGGATTCCACGATCATATCCTTTTCTCCATTGAAAACATTCCGGGACATGAGTGGAGCTGAAACACTTATCTCTTCTGCATTCCAATCTTGAAAAAGGATGGAAGATTCCGACTTCCATTGAACAAATGGCTGTTCAGCATCTATAGGGTCCATAACAGCCTTTTTTAAATCAATGGAGTAAACCTGAAAACTCCAATCTTCACTGAAGCTGGTGATTAACAAAGCATTCTCGTTAAATGGGTTCCATGAATGTGTTAATTCATACGAAGGCACATCCTCCTGAAACAACTCCTGTCCTTTCCTGTCGATAATGGTTACCTTGGCTGAATAGGTTACAGGAGCTGAATGGATCAATATTTTTTCCTTATCTGGTGATATGCTCGCCCCAACGAAAGAAGAAGGAATCTCATAAATTTTTGTATTTGTTCCATCGTATAAATGATAGATGTAGAAAGAAGGTTTCCCATCTTCTCCAAGTTGAACCGATAGAATCTCTGTATCTGAAAGCCATCCTATATTCTCAACAAAGCGATCTGAAGAAAAAGTGCCTGCAGAGATTTCTTTTGTTTTTGGTTTCTCTTTCTCTGGGGGAGAAGTCTGGGTCTCTTCCGGTTGACATGCAGACAACAAAAGAATACTCAGTAATAAAAATAGTAAGACACTCACTTTTTTCTGTTTCATATCCTTCTCCCCCCTTCATAAATTCCATATTAATTAGTACGTTTTAAAGCGGAAAATGTTTCAAGTTTGTTAAAAAAACATTACAAAAATTCAAAAAAAGTGATGACCAGATGTTCACACACCATTTGAGTCACCACAATCGGATATTCCTTTTGTTTTGTTAAACAGGATGATGATTTATTTTACTCCTGATTTTCATTTTCTACAATAGATATTTATGGAACTTGTGCAAAGAACTTTCGAGTGTTTGTTTATGATTTCGTCGAATTTCATGGAGTATCATCAAGGTCCTACATTTCACCTTGAACTTTGTCAGTACCATCGATATATGGATACCAGAAAGATGCCGAGCATATCCTGATAAATTTCATCAAACTGAGAGAGGGGCAAGGGGTTTATTCCTTTTCCGAGCTCGATGGTAAACCCTGCTTTCTTAAATTCCTTAATGAACCAATCCTTATATCCCGCATAACTGTCTACATACCTGACGGATTCATATCCGCTTACTCTTTTGAAATCAGCTGCAAGCTTTGCTGCTTCCGGTGGCTCCAACCCTTCATATCCCCAATAGAATTCCTTTCCCTGAGTATGGAGGGCTAACAGCCGGTCAAACCTTTCCTCTTGAGCAAGTTTGGCCATAGCAATGGTTTCAGGTTCAGAAAGAGGTTTATATCCTGGGAAATCTCTTGGGGCAGGAGATTTTTCTTCTTTCCTCTCTTTTTCCAACTCCCATTTGGCCGGGAATTGGTTATTAAGGTCCACCCCTCTTATATTGGCCTTCCATCCTGTGAAATCATTACTCCCCCGGTTGATATCCAACAGTTCTTTTTTCCTTCCCTTCGGTGGTCCGTTCAACACGAGATCCACTCCGTCAGGATTGACCATAGGGACAAACGAAAGGGTGACCACTCCATACACAGGAAGTGTCTGGATTCCCCTCATGAGGTTACCATTCGTTAGCGAAAGTAAGTAATCGTTTAGAAACGTCATCAAAATGGACGTAGTGATCCATTCATTTGCATGAAACGATGCATCTATATGAACCTTTCTCTCCCCGTTACCGACTCTCATTTCAAGAAGGTCTTTTCCCAGTACACTCTCCCCGACAGAGTTTAATGTAACGAAAGGGTAAATCTCCTTTATTTTCTTCATATCTTCTTCCATCAACTCTGAACTGTATGCCTGCTTTCCATTTACTACCGGTGAAACGACCCGTAATGGAAGAAAGATCATCGAACCTATCTGTAAACTGTTAGGGTTGACACCTTCATTCAAAAGAAGTAATGCGTCCACTCCTATATTCCTTTGCTGGGAAAGGGTCCAAAAGGAATCACCACTTTGTATCCAGTAGCTTTCTCTCCTAAATCCAGGGATTTCAATCTCTGTTCCAATCTTTAATCCATCAGGATCAACAGCAGGGTTTGAATCGATTATCAATTCGATTGGGATATAAAACAATTGGCTGTAATACCAAAAGGAATCGCCACTTCGAACTTTCACTTTCATACAGGTACCTCCCCATTCATATGTCCTTACTTACATGTATGAATGGTTCGATATTTCATGACAAGAAAAGCTTGCGAATCTCTTCGCAAGCTCTGTTTTTCATTATTCTTTTTGATCGTCAGATTCACCATAAAATCGAAGAAGGTCTCCATTAATGATCTTATCCGAATATCCTAATTCCTCGTTCACTCGTTCTATATAAGGCTCACAGTATTTCATGTCGGTTGATTCTTCTGTTTCCTTGTTCCAGCATTTTTCACCGGCGAAAACGTAATCCTTGGTAATAAATCGCCCATCACGTAGGATAGCCAGATCTTCATGCTGACTGGAGAAGATATCTGAACCGAACTGGATGTCTTCCTTCGTTTCTATACCCAAAAGGTGTAAGATCGTTGGTTTCAAGTCAATTTGTCCGGCGACTTTAGAAATGGTCTTCCCTTCCTGTCCCGGAATATGAATGATCATTGGAACCCGTTGCAGCTGTGTGCTGACAAATGGCGTTACTTCCTTACCTAAATATTCACTCATGGCCTTGTTATGGTTTTCAGATATACCGTAGTGATCTCCGTACATGACGATGACAGAATTCTCATAGATTCCTGATTCCTTCAAGTCCGTTATGAAATTCTTTACGGCTTCATCCATGTAGCGGACTGTCTGGAAATAACGATTGACTGTTCCGTCTTTCGAAGTGTAAGCATCAATAAATTTATCTTCTTCATCTAATGTGAAAGGGTAATGATTCGTCAGAGTAATCATCTTTGTACTGAAAGGCTGAGGCATCTGTTTCATATGCTCTACAGATTGCTCAAAGAATGGAATATCCTTCATACCCCAGTTAACCGAATTCTCTTCCGTTACTTCATAGTCCGGTAATGAGTAGAAACGCTCATATCCAAGGGAATCATACATAATGTCACGATTCCAGAAGCTTTTATTATTTGCGTGCATAGCCGTGGTATAGTACCCATTCTCTCCAAGTTTTTCGGTCATGGATTCAAACTCGTTTCCTGAGTGAGTGAAGAATACCGCTCCCCGGTTTAACGGATAAAGAGAATTATCCAGCAAGAACTCTGAATCAGAGGTTTTCCCTTGCTGAGTCTGATGATAGAAATGGTCAAAGTAGTAGCTTTCACCAATGAACTCATTGAGAAATGGAGTAATTTCCTGACCGTTCATCTCCCCATTGATGACAAAGCTCTGAAGGGACTCAAGTGATACCATAATCAGGTTCTTATCTTTTGCCACACCGAACATCCCTTTATGCGGTTCGATGTAACTTGCCCGGACATAGTTATCGATATGTGCCAGCTCACTTCCATCTGCCATGGCCCGCTGTGCGGAAGACTTTGATTGGAGGAAAATATCGTATATATGGTAATTATACGTTCCGATATTCTTTACCAACATTTCACGATCAAAGGTTCTTGTGAGCAGTTGCGGTCTTTCTGATTCGGCCAGGCCGAGGTTGAAAAATACGAGTGCAGTGGCAACCAGGAAATATGCACGGCGGTTAGCCCTGCTAAAGTTCTGGATTGAAAACCATGTTGGCTTTAATTTGATGATAAGGATCAATACCATCACATCAGTGAAATAGAATAAATCCTTCCAGCTCGTTATGGCGCTTGCACTTGTGCCTAAATCGGAAAAATTGCTTGTTTGAAAGAGTACAGGGAGTGTCAAAAAATCGTCAAAAAATCGATAGAAAATAACGTTTCCGTATAGGATGAGCGAGAGGACGAAGCTGGCAGCAATAATGTAATTGGTGCGCGACTTATCCTTCTTAAGGAGCAACCCTATTCCGAAGATAAACAGCAAGAAACTTAGTGGGTTAATAAAGAGGATCAGTTCCTGCAGAGTACTTTCTATCTTTATATCAAAGCTAGTTTTATAGACAATATACGTCTTGATCCAAAGGAGAAATGCAGCGATGATCACTAGAGAAGCCTTTGGTGTCTTTTTTCGTTTCATTGATTCAACCTCCTTGCTACAAACGGTTCCTTCGTATGTAACAATCTTAATATTTTTGGTAAAATTAGGTAATATTAAACATGCAACCTTGGAATATCTTAATACTTTTTTTACAAAACGTCAAACCACCTAACATATTGTGGGTGTATAATGATTCTTTTAGTCCTATTCTCTTACCCATACTATTAGACGATTGAAACCGTTAAAAGTTTCAATATAACTATATTTTTTCAAAACGGTTCTAATGTCCCTATGTCATAAAGACTACCGAATTCATTGGTAAATTGAGAAAAGTACCCTCTGCTTCATTTTTCAAAGGAAAAAGATGCCGATGACTCAAATATGAATCATCAGCATCTTTTTCTAAAATATATCAGTAGGAAATTTTTTCATCACAGTTCTGTTACACGATCTTATTCTTAACTAACCAGGCTGCACCAATCACTCCGGCATCGTTTCCAAGAGTAGCGATGCTTAAGCTTGTTGATGTACGTACGGTCGGAAATGCGAATTGTTCGAAATACTTCACTACCGGTCCTAATAAACTATCACCCGCTTTAGAGACTCCTCCGCCGATGACGATCTTTTCAGGATTCAAGGCATTCCCCAAATTCGCAAGTGACAGTCCCAAATAGAAGGCTAGTTGATTAATGACTTCAAGGGCTAGTTCATCATGTTCTCTTGCAGCATCAAAAATATCCTTGGCGCTCACGGCACCGTTGGATTCCCTGATTCCGTGAAGGACAGACGTTTGCACTGAAGCATCGAGTTTTTCATTTGCTAGGCGGACGACACCTGTGGCAGAAGCAACCGTTTCCAAACAACCAGTCTTTCCACAGTTACACTGGAATCCACCTTCAGGAACAACGGTTATGTGTCCGATTTCTCCGCCTGCCCCTTTCACACCGTGCACAATATCCCCATTGGCTATGACTCCTCCACCAACACCTGTACCTAGCGTCACACATACGATATCCTTTCCTCCGTCACCTGCACCTTTCCACATTTCACCAAGCGCTGCGCAGTTTGCATCGTTGTCAATGACAGCAGATAAGCCTGTTTCCATTTCGAGCAGGTCTCTTAACGGTGTATTCTTTTCCCAGCCTAAGTTAACCGCTTCATAAATAATCCCTTTAGCCATATCCACCGGTCCCGGGGCACCCATGCCGATGCCGACCAGCTTGTCTTTGGAATGATCTAATTCTTCCAGCTTCTTATCGATCGCCTTGGCAATATCAACGATGATATTCTTACCGTTATCAGATTTATCAGTAGGGATCTCCCATTTATGTAATAATTCACCGTACTTATTCAAAAATGCGATTTTAGTCGTTGTTCCTCCTAAGTCTACACCAACCAGCCACTTTTCTGTCATTTGTATCACCTGTCCTGTTTTTCTTTTTCTAATTGTATTTCATGTCGCAGTAAAAACAAAGCCGTTTCAAAATCCCTGGGGTCGATCAGCTGGGATTGGTAAAGTTCTTTAAGTTCGCCTTCCATCAATTGCAGGTCAGAAAGACGATGTCCAACATATATGATGGTCCCATATCGTTTTAACAACTGTTGGATATCATAAATCGTTTTCATATCATACACCCTGCTTTCTATCATTCACCTTAAAGTATAAGTCAAAATCCACATCTTCTCAATATGAAGCTTTGGAATATCAGTGTAATGAATCCAACTTCTTTTATATGGACTCTGTTCGTAAACATTGTTGCTATTCAGAAGAAGGAACATCCCCCTCGCCATCCAGTAGAATGTAATCGACAGGGCCTTGAAGTGCTAATGAAAAAACAACGACTTTGAGAAAAGAACAAAAAAAAACTCCCTTAACGATGTAACCATCAAGGAAAGCTTTTCATTATAACATTCATCGATCGGGATCTTTTGGATGGAGAAACCGCGGTCGTCTGTTCTTTAACGGCATTGGCGAACGGAGGAAAACGTCACGGAATGCTCGAAAGTTAAACGGGATAAATGGCCACATATAAGGAATATCAAAGGAATTCATTCTCGACAGCATCAAAATCCACAGCAGGATCCCGATCACAAATCCATATACCCCGAATAACGCCGTGCAGATCAATAAAAAGATTCTGACCAATCGATTGGCTAAGCTCAGTTCATAGCTTGGCGTTGCAAAGGTACCGATTGCTGCAATCGCTAGATAAAGGATGACCTCGTTTATAAAGAGTCCGACTTCTACTGCCACTTGACCTATCATCAAGGCAGCTACAAGACCCAGGGCCGTTGCCAATGAAGAAGGGGTATGGATGGCGGCCATCCTCAGAATATCGATTCCGATTTCTATGATTAAGAATTGAAGAAATAAAGGCACTTCCCCAACATCATTCGGACCTATATAACTCAGCCCCTCCGGTAAAAGTTCGGGATGGAGGGCAAATAAATAGTAAAACGGCAATAAGAATATAGAGCTCCATACTGCGATAAACCTTACAAAGCGCAGGTAAGCCCCAACTGAAGGCTTGTTCCTGTATTCTTCCGCATGCTGAAGATGATGCCAAAAAGTTGTAGGTGTAATCAGTACGCTAGGTGAGCCGTCCACCATGATAATGACGTGCCCCTCATACAGATGGGCAGCGGCGGTATCAGGCCTCTCCGTATAGCGGACAAGAGGGTAAGGATTCCAGTGGCGTCCTGCGATGAATTCTTCCAATGTCTTCTCACCCATGGGAAGGCCATCTGTATCGATTTTTGAAAGAGCGTCCTTTATTTTATGTACCAGTTCAGGATCCGCTATGTCTTCTATATAACTGACGACGATATCCGTTTTGGACCTCCTCCCTACTTGCATGTATTCCATTCGAAGGGAAGGATCACGAACCCTCCTTCTCGTCAAAGCTGTGTTAAATACGATCGTTTCCACATATCCATCCCTCGAGCCCCTGACGACCCGTTCAATATCGGGTTCCTGAGGACCCCTTACAGGATACGTTCTAGCATCGATCACGATGATTTTATCAATGCCGTCCACCACAAGGGCTGTCGGTCCGGCCAATACCAGGTCGATCACCTGGTTCAAGTCATCTACCTGCTCAATCTCTATATATGGGATGTATGTCTTCAACAACTTTTCTAACGTATCTTCTTCCAGTTGTTCAGGACTAAGTCCAGACAAGAGCTTCATAAGATAATGCATAATATCATCTTTAACAAAGCCATCCACTAAAAACATCGCCATTTTTCTCTCAGCATATTCCAGATCCAATTGAATGACATCAAAACTTTTGTCTACAGCTAAGGTATCCCTTAGATAATTGGTGTTTTCTTCAATCTGAGTAGAGACAGGCTTTTTCTTTTGATTGGTCAATAGCCTTCACTCCCAATAACTTTACATGATTTCCCATATTCACCATCCTAGACAAGGAAGCCCGAAAACATACATCCTATCATATTGATCCCCGGCTTTTCATACTATGTACTAAATGGACAGACTACTGGAGTGAGTGAAATGAATCAAAGGCTAAAAGAAGCGATTCCCTTCCTTATCATCATGTGCATCGTCGGCTTGGGGATTCAATATATTTACAAGCCCAAAACAGAAGAAAGCATTATTTTTTTCCCTATAAATGAAAATGTCAAATATGAATCTGCCACAACGATTCTGATGCTGCAGCCTGAAAAGAAAAATGATCATTATGAAGTTGATTGGAAGGTGTCTTCCAAGCTTGATACACCTGCCTATTTACGTCAGGATGTCGGTTTCTTATTCATGAATGGCAGATTGAAAGGTCTCATGAATGAGTGGGAACAGGATACGGATCAAATTGTAGAGGAATCGACTTTAAAGGGTAAAGAAAGCAGTCTCCTCCAGGGAGTGTCTTTTCACTATTCTGAGATTCATGAAACGGAAACAGAATTTACAAGTGCCCAGAAGATGTCAGAAGATGAATTGTATGTGATTGATTCAAATTTCAGCCCGTTAAATGCCTTTCGTCAACCAAGTACGCCTGCTGAGAAAGAATGGAAAAACATCCTGGATAAAGTAAGTACCCAACAGCTTGAGTACCTGTGGGAGAAAGCATTTGACTCCATGGAAATCCCTCTTGAAGACTATACATCCTTTCCACTGACTCAACTTCCTAAATTAGAAAATCAGCCTTTAGAGGGTTTCACTCAGCAAGAGTGGGATCGCGTTATCGGCAACCTGTGGGAAGGGCTTTATAAAAACTATTATTTAGGCATAAAAAAAGAGGACGGCTCTGTCATTGAGTCAATCGACAGTGCCATCCCACTAATATTAGTGAAAAACGATCAAAAGGAGGTGCTCGTACTGCTAATTGATAGAAATGGTGACACCTCATTACTTAAACAACAGATTATCCTTTAAGAGCGTTCCTTTAATTCATGATATAGTTTCTCATATTTTTCTTCCTGCCTATTCAATTCATAGGCTTTTTTTGCATGAACAAAAGCTTCCTTCATGTCACCTGAATCAATCAGAATCAAAGCAAGATTGTAATGAGCTTCATGAAATCCTTCGTTTTCACTAATTGCAGCTTCCAGATGACCTTTCGCTTGTTCTGGTTTATTCAATTTGATTTCAGCATAGGAAAGATAGAAATAGGTCTCTGCATTCGGTGATCCTTCCTTTATCACAGGTATAAGAATGTCCTCGACTTCCTCCCATTGCTGATTTGAAATCTTTTCCTGAGCGACACCATTTATCGTATCTACATCCCAGGAAGCTGGGTCTGTTCCGATCCCCCACCACACCAGGATTCCGGTAAGCAGGGTACTTCCCAACAGAAAGAGAAATTGTCGGAGAGGACGGAGAACATTCGGCATGCTGACGATGCCGGCCGCCAGGAAGCCTCCTATTAATCCGCCGATATGACCAGCATTATCGATTCCAGGGATGGTGAACCCCAAGACCAGATTCAATAAGATTACCGCAATAATATTGGTGCCCATTGTCCTAAAGAATATCTTTGGATATAGGACACCGAAGTACAACAGTGCACCGAAACACCCGAAGATAGCCCCGCTTGCACCTGCAGATAGATTGGAAGTGAATAGGAAACTGGCCAAGGATCCCGCGACTCCCGATACCATATAAATGATGATAAACCGGATGCGACCGAACATTTTCTCCACGGCTGTACCGAGATAAAAGAGGGCAAGTGTATTCATAAATAAATGCAGTATCCCGATATGTAGAAAGATCGGGGTTACCAGTCGCCACCACTCCCCTTCAATCATGAGGGGGTTGTATTTTGCACCGAATTCAATCAGGGTTTGAGGATTCTTACTGCCACCGTTCAGTTCCAGAATAAAGAACATGATCATTTGAAATGCAATGAAGAAATAAGTAAAGAAGGGCTTTCCTTTTTCAAACAGCGCTCTTTCTTTCTGGATCTGCCTGGAAGATGAGGTCATGGTCATGGATTTTATCCACTCTACGTTAGCGTCCATCACTTCAGGGGGGATCTCCCATTCTCCTCCGTTAAAGAAAGGGTCATCCTTAAGCCATTCAGCACCTTGGTCTCCATTAAGAAGCAGGGGCTGGACGGTCGTCTTTTGATAGTTCAGGGGTTTCTGGAATAAATCAGGTTCAGCATCTACAGGGGGAAACGTTGATACATAGATATTTTTCACGAGAAGCTTCCTTTTTCCGAGGGATTTCCTGATTTTCTCCCCATTGATGGAAACCAGCTCCATATCCCGCTTGACCCAGTTCCCCCAGTCTAAATCTTTCAGGACCACTCGAATGACGTTTGCTTCTTTAACACCGGTGTTTTCAAGCCATATTTCATCCTGATTGGACGAAAGGTTGAGGATTCGGTAATGTTTGTGTTCAACCAAAAAATGCGATATTTTCCAAAACAAATAATGATATCGTAAATCCACATCATCCACTACTTTCTATTGTAAGAAATCCTTGTCTCCCCTTACTATACCCAACCTCCTCTTCAACTGTAAAACAAAAAGACTGTAAGAAAGATCGCCCCCCTTACAGTCTTTTCTGGTGTCATCCCCTGAATGCACCCTGAATGAATTTCGTACGGATACCTGGTATTCCCATCGCTATTCTCACAGCAAACTTCCTGATAAAAAAGTTACCGAGAATCAGATTTAACACTCTATACCTGTTTGGAATCAATAGAAAAACCAGCCCGCCCAGTACTAACCATTTTGTCCATCCGTTCATCATGATCCCTCCTGCTAGTAGTTTGGATCATTTGCAGGAGGCTTATCCATCAAAGTTTTAGGAAGGATGCAAACAGTGTTCAATAGAAGAACAGCATCATCATTCCGGCAAAAAGACTGGACAATGCGTTCACCGACTCATTATTCATAAATGCATTTCCTTTTGTTCTTACAGTTGGATGTCCGCAATGAACGACTGACTCAGTTTGAAAACCGCATACCCGACACCGGTATTCCAACTGTGTGAATGCTCCAAGAATTGTATCCATCATATTCCCTAAAAAACCAGAAAGGCTGAGAAGCGAAAAGAGAATGATAGTCATTTCATCCAGGATGGTCCATGAAGTCAACGCAATAAGGGCAGCCCCAAAGACAGCCGCAGTTGTACCGATAAGGGATACTGCACCGGACGTCCCCTTTGGGACCCTTGTAAACGTTCTGATTGAGATGGGACTTTTATGACTGAGAGGCCCGATTTCTGAAGCCCATGTATCAGCATTTGCGCCGGCAATGGATGCTATGAAGGCCAACGTCCAGACTTCGTTGCCAGTAATACTGAATAATAGGGCAAAAAGGGTTGCAGGGCCTCCGTTAGCCAGTACCTGCTGCCAATCCCTCTTGGACGTTTTAGCTAAACGATCTTCAATCCCTACCTTATCCTTCTTGAAAAGGCGAGACCAAATACTTGATGACAGGAAGAATACACCTAATAAAAACAGTCCTTCAAAGCCGTAGGAATATCCGATTGCAAGGCCAATCATAACGGCCATGACTGCGCCTGACGGACTTAAATTACCGGTTTTCCATCCTGCTACCGAGACAGTGCAAATAAAGAGGAGAACAATGAAGTAATCAGCCGCCACAATCGATACGTCCTTTGTCCGTTATAATGGTTCCAACCGGCATGTCGAAGGATTCAATGGGCAATGTGCCGACCATTTGTTCTTCAAAGGCAAGGGATATCGTTATGCCTGAATAGGCTGACAGTAACCTGTCATAGTACCCCCCGCCAAACCCCAGGCGATAGCCGGTTTCAGTATAAGCAAGACCTGGAACGATGATCAATTCTATCGTTTTATTATTTACGGCCGTTGACTTATCGGGATCTGGTTCGTACAGATTGAAATAGGATTGCTCGAGCTGAACGAAATCATGAAGCTCATAAAACACCAATTCATGGTTTTTTGGAAAACATTTCGGAACAACCATTGTTTTCCCTTCTTCCCATCCCCGTTTGATGATATTCCATGTATCCACTTCCGGGGGCTTTGAAATGGTCACCGCAACGGTGTTGCTGTTCTTCCACTCAGGAGATTCAAAGAGTGACTGTTCTATTCTGAAGCACTTTTGCTGAACCTCTGTATGATCCATTACCTTCAATGATTGAAGCTGAAGTTTTCGTAATTCTTTTTTAGACATAAAATCCCCCCATGCTTAATATTAATGGATTCTCTATGTAAATGCGATGATCAGGCAGTTATGAGTATAAAAAAAAGCAGCGGATAAAATCCGGCTGCTTACTTCGTTTCGCGGTGAAGAGTCACACGCTTTAATTTCGGGCAATATTTTTTTAGCTCAAGACGGTCTGGGTTGTTACGCTTGTTCTTAGTAGTAATATAGTTACGCTCACCAGTTTCTGTGCAAGCTAAAGTAATGTTTACACGCATTATTAATTTCCCTCCAAACATATACATCTTCTACTATTCATACGACTTTTCTATAATATCATTTTTCTTTGGGAAATGCTAGTCCGTTTTTTATTCTATCGCTTAAATTTGATACCTCTTCTTTAACAGCCCCTTCAATAGCATATACTTTTCCCTGTTTCACTTCAAAAGGCTTGAATGAGAAGTCAAGCATATATACCATCATATTAAGGCCTCCCGTAATTGGATAGTAGTAGAGGCTTCCATTATTCAAGGATTTCTTCCATAGATGCAAGCCTTTCAAATTAAGGGGATAGATGGATTTCTTGATTGAGTCAGCGCTGGAAACAATGTTAGTGATGGCAACGAGCTTTCCACTGTAATTCCAGAAGGTGTCCTTTGAAAGGGAAAGGACACCAACCCCATCTTCTTTACAACCGAGCCATTCAATGAGAAAGAACACCTTGAGGTCCCTGCATTCTTTTGTAGAATTTATCAATTCAAATGCCAGTGATTCTCCCCAGCCTTCTGCTTCTTCCTGAACAGAGACACTTATACCGGTAAGATTGGGCAGTTTCTCAGAGTTTAGAGGTACATATTCTTTATTCGTGCTCCAGGCTATTCCTTGGATTTGAAACTTTTCATTCCGGTTCTCCTTCATAAGCCTCTACACCTTCTGCCAGATTTTTATTTTCTTCCCGTAATATCTCGCAAGCTCCCTTGCCAGATTTCTTCTGTCAGCCTTGGAATAAATGAGGAAACCTCTTTTCGGATCACTGATGATTTTGGTTCTTCCCCCGTCCCTATGATCAAAAACGATTTCCTTCTGATTGGAGGATGAAGGAACCGTTTCCATTAACTTGGACAGGACAAAGGGTTTCTTTCCATTTGGACAACTTACTTGCAGCCTTGTAATAAACGGCTCCATATAATCAGCCGAATGGTGGAATCCTTTTTTAATCGCCGGAGGAGCGTACTGCCCCTTCATGAGGTCATCACGGGCACTTTTGTATTCTTCCGGGTTTCCAATATCCCTCCAATATGCATTTGTCTTAAAGACATATACTTCCTCATTGTTTAATAGCAGCTGAGGAATGAAATCCTGACCGAAATCCCTTGCCCCAAGATGAGCATAACGATCAAGAAGAAGTGGATCTAATACGTATACCCCAGTATTCACTTCATTGCCCGCCCATTCTACTGGCTTCTCAATAAATTCAACCAATTTCCGATTATGATCCGTATGACAAATCCCATATTCTTTCGGATTCAATACTTCTTTTGATACAACCGTCATGACGGCTCTTTTTTCGTAATGGAATTCAATGACTTTATCAATCGGTATATTGGTGAACGCATCACCACTCAATACCAGAAATGGTTCACGAAGCCGGTGCCTGGCAAGGAAGATGCCGCCCACAGTCCCAAGCGGCTTTTTTTCCTCCAGGTAAGTAATGTTCACATTAAAATCTTTTCCATCTCCAAAATAATCCTTTATCGTTTCACTTTTATAACAGGTAGTGATCAATATATCTTTAATTCCATACGAATTCAGGAGGTTAATGCTATATTCGAGAATTGGCTTATTTAAAATCGGAACCATCGGCTTTGCAATTGACATTGTATAGGGTCTTAATCGCTTGCCTTCTCCACCTGCCAATATCACGGCCTTCATTTTTTTATGCCCTCCACTTTTGATTGAAGAAGTACGTCTTCATATACGTGGATGGTTTGATCAGCGATTCGATCCCACCCAAACATGGATTTGGCCATTTTAAAGCCGAGATTCCCCAGTTGTTCCGATTTTGAAGGATTTTCGATTAATGAGACCAATTGGGTATATAAGCTTTGTTCATGATTTGGCTCGAATAATAAGCCTGTCTGTTCATGCTTTACAATTGATTTAAGTCCTCCTGTATTGGACGCGACTACCCCTTTCTTAAAGGCCATCGCTTCCAGTGCAACGATACCGAATGGCTCATAGAGACTTGGAAAGATCACTGCCAAGCAATTCTTCAAATAATCATTACGCTCCCTGTCGGAAATGTAGCCGATGAAGGAGACACGATCAACTAAACCTTCATGTGCCACCATCTGACGGTAATGCTCTAACATCGGACCTTTCCCTGCAATGATAAAGGAGATGTTATACCCTTCCTTCTTCAACTGGGTGGCTGCACGGATGATCGTGTCAAACCCCTTTTCATGCACCATCCGCCCGATGGAGAAAAAATATGGGGTAGAAGGTTGCTCAAGGCTGTATGGTGAAGATTGATCAAGCCTCTCTAATTCAACACCATTGGGTATCACCGCTATCGGCGCTTCTATTGTAAATAAGCTTTTGATTTCCTCTTTCATATGCTCACTGCACACAATGAGATGATCTGATGCCCCAACGAGAAGCTGCTCTTCACGGTGAATCTTATGTTGCAAATCAGTATAAATCCCTTTGTTCCGTCCATGTTCCGTTGCATGAATGGTTGTAATAAGAGGAATCGAATAGTACTCTTTCAACTTCATTGCTGACGTGGATACAATCCAGTCATGGGCATGGATATGTGTGATTCTTTCATCTTTTATCAAATCATGGGCGTAATGAATGAACGCCTGATTCAAATCGAATACCCACTTAAAGAAATCCTCCTCGTACGGATGTAACGGATGTACTCTGTGGACCGTTACACTTTCCATATTTTCAAGGGAGAGGGCATCATTGGCCTTAGTCGTCAGAACGTGTACTTTTTTACCTTTTTTCACAAGGTTATTCGCCAGATCATACACATGCCTCGAGAGCCCTCCTACAATATTCGGGGGATATTCCCATGAAAGGACCAGAACAGAATCGTGCTTCTCGTCTTCCCCTTCACTCCCGGGCTTTGTCTCAAACAGCTTTTCTAATATATCATCAGTTGGAAACGGGACAATCCCCTTACGATGAAGAAATAGATGCTCATCTATTTGCTTTTCCACGACCATTTCGAATAGGGAATCAAAGTGAATGGATGAGATGCCATTTTCTTCATTCGTATTTGCAAGGCTTGAAATCCACTCGCGCATCAGTTGATGTGTCCATTCTTTCGCCACACCAGATGAATACAATTCCTCAAGTCTTTCTTCCATCCGATGAACAATCCGTAAATTCTTCATTTGCCCGTCAGTGAGGATCGGGGTTTGCTTTTCCATCCCGAGATATCCGAATCCTACCCTCGATAGTGCCGTGGGGGATTCTATTTTCTCATCTAGTGAATGTGCATGCTCATTCGTTTTAATTCCTTCGTAGTTTGAACGATCCCCAATGAAGACAATCGAGAGAGAGTGACCGTCTTCTCCTGTCTCGGATACCGGGATCAGCTTCAAGCCCCTTGGGGTTCTAAGAACACTGCTGTTATTCTCTTTTTCACTATGTTCATATGAAAATGAGGAAATGAAGGTGAACTCGATCCCCTGCTTGGTGAGGTACAAATCAATTCCGGGCACATAGGCTGCACGCGGCAACCAAAAAACCTTTGGTATCATTTGAAAATGTTCCTTAAATAATAAAGTGCTCATTCGAACCTGTGTTTCAATCGCTCTCGGAGTCCGGTAATGCGTTAATGGGAATGTACTGACCGTAGTAGGGATCACAGTGACCTTTCCTTCAACTGCCAAACTCTTATATGCTTGTACGAAATTCATTTCACATGTCGACCACTGGGAATAGATCAACTGCCATTTGCTTCTTTCCTGGGGTTCCGATTGTAAAAGGTTGGCTTGAATGATGGATTGAGCTTTCTCTTTAAACTCTTCACTCATGAAAAGTGAGAAGATGAGAGGATTGACCACCACTGGGATAGAGGATTGCTCATTGCCCTTGAGAAGATCTAGAAGCGCACTATTTTCAATGAGTATGGAAGTGAGAAGCTCTTCCCTTTCATTGCATTGGGAAATAGCCATATCGTTAAATTGTGGATAGATCATCACTGACGACGTTCCTTTCATACCTTTTCCTCCTGATTCATTACATAATACGAATAAGTGCTCACATGCTCCACCCATTTCGGCTCTCTGATTAACCCCTGCTCATATTCAACCAACTCTTTCATACTATGGGATTCCTGATGGTGGGAGGTCCTTGGTGTATGGAGAACATTGGAACGGGTGAATGCAACAAAGTCACCGGATGGTAAACGCAGCCCGATTTCCATGCAATAGCTCCTGTTTTCTTTTAGACCGTTTATAAACCAGTCACTCTCCGAATATGGCACATATGAATCTGAATACGAGTGATGATTATGCCCGTTAAAGGAAATCGACGTAATATCATATAAACGAAGGACAAATGGTTGAGGTTCTGGATCCATTTTGAAGTGACTTTTCACATGACGGATCCATTCTTGTGTGATAGTCCAATAGCAGTAGATCCTGGAAGATGATGAGAACATGATTGATAACTCAGTCGCACTTGGATTTTTTCCGCGATACACGGGCATTTTCCTTCCAAATGAAGCTCTTCCCACTCGTTTCTTATTCTTCGCCGGCTTCTGAATTTCAACCTTGGTAACGTTGCCTACAGGCTGGCTCTCGAGCGTTTTTTGGTATTTCACCCATTGATATTGAACTTTGCCGACGGTGGTATCAAGTTCCTTGGCAATTTTCCTGAATGACACTCCTTGTTCTTTTAATCGAATGATTTCTGTGATCAAAGCAATTCCTCCTAAAGAGTAAACAAATATTATATCAACTCAATCTAAATATTATGACAATTATCTATGATTTTATCGTAACACCCTATTCAAAAACCTACAATAAACGCATTTTGTCGTATCTTGTTAAACGTGGAGATAGAGGCATTCATGTTGCATTTTTTTTGAATTTTATTATCCTGAAATGATAATAAAGCGATTACATTTTATGAACGACAAGATTCTTTCATTATCGCCTGCTATCATTCGACAAAATCTTGGATTAACCCACAATTTTATCCTGACTCTTATAGAGATAAACCTTCATCTATGCTATAACTAAAGGAGAATAATACTGTAAGAGGTGAGATAGTGGATTTACTATTCATTGGGTTAGTAAGTATTTCTGTTCTATTACTGATCATCTCGTTTTTCCAACGGGATCGATATCTTGATATTGAAAAAGACATGGAAGAGTTATCAATGAATGTTCTTCAGGAACATTATCAGTTAAAAAAAAGAATCAGAGTACTGGAAGAAGAGCTGATGATGAATGGGGATGCACCGTTAAAAACGTCGCTCCCTTCCAGAAAACCCATACATGAGATTGTCAAAAATCAAGTGATTGCTTTACATCAACAAGGACTATCTGTCGACCAAATCGCCAAGCAATCCGCACTCTCAAAAGCAGAGGTTCTGCATCTGATCTCAAAGCTCTAAGTTTAGCTGGCAGTTCCCACTTCCGATATGAATGATCACATAGAAAAAAGCTGTCCATGTGGACAGCTTTTTCCTATATCAACTACTCATTCAAATCGTATCGACGGCCTTTTACTAGATAGAATACGCCTTCTGCAATGTTCGTTGAATGATCGGCAGCTCTTTCGAGGTAACGGCAGATAAATGAAAGCTGGGTGATCTGAGCCGTGAATTCCGGTTTTTCTTTATTAAGTGTCAGAAGCTCTACAATGGTTTCGCCGTATAAGTCATCGACCTTATCATCCATATCGGCGATTCTTTTCGCTTTAGCCACATCTTCCTCTACAAAAGACTCTAACGTCAGTTTAATCATTTCAGACGTTATGCCATGCATCTCTTTAATATGATGAATCGGCTTAATCAGTGGTTCATTTCCTATACGGATCGTTGACTTGGCTACATTCACTGCAAAGTCTGCGATCCTTTCCAGGTCTGCAGCAATTTTGATGGCCACGATGATTCTTCTTAAGTCGGTTGCCACCGGTTGTTGCTTAGCGATTGTCAGGATGGCCAGATCATTGATTTCTTCTTCCAGGTCATCGGCCTTCTGATCGCCTTCAATGATCGCAAGCGCTGTATCCACGTCTTTTTCCTCCAGCGCAACAATGCTTTTTTCAAGGGAGATTCTTGCAATATTCCCCAGATCCATAAGTTTTGTTTGGAGTTCCTTTAAGTTCGCATCGAATTGTCCTCTTACTGCCATGATAATACCCCTTCCTATTTCAACACTTTAGCTCTGATATAGTAAGGATTAAACACCCGTCGGCATTAATCCTTTTTTTATGCGAATTAACCGAAGCGGCCAGAGATATAGTCTTCCGTACGTTTATCAGATGGAGTAGAGAAGATCTTATCTGTCCGGTCAAATTCAATTACTTCCCCGTTTAGGAAGAATGCTGTGCGGTCGGAGATCCGGGCAGCCTGCTGCATATTATGAGTAACAATAATAATGCTGTATTCAGACTTCAATTCCTGAACCAGTTCTTCCACTTTTAATGTAGATATCGGATCAAGAGCAGACGTAGGTTCATCCATCAGGATGACATCCGGCTCGATTGCAAGACATCTGGCAATACATATACGTTGTTGCTGCCCACCGGAAAGACCATATGCATTTTGATTCAAGCGATCTTTTACTTCATCCCAAATGGCTGCACCGCGTAAGCTTTTTTCAACAATTTCATCCAGGATCTTTTTGTTTTTGATTCCATGAATGCGTGGTCCATATGCAATGTTATCATAAATGGATTTCGGGAATGGGTTTGGCTTTTGGAAGACCATTCCTACTTTTGTTCGCAATTCTTCAACTCGGTATTTACTGTCAAAGATGTTTCGATCACGATAGATGATATCACCGGAAGTCTTGACACTTGGGATCAATTCGATCATCCGGTTTAATGTTTTGATATACGTTGACTTCCCACACCCTGATGGTCCAATGATAGCCGTGACTTCATTTTCCATAATATCCAGGTCGATATTCTTCAACGCATGATTCGTACCGTACCATAAATTCAATTGCTTCGTTTTATATACCGCTTCTTTTGTTTGTTTATGATCAACCATGTTACTTTCTTTCGTTTTAATCGTTTGCATTTCGAAAGCCTCCTTCATCCAATAAAAAACCTATTAATATCTCTTCTGAAACTTATTGCGGATCAACACAGCAATCGAGTTCATCAGTAAGAGTAGTCCTAATAAGATAATGATTCCTGCAGCTGCTACATCATGGAAATCTGCCTGTGGACGTTTTGTCCAGTCATAGATTTGCATTGGAAGTGCTGTAAATGTATCCAATAAGGAACCTGGTGTGAATAATAAGATCGTTGGTACACCAATAACCACAAGTGGTGCGGTTTCCCCTATTGCCCGGGAGAACGCTAATATACTCCCTGTCAATATTCCCGGTATTGCAGCGGGTAAAACAACCCTGGTAATCGTCTGCCACTTAGTAGCCCCCATACCATAGGATGCGTCCCGCAGCTCCCTTGGAACCGAGCGGATAGATTCCTGTGCGGCAACGATAATGACAGGCAATATTAACAGACTCATCGTCAACCCGGCTGCCAATACACTTTGACCAAGAGCGAAAGCCCGGGCAAAGATCGTTAACCCTAAGAGACCGAAGACTACAGAAGGTACTCCTGCAAGGTTTGAAATGTTCACTTTAATAAATTTATTGATTTTATTTTGTTTCGCATATTCTTCTAAATAAATGGCCGTTCCCACTGCCAGTAAGAACGAAACGACAACAACCACGAACATTAGCCAAATCGTCCCGATAAAGGCAGCATATATCCCAGCTTTCTCAGGGAACCTTGATCCCACGCTTTGTAAAAACTGAAGATCTAAATAACCAATTCCTTGAGTGAATACCCGATATAATAATACAGATAACACAGCTAAGCCAAATAAGGTTGCCAGGAAGAAAAGGCCTTTAAAGATGCTGTTCACCATTAACCTCGAGGACATCTTTTTTAGGACGTTTTCTTGATTGATATACTTCATGATTAATACTCCTCTCTGAATCGCTTAGAGATGTATTGAGCAAGAAGGTTCATACCTAATGTGAATAAAAATAGTGTGAAACCTACTGCATAAATACTGTAATAGATCGTTGTTCCATAACCTGCATCCCCTGTGCTCACTTGAACAATATACGCTGTCATGGTTTGAATGGAATCAGTGACATTCCAATTCAGGTTAGGAGAAGCTCCTGCAGCTACCGTTACAATCATGGTTTCACCGATTGCACGGGAGATAGCAAGGACAATTGATGCAACAATCCCCGATACAGCAGCTGGTAAGACAACCTTAAGTGCAACTTCCAACTTCGTTGCCCCTAATGCCTGTGCACCTTCGCGGATCGAATTTGGAACAGACGACATGGCGTCTTCAGAGAGTGATGCAATCATGGGAATAATCATGACCCCAACTACAATCCCTGGACTTAGTGCATTAAAGATACTTAAAGTAGGAATGAATGTCTCCAAAAATGGAGTGACAAATGTTAAGGCGAAAAATCCAAATACAATCGTTGGAATCCCGGCCAACACTTCCAATATCGGTTTAATGAATCTTCTGGCACGATCTGTTGCATACTCACTCAAATAAATGGCTGAAGCCAGTCCGATCGGCACTGCTACCAGTACGGCAATCCCTGTGATCTTCATTGTTCCTGAGATCAATGGAAGGATTCCATAGCTTGGGTTTTGAATGGAAAAAGGAAACCATTCTGTTCCTGTAATGAATTCAAATACCGATACCCTGGAAAAGAACGTGAATGTTTCAAATATAAGAGTAAAAACGATACCTATGGTGGTTAATACGGAAACCCCGGCTATTGCAAACAAGATCCATGGGATAGACTTCTCGACAGATCGATTTAAGCTCTTCCCACTATTTTTTGATATCATCTCTGCAACAGAGTATGATGATCCTTTTGAATTTGTAGCCATTTAATGCAAACCCCTTTCATCCACATGACAAGATGAGAAGCAAGAAATCGCTTCTCATCTGTTCATTTTGACTTAAAACACGATTCTAACTTATTTAAGACCTTCTAATTTATCAGTAGCTTCCGTGATCTTTTCTTCAGGAAGACTTACATATCCTACTGCCTCTGCCATTTCAGATGAGTTTTCAATTGTAAACTTCATGAAATCATAAACTGCTTCATTGTCTTTGACAGAAGAATTTTTCGCATATACATATAATGGGCGTGATAGTGGAGTGTATTCCCCGCTCTCGATTGTTTCGTTGTTTGGTTCAACTCCGCCGATTTTCACAGGCTTAAGATTATCTTTGTTTGCAAGGTAGTAAGCAAATCCGAAGAATCCGATAGCGTTTTTATCGCCTGTTACACCTTGTACAAGAACATTGTCATCTTCAGAAAGCTGGATGTTCTTTTTCACCATATCTTTTTCTTCTAAGACTGCTTCATTGAAGTAATCATATGTTCCTGAGTCTGTACCAGGGGAATAGAATTTCACTTCTTCATCCGGCCATTCAGGATTGATATCTGACCATTTCTTTGTTGTTCCATCTTCAACCCAAAGCTTATGAAGATCTTCAACTGTCATATCTTCTGCCCAGTCATTTTCTTTATTCACAACGATTGTAAGACCGTCTTTAGCAACTTCGAATTCAGTAAAATCAATACCAGCTTCTTCTAGCTTCTGCTTTTCTTCGTCTTTAATAGGACGTGAAGCGTTTGAAAGATCAGTTTCACCTGCGATGAATTTTTCAAATCCACCACCGGATCCGGAAACACCGATTGATACTTTCACATCAGGCTGCATTGCAGCATATTCTTCGTTAACAGCTTCCATGATAGGAGCGACTGTAGATGAACCATCCATTTTTACGCTACCTGATAGTTGTTCACCTGAATCATTTTCTGCTCCATTTCCTGATCCGCATGCCCCTAATAAAAGAGCTGAACCAACCATGGCTGACATTGCTAGATACTTAAAGCTTTTCATTCCTAAATTCCCCCTAAGAAACTTGGTTGTTTTGTCCTACGAGTAATAGATTAATAGATGAGTGTTAATTCGGTTTTAACCGTTTGTAAAGGTTTTGTAAATTCGACATTTTTCATCACAGTGACGGTTTCATTTTAAGAAAAACTTGGCTTTAGATCGTTATTGAACCTAGTATCTGCAAGCATCCGACAATTTATGTATCCTTATTCGAGAAAAAAAGATTTTCGTATTGAACGTTGAATGGAAGAATGAATGAAGGTCTATTCAATTGCCTTTGAGTAAAAAGACTTTTTTCCCATCACAAAAAAAAGCTGATTATCAAGGATGTACACCTTGGTAATCAGCTTACAAATTCCTAATTATTTTCTTCTCTTTCTTCTTTCATCTGCTCTTCGGCCTCTTCTGCATTTTCGACTTTTTTCTCTACGGAAGCCGGGTCCTTCACCTCTTTAGCACGCTTCTTCTTTAGTTCAAAATATTTATCCATTACGCGTTTAGAGATGTATTTGTTAACGTATGGATCCGCTACTCCGCTTGCCTGTATGTGAGAGGAGGGAACCATCGTGGCATAGGCAACTTCCGGTTGATCAAATGGAGCATATCCAATTAAAGTAGTATTGTAATTCAGCTCACCATCTACATATGTCTCGGCCGTTCCAGATTTCCCTGCGGCATTATACGG
Organism: Bacillus sp. RO3; assembly: GCF_012911895.1. Taxonomy (GTDB): domain Bacteria; phylum Bacillota; class Bacilli; order Bacillales; family Bacillaceae_B; genus Rossellomorea. The sequence goes on from NZ_JAAXCV010000028.1 coordinate 38,036, forward strand.
CGCATCCTTAAATTGAGAATACGCTGTTCCATCAGGGTAGTGATACACCCGGTAGAAGCCTTTCTGAACATGTTCGATTTGAGCCTGAGTAGCTCCAATCCGATTCAGCACGTTCGTCTCCTTCTCAAACAGGATCGGACCAAGGCTATCCTGGTCGTTAGTCGGCTCCCGGATTTCTTTCATAATATGCGGCTCCACACGATAACCATCATTTGCAATCGTGGAGATGTACTGAGCCAATTGCATCGTAGTATACGTATCAAACTGTCCGATCGCTAAATCCAAAAGGAAACCTGGAGTGGTGTCTGTACCGGTCAGTCCTGAAGACTCCCCTGGTAGATCAATCCCGGTTGGCACACCTAAACCAAATTGGGCGTAATGGTTTCGAAGCACATCAAATGCCTGTGGATTATTGATCATCGTTTCGTTCGGAATGTATTCTCTCCCGGCAATCCTGAATGCAATCTTCCACATATAGGAGTTAGAGGATTTCTCAAGGGCGAATAAATCAGTCATGGGAATTCTCCCCGACCGGTTGAACCAGGAGGTTTTCGGCCTGTCGTTCCCGATTTTTATCGGTTCATCCACTAGTACCTCACCTGGAGTCAAGTTCCCTGTCATGTACCCTGTTAATACCGTGGCCCCTTTGACCACGGAACCGACCTCATAAGAGGATGTAAATGTCCCCAGGGCAGCATCTCTCATCTCATACTTTCCTGTTTCTGAATTCTTCACATACTGTTTCCCGGCCATTGCCAAGATTTCACCTGTATTCGGGTCGATCATGACCACGTAGGCGCGATCCAGATTGGGAGACTCGCTGCGGTTTACAATCTGCTTCCTCAATTCTTCTTCAATGATCTTCTCGACTTCACGCTGCAGTTCCATGTCAATTGTAAGGACAATATCTTTCCCTCTTTGACCCTCCTGAACGAGAATGGACTCCAGGACACTGCCGCCTTTGGTGACGTTTTTGATTTGTTCTTTCTGCCCCTGAAGGACATCTTCATATTGTAGTTCAACATAACTTTTTCCGACCCGGTCATTTCGGTTGTAGTCTTTTGCCAGGTAGGAATCAACCAGATTTACAGGCAGTCCTTCACGGGAAGAGGATACGTTGCCGAGAATCGTCCTTAATGTATCATCAAATACATAGGAGCGCTTCCAGTCGGTTGTTGTGTTGACGCCTGGAAGCTCACTCAGGTGCTCACTCACGACGGCAAACTCTTCAGGTGTGACTCCTTCGTTCTTCACAATTTGTGGATTTAAAGCATAACCACTTGAGAATTCGCGATAAATCGCTATAATCTCCAGGTCTTTTTCAGTCAGTGAATCAAGATCTTCTTCCGTGATGCGTTCCAGCCTTAATTGATAGACCTTCGCATTCACCTCATCTTCAGACAGCTCTTCATTATTTTGAAGTTTTTTTATTTCTTCTTCTGATACCTTTTTGTCTGCTTCTTCTTTGTTATTTAGTATCCAATAATCTTTTTTGTCTCGTTCGGTTACCTCTTTCGTGTCTTTCTGTATAAAATCAGACAGCCTCTCAGCAACCTCCAGCATTTCTTCCACTTTCGTGTTGTTTGCCCTTGTATAAGTAATTGCATTTAAAGGAACATTATCGACGATGACATTGCCGTACCGGTCATACATTTTACCCCTTGGCACTCCTGTATTGACGACTACATCCTCGGTTCTCTCTACTTCTTTCTTGTAGCTTTCCCCATTCACAATTTGAACGAGACCCAGTCTGAGAACAAGTAGGGAAAATAATAAGAACACGGCAAAAAACAGCAAATTCATCCGTACGGGAACATGCGTCTTTCTTTTTTTCCTATTTCTTTTCAATCGTTCCAACCCTTCCTCTATGTAAAAGATTCTTTATATTATCCATCCCTCCTTATTTTATAGAAAAACAATGGGATTATCTACACATAAGCAAGGAGAGGAAATCTTTCCCTCTCCTTGCTTAAATATCCTATATGGGCAATTCGACTTTCCTGATGAACCAATAGATGAGGGTATGGCCCGCTCCAAGCATTAAAAGGAGAATCGGAATGCTTTCCTTCTGATTGAAATAGGTGACGGCAATGATAAAGGCTACGACCGACACAATCCTGCCTAAGTTCAAGAAAATCTCCCTGACGACAATGTATTCAATTCTCATTTCAGCAGCATTCCATCCCGTTCCGATTACATCATATGTCATGGATATATAAGGAACGAGGAGAATAGGGTATGCAATGGCAATGACCCCTGCATACAACAGTAACTTTGTATAGGTTACGTCAAAAACGATCAAGAAGATGGCTAAGTACAGGAGGATCCCTCCGAGGAGAATCGCTCTTTTGCGATACTTCTTCTTTATCACCCGGGATGCAATGTAATACCCGATAAAGGCAATACCGGAATTAATGAGTCCAAACGTTCCGATTGCGAACTCACTCCCTGTGCTTATGAACACAAATACCGAAATGATAAAGATAAAAGTTCCTTCCCTCAGTCCCTGAAAAAAATGTGCGTTCGTAACATGGCGCCAGTTCACATTGTTCCTTCTTTCTTCGAGGATTCGAAGGAATAGATAGCGTCCCGATGCAGGCCTCCTTTTGAGAAAGAAGCTCAAGATGACGGCTATTGCAAATAGCAATAGGGATATCCCGAAAACAATCGTATAGCCCGTATACGAAGCAAATCTGGATATGATGAAACCTGCTAGAATCGGGCCGATCATCCCTCCTGCGGAAGTGAGTGTACCGAGGAAGCCATTGAAGAAATCCCTCGTCTCTGGTTCTGTAATTTCAAATGTGAGCACATTAAATGCCAGCCAATAAAAACCATAGCCGATTCCCAGCAACGCTCCCAATACGACCAAATAATTTTCCGCAGCCTCCCCAAAAGCGAGTACTGATATGTAAAATAGCGCCAAAAAAATAACACCGAATCGTAACACAATGACCCGATCGACTTTCTTCGCCCACCTTCCTGCTAATATGAACGTAAGTGGCTGGAAGACGACAACGGTTAAATTATAGATGCCTAAATCAATGAATTCGCCCGACTGCTTCCACAAGTAGATGTTCACAAAAGTGTTTGAAAGCGCGATACTTAAAGAATATAACCCGCCTATCAATAGCAGCAGTGTAAGGTCTTTCGTTAAATCAATGTCTCCTAACAACTTTTTGTAGCTACTCATATGACTGACTCCCCTTTAACGTACCCCTATCTTGTGAAAAATGGAGGGAAGTTATACAAAAAAAAGAGAGGTTCTTATGAGAACCTCTCTCTTGATACATTAGTATTATTTAGCAGCTGAATAGCGTTTCGCTACTTCATCCCAGTTCACTACGTTCCAGAAAGCACCGATGTAGTCCGGGCGGCGATTTTGATAATTAAGGTAATAGGCATGCTCCCAAACGTCAAGTCCTAAAATCGGAGTCTTGCCTTCCATTAATGGACTATCCTGGTTTGGTGTGCTTGTCACTTCCAACTCACCGTTGTTTACAACAAGCCAAGCCCAACCTGAACCAAAGCGGGTAGCTGCAGCATTTGCGAATTCTTCTTTGAATGAATCGAAGCTACCGAACTTTGAGGAGATAGCATCCGCCAGTTCCCCTGATGGCGCGCCTCCACCATTCGGCGATAATACCGTCCAGAATAGAGAGTGATTAGCGTGACCGCCACCATTGTTGCGAACTGCCGTACGAGCACCTTCAGGAACAGCGTCCAAGTTAGAAACAAGATCTTCAATGGATTTGCTTAGTAAATCATCGTGACCTTGCAGTGCATCGTTAACTTTCGTCACATATGCATTATGGTGTTTCGTGTGGTGGATGTTCATTGTGTCCTTGTCGATATGAGGCTCTAATGCATCATATGCGTAAGGTAATTGCGGTAATTCGTAAGCCATTATAAATTCCTCCCTATGTATAGTTTCCTGAACAATGAATTCAGGCCGTTTCAGTATAAGATTACCAAAACTACTATATATCTTCAAATATTTTGCCTTCCAACTCATCATTTTCTTACAAGTATAAAGTCCCCTATTTTTTCATCTTTAATCATTGAGTTATCCTGGATTTCAGATAACAACGAAGAAATAAATGACCATGACAATCTGAATGATTCCCTTTGTGAACACACTGGAGATGAAGCCCACGACTGACCCGACGCCAACTTTGAAGGCAGTCTTAAGGTTAGCCCTGTGAACGATCCATTCACCTATGACGGCCCCCAGGAATGGCCCTATGAGGATCCCGATTACGGGGATGACAAATGGCCCAATCAATAATCCGATAGTGCTTCCCCACACTCCGGCTTTCGTTCCTCCAAATCTCTTCACTCCTACAAGATTGGCCAAGTAGTCGGCACCAAACAGAAGAATCACAAACAATATCTGCACGGTCCAGAATAACCAGCCGAATGGCTCAAAGCTGAATAATACACCATATAGAATAAAGCTGCCCACCAGAAATACGACACTTGGAATGATCGGGTAGATCAATCCAACGAAGGCTATGATCATCAATGCAATAATGATACTCCAATACACTATTTCCATCTTCCAACACCTCTCATAAATGATAAAAAAACTGACCCGTTTGAATAAACGGGTCAGAAAGATTACTCTACTCCCAGAACCGCTTCGGCAATATTTACTGCATGATCACCGATGCGTTCCAAGTTGCTGACGATATCAACAAACACAATGCCTGCTTGACCGGAGCATTTGCCTTCGTTCATACGTAGAATGTGCTGTTTCCGGAGTTTTCTCTCCATTTTATCGATTTGATCTTCCTTTTCAGCTACTTCCCTTGCGATATCTGTATCGTTAAGATCCAGGGATTTCAGCGCTTTTTCGACTGTTTCAATGGTCAGATTGAACATGACTTCAAGGTCATTCATAGCATCTTCTGTTATTTTAACCTTGTTGGTTTGTTGGTACTCGATAAGTTCAACGATATTTTCAAAATGATCCCCAACTCGTTCAATATCCCTTACAGTATCCATAAGGATTGAATGTCTCTCTGATTCAATCTCAGATAGAGAAGACGAGGATAAATCGACCAGATAATTCGTTATCTTCTTATCAAGATTGTTGATTGCTCCTTCAATCTGATAAGCAGCTTCTGCATTCTTTGAATTCTTTGATTTTAAGAACTCATTTGTTTCTTCCAATCCTTTAACAGCGAATTTCCCCATACGGAGTACTTCTTCTTTCGCCTGGCCTAAAGCGATTGACGGTGATTGTTCAATAAACACTGGATCTAAGTGCTTAGAGTTATAATCAACCAGGGAATCCTGCCCAGGAATCAACTTCGTCACGATCACCGCAAGTAAAGCGATGAACGGGAATTGAATGATCGTATTCGTAATATTGAATGATCCGTGTGCAAAAGCGATTGTCATTGGTTCATTCAGATTAAATGAAGATTGTAAAAACAGAACAAACTTCGTGAAAAGTGGCAATAAGATGATAAAGATCGTCGATCCAATCAGGTTAAAGAGTACATGTACTGCCGCTGCACGTCTCGCTGCAACCGATGCACCTAAAGCAGCCAATACTGCCGTGATGGTCGTACCGATATTATCTCCGAATAAAATAGGAAGTGCTGCCTGGATATCCACCAGGTCAGAACTGTATAGCTCTTGTAAGATACCGATTGTAGCAGATGAGCTTTGAACAATGACGGTAAATAGGGTACCGACCACTACTCCCAGAATCGGATTTGTACTCATGCTAACCGTGAGATCATGGAAGGCTTCAAGTGAACGAAGTGGTTTCATTCCGCCGCCCATTAATTCAAGACCATAGAATAATGCACCGAATCCGAAAATCATCTGACCAAAATTATGCACTTTCTTGCTCTTAAAGAAGAAGAGCATGATCGTACCGACAGCGATGATCGGCAAAGCATATTCACCAAGATCAATCCCGATAATGAAGGCTGTTACCGTCGTACCGATATTCGCCCCCATGATGACACCGATTGCCTGTCTTAAGGTCATGAAGCCTGCGCTTACAAGTCCGACTACGATAACTGTCGTACCACTACTGGATTGGATTAAGATCGTAACAAAAATACCTGCAAGAACTCCCATGAAAGGATTGGTGGTGAACTTATCCAAGATTTCTTTCAACCGTTCACCTGCAGACTTTTGAAGTCCATCCCCCATATACTTAATCCCAAAGAGGAAAATACCTAATCCCCCAAAGAACTGAAACAACATCTCTTGCCAATTTAATTCCATTTTTTCAACCCCTACATAAATTTTCGACATTTAACAACAAAAACCCCATATCATTTTTAATATATAACTGGGCAAAGGTAAATAGTTTCTTCACGAAATTTACAATAGGTTAATAAAAGTCGCCTTTTATTACATTTGTGTTACAAACTATATTTATTATTATTGATTTTTTATTTCAAAGATTTGAAACTTGATGAAGGTGATGGACAAGCATAAAATAGAAAGGGTATGCATGAAAGGAGAAAATTAAGAATGAGAATGAATATATTCCAACAATTGATTAAAAGTATCTATTCCCCAAAAGATATGGCTACATTCCGTTTTCAGGGAATTGGCAAGACGATCCGCTACGTTTTTTTACTGGCACTCATATCCATCATTCCGGTAGCTGCTCAGTTTATTTCATTTGCCACAAGTGCTATCGACAATGTAAGGGAGTCGGTGGCAAATGAATTTCCAGACTTCACCATTGAAGACGGTTCGTTGAAGTCAGCTCTTAAAGAACCGATTTTGATTGAAAGAGACGGGGTGACCATTCTCTTTGATAGTTCGGGTGAACGCAAGGAGGAAAGCCTTGACGAAAATGAAAATACGATTGCCTTTCTGAAAGAAAGCTTTGTTGTCATCAATCAGGGAAATGTGCAATCTTCCTCCTACACTTTATTCGGCAGTACAACCCTGACGAAGGATGGATTCATTGAACTATTGGATTCCTTGATCGGCATGAAATGGATTCTCCTTCCCGTTGCCTTGTTTTTTCTATACCTGTTTACTTCAGGTATGATGTTCTTAAAGGTTACACTATTCGCCATTATCGGTGTTACGTTTGCCAATGTCCTTAAACGTAATGTTAACTACCGGCAAAGTTTTCGGATCACCGCATACTCTGCAACGGTTTCCACCTTGTTCTTTACCCTGATGGAGTTACTGCAAACCTATATTCCTGCTGCCCCGGTACTGGATTGGTTTGTCATTACCGTTATTCTCTACTTAGTCGTAAAAGAAATTCCTCAAAGGAAAATGCGAACTTAAAAAAAAAGAACCCCCTTCTCGACATCGAGATGGGGGTTCTTTTCTATCTTCTATGAATAACCAGAACACTTTCCTTATATCTTGAATTGCCTGCTTAATTGCTTTAATTGGTTAGAGGCGATCAACAACTGCTCCCCAATTTCATGGGTGTCTTTCACCTTCACGTGCTGTTCTTCAAAGGCCGCAAACATTTTTTCAGTTCCAGCTAATGTTTCCTGGGAAACCGCCGAGAATGCTTCTGTTGAAGATTCCATCTTAGGGAGGGCAGCTTCCAAGTATCCTAAGTCCGTTTTCATATTCTGCAAATCCCCGCTGACATCATCTATTTCATTCTTTAACAGATCGAATGAATCCCTGGTATCTGTTGCTTCTAAAACGAAATGTTGGAACTCCTCGAAAAACTCGTCGAATTGATTGGAAGCGTTGAAAGAGATTGACTGCATTTTATGTATCGTTTCACTGATATTTTTCGTAGCGTCTGATGATTGATTTGCCAGTTTCTTTACTTCATTGGCTACAACGGCAAAACCACGGCCGGCTTCTCCTGCCCTTGCGGCTTCAATGGTTGCATTGAGGGCAAGAAGTTTCGTTTGTTCAGCAATTTGATTGATTAGTGAAATAACGGTAACGATGGAGGATGATTGGTGATGAACATCCTGAATGATCTTCTTCATCTCCTTGAAGTCACTGGATACCCGGTTTAAACCCTCGACCATTTTATCCACTTTATACTCACCGTCTCCCGCCGATTCATTCATATCCTTTGTTTTCTCAAAAACGAAATTCATCTTTGTGAAAATGGATTTAACTACCATATTCATTTCTTGAAAATGGTTGACACTTACTTCGGATGAACCTGCCGTTTGCTCAGCCCCTACCTTTACCATCCTGACCGTTTCCACCATTTCCTCATTCTCTTTCAATAGTTCCGAGGAAGACGTTTGAAGCTGTGTCCCCGTCGATGCTAAGCTGTCGGTTGTCTGATGGATATTATGGATCAATTGTTTCATTTTTAAAATCATGGAGTCAAAACTTTTTTGGAGTGAAACGATTTCCGGCAGGGTCGTTTCTACGGATACAGTGGCAGCGAGATCCCCTTCCCTTATTTTCTTCATTGATTCACGAAGCTGTGCGATGGGAGATGTCAGCCTGTTCACAAACAATAAGACAATCACAAAGGCAATTCCAACACTAAGAACGATCATAACCACCGTAAAGGTAGCTATTGATTGGATGTCCTGCATATATTCATCCTGAGGGACCACAATCAGGTAAACACCTTGTAGTTCTTGGATTGAATGGAATGCCAGCGTATACCTCTCTCCCTGAATGGTTGTTTGGATCGTCCCTTTTTTAAGGGATTGGATCCTGTCAATCACATGCTTATCGAATGGCAAATTTGAACTTGAACTTACTGAAAATGGAACAACACCGCCATCTTTAACAAGATAAAATTGTGCTCCAATATTATCCTGAATCAATGCAGTATCCTGTTTCTTGATGACTCCGTTCAATTCTTTCTCAAACTGCTCCTGCTTCCCTACATAAGTGAGCATCATGCTTTGGGCAATATCACTCATCGATGTCACTTCCCGGTCCAACCGCTGTTCCATCAGATGGATGGTGGCCTGTTTTGACATGTTATAGGTAAGCCCTCCGATTGTAGAGCCGGTTATGGCAACAAGAAATAGGATGATGAACAGTAATCGGTTTTTTAATGACAAGCTCTTGGCAAAAGGATACATCCTTTTCACCTTTCGTACCTTTTTCGCACCACGGAGAAAATCTTGTTTAAGGCTTTGTACTTTCGACAAAATTATACACCCTTCCCTAATCATTCCAATCATCATTTTCCCAAAGAAAGATGAAGGGAATGTAAAGCCATTGTAAAGATTTATCAAAATTTAGGGATAAAGTCCCCCGTACCATTCACTAGGACGCCTACTGAAATGAAAAAAAGTCCAACATCGTCTGTTCTGCCCAAAGACGATTCGAAAGGAATTCCCATATGGGTAGGAAAGGACGAGGAGAATGCCGAATACTAAAAATAGGCAAATGTCACTTGTCGTACATAAATAGTGAAAATAAGAACATTCATTGGAAGAAATTCAGGATTTGTCGTCCCTTCACAGTTCACATCCTATTTATAACGGGAGGTAAGAATAGTATGAAAAGAATGGCGGTATTCTTTGGTGTCATCATTCTTCTGTACAGTGTTTACTATGACTTGTATAAGGGAACATTAAGACTTCTTTATCATGATGCAGCAGTCACCACAGCGCCGCCAATCCAAAACGATCAGAAACCCGCCCCATCAAGAGAACCTCATACAGTAGAGGACCCTTCTTCCATCCCTTATGTGGAAATGGAAATCAAGCCGGGAGATACTGTCCTGAGTCTTACAGAAGACCTTCTAGATGGTTCGCTTCCTGTCTCCATTGAACGTGTGATCACAGATTTTGAAGAATTAAATGATGTGCCCCCAGCGAAGATTCAAATTGGGAAGATATACAAGATACCGAATTACCAATGACCACCCCTTCAAAAAAAACCGCCTATTTCTTGTCATTTCACACAAAACACTGTTACAATAGCTTCGTATTACTTATTACGAAAGTTTTTAGAACCTTTCTAAAGGAGCGAATTACACTTGAGTGAAATTATACATCGTTCAAAAACACGCCCGGTCAAAGTCGGAGATTTAACGATTGGCGGTAACAATGAACTCGTTATCCAAAGTATGACCACTACAAAGACACATGATGTTGAAGCGACGGTTAAAGAGATTCACCGTCTAGAAGAAGCAGGATGTCAGGTTGTTCGGGTAGCTTGTCCAGACGAACGTGCTGCAGACGCGATTGCTGAAATCAAGAAGCAAATCAATATTCCACTTGTTGTCGATATACATTTTGACTATAAACTAGCTTTAAAAGCCATTGAAGGTGGTGCCGATAAGATCAGGATCAATCCGGGGAATATTGGCCGCCGTGAAAAAGTGGAGGCTGTCGTCAAAGCAGCAAAAGAAAAAGGCATCCCTATCCGTATCGGGGTGAATGCCGGAAGCCTTGAAAGAAAGATACTGGAAAAATACGGTTATCCGACAGCTGACGGCATGGTGGAAAGTGCCCTCCATCACATTAAGATACTTGAGGACCTTGACTTTCATGACATCATCGTGTCCATGAAGGCATCTGATGTGAATTTAGCCATCGAAGCATATACGAAAGCGGCGAAAGCATTCGACTATCCCCTACACCTTGGAATCACCGAATCAGGTACACTGTTTGCAGGAACCGTTAAGAGTGCTGCAGGTCTCGGAGCGATTCTAAGTCTCGGTATCGGAAATACCCTGCGCATTTCCTTGAGTGCCGATCCTGTAGAAGAAGTTAAAGTAGCCAGAGAGCTCTTGAAATCGTTTGGATTAGCTTCAAATGCAGCTACTTTGATCTCATGTCCCACATGCGGCCGTATCGAGATTGATTTGATTTCCATTGCCAATGAGGTGGAAGAATATATTTCCACCATAAAAGCCCCCATCAAAGTCGCAGTTCTTGGATGTGCAGTAAACGGTCCAGGTGAAGCCAGGGAAGCTGATATAGGTATTGCCGGGGCCCGCGGAGAAGGACTATTGTTCCGAAAAGGAAAGACGGTCCGTAAAGTCCCCGAAGAGACGATGGTCGAAGAACTGAAGAAGGAAATCGACAAGATTGCAGAAGAATATTTTGCCAAGCAGGAAGCAGAGAAAAAAGAACAGGAAGTATAAGGCATTAAAAAGAGGACTGATGGATATCAGTCCTCTTTTTTTCATCTCTTGAAATGCTCCCAATTTCAAGAAAAAGCGTTATTTTAAAAGAACGGCAGTACAAATAATCCGACGATTATCGATACGGCCCCAATTCCGATTGCCCAGGCACCGAGCATTTCTGCTCCACGTCTTCTGGCCACAAATCCCAACACAATCCCTGCCGCTCCCATGATCACCGGGAGAATAAATAAGGAAAGAATGGAAAGGGCAAGTGCCGAGTAACCTAACACACGACCGGATGTTGTCGTATCTTCTGCAGCATCTTCTTCAAAGTCGCGGCTGATATTCATTGGAGCAGCTATTTCAGCTGCTGATTCTTCACGATATTCCCTGCTCACATCTGTTTCCGGATTGTCGTAATACACGTCGATATCTTGTAGATTTCGATCAACGCTGTTCAATTCTCGCTCGCGTCGTTCTTCACCCATACAGCAATCCCTCACTTTCTGTGTTTGGGAGCATTCTTATTGTGTGTCAGTTCGTTTATTTTACTATGCTAATGTTTGTCATTTTTGTTAGTGCTGTTTACCCGTAAAGCGGTGTTTAGACTGCAGATTCCGAGTCTCCCTAAATCTTATTATCCTGCGGAGAAACGTGACATCGTCTAAAAGCTTTTTAATCTTCGTTTATCTACACGTAAGGATTGTGATAAAATTGAGGGAGTTTTTAATAAAGAGGAGCATGATAAAGAATGAAACGCTTTGGAATCGATATTGACGGGACAGTTACATCACCTGAATCATTACTGCCTCACATAAATGATCATTTTAATTTAAAGTTAACCCTACAAGATATTACCCAATACGAATTGACGGAAGTCCTGGATATCTCCCCTCAAACCTTCGGTAAATGGTTCAAACAGGCAGAACCTGTCATCTACAGGGACTCTCCGATTGCTCCAGGCGCAAAGAAAATTTTGGACCAGTGGAAGGAAGAACACGAGCTTTATTTTATCAGTGCAAGAAGATCAGATCTCATAGAAGTGACCAAGGACTGGTTCAATGTGCAGGATCTCATGTATCATCACATCGAGTTAATCGGTTCTCATGATAAGATCGCAACTGCCAAAAAACATGCAGTGGATATCTTTTTTGAAGATAAGCACGATAATGCTGTAGCGATTTCTGAAGAACTGTCCATCCCAGTACTGTTATTCAACACACCCTACAATCAAAAGCCGATTCCTGACGGTGTTGTCCGTATAAATGACTGGAATGAAGCAGATAAATGGGTTAAACAATGGATTCATAAGCAATCATAGAAAAAAGCCCCTCCATTCAGGGGCTTTTACTACTGGTTGTTAAATTTCTCTTTAAATTGTTCAACCCGCTTCCGATTGACTTTGAAATCATAATAGCCAAGTCGTGAACCTGACTTTATATGAAGGAGATGGGTCTTTTCATCAATATAGAGTTCCAGGTCATCCTTGAATTTCATCCACTTTGAAGTAAAAACCGCATGTAAGTAATGTGACTTTTCTTCCTTGATCTCTGCTCCATTGAGTTCATTAAGGGCTTTTCGAATCCTTTCTTTCGTATCTTCTGCGTTCCCGCTGAAAGGAATTGGAGCGATCCGGTGATATGAGGTGAGGTCGATTGTGCTAACACAATTTTTTTTATTTGTCGGGCAGTGAGTAAATGGGACAGTATCCATGGCTATCTCTCTCCTAAGCGATTCAATAACATTCCTATTCCCTTTTTCCCCTCTTTTCCACTTGATTAAACGCTGTTTTTTAAAAAACAAAAGAGACCCCCAAAAAGGATCTCTTTACTGACACTGGGGACATTTACCGTAAATCTCAAATTTATGACCGGAAATATCATATCCTGTATCGGTTAAATTCTCTTTTAATGCTTCCATGGGACAGGTGTGAATCTCCTTCGTTTTTCCACATCCCATACAAATGAAGTGGTGATGATGGTGATGACTTTCGCACGTAAATCTGAAATGCCTTTCACTTGATAGTTCTGTCTCTTCCAAAATTCCAAGTTCAACAAACAAGCTTAAATTTCGATAAATCGTATCGAAACTGAGACCAGGGTAATCAGGTTTCATATTTTCGAGGACATCCCTTGCCGTCAGATATTTATTGGAGCTAGAAAATAACTCAAGTAACTGCTCCCGCTTTCCTGTATGCTTATATCCTTTTGATTTTAACAGGTCCAGTGCTTCCGTAACATTCACTTTCTACACCTCAACTTTAGAAGAATGGCTCATTCTTATTTTCTTCATCATAATGGTAATAAGAAGGATCAATATCGCTGTCATGACAATCGTCCCGCCTGGGGCAAGGTTCAAATAGAAGGCACTGATTAGGCCGACTATAACCGAAATTTCACCAAATAACACGGAGAAAGCGATGGTTTGTTTAAAGCCATTGGCAATCCTGATACTTGCAGCCACCGGCAGCGTCATAAGAGATGATACGAGGAGGATTCCGACGACACGCATAGATGCGGCAATCACCAGTGCGACCATGACCATAAAGATGAAGTGGATCGCCTTTGCAGGGATGCCAGAAGCCTTTGCGTGATCTTCATCGAACGAAAGAAGAAACAACTCTTTATACAGGAGGAAGATCACACTGATGACCAGCACGCTGATTCCCCCGATTAAATATAAATCTCCTCTGCTGACTGCGCTGACGCTCCCAAACAAATAACTGAATAAATCCGTATTAAATCCATCTGCGAGAGAAATGAAAATGACCCCTATCCCGATCCCGCCGGAAAGGATGATAGGGATTGCCAGTTCCTGATAATGTTTATACAACATACGTAAACGTTCTATGAACAAAGACCCCATGACAGAAAAAACCATACCGAAATAAAGTGGGTTCAGTCCTGAGAAAACAGGCACCGTTTTACTTAAATAAAGGCTCGCAGCAATTCCTGATAACGTTACGTGACTCAAGGCATCGGCAATCAATGAAAGCCTCCTGACGACGATGAATGCCCCTAATAATGGTGCGATGATTCCAATGAGGATCCCCGTAAGAAAAGCATTTTGTAGAAATTCATACTGAAAAATTGCTTGTATCATGTTCTTCCCTCCAATCGATCATGAATGATGATGTTCATGCTCATGATTTAAAAAATGTACATCATGACCATAAAAAGAGGAAAGCTCATTTTCTTTAAGCTTTTCAAACTCTTCTGTTTTGCCATGGAAATGTAAATGTTTATTCAAACATGCGACATGAGTCACCTTGTTCGAAATCGAGCCGATATCATGGGTGACAAGGACGAGTGTTATCCCTAGATCCTTGTTTAATTTTTCCAACATATCGTAGAAATTCTGGACATTTTGACTGTCCACCCCCACTGTCGGTTCATCAAGTATTAAGATATCCGGTTGGCTGACAAGGGCTCTTGCAATAAACACCCTTTGCTGCTGACCACCTGATAACTCCCCAATATTCCGCTTTGCAAAAGGCCCCATCCCAACCGATTCGATGGCATTATGAACATCCTGTTTATATTTTGATGAGATCCTTCTGAACAATCCAGCTTTTTTGGCGAGTCCGCTTGCAACCACTTCATATACCGTGGCTGGAAATCCTGTATTGAAGCTGTTTGCCTTCTGGGACACAAATCCGATACGATCCCATTGTTTGAATTTATGCTGAGGGGTTCCAAAAAGCTCGATGTTCCCCTGCTTTGCATGCAGGAGGCCCAGTACAAGCTTCAGTAATGTCGATTTACCTGAACCGTTCGGACCCACGATTCCAAGGAATGCACCTCTTGGAATGCTGAGATTAATATTTTCAAGTACCCTTTCACGTTCATAACGAAAGGTAACATTCTCTATTTTTATTACTGGATTTGCATGATCCATTTTAATCAACTCTCTTTATAAGAATCATTACGATTTAAAAGTACATAGGGTAGTATACAGGATGAATGAACAATTGTAAATCGATCAGAACGTTTCCTCACAATAATGGACTGCCACCTGGGTGAACAGTCCATTTTAAAGATATCAATGAATCGCCGATTTAAATCTTGCCCCTTTTGTCTCCTGCGTACTCATGATTGTGATAAAGGCGTTAGGGTCCACATCGGAAACAATCGATTTTAGCTTCGTGACTTCAAGTCTCGTGACTACGACATAAATGACCTCTTTATCATTATCTGTATATCCCCCGCGTCCTTTTAACATGGTCGTGCCCCTCCCCAACCTTTGTAAGATTGCGTCAGACACATCCAGATAATGATCAGACACGATGATTACCGCCTTTGTTTCGTCCATACCTTGTATGACCGTGTCAATTGTTTTAAACGCGATATAGTAAGTCATAACAGAATACATGGCTTCCTCAATACCAAACACAAACGCAGCCCATCCGAATATAAAGATGTTCATGAACATCACAAATTCCCCTACAGAGAATGGAAGCCTCTTGGTGAGGAGAATTCCAAGAATTTCAGTACCATCGAGGGATCCGCCGTGCCTGATGACAAGGCCGACCCCCACTCCAAGAATCAGCCCTCCGAATACGGTCGCTAATATTTTTTCCGTTACAAACGGATCGATATCATGAAGAAGGCTTTCAATTATAGCCAGGGCAACAATGGCAAATAAAGAAGAAACCACAAATGTTTTTCCGATTTGTTTATAGCCTGAATACATAAATGGAAGATTCAACAAAACTAAAAGCGTAGAAAAATTTAAAAATGGAATGGTATCAGAAATCAGAAAGTTCAAGATCAGTGAGATACCAATGATCCCTCCGTCGATGATATTATTCGGAACAAGGAACAACTCGATGGATACGGCAGCCAATGCTGCACCTATTGAAATAAAGATCAAACGATAAATAAAATGAAGAGGACTTTCTTTCTTATGTACTCTTTGATTCATACTCAATCCCATTCCTTTCACTTTATTTTTTTGAATGATATTCTAACCTGCCACTCTCTCCAGCTTAAAAACCGGGTGATATACTGGAAGCTTTATAGGTTTCCCGGTGATAAAGCAGTAAAGAGTTCTATAAGTTTTTATCATAAAAATGTCACGATCTGATTGAGAGTTACATATGTATCAGTTGAGGAGTGATAAAGATGAAGTTATTACAAAATGTGATCAATCACAAAATCAACAATATCACAAATGAAGAATTATTTAAGTATGCAAAACAATATAACATTTCATTAACGTCCCAGCAGGCAACAAGCATAGTGTCGACCGTTAAAGGAAAGAACATCAATATATTTGATGATGGCCAGCGGAGCAGGTTGGTGAAAAAATTAGCCAGGCTGATCGGACCTGCAAAGGCAAAGGAAATCAATCAACTTTTCTTGCAACTTATCAGATAGGAAAGAAAGAGGAGGCGACCTCACATCTTGAGGGATGACCTCCTCCACCCATTACTGATTTAAAATTTTGGTTAAAACATCTTCATCAAAGGTTTGATTACGAAGCATGTCAATTTCGAATTTATAAGGAGGTTTCTTATTCTTCTTATCTTCCCCTACATAAGGAGTTTCCAAGATCTTAGGGACCTCCTGCAGCTGTGGATGATGCACGATATAGTTTAATGCTTTAAAACCAATATGACCGAATCCTAGATTCTCGTGCCTGTCCTTTCCAGCTCCCCGTTCATTCTTACTATCATTGATGTGGAGAACCTTTAATCGATCAATCCCTACGATTTTATCGAACTCCTCCAATACTCCATCAAAGTCTTCCACAATATTGTATCCTGCATCGTGGGTATGACAAGTATCGAAGCAAACTGACAGGCGGTCATTCAGCTCTACACCATTGATGATCTGAGCTAATTCCTCAAAGGACCTTCCACATTCTGATCCCTTCCCTGCCATGGTCTCCAATGCTATTTGGACTTTATGATCTTTGGTTAATACCTCATTCAGCCCTTCAATGATCTTCTCGATGCCTTTATCTGCACCTGCCCCTACGTGTGCCCCTGGGTGCAGGACGATTTGTCCTGCTCCAAGAGCTTCCGTCCGCTCCATTTCCGAGCGAAGGAAATTGACTCCCAATTCGAAGGTAGCAGGGTTCGTTGTATTACCAATATTGATGATATAGGGGGCATGCACGATGATGTCCTCTATGCCATTTTCTTTCATGTGAAGAAGACCCGCTTCAATGTTTAAGTCTTCGATTTTTTTCCTTCTTGTATTTTGGGGTGCGCCTGTATAGATCATAAACGTATTAGCCCCATAGGATACGGCTTCTTCACTTGAAGCCAATAACATCTTTTTACCACTCATGGAAACATGGGATCCAATTTTAACCATTCTTCTCAACTCCTAAGAAAATCTCTGTCTATTGTATCGAATGTGTACAAATGAATCACGTGCAAACACTTATTTGTTCCTATTTTTGATTCTTCTTTCCCGCTTCTTGATTTGATCCATTTTGTATTTCATTTTCTTTTTATACCCTGGTTTGACCGCTTTTGGTTTACGGACCATGGACTTCGCCTTTTCATCGATTTCATCAACATTCGATTTCTGGCGCTTCTTACGCTTGTTCAGGGCAGGGAGATCAGACCATTCCCCTCTTTTAATGTCGCGGTGGAAAAAGCTGATTCCCAGCTTCTCCAAGCGATTCAATGCATCTTCATCAGATGGTGTATAAATGGTGAAGGCAATACCGCTATTCCCGGCACGAGCCGTACGCCCTGACCGGTGAACATAGAAATCAAGATCTTGAGGCAGTTCAAAGTTGATAACATGACTTACACCTTCAATATCGATCCCTCTTGCTGCTAAATCAGTCGCCACGATGTACTGATATTCCAGATTTCTGATTTGTTTCATCATTTTCTTACGTTCACGCGGAGATAGGTCTCCATGAATGCGGCCAACCTTTAACCCTTTAGCAAGCAGTGCATCTGCCACTTCATCCGCTTTTTGTTTCGTATTGGTGAATACGATTCCTAAATAGGGATTGATATCGACTAAAATATTGTATAGAAGATTGATTTTATCCCGGCTCTTCAGAGGAACAATCACGTGTTCAATGTTCTTTGCGGATAGCTGCTCCGGCTCCACATGCGCATATTGTGGATTTTCCATATATTTCTTCAAGAAAGGCTTAAGCTTCTCTGGAATTGTCGCAGAGAATACAAGCATTTGCAGTTTCTCGGGCATCTTCGCGGCAATTTGATCCACATCTTCAATGAATCCCATATCCAGCATAAGATCTGCTTCATCGATGACCAACAGTCCGGCTGTATGAACAAATAAAGCCTGGTCTTTCACTAAATCATTGATTCGTCCAGGAGTTCCGACGACGATATGAGGCTGATTTTTCAATTTTTCAATCGTTCTCTGCTTGTCCGTACCTCCAATAAAGCAACGGGAAACGATCTCACTATTTTTAGTGATCTTTAAGACTTCTTGATAAATCTGTTGAGCAAGCTCCCTTGTAGGTGCAGTGATCACGGCCTGTACCTGATCTGAGTCCGCACTCACCTTTTCAATTGCCGGCAACAGATATGAATGGGTTTTTCCCGTTCCGGTCTGAGATTGTCCTATGGCACTTTGCCCTTTTAAAATCAAAGGAATCATCTTCTTCTGGATTTCTGTTGGTTCGTAGAATCCCAGTTCTTCAACAGCTTCATTAATGAAGGACTGGAATCCGTATTGCAGGAATAAATTCTTTTTCATTCTTTGCATCTCCTTTTATCAAAATATCCTTTTATTTACGCTGTCATGGGGATGAATACCATGTCGAACACATCATCACCACAAATCTATATAAAAATTACGGAACTTTATGTAGTGATATTTCATAACATAACAGTTTAGTAAGCGTCATATTTAAAGAACATCTAACCATTATAATATTTTTTTGATAAAACATCTAGTTCATACTTATTTTAATCGGCTCATTTCATAAACTTTGTTGGTAGACGTCAGATAAAGGCAGAGGTTATTTTCCAATGCAGGAGGCTATTAACAATTCTTTATGAGAATTTCACCTTCATTTGAGATGATATTGTATCAATACCCTTTTTCCTGCTGTTGCATACTCTATAGTGACGCTAAATTTATTCGAATGAAAGGGGGCTGTCATGATGTCACCCAGAAGAATGAGAAACCAGGATATGAGAAATCCTTTCGGGATGAGACAACAAAGGGGCATGAATGGGTTTGGAATGCAACAATCTGGAGGAAATAACTTTGGATTCGGACAAAGACAACCACCACCGTTTCAATTTGGGGGACAAAGCCAGAATCAGGGGTTCAAATTGGGAATGAATCAAAGGGGAAGAAACAGGGGACCAGGAAAAGGCGGATTATTAGCTAAGCTTCTTAAAAAAGGGGATAATCAAAAACCCGCAGGAGGATTATTAGAGCAGTTCTCCAGGGGTGATTCTCCCCAAGGGACAGGGGGACTTGAGCGGTCACCCCAGGCAGCCGGCGGAATACTCCAAAGCTTGATGAACCCGGGGAACCTGAATTCCTTTCTATCCAACACGCAGCAAGTGCTTCAGTCAGCTCAACAACTTGGACCAATGTTCCAACAATACGGTCCTATGGTCAAGAACATCCCAGCACTCTGGAAGCTTTATCGGGGTTTAAAAGATATGCCCGACGAAACCTCCCCTTCTGATCAAGATGTCCAAAGTGAAGAAAAAGAAGAAGATATGGAAATTCCTGAAATCAAGTCAACGGCTAAGAAGAAAAAGAAGAAAAAAAAGAAGGCAGAAGTCTCAGATAACGGTGATCCGGTGGTTGCAGCTGAAACTAAAAAGCATGAATCACAATCAAAACCAAAACTGTATATCTAAAGCCCAGATCCCTAACAGTACTGAATGACCTGTCAGGGATTTCTTTCTGCCTTTCTTAAAGAAAGGAGCAGATACATTCACCTCCAATAGACGGTCATCCGCCCCTCTGATCAACTTCTTGGCTTACGATATCGGATAAAATCCATAGCTTCTCTTCAGGTATGAAGGGGGGAAAGATTCTTATTTATGCCGTTCTCTTTGTCATGAAGGCCGTTCTCCTTTATAATGAATACAAAACCTTTTCTCATGTAGGAGGATATTCATAGATGGAAATTATTAAGATCACTCCGAGGGGCTACTGTTATGGTGTGGTAGATGCCATGGTCATTGCCAGGAATGCTGCATTAGACAAATCGCTTCCTCGTCCAATTTATATTTTAGGCATGATTGTACACAACAAACATGTGACTGACGCTTTTGAAGAAGATGGAATCATCACTCTAGATGGCAGCAACCGGAAAGAAATCATCGAGCAGGTCCATGAAGGGACCGTCATTTTCACTGCTCACGGCGTTTCTCCCGAAGTGAAAGAAATAGCCAAACAAAAAGGGCTTGTCACACTCGATGCCACATGCCCAGACGTCACGAAAACCCATGACCTTATCCGTGCAAAAGAAGCAGAGGGCTATGACGTGATCTATATCGGGAAAAAGGGACATCCTGAGCCTGAAGGAGCCGTAGGTGTGGCACCTGAAATCGTGCATCTTGTTGAAACAGCAGAAGATGTTGAGAAGCTTTCGATTGAAAACGATAAAATCATCGTAACAAACCAAACGACCATGAGCCAATGGGATGTACTCGATACGATGGACAAAGTTAAGGAAATGTATCCCCATGTAGAGCTTCACAAAGAAATCTGCCTGGCTACCCAGGTTCGTCAAGAAGCGGTGGCCGAACAAGCTGGAGATGCAGATGTTCTCATCGTCGTTGGAGATCCAAAGAGCAATAACTCCAACCGGCTTGCACAAGTATCCAAGGACATCGCAGGTACGCCTGCACATCGTATTTCTGACATCAGCGAATTGGATATTGAATGGATCAAAGATGCCACCATCGTAGCCGTAACAGCCGGTGCCTCGACACCGACACCGATCGTAAAAGAAGTGATCAAATTCCTGGAGGCATTTGATCCAAATGATGAGTCTACCTGGGTAAGAGAGCGTAATGTTCCATTGAATAAAATTCTCCCAAAAGTCAGGAAAGCAAAGATGGGAACAAAATAACGATAGTGAAAGCCCCCTTGGTATTTACAAGGGGGCTTTCATTTTTACATATACGTAAATGGATTTGTGTCTGATTTAGACGCGAAAATATTGACGATGTACCCTTTTTCAGAACATTTCTTGGCGAGGTAACCAGCCACTCCATCTTTCATGACTTTTTCGATATGATGGCCTGCATCTACAACATTCAGCCCCATCATCATGGCATCGTGTGCAGTGTGGTAATAGATATCGCCTGAGACAAAGACATCTGCACCCTGTCTCTTCGCCTTCCCGATAAACTTATTTCCGTCTCCTCCGAGAATCGCTACTTTACTGACCCTGGCTTCCTCATCTCCAATGACTCTGATCCCGTCCATCCCAAACGTTTCTTTCACGAATAAAGCAAATTCCTTCAGGCTCATGTCCTTTTGTAATTTCCCTATCCGTCCTAACCCTAAGGCAGGAGATTCATTTTTAAGGGAATAGATATCAAAGGCAACCTCTTCATAAGGATGATGGGAAAACATCGCTTTCAATACTTTTTTCTCTATTGAAAGAGGATACACCGTTTCTATCTTCTCTTCTTCCACTTCTTCCATGCTCCCCTGCCTTCCAATATGGGGATTTGCACCTTCTCCTGGAAGAAATCTCCCCTGCCCTTCGGTTGAGAAGGTGCAATGAGAATAATCCCCTATACTTCCGGCTCCTGCATTGCCCAGGGCTTCCCGAAGCCGCCCTGCATCTTCTTTTGGCACGTACACTACTAACTTACGCAGCTCTTCACGATAGGTGGGAACAAGAACTGACGTATCTTTCAAGTTCAGCCTGTCTGACAGGAGGTCGTTCACTCCCCCTTGGGCTACATCTAGATTCGTATGAGCCGCATATACGGCTATATCATGTTTGATTAATTTCTCAATCATGCGTCCCTGATACGTGTCTGTATGCAAAGCCTTTAATGGTCGAAAAAGAGGTGGATGGTGAGCAATGATTAACTTCACATTGTTTTTAATGGCTTCATCCACTACATTCTCCAATACATCAAGGGTGATCATCACATTTTCGACTTTTTCATTCAGCTTACCGATCTGAAGACCGATGGGATCTCCTTCTTCTGCTAAATGTTTGGGTGAAAATTGCTCAAACAGTTGAATGATCTCATGACCGTTTACAGTCTTCACGGGTTCAGAACCTCCTCCACCATTTTGATTTTCTCAATAAGTTCACGTTTTCGTTCTTCCAGGGCACCTGTTTTTTCTGCCTTTTCCATATTTCCAAGGATATTCTTCCATTGCTTAAGCTCCCGATTCCATTTTTTTATAAATGGGGCTTTCCTCTCTTTCATCAAAAAAGGACCAAGCAGTAACTCTTTTTCAAGCTCTTCTGAGTAATGGAGTTTAGGATTCCCTTTTTCAGCGACCAGTATTTCATATATCTTATCATCTTCTTCAAGGATTTCTTCCCCGATTAAGTCCCAATCGTTATCCATCAGCCAGCTTCGAATGGAAATGGCACTTATATTCGGCTGCAGAATTAACCTCGGGTGATTGGTCAGCTTTGTTTTTCCTGCCTCTAAGATGGAAGCAATCAAGGCGCCCCCCATACCGGCTATCGTGATACAATCCACTTCCCCTGGAGCTATCACCTCGAGGCCATTGCCAAACCTTACTTCTACCTCTCGGGTCAATTCAGCATCTTCAACCTGCTTCTTGGCAGAAAGGAAGGGACCTTCCACTACTTCTCCCGCAATGGCAGAGGACGCAATGCCTTTATTGACTGCATAGCATGGCAGATAGGCATGATCAGAACCGATATCAGCGATTTTAGAATGTTCAGGTATGTAAGACACAACTGTTTCGAGTCGTTTTGATAATTGTTGTATATTCATGTATTCACCTTTAATCATTATTATTGGGTCAAGCATGTACGATAATCATTCTAACCAACTTTTCTCTATAAAAAAAGTCCTTTGCCTAAAAGACAAAGAACCTTTTTCGAACATTCATTATTTAAGTGATTTGATCCAGTCTGCCATAGCATCAAGATTTTCATCTGCTACCAGACCACCAGGCATGATCCCTTTACCGTTTTTAAGAGTGTCCTTGATCTCATCTTTAGAAAGCTTTGTTCCTTTAAGAGCAGGACCGGCGCCTCCCTCATAGTTTCCACCATGACAAGATAGACAAGATTCTTTGTACTTAGCTTCCGGATCGAATTCTCCGCTGGAAGCTTGTTCACCTTCTTTACCTTCCATTTCCCCGTGGCCTTCTTCTTTCGCTTTTTCGTCAGCGTTGTTAAGACCCTCCAAAGATAAGAAGAAAACAAGACCAATTCCAAGGGCCATGATAAGTACAAATGGAATAATTGGATTACGATTCATGTTTTTAACCTCCCTTATGTACAACATCCAAAAAATAATGCTCTTTTCAACACTTTATATTTTACTGTAAAAAACGACAAAGTAAAAGTACTATCAATTAATTTTTCCATCTTTCTCATAAATTAGACACATTTCCTGTTGAAAATGATCCATTTGGATGTAAAGGTAAAGAGCCCTACTCCCCTCTTGGGGACGAATAGAGCTCTTTTAGGTCTTTTTGTATCGCCAACTTTACTGACACCCAATAAGTCTTGAAATGACCATCCTTTGGACTTCTGAAGTCCCCTCTCCGATTTCCAGAAGCTTTGCATCCCTTAAGTATCTTTCAACATGATATTCTTTCATGTACCCGTATCCGCCATGAATCTGAATCGCTTCATCCGCGACTTCCATGCTAATTTCAGATGCATAGAGCTTGCACATGGAGGCTTCTTTGGAAAATGCCCTGCCTTGATCCTTCAACCACGCTGCTTTATGGACCATATTCCTTGCGAGTTCAATCTTCATCGCCATATCAGCGAGTTTGAATTGAGTAACCTGAAATTGTGATAAGGTTTTGCCAAATTGCTTTCTTTCTTTCGAATACTGCAGTGCTTTCTCATATGCAGCCTGGGCAACACCGACAGCCATGGCCCCGATACCGATCCTGCCTCCGTCCAGGGTAACCAGGAACTGCTTGAATCCTTCCCCTTGCTTCCCTAAGAGATTTTCTTTTGGAACTTCTACATCTTCAAGAACCAACTCAGTCGTATTGGATGAATGAAGTCCCATCTTTTCATAATTATCGATTACCGAAAAGCCTTTGGCACTGGTTGGAACGATGATTGCGCTGATTTCTTTATTTCCATTGTTTCTCCCCGTAATAGCGGTCAAGGCCAGATGGTTGGCATAACTGGCATTGGTTATATAACACTTATTTCCGTTGATGACCCATTTATCACCCTTGTCTTCAGCTGTGGTCTGGGTTCCACCTGCATCGGAACCTGCATTGGGCTCAGTCAGACCGAAAGCACCGAATGATTCCCCTGTACAGATGGGGGTCAAGTACTCCTCTTTTTGTTCATGAGTACCAAATAGGTTGATGGGCGCTCCTCCCAGTGAGATATGAGCAGAGTACGTAATACCGGTTGAAGCACAGGCACGGCTAAGCTCTTCGGTGACGATGGCGAAGCTGACCGTATCGGCACCTGCCCCTCCATATTCCTCGGGAAACGGAAGCCCCATCATTCCCAGGTCTGAAAGCTTCTTAAAAATTTCTTTTGGGAATTCCTTTGAACGGTCACGGTCTAAAGCTCCAGGAGCCACCTCTTCATCAGCAAATTCCCTGATTGTCTTTTTTATCATTGCCTGTTCTTGTGTTAAGTCGAAATTCATCCTTATCCCCCTTGTTTAACTTGATGACTGAAAGCCTTGTCTCCGTCTCCATAATAGCGCTTTCAAACATTGTCAGCGCACGTTGTGAATGCGCTCTCATCCTTATTATAAGAGGTGATGGTGAATTTTCTCAACTTTAAAAAACTTTTAAATTTTCAGAAGTTATAGTGATATAAAGACAAGGAGAAGAACCGTTCCTGCCACACCTGAAAAAGTAAAATAGGCCGACTTCCATTTCAATCCGGCACCCACCCACAGTAAACAATTCGAAAACAAGGTTATATACATAGGTGTAGAACGTCCATTCATGAACACATCCGTTGCTTCAATAGATACCAGAAGAAATATAAATGCTGAAGCCAGGTAGATGAGCAAGGGAGATTTTTGTTTTCTAGTATAATAAATTCCTAATCCTACTAATAATACGACAAAACTTGCCAAAATCGTTGTTTGCAAAACGATTGACAATTCAGTAAAATAAATGACAAATAATGAAATCGCTATCGCACCGATGGACAACAAAAAGTCTGTGAGAATGAATGTTCTTTTGTTATCCTCCCTGACATACGGATCCATGCCCTCACCACCGGTATATAATGCAAGGAGATAGTCACAATAATGCTCTGGAAGCATGTTGGTTTGCTTCCAA
This sequence comes from Bacillus sp. RO3, assembly GCF_012911895.1. Taxonomy (GTDB): domain Bacteria; phylum Bacillota; class Bacilli; order Bacillales; family Bacillaceae_B; genus Rossellomorea. The sequence continues at coordinate 63,497 of NZ_JAAXCV010000028.1, forward strand.
AGTTGAATTTCATTTACGATCACTTCTTTTCTTGAAGCTTTTCCTGTGTTCAATGTTGTCACACCTTTATTTGTTGAATCCTTTATGTACTTTCGTCAAAGAAGGCTGAATCTCCTTTTTTTAGACAAAAAAAAACTACCTCTACGTACTATAGAGGCAGCAACATATTCTATTCCAAAAAGTCCTTTAATCGCTTGCTTCTGCTTGGATGACGAAGCTTTCTAAGAGCTTTTGCTTCTATCTGACGGATACGCTCACGTGTCACCCCGAAGACTTTACCGACTTCTTCGAGTGTACGTGTTCTTCCATCATCAAGGCCAAAGCGGAGACGAAGAACATTTTCTTCACGGTCAGTCAACGTATCCAATACATCTTCAAGCTGTTCTTTTAGAAGTTCGTAAGCGGCATGCTCTGAAGGAGATTGTGCTTCTGCATCTTCAATGAAGTCACCCAGATGAGAATCATCTTCTTCACCAATCGGTGTTTCAAGGGAAACCGGTTCTTGTGCAATCTTAAGGATTTCCCGAACCTTTTCAGGTGTCAGATCCATTTCTTCTGCAATTTCTTCCGGCGCCGGTTCACGACCTAAATCCTGCAATAACTGTCTTTGTACACGAATAAGTTTGTTGATGGTTTCGACCATATGAACCGGGATACGGATGGTTCTCGCCTGGTCTGCGATGGCACGGGTGATGGCCTGGCGAATCCACCATGTTGCATACGTACTGAACTTGTATCCTTTACGGTAATCAAACTTTTCCACTGCTTTGATCAGACCCATATTCCCTTCTTGAATAAGGTCTAAAAATAACATGCCACGGCCAACATAACGCTTAGCAATACTTACAACCAGTCTAAGGTTCGCTTCAGCAAGGCGTCGCTTTGCTTCTTCATCGCCCTCTTCAATCCTCTTGGCAAGGTTGATTTCTTCCTCTGCAGATAAAAGGTCAACTCTTCCAATTTCTTTCAGGTACATACGGACAGGGTCATTGATCTTGACTCCGGGAGGAACACTTAAGTCATTAAGGTTGAATTCTTCTTCCTCTTCTTTTTCTAACTCTGTGGCACCTGGATCATCATCTTCATCATTCTCATTGATGATTTCGATACTTTGTTCACCTAATTGTTCGTAAAATTCATCCATTTGATCGGAATCTAACTCAAACCCCGATAATTTATCGGCGATATCTTCGTATGTGAGAACTCCTCTTTTCTTTCCTTGGTTCACTAAAAATTCTTTCACCTGATCAACAGTTAATTCTGACGCTATTTGTTTGGAACGCGCTGACTTTTCAGCCATTTGTTCCCCTCCTTCCAACTTCCTTACAAAACTTTATAGAGACTTACGTAGCTGTAAGATTTCCATTGCTATTTGTGCTTCTTTCCGATAATCCTTTAATCGTTCTGCTTCTTTTCTTTCCACTTCTTTTTCTCTTATCTTCAACATCTTTTGATGTTTTAACACCTGATTGACATAGTCCAGTAATTCCTGATCGGTACATTCTTCGCTTAAAGACATCATTTCAATGTCCGTGACGATCCGTCTAAGTCTCTCATCAGGGAGATACCCGATAAAAGCACTTGAGCTTGGAGGTAGACCTTCTTCATAATAACCCAATAAATAAGTAATGATAGCCTGATGTTCATCAATATTAAGGTTAGTACCTGCAAGCCACTCCTGAACCTTATAAGCGATGGCAGGGTCCTTCAGCATATAGGCAATCAATCTTCTCTCAGCCGTTTGATATGCGGGTAATAATTTAGTCTGAGTCTGCCTGGTGAAATTCCCTTGCATACCTATCTGTTTAGAAGGTTTAGACTTCCGTGTACCTGGACCTTCGAGTTCTGATAGCTGCTGTTGAAGAGCTTCTAAAGACAAATCGAACTCATCGGCTAAATGCCTTAAATAATAATCCTTTTCAACGGCCTTACTGAGGTGGGTAATTTCCTTAAGTATGTCTTCTATATACTTAAGGCGATCTCCTTCATCATTTAAGTTTTTATTCAGCTTATAGTATCGAAGTTTAAATGCCATGAACGTTAAGCTGGCCCCTATTACATCTTGTTGAAACTTTGCTGCGCCATAGTTGGAAATGTAGTCATCAGGGTCCATTTGCTCAGGTATTGTTGCCACACGAATGTTCAATTGATGTTTGTTAAGGAGATTCCCGGCCCTGAAAGCCGCTTCCACTCCAGCAGAATCGCCATCATAACAAATGACGATAGAATCTGTTAAGCGTTTAAGAAGCCCGATTTGCTGTTCTGTTAACGAGGTACCCATTGTGGCAACCCCATTTTCCACCTCGGCTTCACTTGCTGAGATGACGTCGGCAAATCCTTCGAACAGAATGGCCTGCTGTTTTCTTCTAATCATTGATCGTGCGCCGTGATAATTGTAAAGGATGCTGCTTTTATTAAAGATTTTCGTTTCTGGACTGTTTAAGTATTTCGGTTCATCATCTGAATTGATGCTTCTTCCTGAAAAAGCGACTGTGTTCCCTTTCGTATCCACAATGGGGAACATGATTCTTCCCCTGAAGCGATCTAAGAACGAGTTATCTCGTTCCCTTCTCACGAGAAGGCCGGCAGCTTCCATCAACTCAAGGGAATAGCCTCGTTTTTGAAGGAATTTAACCGTGAAGTCCCAGCTTGGAAGTGACCAACCGATTTGAAACTTTGTAATGCTTTCAGTTGTAAAGCCCCTGGAGAGTAAATATTCCAGAGCTTCCTGACCCTCCTTTGTATTTAAAAGGAGATGATGGTAGAATTTACTTAATAGCCCGTGAGCCTCCATCATTTGCTTTTCATCTTCCTGGGGAGGGAGCTCCCTTTCTGAAGAAGAAGTTTGAATGGAGATTTCTTCCCCAACTCTGGACCCGAGGTTTTGCGCTGCTTCAAGGAAGGTTAAGCCATCCACATCCATTAGAAACGTAAACGCATTCCCCCCAGCTCCACATCCAAAGCAGTGAAAGATCTGTTTATCAGGTGAAACAGAAAAAGATGGAGTGTTCTCTCCATGAAACGGACACAAACCAAAATAATTGCGTCCCTGCTTCTTTAGTTGTACATAGTCACTGACAACATCTACGATATCGGTTGACGATAAAATTTTATTCAACTTATCTTCAGGGATTCTTTCAGACACGATTTATCACCTGTTTTATTTACCCTTTTAATCCATTCTGTACTTATTCTGATTCTCCTGCAATTTCCGACAAGATTTTATTGAAAGAAGTACAAAATGCTTCTCTGTCTTCATTTGTAAAAGGCTTGGGACCTTTACCATAATTTCCTTTTCGACGTTCTTTTGCTGCGACGTATCGATAATCCAGTGCGGTTACTATACTCTCTTCCCTGTAGGCTTTTCCCCTGGGAGAGATGGCATAAACTTTTTTTGGTAAGACCAGGGACGCCAATCCAATATCCTGGGTGATTAATACATCTCCTGACTGAACATGATTCATAATGTACAGGTCAGCCGCTTCTTTGGAACTATCCACATATACCCATCTGCCTTGATCAGGCGTGTTTTTCCTATGGGCATGGGAAGCAACAAAGACAACCTCAAAGCCATAACCTCTTGTGATTTTAATGATTTCCTGTTTTACAGGACAAGCATCTGCATCTACATATACAGTGGGCTTATGTTCGTTCTTACTAACTATTCTACATCACTCCGTATTTTCCTTCTCTCTTTATGAACTTTCCATGAGAATTGATTAAAATTGTCGAATTTTAATTGAGACGAGACTTGACATATCACAATAATTAGTTTATTCCTTAAGAGTTTAGTCTAAACCTATTTTAAATATTTTTATCACAATTTTTTATTATAGTATAATCGGACAAGTTTGACCACTATAAAAACTCATTAAAAGTAAGCTTTCTTATCAAAAAATCACTATGATCCAAAAAAGAATGATTCTAGCCCATTAACACAGGACAGAATCATTCTTTTTCGTTAATCGTTTGAATGATGATAGATATTGGTAATGACATTGGCCGTCTCTTCAACAGCTTTATTGGTTACGTCGATCACGTGACAACCAATCCGGTCCGCAATCTTCTCGAAATACTTCAACTCATCTTCAATTCGCTTGATATTGGCATAACTGGCCTGGTCATTGAGACCCAGGGACTTCAACCTTTCTCGACGAATCGTATTTAACTTCTCGGGGCTGATTTTTAATCCGAAGCACTTCTTAGGCGAAACCATAAACAATTCTTCAGGTGGATCGACTTCAGGTACCAGCGGGACATTGGCAACCTTGATCCTCTTCAGTGCAAGGTATTGTGACAATGGCGTTTTCGAAGTCCTGGAAACACCCACCAATACAATATCTGCCCTGAGTATGCCCCGTGGATCCCTTCCATCGTCATACTTTACGGCAAACTCTATCGCTTCTACTTTCTTAAAGTAATCATCATCAAGCTTCCTTACAGTACCAGGCTCGAATAATGGCTTTTTTTCGTAAGCTGATTGATATTTATCCATCAGTGGACCGATAATATCAAAGGCGTATAATTCTTCCCTTTCCGCCTCTGTCTTAATATATGCACGCATATCCGGTTTTACGAGAGTGTAAACAATGAGACCCTGATTTAATTTTGCGAGGGAGATCACTTCATCGATATGCTCTAAGTCCTCTACATACGGAAAGCGTTTAATGACCGTATTGGAACCATTGAATTGGCTAATCGCAGCTTTTGTGACTAGTTCGGCAGTTTCACCTACCGAGTCGGATACAACATAGATGATCGGTTCTTTCACGATCGTTCACCACCTTCTAATATTCATCTGCTAATGCTACAAATGCTTTCGTAATATTGGTCTTCGTAATTCTTCCTATGACCTCTAAGTCGCCTTTTTCCGTCTTCTTAACCACAGGAACGGAATCAATTTGCTTATGAATCAAATCTTTGGCTACGCCTATTAACTGGTCATCTTTCTCACAGACCGTAATATTAGGCATACGTGTCATAATGATATTCACCGGAAGGGTGCTGAGTTCCTGCTTTCCGATGCTGGCTCTCAGAAGATCTTTCCGGGAAAGAACCCCGACTAAATACGTATTCGTATCCACAACAAACAACGTTCCAACGTCCTCAAGGAACATTGTGACGATGGCATCATAGACCGATACATTTTCGTTCACCACTACAGGGATCGATTGATAATCTTTAACATATATTTTGTTCAGGTTTTCTGTCAATAGCTGTGTACCGGTTTTACCTGTATAGAAATAACCCACTCTTGGACGGGCATCCAAGTAGCCTGCCATGGTTAAGATGGCCAAGTCAGGCCTTAGTGTCGCTCTGGTCAGGTTTAATCGATCGGCAATTTGTTCTCCAGTAATGGGTCCGTTGTCTTTCACTATTTGTAAGATATGTTCTTGACGCTTATTAAGTTCGATTGTTACTCACCACCTAACGGACAAAGGATTTATGTTATACTTTATATGAAATATTATATACTATTAAAAGAAAATGAAAAGAGCATATTATCATTCATTTGTGTCAACACTATATTTTAAATTTCACTTAACACAGAGTATCTTTTTTTGATTTAAACTTCAAATCTTTTCACTTACCTTGATCAGTTGTTGTAATTATTTCTTTATCATGATAAAATGTCTTCATCTTACAACCAATATTGCTATGAAGGATCAATAAGTACTTGCTGCTCGTAAGCGACCAGGGATGGTGAAAGCCTGGAAAGCAAGGAAACGGCAATCCCGAGCTATTTTACATGTAAAAGTGGGTATGCATGAACATGTGTATCAACTAGGGTGGAACCGCGAGTATCAAGCTCGTCCCTAGGCTATTTGCCTAAGGACGAGCTTTTTTATTTTAGTTACATATATGATGAAAAAGGAGTGACTTTTATGTCAATGGAAAAAGTAGTGAATTTAGCCAAGCATCGGGGATTTGTATTCCCTGGGTCGGAAATTTACGGTGGTCTCGCTAACACATGGGATTACGGACCGTTAGGTGTAGAACTAAAAAACAATATTAAAAAAGCCTGGTGGAAAAAATTCGTTCAGGAATCCCCATATAACGTGGGTCTTGATGCAAGTATTCTAATGAACCCCCAAACCTGGGTAGCTTCCGGTCACGTTGGAAACTTCAACGATCCAATGATTGACTGTAAGCAATGTAAAACACGTCATCGTGCTGATAAAATCATCGAGAATGCCCTTGAAGAAAAAGGAATCGACATGATCGTTGACGGCCTTTCCTTCGATAAAATGGAAGAAATCATCAAAGAGCATGATATTGCCTGTCCTGATTGTGGAAGCCACGATTTCACCGATATCCGCCAATTTGATCTCATGTTCAAAACCCACCAAGGTGTAACGGAATCTTCTACAAATGAAATCTATTTACGCCCTGAAACGGCACAAGGAATCTTTGTAAACTTTAAAAACGTTCAGCGTTCCATGCGTAAGAAAATGCCTTTTGGTATTGCACAGGTCGGAAAGAGTTTCCGAAATGAAATTACACCTGGAAATTTCACATTCAGAACACGTGAATTCGAACAAATGGAACTGGAATTCTTCTGCAAACCTGGTGAAGACCTGGAGTGGTTCTCTTACTGGCGTGAATTCTGTAAAAACTGGTTATTAACACTTGGTATGAGTGAAGATAATATGCGCTTGCGCGATCATGACCAAGATGAATTATCTCACTACAGTAATGCGACGACGGATATAGAATACAAGTTCCCATTCGGCTGGGGAGAGCTTTGGGGCGTGGCTGATCGCACAGACTTTGACCTGAAGCGTCATATGGAGCATTCAAATGAGGACTTCCACTACATGGATCCACAAACAAATGAAAAATATGTTCCATACTGTATCGAACCTTCCCTGGGAGCAGACCGTGTAACTCTTGCATTCCTCTGCGATGCTTTCGAAGAAGAAGAGCTTGAAAACGATTCACGCACAGTGCTACGTTTTCACCCGGCACTGGCTCCGTTTAAAGCAGCCGTCCTGCCGCTCTCCAAAAAACTGTCTGACGATGCATTCAAAGTATATGAAGAACTGTCACAAGATCTTATGATCGACTTCGACGAAACGGCATCAATCGGAAAACGCTACCGTCGTCAGGACGAAATCGGTACACCATACTGTATCACATTTGACTTTGACTCACTAGAAGACCGTCAAGTAACCGTACGTGACCGTGACACGATGGACCAAGTCAGAATGCCCATCAGCGAAGTAAAAGCATTCTTACAGGGAAAAATTAAGTTTTAAACCCCTAAAGCGGAGGCGGCTCGTTCAGAGGCGACAAGCATAAGACGACCCTGCCGGAAAGGCGCTCTTTGCCTTTTTGACAGGGTTGACTTATGACCTCGAGCCTCTAGCCGCCGGAGCTGGCAGAATCCTAAAGCGGAGGCGGCTCGTTCAGCCCCGACAAGCATATCTGGAAAATCCCTGAAGGCGCTTTTTGCCTTTAGGGATTTTTTAGATATGACCTCGAGGGGCTAGCCGCCGGAGCTGGCAGAACCTAAAGCGGAGGGGCTTTGCCCAGAGGCGACAAGCATAAGTCAAACATACCGGAAAGGCGTTCTTTGCCTTTTTGGTATGTTTGACTTATGACCTCGAGCCTCTAAGCCCCGGAGCTGGCAGAACCTAAAGCGGAGGCGGCTCGTTAAGAGGCGACAAGCATAAGACGACCCTGCCGGAAAGGCGCTCTTTGCCTTTTTGACAGGGTTGACTTATGACCTCGAGCCTCTAGCCGCCGGAGCTGGCAGAACCTAAAGCAAAGGGGCTTTGCCCAGAGGCGACAAGCATAAGTCAAACATACCGGAAAGGCGTTCTTTGTCTTTTTGGTATGCTTGACTTATGACCTCGAGCCTCTAAGCCCCGGAGCTGGCAGAATCCTAAAGCGGAGGCGGCTCGTTCAGAGGCGACAAGCATAAGACGACCCTGCCGGAAAGAGCTTGTTATGGTACATTTCGAGTTTTATTGGTCTATATTTACGTTTTTCGGCCACTTTCCCTGATTATTGTGTCAAAATGTGAACACACATTAAGAAATTCTCTTATAGGAACGAAAATAAAAAAATGGACCCATTCCACAAAATGAATGGGTCCTTTTATATAATCACAAGCAGCAAAGCTAAAATAAACTAGAATAAGTCCTTTAGGTTATCCATCTGGTCTAAAAACCTTCTGGATTTTAATGTTAAACCTGAATTTTCATCGTAATAAGTCCTGATTACCCGCTTCAATTGAAGTTTTGTTTCATCTTTTACCGAGATATTTCCCAATCGATTGATATCGAAATAGTAAAACAACCTCAAAAGCTTCACGGTGCTTTGTGAGATCGGCATATGATGAGGATCTTCACTTAGGCAGCGATGACAGATGAATCCATTTTCTTTAAAGGAAAAGGAAAATTCACCGTCCGCTTCCCCGCACACTGCACATCCATTTAGATGAGGATACAATCCCAATACAGGCAGCATTTTCATTTCAAATATATGCATGAGTATCTCAGGATCATGGTCTTCATTTAAATATTGAATGGTCTTATATAGTAATTCAAAAAGAAAAGGGTTCGGCTTACGGTCCTCCGTCGCTTTATCGAGAAGATCCACGATGTAAGTGGCATAAGCCGTCTTAAACAAGTCTTCCCTTACATGTCTTAATGACTCAACCATCTCTCCCTGTTGAAGGGTACCAAGCCCACTTCCTTTAATGAAAAGGAAATAACCGTATGTAAACAATTGTGAAATGGCGGATAGACGGCTATTGGGTTTTTTGGCCCCTCTAGCCATCAATCCGATCTTTCCAAATTCCCGTGTGTATATGGTAATAATTTTATTCGACTCACCGTAATGATTCGTTCTGATAACGATTCCTTCACACTTCTGTAGCATACAGCCACCTCCCGACTTCCATCCACCCGGGTGATGACACACTTATCACGTTAAAGGAAAATCAACTTCCGCTGTTTCTTCTTCAAAGCTATAGGGATCGTCAACCGACTCCTTCTCTAGCTCCTTAAAAAGTAAATAGGTATCTATACTACCTGTCTGCGAAAAAAATTTCCATGTTAAGTCTAACATAAAAAACCCACCTTTCTGGATTTAAACTAGCAAGACTTCATAAGCTTTCTTGTGATTAGAATGAGCATTTTCTCTTTAAAAAATGTGGTCTAAATATTGTAAATTCGTCAATCAATATTCTTCGTCACTGAATCCAAAGTCACGGAGGTTGGCAGATCGGTTTCTCCAATCCTTCTGGACCTTGACCCATAATTCCAAGTAAACCTTTGTACCCAACAGGTTCTCAATGTCTACACGGGAGCGCTTTCCAACTTCCTTAAGCATGGATCCCTGCTTTCCAATGATGATTCCTTTTTGGGAATCCCTCTCCACAATGATGGTCGCCATGACATCGATAAGGTCCTTATCCTGCTTACGTTCCATTTTATCGATCACGACTGCAATACTGTGAGGGATTTCTTCCCTAGTAAGGTGCAAAACCTTTTCACGGATGAGTTCTGAAACGATGAAACGTTCAGGATGGTCCGTTATCTGATCAGCCGGATAGAATTGTGGCCCTTCTGGTAATTGATCCTTGATGATTTGCAAAAGATTTTCCACATTATTCCCTTCAAGAGCTGAAATCGGAACCGTAGCAGCGAAAGGAAACAGGTCATTGTATTGTTGGATCATGGGCAATAACGCATCGGGGTGGATTTGATCGATCTTATTCAAGATGAGGAATACGGGCGTCTTAACCCCTTTCAACTTCTCAATGATGAAGTGGTCCCCTTTTCCGATCCCCTCTTCCACGTTGACCATAAACAATATGACATCCACTTCTTTTAAAGTGTTCTGAGCAATCTTCATCATGAAGTCTCCCAGTTTATGTTTCGGTTTGTGAATTCCCGGAGTATCGATGAAGATCATCTGGGCGTCATCCGTCGTACATACTCCTTGAACTTTGTTTCGTGTTGTCTGAGGCTTATCACTCATGATGGCAATCTTTTGACCGATTACCCTGTTCAGGAAAGTGGATTTCCCGACGTTAGGTCGTCCAATGATGGAGATAAAGCCTGATTTGTATCCTGTATTAGTGCCATTATTACTCATTTAAATCCTCCGGTGAAAAAGCTCCTGGTAATAGTTCTGCAACGGTTAATTCTTCCACATCGCCTTTAAGGTTTGTGAGCACGACTTTCATTTCTTTCGGGCATAGCTCTGAAATGACTTGGCGGCATGCTCCACAAGGTGGTACAGGTCTTGCTGTGTCCGCCACGACTGCGATCATCGAGTAGTCCTTATCGCCTTCGGAATATGCTTTGAACAAAGCTGTCCTTTCAGCACAATTACACATACTATAGGCTGCATTCTCAATATTGCACCCGTGATAAACCTTGCCATCCTTTGACAGAAGGGCAGCTCCAACTTTAAATTTACTATAAGGTACGTATGCTTTTTCTCTAGCTAGTTTGGCTTCTTGAATTAATTGTTCTGCGTTCATTGTGTAACTCTCCTTTAACCTTACATATTCATTTTACTACAACTTCACCAAAAGAAAATGGGCTGTTATCATTTTGTAATAAAATAGTTAGATAATTCAAACTATTTATCGATTTTGTCCTATGCTCATATATTCTATACAAGTAGAAGAACGTTTTCAAATGAATTAAAGGCTGAAGGGAAGAAATCCTGCAATTTCTTCCCTTCAGCCTCCATTTTTCACCTATTCGCATCTTTTCTAAGCCCGTCAACGAGTCAAAATGAGCTCAAGCAGCTTGGGGATAAAGATTATCCCCCCCACAATGGCAGTTCCGACGGCAAAAAGTAAAACAGCTCCCGAAGCAAGATCCTTTGCCGCTTTCGCCAATGGATGGTAGCCTGATTGAGAAAGATCGACTGCCTTTTCAATCGCAGTGTTCATGGTCTCCAGGGCAAGCACTGCAAACACCAGGATGACGAGGACGATCCATTCCATCGCTGAAACAGAAAGAAGATACGCTGCGATGAAAACAACAAGCCCTACACAGGAGTGGATTCTGAAATTCTGCTCGGAGGACCAGACAGATTTAATCCCTTCTGCTGCATATCCAAAGGATTTCAGGAACCTGAACAGTCCGAATTTATTCCCTTTTGAGTCCATATTCATCTAAGATATCCTTCTGTCTCTGAAACATCTTCTTTTCGTCTTCCTCTTCCATATGATCATATCCTAGTAAATGCAGGAATCCGTGAAGAGCAAGAAACCCCAGTTCCCTGGAAAATGAATGATTGTATTCTTCTGCCTGCTCTTTCGCCCTGTCGATGGAAATGATGATATCTCCGAGAATCCGGGGAAGTTGAGCACCGATAATTTCGACTTCATCCTCTCCCAATTCTTCAAGGGCAAACGAAATGACATCCGTCGGCTGGTCCTTATGACGATATTCCCGATTGATTTCCCTGATTCTCTCATTCGTTACAAATGTAACCGACACTTCACTGTCATCTTCAACTTCTTCCTTTTGTGCTGCAAAGTTCAGGATTGTTTGCACAAGATTTGTTTCTTCTTCGGTTACTTTTTCTGTTTCATCTATAAAGTCGATCAATAATGTCATTCTTCTTCTCCTTTTTCTTTTAGTTCCGGATATTCAATTCTCGGATGAAAGATCCCATTTAAGGTCTCACATAGGGACCTTTTAACCGTCTCTAATTGTTTCAAAGAGATATCACATTCGTTAAACTGACCATCCTGAAGCCTGTCTTGGACGATGGAATGGACAAGCTGTTGAATCTCCCCTTGTGTAGGTGATTTCTTCGATCTGACAGCCGCCTCGACACTATCGGCGATGCTGATAATGGCAGCTTCTTTCGTTTGGGGTTTAGGACCCGGGTATCGATATTCTTCTTCCTTAACATCTTTCCCTTGATCCTTTGCCTTATAATAGAAATATTTCAGCAAGGTCGTTCCATGATGCTGCTCGGCAATATCGACAATCTCCTTTGGAAGCTTGTGTTTCCTTAGCATTTCTGCCCCATCCGAGGTATGACTGATGATGACATCCCTACTCGTTTCAGGGGATACCCTGTCATGGGGATTTTCCATATTTAATTGATTTTCGATGAAGAAATGAGGTCTTTTAGACTTCCCGACATCATGATAGTAGCACCCTACTCTTGCCAGGAGGCCATTCGCCCCAATGGATTCACAGGCAGCTTCTGCCAGGTTTGCCACCATGACACTGTGGTGATAAGTGCCGGGAGCATCGGTCAATAGCTTCTTTAATAAAGGTTGAGTTGGACTGGACAGTTCCACCAGTCTCATGGAAGAAAGGATTCCGAACCCGGCCTCGAAAAAGGGCAGGAATCCGATCGTCAGGATGGAAGAACTGATCCCTGAGACCAGTGCAAATACCAGATAATACACATACTCGCTGGTGGAATAGGATGTTCCGCTTAGTAAAACTAAAAACGCCAGAATCAATATATTGACCAACGAGACGTAGATTCCCGCCCTGAGTATATTCGAGCGCTGATTACGACTAACGAGAAACAAGATACCTGATACACCACTGAATAATGTGTAAATGGCAATCTCCATATCGATGGAACCTGAGAAACGGTCATGATAGACGATACTCGAACAAGCTGCCATAATGAACACCATCATCATGGCTATCCGTTCATTCAATAATATCCGCAGGATCATCCCGGTGAAAGCAGCTGGAAAAATAAAGGAAATATCATGGATATCCAGTTGCTCGATCAAACCTACAATCTTCATGATCAAAAGCGAGATGACGAACACAATGCTGGTCAAGATAAGATAATTTTGTTTCCTTTCTTCTGTCACTTCCAGAGTGTAGAAGAAATAATACAGTGAACTGATCACGACGAGTACAAAAAGGGCGAGCCCAATATACGGCTTAAACGAGGACGTATTTTCGACCATCCCTAACGATTTCATGATTCTGTATTCTTTTGGAGTAATCAGCTCCCCATCTTCTACAATGACCCCTCCTTCAATGATTTCTACCGATTGCACATTGGCTACGGCAAGCTTCTTTAATTCATCGGTTTTCTCTGCATCGAAATATAAGGTCGGCTCAAGAGCAACGTTCCCGAGTTTAACAGCGGCATTGGATAGTTCGCCTATAAACGTATAGTCTGTGATCCTTTGTTCTAAGTTTAACCTCGCTTCCCTCAATTCCTCTTCTTTTACACCGTTTTGCATGATGATCTTCATTTGAGTGGAAACAATTGTTTCCACTCTCTCCAAATCTTCATCGGTGGCCAGCAGGAGGATTTTTAATACAGAGTCATTCAATTGGTTGGTTACATTGTTATTTTTATCTTTAGGTAGCTTTGCTTTAAGCAGCTTCAACTGCTCATTGATATCCACTTGGGCTGTTGGTTTAAGTTCCTCTGATTCAGCCTTCTGAGGAGCAGATTCATTCTTTACTTCTTTTACACTTTCAATGAGGGAACGGAGTAAGGAAATGGAGTTGTCGATCGCCCCTTCTTTAGGGGTGTACACGTTCCCGACTTCATCCTTCGCCTCTTGCTGCTTCTTCTCAGTTGCCTCTTTATCGATGAACTTCTTTGGAGCCCTTATCGTTGTAGGGGCTTCTTCATACAGGTTAATATCCAGGGTTTTCGGTTTTACATTTCCATATAGGACACCGAAAACAATGATGCCAAGCAACACAAATAAGAGATTGGTAAATAGTCGGTAGCTAAGAAAGCTCCTTATTTTGAATAGAAATGGGTGCGTTTGCATAAAGAACCCCCTGTTATGTATGTACGATTTAATCCAGCAGGAAAATGAGAAAAAAACAATCTAGCAATTATGTAAAATCATAACAGTTTTTAATGTAATTATCTATGTTTAACCCAATAAAAAAGATTGATCCCTGCATGCGTCACCTTACTGAAGGCTAGGTGAATACAAAGGATCAATCTCTATATCCTATTACGTTTCGATTGTTTCATATGCATCGATTATTTTTGCAACCAACGGATGACGGACCACATCCGCCTGATCAAGATAAATAAACGATACTCCTTTTACATCTTTTAATATTCTTTCAGAAGAAATCAACCCTGATTCGCTTCCTCTCGGCAGATCCACTTGAGAGCGATCCCCCGTGATGATCATCTTAGAATCAAACCCAAGTCTGGTTAAGAACATCTTCATCTGAGCTTTCGTGGTGTTTTGGGCTTCATCAAGAATGACAAAGGCGTCATCCAGTGTGCGACCTCTCATATAAGCAAGAGGAGCGATTTCAATGGTCCCTCTTTCAATCAACCGGGCTGTATGCTCAGCACCAAAGACATCATGCAACGCGTCATAAAGGGGACGCAGATAAGGGTCAACCTTTTCCTTCAAGTCACCCGGCAGGAAACCGAGACTCTCCCCTGCTTCCACTGCCGGTCTTGTAAGGATGATTTTTTTCACCTGACTGTTCTTTAGAGCATGCACGGCCATCACAACAGCCAAATACGTTTTACCTGTACCAGCAGGGCCGATCCCAAACACCATATCGTGTTTTTTGATGGCCTGGATGTATTGACGTTGCCCCAGGGTTTTGACCCTGATGGGTTTGCCTTTAGCATTTTTCGTAATTTCTTCATTATACAAGTCTGTAAAGTATTCAAGTGTGCCTTGCTTGCCCATTTCCAATGCATAATGGACATCTCTCTGGCCTATATTAATTCCCTTTCGTATCACTGCTACGAGTCGATCTGAAACATCAAGAGCTAGACTTACATCTTCTTCCTTACCTGAAACCAGCAATTCTTCGCCTCTTGTTACAATCGAAACGTTTAATTCCTGTTCTATCAATTTTAGGTGAGAATCTGAAACACCGAACAAAGCAATGGCTTCATTTGGGTTTTCAAGTTGTAATTTCATTAAGATTTCATCTGGCATTCGTTAGTCTCCTTGAATAATTGGTTGTCCTACCGCAATGTCTTCTAATACTTTAAAGTGAATTGTTACCCTAACTTTACCATTCTCAACCTTCTCTTGCAAAATTTTTTCACCTGTGATTTCCGCATCTTCCGGTAACTGAGACTCCAAGTTACTCCTTGCAAGCTTTTTGGCGGCGTTTACAGCTTCTGATTTTGTATACGTTCTTTCCACATCTTCCTTTTCTTTTATGCTTCTATCCATATAATATACAGGGAGATCCCATTTGAGGAAGCGTAGATTCTTTTGATTCTCTTCCGTAATCGATTGTTTATATTCATTCTTACCGAATCCCCAGACTTGAATGGCAAATGACCCGACCCCTACATAATGCTTCCTTTTTTCATTGCCGCTAAACACGACAAATTGCGTTTTCAAAGGCAGATCCACTGAAGATTTGTACCAGGTCTCCCCCATTATTTTCGCTTTGGCCGCCACCCCTTTAGGATTGTCTTCATGGCCGATCAATCCGGATACCAGGAGCTGACCTTCGCTTACATAGTCATTTACGTTCACCTGAGGATCACCCTCTTCTACAAACATCTGAGTGATGATGGCTTTCTTTTTTGCGACGATATGCTGAAGCCCTGAGGTCTCAGGAGGCTCAGGAGCATTCTTTTCCACCACTTGAAACTGGAAGGTTGTCCCTTGCAATTCCACCCCTACCCACGTGATATTGTCCATCCTGAACGATAGCTCCCTTTGAATATCTTCCACATCAGGGAGGGAAAATTGCATTTGTCCCCTGGACACCCCCATTTTATCGAGCTCTTTTCGAATACTATGCTCTGTTTGGGGTGACGCACCCTTTATCTGGATATCCCACACCATGTTGGAGAGCAGGAACACGATGACGAAGAAAGCAAGTCCACCAATCATAAACCCTGAATTCTTCAGGGAGCGCTTAAAGAGAAAGGGAATCCCTTGACCCCTTAGAAACGTCACTTTACACTCTGATGTCCGAACCGCTCTTCTGAAGTTATGTACATCTTCTAAGGATAGATAAAATGTGATGGTCTCTGTACCCGCTCTCTTTACATTCCAAATCATGATACCTGACCGGAGCAATTGATTAATGACCCTTTCGATTAACCTGCCTTCCATTTTTACAAATACCTTTCCCTTCAAAAAGGTAACCCACTGATTCTTCAAATCATTCCCCCCTCATTGTTCTAAATAGGTCACTTCAACGATTTTTCCCTGCAGGAGAATTTCTTCAGGGAGTATCATCTTGATGACAAATTGCTCACCTTTTATTAATAGTTGACCCTGTTTTAATAGAAGTCTTACTTCTCGATCGGTAAAGGTCAACAAACCTCGATGGTTTTCTATATAAATATGGATTTGTCCAATCATAGTGACGCGAGGAAGGTCCATCATGACATCTTCAGGTAGATCCATCTTTTGTGTCATCCACTTTCTCATCTGTTGTACCCAGCTTTTAGCCATAAAAAAAGAACCCCCTTTCATCTCATATTTATGAAATGAAAAGGGGTTTCATCACTCTTATTTTTGATGGTGCCGTTTTTTTGATCTTGGAGGTCCAAATACCTCCGAAAAGATAAATCCCTTGACGATATCCTCTTCCTTTTTAAAATCAAGGGAGAGGGAGGAACCTCTCTTTCGTATATTCTGAGCCCTTGTTTGATGAGCTTCCAGTCTACGGGAGTATCGTTCTCTCTGTTCCAGGCTCACTGACGCTGCTTCTTTTTTCTTTTCTTCAAATCTGGTTTGAATCGATGAAGCAGCCTCTCTCAATGGTTCTTTAAATTCTCTTGGCTCTCTCCTCGCCGATCTTTCTCTCTCTATTTCCTGCTGTTCAGGCTGAGTCGAGACAGGGGAAGAGGACTCCGATTGAATCGGTTTTTGCCTTACCGGTTTATTTGGAGGAGTCTCTTTCACTTTATTGAAAATCGACGTAATGAGACCGATCAGTATCGCTATGATTATAGGTTCCATGGAGAAAACTCCTTTCTCACAGGGGGAAATTACTTATCTTTAGAGTTCTTCGGATCCTGTTTATCCCCGGTTAGTTTCCCGATTGAGTCTCTCATTTCTGTATCAGCATCGATATTCTTTAAGTTCATATAGTCCATCACACCGATATTCCCTGATCGCAATGCTTCAGCCATGGCAAGTGGTACTTCGGCTTCTGCTTCCACAACCTTCGCCCGCATTTCCTCTACTTTTGCTTTCATTTCCTGCTCATTCGCAACAGCCATCGCTCTTCTTTCTTCAGCTTTAGCCTGTGCAATGTTCTTATCTGCTTCCGCTTGTTCTGTTTGGAGTTCTGCCCCGATATTCTTGCCGATGTCAACATCCGCAATATCAATGGAGAGGATTTCAAATGCCGTACCTGCATCCAGACCTTTTGACAGTACCGTCTGAGAGATCAGGTCTGGATTTTCTAAAACCTTCTTATGGTTGTCAGATGAACCGATTGTCGATACAATCCCTTCCCCTACACGGGCAACGATCGTTTCTTCACCGGCACCCCCGACCAGTCGGTCAATATTTGCACGGACCGTAATACGTGCTTTCGCTTTCACTTCAATCCCATCCATGGCCACACCCGCAATGAAAGGTGTTTCAATCACTTTAGGATTAACACTCATCTGAACCGCTTCAAGTACGTCACGTCCTGCAAGGTCGATCGCCGCACAGCGTTCAAAGGTAAGTTCGATATTCGCTCGGTGGGCCGCAATCAATGCATTCACCACTCTGTCAACATTACCTCCTGCTAAATAGTGACTTTCCAGCTGATTGATGGTGACCGTGATTCCGGCTTTATGCGCTTTGATTAATGGGTTGATGACACGACTCGGGATGACACGTCTCAACCTCATCCCCACCAGGGTGAAGATACTGATCCTCACTCCCGCTGCAATCGCTGAAATCCACAGCATGACTGGTACAAATGTAAATAAAACGGCTAGTAATATGACTCCCACCACAATGGCGACGAGCAATAAGATCGTACTTGGTCCAATAACCATATTCTTTTACCTCCTGAATAATTATGAAATATCTCTTACAACAATCCTTGATCCTTCCACTTTCACGATCTTGACTTTCTCATTGGCTTGAATGAATCCACCCTCTGTCACGGCGTCAATTCTTTCATCATCGACAATTACAGTTCCAGACGGCCGTAAAGGTGTTTTCGTTACACCTTCTTTACCGATCAATTCCAATCGATTAATGTTTGATACATATCCACTTTCGGTACTTGTGGAATCTTTGAGGATGATTTTGTTGAATAGTTTCATTTTTTTACCAAACACCTTTACAAATATGATCATTGCAGCAACGGCAATAAATAAAGCGATAAGAAGAGAAATTCCCATTTGCACTACATCGCCTCCTGCCAGAATAATACTTGCGAGAATCGCACCGATTCCAAGACCCCCTGCAATGCCCCCAGGGAGGAAGAATTCCGCCACGATAAGAGCAATCCCAATGAGGAAAAGAATGATGGTTTCATATCCCGCAAGCCCAGCTACTAAATGTCCATAAAAGAATAATACAAGGGAAATCAATCCGATAGAACCGGCAATCCCAAAACCAGGTGAGTACAACTCAACGATCAGGCCGAGGCTCGCCAACGACAGAAGGATTGGCACCACGACCGGATTGGTAATAAACCGTGCCAGCTTCTCGGCGAAGGTCTCTTCCACATTTACAACGGAAGCTCTCTCTACGCCAAGGGTTTCATATAGTGCATTCAAATTGGAGACCGTTCCTTCTGAATAGCCGACCTGCTCCGCTTCCTTTGAACCCAGGGTCAGTAATTCACCTTTTTCAATCCCCAATTCCTCGATCACCACTGATTCATCAGCCATTGCCAAAGCCACTTGAGGATCTCTGCCGTTTGATTCAGCTGCACTCTTCATGGCAGAAAGCCAGTAGCTCTGAGCTTTCTTATCGGCGGCATTCCCTGCCTGATCAATCACTGCGGCAGAACCGATCTGACCATTGGGAACCATATAGATTTCATCTGCGTGAAGGGAAATGAATGCACCTGCCGATAAAGCATTATTATTGACAAAGGCAACCGTCTTCGTCTCCACCCCGTCAAGTAGCTGACCAATGTCACCGGCTGCCGTCACCAGACCTCCAGGTGTATCGATATCAAAAATAATCAATTCAGCATTGTTTTCTTCAGCCTCACTTATTGCCCGCTCCAGAAAAGCATGCAGTCCTTTCTCCACTTCTTTTTGAATGGGTATGACGTATACGTTCTTTTCATTCTCAGCGAAGCTCAACAAGGGCTGTAAACAACTTAATCCAAGAATCATCATGAAAAATAGAAGTAAACCTTTTTTCAACGCAACCCCCTCGTTTCAGGTAATATTCATTGATACCCTATGTACGGATGACCCGCTAAGATAGTTTCAACTTTTTTAAAAATGTTTCCAAAAAGCGCGACTACCACAGCACAAGGTCCATCATCATCAAATGAGGTGACGTATGTTGATGATAAGGGGACTTTATGATCATCTCCTCCTTTCATTATCAACTTCCCCGCACATATTTTCAACCTTCACCTGCTTATTTTCCATCACCATTGCCTGTATCCTGCCAAAAATAAAAAAACCGGAAAGCCATTGGGCTTCCCGGTTTCTTTAATCTTATGATAGATGTTGAAGAACAAGTTTGTTGACGAGAGCTCCATCGGCTTTCCCTTTTAATTTAGGCATGATTGCTCCCATCACTTTGCCCATGTCGGCTTTAGAAGTAGCACCTACCTCAGTTACTGTTTCTTGAACAATGGCTGAGACTTCTTCTTCTGAAAGCTGCTTTGGCATATATATTTCGACGTAAGTCAGTTCTGTTTGAATTTTTTCAACGAGGTCGTCACGACCAGCGTTTTGAAATTCTTGGAGGGAGTCTTTCCGTTGCTTCACTTCTCGAGAAAGGACAGTCAACTCTTCGTCTTCAGAGAGTTCCTGTTTCCCATGTTTAATCGCTTCATTTTGAAGTGAAGCCTTAAGCATACGAATAACAGAAAGCTTCTCTTTTTCTTTATTTTTCATCGCTTGTTTCATATCATCATTTAAACGATTGAGAAGACTCATACTTTCACCCTCTCTTAGAACTTACGCTTTCTTGCAGCTTCTGATTTCTTTTTGCGTTTTACGCTTGGCTTTTCATAAAATTCGCGCTTTCTAAACTCTTGTAAAGTTCCTGTTTTAGAAACTGAGCGTTTGAAGCGACGAAGAGCATCTTCAAGCGATTCGTTTTTACGAACAACTGTTTTTGACATCTCTCTTTCCCTCCCTCCGAACACACTACACTTACATGTTCAAGTCAAGAAATGGTTTGTACCAATTTCTTAAGACGCAAGCTTAAGCGAACGTCCTTTACTTCACCAATAGGTTATGGCTTTGCCCTTGGATCATTGTCACAAGGGGACAGAAAGTGTATGTCTTTCTTGGATGAATTCTTTACTTTGTAAAGAAATCCATGTACTTTGCCATTATAATATATGATATGCAATAGGTCAACAATTTATCATAAATCACTACTGTAATTAGGCATGTCTCACTCATTTCCCCCATACATTTGTAAAAAGCCTGCTGGTTTGGGGGGATATTCATGATTCTACATATCATCGCGTTTATTTTTTTTATACTATGTTTTTTGCTTGGAATGACTTGGCTGCGGTCAGGGCTTTTTAATATTGCCAATCAGAAAATAAAGAAATGGCTTCATTATTTAACGGAAACCCCTGGTAAGGGTGTCCTTACGGGAACCGTTGTGACAGCCTTTATACACAGCAGCTCTGCCGTAATGGTCCTCACTGTCGGCCTTGCTTCATCGGGCTTGATACCCTTCAGGCAGACGATCGGAATCATGCTCGGTTCAAATATTGGAACGACGTTCACCCTTGAGATGTTCACAATGGACATGAATTACCTTATCGTCCCTTCCATGGTCATTGGATGCATCCTGTATTTTTCCCGCACCCCATCTATCAGAAGTACGGGAATGATATGTATCGGGTTCGGACTAATCTTTACGTCCATCCGCGCCATTCAGTGGCTTGCTACTCCTCTAACGACCCATCCATCCTTGCGTGCATATATCGTTGAGGTAAACGAGCACGTTCTGCTGGCTCTTGGAATCGGCTGTGTATTAACGGCCATCATTCAATCCAGCACTGTGGTGACAGGAGTGACAATGGGATTTCTGGCTGTTGGTTCCATCGATCTGCACGCTGGAATCACCATTATGCTGGGAGCGAATGTAGGAACCTGCATTACCGCTTTTATTGCAAGTATCGGTGGTGGTATACAAGCAAAATTGACGGCTTACGCCCACATATGGCTGAACGTGATCGGGGTTGCCCTTTTTGTTCCGTTTATCCCATTACTGGCATGGTCGGTGAAGGCTTTAGCAAGTGAACCGGACTTGCAATTGGCTCACGCCAGTGTCATATTCAATCTTTTATGCTCGGTGCTTGTTCTTCCTTTCGCCAATCGATTCGCCCGTTTTATAGAAAGAATTCATCTACCAAAAAAAAGCTGAACGGTCATCCCCGTTCAGCATCTTTCTTATTAATAGTCAGAGTCACTTGTTAGACCTTGTACAATTTTCACACCTGAGCTTGCTCCTAAGCGCGTAGCTCCTGCGTCGATCATTGCCTGTGCATCTTCAGCAGAGCGAACGCCACCTGATGCTTTCACACCGATATCTGGTCCCACTGTTTTTCTCATAAGAGCGATATCTTCTACAGTCGCCCCACCTGTTGAGAAGCCTGTAGATGTTTTTACATAGTCTGCTCCAGCTTCTACAGCCAGTTGACAGGCTTTCACTTTTTCTTCATCTGTAAGGAGACACGTCTCAATGATTACCTTTGAAAGTGCTTTTCCTTTAGAAGCTGCGACAACCGCTTCTATATCACGTTTCACTAACTCGTGATCACCGCTTTTTAGTGCGCCG
This sequence comes from Bacillus sp. RO3, assembly GCF_012911895.1. Classification (GTDB taxonomy): domain Bacteria; phylum Bacillota; class Bacilli; order Bacillales; family Bacillaceae_B; genus Rossellomorea. The sequence goes on from NZ_JAAXCV010000028.1 coordinate 85,389, forward strand.
ATATTGATGACCATATCTACTTCTGTAGCACCTTTTTCGATTGCATCTTTCGTTTCGAATGCTTTCGTTTCAGGGGTAGAAGCTCCAAGCGGGAATCCGATTACGGTACACACTTTTACTTCAGTACCGCTTAATAATTCACTTGAGTATTGAACCCATGTCGGGTTAACGCACACAGAAGCAAACTTGAATTCTTTCGCTTCCTGGCAAAGTACTTCTACTTGGTCTTTCGTTGATTCTGGTTTAAGTAAAGTATGATCAATCATACTTGCAATATTCTTAGTCATTCATTATCTCTCCTTTAGCAGTTGTCCGTACCTCTCCTATCATAACAAATCAAAGAGAAAAAGACGAGTATTTCTTATTAGCATCTCCAAAAAAAGAAAACCTTTTCATTTTTTCAATCTCTTTTCTTAAGGTATTTTTCAAAAACGTTGCTGCCGCTATAAGGAGAGTATTCGTTGATTACACGGAGAGGTCTCTGTTTCCCCAGGGGCGTGAGTGATTCATTTCTATTTTCTTCTTTTAACTAGCAGCACACTTTACGAAAAGAACAAATAAAAACACCCCCTGAACTTTATTCGGGGGTGCACTTTCTATTAGTGTAAACGATATACTCTCGCCTCGTACGGTTTAAGAGTGAATGTACTTACCTCTTTATGGCTGTCCACAACATAGTTGTTCAACAGAAGATTCTGAGAAGAAACGGTGAGTTCACCAAGGTCACAAACGGCTTCTTTAGTGGAGAGGTTTGTAATGACAATCATGGATTGGTCATCTCCAGTACGGGTATACGCATAGATTTGCTTGTCTTTTTCAAGTAGCAGGTCATAGATTCCGTACGTGAAAACATTTTCATCCTTCTTTAGTTGGATCATTTTCTTATAGAAATTCAGAATGGAGTTTTCGTCATTTTCCTGTGCTTTAACATTGATGGTTTTATAGTTTGGATTCACTTTCATCCACGGCGTACCATTTGTAAACCCGCTGTTCTCAGCATCAGACCATTGCATCGGTGTCCTGCTGTTATCACGGGAAGATGCCCAGATGATTTCCATGATTTCTTTATGTGATACCCCTTCTTCTCGCTTCAGACGGTAAAGGTTCTTTACTGCTATGTCGTCATAATCTTCAATGGATGGGAATTGAACATTGGTCATTCCGATTTCTTGACCCTGATAAATGAACGGTGTTCCCTGCATTAAGAAATACATGGTTGCCATGGCAGTGGCGCTTTCTCTCCAATATTCTTCATCGTTCCCCCAGGTGGAAACAACGCGGGGCTTATCATGGTTTTCAATGAACAGTGCATTCCACCCGTTGCCTTCAAGTCCTTTTTGCCAGCGTGTCAGTACCTTCTTTAATTCCACAATATCCAAGTCGGGGTTGGTTTCAGCGTCCCATAAACCAAGATGTTCAAATTGGAAGATCATATCCATCTTACCGTTTTCTTTTCCAACCCATAGTTCTGCTTCATCCGCTTTCACACCATTTGCTTCTCCAACAGACATGACATCATAGTTTCCATATGTCCGATCTTTAAATTCTTGCAGGAACGTGTGGATTCCTTTCTGGTTCATATGCATATCGAAAGAAGAGACGTACTTTTCCTTTTTCGGATTCGGCATATCAGGGAGACCCGGGCGCTTCTTAATATGGCTGATGGCATCGATTCTAAATCCGTCGATCCCCTTGTCAAGCCACCAGTTAACCGTGTCATAGAGGGCGTCCCGGACTTCTTCGTTTTCCCAGTTCAAATCCGGCTGCTTGGTAGAGAATACGTGAAGGAAATATTGATCCGTTTCTTCATCATACTCCCAGGCAGATCCACCAAAAATGCTCTCCCAGTTATTCGGCTCTTTCCCTTTCACTCCATCTCTCCAAATATACCAGTCCCGCTTAGGACTGTTTTTAGAACTTTTGGACTCGATGAACCAAGGGTGTTCATCACTCGTATGGTTAAGTACAAGGTCGATGATCAGCTTCATCCCTCTCTTATGGACTTCATTAAGAAGTTGGTCGAAATCTTCCATCGTCCCGAAGTCCTCCATGATATCCTGATAATCAGAGATGTCATATCCATTATCATCATTTGGGGATTTATACATCGGACAAATCCAGATTACATCGATGCCTAATTCTTTTATATAATCCAATCGTTGGATGACTCCTTGCAGATCGCCGATACCATCACCGTTTGAATCTTGAAAACTTCTTGGATAAATTTGATATCCTACTGCTTCTTTACGCCATGCTTTTTTCATCATAACACCTCATCAAAGTATAGTAAGATACAAACGCTTACATTTAATGCAATCGTTTGCACTATCAATTTAAAAAAAAGACCTATTCCTATTTCATTTATTTAATTAACAATAACAGTTTACAACCTTCTTCTACACTAATCAATAGATAATTTGATTCTACACCAAAAAGACAGTGGTTACAAAGTATTATTGTAGAAAAATAAAAAAAAGACACCCTTTTCATTCAGGTGCCTTCTTCCATTAGATCACGGCTTTTTCTTCTGATTCTTCCAGGACACGTACAAATTGACCTTCGTTTAACGGATAGCCTGCCTTGGTGATTTTCACTTTTACAAGCTTCCCAACCATATCCTCTGTTGCAGGGAATACCACTTTCAGGTAATTGTCCGTATATCCTACATATAGATCTTCTTGATAAATCTCTTCAGGTATTACTTCCAGCACTTCGTTTTCGAACCCGGAAGCATATTCTTTCGCTAATTGATTCGAAAGTTCGATTAGACGATGAACACGTTCATTCTTGATATCTTCATCAATCTGGTCGTCCATGCGTGCAGCAGGCGTTCCAGTCCGCTTCGAATACGGGAACACATGCAATTCAGAGAACTTATGTTCATTGATGAAGTTATAGGTTTCCATGAATTCTTCTTCTGTTTCGCCAGGGAAACCGACAATGACATCTGATGTAACAGCAAGTCCCGGAAGAGCCTTCTTAAGCTTTTCCAAACGCTCTGCAAAGAATTCCATCGTATACTTTCTACGCATTCTCTTAAGGACTGTGTTGGACCCCGATTGAAGTGGAATATGCAGGTGCCTTACAACGATGTTGGATTGATCGATCACTTCAATGACTTCGTCTGTGAGCTGGCTGGCTTCGATGGAAGAAATCCTGATCCTCTTCAGACCTTTGACTTTTTGCTCCAGGTCTTTAAGGAGCATAGCAAGGTTGTAGTCTTTCATATCTTCACCGTATCCGCCAGTGTGGATGCCTGTCAGGACGATCTCTTTGTATCCGGCATCTACAAGCTGTTGAGCTTGATTGATGACCTCTTCCGGATTACGGGATCTCATCAGCCCACGGGCCCACGGAATGATACAGAACGTACAGAAGTTGTTGCAGCCTTCCTGGATTTTAAGAGAAGCACGAGTACGATCCGTGAAGGCAGGGACATCCAATTCTTCATAAACACGGTTCTTCATAATGTTGGTGACACCATTGATCGGTTGACGTTCTTGTTTGTATTCTTCGATGTACGTAAGCATCTTTCTTCGATCTTGTGTTCCTACCACGACATCAACGCCGGGAATGGCCATGATTTCAGCAGGAGATGTTTGGGCATAGCATCCTGTTACACATATGACCCCATCAGGATTTTTCCTAATGGCACGACGAATGACCTGCCTGCTTTTCTTGTCTCCTGTATTCGTTACCGTACACGTGTTGATGACATATACATCTGCGATTGAATCATACTCTACACGTTCATATCCTTCTTCTTTGAATAGTTGCCAAATGGCTTCTGTTTCGTAGTGGTTCACTTTACACCCAAGAGTGTGAAACGCTACTGATGGCATTACAATCACCTCATAAGTTCTAATTGATAGCTGATGGCTGAGAGGACATACAATGGAGCAGTCTCCGTCCGTAAGATTCTTGGGCCCAGCCCACATGGGATAAAACCTTCGCTCTTACACATCTCTACTTCTTTTTCTGTCAATCCACCTTCAGGACCGAATACGACCAGGACACTTTGTCCATGATCGATCGTTGACAATACCTTTGAAAGATTTCCTTTTTCTCCGGCTCTGGCCTCTTCTTCATATGCGATAAGTTTATAATCAAACTGTTCTTGGACTAATTGTTTCAATGAAATGGGGGCAGATACTTCGGGAACAAGGAGTCTGTGAGACTGTTCCGCGGCTTCCTTGACAATTTTCTCCCAGCGCTCTACCTTTTTCTTTGCTTTCTTTTCGTCCCATTTCACAATGGAGCGATCGGCATTAAAAGGGATAAATTGAGTGGCTCCAAGCTCGGTTCCCTTTTGGAAAATCAACTCCAATTTATCCCCTTTCGGCAGTCCGCTCGCAATGGTTACTTTAATTGGCAATTCTTTCGTCGATGTTTCCCATTTTACTATTGATAACTCCACTGCGTCACTGGAAATCGTTTCAATACGGGCAATCGCTGATGCCTGATCCTTGAAAACGACATATACCTCATCTTCTTCCTTCATTCTCATGACACGGATCATATGATGGTAGTCGTCTCCCGTAATCATTACCGGATCATTTTCTCGATATGTGTCTTCAATAAAATATCGTTGCATTCAGCTTCAACTCCACTGTTTTTACTTTCAGATTACAAAGGTTTTCTGGCAATGATCGCCACCCAGTCCTCCATGACCATGATTTCTTCGATCTTAAAGCCGGCGGATTCCAATGAATCACGTACTTCCTGCTTCTTAGGCTGGATGATTCCAGAGGTGATAAAGTACCCACCCGGTTTCACTAGTTCAAAGGCATCTTGTGTGAAGCGCAAAATAATTTCAGCCAGGATATTCGCTACGATCACATCGGCTTGCCCGTTGACGCCATTCAATAAATTATTCGCCTCAACCGTCACAGCATCTTGGACTTTATTCAGCTTCACGTTCAATCTGGCGGAACGGACAGCTACTTCATCAAGGTCATACGCTCTTACGTTGTCTGCTGCTAACAGTGCAGCAGCAATCGATAATACACCTGAACCTGTTCCCACATCGATGACCGAATCTTGTTCTTTGACGATCCGCTCAAGTGCTTGGATACACATAACCGTTGTAGGGTGAGTACCTGTTCCAAATGCCATGCCAGGATCCAATTCAATGATGAGTTCATCACTATGGACAGGAGTATAGTCTTCCCAGGTAGGAACAATCGTGAACTTATCGGAAATTTTTACGGGATGGTAATATTTCTTCCAAGCCGTTGCCCATTCTTCCTCATTCACTTCGGAAATCTCCACTTTGTTTTCACCAATGTCGATATCATAGGTGACTAAGTTCGTGATCCCCTGTTTAATTTCATCCACTGTTTCCCCGAGAAAACTATTTACAGGTAAATATGCCTTCACCAATACACCCTCAGCCGGGTAATCATCAGGATTGAGTTGGTAGATCTCACCAAACATATCTTCTCTTTCCTTCATTAATTCCGCGGGGTCTTCAATGACCACACCGCTTGCTCCTGATTCATGAAGAATGTTTGAAATCGGCTCAATTGCTTCATTCGTAGTAAGAATACTAATTTCTGACCATTTCATTGATCTACCAACTCCGTTCTGAGTTATTCGCCTTTAAAGGCTTTTTTTACTTTATCAAAAAAACTTTCATGCTGTTCGTCCGGCACCTGTCCGCTGATATCAGCAAATTCTCTTAGTAACTGCTTTTGCTTATCCGTCAATTTAGAAGGGGTTACCACCTTCACCTGGACGTGCTGATCACCTGTACCATATCCACGTACGTTCGGCACTCCCTTACCTTTCAAACGGAATCTTGTGCCGGTTTGAGTGCCTGCCGGTACTTTAAGCTTTACTTTTCCATGCAGAGTAGGGACTTCGATTTCATCACCCAATGCCGCTTGTGCAAACGTCACAGGCATTTCGCAATAAATGTCATCTCCATTACGCTCGAAGAAGTCATGTGAGCGGACATGGAACACAACGTATAAGTCTCCAGCCGGTCCTCCATTTATTCCTGGTTCGCCCTGCCCGGTGACACGCAGCTGCTGCCCGTCATCGATTCCAGCAGGGATCTTAACTGAAATCTTACGGCGCTTCTGTACTTTACCTGCCCCGCCACAAGTAGAACATTTCTCCTTAATTTGTTTACCCGTACCGTTACAGTAGTGACAAACGCGTCTGTTCACAATGCGGCCGAAAGGTGTATTCTGTTCCACATTTAATTGACCCGATCCGTTACAGTGAGAACATGTATGAACCTTGGTTCCAGGCTTCGCACCTGAGCCATGACAAGTGTCACATTCCTCTTCTCTCGGAATCTCGATCTCTGTTTCTTTTCCGAATACCGCTTCTTCAAATGTCAGGGACATCGTATACTGAAGATCGGCACCTTGTCTAGGTGCATTCGGATCTCTTCTACGGCCGCCGCCGCCACCGAAGAACGTATTGAAGATATCTTCAAAACCACCGAAACCGCCTCCGCCAAAGTCTCCGCCTCCGCCGAAACCTTGGTTAGGATCTGTATGACCAAAGCGATCATATTGAGCCCGTTTCTGATCATCACTCAATACTTCGTAAGCTTCCGATATTTCTTTGAACTTTTCATCTGCATCCGCTTCTTTATTAATATCCGGATGATATTTTTTAGAGAGCTTGCGGTATGCTTTCTTCATTTCGTCTTTTGAGGCGTCTTTTCCGACCCCAAGAACCTCATAATAGTCCCGTTTACTCATTAAAACACCACTCCCGAATCCTTTGCATAAAGGTTATTTTAACATTGAGCTTCGCCTATTATCAATAAAAACTCAACATTCGTTACGATTGATTTTATCTATCGGATGAAAGCATCATCTCAGGTCTCTTTCAATCATAGAAAAAGTCAAAGCCAAGAACCGCCCTGACTTTGACTTTTTCTTTCATACTTTATTATTTCTTGTCGTCGTTTACCTCTTCATATTCAGCATCGACTACATCGTCCTCTTTAGATGCTCCGCCCTCAGCACCTTGTGCAGCTTGAGCTTCCGCTTGAGCCTGCTCATACAGCTTCATCGTTAAGCTTTGAACGATTTCCTGTAATGCATCTTTCTTTTCGCGGATAAGATCTAAATCATCTTTCTCGATTGCTTCTTTCAGTTCAGCTTTCGCATCTTCCGCTTTTTTCACTTCATCTTCTTCTACTTTGCCTTCAAGGTCTTTTAACGTTTTTTCCGTTTGGAAAACAAGTTGGTCGGCTTCGTTGCGAAGTTCAACTTCCTCTTTACGCTTTTTATCTGCTTCGGCATTTTCTTCTGCTTCTTTCACCATGCGTTCTACTTCATCTTCAGAAAGACCAGTTGAAGATTTGATTGTGATGTTTTGCTCTTTACCTGTTCCAAGGTCTTTCGCACTTACATTCACAATACCGTTCTTATCAATATCGAATTTCACTTCGATTTGTGGGACTCCGCGTGGTGCCGGTGGAATGTCCGCTAATTGGAAACGGCCAAGCGTTTTGTTATCAGCTGCCATGGGACGTTCACCTTGAAGTACATGGATATCAACAGCTGTCTGATTATCAGCGGCAGTTGAGAATACTTGGGATTTAGATGTTGGGATCGTTGTGTTACGCTCGATCAGCTTCGTTGATACGCCACCCATTGTTTCGATACCAAGTGATAGTGGAGTAACGTCAAGAAGGACAACATCTTTCACGTCACCAGTAAGGACTCCACCTTGGATCGCTGCACCCATTGCTACAACTTCATCCGGATTTACGCCCTTAGATGGCTCTTTACCAGTTTCTTTTCTGATTGCTTCTTGTACAGCAGGGATACGAGTCGATCCACCAACAAGGATGATCTTATCGATTTCACTTGCAGACAGACCGGCATCTTTCATCGCCTGACGAGTTGGACCCATTGTACGTTCTACAAGGTCTGAAGAAATTTCATCGAATTTAGCTCTTGAAAGAGTCACTTCTAAGTGAAGAGGCCCCGCTTCTCCGGCTGTGATGAAAGGAAGTGAGATTTGAGTTGATGTCACTCCTGAAAGATCTTTCTTCGCTTTCTCTGCCGCATCTTTTAGACGTTGTAGAGCCATTTTATCTTTAGAAAGGTCAATTCCGTTCTCTTTTTTGAATTCAGCTACCAGGTAATCGATGATCACTTGGTCAAAGTCGTCTCCACCAAGACGGTTGTCACCGGCAGTAGAACGAACTTCAAATACACCGTCGCCCAGTTCCAGGATGGATACGTCGAAGGTACCTCCACCAAGGTCATAGACAAGGATTGTTTGGTCTTGATCCATTTTGTCCAAGCCATATGCAAGCGCTGCAGCAGTTGGCTCATTGATGATACGTTCAACTTCAAGACCTGCGATTTTACCGGCATCTTTTGTTGCTTGACGTTCAGCATCATTGAAGTAAGCAGGTACTGTGATGACCGCTTTTTCTACTTTTTCCCCTAGGTAGTCTTCTGCATATGCTTTTAAGTGCTGAAGAATCATAGCTGAAATTTCTTGCGGTGTATATTCTTTCCCTTCAGCTTCTACTTTGTGATCTGTCCCCATGTGACGTTTCACGGAAATGATTGTGTTAGGGTTTGTGATGGCTTGACGCTTCGCTACTTCCCCAACTTGTTTTTCTCCATTTTTAAACGCAACAACTGAAGGAGTCGTGCGGTTTCCTTCTGCATTTGCAATGACCTTCGGCTCTCCACCTTCAAGAACTGATACACATGAGTTAGTAGTACCTAAGTCAATACCGATAATTTTACTCATAGTAAGAAACCTCCCTATTTTGTATATGTAATGTCTTTATTATTGATTGACCTTCACCATTGAAGGACGGATTACTCTGTCTTTCAGTTTGTAGCCCTTCTGGAATTCCTCGACTACAACATTGCTCTCGAAGTTTTCATCTTCAATTTGCATGACAGCTTGATGCAAATGGGGATCAAATTCTTGACCTACCGCTTCAATCGGTTCTACTCCCTCTTTCTTAAGGGCTTCCACAATGCTTCTGTGAACCATTTCCATTCCTTGCAGCAGGGTCTTCGTCTGATCATTATCTGCTTCTATATTTAAAGCGCGCTCGAAATTATCAAGTGCCGGCAGGATATCCGTGATAAGTCCCTGAGCACGGTATTTCTCCTTCGCTTCGCTCTCTACATTTACACGACGGCGGAAGTTATCGAAATCTGCCCTTAGGCGAAGATAACGGTTTTCAGAATCATTCAGCTTTTCTTCCAGTTGTGAAAGCTCATCTGACTCTTGCTGCTCTTCCACTTGAGGCTCTTCAGCGAATACTTCTTCAACGACCTCGCTGTTTTCCTCTTTCGCTTCTTGCTGTTTTTGTTTCGTTTCTTCAGACATAACATTCACCTCCTTAAAAATGTACGAACATTCGAAGACACCGGAAGGCGCTAATAAGGGCTTCCGGGCCTTATTTTCCTTTATACAATATGTCCACTAATCTTCACTTTGATACAGTTTCGTAAGAACCTTGGACATATCATTTGAGAAGAAATTCAGTAAACTTACCACTCGGGAATACTCCATCCGGGTAGGCCCGATAATCGCAATGGAACCTAACTGTTCTTTGCCAATCGAATAAGTAGCGGTTATAAGACTGCAATTCTCCATGGCAAGATGATCATTTTCTTTCCCAATCTTAATATTCAATCCTGTAGCGGAAGGACGAATCAGGTTGTAGATGCTCTCTTCCTGTTCTATCATTTCAAGGAGCATTCGGACCTTGTGGACGTCATTGAACTCAGGTTGATTAAGTATATTGGTTTTCCCTCCAAAGAACAGCTTATCGGTGACCGATGGATTAAAGGAATCCGTAATCGAGTGCAGGATAAAATCATAGTTCTGGATATGCTCCCTTAGCAGAAGAGCGACTTCCTTGAAAATTTTATCATTCAATTCACTGATCGGAACACCGGCTAACCGGTCATTTAAGATAAGCACGAGCTTCTCGAGCTCGGCAGCATCCATTGTAGGCGGGATCTGGAACAGTTTATTTTCAACATGTCCGTTATCCGTCACGATGATGGCAATGGCTGTATCCTTGTTCAGTGGAATCAGTTGAATCTTTTTCAGCTTGTTCTCCTTTAAATCGGGTCCTAATACGATTGTCGTGTAATTTGTCAGCTCGGATAAGATCTTCGCAGACTTCTGGACCACTTTCTCCAGTTCATAAATCCGCTCAGTAAAGATGGAGCGTAATGCATGAACATCATTTTTCTTTAACTTCTGAGGAGAAAGCAAGTGATCCACATAATAACGATAACCCTTCTCAGAAGGAACCCGGCCTGAAGAAGTATGTGTTTTTTCAATGAAACCCAGGTCCTCCAAATCAGCCATTTCATTACGAATCGTGGCTGAGCTGAATGAAATCTCATCCTTTTTGGACAAGCTTCTGGAACCTACAGGCTGAGCTGATAGGATAAAATCATCAATAATGACTTGAAGAATTAGAAGTTGTCGATCTGTTAACAACATTCATCACCCCTGTTAGCACTCTCTTCTGATGAGTGCTAAATCTAATTAATAAATTATCAAATCAGAAAAGGGATGTCAATATATTAGATTACACCCAGAAAAGATTGGAATACTTCGTTCCCTAAAAAGCGTCCCTGTTTCGTAAGGGAGACCCGTTCTTCGCTTACTGTGATCAACTTCCTCTTTTCCATCTCTTCTATGGACGAACCGAAGATCGATTCTATACGACAGCCGAATTTATCCCGGAAGACCGATTGACTTACACCCTCTACCTTGCGCAACCCAAGGAACATTTCTTCTTCCATCATTTCGGCTTTCGTTACCTCATGGGTTTGGATGGTAGGCAGGGAGCCTTCTGCAAGGGGATCCATATATTTTTTTAGTGGACCGTAATTGGAATAACGTACCCCGTTTATATATCCGTGGGCTCCTGCTCCTAAACCATAATATTCATTATTGTCCCAATACACGAGGTTGTGTTTGCTTTCAAACCCAGGTTTGGCAAAATTACTGATTTCGTATTGATTGATCCCGTATTTCTCCATCGTTTCAATTAAAATTTCGTACATGGCTGCCTCTTGATCTTGCGAAGGCAGGGACAACTTCCCTTTTCTCATCAGATTATAGAAGACCGTTTTAGGCTCCACAATCAGTGAGTACGCAGAGTAATGAGGGAGGTCGAGATCAAGTGCTTTCTTCAAAGTATCCTGAAAATCTTCCTCTGTTTGCTTCGGCAGGCTGTAGATTAAATCGATACTGATATTTGAGAACCCGACTTTTTGAGCCGCTTCCACTGACGTATAGACATCTTGGCTTTTATGGGTGCGGCCGATTCCTTTCAGGAGCTCATCATTGAATGACTGGACCCCGAAGCTCAACCGATTCACACCGTGATCTTTTAAGACACGGAGCTTGTCTTCTGTTAAATCGCCCGGGTTTGCTTCAAACGTGAATTCACCATGTTCATAGGGTAAGTGGGTGGTGATCGTTTCACATAATGTATCAAGCTGATTCGCGTTTAGGGAGGTAGGAGTTCCGCCGCCCACAAAGATGGTATCCAGCTTATCCCCTGAATCCAACCTGACTCTCTGCTTGATTTCGTTCTCTAAGCTTAGTAGATACCCATCCACTGGCTGTCCTTGTAAAAAAACTTTATTGAAATCACAATAATGACAAATATGTTCACAAAAAGGTATATGAATATACGCTGATCTTACCAAATCTATCCCTCCTCAGGGGCATTCATAGAGAAAAGGGGGTAAGCAGTGCCTGCACATACAAGCCACTTTCCCCCTTTATCGTCCATACTATTACTTCTTGTCCGTATCGTCCATTTTCAAGACGGCCATGAAGGCTTCTTGAGGAACTTCGACATTCCCTACGGATTTCATTCGCTTTTTACCTTCTTTTTGTTTATCAAGAAGTTTACGTTTACGTGAGATATCCCCACCGTAACATTTTGCCAATACATTCTTCCGGATCGCCTTGATCGTCGACCTTGCAACAATCTTCTGTCCGATCGCTGCCTGGACCGGAACTTCGAATTGTTGTCTCGGAATGAGCTCCTTTAACTTCTCTACAATGAGCTTCCCTCGTTCGTACGCAAAATCCCGGTGAACGATAAAGCTCAGTGCATCCACATTCTCACCGTTTAAAAGAATATCCATTTTCACAAGCTTGGATTCTTTATATCCGATCAGCTCATAATCAAAGGAAGCATACCCTTTTGTGTTGGACTTCAGTTGATCGAAGAAATCATACACGATTTCAGCGAGAGGGATTTCGTAAATGATATTTACACGTGTATCATCCATATACTGCATGTCGATGAAATGACCACGTTTCCCTTGGCAAAGCTCCATGACGGCACCGACGTAATCGTTCGGAACCATGATCGTCGCTTTTACGTAAGGCTCTTCCACATGATCCACTTTTTGCGGATCTGGCATCATGGATGGATTATCCACTTTCACTTCTTCACCATCTGTCAATTTAACATGATAAATAACACTTGGTGCTGTTGTGATCAGGTCAATCTTGAATTCGCGTTCAATACGTTCCTGAATGATCTCCATATGAAGAAGTCCAAGGAATCCACAGCGGAAGCCAAACCCGAGTGCTTGAGATGTTTCCGGCTCATACTGAAGTGCCGAGTCGTTCAATTCAAGCTTCTCCAGGGCTTCCCTCAGATCGTTATATCGGTTTGAATCAATTGGATATAATCCGCAATAAACCATTGGATTCAGTCGGCGATAACCCGGCAATGCTTCCTCTGCAGGATTTTTCGCCAGGGTGATCGTATCACCCACTCGGGTATCCCCGACATTCTTGATCGCTGCCGTTAAGTAACCAACATCTCCGACCGTCAGTTCTTTTTGGCCTGTCGCTTTCGGAGTGAAGACTCCTATTTCTGTTACCTCAAATTCTTTCCCGGTTGCCATCATTCGAACCTTATCCCCTACTTTGACGCTCCCCTCCATCACACGGATGTAGGCAACAACGCCTCGATAGGCATCATATAATGAGTCAAAGATAAGGGCTTTTAATGGAGCATCGGGATCTCCCTCGGGTGCTGGAACCTTCTCAACAACCTGTTCAAGGATCTCTTCAATCCCGATCCCCGCTTTAGCTGAAGCGAGGACCGCTTCTGATGCATCCAGACCGATGACATCTTCCACTTCCTGGCGAACTCTTTCCGGATCGGCTGCAGGAAGATCGATTTTATTGATGACTGGAAGGATCTCCAGGTTATTATCTAGTGCAAGATAGACGTTTGCCAATGTTTGTGCTTCAATCCCCTGAGCAGCATCCACTACAAGGACGGCACCTTCACAAGCAGCTAAACTGCGAGATACTTCGTATGTAAAGTCGACGTGTCCCGGTGTATCAATCAGATGGAAGATATATTCCTCTCCATCCTTTGCCTGATACTTTAATTGCACTGAATTTAATTTGATGGTGATTCCACGTTCTCTCTCAAGATCCATTGAATCTAGTAATTGCTCTTTCATTTCACGTGCCGTCAATGCTTTCGTTTTCTCCAATATACGATCGGCAAGGGTAGATTTCCCATGATCTATATGAGCAATAATGGAAAAGTTTCTAATTCTCGATTGTCTTTCTAATTTCTCTTCACGGTTCATTATACGTTCAACTCCTGTTATTTCCACACATGTACACTATTTTGAATTATAGCAGTAGACTATATATTATTCAATGTAAACTGAAGGGCTATACGGAATTGTCGATTTTCACAAAACAGAAAAGACCGGAACCATTCCCGATCTTCTCTCACCACTATATCAACGAAGCGATAAAGTTCACTATTTCATTGGTGATACTTTCAATGGTATTCGCCAATGCCTTCCCGATGGAAGAAAATACATTAAAGGCTTTCATGTCTTCCAACTCGGCTTTCTTTTCGCTCAGAGATTTGGATTCTACTTCATGGCCAAGGAATGAGGCTTCTACATTTCCTTCATCGTCCTGACTCACCCCTACCGGTGAAGTGAACTTTTGGGGTTCGTGCCCCTTCATTTCCACAATCCCTTCGTTGGCATATTGCATTCCCAGGAGGACCCCGATAAATAGTGCTGACAGCAGCAGTCCACATTTAAAGAAGAATTTGATCATCATTCGTTCATCCTTTTCTTTATTGACTTAGAGCCGGAATGACTGGTGAGTGATTCACCTTCTCAGCCTTCCAATAATAATCAGCGAATACGTCTGCAAAGGCCTGGGCGGTTCGTTCCAATTCTTCGAAGGTATTATCGACTCCGCCAAACTCCAATAACATGGCGTTACCTGATAGATCTTGATTGAATTTCCCGTTCGTCCCGCTCCCCTTTTTGGCGATGACTCCCCTTGAGATCCCTTTGTATTTAGATTCCAGCAGTGTATGAAGTTCCTTTGCCACCTTTAAATTCGCCTCATAGTTCGGATGTTCTTCACCAACGACAAAGGCAAGCTTAGCATAGGACTTTCCGTTGATGGTTCCCGTCGTGATGGCCCTTCGCTGGGAATCCCGGTGGATGTCAACAAGATACAGTAAGTCTTTATTGCTCGTCATGGCCGCCTGCACCAAAGGTCGTGACTCCTGATAAGCAGCCCAGTAATCCAACCCCTTATTGTTTAAATTCTTAATCACATCGGTTTTATCAATGCTCGTTCCGATTCCAAGGTCCTCTAAGTTCTTCTTCACCATATCCCCCACTTTGGTGACATTGATTTTTGAGTGCATGGCTGAATCAGGATTTGTGACCCCAGACAAATAGGGAAGATAGGATTCACGGGTATGGGTAAAGTAGAGGTGTACCGTTTTTTTATTCCCTGTGGATAAAGGAGGGGACACATCTCCACTTTTTTGATGGGGTTCTTTAAGTCCGTCCACGTTTTTGAGGGGGGCTTCATTTCCTGCTTCAAGAGCTTCAGGGGGTGGCACGGATTCCATGGGCATATTCGTGAAATCCGTCCCTTCCCCAGCTACCAGAATCTCTCCATCGAAAATGGAGAACCCTGGAAGCTCTCTCCCCAATAAGCTGCGGGGATCTTCAAAGCTTACATTGGTAGCTACTTGAAAGAAGATGGAGGTCAAGCTGGGTAAAGCCTGTTCCTCTTCCGTCAATATCTGATTGAATGACCTGTTTTCCATTGCCAGGATCTTATATAGTGCCTCACCCTTCACATTGGATGCCGCTTCATTAAGTGAATTCGAAGTAATTCTGTATTCAGGATTCAGGGAAGTGAGGATGCCCGTTACAGAAAAAATGGCAAGCATACCAACAACGAAGATCAACATTCCTCTCAGTATCGTTGACATATTAATCGCTACTACATAGTTCGACGAGTTATACGGCCTCATTCTCTCACCCTTTCCTTCAATCTACTCTAGTACAATGTATGACATTGATAGAGATGGTAGAACTATATTTAATAGTCAGTATGAGGTTTTTGGATGAAAGTTAAACGGCAGAATCTATTATTTTGGTAGATGGGTGAAGTATTTGAATTAAAGATCAATAGCTGAAGGATAGTGATATGGGTGGGGTTTCCAAGAGAGGGAATGACGATGTTCATGGCGAGTAACCCCTTTCTGCTAAAAATCCAGCCTTTTACCTCTTATTGAAAGGTTCAGCAGCATATTATTATTAGGAAGCCCGTCATCTTTTTGCCTGTAAGTGAAAATGAACCTATATCAGGTACACGTTCTTTCAACACGACCTGATTGAGGGGCCAGTATGTTCAAGATCTGAAACCACTGCCTCACATATTCAGCAATCCAAAAACGCCTCAAGGACCTTTCCTGTCCCTGAGGCGCTTCCTTCATCTGCAATCTATCTCGTCTGATACCCCGTATTCTCCTGATCAACCGCATCATGGAGTGCAGCGTTCAGCCCGCTTGCAATAAGATTTGCCATGTCTTCCATGAACACATCCACCTCTTTAGGTGTGACCATCAAGTTATGGCCGATGGGAGTCAATACTTCATGAATCAGTTTTCGTTTTTCCTGATCTTCCAGAGTTCCAACTATCCCCATAAACGTTTGACGATGCTGTTCTTCAGGAAGATCTTCCTCTGTTAATTTCCTTCTCTCACCGAAACTTAGTCCTGCCGGTGCGAGGGATCTGGACGGGCGCCCTCCTTCTCTCATCTCTTTCCCGAAATGCTTTAATAGAAAGTCAACCGTATCACTCACAATCGTTACTGCATCCAGTACGGTGGGAACCCCGATGGCAATTACCGGAACACCTAACGTCTCCTGGTCCAGCCCTTTTCGTTTGTTCCCTACACCCGATCCCGGATGTATACCGGTATCTGAAATCTGAATGGTGGAATTGACGCGTTCAATGGAACGGGAAGCCAGTGCATCAATAGCGATAATAAAATCGGGTTTGGATTTCTCCACAACACCAAAAATGATATCGCTCGTCTCGATACCCGTCAGACCCATCACACCTGGTACAAGGGCACTGACCGGTCGATACCCCTCTTCCACTGACTCCGGATGCAGTTCAAATAAATGTCTCGTGACAATAATATCCTCACAGACTCTTGGACCTAACGAATCTGGCGTCACATTCCAGTTTCCAAGTCCTACAATTAAACAGCTTGCATTTTTACTGATTTTATTTTCCATTAAAAAATGGTTGAATTCTTTTGCAAAGACCTTTTCGACCTTTTGTTGAAGCTCTGCATCTTCCTGGCGGATCCCATGGGCCTCGATGGTTAAATAGTTGCCGGGTTTTTTCCCGATTTTTTCTTCTCCCTCAGGTGTGACGGTGACGAGGGAAACTTTCACTCCATCTTCTTCTTTCTCTTTAATCATGACTCCCTGAATAGATGATGTATCCTCCGCTTGATCATTGACCACCATTTCCCTTGCTTCGACGGCAAGATCGGTACGAACGGAATATTTACTGTAATCGATTTCTTCATTTTTCATTTGAACTCTACCTCCGCTTCAAGATCTTATCTGCTATTTTTTTATGTTTACCTTTTTGGTATAGGTTCATTCACTCGTTTAATTTCACGACAGAGTATTGCAATATCATAGTTCGTTTGATAAAATATCATTTGTTCTTATTGTTTAGGAATTTAAATCGAGTCACATAGAATCTCGATCCTTTTATAGGAGGTGACAGGAATGCCAAACATTAAATCAGCTATCAAGCGTGTAAAAACTAGCAACGAGCGTAACGCTCAAAACGCTGCTGTAAAATCTACAATGCGTACTGCAATCAAGAAAGCAGAAGCTGCGACTGCAAACAGCGCAGATAACGCAAAAGATTTAGTGACAGAAGCGGTACGTCAATTAGACAAAGCAGCTCAAAAAGGTCTTATCCACAAAAACGCTGCAGATCGTCATAAGTCTCGCCTTATGAAAAAAGCGAACTAATTAAAAAACCCACCCGGCTTTAAAGCCGGGTGGGTTTTTTAATTGTAAATCATGTAAAACTCTTTTCATGAAGTTTAAATAGGAACATTTCAATCATCAGTTCTTTTTTGATTTTTCCTGTTTTGATTTCGTAATCTCCCTGTGCCAACAATTCGATGATGTGGGCGAGCTGTTTATCGTTGAAATGTTTTGCCTGTCCTGCTGCAAGTTTGACCCGGAAAGGGTGGACTTTTAAATAAGATGCTATTTTTTGCTGCCCATATCCCTTTCTTGACAGTTCCTTTGTTCCGTAAATAAGTCTGAACTGGCCTGCCAGTATCGATAAGATTTTCAACGGCTCCTCGTTTTGCTTGAGCAGATCATAATAAATTCTAAGTGCCTCATCAATCCTTCTATGAACAACTTTATCCACCAGTGCAAAAATATTTTGTTCCAGGGAGCGGGCTGTTAAGCGTTCAACCACTTCCATGTCGATTCTGTTGGTATCACTTGCGTATAAGGAAAGTTTGTCCAGCTCCTGTGTAAGCATCATCAGATTGGTTCCAGCCAGCGCCAGCAATGATTCAATGGCGCTCTCGTCGATTTGAACGCTATTTGACGCGGCTCTTTCCCTTACCCACGATTTTAACTCATGCTCATTCAGCTTTTTGGCTTCTATGACTTCTGCCAGTTTTTTCAAGGACTTGGTGATTTTTTTACGCTCGTCCAATTTTTCATAATTAGCTGCAATGACCAGAACAGTATAAGGCGCAGGTGATTGTATGTATTGTTCCAATCGTTTAATATTATGCTCAACCTTTCCCTTTGTTTTTTCAGCTGTTAAAAAAACAGGGTTTTGGATGATGACGACCCTTCTCTCTCCCATAAACGGAAACGTTTCTGCATCTTCTATCGCCACTTCCACAGGTGTCTCTTCCATGTCATAGCTTGAAAAGTTAAAATCCATCTCTTCCTCCGAAAGGGAGCTCGAGACAATCCTTTGTTTCGTTTCATTAATAATAAATGACTCATTTCCGTAAACTAAGTATACGGGTGCGAATTGAGATTTTTCTATTTTTTTCCATGCATCAATAACCAAGTCAGCACTCTCCATTATCTTTTCTCTACTCTATGGTAAAAAAGCTTTTTGGTTTTGACAAGTGGTAAAGGGGACATCCGTCTGTTAGGACACCCCCTATATCTATATTAACGCTGACGGAGAAGACCTAGGAACCTTATCCGTCAGGCGGTATTTCCTTTGTAATGATTAGTGTCACCCACGATGGGGAACTTATAGGTGACAACTCTTGTCAGTAAAGGAAAAAGTAAAGGGAAGTATAGATTTTTTACAGGCGATGTTCTATACTAGAATAGAAATAGGAGGGGTAGTTGTGAATCAATTTGAAAAGAATGTACAATCAAAAAGAAATGATGCAGTAGATTCAGGCGTAGGCTTTATTGTTTCTTTTGGATTCTTTGCTACGATGTTCGTTATTGCAACTGTTATTAAGTTCATTGGCTCTTAATGAAAGATAGGAGGCAGACCATCAAAAGATTCCGGTTTATTCAATTTCCATATATGGTACTTGTGTATCATACGGATGGGTTGAATGCCTGATTCTTTACAATCGGTCTGCCTCTTTTTCATTAGCGCTTAATTTGTTTTGTTTTACATCCTATGGCAGGTGGGCTGAAAACGTTCCTTGTCTATCACGAAAACGGTAGGTGATCGCTCCATTCTCCCCCGTTATGAAGATGACGATTCCCCTGTTCTTTAATCGGTCCATCACTTCTCTATGAGGGTGTCCGAAACGGTTGCTTTCTCCTGCAGAGATCACGGCCACAGATGGATTGATTTCATCAAGGAACTCTTCTGACGTACTTGTATCACTTCCGTGATGACCCACTTTTAACACATCAACCTGCAAATCAAATGTTTCAATCAACTCTCTTTCCCCCTGCTCTTCCATATCTCCGGTCAACAGCCATTTCATAGAACCAATTTCTCCATACAACACAATGGAATCATTGTTCCCTTCGTAAGTATCGTCCTTGGGAGAAACGATGTGCAGCCCATTATGGG
Source organism: Bacillus sp. RO3 (assembly GCF_012911895.1). Taxonomy (GTDB): domain Bacteria; phylum Bacillota; class Bacilli; order Bacillales; family Bacillaceae_B; genus Rossellomorea. Next base: position 104,817 of record NZ_JAAXCV010000028.1, read on the forward strand.
CACCTGCCCAATGATATGGAACCTTCACTTCCTTTACAGGAATTCCTTTTCCCCTGGAGACATTTACAATGTTCTTCATTCCTTGTTTTTCTTCGCTATTAGGGCTGATTAAGATTTCTTTCACGTTCATCTCTGCAATGACCGCTTCCGCTCCCCCGATATGATCCATGTCCCCGTGGGTTAAAATCAGCCCGTCCAGGGAAGAAATACCTTTACTTTTCAAGAAGGGTACTAGAATGTCTTCTCCTACAGAAAAGGGATTGATTTTCTCCTCCCATTTTTCCTTCTGGAACTGCACTTCCCCTCCAGTATCAATAAGGTAAGTCCCCCGATTGTATGGGAGTTTGATCAACGCAGCATCCCCCTGTCCTACATCTATAAAGACGACTTCCCCATAGGGATTATAGGTGTTGATCAGAAGATGGATGGTTAGACAAAGAAGGAATAACAAACCGGAAAGCCAATAGTGCCGTTGTTCCATGAGAACGAACACACTAAAAAGCAGTATGAGATAGACAAGCATGAAGAGGAAGGATGGTCTTCCCATGACGATGGTGCTATAAGGAAATGATGCAGTGAAGGTGGAGATCCATTGGATACCATCTAAAAGTTCTGTATAGACTAGCATCAACCACTCAACAGATTCAATGGAGTATATGAAAAAGACGAAAATAGAGAGAGGAAGGACAATGAAAGAGAAAAGCGGGACGTATAGAAGGTTTGTAATGAAGCCGATCACAGAGAATTCATAAAAATGATAAATGATGATAGGGAAGGAAGATAGCTGAGCGACAAGTGTCACTTTCCATAACTGTGCCATGGATGAAGTAGTCTTCGCTATAGCTGCAGAGGATACCACCAGTGAAAAACTCACCATAAAGGACAACTGAAACCCTACATTGAATACAGAAAATGGCTCGAATACTATACATAGAAGCAGTACGATTGCAAAACTGTCGATGACGCGCAGGTGGCTTGCAACTTTCCTGCTTAAAAGGATTACAATCAGCATGGAAGATGCCCTGATAACAGATGGAGATGCGCCTGTCAGTATGATATAACTTAAAAGAAAACCAATCGCTATCCATGTAACCGCTTCTTTTGTTATACCGATCCTTAATAAAAAGTAGTAAAGAATCGTAAAAATCAACCCGACGTGAAGCCCTGAAATCGCCAGCAAATGAACGACACCCAATTCCCTGAATGCCTTCATCGTTTCTTCTGAGATCATGCCTGTTTCTCCGAATATCAACGCCTGGGTCACCCCTGCCGTTGAAGGTGGAAATTCTCTTTCGATTTTTTTCAGTCCATTGAATCTCAGATGGATCAGGGTGTGTTTCCACGTGCTCTGATCTTCACATTTATCGAACCGCTTTACATCTAGAATCCAATAAACACCCTGATGGGATAAATACTTTTTATAATGAAACAAGTTTGGGTTTTTATTCGGCTTCGGTTCTGAAAGTTCTCCTTTCACTTCACAACTGAAACCGGCTTTTATTCCTTGAAACCGCCGTTTTTCTGTTTCTGTTGAGAAGAAATGGCGCACAAGAACCTTCTCATTTTTTATTCGGGCAAGGGAAACAAAGGTATTTCCGTCTATGTTGGGGATATCCTCGATGACGAATTGGAAAACGTCCGTTTCAGTCTGAGGTGACAGATCGGTCTTCTGTCTTTTTTCTTGAATAGTGGCATTTAGAAAGGAAAAACATAGGACCGCGAAGCAGAGATAAAGACCAAGGTAGGTGGTCTTTCTGAGGATGAGGGAAAGAATATGCAGGGAAAGAACAGCAGCACCCCAATGAAATTGAAGTGCCAATAGCGTCCCTGACAATGCTGAAATCGCCAAATCAAGGCATATTCCCTTATTCATTAAAGAGTTTTATGTATTCTTGTTCATAATGAGTAATCTTGTCATCTTCCATGCCCTGCTTTCTCAAGTCTTCCATCATTCGAAGCATCAAAGAGGCTTTTTCTCTATGATGAACATCCATGCTGCTTTCATGAAAAGACACTTTCTCCACATGTACTCCGGCCTTTTCAAATAATTCAACTGCATAGGGATGATTTTTATAATCTTTGGCATAATACACCGTTTTAATCCCTGCTTGAATAAGGGCTTTACAACATTGTAAACATGGGAAGTGAGTGACGTATATATCTGCGTTCTGTGTTCCCACCCCGAATTTTGAGCATTGCAACAGGGCATTCATCTCAGCGTGGATCGTCCTCACACAGTGATTGTCAATGACGTAGCACCCTTCATCTATGCAATGATCCCCTCCTGCAATGGACCCGTTATAGCCTCCTGCAATGATGCGCTTATCACGTACGATCGTAGCCCCTACGGCAAGCCGTGTACATGTACTCCTTAGGGCAAGGAGTTGACTTTGAGCCATAAAATATTGATGCCAGGCGATTCTTCCCATCTTCATTCTCCCCTCTATTTTTTGGCTTTCATATTCCTTGATTCTTGTTTAAGTGTATATAGACTGGCTATTGTTCGTCAATTCATTGAACGGAAATATATTCTTTTAACTTTTCAAATGTTTTTTCACCGATCCCAGAAATATTCTTAATGTCATCAATAGATGAAAATGGCCCGTTTTCTTCCCGGTATTGAACGAAGGATGAAGCTTTAGCAGGTCCGATACCTGGCAAGGTCTCGAATTCCTCCTGGGAAGCAGTATTGATGTTGATCTTATCTTTGGAAGGTTCGGACCCGTTGAGTGCTGAAATCTGCGGAGGCGTTTCAATTTCTCCAATACGAGGGACATAGATCATCATTTCATCTGCCACCTTCACCGCTAAATTAATGACCTTTTTATCCGCTTGTTCAGTGAACCCTCCGGCACGGTCGATGACGAATTTCAATCGATCCCCTTGTCTTACTTCGTATAACCCTGGCCTGACGACCTCCCCCTTCACATCTACATACACTTTATCGACCGTTTTCACTTCCTCAGGCTCTTTTTTTTGTTGTACAGTTACTGCTGCAATAGAATCCTCTTCAATAGGAGGAGAAGAAGTTTTTAATACATATGCAATCAAGACAATGCCACAAATCACAAGAATCACAAGAATCGTCCGGTACTTTTCAATTATGGTCTGCACAGGAAATCACCTCTAATGGAATATTCATTGCAAGGAATTCATAAGTTTTAGGAGAGAGTGTGATAGAAGGAGGGCTGCATATGAAAATAGGTATCATTGGAACGGGGAACATGGGGAAAATCATTATAGAAGCTCTCATTGAATCAAAAGCGATTTCTCCTTCACATCTTTATATCACCAATCGTTCCTTAAAAAAAGCCGAGGATATAAAGGAAAAATGGAATAAACTGAATGTAAGCCATTCAAATGAAGAAGTGATCGCATCATCCGACTTAATCTTCATTTGTGTTAAACCACACGATGTTTTTGATGTGATTCAGGAGAATAAGAAATGCTTCACAAAAGACAAATGCGTCGTTTCCATAACCAGTCCCGTAAGCGTAGATCAGTTAGAATCCTTGCTGTCCAGTTCCTGCGCACGATTTATACCCAGCATCACCAACCGTGCATTGAGCGGGGTATCACTTTTGACATATGGAAGTCGGTGTTCAGATAAATGGAGGAAGGATTTAACCAGACTTGCCGAGCATATTTCCACACCTGTCGTGATTGGGGAACATGTAACACGGGTGGCTTCTGACATTGTCAGCTGCGGACCGGCGTTCTTCAGTTATGTCACGCAGAGATTCATTGATGCTGCGGTGGAAGTGACAGACATAGACAGGGAAACGGCTACCGTTCTGGCATCCGAAATGCTTGTTGGTCTTGGGGATTTATTAAAGAAGAAGGTTTATACATTACCGACTCTTCAGGAGAAGGTGTGTGTAAAAGGCGGAGTGACGGGTATTGGTATTTCTGTCATGGAAAGAGAATTAGGGGATGTTTTCGAGAAGTTATTCGAAGCAACACAAGAAAAATTCGTGGATGATATTGAAGGGACGAAATCTCAATTTGGAGTCTAGAGAGGCTCCTTTTTTATATTTCGACAACATTTTTGTTTTTCCTTCTTTTTTCCGCCCCATTTGTAAGGTTTTTTCTATTTTGTGCGGAGTGCAAAACAAAAAGCCGGTCCATCCTTTTTTAAGGATGCAATCCGGCTTTCCATCATTTCTTCAAACAAGTGAAGAAAATTCTTTCACTTTGGTCAGAAGGGGCTTCATTCCTAAAATCCGCAGTGATATTCAGTATTTCGAACCCGGCTTCCTTTAACCATTCCTTTATGGTCAAAATCGGGTACGTGCGCTGTTTGTGAAGCTCTTCAACTCTTTCATACTGACCCGTTTCATCATGTTTAACGAAGAAGGTCAGCTCATGCTCTACACTATTCGGCAGCTCCCCCGGGAAGCAATCCCATATGTAAGAGACCTGTTCATCCGTATGGGTAAACGTCTGATTGATGAATATTTGCGTCATTTTAAAGATGGAGTGTACATCAAACAGAAATAAGCCATCTTGTTTCAGATGAGAATATACTCGATTGAATGTATTCACCACATCCATTTCGTCCTCTAGGTAATTGAGAGAATCACAAAAAATCGTAATGACATCGTATTCACCAAGTGAATCGAGCTGCGACATGTCCTGTTGAAAAAGGGGAAGCTTAACGTTCATTTCCAAAGCCTTTTCTTTCGCAACATGCAGCATATCTTCAGAAAGATCCACCCCCGATACATCGTATCCTTCACCGACAAGGCGCAGGGATAATTCCCCCGTGCCACATGCTAAATCAAGGACACGGTTTCCATCGATTCCATAAGTGTCAGCCTGCCTATTGAAAAACTCAAGCCAGCCGTCGTACGGGACGTCCTGCATTAAATAATCGTACACATAAGCAAAACGCTCATAACTCATTTAATGGGTCTCACCTTGTTCAATTTCGACGAAGGATGCATCTCCCCATAATCGTTCAAGATTATAGTAGCCTCTCTCTTCTTTATGGAAAATGTGAGCGACTACATCACCCAGGTCAACTAAGATCCAACGCGCCTGATCAAAGCCTTCCAGACGTTTGACTGTGTAGCCCTGTTCTTCAGCTTTGTCTTTCAATTCACGGGCAATGGCCTGTACCTGCTTGTCTGAATTTCCGTGACAGATCAGGAAGTAATCTGCAATTAAGGAAACCCCTTTCATGTCTAATACCACAATATCTTCAGCACGCTTATCATCAGCGGCCTTAAACGCTAATTCAACTAAATTTTGTTCCATTCCTTCATCTCCCCTTATTTAAAATTAATCCGTTATAAAAGCGGAATGTATCCGGATAAATTGCTTGATTTTTTTTCATCAGAAACGTCATCGTATTTTGAAGAGCCTTTAACAGGGCCTGATCGAGCGACCCTTTGGCAAGTTCCCTTACTTCTTCCACCCCTGGAAATTGGCGGTTCGGTTCGATGTAATCGGCTAAATAAACCACTTTATCAAGGATGGTCATTTCTTCTTTTCCTGAAGTGTGATAGCGGATGGCATTTAATATATCTTCATCCTCTATCCCTACCTCGCGCTTGACAAGAAGCGCTCCGACCGGTGCGTGCCAAAGTTCACTATGATACAGCAGAAGTTCACGAGGCATCTTCTCTTCTACAATGATTCTCTTCATCTCTTGTTTGTCACGGAACTTTGCATAGTCGTGAAAAATGGCAGCTAGTTCTGCCTTTTTCTCATCTGCTCCGTACCGCTTAGCAAGCTCTATACTTGTTTCCATGACACCACATGTGTGTATATAGCGATGCTCGGTCAAATGGCTTTTCACGATTTCCAAGGCTTTTTCCCTATTCATATAACTTCTCCTCCTTTATGAATCGATACACTTCATCAGGGACGAGGTAGCGGACCGATTGTCCCTTTTTCACTGTATTCCGGATGTAGGAGGAAGAAATGTCAATGGACGGTACATCGATTAACTGTACATCAAAAGAAGTCTCACGGGAATAAGAAGGACGGTTGACACCAATGAATTTCACCATTCTTTGAAGATCTTCGATGCGATACCATTTCGGAAGATATTCAATCATATCCCCGCCGATAATGAAGGAAAAATCTGTGTTCTCTTCCCTCTCGGTTAGTAGCTTAATGGTGTCATAGGTATAAGAGGCCCCCTCCCTTTCCAATTCGATTCGTTCTATGGAAAAGCAGGGGTTCCCCTTGATCGCCTGCTGCAGCATGAATACGCGCTGCTCTACCGACACACTCTCATCCGCCTGTTTATGCGGGGGAACATGATTTGGAAGGAATCGGACTTCATCCAACCCTGCCTTCTTCAACACTTGCTCCGCAATGACCAAATGCCCCATATGTGGAGGGTTGAATGTCCCTCCCAAGAGTCCTACCTTTTTTTTCATTATGTCAACCCTTATCGTGGCAGGATTAATTGCTTGTTTTCTTTTGATTCCTTGTAAAGGACGATCGTATTTCCGATTATTTGGACAATCTCGGCTCCTACACCTTTGGATAATTCGTCCGCCACTTCTTTTTTATCCATATCACAGTTTTGGAGAATGCTGATTTTCATCAATTCTCTCACTTCAATGGCTTCTCCGATGGTTTTGATCATATTTTCATTCACTCCGCCTTTCCCTACTTGAAAGACAGGATTTAAATGATGTGCTTCTGAACGTAAATATCTTTTTTGTTTACCTGTTAACATGTTGACCTCCTAGTTGTTGTAAAACGGTATTTTTCATTGTGGAGTAGGATGGAAAAATTCCTGTCCATTTCTCAAATGAAAGGGCTCCCTGATACACAAACATATCAAGACCATTTTGAGTAAGGGCACCTTTTTGTTTTGCCTGTTTTAATAATTCGGTTTCCAAAGGATTGTAGATGATATCACTGACGATGCTCCCCATTTTTAAATGGGGGATCTTCAAAGGAACCTCCTCTACACGGGGGTACATTCCCATGGAGGTGGTCTGGATAATGACATCGTATTGATTCAACATGGATTCTGCTGATTGAAGGGGGAGGAAATCAGAATCGATGTTGAAAGAGCACCCTTCGATCATCTTCTCTGCCCTTTGTGCAGTCCTGTTGGTCACGTCCACTTGCTTCACTCCAAGAGAAGCAAGGGAATAGTAAATGGCCCTTGCAGCTCCGCCAGCACCGATCACCAGCATCGTTTTATTCTCTAGATTGTCCCCTGCTATATTCTTCAGGCCTTCAACAAATCCAAGACCGTCTGTATTATAACCGATCAATTTCCCGTTTTCGTTGACAATTGTATTCACAGCACCGATTGCTTCTGCCAGGGGATCAATCTCATCGAGAAGGGGCATGACATGTTCCTTGTGAGGAACCGTCACATTCACCCCTTTAATCCCTAACGCCTTTATTCCACCAATCGCCTCGGAAAGCTCCTCTTTCTTCACGTGAAATTTAACGTAAGAAGCATCGATCCCACACTCCCTGAATGCACTATTGTGCATCAGAGGAGACATCGAATGAGCAATCGGGTCCCCTATAACACCATACAGAGCCACAGAACCCCTCCTAGATTAATGATTTTCTCAGGAAAACACTGACGCCTTTAGGCACATGGGCAGCGATGGTCGCTCCGGCTTCATTCACTGTAATCCATCCTAATCCTGAGAAGACGATATCCGTTTTTGCTTCTTTGATTCTAAATTCATGCCTGATGAGTGGAGGGAAGGTATCCATGTCATCTTTTCTTGGCGGCTGCAATAATTCACCTGCATGGTTCTTATAGAGTTCATCGGCCTTTTCAATCTTCGTTCGGTGAATCGATAACTCATTTGAGAAATAGCATGTAAAAGGCTGACGCTCCCCTGCCATGAAATCAAAGCGCGCGAGTCCACCGAAGAACAGGGTCTGTTCCGGATTCAACTGGAACGTTCTAGGCTTGATTTCTTTTTTCGGGGTTATGATTTTTAAATCCTGTTTATCAACAAAGTGAGCCATCTGGTGATGATTGATGATCCCTGGCGTATCAATGAGTGAATGATCATCATCCAATGGGATTTGAATCATATCCAGAGTCGTACCAGGAAAGTGTGAAGTGGTAATCACATCTTGTTCACCGGAGACATGTTTGATGATCCGGTTTATGAACGTTGACTTTCCTACGTTTGTACACCCAACAACATACACGTCTTTTCCATTGCGGTAGTGTTCAATTGCTTCGATCGCTTCACTAATTCCCTGCCCTTTTGCTGCACTGACCAACTGGACATCTATAGGTTTCAATCCTAATTGGCTGGCTTCATGCTTCATCCAGTGAATCAATTTGGAATGTTTCACCGACTTTGGAAGCAGGTCCACTTTGTTTCCTATTAACAGGATGGGGTTGGCTCCTACAAAACGGTGTAATCCAGGCAGCCAGCTCCCATTGAAATCAAATATATCAACGACCTTGACGATCAATCCTTCTGAATCACCAAGTTCATTTAGAATTTTTAAGAAGTCGTCATCCGTTAACGGGACATCCTGAACTTCATTATAATGCTTTAATCTAAAACAACGTTGACAAATGATTTCCTCTTTTTGAAGAGCTGAAGGAGGTGCATACCCCATGCCTTCCTTATTCTCTGTCTGGATTTCAACACCGCATCCTATACATACAACTTGACTCACTTTTTATCCTCCCACTCAAGCATGCCTTTCCGCTTGAAGAACTTCATTATTCTGCGTTCCACTCGACGATTGAATTTTGTAATGAACCCATCTGATTGGGCAACGGGAACAACCAGGATGGTATGGAAGCCGCTTCGGTTTCCTCCCAACACATCCGTTAACAGCTGGTCTCCAATCACGACTGATTCTTCCTTTTTCACACCCATTTCCTGGATGGCCCTTTTGAAAGCCCGTCCCATCGGCTTACGGGCTTGGAAGATAAATGGCACACCCAAAGGTTCGGCAAATGCTCCCACACGGTTTTTATTATTATTGGATACAATCGTCACTAGGATTCCGTTTTCCTGCATCTCTTTGAACCACTGGATCAATTTAGGGGTGGCATTGGGACGATCCCATTCCACCAGAGTATTATCCAGATCTGTAATGATTGCTTTAATTCCTTTTTCTTTTAAATATTCCGGACGTATACTAAAAATATCCTGGACCTGTTCATCGGGTAAAAATTGCTTTATCACTTGCTACACCTCGAATTTCTATCAATTATATAGTTTTAAGTGTTTAAACTTGTCAATGTCTTGTTCGTACACATCCATTGTCCCTGTTCAACACAATTCCTTCTATAGTCTCTTTTTAACCTATAACAGATTAATGATAACCAATTTCTCCTATAGATTCAAAAAAAATCACATATATTCAAGGAATTCAATAAATATTCCCAAGGCGAATAAATATTTTTCGACAATTTTCTTATTCCATGCCTATCTGTGGATAACCTTATTCACATTATACAGAACATAGAAACCGCATATTTACCAGTTATATACAAGTTAACCACAACTTATCCACCAGGAATTGTGGATAACGGAACGCTTGTTCTAAAAAAATAATTTTGGTAAAGTTTAATTACTACTAAAAAACGTATAAGAACCCTTAATCGAAATACACAAAAATGATGATGATTTGGAGGTGGCATTTATGAGGAAATTATCGGACGAACTGTTGATTGATTCTTATTTCAAAGCGTTGGAGTTGAAACTCAATACAGAATTCATTCGCCTCATCGAAATGGAAATTCACCGTCGATCCCTTACAAATAAAATAAAAGCTACATCGTAGAATACTAACATGAAACGGGACGGATTTGTATCAAATCCGTCCTGTTTTTACTTAATGAAATCGCCAATCGTTTCCCCGACTGTAACATTTCTCGGTATTTCTTTATTCCGTGAAAATTGAAAGCGATCCTTCTCAAATAAAAGGATGACAGTGGAACCGAAGCTGAAGTAGGCAACCTCTTCTCCTTGCTTCCATTCTTTCCGCTCATGAACATAATCAACGCTATTGACAAACATGGCCCCTACTTTTACAACTGCCACTTTTCCCTTTTCGTGCCCAAGCTCCGTAATCGATCGGTAATTTTTTGAAAGTGCTTCTTTACCGTATAATAACCCAAGCTCATTAACCGGATAAGAGTGCTGCCCGAGTGACCATCTCCCGAGGACCTTACCTGTTATGGGACTGTGAATGCGGTGATAATTGGCAGGACTCAAATAAAATACAGCGAATTCTCCCCCTCCATAATCAGAAGCTTTCTCTTTACTGCCAAGCATATCAAGAATGGAATACGTCTTTCCCTTCACTTCTATTTCCAGTTCATCTGAAATGATGCCGGTACTGGCCATGAGTCCATCTACGGGACTTACCGCATGGTTTTCGCTATATTCCACAACCCTTGCATCTTCCCTAAGGTTTCGAATGAAAAAGTCGTGCAAGGTTTTATAGTCAGATACTTGACCTTCCATTTCATTTATATCTATGTTGTATGTTTTGATAAAGGATGATATAAACGGTCTGCTCAACGGGGACTGGACAAATTTCCTGATCATAAATGAGGACCACTTTTTATTGGTCAGTTCGATAAATAGACGATAGATGGATTGTTTCATGCTATTTCCTCTCCATTTTCAAAAAACGATTTTTCACAGTTTAATAAGTATATAATAAAACAATCTTATATACTATATGTATAAGAATCTTTTTTCACCGGCAGATAGTGGTTATCCTGTCCTTGCTGCCAATCATCCAATCTGTAGGTGAGTCAGGAATTATGTTCAATCTTGAGCAAACTTAATATTAAGGAGTGAGGTATGCTTGTTTCTCTCCGAAGTCGTCGATCAAACTTTCAAAAAGCTGAAAACACAAACGGCCAATCTCATTACCCTGTCCAACTTGTCATTAGGTGGATTTGCCATTATCTCTATTCTTCATAACCAACTGAATTTAAGCCTGTTGTTAATTTTCATTGCCGCGTTAACAGACCGCTTTGACGGGATGGTTGCAAGGAGACTGAACATTGAATCCGAGTTAGGGAAACAGTTGGATTCAATGAGTGATCTCATTTCGTTCGGTGTTGCACCTGCACTGCTCCTGTACACTGCCGTCCTGAATCAATTTGATGTGCCCGGAATGTTTTTTACGATATTTTACATCGGATGCGGAGCTTTTCGGCTGGCACGCTTCAACATTTCAGAAAATGACGGCTATTTTACCGGACTTCCCATCACCGTAGCCGGATGTTTACTCACTTTGTGCTATTTCGCCATCCCCTTTGTTGCAAGTGTACTGATATTGTCCATGACGATCATCCTTTCCATTTTAATGATCAGTCCATTCACATTCAGAAAGGTATAAAAATGTACAGAGCCCTGTTCACAGATTTGAACAGGGCTCTGTTTCGATATCAGGTACGTACTTATCATATCAGCAATTATGATAGTACCACCATCCACCAAATAGGAAGAGTAAGATTAGTAATACAACCACTAAAGCAAAGTAGAATCCCCCTCCGCCATAGTAACCTGGATAGACTGGTCCATAACAAGGGTATCCATACGGCATTACAATACCTCCTCACTTACGTTTACTACCAGTATATGTACATAGGGAAAGAGCGTATAGGCATTTTTCGATAATTAGTATGATTCTGGAAAAGAAACTTAGCCTTTTCTTTGATTACTTTCCAGGGACATGCAAGGACACCCCTTTTATTTCATAAGAATGAGTATAGGCTTAAGTCCTCATTTAAGTCCTCATGGAGGTGTATACATGTCTGGAGTTCTAACAGCACTGGGGTATTTCTTCAAGGAGTTAATTTTCCTCGTTTCTTACGTTAAGAATAATGCTTTTCCTCAACCACTGTCATCATCGGATGAAAAGAAATATTTAAGACTGATGGCAGAAGGTGATGAGCATGCGCGTAATATGCTCATTGAACATAATCTGCGACTGGTTGCTCACATCGTCAAGAAATTCGAAAACACAGGCGAAGACCCAGAAGATTTAATTTCCATCGGGACCATCGGACTGATCAAGGCAATCGAGAGTTATTCTGAAGGAAAGGGAACAAAGCTTGCTACGTACGCGGCAAGATGTATCGAGAATGAAATCCTCATGCACCTCAGGGCCCTCAAGAAAACAAAAAAAGATGTGTCTCTTCACGATCCCATCGGCCAGGACAAAGAAGGAAATGAAATCAGCTTGATTGATATCTTAAAATCTGAAAGTGATGATGTCATCGATACGATTCAATTAAGCATGGAGCTCGAAAAGGTTAGAAAATACATTTGTGTCCTGGATGAAAGGGAAAAGGAAGTCATCGTGGGGCGGTTCGGGTTGGATCTGAAAGAGGAAAAAACCCAGAGGGAGATCGCAAAGGAACTAGGGATATCGAGAAGTTATGTATCCCGTATAGAGAAAAGAGCACTGATGAAGATGTTTCATGAATTTTACCGGGAAGAGAAAGAAAAACGGAACAAATCTTAAAGAAAAGCGATCCACTACCGGATCGCTTTTCTTTACTCTCTATTCAACACTCACTTCTGCGGCAATGATTAACCCGATCACAGATGTTACGATAAGACCCATTATCATTGAAAACATCTTTATTTCACTCCCTTTTTGAGTAGCCATTGTTTTTGCTCTCCTTACTAATAATGTATCACGAAAATCCGGTGATTCCCCTCCCATTCGTGAACAACTTATAACTAAAGATTGACAGATATGTGACGGCAGTATGGAAGGTTTAAAGAGTTCAGTGATCACACAAAAAAGAGGACCCCTCAATAAGGCATCCTCTTTCTTCATGCTATTTTTCATCCCGTTTCTTCTTTTTATGGAAGAAAGCGGACCAGACAATAATATTTAAAAACATCTTTCCACCCACCTCTCACTTCGTTAGGCAGTGTCCTTCTCTACCCATAGCGCATTCATCATTTTCTCCTGTACATAAATCATTTCTCATTCTCCTCTCCCTATTTTGATCTCATACATTAGAATAATTGCGACATGTATTGGTTCTTCGTTTTTACATTTTCAAAAGACTTTGAAACCACTTCATTGTGTGCCGCTTCTTCAAACGTTTTTTCTTTCTTATTAAACGTAACCGTTATAAATAAAAGATTCAGTGTCATAAATATCACCCCTTTCAAAAACCCTGAGAAATCTGCAGGGCATACTAAAAAGCCACAAAGAGACCGGTCCTTGTGGCACAAAAAACCACAGGGACCTGCATTCTCCCTGTGGCTGTCATTTAATAGATGTAAAATTAAGCGTAAAGCATTCCACAAGCGGTCGAATGATGAAAACAATATGAAGTTGTGCTTCTATTATCAATAAACATGATCATGTTCTTCGACCTCCCTTTTGTGATTTTTTCCTTACATTGGTTAGTATATCCAATTTCCATTTGAAAGTAAACCACTTTCCTCATTGTTTTTTCTACAAATTTCCACTTTATTTTATTTAAGACAAAAAAAACGAGTCCTCAATGAGAACCCGCTTTACGTGATTTATTCATCTGCTGATTGCAGATCATTTTTATACTTAATGGCCTTTGTAAAAAATAGTAGTGACAATCCGAGTAAAACGACAGTCCCTGTCATGAGGGTGATCATTTTACCTGGTGTAACGGTTTCAGTTGGAATAATGACCCCTAAATACATAAAGACACTAAGCGCAAGTAACGTAAAACCAAATCGCTTGAAGTCGTTCATTTTTTGCTGTATGGTTCTCTTTTTTGCGTTCTTCATGTGCAATCACCTACTTTAGAACTAGTAAACTCTCATTCTATGGTAACATACCGATCCATGTAACCTGTCATGTAATTGATACCAGTTCTGCCAGTAAACGATTTACTTGGAAAGGGCATTTTCAATATCTTCGATCAGATCTTCTACGTCTTCAAGGCCGACAGATATACGTACTAATCCGTCTGTGATCCCAAGCTCATTTCTGCGCTCTGCCGGAATGGACGCGTGAGTCATGCGGGCCGGAACCGAGATCAAGCTTTCAACCGCCCCAAGGCTTTCAGCTAATGTAAAGTATTTGGTGTTCGTGAGGAGACGATCAGCATTTTCTTCGCTGCCGACATCAAAGGAAACCATGCCGCCGAAGCCGGATGCCTGTTTCTTGGCAATGTCATGGTTCGGATGGGTTTCGAGTCCCGGATAGTAAACCTTTGATACTTTCGGGTGTGACGTCAGATACTCGACGATTTTCTTTGTGTTTTCCTCATGTTCTTCCATTCTCAGCCCTAACGTTTTGATCCCTCGAATCAATAACCATGAATCCTGAGGTCCGAGAACCCCTCCTGTGGAATTCTGCACAAAGAATAACTCTTCAGCAAGCTCTTCAGAATTCACAACGACCAGCCCTGCTACTACATCACTGTGTCCCCCGATGTATTTCGTTGCACTGTGAAGAACGATGTCTGCTCCTAGGCTGATGGGATTTTGCCAATATGGCGTGCTGAACGTATTATCTACAATCGTCAACAGATTGTGTTTCTTGGCTAAAGACGCTGCCGCTTTGATATCGGTTATTTTCAATAATGGATTTGTAGGAGTTTCAATATAAACAGCCTTTGTATTCGGCTGAATGGCACTTTCAATATTGTTTATATCGCTCGTATCAACGAAGGTGGACTGTATTCCGACGCGATTTAACACCTTCGTCATGACACGGTACGTCCCCCCATACACATCGTCTGTCATGACAATATGATCTCCGCTGTTGAACAGCATCATAACCGCTGTAATAGCCGCCATTCCAGATCCGAAGGCGAACCCTTTATTCCCGCCTTCAAGATCCTTAATCAACTCTTCAAGGGCGTGCCTCGTCGGATTTCCTGAACGCGAATACTCAAAGCCTTTATGCTTTCCTACTTCATCCTGCTTATACGTACTCACCTGATAGATGGGAGTGGACACAGCACCTGTCTGAGGATCTGTAGGGATACCACCGTGAATGAGTTGTGTTTTCTTTTTCATGATTAGAGTCCTCCTTCATATATTTTCTTACTTAAATAGCGCTCACTGGAATCTGGGAAAATCGTAACAATATGGCTTCCCGGCTCTGCTTCTTCCGCTTCCAGTAATGCAGCATGCAGCGCTGCACCTGAAGAACTTCCCACAAGCAGCCCTTCCATCAGGGCAAGCTCTTGTACTCGTTTAAAAGCATCCTCGTCCATCACAGTATGGATACCGTTGAAATAGCCAGGATCCATATAGTGTGGAAGGAACTCCATGCCGATTCCCTCGGTTTTATGAGGCCCTGATGGCCCACCATTCAAGATGGATCCTTCCGGTTCCACGATGACGGTTTTAATGTTCTTATTTCTTTCTTTCAGGTACCGGGCAGTCCCCATGAAGGTCCCACCTGTCCCCGCTCCTGCAACAAACGTATGAATGCTGCCATTCATCTGTTTCCATAGTTCAGGTCCCAACGTTTTAAAATACGTCTCAGGATTGGCCGCATTGCCAAACTGCTGTGGGGAGAAAGAGTTCGGGGTTTCCCGTACCAGTTCATTTGCTTTTGAAATGGCACCCTTCATTCCTTCCTCGGTTGGGGTGTGAACGATGTTCGCTCCCAATGCTCTCATCAGCTCCTGCTTTTCAATGCTGAATTTTTCAGGTATACAGAACGTCACATTGAATCCTGAATTTACAGCCGCAAGAGCAAGACCGATCCCAGTGTTCCCTGCCGTTGCTTCAATGAGGGTGCCGCCAGGTTTTATTTTCCCTTTACGGATGCTGTCCTGTAATAACTCCATCCCCAAACGGTCCTTCACACTGCCTCCAGGATTGAAGAATTCCAGTTTGGCAAAGAGGCGAACACCATTCTTTAACGGGAAGTTCTTAAGTTCGACAATTGGTGTATTCCCTATCAGATCATGCACACTTCCATACACATCCATCTGTTCAATCCCCCTTTTAAAAAAAGACTGACCCGCCCGTCCATTCTCCCATACATATGAATGGCATGTTCGTTGAACACATCCGTTCCATATGAATGAGGATGGAAGGAAATCCGGGTCAGCCTTATAATCCCTTTATTAAGCGGACTTTACTATGCTCATGACCATTTTGGCCGAGTGCAGCGCTGCCTTTTCTAAGTATTGTTCGAAAGAAACATCTGATTTCTTACCTGCAATATCAGATAAAGATCGAATGATGACAAATGGTACATTGAACTGATAAGCGACTTGAGCAATGGCTGCCGCTTCCATTTCAACCGCCTGAAGATCAATGAATTTGTCACGGATTGCATCGACACGCTTAGGATCGTTCATAAATGAATCTCCCGTTGCGATTAATCCTGACACCACTTGTGCATCCCCAAGTTCTTTCACGCTGTCAATGGCTGTCTTCATTAAGCTCTCGTCTGCTTTAAAAGCTGCCGGAAGCTGTGGCACCTGGCCATATTCATATCCAAATGCCGTTACATCCACATCATGATGTCTTACTTCTGTCGAGATGACGACATCACCAACATATAGCGAAGGATCGAATCCTCCTGCTGACCCAGTGTTGATGATGCAGTCTGGCTTGAAATGCTGCAATAAAACAGCTGTTGACATGGCTGCATTCACTTTACCGATTCCTGACCGTAGTAAGATCACTTCTTTCCCACTCATGGTACCACTTGTATATTCACACCCTGCGATTGTTTCGACTTCAGGATTTGAAATATTTTCTCTCAGTAAGGCCACTTCTTCTTCCATTGCTCCGATGATGGCGATTCTCATTGCTAAAACCTCTTTCTACTGTTTAGTCGCCTCCATAATCCACACAAAGGTATTCAACTGCTTAAATGTGACTGAAAAACCATTCTGGTGTAATAACTCTCTAAGAACATCCAGTGTTGTATAATATTCCCGATTTAAGTCTTCAGCCAGATTATGATACTTTTGATTGATTGCCTGGGATATGGCGGCTTGATAGTGCTGATCCGTTTCAAACATCGTATCGGCAAATACTATTTTACCACCTTCTCTAAGGAGCTTTCCATATATGCGGAAAGCTTTTCCCTTTTCTTCATCAGTCAAGTGATGAAATGCATATGAGCTCACAATGGAATCTGCCTCTCCTTTTAGAGAAAAGTCGAGGAAATCTCCATCCATGAATGTAACGTGTTCACCAAGCTTCTGCATCCCTATCGCTCTCATTTCAGGTGAAGGCTCAAAAGGAACGACCTCCAGTCCCGCTTCCAACAATCGTTTGGTCAGGTTTCCCGTTCCAGGACCAAATTCAATGACTCTTCCGGCTGAACGTGACACCACTTCATCAAGAATGGATTCATAATGCTCGAATACTGCCTGATATTCAACATCCTTACCGGTCACTGTGTCGTCATAAGAATCTGCCCAATCCTGGAACAAATCCAAAAATTCTCTCCCCATGTTTAGCACCTCTGATGCATTAAGTTTATAATTCCTATAAACATACTATGAATTAAATGTAAAACTGTTATTAAATTATCATATTCCCTTGATGAATTCAACAAATATTATTTGTAAATTTCGTGTTCCGGCTCTAAAATAAGGAGGACAAACCTGACGATGATAGATAAATGAGGAGGAAGACCGTATGAATATTTCATTCGATTTAATAGAAGATAAAGTCGAGTTTTTTGAATCAGATAGCTTACGTACCCTTGAAAAGAAGGTGGATGAACAAATCCAGCATAATAAAGCGATCATGCTTAGCGTTCATCACGTAAATCATGCCGTGTCCATCGATGAAAATGGCAGGAGGTTGTATAGCGCATCGGTACATTTCAAAGTGAAAAAATGATTCATCAAAAAAGGCTCTTCCATTTGGAAGAGCCTTTTTCATCACCTATTAATCTTTATCATTTTCCACTAATTCCTGCACTTTGGTAGGCTGCCATCCTTTGCCGTCCACCCATTGCAGGTACACTCTGTATGGCGTTTTGGTATCTTTGGCTGTAACGGTTGCCATGGATTTCTGAGGACCGCCATTTCCTTCGATATACCAAACCGTCATATTCTCTTCAGGAATGCCTGTTGCATAAGAAGTGGCTTTCACTTTTTCCTGCCAGTCGACAGATCCCAAATCATAAGAGGATACGTGCTCACCCGTTTGCTCGGTTCCAATCGGTTTCCAATCAGGATGCACCATTGTTTTCTCTACATTGGGTTCGTCACTTTCTTCCACTTTTAATTCATTTTGATCTTCACCCTCTAATTTAACAGTGTCCTGTTCTTCATCAGTAGCTTCGTCCTTTTGTTTCTCTTCATCTTCTTTTTGCTTTTCATCTTCTTTATCTTCCGCCGTATTCTTGTCCTCTTCTAAGGAAACGGCATTTTCATCTTTTTTATCGTTCGTATCACTTTTGTCTGTATCTTTGGTTTGCGAATCCGAAACATCAGATGACGCCTTTTCATCGCCGCCTCCCAACACGATCGTGGCGCCAACAACGACAATCAATAAAAGGACGATCGCGATCATAATGTTCAAGATTTTATTTGTATTCTTTTTGGATCGTTTATCTAATCGAGATTGGTATTTCGACATTGCGTTCCCTCCCTATTATCCTAAATATTTTAACATGATAGGAGGAAAAGAATAAAGCGAAACATTATCCATCTAAGACGGTTTCATTTACTCTAAGAAGAAAAGGATCATAGTCCCAGGACCTTCGTACAATTCATTCAATTGTTTTCAAGATGATAAACGGCGTCTACGCTATCCTTATATATCGGATATATTCCACCTTCATCCAGCTTTACATCCATGTTAACCGCAACCAGGGCATATCGAGGATGTTCAAAAGGAAAATATCCAGCGAACCATTTATTGTACAATTCATTTTCTTTCTTCTCTTCACCGCGGTACTTACCTGTTTGGGCCGTTCCCGTTTTACCGGCAATGGTGTAGGCCGCCGTCTGGAGATAGGGAGCCGTCCCCTCAGGAGAGTTCACCACACCTCTTAAATACTGTTGCAGTTTCATCGCTGTATAGGGTGTAATCGTATCACCTTCCATCTTCTGTTTGGGGAAGGAAAACATCTTTGTTCCATTCTGGTACTCTACTGCTGAAACGGCACTCACCTGATATTTCTCTCCGCCCCTGGCAATGGTGGCCATCATATTGGCAATGCCGAGGGGAGAGACGCGAACTTCTTGTTGACCAATCCCCGTTTGGGAAACGAGTTTGGGTTCATCTCTGTGTTCTTGAGACGCGAAGATCCTTCCTTCGCTCACTTGAAGTTGTGGAAAGTCCTCATAATGAAAGACATTCCCTTTCCAGGCGATATCACCAAGCAAACCGATCTTTTCAGCATACTCATCAAGAAGGTGGTCATCCTTATCTGTCAGTTCATTGGCCAAATCCGCAAACGTCCGGTTACAGCTGACGGCAAGACTCGTTTTAATATTGATATCTCCGTGGGCCTTCTCTGCACGATCTCCCCGAATATCTTCATCACACGCAAACAACCTGCTTTCATCGGCGATTCCCTCGTCCATGGCTGCAGCCGCAACAACAGTCTTAAAAACAGAGCCGGGGATTAACGCTTTAAGCATGTAATTCGTTGCCCCACCGCTAAACGGATCACTGCTTTTCATGACAGGCCGGGACACACTGGCGACAATTTCGCTTTTTTGAATATCAAGAAGCAGAAGCCCTCCTTTTTGGATGCTATACGTATTTGCAACTTCTTCCAAAGCCTGCTGCATCTTCCCATCAATCGTCGTTTTCACATTGAGGGGATAAAAGGGATTGGCAGGGGCAAGGTATTTAACATCAACCCCGAATAAAGGGCCGCCCCTTGCATCCACATGATAAATCAGTTTCGCTTCCTCTTCTGCTACAAGCCATTCATCAAAGCTTTCTTGAAGGCCTGACACTCCAATTTTCTGATTAGCCCCCTTTACTTTATCGGGGTAACGCTCATGAAACACATCAGCATTTTCCCCGGTCACACCGATCAGCTGAGAAGCAGGGACTTCATTCCTTCTGAACTTTTTTGTGAGGGCAAACACCCCCTGTATTTCAAGGGCATTAATTTCGTTCATCTGGCTTTCTGTCAGCTGAAGGGGTTCCTTCCCACCGAATACGATGGGCCCTTTTGCGTGTTCAAGCCTGGATTGAATGGTTCCGGTGGGCACTCCCATGATGCGGGCTACTTCATCTAGAGGCCAGTCCATTTTCTTCAGGAATGGGAACAGCACCAGCACATTTTTCTCCTGGTATGTAAGAGCCTCCCCGTTTCGATCGAGGAATTCTCCGCGGCCTTCTTCGATTACCAATTGCTGGGTTCGTTGGGATACACTTTCCTCGAGGAGATTGATTTTATGTTTAGAATAGGATTCTGTTTGAAATAATTGCAATTGCATCAGCCTACCAGACAAGAGAAAAAAACATAGTAATAGGAAGATGCTGAGTAACCTGATTCGTTTTCTTTTCATTTTGTCACCTCGTCCCCATTGTTGACGAGTTTTTAGGTAAATAACCTATTTTACCCCATAAAAAAAGAGGCTCATCTATGAGCCCCTCCTGCAAAATCAGCTTACTTCCACAATTTTCACATTCATTTCCCCGCCTGGAGTTTGAACGCTGACTTCTGCGCCTACTTTATGACCAAGAAGGCTTTTCGCGATTGGTGAATCATTTGAAATCTTTCCTTCAAATGGATCAGCTTCTGCGCTTCCAACGATCGTGTACGTTTCCTTGTCCCCATCCGGCAGTTCAACGAATGTCACTTTTTTACCTAATTGCACTGTATCTGAATTCATATCATCTTCTTGAATGATTTTCGCATTGCGAATCATGTTTTCCAAAGTGGAAATACGGCCTTCAACAAATGCTTGTTCATCTTTCGCTGCATCGTACTCTGAGTTCTCGGATAAATCCCCGAAGCTTCGAGCAATTTTAATACGCTCTACTACTTCTTTACGTTTAACCGTTTTCAAATTCTCCAGTTCTTTTTCTAATTTCTCTTTACCTTCTGCTGTCATAGGAAATACTTTTTCTGTACTCATGACCCTCTTCACTCCTTTTTCTATCTAAGAGCTTCCCAAGCTCTTTATGTAACCATCTCGCTGGCTATGTAAAGGTAGGGAATGGAAAGAGGACGATCCCTCTCTCCATTCCCTGTTTCTTTACAATGTGGGAAAATGTAAAATCTGTCCTATATGTCTTTATCTATGCTATCGTATTACAAAAATGACTTTTGTTCAAGAATTGTTTGAATTTTTGTTACCATTAAGTCGATCGCCACATGGTTATGGCCTCCTTCAGGGATGATCACATCTGCATATCGCTTCGTCGGTTCGATGAACTGATTATGCATAGGACGAACGACTGTAATGTATTGATCGATGACGGAATCAATGGAACGTCCCCGTTCTTTGATATCGCGCAGCATTCTTCTGATGATCCGCAAATCAGCATCAGTATCCACATACAGCTTAATATCCATTAAGTTACGCAATCTTTCATCTTCTAATACTAAAATTCCTTCTAAAATGATGACATCTTTCGGTTCAACGAGAATGGTATCCTCGGAACGGGTGTGCATTTTGTAATCATATACCGGTTTATCCACGGGTTTATGATCTAAAAGTCCATGGAGATGTTGAATCAATAGATCATTATCAAAAGCTAACGGATGATCATAATTGGTTTTTAAGCGTTCCTCGAAAGGAAGATTCGATTGATCTTTATAATAATAGTCCTGCTGCAACATTAAAATCGAATGACCTTGAAATTGTTCATAAATGGCTTTGGTAACACTCGTTTTACCTGAGCCCGATCCTCCTGCTACACCAATCACAACGGGTTTATGCTTCATAAATATTAGATGTTCTCCTTTCGCATCATGTTATCAGGATATACTCGCTGATGAACCTTGAATTTCACGATTTGTAATGGGTGACGTGCAACATCAAGCTCATTTCCTTTTTCATCCCACATCTTTTCGACGATTTGAGTGAAGTTTGAGATTTCCGGTCCGAAAAACTCTACCTCCTGCCCTGTTTTAAAATGGTTTCTCTGCTGCAGGGTAACCATTTGCGTTTCTTCGTCGTAATCCAGGACAAGTCCGACAAATTCATAATT
This sequence comes from Bacillus sp. RO3, assembly GCF_012911895.1. Lineage (GTDB taxonomy): Bacteria > Bacillota > Bacilli > Bacillales > Bacillaceae_B > Rossellomorea. Next base: position 126,881 of record NZ_JAAXCV010000028.1, read on the forward strand.
CGTATTTTTCTTATTATGAACCCCGAACATTTGCTCTTTATAGCCGGGTACTCCTTCAAAGAATGCAGGAGCTGTATCGCGATTCGCACATTTGTCCAGTTCCGCCAGCCATTCAGGCTGAATCGTAAAGTGATCGGGATCTTTACAGTATTCGTCAATCACTTTCCTGTATACACTCACGACAGTGGCAACGTAGTGAATCGATTTCATCCGCCCCTCGATTTTCAGGCTGTCGATGCCTAAATCGATCATTCTCGGGATGGATTCAACGAGCTTAAGGTCTTTTGGACTCATGGCAAACGGTGCATCTCCTTGGTCGTATAGAGGGTTCTCATCCGTTCCGTCACCTTCATATAGATCATAATCCCAGCGGCATGATTGACAGCAGCCGCCACGATTTGAATCCCGGGCGGTCATATGGTTACTTAATGTACAGCGGCCGGAATAGGCGATACACATCGCCCCATGGATGAAGGTTTCAATTTCGATATCCACTTTTTCTTTCATTTCCCTGATCTCATCTCCACTTGCTTCACGCGCCAATACCACACGATCGAGACCTTCTTCTTTCCAGAATTGGACTGCCCTCCAATTCGAGAGGGATTGCTGGGTACTTAAGTGCACCTCAACCTTTGGTGCTACTCTCCTGCAGGTCTCGATGATAAGTGGATCTGCTACGATGATCCCCGCTACACCTGCATCTTGAAGTCCTCGCAGGTAGTCTTCCAACCCATCCATATTTTCATTATGGGCATATATATTGGTTGTCACATATATTTTGGCTCCATACTTCCTGGCAAACTCCACCCCTTCTTTCATTTCCTCAAGGGTAAAATTGCCTGCATTGGATCTCAAGCCATATTCCTGTCCACCAATATAAACAGCATCTGCACCGTAATGTACTGCTATTTTCAATTTTTCCAGATTACCAGCAGGAGCCAGTAACTCGGGTTTCTTCACAATGACACGTTTTCCATCTACCATCTTGGATATGGGGGTTTTCGCAACCGTGGTCATCGTAACTCCTCCGTTCTGATCAACATCATTTCGTTCTTAATACACCGTTTCTTTAAAGAAAAATCCTGTATCCAATGGGCGATTTTTGGGTTGCAAGCGTTTCGCTTCTTCTAATAGCCTGTCTTTTTCCTCTTCATATAGATCTTCGTCTTCTATACATAAGTCAATGGCCTTACGATAAAGCTTTGTCACTTCAAGCACATACTCTGATGACTTGAGGACCCCGTCGATCTTAAAAGAATCGACTCCCGCCTCAATCATCTCACCCAGTTCATCGACGATGCACATATCGTTCGGACTCATAATATGAGTGCCGTTCTCATCTTCATAGATTGGATATTTGTTATGGCGTTCTTCATCATGAAGAAACATATTCCGCTGTTCTTTACGGTTTTCGATTTCCATTGCCTTTCCTCTATACTCGAAGTAATGACCGAGTAATGAGCGCTTTGACTGGAACATACAGGTCATACCATGGACCTGCACCTCGATTTCAACCTCAGCATTGTCTTTCATCTCCACGATTGAATCCATGCTTAATTCCCGGGCAAGAACCGCGCGTTTTGCCCCTTTTCTTCCCCAGTAATTACATGTATACCAATTGGTGGCAGTCGTTTCAGTATTCCAGTGAAGCGGCATATCAGGAGCCACATCACGGGCAGCCATCAACACAGCAGGATCACCAAATACGATTGCATCCACCCCTGCATCTTTTAGAAATGCAATATAATCGTCAAGCTCAGAAACTTTATCATTATGAAAAAGAGCGTTCATGGCTACATACACTTTCTTACCGTGTCTGTGTGCCACCTGGACTGCTTCTTCGACATCTTTCCTGGAAAATTCCCCGGCAAGCCTTAAGCCATACCGCTGTTCCCCGATCATAAAGGCATCTGCCCCTGCAGCTGCCAGTGGTTCAATATCAGAAGCAGACAAAGGGGTTACGAGTAGTTCTGGTTTTTTCATGAGCGTTCACCTCTTTTTTTACTGATGGCAATACCGTCTCCTACTGGTAAAATGCTCGTATCAAAATGCTCATGGTTCATGAGCCATTCATTATAGTTCCTCAGCTTCTTGACCATGTTCCGGATCCTTTTCGGCTCTATCTCTTCTTTTGCCACAAGTCCCTTGAACAGGACATTGTCCGAATAAACGACACCTTCTTCAGACAGCATTCCGGAGTATAGTTCGAAGAATTTAAGGTATTGTCCCTTTGCCGCATCAATAAAGATGGCATCAAATGGACCATGCTTTGCCACTTCATCTCCAAGCTCCAGGGCATCACCGAATAGAGTGACGATTCGCTCACCCTCAACTGATCGAGAGAGGAAATCCCGGGCTGCTTCGAACCTTTCTTCGTCACGTTCCAGGGTGATAATCGTTGAGTGGGGAAGAGAATCTGCCATTCTCAGGGCGGAATAGCCAATTGCCGTTCCGATTTCAAGAACCCTCTTAGGCTGTTGAATCCTTAACATCCCCAGGAGAGCTTCAATCCCGACAAGTTCCATAATGGGAACATGATGGATTTCTGCATACCTCTCCATTTCAGCAAGCAAAGGGGGGCGTTCTTTCACGATTGATTCTATATAGTGAATTACTTGTTCGTCCATACATAAGCCTCACGATCATGATCATAAATAATGGGGTAACGAATCTTTATCAGACAACATGAAAAGAAGAAAGCTACTATGAGCTTTCCACTTTCACACACATTTTCATAAAGATAACGCCCGAATATAAAAATAACTTGTACTATTTTACCACATAGAGAAGAGGAAAGCGAATATTTCTTTCCTCTTCCCATCATACTATTCTTCTTTGTTTGTGATATACTTCTCCTTTTTCTCATTATGCTCCTCTAAGGTTTCAGAATAATAAACGGAGCCATTGGCAGATGCAAGGAAGTAAAAATACGCTGTATCTTCTGGCTGCAATGCAGCTTCAATGGAAGAAACTCCTGCGTTTGCGATCGGACCCGGAGGCAGACCTTTCACTTTATAGGTGTTATAAGGAGAATCCACTTCAAGATCTTTATATAAGGTCCTGCTCTTATGCTCGCCTAATGCATAAAGGACCGTTGGATCCGTTTGAAGGGGCATACCTTCATCAAGACGATTATAGAAGACACTCGAGATTTTTCCTCTGTCCGCTTTTTCTGTTGCTTCTTCTTCTATGAGGGAAGAAAGGGTAAGAAGCTCATGGGCCGAAAACTCTTTATCTGCCATCGCTCCCTCATATTGAACGAGTACCTCGTTCGTTTGTGCGATCATCTTGGTTAGGATCGCTTCTAAAGATGGTTTCTTCTCATAGTAAGGGTACGTAGCAGGATATAGATATCCTTCTAACGGACGTTTAATTTCATCCTTTAAGATTTCATCAGTTATCAGTGCCGGATATTCCTGTTTTAATTGCTCGATCCATTTCTTATCTTCTAATTTTTTTTCGATTTCCTCTTTATTATACGGAGACTTATCAGCGATGATTGCTGCAATCTGATCTAATTGAAGTCCCTCGGGTATGGTAATCTTGAATTCTGCTTTTCTCATTACTTTTCCCGTTTTTAAGCTGTTCACAATTTCTTTCAGAGTCATAGAAGGTGTCAGGTCATAAGAGCCCGCCTGGAACCCTGATTCATTATTGAATTTCACATAGTATTTAAAGATGGTGGAATTCTTGACGATCCCTTCTTCCTCAAGAATGTCCCCAATGGAAGTCACCCCGGATCCGATAGGTATCTCTACGTTTACCGGGTTCGTATTATCGGGATCGACGGGCTTTAGTGCTGAATTCACATAAAGGTACCCTCCGATGGCCGTTCCCCCGATTATGATGACAAGGCAGAGAAGGACAAGACCGACTATTTTTCTGATGACCTTTGCCTCTTCTTGTCTCTCAAGCAGTTTCTTCATAAGCGTTTCTTTTATATTGTTTTTATCCAAAGCTCTATTTCCCCCTTTCGAGCAAAAAAGCGGGTTATCCGTTGTGTATCATTCGACATCATCTCCACTATTATACAATATTTTGCACAAAGTGAAACAGGGACCTGCAAAAAGGTGAATTTTTTGTCCCTTTTTGTAGGTCCCTGTCTGATATAACCATATGATTTACTGCTTATTCAGCATCTTCTTCTTCATCTAAGAATGTGTTTAACATTTCTTCGATCATGTCCCACTCTTCTTCTGTTTCAATCGGCTTTAATTCGCCTTCCTCCCCTTCATCACCCGGAAGGAACGCTGATGCATGGATTTCAATTTCTTCTTCGTCGTTTTCATCTGCTCCAAGCGGATAATATAGGACATAAGATTTCCCGAATTTATCTGATTCAAACGTGAAAAGAACCTCGCATAATTGTTCATTTCCTTGTTCGTCAACTACTGTAATTTGTTTTTCTCCGTGTTCCATGAACATTCACCTCATTATTTTTGACTGTCAAGATATCCTTGAAGGATCATCATTGCAGCCATTTTATCGATCACTTTCTTACGTTTCTTCCTGCTTACATCTGCTTCTAAGAGGACTCGCTCGGCTGCCATGGTACTCAGCCGCTCATCCCAATATTTAACGGGGAGGGACAATTCTTCATGAACCAACTCTCCGTAAGCTTTGGATGCTTCCCCACGGGGACCGATGGAATTATTCATGTTTTTAGGTAATCCCACTACTACGGTTTCCACCTGGTATTGTTCCGCCAATTCCTTTATTCGGTCGATACGGAACACACCCTGGCCTTCGTCGATCTTAATCGTTTCAATTCCCTGAGCGGTCCAGCCGAGCTCATCGCTGATCGCGACTCCCACTGTTTTAGAGCCTACATCTAAACCCATTACACGCATGTATTATCCCTCTTTATGCTGTTTCAAATACGATTTGACTAATTCTTCGATGATTTCATCACGTTCTAAACGGCGGATGATATTTCTGGCATCTTGATGTCTTGGAATGTAAGCCGGATCTCCAGATAATAAGTATCCTACGATTTGATTGATCGGATTGTATCCTTTTTCCTGCAGAGCATCATGAACCTGTAAGAGCACTTCCTTCACGTCATGTTCGAACGGCTCCTCTGAAAAATCAAACCGCATCGTTTTGTCAAAAGAACTCATTTTTAGCACCTCTCTTTAGGCTTGTCTTTTTGACAACCGAATTGTTAATCGTTACCTACATTGTACACCACTTTAACAAGGAGTTAAATGGATTTGACCCATTCTTCTACAAATTGAAGGGCTTCTTCTACTTTTTCCGGATTTTTACCACCGGCCTGTGCCATATCCGGACGGCCACCGCCTCCACCACCACAGCGAGTAGCCACTTCTTTAACCAGTTTGCCGGCATGATAACCTTTTTCGACTAAGTCCTTTGTAACTCCTGCAATGATCGTCACTTTATCTTCTCCAGTTGTTGCCAATACAATCACACCTGAACCCAACTTCTGTTTAAGGTCGTCCATCATCGTCCGTAAACCATTGCTGTCTCCTGCAGCAACCTTCGCTGAAAGGACATTCACTCCATCAATGACTTTGACTTGATCCGTTAAGCTACCTGCTTCTATGTTAGACAACTTTGCAGATAATGATTCATTTTCTCTCTGAAGCTCTTTCATTTCTCCCAATAAAGTGTCCACACGGTTGACGACTTCTTTAGGATTTGTTTTAAGTCTGCCTGCTATTTCCTTCAACTGAATAACCTGATCATTTAATACTTTATAAGCGTTCTCTGCAGTAACAGCCTCAATCCTTCTCGTTCCCGCACCGATCCCACTTTCTGAAAGGATCTTAAATAATCCGATTTCAGACGTGTTCGACACATGGCATCCTCCGCAAAGCTCCAAGCTATATTCCCCGATGGATACAACGCGGACCTCATCGCCGTATTTTTCACCGAATAATGCCATCGCTCCCATTGCCTTTGCTTCTGATAAGGATTTAATTGCCGTGTTTACAGCAATGGCCTTCCAGACTTTTTCATTGACGATCGTTTCGATGCTCTCGATCTCTTCCTGGGTAACCGAACCGAAATGAGAGAAGTCGAAACGAAGACGATCAGGTTCAACCAGTGAACCTGCCTGGTTTACATGATCCCCAAGGACATCTTTCAATGCTTGATGGAGAATGTGGGTAGCCGTATGATTCTTCTCCACTCTTGTTCTCGATTCACGGGATACCTTTGCCAAAACCTTGGCATGGAGCTCTAATGTACCTTCTTCAACGATGGCAGAATGAAGATTTTGTCCATTAGGGGCTTTCTTGACATTTGTTACGTAAACTTTCACACCATCGGCTTCAATGTATCCTTTATCGCCGATCTGACCGCCGCTTTCTGCATAGAAAGGTGTTTCATCGAGAATGAACTGACATTCCTGTCCTTTGTCCACTTTCGGCTGACGCTCATTGTCAACGATCAGCTCCACAAGGGTCGCACTCGTTTCTAACGTGTCATATCCCACAAAACGGCTCTCTGCCGTAATGTCACTCAGGATTCCTCCCTGCACCTGCATACTTCCCACATCCTGACGGGCCGATCTCGCTCTTTCTCGCTGTCCTTCCATCTCTCTTTCGAAACCTTCGTGATCTACCGTCAGTCCTTCTTCCTCAGCATATTCCTCTGTTAGTTCAAGAGGGAAACCGTACGTATCATATAGACGGAAGACATCTTCTCCGGGAATCACTGTATTTCCGGCAGATTTTTGTACCTTCATGATGGAAGCAAGAATAGCCAGACCTTCATTTAAGGTTTCATGGAAGCGATCTTCTTCATTTTTCACTACTTTTTGTATGAACTCTGCTTTTTGCTTCACTTCTGGATAGAAATCCACCATGATTTCAGATACTACTGGCACCAATTCATACATGAATGGACGATTGATTTCAATTTGCTTCGCGAATCGGACTGCACGGCGCAGAAGCCTTCTTAATACGTATCCGCGACCTTCATTAGAAGGAAGAGCCCCGTCACCGATTGCAAAGGAAACTGTACGGATATGATCAGCGATGACCTTGAACGCTAAGTCTGTTTCTTTGTCTTTTCCATAAGTCTTTCCTGAAATCTTTTCAGTGGCTGATATAATCGGGGTGAAAAGGTCCGTGTCAAAGTTCGTTGGTACTTCCTGAACCACACAAGCCATTCGTTCAAGCCCCATACCTGTATCAATGTTCTGCTTTGGAAGGGGAGTATAGGTTCCATCCGGATTGTGATTGAATTGTGAGAACACAAGATTCCAGACTTCCAGGTAACGGTCATTTTCCCCTCCCGGATATAATTCAGGATCTTCCGGATTGTCTCCGTACTCAGGTCCGCGATCATAGAAGATCTCTGTGTTCGGACCGCTTGGACCTTCCCCGATATCCCAGAAGTTCCCTTCGATACGGATAATACGTTCCGCTGGCAATCCTACTTTTTGGTTCCAAATATCAAATGCTTCATGATCCTCTGGATGGATGGTAACAGACAGCTTCTCTGGATCAAAGCCTATCCATTTTGAGTCGGTCAAGAATTCCCAAGCCCATTCAATGGCTTCTACTTTAAAGTAATCACCGATGGAGAAGTTCCCCAGCATCTCGAAAAATGTGTGATGACGTGCAGTTTGCCCTACGTTTTCAATGTCATTGGTACGGATCGACTTTTGAGCATTGACGATTCTTGGATTTTGAGGGATGACACGTCCATCGAAATACTTCTTAAGAGTTGCCACCCCACTGTTGATCCATAAAAGGGATGGATCTTCATGAGGGACCAATGATGCACTTGGTTCCACACCGTGTCCTTTTTCCTGAAAGAAATCTAAAAATCTCTGGCGTATTTCTGCACCTGTTAATTTGTTCATTTGAATCTTCCTCCTTTATATGTATGGTTAAAAATGAATACAAAAAAGCCCTCATCCCAAAAAACAGGGACGAGAGCTGATCTCGCGGTACCACCCTGGTTATGAATAAAGAAAAGATATGTGGAGCTTAAAGGCGTGACGTATACCCGTCGCCTTCTAACAAAGCCCTTCCACTTTTCTTCCATTCATCCCTCGAAACACCTTAACGCGGCTAGACGGCAGGTTTTACCTGCACTCAGGATTAGCATTCGGTTATCCTTCATCTGAAATTCCTTACAGCCTGGGGAATCCCTCTCTGGAAGATGGACTATAACGTACTCGATCCTTCATAGCGTTGATTCTATTCGTTTACTTGTTATAAGTTGGATTATAGAAATATTCAATGCATTTGTCAATGTCCATCTTATTATTTCAGTTCATCCCCATCCATCGATTGGAGGAAATGAGTGTGTGCATGTAAAATGGCTACCTTCAAGACAGCGAGGAACGGGACTGCTATAATCATTCCGATTACACCTCCCACTTCACCGCCAACAATCAGGGCCCCCATAATGAATAGGGGATGCATGTGAAGGCTTTTCCCTACGATGAGGGGAGATAGAATATTCCCCTCTAAGAACTGCAGAACCACTACCATGATGACCACGTATATCATCATTTTGACGGAAATGGTACTGGCCACAATCACTGCAGGGACTGCACCGATGATCGGTCCGAAATAAGGGATCACATTTGTCACGCCAATGATCAGCCCCAGAATCAGGGGGTACTTCATGCCCAAAAGCCATAATGTACCGGCAGAAAGCCCGCCTACGATCAAACAGACCAGAAGCTGCCCCCTTATATATCCTCCAAGGGATTCATCTACATCTCTTGCGAATGAGATCCCGCTCTGTCTCCATTTCTTCGGAGTGAGCCGCCACATAAACGCTTTCACTTTCGTAATATCCTTTAACAAATAAAAGGATACGAAAGGAATGATCGCTACAAGAAGGAGGCTATTCATAAACTTCATGACGGTAGCAATGACCATGGCCACGACTCCAGTCAACCATGCCTCCATTCTATTAATTCGTTCCTCGAGCTGGGACTGTATCCCGTCCGGCCAGGATGACGTCTCGCTCTGTATATACCGCAGCCACTTTTGATACTGATCCGTAAACATGGAGGCATTCTCCGATAAGTCCTTCAGCTGATGAATGATAATCGGTGTACCTTTATACACGGCAAACCCCAATCCACCAAAAAAAAGAATATAGATGAACATGATGGCAATCCCCCTATGGATGCCCGCCTCATGAATCTTTTCCACAACGGGGTGAAGCAAGTATGCAATGAACCCGCCTATAAAGAAGGGAAGGAAAGAAAAGAATAAGACCTCCAATACCGGGTGCCATACCGGCTTCAATAAGTAAAGTACATAAAGAAATAATGCAAGAACAAGGGCCATTGAAACCCGGTAAAGCCATTTGGCATAGGAGCTTTTCTCCAAAGTGAACACCTCCTGTCACCATTAGTGTTCGAAGATAGGAGGGACTTTTATGCATGGAGGGTAGAGAAAAGCTTCATCACAATAGGAAAAGGGAAAACACGAAAAAAGGCCGGTCCATTTGGTCCGGCCCTTTCAAGCTGTTAAAAAAGTTTCTTTACTTGTTTACGGATGCGTTTCATTTGTCTCTGATTCATCATATTGGATCTTTGAGAATAGATAGAAGCAGCGATTCCTGCCCCAAAACCAACGATGCTAGCAAATGTTTTGTTCAAGAAAGACACCTCTTCCTAGCTTAATCGGCGTTCTTCCTCATCAAACAAGTCGTCTAAGGAGCTTAATGATCCATCCTCTTCCACTTGATGAGTATGAATGACCCCTTTTGACAAGGAAAGCTCTATATAGCAACCCCAACAATAATATTGGCTGATGCCGATCTTTCCAATATCTTTGCTCTGGCAATTTGGACACTTCATCGGTAGGGTTCACCTCTGGTTACACCTGATATGGTGTTTATTCCCTACCATCATGGCCAATATGAACACATTTTATACTTGATAGATGAGGATCCCGCACAAACGGTAAGAAACCGTTCTTATATAGTGTGGGATATTTTCCTGTTTTCATGATGAGTAACCTTTTCCAAAGTACCCACTAATAACTTTGTGAAGGCACACTCTCTTCTTTAATAAAGTCAACTTCGAAGCCGAGGTCCTTGAGCATTTGGTGATCTCTAGTACCTTCCTGTCCAGCCGTGGTTAGATAATCACCTACAAAGATTGAGTTAGCCGGGTAGAGTCCGAGAGGCTGCAGGCTGCGAAGGTTCACTTCACGTCCACCTGAAATCCGGATTTCTTTCGTCGGATTGATGAAGCGCATCAGACAAAGGACTTTCAAGCAGTATCTTGGATCAAGTTCATTGGTGCCTTCAAGGGGAGTACCGTCTATCGCATGGAGAAAATTCACAGGAATCGAGTCAGCGTCCAACTCCTTTAAAGTCAGGGCCATATCGACGACATCCTGCAAGGTTTCCTTCATCCCGACAATGATACCCGAGCACGGGGATATGCCTTGTGCCTTCGCTTGCTCAACGGTGCTCACCCTGTCATCGTATGTATGGGAAGTGGTGATGTTTTCATGGTGATTCTTTGATGTATTGATATTATGGTTATATCGGTCCACTCCTGCTTCCTTCAGACGTTTTGCCTGATCACCCTTTAAGATGCCGAGACAAGCACATACCTTTAAGTGGTAACGCTGTTTGATTTCCCTTACAGCTGAAACCACATGATCAATTTCCCGGTTACTCGGCCCTCTTCCGCTTGCCACAATGCAATAGGTCCCCACATTTAGTTGGTGAGCATTTTCTGCTCCCTTCAAAATCGTTTCTTTATCCACCATTCGATATTTCTCGATCGGTGCGTTTGAAACGATGGATTGGGAGCAATATCCGCAGTTTTCAGGACATAAACCGGATTTCGTGTTGATGATCATATTTAATTTTACTTGATTTCCGAAATAGTGTTTTCTTATCAGGTAGGCACCGTGTAACAATTCTAAAAGTTCGTCGTCTGGACTTTGCAGGATTGAAAATGCCTCTTCATCCGACAATTCTTTCCCTTCAATCACTGAAAGTGCAAGGTCTTTCCACGAATTCATAAGATCTTCTCCCCTTTTTGGTGGTTTAATTATGCGGCTCTTTTTATATTCTTAAAGGCACTTTTTGAAAGTACAGATTTCTCCAGACGATGAGCCATTAGTCCGGCACAAACGGCCAATAGGATATCTTTCGGCAATGGAACCACCATCCAGGACCAGGCAAGCTTATAAGAGAATCCTTCAGGGGCTGCAGCCCAAAGCTTGTATGCTGCATACATCCAGTTCGTACCTGCGACATAATTGACAACCATTCCAACCAAGGCAGCCAGAATGTAGGTTTTGATGCCTTTATGCTTTTCAACAATCTTCCCGGTAATATAAGCTGTGAGAATAAAGGAGAGGATAAATCCGAATGTGGGGCTCACAATGGAAGATAATCCTGCCCCAAACCTTGCAAATACCGGTACACCCACCAACCCGACCAGGGCATACACCGTCATGGAAAGGGCTCCGATCCTGCTTCCTAAAAGAGCACCTGCCAATATGGCGAAGAAGGTCTGCAGGGTAATCGGTACGCCACCCACTACCATGAAAGGTACAAAAGTTGTAATATTTGCCCCGATTGCCATCAAGGCTACAAACATCCCTGCCAATGTAAGATCGATTGTTCTTAGTTTCTTGTTCATCTGTCTTCCCCCATCTGTCTTTTTTTCTACAAGATAAGGATATCCCTTTCAATAAATATATGTCAACTTAATTTTATAAACAGTTAACTAAAAGTGATCCTAACAAATAATAAAAGGCCAGTGAATGAACAGCCCCAACTGGTAACATGTTCATTCACTGACCTTAAATATTCATGAAATCATAGGGACTGATGCCTTCCATGCCGATCATGGGATCTTCATTCAACAAGACTTCCTCAATGGGTGGACTTTCTTCTATTGAAGATTCCGTACTTCTACCTGTCCCGGATAGACTTCTCAATTTCTCCCTCAGTGTTGTTTTTCGAAGGAAATCATCTTCTCTTTCGACTCCAAGGGTAAATGCATCAAGCTCCCCGCAAAGAATGAGGAACTGCTTGCTTCTCGTAATGGCAGTGTAGAGAAGATTTCTTCTCAGCATCCGATAATAACTCTTCACAACAGGTAAAATCACAATCGGAAATTCACTTCCCTGGGATTTATGGATCGAACAGCAATATGCATGGGTAATCTGCATGAGATCCTGACGTGTGTACGTGACCTCATTCCCCTCATATGAAACAATGATCATATCCTGCTTCTCGGTATTTTCCTTTGCGTAGAAAATAGAAACGATCTCACCGATATCCCCATTGAAGACATTGTTTTCAGGCTGATTGACGAGCTGCAGCACCTTATCTCCAATCCGGTATTTCACATCCCCAAAGGCAAGTTCCTTTCTGGTTCCGTCATTACTGTTAAAGATTTCCTGAAGAAGTTCATTCAATCGATCGATCCCTGCCGGACCTCGATACATTGGAGCAAGAACTTGAATATCCTTTGGAGAGTACCCTTTTTTCTTGGCATTTTCCACCACTTTTTGTACGACCTCGGATATCTGGTTGGTTCTGCACGGGAAGAAGGAGCGGTCCTTTTGTTGTTTGGTTAGATCGTGGGGAACCTGTCCTTTTTTCATATAATGCGCAAGTTCAATGATGGAAGAACCCTCTTCCTGGCGATAAATATCCGTCAGTCTCACGGTCGGCACTACCTCCGAATTCAAGAGGTCTTTCAGTACCTGCCCGGGCCCGACAGAGGGCAATTGGTCTTCATCCCCGACAAAAATGACCTGGATATCTTCGGGTAATGCTTTCAACAGTTGATGGGCTAGCCATGTGTCCACCATGGACACTTCGTCCACAATCAGAAGCTTGCCATCAATGGCCCGTTCTTCATCATTCTGAAATCCTTCCTGACCGTTCCAGCCTAATAGACGGTGAATGGTCATGGCAGGGAGACCCGTTGATTCTGTCATCCGTTTTGCCGCCCGGCCGGTGGGAGCCGTCAATAAGACAGGGAATGGTTCATCTTTATAGTCCTTCGGATCGAGGGAACAGCCATGCAGATCAGCAAATAATTCCACGATCCCCTGAATGACAGTTGTTTTACCCGTACCAGGTCCTCCGGTTAAAAGGAGCATGGGGGACATGAGCGCCGTTTCAATCGCCTCTCTCTGGGAAGGTGCATATTGAACCCCCAACCGGTCCTCCAATGCTCCAAGGGACAGAAGAAATTCAGATTGCGGGAATTGTTCCTTATACTGGGTTTGGGACAGGATTTTTTCAATACTGGTCACAATCCCTTTTTCGGAGAAGTATAGGGAGGGAACATACACTTTGGTGCCTTCTCCCATCACTTTCCCTTCTTCCTCTAGTGACAGTAATTGAGTGGAAATATCGGTGTAGTCGATTTTTTCCGGCTGGCTTTTTTCCAAAAGCTCCTTCACCGTTACAATCAGCTCTTCCGCTTCCAAATACACATGTCCCTGCTTGACACAGATTTGTTCAAGGGTATATAGGCATCCTGCTTTGATCCGGTCGGGATGGCTGCCGGTCAGCCCGATCTTAGAGCCTAATTCATCAGCCCGGGTAAAACCGATGCCCTCGATATCTTCCACCAATTTATAAGGATTATTTTGAATGATTTCAAGTGCCTGTTCTTTATAGGCCTGATAAATCTTCATGGAAATTTGCGGTCCAAATCCCAAATCATTCAGTACGATCATGACCCTTTCCAAGCCTTGGTGCTCCGCTAACGTGTCATAAATACTTTTGGCCTTTTCCTTTGGAAGCTTAGGTATTTCATCTAAGAGGCCTGGATTTTCCAAAATCTTGGTGATGGCATTTTCCCCGATATGCTCCACGATCTTCTCAGCTGTTTTTTTCCCTATCCCTTTAAATAAATCACTTGATAGATAGTGCACGATACCTTGAGTGGATTGAGGAATTTCTTTCTTGAAATGCTTCGCATGAAACTGCATGCCGAACCTGGGATGTTCCTGGAAACGACCGTAAAACACATAGGTCTCATCTTCATGGATTTTAGGAAAATGTCCCGTTACGACCGCTTCCTTATCTTCATACGAATCATTCGTTTCGTCTACTCTGATCCGGACCACTGTATAAAGGTTTTCCTCATTATGAAAGATCGTGACAAGATGTCGGCCTTTTATATAGATTTCCTCATCACCAAACAGCTTTAAAGAGTCTTGCTGGCTCAAATCAGTGAACCCCCTGACTATTCACTTTGTTCATTTTTAAGCTTTTCGATCATCTTAATGCCATATCCGGCCAGCATATGATCAGGCTGAACCTCAATTGCTTTGTTGAAATACATCAATGCCGTATCTGCGTCATCCTTATGGCCGGCGTAAGCAACACCTAAATTGTAATAAGCATCTGCATGAGTCGGATCTTGTTCCACCACTTGGGATAACTGCCCAATCGCTTCTTCATAGGCTTCCACTTTCGCAAGACAAAGCCCTAACTGGAAGCGTGCTTCCACATCCTCTTCGTTCAGTTCGATACTTCGCTGCAGATATGGAAGCGCAAGTCTCGGCTGTTCTAATTGAAACAGGCTGACTCCCAGCATGAAGTAAACGTCTGCGTTCTCCATTCCCCTGGAGACCGCCTTTTCAAATTGATCCTTTGCTTCATCGAAGTTATTTTCGTTAAAGTGTACGTTACCAAGGGAGTAGTATGCTGCAACTGCACCGTCATCAATCGATATGGCACGTTCAAAAAATTTCTTGGCCTTTTCGTTGTCTCCCACCGACATCAACACATTTCCGAAATTAATATAGCCTACGGGATCTTTTGGGTTTTCTTCAATGGCCTCTGTAAAAAGCTTTACAGCATCTTCTACTTTTCCTTCCTGCAGTAACTCAATTCCTTTAAGATTCTTATCCAAATCAAACACCTCTGTATTGTCATTTTATGTATGTACGTCGAGTCATACCATTTCCACTTATCGTTATTAGTATAACACAAGGGGTTCCGAATATCGGTATCCCCCCATGAAGAAAAAGGACTGAGAGAAAAGAGGGGATCCTCTTCTTCTCAGTCCTTTTTCTTGATTATGATCAGGGTTAACCTACATAGGTCAGGATCTTCTCATCTTTATAGATGGTATCGATCGTTCCTCCACCAAGGCATTCATCACCGTTGTAGAAAACAACCGCCTGTCCCGGTGTCACTGCCCGGATAGGCTCGTCAAAAATGACTTTCACCTTCCCGTCTTCTAACGGAACAACCGTTACACCATTATCATCCTGACGGTACCTGAATTTAGCCGTACATTTGAATTCAGAAGGCTTCTCACCATTGGAAGTCCAGTGGACATCAGTTGCAAGGATGGAATCCGAATAGAGGGCAGGATGCTCAAAGCTTTGCCCTACATACAGAACGTTCCTTTTCAGGTCCTTACCGATGGCAAACCATGGTTCACCGGCTCCTCCGATCCCAAGTCCATGTCGCTGGCCGATGGTGTAGTACATCAATCCATCATGTTTTCCCATTACTTTCCCGTCCAGTGTTTCCATTTTCCCGGGTTGTGCAGGGAGATAATTGCTAAGGAAATCTTTGAAATTTCGTTCACCAATGAAGCAAATCCCCGTACTGTCTTTTTTGGCAGCTGTTGCAAGGCCTGCTTCCTTCGCAATTTCCCTTACTTTTTTCTTATCGATGCCCCCAAGGGGGAACATGACTTTCTCAAGCTGTTCCTGGCCCAGTTGATTCAGGAAATAGGTTTGATCTTTATTGTTATCCACCCCACGGAGCATCTTGTATTCTCCATCACGGTACTCAACCTGAGCATAGTGACCGGTTGCCAGATAGTCAGCACCCAGTTTCAGTGCATGTTCTAAAAAGGCTTTAAATTTAATCTCTTTATTACACATCACATCAGGGTTCGGTGTTCTTCCAGCTTTATATTCATCCAGGAAATACGTAAATACTTTATCCCAGTATTGTTTCTCAAAATTCACAGCGTAGTAAGGAATACCAATTTGATTGCAGACACGGATCACATCATTGTAGTCTTCTGTTGCCGTACACACTCCGTTTTCATCGGTATCATCCCAGTTTTTCATGAAGATCCCGATGACCTCATAGCCTTGTTCTTTTAATAATAAAGCGGCTACGGAAGAGTCAACTCCACCTGACATTCCAACGACCACTCTCGTATCCTTTGGTTCTTTTTTCACTAACGCCACCTCCTTTTTCCGTTCATTCTTCTGATTAAGACGAAAATCTTAAGATGTTACACGCTTTACAATTTTTGCGACTTCATTGGCAGTCCAGACAATCTCTTCCTTCGTATTGCCCTGACCGAAGCTGAAACGAATGGAGTTCCTTGTATTCTCGGACTGACTTCCGAACATCGCGACCAGTACATGTGATGGCTCTATAGATCCGGCTGTACAAGCAGATCCGCTTGATACAGCGATACCTGACATATCTAAATTCACCAGCATGGACTCGACATCCGTGCCAGGAAAGCTTAAGTTTAGCACATGGGGCAATCCATACTCAAGAGATCCGTTCACGAGAAAATCAATGTCGGCTGCGGCCAAGGTTTCTTTAAACAAACCCTTGAAATCTGAGTACAGGGAATGTTTTTCATCCATTACATCTTGAGCAATTTCAACTGCCTTCGCCAGACCGACGATCCCGGGAACGTTTTCCGTACCGGCTCGGCGTTTTCTCTCCTGCTCTCCCCCATACAGGGCAGGTTGAAGATCCACGTGTTGGTGAGAGTAAAGAAAACCCATCCCTTTAGGACCATTGATTTTATGCCCGGACACTGAGAGCAAATCGATTCCAAGCTCTTTCACATTGATTTCAGTAAGCCCGAAAGCCTGTACAGCATCTGTATGAAAATAAGCCTGATGATCTTTTAGGATCTGCCCTATCTCATGAATCGGCTGTATCGTCCCGACTTCATTATTTCCAAACATGATCGTTACAAGGATGGTCTCATCCCGAAGTTCATGTCGGAGGTCCTCCACAGAAATCCTCCCTGTATGATCCACTGGCAGATAGGTCACCTCAAATCCTTTGGACTCTAAAAATTGGCATGCATGCAATACAGCATGATGCTCTGTCTTGGTTGTGATGATGTGATTTCCTTTTCCTTTATTGGCCTCGGCTGTACCGATAATCGCTAAATTATCGGCTTCCGTTCCGCCACTGGTAAAAATGATTTCATTGTAATCTGCCTGAATGCTTTCAGCAATGATGGTACGTGCACGGTCGACAAGGTGACGGGATGCACGGCCAAAAGAATGAATGCTTGATGGATTACCAAATGCCTCCCTCATCGCTGAAGTCATTTCATCTATTACTTCAGGATGCATGGGTGACGTTGCAGCATGGTCCAGATACACTCTTTCCATTATAGTAACCTCCTAAATATAGAACATGTACGCATCTGATTCACCATCATCAGAATGACTTGCTAAATCTTCTATCGTCGTATTATCCAGAACTTCCTTTACAGCATCACGTATACGGATCCAAAGCTCGCGTTTTGCCGGTTCTTCATCCTCGATCCCCTCGACGGGACTGATGGGACCTTCCAGGATCCGGATGATATCACCTGCTGTAATTTCAGATGGTTCATGGCCTAATACATAACCGCCGTATGCACCTCTTATACTTCTTACAAGACCGCCGTTTCGCAGGGGAGCGACCAGCTGTTCAAGATAATGTTCCGATAATTCATGCTGCTGTGCAATCGTTTTAAGTGAAGTCGGCCCTTCTCCGTGGCGTTTAGCCAATTCAATCATAATCGTTAAGCCGTAGCGGCCTTTAGTTGATATTTTCATGTCCAGCACCTCTACCTATATTTAATAGCGCCCTTCAATGGGACGTATTTTTCTTTGTATTGACTTTTGTTATTATAGCATATCCGAAGTTCCACTGTGAAAGGGACGCTTCATCCTCCATCCTCGCTGGCTGTCAGCCACAATATTTCCTTAATATAATCTCCTATGATAAAGTGATTTTAATTAGAAAGACAGTCGGGAGAGATGTTTCATGTCGATTAAACCACTTGCCTTCAAGATGAGACCACGGACCATTGACGAAATCATCGGGCAGCAGCATTTAGTTGGAGAAGGAAAGATCATAGACCGGATGGTAAAAGCAAAACAGCTTTCTTCCATGATTCTATACGGACCGCCGGGTATCGGGAAAACATCCATTGCAAGTGCCATTGCCGGAAGTACAAAATACCGGTTCAAAACCTTGAATGCCGTCACCAATAATAAGAAAGACATTCAAATCGTTGCAGAGGAAGCGAAGATGTCTGGTAAGGTGATCCTTTTACTGGATGAGGTGCATCGCCTGGATAAAGGGAAACAGGACTTTCTGCTCCCCTATTTAGAAAACGGGATGATTACCCTCATCGGGGCAACAACAAGCAATCCCTATCATGCCATCAATCCGGCCATCAGAAGCAGATGCCAAATTTTCGAACTTAAGCCCCTTGCCATCGATGAAATGAAAATCGCCCTGCAACGGGCCATTGAAGATAAGGAACGTGGATTAGGGGAGTATTCACTGGATGTGACGGACGAAGCGATTGATCATTTTGCAAGCAGCAGCTTTGGGGATGTCAGAAGTTCGTTAAACGCATTGGAACTGGCTGTTCTGTCTACTTCACCCGGTGAGGATGGTGTCATCCGGATCGATGTCGGCATTGCAGAAGAATGCCTCCAAAAGAAAAGCTTTTCACACGATAAAGATGGAGATGCTCATTATGATGTCATAAGCGCCTTTCAAAAATCGATTCGCGGAAGTGACGTCAATGCCGCTCTTCACTATTTAGGAAGACTGATTGAGGCCGGGGATCTTCCGAGCATCTCACGCAGACTTTTGGTGATTGCCTATGAAGATATAGGCCTTGCCAATCCTCAAGCAGGACCACGGACATTGGCAGCTGTGGAGACAGCAGAGAAGATCGGATTCCCCGAAGCGAGAATCCCGTTGGCAAGCGCGATCATCGAGCTGTGCCTTTCGCCTAAGTCAAACTCTGCCATTACCGCCATTGATCTGGCACTCAGCGATATCCGTAAAGGTAAGAGCGGAGAGGTTCCGGACCACTTAAAAGATGCCCATTATCAAGGTGCCAAAGACCTTGGAAGAGGGATTGAATATAAATATCCCCACAGCTACGAGTCAGGCTGGGTCCCACAAACCTATCTGCCTGATAAACTTAAGAATGCCCATTACTATACACCTAAATCTACCGGGAAATTCGAACAGGCAATTGCTCAAGTATATGAGAAGATCAACAAACAGATGAAATAACAGCAGCCGAGGCGGCTTATGGCGAACCTGCCGAATTGGTTCTCTTTACCTTTTTGGCAGGTTTGGAAATATAGGCTGAGGCGGCTCATTTCTGCAGAAAAAACGTATGACACATCAATAACCAGCAATATTCATTTACCTTTTCAAAAAAATCCCACTCTTCAGGCCCCTATCTCTCCAAGGCATCATACATTAGTAAAAAGGCCTGGAGGTGTATGGATTGATTATCATTGAAAATGGCTTGTCCCCTAAAGGGTTGACAGATCTATCACCCGCTGGGGAAAGCATCGTAAAAGCGCTTGACAAGAGCCCTACGGAGTATCGCTATAGCAGCAAAGACGAGCTTCGATTTGAATTGAAGATGCGGGAACAATTCATGACTAATGCAAGGAGCATGGATGAAGGGGACGCCAAATTCGCCGCTTTCGAATACTCTTATTTCAACCCAGCTTTTTGGATGAAGACTCCATTTGGATACAGGCTTCGGGATACGAAGCTGCCATCTGAGGCCATAAATGATGTCTTCACGAACAGCTCCGCCTATAGCTTCGAATGTGTCACCAGTATTGTCCTCATTTACTATAAATCGATCCTTGATACGATCAGGACTTCTTATTTCAACCAGCTGTTTTCCCCCCTTCTAGTGTGGGGGCATCATTATGATGATGATATGATGATGGTCACGTATGAAGGGGTGGATTATATCCCTGGTGATGTATACTATTTTTCGAACCCCGACTACGACGACCCCATCTGGATGGGTGAAAACTCGGTGTTCCTCAGTGAGGATCAGTATTTTGGCCACGGCGTTGGAATCAAGACTCACGACGAAATGATTGAAGCTCTTAATACCCTCAGAAAAAAAGATGCGACCCGGTCGGCTTTTCTCCTCCAGCAAGTCACACGATTGAAATTCTCTGATTTGTACAGGTACGCATAAAAAAGTGACGAACTCTGTTGAGTGCGCCACTTTTTTTCACTTTATAGGTGAATGCAGTTC
Organism: Bacillus sp. RO3; assembly: GCF_012911895.1. Taxonomy (GTDB): domain Bacteria; phylum Bacillota; class Bacilli; order Bacillales; family Bacillaceae_B; genus Rossellomorea. Next base: position 147,141 of record NZ_JAAXCV010000028.1, read on the forward strand.
CTCTTCGCTTTTCTATGCCGCTACGTCCCTTTTATTAAAGACAAAGAAGGCAAGGAGTTGGAAGATGGTGAAATAGATGATGAGCATCGTTATGGAGAAGCCCATGGTCATCCCATCCACCAGGGGAGGAGTGAAGCCTGTGTATTGTGTCAGGTCTGTGTTTGCAAACAGACTGTATTTCGCCCAGTCGAATTTCAGGGCGAGGAGGCTCGTTGCATTTCCCCCTACGAACAGCAGGAACAGGGAAATCCCGATAGCCAGGGAGCTGCTTCTGAAAACGGTTGAGATCATGAAGGCCATCGTAGCCATCATCACGATATCGATGGTTTTCAATAAATAAGTTTTAACCAGGTATCCAACAATATTCTGCTCTACGACTTCACCATCTACATATGCCAGATGGGTAGACTGATCTGTCCCTCCGAATAATAACAGTCCGAGGAGGAAAGACACGACGAATAACACCATTAACATGCTCATCCCGTATAAGATGACTGTGAAGTATTTAGACAGGAGGATTTTGGTTCTTGAAATGGGGCGGATAAGCAACAGCTTAATCGTTCCCCAGCTGAATTCACTGGCTACTATGCCTGCAGCCACAATGATGGCAAATAAACCGACTACCAGCACGGAAAAGGCATTCGTTTCAACAAATGTCCATACGGTCTTTTTGGGGTTTGGCTGAATATCATTTTCAATCCGGTATTCGTTAATGGCGATTCTTCTTTCTGCGTCTTTGGCGATAAACTTATTCAGGTTGGGATTTTCAGATAACATGTCCTTATCCGATTGCACTTCTACAGAAAGCATCTGTTTCCAGTTTTCAGACTCTTTCACTTTTCCGTCTTCATACTTCGTAAAAGCAGCCGTCACACCGATGATCAAGATGAGTAATCCAAGCATCACATAGGTTCCGACCCTCTTAAATATTTTAATCCATTCATTTCTGATGAGATTAAGCATGAACGATCTCTCCTTTTTCATTCGTCATTTCCAGGAATCGATCTTCCAAAGTTTTGGAAACCGGCATGACGCTGTATATCTCTACGTCAGCTTCAACAAGGGCACGGATGACATTGGGTACTTGCTCCTTCGTTAAAGCGATTTGAATTTCAGACCCCTTCGTTTCAAACTTGATACCCGGATCAAGAACGTTCAGTACAGGCCTTATCTTTCCGGCTTCATTGACCTCAAAATGATAAATCTGTTCAGACCCTTCTACAAAATCGCGTACTTGCTGCACATCAACAAGCTTTCCGGATTGAATGATTCCGATTCGATCACACATCATTTCCATTTCCGATAATAAGTGACTAGAAACGATGACAGCCATACCCTCTTCCTGGGCAAGCTTTCTTATATACGCCCGGATTTCACGGATACCGGCAGGATCCAATCCATTTGTTGGTTCGTCGAGGATGAGTAGCTTCGGTTTGTGGAGCAGGCATTGAGCAAGGCCCAAACGCTGCCTCATCCCGAGGGAATAGGTTTTCACTTTATCATTGATGCGGCCTGTCAAACCAACGAGTTCGATGACTTCCTTCATTCTTTCTTCGGTGACTCCTTTTTGCATTCGGGCAAAGTGCTTTAGATTCTGATACCCCGACATGAACTTATACAGTTCAGGATTTTCAACGATGGCTCCAACATCCTTAATGGCACCCTCGAAGTTTTTTTTAATGCTTTTTCCGGAAATCAGAACATCTCCTTTTGAAATATTCATTAGTCCAACCATCATTCGGATTGTCGTTGTTTTACCAGCTCCATTGGGTCCAAGAAATCCAAATACCTCCCCTTCATAAACATCAAAGGATAAATTATCAATAATGGTCTTACCTTTAATGACTTTTGAGACATTCTGCAATTGCACTACCGTCTTCATCATTTCAACTTCCCTTCTGAAATATGTAGTCTGTTTCAATCATGGCAGGACAGACAACTGACTCCCTTGACCCCTCCCGGCCTTCATTCTTCAACACGATTGTTTTACCTTGCCTTAAATGATGAAATCAGGACCTTTCAGGATCAGCATCTCTTAATACGGATGAAAGCAGGAAAAAGTTTCAAATCCTTCCTCATTTCTTATTGTTAGATCTTGTTCCACTTAACTGTCGTCTCAAAGCAAGAGAAACAGGATGGCTTGAGTACTGTAAAATGACGATAGAAATCCCGGTTATTCACCAATTAATGGAATGATTTTTTTCAGGAGATGTGTAAAGCTAAAAGGAACAGGAGGATTCAACTATGGATAAAAAACGTCTATGGACGACTGAAGAAGATGAACTGCTGGATAAGGTTGTTCAAGATTATGTAAAGAGAGGAAAATCTAAAAGAATGGGTTTTGAAGCGGTTGCCAGGAAAATCCACCGTTCCCCCGGTACTTGCTCTCACAGATATTATACAAGAATTCATCAACCATCGAATGAAATGACTATGGAATCTTGTATTGCTTTTTTGCAGAGAAGTTTCACAGGGGATGGTATCGCAGAGAAGCAACTGCTTATGAAAGAAAAAGCAGAGCTGCTTTTTAAACAAAATGAACTAAAGAAAAAATACGCGGCCTACACAGAGAAGCATGAAAAATTAAAAGCAATGCTCAATTTGTTAGAAAAAGCAGAAGAACTTGATAAAGGAGATTCCCTTCCACCTGTCATTCATTGACACCGATAAAAAAAGACTGAAATCCACCAACTGGATTCAGTCTTTTAGGCATTATTTATCTTTGACTCTTTTGATTTCAATATGCTTTAACAGGTCATTCATCACATGACTGGCTGCGATCAGTCCAGCAACGGATGGAACAAAGGCATTTGAAGATGGGGGAAGCTGTGCTTTACGAATCTTGGCATCTTCTTTCCCGACTTCTTTCCTGATATCGTCGCGGATGACGATTGGGCTTTCATCAGAGAAAACAACCGTGACACCCTTTTTTATGCCCTCTTTTTTCAGTCGGGTACGGATCACCTTTGCGATTGGATCTGTATGAGTCTTACTGATATCCGCTATCTTGAAGCGTGTCGGATCGGTTTTATTCGCTGCACCCATGCTCGCAATTAATGGAATATCCCGTGTTAAACATTCTTTCATTAAGTGTATTTTATACGAAATCGTATCAGACGCATCAATGACATAATCTAGTCCATAATTGAAGAATTCTTCGTATGTTTCTTCGGTGTAGAACATTTTTAGGGCAATGACTTCACAGTCTGGATTAATATCCTTGATGCGGTCCCTCATCAGGTCCACTTTCGGCTGACCTACTGTAGAAAGCAACGCATGAACCTGTCGATTAACATTTGTAATATCCACATCATCTTTATCCACTAACACTAGACGGCCTACACCTGATCGGGCTAATGCCTCAGCTGCAAAGGAGCCTACTCCCCCGATTCCAAGCACTGCCACCGTGCTGTCTTTAAGGGTTTGAAGTCCTTCCTTACCGATCGCTAGTTCATTCCGTGAAAACTGGTGTAGCAAAATAATCAACTCCATTATAAGTATTCAACTTGGTTTATACTGAATTAGAATAAAGGATACAGAAGCGAAAATCAATATGAAATGTTGTCCTTCTCATTTGTTTACCCTATTTCAGAGAGGTTTAGTCTTATATCCTTCCATAGGATGGATAGCTCCATGCGTCCGCTCACCGGGAAATAGCGAAAGAGATTCACCGTCTATCCGTTTTCTGGATACGCACAAAAGAGCCAGGCATTCAGCCTGACTCATCATCATCTATATTGGTTCGAACCATTTCATGTGTTGACGAGTCCCAATCGTGCCGTCGCCATCATTTCCTTCGTTTTGAACCCGCTCTCGGCAGGTGGGTGCTTTATTCCACTATTTGTTAGTCCCCGGCACGGGGCATGAACGCCTAGCGGAAATGTCAAGCTCCCAAAGTTTGAAGTGTTCGGTCAAAACTGTTAGGTAAAAACGTCGCACACATCAGGACTCGTTTGTGATTGTTTAAATAATACCATATCTCCCTGGGGATTTCAATGAATGCCCCCCGGAATTTATTTACATCATTCTACATCCAGCGACAAAGACAACTCTTTTAATTGGTCTTCGCTTACTCCGCCAGGAGCATCCGTTAATACGCAGCTTGCACTTGCCGTTTTCGGGAAGGCAATTGTATCACGAAGATTCGTGCGGCCTGCAAGGAGCATGACTAAACGGTCAAGCCCAAGCGCGATCCCACCATGTGGAGGCGTTCCGTATTCAAAGGCTTCCAGTAAGAAACCGAATTGCTCTTCTGCCTCTTCTTTTGAGAATCCTAGTACATGGAACATTTTTTCCTGGATATCACGCTCGTAGATACGAAGTGAACCTCCCCCAAGCTCATATCCGTTTAACACAAGGTCATACGCTTCTGCACGGACCGAAGCAGGATCTGATTCGAAAAGGTGCAGGTCTTCCCTGACCGGCATGGTGAATGGATGGTGGGCAGCATAATATCGGTTCTCCCCTTCATCAAACTCAAGCAACGGCCAGTCTGTCACCCATAAGAAGTTGAATTTCGTTTCATCGATCAATTTCAAGTCTTTCCCTAATTTCAAACGGAGGGCACCAAGAGCATCAGCGACAACAGATTTTTTATCAGCGACAAACAGTAATAAATCCCCTGCTTCAGCACCCGCCGTCGTTGAAATTTGTGAAGCATCGTCTTCCGTCACAAATTTAGAGATCGGTCCTTTTAATCCTTCTTCCTCAACCTTTAACCAGGCAAGGCCTTTAGCGCCGTAGCGGGAAACAAATTCAGTCAGTCCATCGATGTCCTTGCGGGAATACTCGGAAGCTCCGCCTTTTACATTGATCAGTTTCACTTGACCGCCATTTGCAACTGCGCCTTGGAATACTTTAAACCCTGAGTCTTTTACGACTTCGGATACGTCGATCAGTTCCATTCCGAAGCGTGTGTCCGGTTTGTCTGAACCATAGCGACTCATGGCATCGTCATACGTCATACGTGGAATCGGCAATGAAACGTTCACTTCTTTCACATCGTTCATGAGCTTCTTCATCATCTCTTCTACAAGGGAGATAATTTGCTCTTTATCCATAAAGCTCATTTCCATATCGACCTGTGTGAATTCTGGTTGACGGTCTGCACGAAGGTCTTCATCACGGAAACAGCGAGCAATTTGATAGTAACGGTCAAAGCCTGACACCATCAATAATTGCTTAAAGATCTGTGGTGATTGAGGCAGGGCATAGAATTCCCCTTTATGAACGCGACTTGGAACCAGATAGTCTCTTGCCCCTTCAGGCGTGCTTTTCGTCAAGATAGGTGTTTCAACATCCAGGAACCCGTTCTCGTTTAAGAAATTGCGAAAGGAAGTCGTTACATTATGACGCATCTTGAACGTCTCGATCATCGCAGGACGACGAAGGTCTACATAACGATATTTCAAGCGTACATCTTCAGACACTTCCATCTGATCATCTATCATGAATGGAGGTGTTTTTGCTTCATTGATTATTTGAACTTCATCTGCCTGAATTTCCACCTTGCCGGTTTTCAGGTTCGGATTGACCGTTCCTTCGCCTCTTGCAACAACTGTACCTGTCACGCTCAACACATATTCATTACGAATTTTTTCAGCAAGGGCAAGTGCGTCTTCAGATAGATCCGGATTGAAGACGACCTGTACGATCCCCTCTCTGTCACGAAGGTCGATGAAGATCAAACCGCCTAAGTCCCTTCTCTTTTGAACCCAGCCTTTGATTGTTATTTTCTCACCGATGTATGTTTCTGTTATGTCTCCACAATATGCCGTTCTCTTTGTCATCATGTTCTCCTCCTTATTCAATCAACGTGTTCTATTTACCTAGCTTACTTTTCATCGTTTCGACAAAGTGATCAAGACTTACTTCTTCTTGCTCACCTGTAGTCATATCTTTTAGATTGATTTTATTTTCCTGTAATTCGGTGTCGCCGATGACGGCTACATACTTCGCCTCATAACGGTCAGCTGCTTTAAACTGCCCTTTCACCTTGCGATCGAGATAATCCTTCTCTGAAGAAATGCCGGCTGCTCTCAGGTTATGAAGAAGTTTGACTGCATAATCCTTTGCTTCATCCCCTAACGAAACGACAAAGCATTCGACTCCCTGTTCGATAGGGAGTTCCACTTTTTCTGCTTCCAATGCTGACAGAAGTCGTTCGATACTGAAGGCAAAGCCGATACCGGGAGTTTCAGGTCCTCCGATCATTTCCACCAAACCATTGTATCGCCCTCCTCCACAGAGGGTAGTGATGGCCCCAAAACCTTCTGCATCACTCATGATTTCAAATGCCGAGTGATTATAATAATCAAGACCGCGGACAAGAGTTGGATCAACAACGAATTCAACATCCATAGCCGTTAAGTGTGATTGCACTTTTTCGAAATAGCTCCTCGATTCATCATTTAAGTAATCCAGGATCGATGGTGCAGCAGCCATTAGTTCATGGTCACGATCTTTCTTACAATCAAGGATACGGAGTGGATTCTTTTCAAGGCGATTTTGACAGTCCCCGCAGAATTCATTAATCCTCGGCTTAAAGTGATGGATGAGTGCTTCTCTGTGGGCATTTCTGCTGCCTGCATCTCCAAGACTATTAATGACGAGCTTTAATTGAGTAAGTCCTAATTTCTTATAAATTCCCATGGCGAGTGAGATTACTTCTGCATCGATTGCTGGATCTTCACTCCCAAGAGCCTCGACTCCGAACTGAACGAATTGACGATAACGTCCAGCCTGCGGTCTCTCATAACGGAACATCGGGCCCGAGTAGAAGAGCTTGACGGGCTGATTTGGTTGACCGAACATTTTATTTCCCACAAATGACCGAACAACCGATGCGGTCCCTTCAGGGCGCAGGGCCAGGCTTCTTCCCCCACGATCTTCGAACATATACATTTCCTTTTGGACGATATCCGTCGTATCGCCAACTCCACGTGTAAATAATTCGCTTGCCTCGAAGATAGGAGTGCGGATTTCTTTATACTGATAGGCGTGACAAAGATTCTTAGCCACTTCCTCTACAAACTGCCACTTTTCTACTTCACCAGGTAGAATATCCTGTGTACCTCTTGGAATCTGAATGGACAAGTTGATTTCCTCCTTTTATAAGCACATGATTTATGTAAACAAAAAAAGCCCTCAGTCCCTTGTATACGATACAAGGGACGAGAGCTGTTATTCCCGTGGTGCCACCCTAATTGAAGTCTAGTCAGACTTCCACTTAACCAGTTAACGCCTGGTACGTCCATCTCCTACTAAAGAAACTCTTTCAGAGCGGAACCTCCCGAGTGTTCATTCACTAAGTCACATTGTAGAAACGCTCTCAGCCAAGGCATTTCCTCTCTTTACACGTGGGGTTTAGCTACTATGCTCGATCAACGGTATAATTAAATGTTATTTTATTTCTATAATGATACGGATGCCATTCGTCCATGTCAAGAGGAGAAAGAAAATTTCGTTATGATCTTTCCATTTTCTTTTTCAGCAGCCTGACTTCTTTCAGTGATAATCCAAATTCAGAAGCAAGCTCCACATTCAAAGCATTTTTCTCCCGTTCCAGAAACTGGTGAAAATCCACACCGAACAGTTGATTATCACCATTTGCGTTCATAAACCCTTTTTCACTTGACCTCAAACTTCATCATCCTTTCAGAACATTCCTTAACTCTATCTTTTCCAATTCCCTGTTTTTTTTTCGTTTTGGAGGAATTTTATTTTTTTTATCGTATTAAAAACGTAAGGATGTTTGCAGGAGTTTGTATGACATTGTGTTTCAATCCGAAGAAAATTACATAATGGTTGAATATCCCGAAGGAATCATCCGATATAAACAGGGGTGTTTGTATTTCCAAGCAGGAGGTGAAGGAAATCAAGAAAATAATCGCAACGATACTGATTGTGCTCATGATATTCCCAATGGTGACCCATGAAGCTGATGATGTCTATGCAGAATCAGGGAAGGTTACGATCAGTGCTTCGACTCTGAATGTGCGTACAGGCCCTGGACTCAGTTATCCCGTATTGAAGAAGGTACACAAAGGGGAAGAGTATCGTATCGTGGACACACAAAAGGATTGGTATAAAGTCGATACCGGCAGTGGAGAAGGCTGGGTTGCTGAATGGCTCGTTTCAGTAGAATCTTCTTCTGGGGAAGCTTCCCGCATGAGTGAAGGACAGGTAAACACTGATGGCCTTCGTGTCAGAACAGGTCCCGATACCTCTGAAGAAATCGTGACGGTTTTAAACAGTGGTGATCATGTAACCGTCAGGGAAGCAGAGGGAGACTGGCTCTTCGTCAAATGGGACAATGGCAGCGGCTGGGTTCACAGACAATACGTCACAGAGGGTAGTTCCGGTTCTTCACCTACGAAAAAGAGGAAGAATGAACAAGGGATCATCACCGACAATTCCCTTAATGTCCGCACGTCCCCTTCCCTTCACAGTCAGGTGCTCGGAGTATTGAATAAAGGGGATCAGGTAGAAGTAACAGGAAGTGTCAGCGGCTGGTATGAGATTACATTCGGCAGTGACAAAGCCTGGGTGAGCGAAAAATACGTTGAGTTCTCCCCAAGCTCTACAGAAGAGCCGGCATGGCCTTCATCCTCAGACCTTATAGGAATCATAACAGTACATTCCTTGAATGTAAGGGATCAAACCTCCTTGAACGGGCGTGTGGTGGGCAAAGTATCCAAGGGGGAGAAATATCCCATCTTACAAGAGGAAAACAATTGGTATCAAATAAAGTTATCAAATGGAAAAAAAGGCTGGGTAGCCGGTTGGTATGTACAAAAAACCGTTACGGCTTCCGCACATGAAGGGGAAACTTCATCCCAAAAAGAAAAGGTTACGATTCTCTATAACGGCACCAACATCAGAAGTGAAGCAAATACCCAGGCTCGTGTGATTGGTCGAGGCTCCAGCGGGGATGTCTTCCAGGTCATAAGCAAAGACGGAGATTGGTACGAAATCAAATTGGCTGATGGGACAAGAGGCTTCGTTGCCGGATGGGTCGTATCCATACGATCCAGTTCTGGTGAGAATACCACTCTTTCACGTACCAAAAAAGGTGGATTACAAGATAAAGTGGTGGTCATCGATCCGGGGCATGGAGGCCGGGATAGTGGCACAACCGGAGCAAGCGGGACGTTGGAAAAGCTCCTTACCATGAGGACCGGGGAACTCCTCGCAGAAAAGCTGAAAAGCGCAGGTGCTGAAGTGGTCCTGACAAGGAAAAACGACGAATACTTATCATTGCCGTCAAGGGTATCATTATCCCATTATTATCAGGCAGATGCGTTTATCAGTATTCATTTTGACAGCATTATGGATTCGTCCATCGTCGGGCATACCACCTTCTACTATCAGAGTCATCAGAAAGAACTGGCAGAAAATATCCATGGAAGCCTGGCGGATCGATTGCCGACCAGAGACCGGGGTGTACGGACTGGGGATTATCACGTGATTCGTGAAAACAACCAGCCTGCCGTCCTTTTGGAACTGGGATTCTTAAGTAACCCGGCTGAAGAAGCAAATGTGAATACACAGTATTTTCAAGAACTGGCAGCAACAGCGATCTATCATGGTTTAGGAGACTATTTTTCTGACTGAACGAAAGAGCCGATCCATCTGGGATCGGCTCTTTTTATTTACTCTCTATTATTAACGTAACGGGACCATCATTTGTTAAGCTCACGTCCATCATGGCACCGAATACGCCGGTTTCCACCTTGATACCTTTTTCCCTCAAGACCTTATTAAAGTATTCATAAAGAGAATGCGCCTGATCGGGCTTTGCAGCATTCATGAAGTTCGGTCTTCTCCCCTTACGGCAGTCACCATACAGGGTGAATTGAGAGACGGAGAGAATGTCCCCACCTACATCAAGAAGGGAATGATTCATCTTTCCCTCTTCATCTTCAAAGATACGGAGGTTACCTACCTTATCCGCAACATATCGGGCGTCTTCCTCTGTATCTTCGTGGGTGATGCCCACGAGCACCACAGCACCAGACCTGATGGCACCTTTTACTTCTCCATCAACAGTGACAGAGGCTTCTTTACTTCTTTGCAGTACAACTTTCATAAAGAAATCTCCTTTAGTTCATTATCCTTCTTACAGCATAAATATCTGATATTTGCTTAATCCGCTCCACGACTTTATGCAAGTGGGAAATATTATGAATCGAAATCGACATATTAATGGTGGCCACTTTATTTCGATCTGATTTTCCGCTTACAGCAGATATATTTGTCTTCGTTTCGTTTACCGCCTGAAGAACCTCATTTAACAGTCCTCTGCGATCGTAACCGGAGATTTCGATATCCACATTATATTCTTTTCGGTCATTTCGATCACTTTCCCAAGAAACCGGAATGAGACGCTGTTCTACTCCATCTGCCATAACGTTTGTGCAGTCAGCTCGATGCACTGAAACACCACGGCCTTTTGTAATGAACCCTACGATTTCATCTCCTGGAACAGGGCTGCAGCAACGGGATAAACGGATCAACAGATTGTCAATGCCCTCGACCTGGACCCCCGCATCTTTCTTGCGTTTGACTGGTTGAGCATTTAATTCCTTCATCGTTTCTTCAAGGCTGTCTTCCTGTTCACGTTTCTTTCTGTCTTTCTCTGTCAGGCGATTGGCTATTTGAGCCGCAGTGATCCCGTTGTAACCAACGGCCGCATACATGTCTTCTTCATTTGAGAAATTAAACTTCTCAAATACACGTTTAATGTTTTCAAGAGTAAGGATTTCTTTCACATCGAAATCTTGATTCTTGATTTCTTTCTCTACTAAATCCCGGCCTTTTTCGATGTTTTCTTCTCTTCTCTGCTTTTTGAAGAATTGTTTGATCTTATTCTTCGCCTGGGATGTCTGGGCAAGCTTCAGCCAATCCTGACTTGGACCGTAAGAATGCTTGGACGTGAGGATTTCAACAATATCCCCTGTTTTCAATTTATAATCAAGAGTGACCATTTTTCCATTGACCTTGGCACCGATCGTCTTATTTCCGATTTCCGAGTGAATTCGATAAGAGAAGTCAATCGGCACGGAACCTGAAGGAAGCTCAAGGACATCTCCTTTAGGTGTAAATACAAAGACCATATCGGAAAAGAGATCAATTTTCAGGGACTCCATGAACTCTTCCGCATTGGCAGATTCATTCTGGAACTCCAATATCTCCCTGAACCAGGAAAGCTTTTTCTCGAAAGAAACGGGCTCGTTGGCTTCTTTTCCTTCCTTATATGCCCAGTGGGCCGCAACCCCATACTCGGCAATTTGATGCATTTCAAGCGTCCTGATCTGCACTTCAAGAGGATCCCCTTTTGGGCCGATGACAGTTGTATGAAGAGACTGATACATATTCGGCTTCGGCATGGCGATATAATCCTTGAACCGGCCAGGCATTGGCTTCCAGCAGGTATGAACGATTCCTAAAACGGCATAGCAGTCCTTGATGCTATCGACCACTACACGAACTGCCAACAGATCATATATCTCATTGAACTGCTTGTTTTGAAGAGCCATTTTGCGATAAATGCTATAAATGTGTTTAGGACGACCGGAAATTTCCGCTGTGATTTTCACATCGCCTAATTTATCCTTCACCTCATTCACAACATCTTCCAAATACTCTTCGCGCTCTGCACGCTTCTTCTTCATCAGGTTAACGATCCGGTAATATTGCTGAGGGTTTAAATACCTCAATGAAGTATCTTCAAGTTCCCACTTGATCTTAGATATCCCTAATCGATGTGCCAACGGAGCGAAAATTTCCAGTGTTTCATTGGCAATTCTCCGCTGTTTTTCCTGGGGCAGATGTTTCAACGTTCTCATATTATGCAGACGGTCTGCCAACTTAATGAGGATGACACGGATGTCCTGAGCCATGGCTACAAACATTTTCCTGTGATTTTCAGCCTGCTGCTCTTCCTGAGATTTGTATTTAATCTTTCCGAGTTTCGTGACTCCATCTACGAGCATAGCCACTTCTGCATTGAAAGCTTCTTCGATTTCCCCAAGAGATGTGCCGGTATCTTCCACGACGTCATGAAGAAAACCGGCAGCTACTGTTGCCGGGTCCATTTCCAGATCAGCCAAAATCCCTGCTACCTGAATGGGATGGATGATATAGGGTTCCCCCGATTTCCGGTACTGTTCACTATGGGCATCCCTTGCATACTCATAGGCTTTCTGGACCATGCCTACATGCTCATCGTTTAAATATTCTCTTGTTTTATCTATAACCTGTTCAGGGGTTAGTACTTGATCTTTAGACATGATCAGAATCACCTTTGTATTTTAATATATTTCAATCGTCTCCGATTTTAATGATTGTTACTATTATCAAAAAAAAACAGGGTTATGTAAAGGGGTTAGAGTAAAATTCTCAGAAATCATCTATTTTTGTCGATATTTGTCGATACTGGAAGTGACTTCAACACCCCTCCTCTAAAATAAAAATAAGGGCTGACATTCAAAACCAGATGTCAGTCCCTTACGTTAAAGTATATCAGATAGTATTTACGTATAGTAGAATCAATAAACCAAATTAGTATTGCATTAATGTAAGAATATCATAGTTGTCCAGCTTGTCGCGTCCATCCAGGTAGGTCAGTTCGATTAAGAATGCCGTACCCGCTACGATTCCACCCAGTTCTTCCACAAGCTTGATCGTTGCTTCGATCGTACCGCCTGTTGCCAGTAAGTCATCGGTAATCAGGACTCGTTGGCCTGGCTTGATGGCATCTTTATGGATCGTCAGAGCATCTTTACCATATTCTAAACCGTATTCTTTCTGAATCGTTTCACGAGGTAACTTACCAGGTTTACGAACAGGAGCAAATCCTACTCCAAGTGCATAAGCCACCGGGCAGCCAATGATGAAACCTCTCGCCTCTGGTCCTACTACAAGGTCGATTTGTTTTTCTTTTGCATATTCGACAATTTGATCCGTAGCGTATCTATAAGCCTCACCATTATCCATCAATGTCGTGATGTCTTTAAACTTAATTCCTTCTTTCGGCCAATCCTCAACGATTGTAACATACTGTTTTAAGTCCATGCTTTTGCTTCCTCCTCAATTGTAACAGACTCTTTTATCCTTTCATTAAACCAAGTCTTCAACTCTTGATAGGAAGAATATAACAATTCGTTTTCAAGCTCGTATTGTTGTTGCTTCTTCTGGTATGTTAAAGATTCAGAAAGATCTTTCTTGGTTTTCTCAGGATTAAGAGAAATAAATCCATTCACTATTGTAACAAATCTCAAATCAAAAAACACCTGCGACATGAAATCGATTGTTTCTTTTGACCATCCTTTGTATTTTGCCAGGTCGTCACCGTGTTTATTTAAATCGAACGACCCGCGCTTCGTTAAAAATCCATAATACCACTTAAAATGATCCCGTGTTGGCATTGTACTGAAGAAATGATCCTCTTCCTGATAGAAATGGGCATAAATCCGATGCGGTCTCCCTTTCTTCAGCAGCTCTTCAAGAAGCGGTTTGGAAGTAGGCAGATCCAAAAGCACTAGACTAGCCTTTTCCGTTGTCACACCTTCAAGGGAAGATACATCCTCAAGGTGTATCACATCTTCACTTTCTAGGTTCAACTTCTTTACAGTGGTTGATTGGAAACAGATGATTTTTTTGTTCTGTTCGGGAATAAGCTCATTCCATTTATGAACTTGTTTAATCCCCCTGACATCAAATAATTGCCAATGATCAATCTTCACATCATTCAAGAAAATCTGAGGCTTCTTTCGGTTGTTCCATTCATTAATGGATAGCTCACCAATCACAGAGGCAGTGGAAAAAGGAGTCATGTGATCAGCAAGTTCACCTAATCCGAAACCGACACCGTCCACTTGAACACCATTGTCTTCCAAGACGAGCTTCAAATGATTCTGTGCAGATCCAATTTTCTTATAGTGTCCAATGCTCACATCATCGATCATCCACTTCGGTTTTGGATTATGCATGCCGAAAGGAGCCAGAAGCTGAAGCTTTTCAATGGATTCTACTGAAATTTCGTCTACCGTAACGGAAGCATCAAGCTTGGTGACCGGTATAAAATCTTCATCCGTCAGTTCAGTGGAGGCAAGGTCATTCAACCGATTTCTTAACTGGTCTACATCGTTTAACTGTAAAGTCATTCCTGCTGCCATGGGGTGTCCCCCGAAATGAGGCAGAATATCCCGGCAGGTGGATAAGTTCTTGAACAAATCGAAGCCTGCAATACTTCTCGCCGACCCTTTGGCCGTCCCTTTCTCCGAATCAAAGCTGAGGACGATGGTCGGCCTGTAGAATCGGTCCACCAAACGTGAAGCGACGATCCCAACCACTCCCGGGTTCCATCCTTCTTTTCCAATGACGAGGACCCGGTTATCGTGAAGAGGATACTCATTTTCCACCATCTCAACCGCTTCTTCTGTCATTTGCGATACGATCGCCTGTCTTTCTTTATTGATGTTGTCAATTTCTTCAGCAAGGGCCTTCGCTTCCTCTTGATCTTCTGTGAGCATGAGGTCGACAGCAGGGTCTGCATCCCCAAGGCGCCCAACGGCATTAATGCGGGGAGCGATCATGAACCCGATCGATTCCTCCGTCATTTCTTGCTGCTGGACATTGGCAATTTTACACAATGCTTTTATCCCGAGGCGGTTTGAAACCTTAAGTTGGGATATCCCACGCTTTGCCAGCAGACGATTTTCCCCTCGGAGTGGAACCAGATCGGCAATCGTCCCGATGGCAGCCAGGTCAAGAAGGTGGACAGGTAGTTCACCATAAAGGGCGTGTGCCAATTTAAACGCAACCCCCACACCTGCCAGCTCTCCAAATGGATACGTGGTCCCTTCGACCTTGGGATGGAGCAGAGCTAAAGCCGGAGGCAATTCCGGACCAGGTTCATGGTGATCTGTAATGATCAAATCCATTTCCAATTCCTCAGCCAACTTTGCCTCATTCACCGCTGATATTCCAGTATCCACTGTAATGATAAGCGTAAACCCTTCATCCTTTGCCCAGCGGAAGGCTCCTTCATTCGGACCGTATCCTTCGCTGAAGCGGTTTGGTATATAGAACTCCACATCTGCCCCCAGGTCCCTTAACACTGTCATCAAAACAGACGTACTGCTGACGCCATCAGCATCATAGTCCCCGTAAACGAGAATCCTTTCTCCTCGTTCAATGGCTGTATGGATTCTTTCTGTTGCTTTCTTCATATCCTCAAATAAGAAAGGATCGTGAAATGTTTCACCTGTATCAAATAAAAAATTCCGGGCTTCTTCTACATCATCCAAGTCCCGGTTGATCAATAATTTCGCCACTAGTGCAGGTACTTTAAGTTCATTTGCCAATTGTGCTATTTTTTGCTGGTCTGATTCTGTCATCATCCAACGTGTTTTTGAGTTTAACATACGTTCACCCCTCAGCCTTACTCATTATACAAAAAGCAAGGGGTGGTTTCAATCTTATTAGAAAGCTCTTTCTGTAATGCCTGCCGGGATGCTCACCGCCAGCCCCGCAGAAAGCGGGCATCCTGCAGCGTAAATCAACTTCTACTTCCTTCTTTAGATTAGCAACAATGTATACGAAAAGATCCAATAAAAAAAGCTTGGTGGTCAATCCACCAAGCTTTTTACTCGCCTGTTTCCCCTACTGAACCCGGAGCACTCTTTTTCAAAGGAACTTTTTCTACTCTATCTTTATGCATGGTTTCAGCCTGTTCCTTTAACAGTAAGTTTTCTTTCTCCAAAGCCTTCACCTTTCGCTGAACGACATATAATCGAAACAGTCCAACTGAGCCGACTATGATCCCTCCCATTAAGACAGACCCCAATATCACCAATATAAGGGGCCAGTCTGCTTCCCCGAATACATAATTGACGGTGACAGGATCTACATTGATGACAGCGAATATAGAAACAACCAAGGCAAAGAAAATACCTAATAATAAAGTCCATTGAAATTTCATTGCATTCCCCTCCTCAAGATAAGTTTATTTGGTCATCCGCATCTTCAGAATCGGGATTGAAGGGATTAATGTGAATAAATACATCATTCACATTGGATTCTTCCAGAAGCTTCTTTTTCACCTGTTTACCGACACGGTGACCATCTTCTACGGTCATAAACGGATCCACACTGATCTTCAGATCAATGATCACATAGTGCCCATGTTCCCTGGCATGCAGTTCATTGATTTCTTTCACTTCAGGTACAGATGCAACGATTTCACGAAAGGGCACAATATCTTCCTCATGCATGACATGGTCCAATGTATTATGTATGGATTCTGCTCCCAGATGCCAAGCCATCCTTAAGACAAGCAGGGAAACAAATATTCCGGCTACCGGATCGGCATAGACAAGCCAGCCTACATCGAATTTTCCCCCGAGGATCGAGGCGGAAATCCCCACTAGTGCCGCAATGGAAGAAAACACATCTGAACGGTGCTCATAGGCATTCACAATCAAGGCATCACTCTTAATTCTTTTACCCAATCGATATTTATATTGAAACATAGCTTCTTTCACTATGATAGAAAAAATGACGGCATAGATCGCAATGGCCGTTGGCGGTGTCAACGGATGGAAAAAGGACTCGATGGATGATTTACCGATTTCGATCCCCACCAAAAACAATAAGACAGCCACGATGATCGCTGCAATTGATTCAGCCTTTCCATGTCCATAGGGATGATCCTTATCGGGAGGCTGCTTGGCGGCACGTAACCCGATAAATACAGCGAGTGATCCAGCAACATCCGAGGCGGAATGGACGGCGTCGGCAATCAGTGCCCTACTATTTCCTAGGATGCCGGCACTCCACTTAATTACGGCCAATATAATATTTCCAATGATACCGACCATTGCAGCCAATTCAGCTTTTCTAAAACGCTCTTCATGATTCAATCGTGTCGCCCCCTTAAACTCTTATTATTGTAACCCCAATCTGGTGAAAAAACAAAAAAGACAAGGTCCGGGAGACACTTTCCCCGGACCTTCTGTTTTCTTATACTTGTGGTTCATCCGACCACGTTTTCTTTTCTTTTACGGTTTTGATCGTTCCATTTTTCTTCAGCTCTTTCTTCTTCAGTACAAGCCATACTTGAGAGGCAATGAATACTGAGGAATAAGTACCTGATATCAATCCGACCAATAAGGCGATGGAGAAGTTACGGATCGACTCACTGCCAAAGATCATCAGTGCCAGTACCGTGAACACTACTGTCAGGACGGTATTCACCGAACGGCCCATCGTTTGTCTGATACTTTGGTTCACCACATCTTCTATGTCTTTATCCGTTTTCAAACGGCGCTTCTTATGAAGATTCTCGCGAAGCCTGTCAAAGGTAACGATTGTATCATTGATGGAATAACCGACGATCGTTAAGACGGCTGCGATAAATGTCAGGTCAACCTCTAGTCTTGTTAAACTGAAGAAAGCAATGATGAAGAAGGCGTCGTGCAAGAGAGCAAAAATCGCTCCGGCTGCCATTCTCCATTCAAAACGGAAGGTCACATAAATGACGATCCCAATCGAAGCAATCGCAACAGCAATCATGGCATTTTTCGCAAGCTCTTTACCGATGACTGGCGAGACCGTACTTATGCTTGGCTCCGCTCCATACAACTCGTCAAAGCGATCCTTTAATGCAGCGATCTCGTCTTTGTTAAGATCTTCCGTATAGCGGACGACGGCGATGTTTCCATCATCACCTGAGATCACGATATCATCAGACGGAAGCTCTAATGTTTCCAACTCTATTTGAATCTCTTCTGTTTTCAAGCTCTTGTCAGCAAGGATTTCCATTCGTGATCCACTCACGAAATCAATTCCTAGGTTCAATTTAAAGATGGCAAGGATGATGATTCCTGCCGTAATCAAAATCGCCGATAATCCGAAGAATCTTTTACGTTGTGCAGCAAAGTCAAAGCGGTCGAATCGTGTAGGCAGATCAAGTGTATCGTAATTTTCCGCCAGGTCTTTGATTTCGTTTTTGTTCACGCCGAACCAGCCTGGCTTTTTGTTAAAGAACCTGCTGTTTACCCACAGCCCCAACAATAGACGTGAACCCCATACAGCTGTGATGAAACTTGTCAGGATGCTGACAATCAACATCGTGGCAAATCCCTTTACTGAACTTGTTCCATAGATGAATAGAACCGTCGCTGCAAGGATCGTTGTGACGTTGGCATCCAATATCGTTAAGAAGGAAGACTTATTCCCGGCCTGGAAGGCTGAACGCATCGGCTTTCCTACCCGCATCTCTTCTTTTATACGTTCGTACGTAATGATGTTGGCATCGACGGCCATTCCGACCCCAAGGATCAAAGCAGCGATACCAGGAAGAGTCAAGACTCCGTTCATTAAGTCAAATACCAATAGAATCAAATAGATATAAACCGAAAGGGTGATGGTTGCAATCACTCCAGGGAAACGGTAATAGGCAATCATGAACAAGAAGATGATGACAATCCCGATGATTCCGGCTTTGACGGTTTTATCAAGTGCCTGCTGACCGAATTTCGCCCCTACTGAAGTGGAATACTTTTCATCGAGCTTTACAGGCAGAGCCCCTGCATTTAAGAGCGATGCAAGATTTTGGGCCCGCTCTACCGTGAAGTTCCCTTCAATGATGACTTCATCCGAGTTGATCGGATTCCTTACAGCAGGATCAGAAAGGAATTTCGGATCTCCTTTCCCCATTTCAGCCTGGTAGGAATCTTTCCCTTCCTCGAAATCAAGCCAGATGACAAGCTGATTCTCAGGAGCCATTGCAGAAATTTCTTTCGTCAATTCATAAAACTTTTGGCGATCTTTCAATTTCAAGGAAACGATTGGATTATTCTTATCATCGAATGTCTGCTTCGCAGAACCAGAAGCAAGATCCGATCCATCCAACCGCACTTTATCATTTACATCCCGAAACGTCAGGTTAGCTTGAGTGGACAAAATTTCCCTTGCCTCATTTTGATCTTCCACCCCTGCCAGCTGAACACGAATCCGGTTGCCATCTTCAATCTGGATATTGGGCTCACTGACACCCAACACGTTGATACGCTTATCCAGTGCATCCGCGGTGTTGGCAACCGTTTCTTTCGTTATTTCCTGCCCTTTCTTAATAGGCTGGACTTCATAAAGTACCTCGAACCCACCTTGCAGGTCCAATCCCAGTTTAATGTTATCAACAATATTCTTTGTCGTTCCTCCCATAGTACCTGCAAGTAATACCACAAGTATAAAGAAGGCAATGATTCTGCCACGCTTTACCATTATGTATAGATCCTCCTTGCCGTTTTAAAAGCCATACGAACTATGTGCTTAAAAAAGTAATATAATTCCTTAAATCTCCGGGCATTCTCATTATCTATGAGAAAGAAAAGGGTGTCAATTTCTTTTCAGACTATTTTCCGTGCTTATTAGGACGAAGAAGTTCGTTCAACTCATTTTCATTTACATCCGCGAACCAATTGGGCGATCTATATGCCTCGACCGTTTCGAAACTCATATACTCCCCCGGCTTGACCGTTAACACATCACTCACTAATTGAAAGAATTTCACATCTGTTTCTGGTTTCTTCCATTTTTTCTTTATTAAATAGGCCCAAAGTCGGTCGACATCTGCTTTCCCATAGCCAAGTATGTCGAATTCTTCTACCTTGCTCATAAGTGCAGGTCTTAACGAATCATAAAAACGTTCATAAGGATGCTGATTATTCTTCATTCCCGTTCACCCCACCTGGCCTAAATTCAGCCGGAATTGTTCACTACTTGTCATGCTTTGTCCACCCCTGTGCATATACATCATTGTATACGATTATACCAATTTTGAGAAGGCAGGGAATTTTATGTCAAAGTTTCTTAAGGGTACCATGATCTTAATGATGGCTGCCTTTATTACAAGGATATTAGGGTTTGTAAACCGGATCGTCGTCGCAAGATTCATCGGAGAAGAAGGCGTCGGTTTATTTATGATGGCTTTCCCGACCCTCATACTCGTCATCACCATGACCCAACTGGGCCTTCCTGTAGCCATCTCAAAAAATGTGGCGGAAGCTGAATCCAAGGGAGACATCCGGAAGGTTAAAAAGATATTGGTGGTTTCGTTATCGATTACACTCGGACTTTCCATCATCTTCACCCCCGCTCTCATTCTCCTCGCCCCGTACTTGACAGACACATTGTTTACGGATGACAGGATCTATTATCCCCTGGTTGCCATCGCCCCCATCATTCCCATTGTAGCCATTTCGTCTGTCATCAGAGGCTATTTCCAGGGAAGGCAGAATATGAAACCATCTGCCTATTCCCAAGTCATCGAGCAGTTGGTCCGCATCACACTGATCGCCTTATTGACCAAAACCTTCCTTCCATATGGGATTGAATACGCAGCTGCTGCTGCTATGGTGGCATCAGTATTAGGTGAACTCGCTTCTCTTCTTTACCTGTTCACAAGCTTCAAAATCAAGAAAAAATTCAAGATCAGACGCCATTTCTTCCAATCGATCCGAAATGGCCGAGAGACATTCAATGAATTGATGAGTGTTGCACTGCCTACTACAGGCAGCAGAATGATTGGATCGATTGCCTGGTTTTTCGAGCCGATTGTCGTCGTCAACAGCTTGGCCATCGCCGGAGTTGCTGCAGGAATGGCAACGAAGCAGTATGGATCCCTTACCGGATATGCCCTGCCCCTCCTGTTCCTTCCGTCATTCATTACACTGTCATTATCTCAATCACTTGTGCCCGCCATAAGTGAAGCCAACTCTCAAAAGAACTTTACTTTAATCGAGCACAGGCTTCAACAGGCTCTCAGATTCTGCTTGATCACAGGCGGCATTTCTGTGGTCATCCTTTACATCTATGCCAAGCCTCTCATGCAGGTGATGTACGGAAGCGAAAGTGGAGCAGGTTTCTTGATGATCATGGCTCCCTTCTTTCTATTCTATTATTATCAGGGGCCGCTGCAGGCTGTGCTGCAGGCGCTGAACCTTGCAAGGGCCGCCATGATCAATAGCTTGATCGGTGCAGTCGTGAAGACAGCGGTGATCTTTATTCTTGCTTCTCAACCTGCTTTTGGAATAAATGGAGCAGCCCTTGGGATTGTCACGGGCTTTATGCTCGTCACCATGCTTCATTTCCTGACGATTCTAAAATACATCCCAATGACGATTTACTTGCGTGATTACTTGAAGATTGCCTTCGTGCTCCTCGCCACAGGTGCCTGGGGACATTATTCTTATTTGCACTTATTTAACGAAGAAGGGCTCATCCTGCGCTTACTCTTTGGAGTGATGACCTCCACGATGCTGTATGTTCTTCTTTCCATCGGTTTTAAGCTCATCGTAAAAGAAGACCTGGCACGCATACCTTTTATCCGACGATTTATAGTTTAAGCTCCACATAAGCGTGAAAACTCCTCAGCATGTTGCTGAGGAGTTTTCACATGATTTATTGATCCTTTTCGTCTATATAGAATTGCCCGTTTTGAAAGCTGCAGAAACCAATCTCTTTTATATTATGGAAGCCCCGCTCCCTTAACTCCTTCCTGAGCCAGAAAGCCGTTTTGCCGATCATGTCGAGATGAGTGGTCTGTACCTGCCCGTCAAGAATTAACGGCAATGTCAATGACTGAGAAATCTCCTCTTTATTTTTCTCCAACACAGACAGTTTTCCTGATGGCTCCAAGATGGCGAATTCCACATCCGCTACATTGAAAATATCTTTTTCTCGCAGCTGCAGGAGTAGGTCATCATAGTTATACCGCTGTTTTTTCATCGCCTTATCGTCGATTTTCCCGTTGTGGATGATCACAGATGGTTTACCGTCCAACAGTTCCCTGAATGATTTGGAGCGGAGGGAAAACCAGGCAAAGATGATTTGGATGACCACAATAACTCCCATGGGAAGGATCGTATGAATGATGGGGTCTTCCGGTTGTTCAATGGCGAGGACCGCCATTTCCGCGATCATGATGAACACCACTAAATCAAGAATGCTTAGTTCCCCGATCTCCCTTTTTCCCATGATTCTAAAAATGAAAATGATTAAAAAATATAGAAAAAGAGTGCGTATGATAATGATTAAAGATTCCTCCACCGCTTTTCCCCCTCATACATTCGTCATATGTAGTATCGGCATATAGAGAAAATTAATCGGAGGAATATTTAACCACCTAAAAATGGCTGAATATATTTGACATACACATACACCGTTGAAATCGCAAGGGATATGAGCGTCACGGGAACACCAATAAGTAAATATTGATAAAATTTGATATGTACATCTTCCTTCGATGCCAGTCCTGCGATCACAAGATTGGAAGAAGAACCAAGCAATGTACCATTCCCGCCTAAACAAGCCCCAAGAGCCAATGACCACCATAGTGGATCCATATTGACCATCCCAAATTCACCAAATTCCTGGATGACAGGAATCATGGCAGCAACAAATGGAATATTATCAACAATGGCAGACAATAGACCGGTTCCCCATAAGATGACGAATGCCGTTCTTTTCATATCGCCGTCAGTCATTCTAAGAATTTCACGGGCTATTTCGTCAATAAAACCTGCTTCCTCAATCCCCCCTACAAGAAGGAACAAGCCCATAAAGAAGAACAGCGTCCCCCACTCCACTTCCTTCAGTATCGTTTCAGGGGGATAAACCCTTTCAAGGAGAAGCATTAGAAGGACCGCCCCTGCCAGTGAAACGGTTGTCACATCGAGATGAAACATCGGATATAAAGAAAAACCGACCAATACTAATCCAAGCACAAAGAGGGATTGAACCAGTCCCCTGTTTTTCTTTAGATAATCCTTTGGATCGATTCCTTTCAATAGTAATTTCCTGTCTTCTTTCACATGCAGGACGTCCCGGTACAGGGCACTCATGATCAACAGCGTGACGACATACACAAGGGCTGCAACTGGTAAGAGATTCTCTATGAAGGCATTGAAGGTAAAGTGTTTGACTGCCTGACCGATCATCATATTGGGTGGGTCGCCAATTAACGTCGCCGTCCCTCCTATATTACATGAGAGGATCGTCATGATCAGGAAGGGGATGGGAGGAAGCTCCAGAAGCCTCGTTAGTTTAAAGAGGATGGGGACCAGCAGCATGGCAATCGTCACATTAGCCAAAAAGGCAGAGCCTAATGCAGCTAACAATGAAAAGAGAACAAGAAGTGCCAGTCCGTTACCATTCACCCATTGAGCAAACCTGATGGCGATATACTCAAAGAAACCCGTTTTACTCGTCAACGACACGATCAGCATCATGGAAAACAGCAGAGTGATCGTTTTCCAATCAATATATGTAAACAACGCCTTTTCAATTGGAAAAGCCCCAATCAACAGCATTGCCACACCTCCGGCCATGGCAGCCAATACACGATTCCACTTCTCAGTCATCAGCAGGATGTATACAGAAACGAACACGATTAATACAGTCATAGGAGACATGGTCACAGCTCCTCCTTCTCAAGGAAGTTTCATACTAGTCTATGAGGCTTGACCACAGAAAATTTCTAGTCTTTTTTAAGAATCGACTGAATATGCTTGTACTAATACGGAATAAATTCATTGGGATAGAAGGGAGAGGACCAACATCGAAGCGAAAAAAATGGGAGGTGCCGTACTATACGGGACAACCACCATATTTGTCATAGCGATTGTGGCAAGTTTATTATTCTCTTTACTGCTGAGGTTTACTAATCTGACTGAAACCTCCATCACATTATTTGTCACGATCATATCATTTCTTTCATTATTCATTGGCGGTTTTATGTCTGGTGGAAAAGGAAAGACGAAGGGTTGGATGCTCGGGGGTTCGACCGGCCTCATATACACCCTGGTCATTTTCTTATTTCAATACCTCGGGTACGATAGCCTGTTTTCAATGGAACAGCTCATCTATCACAGCTGCTACATCCTTACAGCCATGATGGGTGGAATCCTCGGTGTGAACATGAGTGGCGGAAACAGGGAAAATTAACCCGCAACAAAAAAGGGTCCCTCCCAACGTGCCTTTGCACATGGACGAGGAACCCTTTTTATTACACTTAGTCAGATGTAACGACTTCTCTGATCGCATTACGATCATATGTAAGACGGCTGCCGTCACCACACAGGATGACTACTTTTCCTTCTTCAATCGCATCGATCGATCCGTGTAATCCACCGATCGTGATGATTCTGTCTCCCTTCGAAAGCTCATTTTGCATCTTAGAGATTGCTTTCTGACGCTTTTGCTGAGGACGGATCAGTAAAAAATAAAACAGGACGAACATTAACAATAACGGTAAAATCGTTCCTAAACCTTCCATTCATTTCCCCTCCCTTCCATTATCTATTTATAGCAGGGCTTTAGAAGTTTTTCGCATCTGGACGGTTGAAGCCGTACTGCTCGAAAAATTCTTCCCTAAAGTCTCCTAGACGATCTTCTCGAATCGCTTGTCTGACTTGCTCCATTAATTTTAACAGAAAATGAAGGTTATGATAAGTCGTAAGACGGATTCCGAATGTTTCATCACATTTAATTAAATGACGGATATAGGCACGGCTGTAATTTTTACACGTATAGCAGTCACAATTCTCATCGATCGGTCTGAAGTCCCTGGCAAATTTCGCGTTCTTCACAACCAGGCGTCCTTCGCTTGTCATCAGGGTACCGTTACGTGCGATACGGGTCGGCAGCACACAGTCAAACATGTCAATGCCTCTCATGGCTCCGTCGATTAAGGAATCTGGTGACCCTACACCCATTAAATAGCGCGGCTTATCAGTCGGTAAGTGAGGAGTGGTGAAATCCAACACGCGGTTCATGACATCCTTCGGCTCACCGACAGAGAGCCCACCCACTGCATAACCTGGGAAGTCCATTGAAACAAGATCGCGTGCACTTTGCTTACGCAGCTCCTCATACTCCCCGCCTTGCACGATTCCGAATAACCCCTGGTCTTCCGGTCTCTGATGTGCCTCCAAGCAGCGCTCCGCCCATCTTGACGTACGCTCGACAGAACTCTTCATATAGTCATATTCAGCAGGATACGGCGGGCATTCATCAAAGGCCATCATGATATCGGAGCCAAGTGCATTCTGGATCTCCATCGCTTTCTCTGGACTAAGGAAAAGCTTATCTCCATTCAGGTGATGACGGAAATGTACCCCTTCTTCTTCGATCTGACGGAGCTTACTTAAGCTGAACACCTGGAATCCACCTGAATCAGTCAGGATGGCACGGTCCCAGTTCATGAATTTATGAAGACCGCCAGCCTCCCTGATGATTTCATGTCCTGGTCGCAGCCACAGATGATAGGTGTTACTGAGGATGATGCCGGAATCCATTGATTTCAGATCTTCCGGAGACATGGTTTTGACAGTGGCCATGGTCCCGACGGGCATAAAGGCAGGAGTGTCGAATGATCCGTGTGGTGTATGGACCCGCCCAAGTCTTGCCCCGGTTTGTTTACATGTTTTAATGAATTCATATCTTATTGCAGTCAACGTGCGAATTCTCCTTCCAATTTCCATTATTTAACATGGTGTGTTCCTAAAAGCGTGTAGTGGTTGAACGTTAAATCCCTATCAATATCATTGAAAGGTTACTTAATAAACATAGCATCCCCAAAGCTGAAGAAGCGGTATTGTTCTTTGACAGCCGTTTCGTAAGCATGCATGACATGATCCTGTCCTGCAAATGCACTGACCAACATGATCAGGGTCGACTTTGGAAGATGGAAGTTCGTGATCAATCCATCGATTCCTTTAAAATCATATCCAGGATAGATGAATATATTGGTCCACCCATTTTCTTCAATGAATGTTCCGTGCTTACTGGCAATCGTTTCAAGAGTCCTGGTGGATGTGGTCCCTACCGTTATAATACGTCCTCCCTTTGCTTTCACATCGTTCAGAAGACGGGCCGTCCCCTCAGATACCTGATAGAACTCAGCATGCATATCATGTTCCTCGATGGTATCGACAGAAACCGGTCTGAATGTACCAAGTCCCACATGCAGGGTAATAAACGCAATATGTACACCTTTCGCTTTCAGTTCTTCCAACAGTTCTTCCGTAAAGTGAAGTCCTGCAGTCGGAGCTGCGGCTGATCCTCTTTCCTTTGCAAAAACAGTCTGGTAACGGTCCTGTTCTTCCAATCGCTCCCTGATGTATGGAGGCAGGGGCATTTCACCCAATTCATCAAGAACCTCATAAAAGATCCCTTCATATTGGAATTCAAGTATTCTCCCACCATGTTCTTTCAAGCCAACACAGGTTGCTTTTAACTTTCCGTCCCCAAAGATGATCTCTGTGCCGACGCGAATCCGTTTGGCGGGCTTCACGAGAGTTTCCCACTGATCACCCTCTTCTTGTTTCAAAAGGAGCACTTCTATATTGGCACCCGTATCTTCTTTTTGTCCAAAAAGGCGTGCGGGTAATACTCTTGTATCGTTTAAAACGAGGCAATCCCCTTCGTTCAGTAAATCGATGATATTCTTAAATTGCAGATGCTCAATGGATCCATCCTTCTTATCTAATGCCATCAATCTGCTCTCCGAACGATTCTCTAATGGCGTCTGCGCAATGAGTTCTTCAGGTAAATGAAAATCAAAATCTTCTACTTTCACAATTTGTCACCCAGCTTACATAAATCTCACCCATGAATCCTATTTGAATCGTCCAATGATATAAAAGACAACGGAAAGTATAACACTTAACAGAATAGAAGTCATAAGTGGAAAATAAAATGTTGTATTTTCTTTTTTAATGATAATGTCTCCAGGAAGCTTACCAATTTTGATGAACTGCATGAGGAATCCGATCATAAGAATGATTCCACCTATAATCATGAGTAATTTTCCCGTCAATTGTCCGGCACCTCCAATTGGAAATGGTCATATACAAGATGTGTCACAACCCTTCCCCTTGGCGTTCGTTGGATAAATCCGATCTGCAGAAGGTAAGGCTCGTAGACATCTTCAATCGTGTGTGACTCTTCGCCTATACTTGCAGCGATCGTATCAAGCCCTACCGGTCCCCCCCTGAAGCGTTCAATGATTCCTTTAAGGAGCTTATGATCGATATGATCCAGGCCAAGCTTGTCCACTTGAAGGAGTTCAAGGGCTTCCCCGGAGAGGGTGGTGGTAATATCCCCATTGCTCTTCACCTGAGCAAAATCCCTCACCCTCCGCAATAATCGATTGGCAATCCGGGGGGTTCCCCTCGATCTCCGGGCCAATTCTTCAGAGGCAGCAGATTCGATTCTGGTATTTAGAATCGCCGCTGTCCGTTGAACAATTTCATTCAGCTGCTCTTCATTATAATATTCCAATCGGCATAAAACTCCAAATCGATCACGCAGCGGGGCTGATAAAGCACCGGCGCGTGTCGTTGCTCCCACCAATGTGAATGGGGGAAGATCTAAACGGACAGACCGCGCACTTGGACCGTTCCCGATCACAATATCCAAACAAAAGTCCTCCATCGCCGGATATAGAACTTCTTCAATGGCCCTCGGCAAGCGATGAATTTCATCGATAAACAACACATCCCCGGGTTCGAGTGCCGTCAGAACGGCAGCTAAATCCCCAGGTCTCTCGATGGCAGGCCCCGATGTAGTGCGGAGGTTCACACCCATCTCATTTGCGATGACTGCGGCAAGGGTCGTTTTACCCAATCCGGGTGGACCGTATAGGAGTACATGATCCAGGGTTTCCTGACGCATTTTTGCCGCTTCAATGAAAACCTCAAGATTATGCTTTACTTTATCTTGCCCAATATATTGTTTTATTGTCTGGGGACGCAGGGAATATTCAAAAGAATCTTCATTTAACTCCGATTCCCCCGATACGATTCTATCTTCCATTTAGACTTCCTCCTTTTATTTCAATAGGAGCTGAAGAGCTTTTCTGATGATTTCGTCTGATGTATGCCCTTCCCCTTTTAACTTTGGAGTGATCTTCTTGATTTCCCGTTCAGAGTAGCCCAGTGCCTTAAGAGCAAGAATCGCTTCGTCAAAGGCCTCGTCCTTACCAGTGGACACTCCGGCTTCCTCGGGATCCGAGAATAAGCTTGGAAAATAATCAGGCACAACATCCTGAAGCTTCCCTTTCAAGTCAAGGATCATTTGACGTGCTGTCTTCTTCCCTACACCGGGAAACTTTGTCAGAAAGCTCTCATTCTCTTCTTCAATGGCCGTGATCACCTGTTGAGGGGCTCCTGAGGCTAAAATCGCCAATGCCCCCTTCGGACCGATTCCTGAAACATTTAATAGTTTCATAAACAGCAATTTCTCTTCAATCGCCAAAAAACCGTAAAGGGCAATAAGATCTTCACGAACATGCTGATATGTAAAAATCTGAATCTCTTGATTTTGATATTTCGAATAAACAAACGGATTTGCCGTATACAGCTGGTACCCGATGCCATTATTCTCCACTACCACATACTCAGGACCAACCTGACTGACCGTCCCTTTTATATATTCATACATACTTTTCTCTCCCTATAAAAAATGCGCAGGCGGCTTGTTTAGCCCCGACAAGCATAAGATGAATGGACCAGGAAGGCGGTTTTTTGCCTTCATGGACTATTTAGCTTATGACCTCGAGGGGCTAGCCGCCGGAGCTGGACTATAAAATGCGCAGGCGGCTTGTTCAGCCACGACAAGCATAAGATGAATGGACCAGGAAGGCGGTTTTTTGCCTTCATGGACCATTTAGCTTATGACCTCGAGGGGCTAGCCGCCGGAGCTGGACTATAAAATGCGCAGGCGGCTTGTTTAGCCCCGACAAGCATAAGATGAATGGACCAGGAAGGCGGTTTTTTGCCTTCATGGACTATTTAGCTTATGACCTCGAGGGGCTAGCCGCCGGAGGTGAATGATCAAAATGCGCAGGCAACTGATCCCCACGCATAAAAAGTCATATAAAACCTATTGTATCATACCACTCTTTCCTGTGGTCGGAAAGAGTGACCTATAGAGAAACACCTGTTCTTATTTTAACAGATTAAACCTGAATTGGGCAGAGAAAAATCCAATTTAAAAACCAGTGGCGATCGCACTGGTTTGTACTGTTATTTAGGAACCGAGTATGGTTTAAACTGTTCAAGGACCTCTTCATATTCCTGCTTTGACTTTATAGGGATGCCATTGACTAAGTCATCATGGCGCTTGCTTTCAAGCTTCTCTATATCAATCTGAAAGAAAGACTGAATGATCTCTGCCTGCCCCGGTTTTCCATTAAAAATAGAAAGAACACCATTGTCAGAGATGCCGAAATATCCATTTGATTTTAATAACGGGGAAATGTCATCCATCCGTTTTTGAAAGACGATTTCGTCATCTGTCATATCCATGAGCTGCCAGTCTTCATATGAAGCCCAGAAATCTTCCATGCTCCAAATCGTTTCCTGTACGATTTCCTCACTCACTTCACCATCAAGATATACTCTCTCAAGTATTACTGTGACCGTGTGGGCAGATGTTACCTCTGCAGGCGTTCCGTTCAACTCCTCAAGAGATCCCCCATCAGCAGCCTGCTTTTCTTCTGAATAAAAGAATGTGAAGTAAAAAGCACCTATTAACAACATCACCATAAACACGATTCGAACCTTAATCGTCATCGTGATCACCTCGAACTTTTTTATGTAACAATCTATTCAATAGTCTTGCCAAACCCTGTTAAGAATATCCAATCCTTGAATAATTTTTTGAGGTATATTTCTTTAAGAAGTCAAATTCCCCTAGTACAAAAAAGAAGACTACCAAAGAGATTGTACTCTTTAAGTAGTCTACCCTTCATTACTCTTTCATTCGGTTCTTTACTGACTTGAACATATCGTGCATATCAAAGTTGATTCCTTCTCTTGGTCCGCCGTCACGCAAATCGTTGTCAATGTTTCTGACCCGGCTGAACGTCCCTTCATCGGTCACAACCGAAACCGTTCTTCCATGAAGATAAGGCTGTACGGCTTTTTTCACCCGTGCTTTCGTTTCCTCAACTTTGCTGTGGTCATCGAGTTCTACAGCGATGAGGACGTCGGAACCGTATGCAACAGCACGAACGTCGCTGACATTTCTCACTTTACCGGTAACATCACCGATTTTCTCGGCTAAGTCCCCTTCGTATGCTGTATAATAGGATCTCTTCGCATTTCGTGTATTATCGTCAAGATGTCCATGGTAGTTCGCATCACCGTGGCTCGCTCGACCGTCTTGTGCCAAGAAATTCTCATCATATTTTGCAAGTGGACTTGAAGGGTTTTTAGGATTTCCATTCTCATCTCTTACTTGAAGGAATTCCCGCTTCTTTTGACGGATATCCTGTCCCTCTCTCCCCACAGAGTGGTCGTACATCTCTGTCAGGGGTCCGTCCCTCTGGTCTTCCTTATCCCCGCCGTGGCCTTCGTTTGAATAGAAGCCGAGGGGTTCGTAAGAGTCTGTGTAGCGATCCTGGGCTTCTTCTTCACCATTACAAGCTGCAAGGCCCAGCGTCATGACGGCTGTCAATGGTACCATGAATAATCGTTTATTCAATGGTGATTCCTCCTTCAACCCAATACTCGAGCATATTATGTGCTCACCATTAGGTTGTGAAAGGGGCTCACCTTTCATTCGGGTCAATGATTGGAGACATCTCCTACAATTGGGTATTGATCCTTTTCACTTCACCATGCAGCTCTTGATTGAATTGCATCCTTCTGGGAAATTGGTCAAGGGTCAAATGGGTTAAGTAATTCCACACACGTTGTTTATAGTATTGATCCTCACGTATGAAACGATTCCATTCACGAAACACATCCGAAGGGTACATGAGACCAAGATAGAAGACCAGCTCATTCTCATATGCCTGGAACGGTGCCATTCGCTTCAGGTCACCCAAAGACCAATTTAAATACGGTAAAATACGGTTGCAAAACTGCAGGTCGTCTGTCATTTCTGTGGAATGTGACATTAAATCAAAGTCGATCATATACACGATTCCGTCTTGACCTCTTAAGAAATTATGATGGGCTACATCTCCGTGGGTGATGCATTTTCCATTCACCCCGAGTTCGATTGTTTTCAATTCCTTCAGCGCCCATTTCCCCCATTCCAAATACGTATAAAGATAATAAGGTTGAATGAACGCTTGCAAATAGGGGAGATTATATTGAAACTGGGCCATTCGTTTTTTCCATTTTTTCAGCCATCTATATCTGGGAATCTCCATTGTCCATGTGGCGTTGATCCGCTTCGTTACCGCATGGAATTTTTTCAGGACCATCCATGCATCTCTCCGGTCATTTGGATGATCATAGCTAATGGAACGGGAAGTTTCCAACCAGGCTGTTATTCCGATTGCAGATCCTTCAAACAGAAGTATCTCCCGTGAATGAATGGGATGAAAGGGCAGGACATGATAAAACTTCTCTTTTAACAAGGCTGAAGTCAGCCGTTCCTGTTGCAGGAATCTCAGTTGATTAGGAAACCGTTTCACAAACCATTTTCTTCCATGACTCTTCAGCTTCCATTTTCCTTCTTTTAGCATTTTCAGGGATGCTCCGGGATCGTTTAACTTATATTGTAAAAAAGAAAGGAGACGATGTGAATAATCGTCCCCCCGTACATGCATGTTAGCCTTCAAAGTCATCGTCATTTAAGTTAGGCATGGAAAAGGCTCTCGCCCCATACATTCCCTGCGGCATGCCCATTCCCTGACCTTGAGGCCCCATCGGCATTCCTTGACCAGGCATTCCCTGCCCCATCATTCCCGGTCCATATCCGTATGGTTGTTGCTGCATTCCTTGAGGCATTTGTTGTGGCATCTGCTGGTGCATCATGGGATGATGCATCATTGGTCCATACTGGGGTGCACCACATCCGCAATCACTTTGATCGCTTGCTCCCATTACTCCACTCGGCTGACCCATCGGCATCTGGCCTCCCATTTGGGCTCCCATCACGCCACTTGGTTGACCCATTGGCATCTGGCCTCCCATCTGGGCTCCCATTACTCCACTCGGCTGACCCATTGGCATTTGATATCCATTCATCATTGGTGAAGACGGTGACTCTTCAGCCATTGCACCCTGTACTTGACCTCCCGGCCCCATCGGATACCCACCCGGCATTCCTCCTTGGAACCCAGGTCCAGGCATGACAGGGGAGACAGGATAACAATTTTGAGGATACATCATAGCCGGCGATGCCTGTTGTGGCATCTGAACGGATGGATAATCTTTCTCATCAGACACACCCATTACACCGTTTGGCTGACCCATTGGCTGCTGCATTGGTTGCTGCATCGGCTGCTGCATCGGCTGCTGCATTGGCATTTGCATCGGCATTTGACCGTGCGGCATATATGGCATGACAGAGGATGATTCTTCATCATATCCCATTTGTGGCATCATGGGCATCTGCTGCATTCCGGGCATCGTAGAAGCCCCCTGTACCGCGCTTCCAGGTCCCATTGGCATTCCTTGACCCATCGGCATTCCGTATCCTCCCGGTTGCATTCCTCCCCCATACGGAGCTCCGTAGCCGGGGCCCGGCATGACAGGTGATACAGGTACGCAGTTATTCGGATTATAATACATAGGCTGTGTGTTCCCTCCTTGTGGTTGTGTTGGCATTTGTAAACTTTCTTC
Organism: Bacillus sp. RO3; assembly: GCF_012911895.1. Classification (GTDB taxonomy): domain Bacteria; phylum Bacillota; class Bacilli; order Bacillales; family Bacillaceae_B; genus Rossellomorea. The sequence continues at coordinate 179,798 of NZ_JAAXCV010000028.1, forward strand.
TTTCTGAACACCTTGAACGGCTTCTTGTTTTGGTTTTGGTTTTGGTTTTGGTTTTGGCTGTTCTTTCGCTTTTGGAAGTACATTGGTAGGTTTAGGCGGCGTTTGAGGTTTTGGTTTTGGCTTCGCTTGTTGCATCGGTTGCTGCATCGGTTTCTGCATCGGCTGCTGCATTTGCATATTCGCCATATTCATCATGTAGTAATTGTTTATATCGATTTCAGGCACTACTGGTTGAGGCATTTTAGGTGCAAATGGCTTTTGTGCTTCTTTCGGTTTTTCTTTCTTTGGCTCTTCGACTGGCATGGCCATAGGCTTCTGCTCCTTGAACGGATGTTCGGCTTTAGGCATCTCCTTCTTAGGCATTTCCTTGGAACCGTATTTGATTTGTGTCTCTTTCTTTACGGATCCGCCTGTAGTAGGCACTTTAATTTTCATGCCAGGCATGATCATATCAGGGTTCGATAGCTGGGCATTCATCTGTTTCAACTCTTCGAAATTCACGCCGTATTTCTTGGCGATTTTCCAAAGAGTATCCCCTTTTTGAACAATATGGATTTTCACTCTTTTTCCCTCCTCAGGCATAAGTCTATATATCCTATGACAACATAGGCAAATTGCTAATCATCTACATAAAAACTTATGAGGCACCAGAAAAAAATATACCGTCTCAGGAATTGAGACGGTATATTTCAGCTTGTATCTTTTGTTGCTTCTTTGCACTAGGCACGGGTCAACATGCGTTCCAATGCAAGAATCGCATGTTTGGAAACATCACCATCCACTTTGATGATATTTTGAGGAATTCCCTCGATAATTTTTTCCAATGACCATAGAAGATGAGGTAAATCGATTCGATTCATCGTCAAGCATGGGCACATGTACGGATTCAGCGAAACAATCTTCTTATCCCGATGTTGGTTCATGAGACGCTTTACAAGATTCATTTCAGTGCCGATTGCCCAGGACGATCCCGGAGGAGCATCCCTGACCGTTTCGATGATATATTTCGTGCTTCCATTAAAATCCGATTTCTCCACCACTTCACGACGGCATTCAGGATGAACGATAATTTTCATGTCAGGATGATTCTTTCTGACATCCTCTATATTTTTCTCTGTGAAATTTTCGTGTACGGAACAGTGCCCCTTCCAAAGGATCACTTTCACTTTATCAGTGTCCCCATCATGGATCAGCTCATTCTGAATAGGATCCCATACTGCCATTTCATTTAAGGAAACGCCAAGATCTGCCGCTGTGTTTCGCCCTAAATGCTGGTCGGGCAGGAAAAGGATCCGCTCCTTCTCACCTAATGCCCATTCCACCATTTTATGGGCATTCGATGACGTAACCGTCGCCCCCCCGTTCTTTCCGACAAAGCTCTTGATGGCTGCGGTTGAATTGACATACGTAAGGGGGATAATCGTGTCACCGAATTGCTCCATCAGTTTAGTCCATGCCTTTTCTGTTTGATAAATATCCGCCATATCCGCCATGGAACAACCCGCCCTCATGTCTGGCAGAATAACGTCCTGATGATCGTCTGTCAGGATATCCGCCGTTTCCGCCATAAAATGAACACCGCAGAAAACAATGTACTCAGCCTCTTTATTCCTGGCGGATATTTGAGCGAGTTGAAGCGAATCGCCAACGGCATCGGCAAATTGGATCACTTCGTCTTTTTGATAATGATGCCCAGGAATAAAAAGCTTATTTCCTAACCGGCGCTTAATTTCCCTCACTCTGTTTTCCATCTCTTCTATTGATAACGTTGTAATCGATTCAGGCAGTACCCCCGAATCTTTTGTTAATTCATCCAGTAACCCCATGTTCATACCCCTTTCCCTATTCAGACTCTCGCGCTGATGTCAAGTGATTTCACGGAATGTGTCAAGTACCCGAGGGAGATGTAGTGAACTCCTGTATCCGCATAAGAACCAAGACTCTCCCTCGTGATTCCTCCAGACGCTTCTGTCACGATATGAGAAGGTACAAGCTTCATCCATTCCCTAATTGTTTCGGGGGCACAGTTATCGAACATGATGACATCTGCGCCGCTTGCGATCGCTTCCATTAACTGTTCTTTCGTTTCGATTTCCACTTCCACTTTCACCATATGACCGATTTGACTTTTTACTGCTTTGACAGCATTCGTTATCGATCCTGCGAATGAAATGTGATTATCTTTCAGCATAACGGCATCATAAAGACCATTTCTGTGATTGAATCCCCCACCTGTCCTGACAGCATATTTCTCCAGCATCCTTAGTCCCGGCGTGGTTTTCCGGGTATCACATAACCTCACTCCGGTGCCCTTCACCTGCTCTACAGCCCTGTAAGTTTCCGTAGCAATGCCGCTCATGCGCTGGATCAGATTAAGTACGACCCGCTCAGCCTGGAGAAGTTCCCCCATCGGTCCGCTGATCTCAGCAATCCGTTGTCCCGATTCCACTTCTTCCCCATCTTCAGTAAACACTTCCACTTGAATAGAAGGATTGATCAGGCGAAATCCTTGTTCAATCACATCCCTTCCACAAAACACACCGCTCTCTTTCATTTGAAAGGTAAAGCATCCTTCATCGCCTTTTCTGAATAACAACCCTGAAGATAGATCTCCGTCACCGAGATCCTCCTTGTAAAATTCTTCAAGCATAGATTTTAGTTTCATTTTGTTCATGAAATTCCACCTTCAATCGCCCGTCTTGGTTTAGTAAAATCACGTTTCTTTTAAGCCAATCATCCTCTTCCAGAGGATAATCCGATCGAATATGCCCTCCCCTGCTCTCCGTCCGCAATAAGGCGGACTGAGTGACAAGCAGGCTGACGATCCACATGAAATACAAGTGGATCTCGTCACGGGAATTGAACTCAATATGTTCATGAAAGGTGAGGGGTTGTGCTCTTAACCAATTCAACTGGGCAGTGAGCCCTTTTTCCCCCCGGATGATCCCTACATGGTTCATCATCTTTCCTTTTATTTCAGATGACTGAAAAGAAATAACCGCAGCCTTCCCGACATCTTTAACCGATTCAGTACAGGGGTGGAAAAAGGAGGATGCATGGGTAACACCTTTTTGAATCAAGTAGTTACCCAGACGCTCTCCGAACACCAATCCTTCAAGCAATGAATTACTGGCAAGTCGATTCGCCCCGTGAATCCCGGTACAGGCAACTTCTCCAATTGCATACAGCCCGGGGATATTGGTTCTGCCCACATGATCGGTCACCACCCCGCCCATGATGAAATGACATCCCGGCGATACAGGGATCAGCCCTTCTTCCATTGAGATGCCATGTTTTCTGCATAGGGAGGAAATGGAGGGGAACTTTTGTTGAAAGTCTCTTATTCTACGAATGTCTAAAAACACGTCTCTTCCCATTTGACGTTCTTTAAAGATGCTTTCAGCCACAATGTGACGGGATGCAAGTTCAAGGAGAGGATCCACACCATCCATGATCCGCTCACCGCGTTCATTAACAAGGAGTGCACCTTCCCCCCTTACTGCCTCTGATATGAGACCGCATGTTTTCCCGTCCTTCCAAAGCAGGGTGGGATGAAATTGAATGAATTCCATATCCGCTAGCTTAGCCCCGGCAAGAAATGCAAGAGCCATACCATCCCCTGTAACGGCAGGATGATTGGACGTGGCGGAATACAATCCGCCCACCCCTCCTGTAGCAAGCACAACATGGGGAGCATAATAAGACCGGACGGCATTGGTCTTATCCTTTGTTTTCACACCACAACAGTGACCCTTCTCATCTTTGACAAGTTCCCACACCATTTCCCCTTCCATAAACTGGACTTTATCTTTAGAAAGGGTGCTGACCAAATGGTTGACCAGAAACTTACCGGTCTGGTCTCCCCCGCTGTGCAGGATCCGATTTTGACTGTGTGCCCCCTCTATCCCAAGGGAAAGGCTCCCATCGGCTTCTCGATCAAAAGGTGCCCCTTCCTGGACTAGGGACTCGACGATTCTTCTTCCATCCACTATCAGTCTGGTTACACTTTCCTCATCCTGATGGTAGCGGCCGGCTTCCAATGTATCTGTATAATGAGCAAGAACTGAATCCTTTATCCCTAAAGGAGCAGCAATCCCACCTTGAGCAAGAAAAGAATTTCCACTTATGATTTTATCCTTTGTGATAATCATCACATAAAAATGATCTTGAAGTTGGCGTGCCAGTTGTAAAGCGGCAACGCCACTTCCGACAATCAAAATATCGGTTTTTTCCATCAAAAACCCTCCTGATCATTTACAGGTGTCTTGACACATATATTTACACATATTTAAACTAATGACAAGAGTTTTTTACGAGACTCCTATATTCAGACTATTATAAAAAAAGGCAGGTTACATGATGTACTATTTTGATTACGCCGCTACGACTCCTGTAGGTGCAGAAAGTTTACAGGTGTTTCAAACAGTCAGTGAGGAATTCTGGGGTAATCCGAGCAGTCTCCATGATACTGGTGGGAAAGCACAACATTTACTGACCACATGCAGAGAGAAGTTGGCAGGAATGCTCAAGGTACCCTCCAAGGGAATCCATTTCACCTCCGGGGGGACGGAAGGCAATCATCTGGCCCTCTCCACACTGGCACTAAGTACTGAAGGGAAAGGGAAACATGTCATCATAGGAGGGGCAGAACATTCCTCTCTTCATTCCTCAGCCTCTTTCCTTGAGCAATTGGGCTTTACCGTTTCAAAAATCCCATTCACTCCTCAGGGGTTCATTGATCTGGTTAAACTGGAAGAATCCATATCAGATGAAACGACTGTTGTGAGCATCGGACTTGTCAATGGAGAAATTGGAACGATCCAGCCCATCCGTGAAGTAAGTAATCTATTGAGGAACCGTGATATTTTGCTTCACAGTGACATGGTTCAAGCATTCGGAAAAATAGATATGACTGAATTCACTTCCATCGTAGACAGCTTCACCCTTTCATCTCATAAAATTTACGGACCAAAAGGAGTAGGCGCCCTATACATTAATCCAGACCTTGATATCCGACCTATGATCCCGGGACAGACACACGAGGACGGTTTCAGGGGAGGCACGGTGAATCTGCCGGGAATAGCAGGATTCATAACCGCAGCAAGCCTGTGTTATGATTCACTTTCAACTCCTCATTATCATCGGGTCAGACACCATTTCATATCCAGATTGGAGGAACTTCTCCCTGGCTCCTACACTCTGTATGGGGGAGACTCTGAAGAACAGCTTCCACACGTAATCGGACTGGGTATCCACGGGGTCGAGGGACAGTGGCTCATGCTTGAATGCAATCGCAGGGGGATGTGCATTTCCACCGGCAGTGCGTGCGGGTCAGGGGCAGAGTCTAAAACCCTTGTCAGCATGGGTGTTGATCAGAGAGCCGGAAAAGAATTCATCCGGATTTCATTCGGAAAGGATACAGAAGAAGAACAGGTGGAGAAGCTCGTACACACGATATATGATATCCATACAGCCCATGTATCTTCCTTAACTTGAAGAACGAGTTGTGGTATGATTTCCTATATCAACCGGGGACGGAGGAGATACATTTGACAGGAAAAAAAATCCTTGGGGATGAGAGAAGACAATGGATCCTTGATAAATTAATGACCAATCAGGCGCCCATAACAGGAGGGGACCTCGCTAAACAGACGAATGTCAGCCGTCAAGTCATCGTGAGTGACATTACACTGCTGAAAGCGAAAGGTGAACCCATCATTGCAACGAGCCAGGGCTATTTATATATGCCCATTTCCAATCAGGACACCATGATTGAACGCACTGTTGCCTGTCAGCATCGGCCTGAACGGTCGGAAGAAGAGCTTTTTTTACTTGTGGACCATGGTGTGACCGTTAAAGATGTAAAAATCGAACACGGGGTATACGGAGATTTGACAGCTTCCATTATGGTCTCAAACCGTAAAGAGGTAGAACAATTCATGAAGAAGATCGAAGACACAGGAGCTTCCTTCCTATCAGAGTTGACCGATGGTGTCCATTTACATACTATAATGGCCCCGACGGAAGAAACATTGGAGAAAGCAGAACGTGCCCTTCAGGAAGCAGGCTTCCTGATTCAATCACAATAGAAAAAAAGGCAGATTTCCTTGAAATCTGCCTTTTTTATCATTAATCCAATAAATAAGAAGAATACGTGCCAATCATTTTCACTGCACACCCAAGGGCTTCCATTTCGCTGATTGCTCCAGGCAGAAGGACATCATCCAATCCATGAGCCACATCAATCAGGAAGAAATAGTCCCCTAAACCTGTTTTCAGCGGTCTGGATTCAATTTTACTTAAGTTCAATTGCCTCCAGGCAAAAGTCGATAATACCTGATGAAGCGCCCCTGAACGATCCTTCGGAAGAGTCACCATCAAGGTCGTCTTCTCCATGCTCTTTTCCTGTGAGAGCGACAAAGGATGTGCCTTTTTATGCAAAACGATAAACCTTGTATGGTTATAGGCAAAGTCATGAATATTTTCATGAAGGATCGTTAAACCGTATTTTTCGGCTGCCAGTTCGTTTCCGATTGCCCCAAGAAACGACCCGGGATTCTCACTTATGAATTTAGCAGCAGCTGCCGTACTCGTCGTCTGCTCGAGAGGCACCCCACGGAATTGCTTATGTAGAAATTTATGACACTGTGCCAATGCGTGGGAATGAGAAAGGACTTTCTCGACGGTTTTCTCACTGTCATCCCACTTCGGGTGAATCATCAAATGCTGTTGAATCGCCGACGTCAGTTCGGCGACGATGGCTAAATCCGCCTCATGGAACAGATAATCGACTGTAATATGTACCGAGCCTTCCAGGGCATTTTCCAGTGGGACAACGGCATAATCCACTTCATTCTCTATCACTGCTTCAATGCAATCGGGAATGGTGACGTACGACACGGTATCCTGGTCTTTGAATGCCTTCTTGACTGCCAGGTCTGTAAAGGAAGCCTCGGGTCCTAAATACGCAATTTTCACTCTGATCTTCCTCTCACTCTCACCAAAATATTATTTGAACATTCTAACATGTATAAGGTCAAAGCGGAAGAGTTTATTTTTGAAAGCAGAAAATCTAAAAAAAGAAGCATCAGGCTCCTGAACCCAATACTTCTACTTTTTCTACAAATTCCAATCGTCTCAGCTTGGAAAGCAGATCTTCTAATCCGATGGTCAAGTCTGTCACATTCAGTGATAATGTGACATTCGCTCTTCCCTGCAAGGGGATCGTCTGATGGATCGTTAAAATATTGCATCCATGCTTGGCCGTTTCCCCAAGTAAATGTGACAGTGTTCCAGAACGGTCTTCCAGATGAAAGAACAGTGTGATGATTCTTTCCTTCACCACCGTATGAAAAGGAAACACGGTATCACGATATTTATAAAAGGCACTCCGGCTTAAATCAACCCGATGAACGGCTTCCCATACGGAATCCGCCTTGCCCCTTTCAATCAATTCTTTCGCATCCAGGGTTTTCTTCATTGCTTCGGGCAGCACGTCTTCACGGACTAAATAAAACTTGCCCTCTTGAAATTTTTTCCCCAATGACTATTCCTCCAATTTTCTGGCTGCAGAGGTCATGGGCAAAGACTATGCCTCTGTGAAAACCTCTTCGCTTTCTATTGTAGAGCGATGCCGGCACATATAGGCCGGCATCGCTCTTTTGTTTGAAATAGGTGAAGGACGAAACTCAATCGACAAATTCGAATTCATATTTCAACAAGCGGATCGTGTCGCCGTTTTCGGCACCACGCTCACGAAGGGCTTCATCCACACCGTAAGAACGGAGCTGCCTTGCGAAACGTCTCGTCGAATCTTCACGTGAGAAATCCGTCATCTTGAATAATCTCTCAATTTTTGCACCGCTGACAACGAATGTGCCATCAGGATCACGTGTGATTTCGAATTCTCTTTCTTCCTCTTCGTGTTTGTAAACAACACGGTGAATTCCAGTTTCCTCTTCTTCATGGATAGGGAATTCTTCTGTCGTTTCCACCTTATCCGCAACGGCATATAGAAGCTCACTCAGCCCGTGGCGCGTAACAGCGGAAATCGGGTATACAGGGTAATCTTCCTCCAGTTTTTCTTTGAAGACCTTAAGGTTTTCCTCAGAATCAGGCATGTCCATCTTATTGGCAACAATGATTTGTGGGCGCTCCGTTAAACGGAGATTGTACTGCTTTAACTCCTCATTGATGGTCAGATAATCCTCGTAAGGATCTCTTCCTTCCATTCCACTCATATCGATCACATGGACAATGACCCTCGTACGTTCAATATGACGCAGGAATTGGTGACCAAGACCAACGCCTTCATGTGCACCTTCTATCAATCCAGGAAGGTCGGCCATGACGAAACTTCTTCCATCACCCGTTTCAACCATACCTAAATTCGGGACGATTGTGGTGAAATGGTACGAAGCAATCTTAGGCTTCGCAGCTGAAACGACAGAAAGCAATGTGGATTTTCCGACGCTCGGGAATCCAACGAGTCCAACATCTGCAAGCAGCTTAAGTTCCATGACGATATAGCGCTCTTGTCCCGGCTCGCCTTTTTCAGAAAGCTCAGGGGCTGGATTCGCAGGTGTGGCAAATCGGGAATTCCCTCTGCCACCGCGACCACCTTTTGTAATCACGGCACGCTGTCCATGCTGAACGAGGTCGGCAATGGTTTCACCTGTATCATCATCCTTTACGACTGTTCCAGGCGGAACCTTGACAACCATATCCTCCGCATTGCGGCCATGCTGATTCTTACTCATCCCGTGCTCTCCACGGGGTGCCTTGAAATGGCGCTGGTATCGGAAATCCATTAACGTCCGTAAGCCTTCATCCACTTCGAAAATGACGTCTGCACCGTGTCCGCCATCTCCTCCGGCCGGACCACCTTTCGGTACATATTTCTCGCGACGGAAGGCAACCATACCGTTTCCGCCGTCACCGCCTTTTGTGTAAACCTTGACCTGATCTATAAACATAGTTTCACTCCTAACTTATCCGTGCAACCGATGAATCAGCACCCTGATGTCAGGCTGCTATCCAGCGGTCACATGAATGACAAGAACCTCTTCTTCGAGCTGTTCTATTTCTATATTTTCTCCGTTTGTTTGTTGATTCCTGATCCAGTCTTCTACAACGTTTGTACTCTTTAGTATACCTGTGAAATCAAATATAAAACGGGATTGTTCTTTTGTAATGTCCAGTAGGATGGATAATTGATTCTCTGCATTGTTCATTACATTTGATTCAAGGAATTCCAGAAACTCCTTGCACCAGTCTTGGAGCCTTCGGTCTTCAAGCCCGTGTGATGACTCTATTTGAAGCACTTCAAAATCCAGTTTAATCAAATGTCTTGACCAATTATATGTTAATATCCACTCTGCCAATAATGGAAGTTTTAAATTACAAAGCTTAGATTCATTTTGTGCCACGAGAACCATTTCCTCGATCACCTGCTTCGCACGCTCCACACGACCGAGGTCCAGATTCCCTTTAATTAATTGCAGATCGTTCATCCAGTCGTGCCTGGCATGCCTCAGCGCCTCGACTACACCCCAATTTTCGCTCATAATCTAACTCCTATACTATAAGTGCTTACCTGTAAGTATATCAAAGATGGGACACGTCCGTATATTGTTTCTGTAAAATTGGTTGGTGTGAATGAAATCCTGGTTGGATACGGGATTTTGAGCACTTTTAAGAGAATTTCCTCAAATTTGAAAAGAATTGGTCCATAATTGAAAAAACCTTTGTCACACCTGTTTTTTCAGGTTAATACAACGATCTCCAATAAAAATAAAACTCTAACCGAAAGTCGGTTAGAGTTTTCGTTAAAGATATGCGATTAAGCTTCATTCGCAACTGGGTATACGCTCACTTTTTTCTTGTCACGACCCATGCGTTCGAAACGAACAACACCGTCGGTCTTAGCGAAAAGTGTATCGTCGCCACCACGGCCGACGTTTAGGCCTGGATAAATCTTCGTACCGCGTTGACGGTAAAGAATGGATCCACCCGTAACCATTTGACCGTCTGCACGCTTAGCACCAAGACGCTTTGCAATAGAGTCACGACCGTTTTTAGTCGAACCTACTCCTTTTTTAGACGCAAAAAACTGAAGGTCTAATCTTAACATCTGTTCCACCTCCTACTTTTTGAAGGTTATTTTAATAAAATCACTGTAGTCTCTTTCAATCGTTTGGAGGCTGATAAGCATGCTGTTTAACAGCAGCTGAATCTTGCCCTCTGTTTCTTCCGGAAGGTCATCAGGAATGACACAGCGAAGAAATCCACCATCAGCGGATTGCTCGATGGACGGTTCAACACCGGTCAATACCATAATGGCATTGATGCTGCCGAATGAAACAGCAGAAGCACCTGCACAAACAATGTCTTGCCCATGTTCGGCAAAATCAGCATGTCCATCCATGGAGAAAGAACGGATTCTTTCTTCGGAGGAACGCTCAACGTAAACATTAATCATGATATCACGCCTTACGCGTTGATTGTGTCAATGACAACTTTAGTGTAAGGTTGACGGTGACCTTGCTTACGACGGTAGTTCTTTTTCGCTTTGTATTTGAATACTACAAGCTTTTTCGCGCGGCCTTGTTTTTCAACTTTCGCTGTTACAGTAGCTCCATCCACTAATGGACTTCCTACTTTCACATCGTCACCACCAACGAATAGAACTTTGTCAAACGTTACCGTATCGCCTTGTTCTGCGTTCAGCTTTTCGATGTAGATTGCTTGACCAGCTTCTACACGGATTTGCTTACCACCTGTTTCGATAATTGCGTACATAATCGCACCTCCTTATAAACTCAGACTCGCCAATGACAGGTGATGGATTGCTCCACACTTATGTACCTGTAATGTGCGGTTGTAGCACGGGTGCTACAATCAATAACATTAGAATCCTATCATATAATTCGATGGACTGTCAATAACATTTAAGAAAATCATATCATCTTTGTGATCCGGTAATAAGGATGATCGTGGATCATTTCCTTTATGTTAATCTTTTTGTTTAACGCTTTTTCGAGTCTCTGAAGATGGATGTGCTGTGCACCTGCGAAAACAGTTGCCACATCATGGGTTGCTTCCACTTCAATCTCTGAGCATTCCATGCCCTCAGATTCCCACAGCTCCCGTTCAAGTTCGAAGGCCATCGTCTCAGGACTCCTTTCCCTCCCCGTACCTTTACATACCGAGCATGGACGTGTCAAGTAGGCAGCCAGTGGCTGACGGGTCCTCTTCCGCGTCAGTTCAAGGATCCCAAGGGGAGTGAACCCGACAATCGTCGTACGCTGCCGATCTGACCTTAGAGCGTCATAGAGTGCAGCCTGCACTTCCTTCCGGTGACTGTCTTTCTTCATATCGATGAAGTCGATCAGGATCATTCCGCTTAAATTGCGCAGGGTCAGCTGTTTTGCCATTTCTTTTGCCGCAAGCTTGTTCGTTTGCAGGATGGTTTGCTCTAAATCATCTTTCCCTGTGAACTTTCCGGAATTGACATCTACAACAACCATAGCCTCTGTGGCCTCAATGACAAGAAAGGCCCCGTTCTCAAGCCACACTATTTTTTTCAGGGCGTTCTCCCATGCGGCAAACACATCATAATGCTTGAAAATATTTTCGTTCCCCTGATAGAGTTCGAAACTCCAGCTTTCCTTCACTCCTTCTCCACTCATTTCCTCCATCTGAAGAAGGGTATCATACTCGTCAAAGACAATCCTCCCGGCCTCTCCTTTTTTCAGCTGTTCATGGAGGTCTTCATAGAAGCTGTCCTGCCTGGATAAGAGAGAAGGACATTTAGCCCTCAAGGACACCCTGTGCAGGCTTTCATACCTTGACCGTAATGAGTCCAGTTCCCCCTGTAACTCCGCCTCCCTCACTTCAGCAGCACTCGTGCGCATCACGATGCCCTCTTCCGGCTGCTTCCACTCATTCCCCAAGCGCCTTAACACCTTTCTGCTTTCGTCACCCGCTTTTTTGGACACCGCCACATAATATCCTTGTGGCATATACACAAGATGCTCGCCTTTCAGTTCAACGACGGCTGACAACCTCGCGCCCTTCGTCCCAACCTCATCCTTGATGACCTGGACGATGATTTTTTGCCCTTCATGGACACACTTTCCAATCGGGATCGGATCATCTCCTGACTGATAGGCTTGTACATTTTGCGGAAAGTCTTTTTCGTGCAGATATCCGTTTTTCCCCTGACCGAAATCAACGAACGCCGCACCCAGGCCTTTCTGGACCTTCACGACTCTCCCCAAGTAAATATTCCCAGTCAGGCTTTCCTCTCCAGGCTGATATGTATATAAACCAATGATTTCATTATGTGAACGGTACACCCATCGTTTTTCCCTGCTTTTACTATGAACAATGATTTCCTCCAAGACAGAAACCCCTTCCTTCAAAAACATCATAAGAAAAAAGGGTTGAATCCAACCCTTTTAATCAGTATGCCCTTACTTTATACAGTTCGTCTTCGTTCGTCAATAAAGGTAAAGGAGATCCTTCGTCTTGGCGGAGGTCATCTTCTCGGCGAAAAAGGCATGGAGAAGTTCATTCTCATCGAGTTTTCCAACTTCAACCCCTTTTTCGAAGACTACCAGGGGATGCTTCACTCCACGCTGAAACCTCTCCACCACCGTCATGATGGAATCTTCACTCTCAATGGGCAATGGCCGTAATTGAACAAATTGATGACTCTTTCCGTAATAACGCTCCATTAAAAACTTCATGAATGCATAACGTCTCTGTTTCCAGTCCACCCAAAGTGAAAAGTACAGAAAAGACAGAACGATCCACAGATTCAAGTGAAACGGGGCAGCAATGAGAACAATCATATGAAATAGCAATAGCAACCCAAAAGAAAAGAGGAGCGTGTACTCATACGCTCTCAAATAATTAAACTTTGTGGCCAGTAGTAACGAGATCAATTTCCCCCCGTCCAACGGCCAGATGGGCAGAAGGTTAAATAGAAGTACCATCATATTTAATTGAAGAAACAGTAAGGACGTTTCCGGACTGATCACCCCCATGCTCATAAGTGCCCACCCTATGGCGATCATCCATATATGCTGCAGAGGGCCGGCCGCCACCACCCAGAATTCCTCCCGCAGTGAACGGTTTCCGTGCTCATCCATTTCTGCCACACCGCCAAAGGGCAGGAGGGCGATCCTCTTGACCCTCCATGAAAAATACTGAGCCATCAATCCGTGCCCAAACTCATGAACGGAAATGATGATCAGGAGCAAGATCAATTCAAAGAAGTGTGCGGTCACAATCGCAATGGCGATGACCAGCCAAAGCAACGGATGAATGTAAAATTTTTTCAAAAGTGACATGATATTAGTCAAATGACATCACCTGTATCGGGTCGATAAACGAATCACCCATTTTTATCGCGAAATAAAATTCTCCTGAACCATCATTCTGACTGCTGCTGGAAACCTTCCCTACAAGAGATCCCTTCCCAATGGACTCATACTGTTTCACATCGATGCTTTCCAGGTGCCCATACCAGGATTCTGATTTGTCCGCATGTTGAATCACGACCGTGTTCCCGAGCTCTTCCTTCTTTCCTGCAAAGATAATCAAGCCCCCCTTCATAGCGGCTATATCTTCACCCAGTCCTGTCTCAAGCATGATGCCTTGTCCATTTGTTTTGAAATTTTCAACCACCTTCCCCGATGCAGGAATGGCGTATTCCGCACTCTGGGTAGAAGGTGAATCTTTTCCTGTATTACTCGTGGGCAATAAAGCCAACGGTTTACCGAATTGATCCTCATACCACGAGGAGATGGCGGCAAATTGGAACTCTGTTTCCATGGTTTTCGTGACAACCGATTTTGCCTCATCAAATGCAGGTGAAGGGCTTTTAAACATGATGGCTGTCACCAGTACCATGATTCCGGCGCCAAGAATTTTAAGCATAAAGGTTTCCTTTTTAAACAATGGATGAAATCCCTCAGGCGGGGGTCCACCCTCATAGCTTGTCTGACGCTCCACCCCGTACCGCTCTTCATCAGATGGAAGGAAGTATGAAGAGGTATGACCTGAATTCGACTTCTTTCGTTTCGCTATCCGCTTACGTATTTCATCCGCTCGATTCCCCATGAACATCATTCCTTTTTTATAAGGTATTGTGATAGAAACGATTTCCCCTGATCCTCCGAAGTGTATCCAGAGTGGCTCTGAATGTATCTCTTACCTCATGATGGGTGTCCCTTTCCATTACACATGATTTGCTACAATGTATGACTTGTCCTTAAAGATTATTCATGGAGGAAATAAAAAAGTCCCGGGAAAACGCCATATGGCGTTCCCGGGACCGGAATGATTTTTATGCTTTGACACCGAATAATTTTTTGATTCTTGAGAAGACCCCAGACCGGTCGTCTTCCAAAGACTGTAATGGTACAGATTCACCTAAGATCCGTCTGGCGATGTTCCGGTAGGAAATAGATGCTTTGCTTGTGGAATCAAGGGCGATCGGTTCACCTTTATTGGAAGATTTGATCACATTATCGTCATCGGCTACGATACCAAGAAGATCTATGGAAAGATGGGCTGTAATTTCATCCACATCCAGCATTTCACCATTTTTCATCATATGATTCCGAATGCGGTTGATGACGAGCTTCGGCGGTTCAATATCCTCTTTCTCCAAAAGCCCGATGATCCGATCCGCATCCCTCACAGCGGATATTTCCGGAGTGGTGACGACAATCGCTCGGTCGGCCCCTGCCACGGCATTCTTATATCCCTGCTCGATCCCTGCCGGACAATCAATAATGATATAATCATAGTCTTGCTTTAAGTCAAGTACTAGCTTTTTCATCTGTTCAGGATTGACAGCAGATTTATCGCTTGTTTGTGCAGCCGGCAGTAAAAACAGTTTATCTTCAAAACGCTTATCTTTTACTAGAGCTTGATGTACTTTACAGCGGCCCTCTACAACGTCCACTAAGTCATAAATGATCCGGTTTTCGAGTCCCATCACCACATCCAGGTTTCTGAGTCCGATATCTGTATCAATTAAACAAACCTTTTTGCCTTGTAGAGCTAATGCTGTACCAACATTGGCAGAAGTAGTCGTCTTTCCCACTCCACCTTTACCTGAAGTAACAACTATGGCTTCACCCACATTAGCTTCCTCCTTTAAAACTAGTAATATTTGGTCTTAGATGCTTTAAAACTTGTAATCGATCCACGACGATCTGTCCCCGATCGTCGATATAGGCACATTCCATATCGTGGTCATCTTCTTCCTCCACCCGATCAGGCGCACGGTTCAAAGCACCGCCTATCCGGAGCTGCGAAGGCACCATTTTGGATGCCACAATGACAGAATCGAGGTTTCCATTGTGTCCTGCATGGGCAATGCCCTTTAATGAACCCAATATGTAAATATTCCCCCCTGCAAGGACCTTCCCGCCGGGATTGACATCCCCGACAATCAGGATATCCCCCGGTACTTCCACGACTTGGCCCGACCTGATCACTCCGGTCAGAGTCTCTATATTCCGTTCATCTATGAGTTTATCAGCATCACTTTTTGTAATGACGTTACTCCATACTTCATTCACTACTAAATTGCGTTTTTGTCTGACAATATCCTTCAGCTCTTCTACTTGATCATCAAGCAGGTAGCGGTTGCCTGTTTGTATATTGACCGTGAGGAGCGGGGTCCCTTCTGTCTCCCGGTAATGGGCAGACAGCTTTTCGTCCAGTTCCTTCTTCAACTCTTGATAGGAGCATTGATCATTGAGATGAAGGGTCAAACCTTCTTTTGTTCCTTTTATCATCACATTTGGCTTTTTATTCATGGCGCGATTTTTCACCTCAGTCGTCTATTAAATTCGACATAAGCAGAGTCATTTCCTCTTTTTATGAAAAAATTACTAATAGAATTTATTCTTCCAACCACTCTTTCCTTTTACGGAGGAGGTAGTTCCTAAGTGGAAATGCCACAACTGCATAAAACACGATATTAAGGACCAGTGTCGGCCACAATCGCCAGTCCACGAACTCCATGAACGTCAGATCAGTCCGCTGGATGATCAGATTGATTTGAAACACCAGAAACTCTAATATGGAAAGGTTCACAACAGCAATGATCCCCAGCACAATAAGGTTATTATGTAAGACCTTCATCATCTGCTGGGTTAAAAAGATGACAAATGGAAAAAGAACTAAGTAAATGCCATTAATTTCTGTGTAATAAATATCAAATAGAAAGCCAAAGATGAATCCATAAAGCAACGCAGTGCGGTACTGGTAGAAGGCACAAATCAAGAACAGCACGATGACAAGGAAATGCGGGACGATGATCTTTTGATCAAACCACTCTTCATTAGGGAACAGGTGAACAAATAGACTTTCACTATAAAAGAATAGAAGGGTCATGAAAGGAAGGAGGAGCCTGCTGATCATTGCTCTTCCTCCCCGCCGTCTGCTTCCTCTTCTGTCACACCCAGTATGTCACGTTCGATGACCATGACGTGTTCTAAATGATAGAAGTCGGCAGCAGGCTTCACATATGCCGTTTGAGTCAGACCGTATTGATCCGGCTTCACTTCTTTCACTTCACCAATGACCAGTCCCTTAGGGAACACCCCTCCAAGGCCTGAAGTCATCACTTTTGAGCCCTTGTCCACTTTCATATCGTTAGAAATCCGCTTGACCAGAATTTCCTTTTTATCACTGTCGTAGCCTTCTATCCACCCGTTGATATCCTGCTCTTTCCCTTGTATCACAGTGGAAATCCGGTTTTTCGTATTATTCGTGGAAATCAATTCAACCGTTGACGAAAATTCATTAACGCTTTTAACTTTGCCCACCAGTCCGGCTGATGAAATGACAGCCATATCCGATTTGATCCCGTTCACTTCTCCTTTATCGATTGTGAGGAGCTCCTGCCAGCGATCCGGGTTCCTTGCAATGACCGTCGCTTGAATCGTATTGTAGGCGCGCAGATCTTCCTTCTTCTCAAGGACGGCTCTTAATTCCTTATTATCCTGTTTAAGGTCCCTTACCTTTGTTTCAAGCTTCACCAATTCGTCTAAACGGGTCTTCAGTTTTTCGTTTTCTGTATATGTATTTTGAAGATCTTGAACATTTTCAACAACTTCCGCTACATAGTTGACAGGCTTTGAAACCAGCGACTGTCCGAATCCTACCATATCTTTCACAAACTGCTCTGGCCAGCTGATGCTGTCTCGCTCCCGTAAAGAAAATCCGATTAACCCCACCAGGACGATGACACTTACGAGCAGAATGATCAAACGTTTATTCAGGAAGAATTGTGGCATGATGTACACCTCAACCTTTTCTCATTCTAGTAAATACTATATCAAAAATTCGGTGATATTTGATATCAATCGTCAAACTATTCATGGTCTCTGAAAAAAGATGGGGCCGACCTTAAGGCTGCCTCAGAAGCCTTAAGGAAACGTCCCCCATCATAATCTGCTATTATTTTCCTCTATTCTTAAAGAGATGGATGTGGTCAAGGGCTTTACCCGTACCAATTGCCACACAATCCAAAGGTTCCTCTGCAATGAGGACCGGCATTTTCGTTTCATCACTGATCACTTTGTCGAGGTTACGGAGAAGTGCCCCTCCACCTGTCAGCACGATACCTCTGTCCATGATATCGGCGGCGAGTTCCGGTGGTGTCTTCTCTAACGTACTCTTCACGGCATCGACGATCGTGTATACGGTATCACGAAGGGCCGTAGCAATTTCAACGGCCGTGACTTCTATCGTTTTCGGCAGCCCTGTCAGCAGGTCACGTCCACGGATTTCCATTGCTTCAATTCCTTCAGAATCCCCTGCGGACCCAACTTCCATCTTGATCGTTTCTGCAGTACGATCCCCGATCATCAGATTGTACGTTTTGCGGATATAGTTGATGATGGCATCATCCATTTCATCACCGGCTACGCGGATGGACTGACTGGTCACGATACCGCCTAAAGAGATGATGGCTACTTCCGTCGTTCCTCCACCGATATCCACGACCATACTTCCAGTTGGTTCCCAAACCGGAAGATTGGCTCCGATGGCCGCTGCAAACGGTTCTTCAATGGTGTAAGCATCCCTTGCTCCCGCCTGCCTCGTTGCATCGATGACGGCTCTTTCTTCGACACCCGTAATGCCTGAAGGCACGCACACCATGACGTAAGGCTTTCGTGAAAATGCGCCTTTATTACGCGTCGCCTGTTTTATGTAGTACTTCATCATCGTAGCTGTTGTTTCGTAGTCCGCGATGACACCATCCTTCATCGGGCGGAGTGCGACGACATTCCCCGGTGTTCTTCCGATCATGTTTTTGGCATCGTTCCCAACTGCGACAATTTGTCTATTATCTGTCTGAAGAGCGACAACAGAAGGTTCGCGAACGACAATTCCTTTTCCTTTGACGTACACCAGTGTATTGGCTGTTCCTAAATCAATCCCTAAATCTTTCGTTCCAAACATGAATGGTATCTCCCTTTCTGATACAAAATGGCTGGTTTTTTAACGTTTTATATGTGTTTTCACAGGAGAGTTGTCCAATCACTCTCTATCCTCGACATTTTCGTCACAATCATTGTACGTTCATGCATAACGAAAAGACTCATTCCCTTGTAGAATGACTCTCTTTTTTGAGTTAGCTGCATTATATAATCACCATATTGTTTGTAAAAATCATAAGCTTTATTATATCGTAACCATGAAAAAAATCATAGTGTCATAAATACCCTTTTTCCTTTAAGCTGATAAACTTTTTCTCCCCTATGATAAGATGATCAAGTATATCGATGCCAATGATCCGACCACACTCCACCAGCCTTTTAGTGACTTCTATATCTTCCCTGCTTGGAGTCGGATCTCCCGATGGGTGGTTATGGATACATATGATGGATGCTGCGGATCGTCGGAAGGCTTCTTTGAAAACCTCACGGGGGTGCACAATGGAAGCATTCAGGCTCCCGATAAAGATGGTTTGCTTGTGGAGGACTTGATTCTTCGTGTTGAGGTATAAACAGACAAAATGCTCCTGGGCTAAAAATCTCATGTCAT
The DNA here is from genome assembly GCF_012911895.1 of Bacillus sp. RO3. Taxonomy (GTDB): domain Bacteria; phylum Bacillota; class Bacilli; order Bacillales; family Bacillaceae_B; genus Rossellomorea. The sequence goes on from NZ_JAAXCV010000028.1 coordinate 198,881, forward strand.
TCATGACATAATTGGCCCCATCCTCAGGGGAACGGATGCTGTATCGGTCATCAAATGCAAGATTGCTGATGCGCCGGCCAAATTCCACGGCTGCCATGATCTGCACCGCTTTGGCGAGACCGATCCCTTTCGTTTCCGTAATTTCTTCAAGGGAGGCATCCTTTAATAGATTCAAGCCGTCGAAGTGATTGAGAAGCCGGTTTGACAATTGAAGAACAGACTCGGATTTTGTCCCTGTCCGGAGCAGGATGGCTAAGAGCTCCTGATTGGATAAGCTTGCGGCACCGCTTTGGATCAGCCTTTCCCTCGGTCTCTCATCCTGTGGGAAATCACGGATCATCAGCCTGTTTTCTTTCTGTTCGGGTATCGCTTTAACCATTGGTTCCTCCTTTTCGTACGTCAAGGAGCTGTTCTTATGGAAGATAGCCCATTTCTATCAAAACACGATTCACCCGTGAGATGGGTAATCCAACAACGGAGTAATAATCGCCCTTGATCTCTTTGACAAATTTCGCCCCGATCCCTTGAATTCCGTATGAACCGGCTTTATCAAAGGGCTCTCCCGATGCTATATAACCGTCAATCTCTTGAGGAGTCAACTCCCAGAACGTAACATCCGTTTTCTCGTAAAAGAGCTTTTCCTCGTCACCACGAATAATCGCAACACCGGTGTACACAGAATGGGTGGAACCGGAAAGCATCATGAGCATGTCCTTTGCTTCCTGTTCCGATTCCGGTTTTCCGAGGATTTGTCCATCCTTGGTCACCACGGTATCAGAGCCGATTACAAAATGAGAGGGATGTTGACTGGCAATTTCTTTCGCTTTTTTCTGAGCAAGATACATCACGACTTCATGAGGAAGTAAATCAGATGAAAAGGTTTCATCAACTGTGGAACTGATAACGGAGAAAGAGAGTTGGATTTGTTGCAGAAGGTCTTTTCGACGAGGAGATTGTGAAGCAAGTATGAGGTTGGACACACCATACCATTCCTTTCAGTGTAGAAATTGGGAGATACAAGAATATACTACCAAATCCCGTCATCGTAAACAAGTCAAAATAGAGCCAGGTCCCCTGGGATGAAGGAGGATCCTGTCATACCGGGAAGCCTGGCTCTATGGTGATAAACGATTATTTCCTAGAAAATAGTCTAATACAGTCGAAATTATAGCCCACTGTAAAGCTGAAGATAGGATAATAATTCTTTCTGGACTTTTTGTGCATCTTCTGAAGACTTCATCACAGCCGCAAGGTTTCCTGCATTGACCAGGGATTCCTTCATCGATGCCATGGACTCCTGGCCCACCTTGAGTCCTTCCAGTTCCTTCACACCGGATTGAATGGATTGAACAGCTGTTTCATCAGGGGTTGCTCCGACCATTCCATTGCTGCTCACCTGGGCTATGTCACTGTATAACGCATTACCCTTTTCGAGAAATGCCTTTTCTTCCTTTGAAGCGTTGATTCCTTTTGATCCAAGTACAAAGTCTTTCGCATATACATCCACTCCTTGACCTTTCAGCTCGGCCCCAAGTGATTTGGCTGTTTCAAGATTGCCTGACACCCCCAATACAAGAAAGTATTGCCCATCCTTCTCCACACTTGCATTGGCAAATCCTTTCCCTGTTAAGGTGTCCTTCATGGCGTTAAGGGTTTCTTCTGTCGAAAACACACCGCCTTGAAGAATGGACGTTGAAAAATCCCCCAATTCGACAGCCGATACCGTCTGCTTTCCATCCGACTTCGCCTCAGCTGAAGTATCCTGTAAGGAGGCTGCAGGAACGGCGGGACCATCCGTCGTCGTAATCACCTTCAGCGTCCCGAACCCAAGCACCGCCCCAACCACAACCGCCCCGATTATGGACATGAGAAGGTTGACCGAGTCATGAAAAGGATTGATGAAGGGCTTTCGCTTCTTTTTGTTTCCGGATACATAATGGATCTTTTTGTATTCCTTTGGAGGCTGGACTTCTTCATCAGGCAGGATCCAGTCGAATCCTTTGTCTTCTGCCTCTTCCCCGGCAGCCGCTTCAACCTCTCCCAATTTCCAGTCATATACAGGGATTTCTTCCTCATAATTTGTTTTTTCACCATTGATTTTAATAGAAATCTTTTTCTCTCTGCTATTATCCATCATCGCCACCCTCCTCCATCTATTTTTTTCCATGCTATCACATCCCGAAAAAAAAAGAACAAGACTTTTGTCGTCTTGTCCCAATAGGTTTTCGCCAAATTATTCAGTTTTTCTTCAAGGATTGAATGGAAAGGGTAGAGAACAGAATTTCTTCTTTCTTCCCTTCTTCATTGGTGCAAAGATTGTACTTTTCACCAAGTAAACAGATGGATACCACACTCTCTCCCTGAGTCAATACATAAGAAGATTCGTCCGGTTCCATGATTGTTTTGGAGTGCGGATCCAATATGGGCTCAAGCAATTGGGCATCGATCAATTCTTTATAAGTGATCTTACTCGTTACTTTCTCCTGTAGCATGGCATCTTTAACATAATATTGGGCTGAGCTTTTCATTGTAAGAGCATTTGCCACAAATGCTTGATTCTTTGAATCTTCGATAATTTTATTTATGGCTAATACAGCGATTACTGCTATGATTCCCAAAATGACTATCACAGCAAGCAGTTCTACAAGAGTATATCCTCGTTCGTTATTCATCATCTTCTACAACCTTTATTGGGTATCTTATTCTTCTGAGTTTTGTCCAGGAAACTGCTGAAAAGGATTCTTTTTGTTTGCTGGATAAGGGGCATCGAGTTTTGGCAGCTCTGATTCCAAATCAACCAGGCCCGGTAAATAAAATGCAGATACGACGATACCAAAACTTACATTTCCACTATCTTCACTGGACTGCTGTATTTCCTGTGGACCACTGAATGAGATCTCCTCGACTTCGACGAGTCGGTGCAGCTCTTCAAGTTCCTTGATGAATTCTTCTATTTCAAAGTAGCTTTTTGCATCGACTGTAAGAGTCGCAGTCAGCTTTTGAAGTCCTTCTGGAAGCACCTCGACAGATGTCGCTGCTTTAGTATCTTCTGCTGGTTCACTATTATCTTCCGGGGTCCCTTCCAGTGAAAGCTGTTCCTCTTCCTCTACAAGAGGGATATCCACTGCCCCTTCGGTGAACTCTATGGATTTGATATAACTGTCTGAAACAATCTCAGCCTTCTCAAGGTCTAACAAGAGCTGTTGTGTTAAAGGTTTGACAGGTACCTTTTGCTGAAGAGAACTGGAATTTTCAAATGAATCTTGATTAATGGCCTCAATTCTGGAATCAAGGGCGGCTATTAATTTTTCTTCTGTTTTGATTTCGGTCATCATGTGTTCCTTTTGGTTCTTTACCGGCAGATAGAAGAACCAAACAGCCATCAGGACGATGGATATCATCAACAGAATAGTAGAAACGATCATGATCCATTCCTTTTTTTCAAGTCTGAAACTCACTCCGAATCGCCTCCCTGCTCTTCGGAATTCTCTCTGGATTCAAAACCCAATTCAATGACGGCACTCCGGTTTAACGTCAATTCAAATTGACTGACGTAGCGAGGCAACACCTGTTCCGTATTACTTACCGTCAGCCGTTCATTTTCTTGAACAGGTACAGTTGCAACTGATAATAATTTCGCATCCATTATATATTCGGATTCTTTCAGATGGGTTAGGTAATAGGCGGCTTCTCTACTCGTATCAAATTGAATGGATAACCCGATGGTTCCGTTCTCTGTGTATGTAAATTGATTGATAAATCCCCTTTTTGGAAGGAGTTCGACTAAATGATTCAAGATGGGAACGGTGGCAATGGGGTAACTTTCCGCCCATTTTACAGCGCTCTCCAATTGAAGCCACGCGTCTGAAGATTCAAAGTCAGCAATGCTTTGTTCCTTTTCCACCCTCAATTGCTTGCTCATTTCCAGCTGTTCTGACAAGGTATCCACTTCTTTTCCAAGAGTAGAAACCAGGATAGATAAAAGAATGATAGAAAGGATGCCAAAGGACAGTACTCCGAAAACGATGTACAGCCAAATCTGGTTTTTCTTTTCATGTTGAGGTAATAGGTTGATGTCGACGAGCACTATATCACCTCTTTCAATCCCAAACCAATTGCTAGGAGAAACTGGCTGGAAAGTTCACTTTCTGAATGGACATCCGTGGCAGGAGGAGGCACGAGAGAAACGTCCACCTCAAACCGCTCCGCAAAAAGGGAATGAATTTGATCAATGGAAGGATGATCTCCTGAGATGAAAATCTTGTTGATGGTGTTCTCCTCTCTAGAAAGGGTGTAGCGGTAGAAGCTTATCACCTTATCGATTTCCTTCATGGCCTCTTCAAATGGAATGGAATGAACATTCCTATTCTTAAGTGAATGCTGATCCAGGGCTTCCAAATCACTTGTCAACCCGATTGGACGGAAGAATACGGGCTGATGCTCATGAAAAATCGAAACGGTGACATTGCTTTGGTTAAAGTACAATAGCATCTCATGATTATTCGTATGAGTCATATCCAGGGAGTGGACGTACCGGTAGTATGCAAGGGGACTGATATCAGCCACGACAGGTTTCAAACGGGCATCTTCTAAAACCTGCTGGTATTCATGAACTATATCTTCCGGAGCAGCCACCAGGATAATCTCTTTTTTCCCTTCCCGTTCCCCAACGACTACAACGTCAAAAATCGGGTTGTCAAAGGGCAGGTGAATACTCGTTCCGATTTCAAGGAACAAATGACTCTTGACTTCATCATCCTCGATATCCGGCGAGATGGCCATTTTCCTTACGATCATCTGTGTATTGGGGATGAGAAACTGAACTTCCCTTTTTTTAATATCCCAATCAAGGACACATTCTTCCAGAAGGACCTGAAGGGTTTCCTTTTCAATGATTTTCCCCTCAGAAATGACCCCATCCGCTATGCGTCTTTCTCCGTAGTGATGTATGCGTAGTGGGGAAACGGATTTCAATTCGATAAATCGAATCCATTGATCACTGATGACGAGATTGATTCTACTTTTTCTTTTGTTGAAGAGACGTGATAACATCTTGGAAAACCCCTTTTAGCTGTATAAAGAAAAATACCAATGAAGGATGGGCTGATGGAAGAAGTAGGAGATGAGAGTTCCGAGCACGATATACGGGCCGAACGCGATGGGCTGCCCTTTTTTGAAGAACCCGATCGTGAGTCCGATCATTCCGGTAACAGCTCCTAAAAGTGTCGCAAGGAAAAAGGAGAAAATCATGACTTTGACCCCCACAACAAACCCAATAACGGCGAATAATTTAATGTCTCCACCGCCCATCCCGCCTTTACTGACAACGGCGATGAGAAGAAGTAAACAAAACCCGATCACAGCACCTGCCAGACTGTCCCACCAGGGCTGTAAAGGAATAAGAAGTCGTTCAAGAATAAATACCACCGTAAAAAACAGAAGTACCTTATCAGGAATGACCATATACTTTATATCACTAACGGTGATGATCATGAACAGGGAGATAAGTGTAAGAGCTACAATCAGCTCAGGCTGGAGTCCTAGCAATACATAAGCTCCAGCAAATAAAAGACCCGAAGACAGCTCCATCAGCGGATAAAGAGGAGAAATGCGCCCCTTACACTGAGCGCATTTTCCACCTTGCATGATATATGAGAATACTGGTATCAGTTCCTTTGCCGTAAGCGTGTGATGACAATATGGACAAGCGGATCTTGGTGTGACGATCGATTTTTTAAGCGGGACCCTCAGGCCGACTACGTTGTAGAAGGAGCCTAGGAGGAGACCGTAAATTAATATTAGTAAAAACATGTTACATATTTACGTCATCTCTAGTTGTTTCATCTGGATTTTCATTATCAAGGTACACCGTTGTACCATCTGATAAAGTGACAGTATGGTCACCATCTGCATCTATCGTGACAAAGGATTCATCTCCACTATAGGTACCTCCAGAAGGATTATCTACTGGCTCAAGATATCCATTATCCTCTAAAGTATCTAAATCTATTGTACCTCCATCTGCAATCTCCTCACCGGTCATAGCTAATCTAGCAGCATTGACCATTTGCTGGGCATTCGCAATATGAGCATCGGCACGTGAGTTATTAATCAACCCGCCAATACTTGGAATTGCAATCGCCGCAATAATCCCCAAAATCACGACAACGGCCAGTAATTCGATAAGCGTTAATCCACGTTCGTTTTTCAATCTTTGACCCATTTTCTTTAACATGGTAATTCCTCCTGTTTGTATATCTTTTTCTAAAAACTAGTAATCTAGTACTAGTATACAATACTCGTCTGACAAAAAAAGCAAATTTTTTGTAAAATCATTGGATATTTACTAGTAACTTTGAACATTATTGAAGATTTCGAACATCGGTACGAGAATGGACGTGACAATGGTCCCGACTAATCCCGCCAGGATGACGATCATGATGGGTTCAATCAGTGATTTAAGGCGGTCGGTTGAACTTTCGACTTCTTTTTCATAGAAGTCAGCCACCTTCGCAAGCATGGAATCAAGGGAGCCCGTTTCTTCACCGATTGCAATCATTTGTGTGACAAGGGGCGGGAATGCCCAATGACGTTTCATCGGTTCTGTTAATGATGTCCCTTTCTCCAAAGATCTCCTAGACTCACCGATCACCTTCGAAATCACTTCATTTTCGACTACCTTCTCAACGATGGCCAATGCCTGCAGAATCGGTACTGAGCTTGAAAACAATGAACTCAGTGTCCTTGTCATCCTTGCCAACACGGCTTTTTGAAGCATTTTCCCGAAAATCGGAATCCTCAACACCGCATAGTCCAGGTAGTATTTAGACTGTTTATTTTTTCGAATGATGGTCAATGTGACTACAATAAGTACAAAGAGAAGAATGATCAGATACCAGTAACTCTGCATGAATTCACTTGATGCAATGACAAACTTGGTGATTGCCGGCAATTCCCCGCCGAAATCAGAAAGCATATTGACGAAGGTCGGCACCACAGCTGCCAATAAGAAGATGACTACACCAATTGCAATAACACCTACAACCATAGGGTAAGCAAGGGCAGAGACAATCTTTTGTCTCGTCATATGCTGCTTTTCATAATGAGTCGCCAAACCTTCTAGTGTCTCATCCAGGCTCCCCGATGCCTCTCCTGCCTTTAACATATTGATGAGAAGGGGTTCGAATATCCTCTTGTGACGTGCGAACGCTTCAGATAGTGGATTTCCGTCCCTCAATTCATCTTCAACGTCCATTAGAGCCTTTCCGAGAGCTTTACTTTCTGTTTGCTGAGCCAGGATCCGGGTGGATTCCACCACGGTGACTCCCGCCTGAAGAAGAGTCGCAAACTGCCTGAGGAAAATGACGAGATGCTGTAATTTCACCGGATTTCCAATGGTGATATCCTTCGTCATCAGAGTTTCTGGAACTTCTATGATTTCTATGACCCTGATTTCTTGTTTTTTTAATTGAAGGAGGGCATCCTTTTTGGATGATGCCGTCAGTGTCCCGTTTTTCTTTCCCTTTTGGTCACGGCCCGTATATTGAAATCGTCCCATTTATTGAGGAATCTCCTCTCTTGTATAAGGATAGGCCATTTCTTTCGATATGATGCCGGCCTCATACAGTCTCATCACGCTGTCACTCATGATATGCATCCCGGACGTTTTGCTCGTCTGCATAACATTCTGGATGTGATGGACTTTTTCTGATCGAATCAAATTCGCTATTGCAGCATTGTTGATGAGAAGCTCTGTCGCAGCCCTTCTCCCTTTTTTATCCTTTGTGGCGAATAAGCGCTGGGAGAGGATTCCCACGAGGACAGATGCCAGCTGAACCCTGATTTGAGACTGCTGTTCAGGAGGGAAGACATCTACGATTCGTTCAATGGTGGTCGGGGCACTGGATGTATGTAGGGTAGCCAGCACCAGATGACCCGTTTCTGCTGCCGTAATGGCCGTATGGATCGTTTCCAAATCTCTCATTTCCCCCACAAGGATAATGTCGGGATCCTGCCTCAATGCGCTCCTTAACCCTTTTGAGAACGACCTTGTATCAAAGCCCACTTCCCGCTGATCGATAATGGAAGCCCCATGTTTATGCAAATATTCGATGGGGTCTTCAAGAGTGATAATATGCTTTCTCATCCTCTGATTCATATAATCTACAATGGAGGCAAGTGTGGTTGATTTCCCGCTTCCTGTCGGTCCTGTAACGAGAAAAAGCCCTTGAGGTTTTTGAGCGATTTCCTTTAATGCATGGGGCAGAAACAACTGCTCCATAGTGGGAATGGATGTAGGGATGACCCTGATGGCCAATGAAATACATGACCGCTGCATGAATGCATTGACCCGGAATCTGGAGACACCTGGTATTCCGTATGAAAAATCAAGCTCCCCAACTTCTTCGAATGTGGGATACATCGCATCGGAAATGATGGCTCTCGCCATTGACGAAGTGCTATCGGGATTTAAATGTTCTTTTCCAAATCTCTTTAGGTCTCCATGAATGCGAAAAACAGGAGGTGAACCAACCGAAAGGTGGATATCCGATGCTCCCAGTTCATAAGCAGACCTTAAAAGATAATCGACTCTTTCTTTCAATTCATTCACCTACTCTGCAATGGCTACTCTTAACACTTCTTCCGTCGTGGTGAGTCCTTGTTTTACTTTCAATAAACCATCATCAATCAAGAAGATCGTTTTATTTCGAACAGCATGATCCCTTAATTTAGAGAATGGCTCATTGTTGAGAATGACCTTCTTCATCTCATCATTCATCACCAATACTTCATGAATGGCAATACGTCCTTTATAGCCGGTCATATTGCATGAGGAGCAGCCTCTCCCCCTCATGATCTTTTCGATTCTCATTCCTCTTTTAGCAAATATCTCAATTTCCCTTTTGGTGGCCGGCATCTCCTGCTTGCAATCACGGCACACTCTCCGGATCAGGCGCTGTGCCACTACCCCGCTTAGGGATGATGCCACTAAGAAGGGCTCGACTCCCATGTCAAGCAACCTTGTAACCGTGCTGATCGAATCATTGGTGTGAATGGTGCTTAAGACAAGGTGCCCCGTTAATGAAGCCCTGATGGAAACTTCAACCGTTTCCCTGTCTCTGATCTCCCCAACCATGATGATATTGGGATCTTGCCGGAGAATTGCCCGCAGTCCTTTGGCAAAGGTTAATCCTACATTTTGGTTTACACCTATTTGATTGATGCCTTCGAGTTGGTACTCTACAGGGTCTTCTATCGTGATGATGTTTACTTCTTCACTATTTAAATGATTTAAAGCAGCATACAGGGTGGAAGACTTTCCTGAACCGGTAGGACCGGTAATCAGGACAATGCCGGTTGGCTGCTGAATCATTTTCATCAATCGTTGCTGATTGACCTTATTGAACCCTAATTTAGATAAGTCATTCAAACTTGATCCGAGATCCAGGATCCTTAGCACAATTTTCTCTCCATATACGGTAGGGAGGGTGGACACTCGCAGATCGATGGGATGAAAATCGATATTCACTTTTATTCTGCCGTCCTGAGGAACCCTGAACTCGGTAATATCAAGATTGGCCATAATCTTAATTCTCGCAATCAACATGCTTTGCATATGCTTAGGAAGGTTTCGTTCCGTTCTCAGAATTCCATCCACCCTGTAGCGGATCACTACCTTGGTTTCTTGTGGATCAATATGTATATCACTCGCTTTTTGACTCACGGCATTGGAAAGAATCCCGTTCACCAATCTCACAATAGGGGATTCTGCATCAACAATGGTCTCCTCTTCCACCACTGCCCGATTACGGTCCTCTTGGAACAGATCTTCAAACCCATCCTCCAGGTCATAAAACTTATTAATGACTTTCAGAATATCATCCTTGGTGGCAATGGCTGTCTCAATTTGAAATCCTGTCGTCAAACGCAAGTCTTCTATGGCATAGAAATCCAGTGGATCGCTCATGGCAACAAACAGCTTATCCCCTTCTTTTTTTAGGGGGATCATAAGGTTCCGTTTTGCGGACTCTTTTGGAATCAAGTGAAATAAATTCGTTTCAAAGGGGTACCTGTATAAGCTGACGTGAGGTATCCCCAATTGAAATTCAAGGACTTCGATTAACTGTTGTTCTGTAATAAATCCTTTTTGAAGCAGTGCATCCCCCAACTTCTGGCCTTTCGCTTTATCTTTCAAGGTGTCTTGCAGCTGTGCTTCCGAAATGATTCCCGCATCCACCAGCAAGTCTCCAAGTCGCTTTCTTACGGTTGTCACCTTATCACCCGCTTTCATTGCTTATTTGCGATTCTTTTTACTGGTTTCCCCTTCAGGATCATCTGAGTTATCCTCATTGTCTGAATCCCCTTCAGATTTGTCATGTGATCCGGTTTGTGTATCATCTTCTGATTGGTTTTCAGAATCTTCCCCTTCAGAAGGTTCTGAATCTGCCTGCTCCTCTTCATTATCCTTATTCGGAACATTATCATAATCGGTTTCAGACGACGTTTTGCTCGATTCCTCCAAAGGGTAGATGGCAATTTTATGCTGCGGGGCATAGAAGTCCTCGTTGATCAATTCTTCAGACAAGGTCTCTCCTAACGAATTCAGTTTTTGCCTATACACACGTATCAGTACTCCGTCTTTTCCTTCTTGCTCGACATTCACATCCCCTAATTCTACGAATGGACTGAATTGTTTGATCACTCTAGGGGCAAATGTCTCTTTATCACTTAACCTTACATTAAACGTGTTAGGGAAAGGGATACCGTGTAACTGAGCTCTCACCGTATTTCCCTCAATGAAAAACTTTAATTCATATTCGGTTGAATTTGGGTTGGTCATGACGAAATCCTGGTTATTTTCCGGATCGAACTTTGCTTCAAGCCCAAGGGTTGCGTGGACCGGGAGCTGCTTGCTGATATTCCGCTCAATGATGGAAAAGTTGGAATGCAGACTAATTTGATACAATAACCCGGTAACGGGACTTAAACCTTGCTGTGATTCGCCGTTAAATCCTTCTGATTCAAGGAAATCAGAAAAGGAAAACTGAGAGTTCGGTCCAATCGTAATAGCTGGATAGTTTTCTATGAAACTCTTAATGATGGGTGTAATGTCCAATTCATTGGATACAGCCTCATAAATGATTTGAACAGGCTGACTGCTTGTTATGTAATCTGTTATGTTGATAACGTCTTCCGATTGAAGGGTTTCAGCAAGGGAGAGGATGTACTCCTGTAAAGCTTCGATGTTGTTCTCTTCTGCTTTATAGTCCATGAAGTGGTCTGAAAGAAATGTATGAAATATATCCTGATCTATGGATACCATTAAACGTGTATTTTTACTTTCTCCAAGCTTTTCAATGCTTTCATCCAAATGAAATTGAATAATAGAAGAATCCAACAGCACTTTCTCACCATTATAGACCAAGGTGATCGTTTGCTTCAGTTTCCATTCCTCTACTCTATCGCTGAGTTCCCTTTTTGCTTCCTCTTTACTCTTCCCTCCTACATGGATGGAGGCAACAGCAGCATCTTGAGAGAGAGTGAGGGAGTGAATGAATATTTTTTCATAAGCAAAAACGCCTAGATGAGAAAACCCATATAAAAAAAACGTGGATAAAAACAAGACGGTCATCAGTTTAATTAAAAGACCTTTTTTCACATTAGGCGCTCCTTTCTCACTCTTACTTAATATTCATGGTAAGGTCTACAAAAACAGATGGTCCTGCTTCCTGAGCGGCTTTGATGTCTGATTCAGTCAGGGAAGATCCCTTGGGAATCAACAGGCGGCCTTCCAGGTTATAGATGTCTTCTGTCACCTGTTTTCCAGCCAGTAATTCTGTCTGCTTCGATTTAATGGTTTCCAATCCCTGTTGCTGCTGCAGTTGAACTGGATTGCTTTCTACTTCTGCCGCCTGATCAGGGCTCACTAATTGATCAAATGAATCTTTGAAGTTCGCTGCAGCGTCCTCATTCACAATGATAATATCCTTTCCGAATGTTAGAACATGCTCCGTACCAAGGAAGAATGTATGATCATGTGCATGTAGTTGTAACGATACAATGACCCCTGTTTCATCATCTACATAGAATTCTTGAATGTTCCCGATCATTTGTCCTTTACGGGTCATCATTCTTGTATCATTTATTTTAATCTTTTTATTTACCAATTGATTGGCGATAGGAATTTCATTTAAATCAATGACGGCATTTTCATTTTCGACTGTCACCGCATACTCACCGATTCCTACCACTTTCTTGAATGGAATGGCTTTAACACTGACCTGCCAGTCTTCATGCTCAATCGTTAAAAAATCAACAGAACCTTTTTCCGGATTCACCACAAGGGATTTTACCTTCCCGATCTCACTTCCATCGGAAATGCTAATAATTGGTAAAGCTAATATCTCTGCACTCTTTTTCATGTCATCTCACCTATTCTGTCATTTTAGTTTGGTATAGTTACTCCAAGCGAATTCATTGGTTTGTTCTATGTCCATTCGAATGAAGGGATACTCTTTAAACCTTTCTTCAATACCGTTGATCAGCATTTGTAAATCTTCATACTGCTCTTCAGAAATGTAATGATCCATTAAAATTCTTGCAAATGTATAGTAATCTTGATCATGTAAACTAGGGTTAAGGTAATGCTTTAACATGTTCTCGAACTGATGTGAAGACAGTAACCCTTTAGAAAGGTTGATTTGGTCGATCATCGTCTTCATCACTTCTCTCATGATTCTAGGCTGCTGATAGGAATGAATCGTAGAATGATTTTCTTCTTTATCATGATCCGCAACACTTGAAATATTCTCCTCTACATGAGAATCTTCCACCTCATCATCATCCTGAATCATCCCCTCTTCTAAATCAGAACCTTCTTCCCGTTCCTTATCAGCATCAGATTGACTGGATGCTTCCATTTCTCTGATAGCTTCCGTATCTTCCAGTTCTTCTATGTCTTTTACGGGCTCTATTTCTTTAAAGTCTTGAAGTTCTTCTATGTCCTTTTCAGCTTCTACTTCATTAAAGTCTTCTAATTCTTCTATGTCCTTTTCAGCTTCTACTTCTTCTATTTCTTCCATGTCTTTTGCTTTACCATCAATTTCAACTTTTGATTCTTTCTCATCTAATACAAAGGCCACTTCAGCTTCCGTATGTTCTTCCGGCAGCTCAATTTCACTAAAATGAACGGCTGCTGAACGATCGTCATCTTCTCCAGCAGTCTCTTCATGTAAATCGTACTCAATGACATTTTCGATAAACCATTCACTTTCGTCCACAACTGCCTCCATGGTATCTTCTGCTTCGTTTACCACCATGACTTCTCCTTCACTTTCGTCTGTGCGTTGTTCTTCTACAGCTTCATCACTTATGTATGAGTGTGGTTCTTCTTCTAACAAGAAATCTTCCTTATATGTGTCCTGAACATCAATTGCTATTTGGGGTGGAAGAGACTCTTCATCACCGGTTCCCCTGGACTCCTCCACCGTTTCTTTCTCAACGACCATTTGCATGGGAGGGAATAAAGATTCTTCTTTCTTGGGCTCCACGTGTTCCTGCATGGTCATTTCAGCTGCCCCAGATGCTGCTAGAACTCCGCTGAACCTTTGCTCTATCATATATGAAAAGATCGCCAGCATGATAAGCAGCATGACGGCTATCAACCAAGTGGGGTACAGTGACGAAGCAGCCAATCCAAGGAGGGTCAAACCAAATGATACACCCGCAATCAACGCCTTCCCTTTAACACTGATACCTATTGGAATAAAATATAAAATGGGAAGAAGCAAAATAAGAGCCAGAAGTGAAAATAGGTAAATCATCTTATCTAATCTCCTTTCTCTGATATTTTTTTATGAAAATAGACTGATTTTAACAAGTTTCGACTACTAGTTATTGTATAATAAAGTAAGGGATATGGAAAGCGGGTGTAAGAGTGAAACTTGTAATATATTTAAAAAATAATAGAGGATTCACGTTAATCGAATTACTGGTATCGATTACGATTTTCGGGATTGTCCTCCTCAGTTTCATGAACTTTTTTCTGCAGTCCAGTACCTATACAAACCTGAACCAAAAGAAGACGGTAGGTGTTAATGTGGCCAGGAATGCCTTGATGTATATGGAAAACCAGGACTTTCTGGAAACAAGAGACTTTTTTTACGATGTTAACTCAGGCAATCAAGATGCCAATGACCACTTCTTACATTTGTTCATTTGCAATGATGAATACAGTACTTATTCAGATAAACTATCGGAAACCGAAATCAATCAATCCTGCCCTGATAAAAAAAACATCAATATAAACGGGTTAGAATATGAAACAACCATTTATTCAGAGCAGGTGATAAATCAAAATGAACTAAATTACTATATTCCCATTACAATCAAAGTCAGGTGGAATATCAATGATAAAGAACACAGTACAACTGTTGATGGAAAAGTTAAGAGCGAAGATATCCGATAACAGGGGTGTCACATTGATCGAATTATTGCTCACACTTACAATATCGGCTATCCTTTTGCCGGTTACATACGGAGCTGTGATTACGGGGTATAAGATTTACGAAAAAGTCTCCATCGATGCACAATTAAGGGAGGATGCGGATTATGTATCTGCCATGGTGATGAAGAATTTGTATTCATATCCTTTCGATGGCATTGACCAATGCTCAGGATCCACCGGGGATTGCATGAATTTTATTAACAGCAGCGAAAAAAAGGTCTCTCCCTATAATGATAAATCATTTTATGAAGTGGAGGATGAGGAGGTACTCAACGATAACCAAAGTCTCCAGCTGGTAGAAGTTGACGGCAAGGGACAATGGAGCTTTAACGGTGTAATCTTAACGACGTCCTCCGATTTTAAGGGATCGTCTGTTTCTTCCAGTTGCACATCGTATCCATGTAAGGACGCAATCATTGAGTTACGGTACAAAGTAAGTCACCCTAATTTTGATAAATCGCTCTATTTAGAAAGCAGCTTTGGTTTTTAGAAGGGGGAAATTAGCTTGATATCCAATCAAAGAGGAAATGCCCTCCTGACCGTCATCATAACATCCCTTGTGATGATGACAATTGGAATGGCCATTATCAGTTCAACGATAGGAGGGGCAAAGAGGACGGAAGTCAGGGAGACTGATATTGATATTACATACGAAGGATTAAAAGCGGTTGAAGAGATATCATCTGCCCTGGTGGGACAACTGCAAAAGACAAAGCCACTGGAGATCGATTCCCTGACCCCCGTGAATATAAATTCAAAAATTGCCGGCTTCCTTCAGTCAGATATCTTACCCTCATATGAGTCCCAAGACAGCATTAAATGCATCACAATCATCGATGTATCTGGTAAAAGCGCCGTCAATCTACTTGGCAATCAATGTTCCATCAACAATGCAACAGAATTCAGGACGTTTGATTTAGACTACCTTGACACGAATCTTACAAGAGTTTACGAAATCCTTGTTCAGACTCAAAACCCGGCTTCCGAACAAGGAAAAATAGAAAAGACGATACGAAAACGGATTATTCTATCACCTATTCCCAGCTTCCTAAAATACGCTCTAGGTTCCCGGGAACAGCTTGAATTAAATGGGTCCCCTCATCTGGCCGGAAATATGTATGCTAAGTCATTAGCCATAAGCGGGGAAGCGCATTATCAGCTTACCACTAATTCGAATAAAAAAGTGGAAGCCCCTCTTCCTTCCATTATCGGGGATATCTACACAAGCTACGATAAACAGACGTACGATCATATGAAGAGTCTAGTGAGAACAAACCGTTTTTATCCTTTTACACCTTCACCTGAGATAAAACAGGACAGCCAATTTGCGGATATTTCCTTCAATCAGACGTACGATCAGGAAGTCGGGAAGGTATTAGATTCTCTAAACCTTTCATTTCCAGGCGCCATCACTCAAAGCAACCTAAAAAATGCAATCAAGAGTACTTTTCTTTCAGGTAATATCCTCTCTCCACTGTTAGACAAGGGGATTTTAAACAGTACTGTCTTGGGTGACATTCTGATCAGCGGGGATGTAACGGTCAAGAACTTAACAAACTCCGGAGTCAACCTGATTGTAGACGGAGACGTGACGATCATCGGCAATACTGTCATGAATATAGGAAACATCATCTCAACAGGGGATGTGACGATTTCCAACCTTGACAAAGAAATGACCATTGAAAACATCGTTTCCTCCGGGAAGGTCGCCATAGAGGCTAATTCACCCGTTACAATAGCTGAAAATATCGTTAGTACAGACAGTATAGTATTTCAGTCACAGAATTCCACTTCCATCATCGAGGGGAATATCTTTTCAGGAAAGAATCTTACTATACAAGGGGATGCCAATGATCCCAGTGGAGAGAACGATGAGATCCTATTTGACTCTGTTATTTATGCCAAAGGAAAAACGAGCATCTCCAACTTAAATATTACCGGTAAAAAGGACGGTTCCGATCAAAGCGGACAATTGATCCTGCTATCTAAAGGAGAACTTTTAGTCACAAGAATGAATGAGTTTACCTACTACGCTAACGAAAAGGAAGAAAGAGGGACTTCTTTGCTCCCTCAATCAAATGAAATCGTCAAGCCTTTACAAGCCTTCTTCTATACTGATAGCGACGCGACATTATACGGAGTCGGATCCCTTTTTTATGTAAATGGAGGGGTTTTCTCAAAGGGGACCCTGACTGTTAACGCTGTCAGGGGAAATGTGACGGATATGGATACGATTCAAAGCGATCTACTTTCGAAACAGGAAGAGCGATTATCTCGATTTATCGTGAACTATAATAAAGATGTGCTCCTATCGAAACTCGAGGCACTCCCAAAGGTGGAAGCACTTTCACTCATAAGCGATGAAATAATCGTTGAATAAATTAAAAGCGGGCTATGAATTCATAGTCCGCTTCTTTGTATTACCATCTACCGTCTATACTTCCATTATCAGATCCAGGATCTTCCGTTTCTTCATTCTCCGATACAACCTCAATGACCGCACTTGCTTTAATAGCGGGGTTTTCATCGGATACGATCGTAATCGTCGTGATGCCGGTGTTCTTAGGTTCAACTTTCCATTCTCCATTTTCTTTGAGAATGTTCACTACTCCATTCCCTGTATCCGTCGCACTCTTAATATCCTTATTTGTTGCATTAGTAGGGTTAAACACTACATTGGAGCGAATGTCCAGCTTCTCTCCCTCTAATAACAGGGTGTATTTGGATTTGGTGAAATCCATATTCTCAAGGCTGATGTACCTGGACTTGACGATGACCCGTATCAACTTTTTGTACTTACCATTTTTAGTTGCCACTTCTACCAGATCTTCCCCAGGAGATAAGCCGGTTATTCTGTTCTCTTTATTGGAATTAATCTGGTTATACAAGGAGTTTATTATGCCATCGTCGCCTTTCAATACCCTGACGGTGTAATTGTTATTTGGCTTACCGAAAGGAAAGATATCAATGTCAAAAGACTTTGTCTCTCCAACATACAATTCAATCGATGAAGGAACACGTATCAAATCATCTCCTTCAATCCAAACGGTTTGACTGCTTACATAATCGTCCAATGCGAATCCGTCTTTTGCTATGACTTGAATTTTATTTTTTCCAAACATTTCAATCATCCGGATATCATCCAGTTCTAAGGAAGCCCAGTCAGTACTGACTTGATCTTCGTTTAGATGTCGGTATTGATAGGTAACCCCGCTGCCGGGTATGCCTTCTGACAAGAAGAATTCCGCTTCATTTCCTATTGTAGCTTCATCTTTAAGGACTTCATTGGAAATGGAATCCCTAATCTCAAGTGTCGGTACAAATGTTAGGACAGATGTTGAATCATCTTTGTATCGAATATCGAGTTGTGTAGATCGGATCATCAAAGATTTAACAGCTATATTTGGAAACTTGTTGGAAGCGTCTGCTTCAAGGATTGCTGTTACGCTTTCGGATTGTCCCAAGATCCTTACTTTCTTGATCGTTCCATTTGCATATCCATCATAAGCAAACTCTTTTACATTCTGGAAGTGACGGGTTCTTACTTTCGCACTGATTTCTTTACGGCTTGGATTAAGATTACTGTTGTTTTTTTGATTATACCTTGAATCAACATAATACACTTTAGCCTGTGGCATCTTTACATTATTGACAGCCCATACAGCATTGAGCGACACGGGAACGGATAAGCTAGGTTGACTAAATATCCCTTTATCGAAGCTCACATCCTTCCCTGCATGGATGATGGCCGTGCGCTGGCCATTGTTGGTTTCTATAGTCACATTGGCATTCTCACGGACACTGATCCCTTCAGGTAAAGGCTGGTGAATGATGATATCCTTTATCGTACCCTTGGCACCGGGATTGACCAGCCCGCCAAAATTCAACTCATAAACCCCTGTGAACGAACTCGTCTCTCTTCCGGTTTCAATGATCAGATTGAAGAGATCCTGATTGATCTTGTTTATCTCAAACATTCCTGTAACAGAAGCAGGTGCATCATCCTTGACTTCAATCGTTACGGATTTTTCGCCGGTAAATTTCCATGCCGGTTCATCTGCTGTTTTGTACTTAATCTTCATATCCTTGAACAAATAGGTTCCCTTACTGGAAAATTCTACAGGCAAGGATACAGTGATAGGGGAGGGAGTACCTTGACCAACCTCATACACACTGGAGAATGGGATGGAGACTGTACGATTGACCACGTTATAGTGATTATGGTCTACGGTTACATTTTCAGGAAGCTGAACGACAATCTCACCATCCAACTTGACTGAGTTTAATTTGTTGGCTAATTTCTCAAAGGCATCGGATACACTGCCCTCGCTTGCCTTAATGAAGCTTCCGGAAGTTTGCTGTGCCAGAAGCTCCAGGTATTGATCATCCAGATCTCCTTCACCGTAACCCAATGTGTGCATCGTGATGCGATTGTTGTATATTTCCTTAGACACTTCAAGTCCCTTCTGCTTGATGAGGGCCTGCATTTGTTTGCTGTTGCTCTCCAGATCAGCAGGATTATACCATTTGGTTGTGAAGGAGGTGCCGTTCATTGTAAATGAAGGGATGAATACTGATTTTAATTTACTGTCATCACGCAGATAGACTTTGTGCAGCCAGCTGTTTGTGTTTTGGCTGTACCTGTTTTGAAAGTCGTACACCACTTCCTGACTATCTTCCACTACCTTCGTTTCGCTACAGAATACAAACCAGTATTTTGTGCATACTTCTTTTTTCACCTTTTCCACAGCACTCGCAATCATCGGCTGCCCATCGGTTAGAAAAACGATATATTTTTCATTTTTGGAATCTTTCAGCATGTTATTTGCAGCACGCAACGGATCTGTGTAATTCGTGCCTCCATTAGCAGTTGTATGTAACATAGAAGTTTTTATGGCATCGAGGTTATTACTTAATGGAAGAATCGTTTCGATTTCAGAAGAAAAGGTAATGAGAGAAAAACGGTCATTTGGCCTTTTATTTTTTTCAAAAAACTGGACAGCATTCGTTAGACCATTCTTAGCATTCTGCATTTTGTTATTCGTACTGTTCATGGATCCAGACTTGTCAAAAACAAATACCACATCAATGGGAGGACGTTCGGCTTCCTTGACTTCCCCCTTTGGAATAATGTTAAAATCTATTGACGCTTTGGCGTTGGCATCAACGGGTTTAACGATTACATCCTGTGACGGGGATACATTAAAGTCCACTTTCAAGTGATCACCAGTGGCAAATGCAACGGTTGAATGTAGGATTATTGCTAAAAACAGGAATGATAAAAATGGTACTTTTACTAATTTCCTCATAATACCCCTCATTTGCTAAACCTTTGATATTTTTATTATATCAATCTTAAATCTATTATAATAGGACTTAATACTCAAAAAATGAAAAAAATGTCTAATTTGGAAAATAGACATTTTTTTCATTTCATATACTGGGCCACTCGATTTCGGCCCGCCTGCTTCGCCCCCGTATAGAGTGCACGGTCTGCATGGCGGATTAGGGCAAGGGGTTCATCGGCATCTTCAGGTGCCGTTGCCACCCCGATGCTTGCGGTAATCCTGACCATCATTTGTTTATTGGATTCATCCAGACTGTCATGGAGAGTGAAAGGTTCATGAGCAATCGCCACCCGGACCTGTTCAGCCAGTCTGAGGGCTTCGTCCCGTTTCATTTCAGGCAGGAGGATAATAAACTCTTCCCCTCCATATCTCGCAACCGTGCCCTTTGTATCAATCAAAGAGCAGAGGCGGTCGGCGAGTTCAATCAGTATTTCGTTCCCGCTCTGGTGACCATAGTTATCGTTGATCACCTTGAAGTGATCCAGGTCCAGCATGATGAGGGACAGATTTCTTCGCTTCCCGATAACGAGATGATTGAATTCCAATGCCAGGAGATCCTCGAAATAACGGTAATTGTACAGTCCTGTAAGAGCGCAACGTTCACTATTTTTCTTCGTCCGCTCGTGATGTCTTGCATTTGCAATGGCCACTCCCAAATAAGAGCATAAAATATCAACAATCATCAATTGATATTTTTCATAGGCTTTCTTTTTGGAAGAGGCTAGAAGCAAGATCCCCCTCACTTTCTGACTTCTGACGATCGGTACACATAATATACTTTCAACCCCTTCAGGCATATAGCCTTCAGCTATGCCGGTCCACTCAGACCTGGAAGTATAAAGGACGGACTTACCCGTTTCCCATACAATTCCGCTGATTCCCTGGTTTTTTTTGAGTGGACGAAGGTTATTGGATTTCATTACCCCATTCTCGACCCGTCTTAATAGAACCAGCCCTTCTTCCTGGCAATCAAGGATATAGGCATACTCCACGGGCAGTGTTTCGATGATTTTCTCGATGAAGATATCAAGCACTTCATTCACCTTGAGGCTCTCCGTTAATTGGTGACCGATTTCCCCTGCTTTCTGAAGGTATTCATTGATTTTTTCCGAAGAATTATAGAGCTTCAATATGATGGATAAACTCACAAAAGGGATCCCGATCAATAATGAAGCGAATGCCCCCAGTTCAAAGGTTAGATAATAGAGGGACAACGCAAGTGGGAACATGATCATGTTGGCGGTAAAATCCCAAACGAAATCCTTACTGTAAAAGCGGACATCATTTCTCACCACATAGTGCTGGTACATCAACAGAAGAATCTGATTGATCATAATGGAAACGATTTGATAGCTCAAGATCGGGAAGAATAACTGATGAATGTCCCGCATCCCGATCTCTCCGCCGAAAAGGAAGTAAATCTGCCCGCTCGTGAAAGAAACAATAAAAAACATCACTGAATTCAGTGGAAGTCTATGCCAGTCGCTCTTTGTCAATCTGACCCTGATGAGTAAAGGAATGATGGAGAACTGCATCAGGACGATTTCGACAAATAATCCATACTTTAAAAAACCCACCAGTGTCACCCACTGAATAAAGAAAATGGTGGCACCATTGATCACAATGGGCATGAGGGGGATAAAAGTAGCAAAAGCAACCAGAGTAAAAAACTCCAGTTCTTCACCTGCAATATTTTCAGGAGGATAGAATTGATATGTGAAATATAAACCAGCAGGTACGATTACCAGCCATGCCAGCAATAAGTACAGCTTCTTTTTTACTGATAATGTCATATCTATCCCCCATAGTTTTCCGTTCATTTCATCGTTTAAAATTGAATGAATCTACTAGTTAAATAGTCACAAGTTTAAGAATATTTTATCAAAGCAGTATGGTAAAGTCACTAATTTTTTCTATAATTTTCTAAATACTTGAGAAGGTAAGGTTTCACTTCAGATAAAAAATAAAGCGATCCTGTAATGAGCAGCACCTCATTTTTCCCCATATCCTGGATCTTCTGATGAATAAACGCTTTCCATTCAGGGATTCTTGCTTTATTGGGGTGGCTGGATAATTGATAAAGTTCCTCCACTGCAGCCACTCTAGGAAAAGTAAAGGAGGTAAATCCAATGAAATCGACGGCTTCTTCGAAAGGGGAAATCATCGGCTTCAAGTCTTTATCTTTTAAGGCTGAAAACAGAACGGTCACCTTCTTCCCCATAAAACGATCCCGTATCGTTTTCACCAGGGCTTCCA
Organism: Bacillus sp. RO3; assembly: GCF_012911895.1. GTDB lineage: Bacteria > Bacillota > Bacilli > Bacillales > Bacillaceae_B > Rossellomorea. Next base: position 220,991 of record NZ_JAAXCV010000028.1, read on the forward strand.
CACCTTCAGGATTATGCGCCCCATCTATATAGATTTCCGGTTCGTCGGAGAGGGCTTCCATCCTTCCCGGCCAAACTGCTTTCTTCAATCCGTTTTTCACATGCGCTTCACTTGTTCTTAGCCCGTTCCTGTCTTGAAGCAGTTCCATCACTTTTATGGCGATGGCCGCATTATTGATCTGGTGGATGCCGATCATGGAAAGCTCGTAAGAACCGTTCAAGAGAGTAGAATGATACGAAAACGATTCTCCCTTTTCAAGGATTGCAAGGCGCTCCGCCGTAAAATCTTTTCCCAGTTCAAACAGGTCACACCCCAGTTCCTCCGCTCTTTCCTGTATCACTTCTGCCGCTTCTGTTTGATGGACGCCTGAGACGACCGGGACAGAGGTCTTGATAATCCCCGCTTTCTCATACGCTATATCCTCAAGACTATTCCCCAGAAATTTCATGTGATCCAATCCGATACTTGTAATGACTGAAACCATCGGGATGATGACATTCGTTGAGTCAAGTCTTCCACCCAGCCCTACTTCATAAAGAACAAGATCGGCCGGTTTCATTTCAGCAAAATAAAAAAAGCTCATTGCGGTTATGACCTCAAATTCGGAGGGGGGGCCCCACTCAGTATGCTCCATCTGTTCCGCGACGGGCTTTATTTTTTCCACAAGAGCCGTTAAATCCTCATCAGCTACAGGTTCTCCATTAAAGCTGATTCTTTCATTAAAACGCTCAAAGTATGGGGAAGTAAAGGTCCCTACACGATAACCGGAATCCTGTAATATATTTCGCAAATACGTCACAGTGGATCCTTTTCCGTTGGTACCCCCAATATGAACGGTCTTAAGCTTTTCATGGGGGTTTCCGAGTTCATTCAACAAGTATTGCATCCTCTCAAGTCCCGGCTTTATTCCCAGCCTGAGCCTTGAATGGATCCAATCGACTGCTTTTTCATAGGTCAACACAACTCATTCCCTCCTCTTCATAAAAAAGAGGGCCCCGCATCGGGACCGATTGTGGTAGAGAATCATCCATTACAATCAGACTCGATTTAAAGCCCTCTTCTTCTCTTCTATTTACAAGATTATAATGATGTAAGCTCTTCGATTCTTGCTTTAACGGTGGCTTGCTTCTCTAAATAATCTTTTTCTTTTGCTTTTTCCTCATCCACAACCTTCTGAGGGGCTTTGCTCACAAACTTTTCATTATTTAATTTCCCTTGAACACGGGAAACTTCCTTCGTCCATTTCTCCAGTTCTTTTTGTAGACGGGCAATTTCTTCATCAATATTGATCAACCCTTCCAGTGGAAGGAATAGATCCACCCCCGTCACAACGGCAGTCATCGCTTTATCAGGCGTATCTAAGTCTGTACCCATTTCCAGTTTCTCTGGATTACAGAATTTTTCAATATACGCTTTGTTCTTCTCGATGATCGCTAATGTGTGTTCATCCTTTGCCTTGAGCATCAAGTTGATCTGTTTGCTCATCGGTGTGTTCACCTCGGCACGGACATTGCGCACGGCACGGATGATGTCAACAAGCAGCTTCATTTCTTCTGCAGCAGCCTTGTCTGTCAATTCATCCTGAACCACCGGCCATGCTGCAACCGTTATGGATTCGCCTTGATGCGGCAAGTTCTGCCATATTTCCTCGGTAATAAACGGCATGAATGGGTGTAAAAGTCTCATTGTGTTGTCTAGAACGTGAGCAAGGATCGAACGAGTCGTTTTCTTCGCTGCTTCATCCTCCCCGTATAGAGGCAGTTTCGCCATTTCAATGTACCAATCGCAGAAGTCATCCCAGATGAAGTTATAAAGAACGCGTCCAACTTCCCCAAATTCATATCGATCAGCCAGGCGGGTCACCGTTTCAATCGTTTCATTTAAGCGGGTAAGGATCCATTTATCCGCAACTGATTTTTCACCTGAAAGATCGATTTCGTCATACGTCATTCCATCCATGTTCATGAGGGCGAAACGGGATGCATTCCAGATCTTGTTGGCAAAGTTCCATACAGATTCTACTTTCTCAAAGGAGAAGCGGAGATCCTGGCCAGGTGAGCTTCCTGTGGATAGGAAGTAACGAAGGGAATCGGCACCATACTTCTCGATGACATCCATTGGATCTACACCATTTCCTAAAGACTTACTCATTTTGCGCCCATCTGCATCACGAACCAATCCATGGATCAATACGTCTTTAAACGGTCTTTCCCCTGTGAACTCAAGTCCCTGGAAAATCATTCGGGATACCCAGAATCCGATGATGTCGTATCCAGTCACCAGTGTGTTTGTCGGATAGTACCGTTTAAAGTCTTCTGCATCCAGATCTGGCCAGCCCATAGTTGAAAACGGCCATAGAGCGGAACTGAACCATGTATCCAGTACATCTTCTTCCTGCGTCCAGTTTTCAATGTCTGCAGGTGCTTCGCTGTTCACATAGATCTCGCCCGTTTCGTTATGGTACCAGGCCGGGATGCGGTGTCCCCACCAAAGTTGACGGGATATACACCAGTCACGTGTGTTCTCCATCCAGCGCAGGTATGATGTTTCAAATCGGTCAGGAACAAAATGGACCTTGTTTTCGTTCTCCTGAAGTTTTACCGCTTTTTCCGCTAATGGATCCATCTTGACGAACCACTGAGTGGATAGATAGGGTTCAACGACCGCTCCGCTTCTTTCAGAGTGACCAACCGAATGCATATGCTCTTCGATCTTGAACAGAACTCCTGCTTCCTTAAGGTCCTTCACGATTTCTTTCCGGCACTGGAAACGGTCCATCCCTTGGTATTTCCCTGCCTTTACATTCATGGAACCGTCTTCGTTCATGACAAGGACACGTTCCAGGTTGTGACGGTTCCCGATTTCAAAGTCATTCGGGTCGTGAGCCGGTGTGATCTTTACCGCTCCTGAACCAAATTCCATGTCCACGTAGTCATCGCCGACAATCGGTATTTCACGTCCAACGATTGGAAGTGTAACGGTTTTTCCGATGAGATGCTTGTAACGGTCATCTTCCGGGTGTACGGCAACAGCCGTGTCTCCAAGCATGGTTTCCGGACGGGTCGTGGCGATCTCAATGTGACCACTTCCATCGGCTAATGGATATTTCATGTGATAGAAAGCTCCCTGTACATCCTGATGGATTACTTCAATGTCTGAAAGAGCCGTCTTCGTTGCCGGATCCCAGTTGATGATGTATTCGCCGCGATAAATCAGACCTTTATTATAAAGGTCCACGAATACCTTTTGTACGGCTTCGGATAAACCTTCATCCAGGGTGAATCGCTCACGGCTGTAATCTAAGCCGAGTCCCACCTTCGCCCATTGCTGACGAATATGCTCGGCATATTCTTCTTTCCATTTCCACGTTTCTTCCACGAACTTTTCACGGCCCAGGTCATAGCGTGAAATTCCCTGATTTCGAAGTTTTTCATCGACTTTCGCCTGTGTTGCGATCCCGGCATGGTCCATACCCGGCAGCCACAATACATCATATCCCTGCATGCGCTTCATTCTTGTCAGGATGTCCTGCAATGTCGTGTCCCAGGCATGCCCAAGATGAAGTTTACCCGTTACGTTGGGAGGAGGGATTACGATGGTATACGGTTCCTTCTCCTTGTCGTTTGCCGCTTCGAAGTATTTTCCTTCAAGCCACCATTTGTATCTGCCTTGTTCAATGGCAGTGGGATCATATTTCGTTGGCATTGATAATTGTTGATCTTGTGTCTCCATGTGATTTCCTCCTACATTGTGTGAATAAGTACACTTTTCAAAAAAAATAAAAAATCCCCCGTCCTGTGAAAAGGACGAAGGATTCCATTCGCGGTACCACCTTTTTTTTCAGGAGAAATAGACCTCCTGAACTCTCGACGAAAATAACGGCTTTTAACCGGCTTCTACTACTGAACTTCATAGAAACAGCTCTCCAGGCGACCTTCCATTGTCTTAACGCAGAAAATCTCTCAGCAAACGATTTTCCTCTCTGAACGTAAGGCTCAATGTACTCTTCCTGTTCATTGCTTTTAATAACTATTTATTTACTCATTATAGTATAGGATAAGATAAACGTTCGTCAATCATTATTGGCCATTTCATTGAAAAATATTCATTTCGCCTATACATAGGCACCTTTCCACACTGGGTTCATAAGATAAAGTAGTGAATATACCCAGGAAAGCGAGTGGACGATAATGAAAAAAATCAACCAGTACACCTTGCAGAAATGGATGGGGAATGCCAAATTAATATGTAAGCAATTCATCATACCTTTTACCATCTTTCAAGGGATCCGCACCATCCTTCTTCCCACCACGTTCGATGTCCTTCTATTGACGCTGTTCATCGGGATAGGGCTTGCCATTTACTTTGATTGGATTTAAAGAACTGACGACAGAAGTCCTTCGTCAGTTCTTTTTTTATTCCGTTTCGGCCTCCTGCTTCTTTTTCTCCATTTCATCGAGACGCATCACCACGTATTCTGTATTTTTCAAGAGCCAGTAATGGCGTTGAAGCTTCTTAAGGGATTTCCGTTCATTCCGTTTATCCTTCGGGGTATGGAAGTACTTTTCTACAATGGCAATCACGGAACTGGGATAAGCGAGATAACTCATGAACAAGATGCGCTCTTCGCTGCGGACGGTAAAGTGCTGAAAGTAGGTAGTAAGCCACTCGACACATTCCTCATAATACTTGGGATACGTTTTCAAGGTTCTGGACAAAAAGGGCAGGAGATCATGGAACGGGGAAGCAACCTTTGAATTCTCAAAGTTATGGAAATACCCCAATCCCCTTTCATCGAATAAAAAATGTTCCGTCGACACCTTTCCATGTGTAATGACGGTCCTTACCTTTTCAAGCTCCTTCGTTTCCTCATACCATTCATCAAGCATCTTCCGTGAAAATTTCAATGCTTGTGAAGCATCCTTATAATACATGCAGAAATGAAATTGAAAGGGAGACATATAGATGGTTTTCTCACATGCTTCCACATACTCATCCAAAAACTGTTGTTCTTTATCCCATCTGGATGTCAGCTGTTCGTAGTGAGATTCCCTCTCCTCTTTGTCGATTTTCACTTCCTGGGAGGACAGGGTGTGAAGTCTCGCCAGTTCCCTGAACATCTTTTGATGCTTTTCAAACTGGTCTTCCCGTTCCTGATTCAACAGCCAGGGCATGCAATAATATAAATACCCTTCGTTCCATACTGCGTAGCGCCCATCCAGGGTAGGATAAATCGGAACAATCCGGTTGTAGCCCCTCTGAAAAAGGAATTGCACATTCCTGACGAAGTCTACCCCATTTTGCGCAGGGAGCTGCTTTACCGCCAAGGTGCCTTTATTTGAAAATACTTTCGAAATCTTACCGTAGTTCTCGACGAAATGAGGTTCAACCCCATAAGGCTGCAAGACAGGCTTTAATCCCTCCAGCGTTTGTACCATTCCTCTCACCTTCTAAGAATACTTTTCTAAAAAAAACGGACTAACTCCAATGAATTTGGTGTCAGCCCCAATGTTCCCTATTATTCCCATTGCGCTCTTCTTAGCTGGGAGCGACTTTTTTATTTTTCCTTTACCCCTTGAAGACGTACTCGCTTTTAGGGATATAGAGAACCTGCCCTACATACACGTCCTGATTCGCTTCAAGTTGATTGACTCTCAATAGCTGAGGAATCGTCAGATCATACTTTTCCGCAATATAATCCAGGGTCTCTCCTTCTTGGACAATGCATACTCTTAATGTGGCTCCCTTTTCCTCTTCTTTTCTCGCAAAGAAGTCGGTAAGGGATATGGTCTCATACTTCTTTTTGCCCTTCGTCTTTTTCTTCTCTTCCTGTTCTTCAGCGGTTTCCTCCATTTCAGCCGATGAAGAGGAGGAAGATTCTTCTTCTTCCGCCTCCTGATGCTCGTACTTAGGTGGATAGGCAGGCTTTGGTTCTGCAGGCTGTTCTTCTGATGATTCACTCAGTTCATGCTGAGGTAATTCAAATACGTTTTCTTTACGGAAATCATTTTCCTCATAGAAATCAGCAGGCTGGGCATCATACTGAATCTGTACAGGCACTTCATCCTCTTCTTCCGGAGGTGTCCTACCTTCCAATTGAAACGGCTGGAATTCTTCTTCTTCCCGATCTTCATCGTATGACGTTACGTCTTCAACATCATAGCTTTCATACTCATATTCTTCTTCCTGTTCTTCCTCTGTCTCGACTTCCTCGGCTTCCCCTACTTCTGCCACGGCACTCGATCGGTAAAGCGGCTCATACTCTTCTTCTCTCTCACTTTCAGCTTCAAGGGGCGTATGAGTCTGCTGTTCCCCGTAAATGCCGGTGATCGTCAGATCCGCATTTAATTTTATGCACGCATTTTCAGGGACGACGTAATCAAACGATTCAACGAACACATCGATGTCACCCAAATTTGCGATACGATTTTTCGGGATCGTCACATCGACAGGGAATCCGTGGACGAATTCATACTCACCTTTTTCCCTCTTTTCAACAATTTGTACAAACTTCCCTCCTGCTTCGAACTCATCCTCTTCTTCGTCTCTCGGGGAAGAGGGTAAGTATTCACCAGAGAGATCCAGGCTTCCCCTGATAAGTACGTACTGCTCTTGTTCTTGTATCGTTATATGAGGATCTAAGGAGATAGATAGCAATTCTTCAACTTCCTGTCCTTTTTTAAACCAAATTGATTCTTCCAAAGAAAATCGCAAACACGATTGTTGTTCTTGCGACAAAGAAATTCCTCCTTTCAGGTTCCAAACAATGAAATAATAAACAATGCCATTATCACTTTATGAAACGGAAAAGAGGATTATGATAGGAAAACGAAAAGTTGTATGAGTGTGGGGATTTTCACTTAAGAAAATGGGGGATCCCGGATAAAGGGCACTCATTTCGATTTATCAACCCATTTTTGGAAAGATGCTCTATAAAATTAGACTTTTTTCTACCTATTAAAAATAGCCGACCCCAAAGGATCGGCTTCCACATTACTTTTTACTTATCTTTTCAAACGCTTTTTCAGCTGCCTCAAGGGTCTTTTCAATGTCTTCATCTGTATGGGCAGTAGACAGGAAAAGTCCTTCAAATTGGGACGGTGGCAGGAATACCCCTTCATGGGCCATTTCACGATAGTAATCGGCAAACATATCAAGGTCCGACGACTTTGCCCCTTCGTAATTGGTCACTTCTTCATTTGTAAAGAAGATTCCGATCATGGAACCTGCACGGTTAACGACGTGAGGGATATGATGCTTTTCGGCCGCTTTCTTTAAGCCTTCTTCCAGGCGGTCTGCTTTACGGGCAAACTCTTCGTACGTTTCTGGTGTCAACTGGCTAAGGGTTTCATATCCAGCCGTCATGGCCAACGGATTCCCAGAGAGGGTCCCCGCTTGATAAATCGGGCCGCTTGGAGCAATTCTCTCCATGATTTCAGCTTTACCACCATACGCTCCCACCGGAAGTCCTCCACCGATGACTTTTCCTAGACAGGTTAAATCAGGCGTTACATTATAAAAGCCTTGTGCGCAACCATAGCCGACACGGAATCCGGTCATGACTTCATCGAATATCAGCAAGGCTCCGTTGTTTTCAGTGATTTCCCGAAGCCCTTCCAGGAATCCTGGCTGCGGCGGAACGACACCCATATTTCCTGCGACAGGCTCGACGATGACGCCTGCAATGTCATCACCGAATTGTTCAAAGGCATATCGGATGCTCTCTAAATCATTATAGGGAACCGTGATCGTATTTTGTGCCACACCTTCAGGGACCCCCGGACTGTCAGGCAGCCCAAGAGTTGCTACACCTGATCCTGCTTTGATCAATAAAGAGTCTCCATGTCCGTGGTAACATCCTTCAAACTTGATGATTTTATTACGGCCTGTGTATCCCCGGGCCAGACGAAGGGCACTCATGGTTGCTTCCGTTCCGGAAGATACCATCCGCACCACTTCGATACTCGGTACTCTCTCGATGACAAGCTCGGCAAGTTTGTTTTCGATCTCCGTCGGAGCTCCGAAACTCGTCCCATTTTCAGCGACTTTCTTGATGGATTCAACCACACGGTCATTACTGTGACCAAGAATCAATGGGCCCCATGATAGAACGTAGTCGATGTATTCATTTCCATCGATATCGAAAATTTTAGAGCCCTTCCCTCTTTCCATGAAAATAGGATCCATCTTTACGGATTTAAATGCACGCACGGGGCTGTTCACTCCACCGGGCATCAGTTTTACTGCTTCTTTGAACGCTTTCTTCGATTTCTCATATGAACGCAATACGGATTCCTCCTTTAGTGATCTATCTGTCATCCTTACAGGAACTTTCCACCAATTAGGATAACCAATTCGCTACATCTTTTGCGAAATACGTAATGATGAGGTCTGCACCTGCACGCTTCATGCTTGTCAGCTTTTCCATCACGATTTCCTGTTCGTTCACCCAGCCGTTTTGGGCAGCTGCCTTCACCATGCTGTACTCTCCACTAACATTATAAGCGACAACAGGAGCATTAAAACGGTCCTTCACTTCCCTCATGATATCCAAATAAGAAAGGGCAGGTTTCACGATTAAGAAGTCCGCTCCTTCTTCCATGTCGGACTGTGCCTCCCTTATTGCTTCCAGGCGATTGGCAGGGTCCATCTGATACGTTCTCCGGTCTCCGAATTGCGGTGTGGAATGTGCTGCATCACGGAATGGGCCATAGAAGCTTGAAGAGTACTTAACGGCATACGACATGATCGGCACATCATGGTAGCCCGCTTCGTCCAGTCCATGGCGGATCGCTGCAACGAATCCATCCATCATATTGGAAGGAGCAATGATATCGGCCCCTGCTTCCACTTGGCTGACAGCTGTTTTCGCTAATAGGTCAAGGGTTGGATCATTGAGTACCTGGCCATCCTTCACGATGCCGCAATGTCCGTGACTTGTGTATTGGCATAAACAAGTATCGGCAATGACCACGAGCTCGGGATAATGATCCTTTACAAATCGGGTAGCCTTCTGAACGATACCATGGTCATGATACGCTTGTGAGCCGACTTCATCTTTTTCAGCCGGAACACCAAATAGGATAATGGATTTGATTCCAAGGGAAACCACCTCATCCATTTCGGCTTTCAAATTATCAAGGGAGATATGAAACACCCCAGGCATGGAAGGGACAACATTTTTAATATTTTCCCCTTCCACCACAAACAACGGGTAAATTAAATCTTCTTTCCTTAAATGAGTTTCCCTCACTAACGCACGCATATGCTCGGTTTGACGTAAACGGCGGTGACGATTAAAATGCAGATCTTTCATTGCTTATACCTCCTGAGTGATCAATTATTTTCCGGGTCTGTTTGAAATGAATTCTTTCATTTCATTCACCATTTCATTCACAGTATAAATGCTTGGACAGATTTTCACATCCAATCCGTACTGTTCAGCCGTTGTTTTCGTAATGGGTCCGATCACGGCAATGGGAATATCCTGAATGTTAACATGCAGGGAATAGAGATCGACCACCTTCATGAAATGGTGGACCGTTGACGAGCTGGTGAAGGTAATAATATCTATTTGCCCTTCATCAATGATTCTCTTTACCTTCTCGATGCTATTTGCAGGAAGGACTGTCTGATAGACGATCCACTCCTGGCATGAGACACCTGCAGAGATTAATGATGAAGCGATGACGTTTCTTGCCAGGTTCCCTTTCGGAATCAGGATGTTACCTGAAGGCTTTACTTTAGAAATGAATTCCTCTGCAAAGTCATCACCTGTAAAGTGATCAGGAACAAAGGAAACAGGAATGCCATATCTCTTGCAGTAATGAGAGGTTTTACTGCCGACTGCAGCAAACTTCCCTGAAAAAGAAGACAAATCTAGCTCCAATCTTTTTAATGCCTTCAGAAAGAATTTTACTCCATTTTTACTGGTGAAGATGATCCATTCATACATATGTAATGTTGACTGAAGATTTGTTTCCCATTGGTCTTCATGGGGTTGAAAATGAAGGAGAGGCACCACCACCGGAACCCCTCCCACGTCTTCGATGAGGGAGGCCGTTTCACTGGACCCCTCATTGCCGCGGGTAATCAAAACCTTTACATGTTCTAAAGGCCCTTTCCCCTTCATTATTGATCAAGCTCCTCTTTCACCTGATCGATAAGTGCTTTCGCGCCCTGTTTTGTCAGACTATCAGCCACTTGTTCCCCTACTTCAACCGGGTCCCTGCCCACCATGAACTCTTTGTAGATCGTTTTTCCATCAGGTGAAGCGACAAGCCCCGTCAAAGCGATTTCGCCATTTTCTTTAAGCTCGGCGAACCCGGCAATCGGCACCTGACATCCACCTTCCATTTTGTGAAGGAACGCTCTTTCTGCCGTAACCGTTTTGGTTGTCTCTTCACAAGCAAACTTGGAAAGGAGCTCAAGGACTTCCCCATCACTTTCCCTGCATTCAATGGACAATGCTCCTTGACCGACTGCAGGCAGGCACAGGTCAGGATCAAGGAATTCCGTGACGACATCCGAAGTCCAGCCCATCCGGGATAATCCGGCTGCTGCAAGGATAATCGCATCGTAATCCTCGTTCTGAAGCTTCGTTAAACGCGTATCGATATTTCCACGGATCCATTTGATTTCAAGATCCGGGCGCACGGATAAAATCTGTGCCCCCCGGCGCAGACTGCTGGTGCCGACGATGGATCCGGAAGGCAAGTCTTTAAGGCCCACATGATCTTTACTGATGAAGGCATCACGGTGATCCTCACGTTCAGGAATACATCCGATTGTCAGCCCTTCTGGCAGAACTGCAGGCATATCCTTCATACTGTGTACGGCCATATCGATCTCTTCATCCATCATCGCCTGTTCGATTTCTTTTACAAACAAGCCTTTCCCGCCTACTTTTGAAAGGGTGACATCAAGTATCTGATCCCCTTTTGTGACGATTTCCTTCACTTCGAATTCGTAAGAGGGATCCAGTGCCTGCAACTGTTTGATCACCCAATTCGTTTGTGTCAGTGCTAACTTACTCCGTCTTGATCCAACAATGATTTTTCTCATAATGACCTCCTGAAAACTTATGAATACCAAAAATGAAATGATGACAACCGACTTCCCAAGAAAAAGTTAATCAATATGATCAGGAAGGCTGCAACATTGAGAAACGCTAGAGATTTACCGAATACATTCTTTTTAATGCGAAGATATAAAAAACTGCTATATACAATTAATAGAATAAATGAACCTACTATTTTCGGATCATACCAAGTGAAATCAGGCAGCTTGATATAGGCCCATTGGAGACCGAGTATCAAGCTCAATAGAAGCATGGCCACTCCAATGGAGTTTAAGATGTATGAAATCTTCTCAAGCTTGGACAAATCGCTGATCCTCCATAACCTCTGCCCCCACTTTTTCTCCTTCAGCAGTTTGAATTGCAGAAGGTAGAGCAGGGAAAACACAAAGGATAATGTAAAGGCCCCGTATGAAAGGATGGCCATCGTAATGTGAATCAGCAGCAGCTCAGATACGAGCTGCTCGGCCATGGCCTGAGACTCTACCTGGACAGGAGCGAATGTATGGATCGCCATGATGATGAAGCCCAGTATATTGGTGAAGAACACCGTGAAGTCCACTCTTAATAATCGATTGATGACAAGTGACAGGGTAATGAGGACCCAGGCATAAAAATAAAGCCCCTCGAAAATGGTGAGGACCGGGAACCTACCTGTATTCATCATATATAGAAATAAAAAGATTGTTTGAAGGATCCAAACAATCGCAAGTAACCAGAAGGCAAACATATTCGCCTTCCGGTTTTTGTTTAAGAAATCTATAAAGTAAAAGAGAATACTAATAGCATACAGAACAATCATAAGTTCGTGCAGCCTGGTCATCGTTTGTTCAAACATAGACATTAACCTCACTTATGCTTGAAAAGAAGGCTGTGGTATAAAGCTGCGCTCGCTCTCAGTCTTTTCATTGGCTGCTTTCACTTGTTTCTGCTCTTGCACCTGTTGTTCAATATTAAAGATATTGATGAATAAATCCAGCTTATCTGCGGCATCAGGAAGACCTGCGAATTCCTTCGCCTGGAGAATCGGATCCTTTAACAACTGATTGATGATACTCTTTGTATGTTTGTTCAACACTTTTCGCTCCCGATCCGTTAAATCAGGCATTTTCCGTTCGATACTCTCCATCGTTTCAGCTTGGATGGAAAGTGCTTTTTGACGAAGTGCTGAAATGACAGGAACAACCCCCAGCATATTCAACCATTCTTTAAAAGCCACAATTTCAGCCTCAATCATGAGTTCAATTTGCTCTGCTGCTTTTTTACGCTCTGCGAGGTTCGCCTCTACGATGCCTTCTAAATCGTCGATATCATAAAGGAAAACACTGTCTAATTCTCCGATGGAAGGATCGAGATCACGGGGAACAGCGATATCTACCATGAAAAGAGGGCGACCCTTTCTCATTCTTTCCACATGGGACATCATTTCTTTCGTTATCACAAAATCCTTTGCACCCGTAGAGCTGATCATAATGTCGGCTTCTACAAGGGCACATTGAAGCTCCTGCAATGTTTTGGCATTCCCGCTGAATCGTTCTGCAAGGGTTTGAGCTTTTTCAAACGTACGATTAATGACCGTCACCTTAGTGGCACCGCTGCCGTGAAGGTTTTGGATCGCCAGCTCCCCCATTTTACCGGCACCAAGGATCAGAACATGCTTTTTATCCAGGCTGCCGAATACTTTTTTCGCCAATTCAACGGCTGCATAGCTGACAGATACAGCATTTGACCCAATATCCGTCTCCGAGTGCCCTTTCTTGGCAACCGTCACAGCCTGCTTAAACAAATGATTGAATACTGTACCGGTTGCACCCGATTCCTGTGCATTCAGAAAGCTCGATCGAATCTGCCCCAGGATCTGCGTTTCCCCGAGTACCATTGAATTCAATCCACACGCAACCTTAAAAAGGTGTTCAACTGCTCCTTCTTGTTCATAAATGAAAAGATAGGGCGTGAACTCCTCTTTATCTATATCAAACCATTGAGATAAGAAATCTTTAATATAATAACGACCTGTATGAAGCTGATCCACTACAGCATAGACTTCCGTTCTATTGCATGTAGAAACAATCACATTTTCAAGTATGCTCTTCTTTTCCTTCAATGCGTTCATGGCTAAAGGAAGATCAGTTTCATTGAATGATAAACGCTCACGAATCTCAACAGGGGCCGTTTTGTAATTCAAACCAACGACTATTGTATACATGCTATGCACTACACCCCCAACTTAAATCATTACTCTTATTATAACATGTCCAGAAAAGACCCTGCCCGGCAAATGTGAACAGAAATTGAAACCTAAATATGATACATTAATAAGGTAAGAAGTCATGCTTCTTCCGGGACTTTACAGACATTTAGTTCATCCTGTAGATTATAAAGCATCAAAGAATGCTATAAAATCTATTACATTTCGACAATCCTTACTAATGTAGGGTACCAAAACAAGCCTAAAGAATCAAGTAATGAAAAGGCTTTCTGTCCATCTGTCGAAACCAGGGGCTTGTATTCTTCTTATTATGGTTCATTTCCCCTTTAAAATCAGAATTCAAAACATGTAATGGAAAAGATTAGGGAGGATGGGTATGAAACAACAAAGAATTTTCCCGGGAATCATCTTGATAGGCTTCGGGGTCTATTTTTATTTACAGCAGGCAAACATTGTATTATTTCAGGAATTCTTCACGTGGCCCACCTTACTCTTGATTGTCGGACTCGCTTTTCTTGGACAGGGATATGGAGGGAGAGATCATGAAGCGATTTTACCCGGTACGATCCTTGTTGGATTCGGACTTCATTTCCATGTTGTGAACAAACTGGACATATGGCCGGATCACATGGGTACTTTCATTTTGATCATTGCATTGGGCTTTCTGCTGAGATACCAGAAAACGGGGGCGGGGTTATTTCAAGGGATTCTCTTTTTAACTCTGTCTATTGTTCTCCTCTTCTCCGACAAAGCGGTAAGATGGTTAGGCTTCATTGAAGGGAATGTAGGGACCGCCTGGGAATTCTGGCCCATCATCATCATCGGGATCGGCGTATACTTATTGTTTATTAAAAAAAGATGACGTTACTGCAGCCACAAAGCAAGCAGAAAGAGCCCGGAATCTGCTCCGGGCTCTTGTCATTATTATGAAAGAACCGAATCCAGGAATTCTTTCGTTCGCTGCTCTTTCGGAGTGTTGAACAGTTCCTGCGGGGGTCCTACTTCAACGATTCTTCCATCGTGCATGTACACTACCCAGTCTGCCACCTCTTTGGCAAACCCCATTTCATGCGTCACGACGACCATGGTCATCCCCTCTAAAGCCAGCTCCTTCATGGTGGCAAGGACTTCTCCCACCAATTCAGGATCCAGTGCAGATGTAGGTTCGTCAAACAGCATGATATCCGGTTTCATAGCAAGTGCCCTGGCTATGGCTACACGCTGCTTCTGTCCGCCAGACAATTTGGACGGATAGACATTTTCCTTCTCTGCAAGACCCACCTTTTTTAATAACTCTTTGGCTTCTTTTTTGGCTTGGGCCTTCTGGACACCTTTTACTTGAACCGGTGCTTCCATTACATTTTCCAATACCGTTTTGTGTGGAAAAAGGTAGAAATGCTGAAATACCATCCCCACTTTTTGCCGGATTTTATTTACATCATGGGTACTCAGATTGACTTCTTCCCCTTCGATCATGACTTTCCCATTGTCTTTCACTTCCAGGAAGTTCAAGCATCGAAGCAATGTACTCTTACCGGATCCGCTTGCGCCGATGAGGCAAACCACGTCATTTTCCTTGACACTCATATCAATGTCCTTCAATACATGTAAATCTCCAAATGATTTATTCAATTTCTCTACTTTAATCATTTCCTGACCCATGCTCAACCCTCCCTATCTTTATTAGTCACTGACAGACATACGCTTCTCTATAACATTCACAATCGTCGAGAATATCAGTACAAGCACTAGATAATAGATCGCTACAACCAGCAGGTAGGTCATATAATCGAAGTTGTTGGATCCTAGTGTGGTTGCAACGCTGAACAATTCAAACATCCCGATAAAGGATGCCAGGGATGAATCCTTCAAGGCTATGATGAATTGATTACCAAGTGGAGGCAGTGCCCTTCTGAAAGCCTGTGGAAGGATGATCCTTCTCATGGACAACCCGAGGGACATCCCGAGGGACCTCCCTGCTTCCATCTGGCCTTTATCGATGGATTGGATGGCTCCTCGAAAGATTTCGGCGATATAGGCACCGTTATGGAAGGCAAGCCCCATTACGACTGACCAGAAGTCTGTGATGTTCAGTGCGGTTAACCCAAAGTAGAAGATAAAGATTTGAACGATTAATGGTGTTCCCCTTACAACGAAGATATATAAATCTGCCAATAATGCCAAAGGCTTAATTCCAGATATCTTTAGAAAAGCAAAAAACAAGCCGATGACAATCGCGATAAGGACAGAAACAAAGGTTAACTGGAATGTCAGCAACATCCCTTTAAGAAAAACATCATATGTACCAATAAAGGTTTCAAAAAAATGCATGAACTTCCCTCCATTCAATTTTTGTGTCAGGTAAAGACAAAAAGCGAATGCGCATCGAAGCACATTCGCTCTGTGTCATGCTGCTTACTCTTTTTCAGGATCTGAAGTGATGTCTGTATTGAAATACTTTTCACTGATTTTCTTTAATGTACCGTTTTCTCTCAATGTTTCAAGAGCTTTGTTGACTTCTTCCAACAGCGCCTCATTCTCTTTACTGACGGCGATGGCTTGCTCACTGCGGCCGATCAGTTCACGTGCTTCAATGTTAAGCCCTGCAGCGATCGCTTCTTTTCCTGTGATGAAGTCAGTAATGACGGCATCATGCTTCCCTTTATTTAATGCTTCCAGAGCGACAACGTCACTATCATATTGTTGGATATTATCCGTCACACCTTGAGCCGTTTCTGCGTAAGTAGATCCTTTGGAAACGGCAATCTCCATTCCTTCCAGGTCTTCCAGTGTTTCAACAGAACTGTCTGAACGCACGAAGATTTGCGGTCCTGAATAATAGTAAGGAGTCGAGAAGTCAACCTCTTTCAAGCGGTCTTCCGTGATCGTATGACTGGCAACGGCTGCATCGAAACGACCGGATTTAACTCCTTCTACAATTCCTGCAAACTTGAATTTCTTTTGTTCCGGTTCAAGACCCATTTCTTTCGCTACTGCTTCCGCCACTTCGATATCGAAACCAGACATGGTTCCATCGTTGTTCGTCACACTGAATGGCTTAAATTCACCGGAAGCTGCATAAATAAATTTCCCTTCCTCTACCAACTTCGCACCACTTTCTGTTGTGGCTTTATCGCCACAGGCTGATAGAAGAAATACAGAAATTACTAACAAAATCAGGCTTTTCCAATTCTTCACTGGCTAGAGTCCCCCTTATGTAACGTATAGTTGTAATCTTTCATAATTTTATCAACAAAAGAGAAAATTCTCAAAATTCAAATTTACCTAATTTTGGTTGTTATGATCCATTTATGTGGAAGAGCCTGATTCAGCTTGGTTACAGATACATATGCGGTTATATGCTTCCATTTCCTTTCAAATCCTTTGATCATATAGGTCCATAAACCTGATAGAGTCTTCCGTACACCTGCTTTTCTACTACTTTTAAGCTATATTGGTCATGTCGTCACGTCAGAATAAATAAAAAGGACCAATCCCCCTGCTTTACGCATTGGAATTGGTCCTTTGACAGATTGTGCTTATTTATAAAACGACTTGATTGCATCCCAGGCCTTGTCTTTTCCAAGTCCTGTTTCAGAAGAGAACATGATGAGATCGTCTTCTTTGTCCATGTTGAGCGTTTCTCTTGTCACTTTAAGGTGCTTCTGCCATTTGCCTTTAGGGATTTTATCCGCTTTCGTTGCAATGACGATACAAGGCAGTTCATAATGTTTAAGGAAGTCGTACATCATGACGTCATCCTTGGTCGGTGCGTGACGGAGATCCACGATCAAGACGACAGCCCTCAGCTGTTCACGGGACGTGATGTAAGTTTCGATCATCTTCCCCCATGCTTCCCGCTCTGTTTTGGAAACTTTGGCAAAACCATATCCAGGAACGTCAACATAATAAAGGGTGTCTTCGATTTTATAAAAGTTTAACGTCTGGGTTTTACCGGGCTTGGATGAAATCCTGGCCATACTCTTTCGACCGATCATTTTATTGATAAATGAGGATTTTCCGACGTTTGAGCGTCCTGCCAACGCAAACTCCGGAAGAAAATCGCCAGGGTATTGTTCAGGCCTGACTGCACTGATGACTAACTCGACTTGATTTACTTTCACTTCTTTTCACCTACTAATGCTTTCTCTAAGACCTCATCAATATGGGATACAAGAATGAATGTCAATTCTCCCCTTACACTTTCAGGAATATCTTCTATATCCTTCTCATTATCCTTCGGCAGGATAATCGTTTTAATCCCAGCACGATGAGCACTTAATGTTTTTTCTTTCACCCCTCCGATTGGAAGCACTCTTCCTCTCAGGGTTATTTCACCTGTCATTCCTACTTCACGGTTGACGTATTTACCTGTAAGGGCAGATACAAGTGCCGTCGTAATCGTGATTCCTGCTGAAGGTCCGTCTTTAGGAACTGCGCCTTCAGGTACATGGATATGGATATCATACTTTTCGTGGAAAGTCTCATCAATTCCAAGGGCATCCGCCTTCGACCGGACATAACTGAATGCCGTCTGTGCTGATTCCTTCATGACATCCCCTAATTTACCTGTCAGGACAAGCTTCCCTTTACCAGGTGCCAGGGATACTTCAATCTGTAATGTATCTCCGCCAACCGTCGTATAAGCAAGTCCAGTGGAAACGCCGATTTGGTTTTCCTCTTCCGCCTGACCGTATCGGAACTTTTTCTTACCCAGGAAATCTTCAATATTACTGGATGTAATCACGACGCGCTTCTTTTCACCTGACACAATGATCTTTGCCGTTTTTCTGCAAAGGGCGGCAAGGTGACGTTCCAGGCTTCTCACACCGGCTTCTCTTGTGTAGTATCGAACAATATCGATAATGGCTTCGTCCCGCACTTGAAGCTTCGATTTATTCAATCCATGATCTTTGATCTGCTTCTCTAATAAATGATGCTTCGCGATATTTAATTTTTCAAGCTCTGTATAGCCTGCAATCGTAATGATTTCCATTCTGTCCCGGAGCGGGCCCGGAATGGTGGATAAATCATTGGCCGTGGCAATGAACATGACTTTGGATAAGTCATAGGTTTCTTCAATGTAATGATCACTGAAGTTGGAATTCTGTTCAGGATCCAGCACTTCGAGCATGGCAGAGGAAGGATCTCCCCTGAAGTCACTAGACATTTTGTCAATTTCATCAAGAAGGAAGACAGGGTTTATCGTTCCTGCTTTCTTCATGCCCCGAATCAATCTTCCTGGCATGGCACCTACATAGGTACGTCTATGGCCGCGGATCTCTGACTCATCGCGGACTCCACCGAGGGAAACACGGACGAAATTTCGCCCCAGAGATTCAGCCACAGAACGTGCCAGGCTCGTTTTACCGACGCCGGGAGGTCCGGCAAGGCACAGGATGGGACCTTTCAGGGACTTGGTCAGCTGCTGAACAGCCAGGTATTCAAGCACGCGCTCCTTCACTTTTTCCAGGCCATAATGATCACGGTTCAGGATTTGTTCTGAACGTTTAATATCCAGTTGATCTTCTGTCTCTGTTGACCAGGGCAGGGATACGAGCCATTCAATGTAGTTGCGGATAACAGAGCTTTCTGCAGAGCTCGACGGAACTTTCTCATAGCGGGCAAGCTCTTTCAAGGCAGTCATTTCCACCTCTTCCGGCATATTTGCCTGCTCGATCTTGGATGTTAAGTCCTCGATCTCACCCGTTTTACCTTCTTTATCGCCTAATTCTTTCTGAATGGCCTTCATCTGCTCACGAAGATAGTACTCTTTCTGGGTCCGCTCCATGGAGCGCTTGACACGCTGCCCGATTTTCTTCTCAAGGCTCAGGACTTCCTTTTCATTGTTAATGGTTTCGATCACCATCTGAAGACGCTTCTTAATATCCAGCTGCTCAAGGACGCTTTGCTTTTCTTTCATTTTCAGGGGAAGATGGGAAGCGACGATGTCAGCGAGTCTTCCCGGCTCTTCGATATCTGAAACGGTGGAATACGTTTCAGCCGAGACTTTTTTAGATAGCTTTATGTATTGTTCGAAATAATTTAATAACGTTCTCATTAAAGCGTCTGTTTCTGATTCTTTCTCATCGGAATCTTTGAATTCCTTCACTTCTACCTCGTAGAAATCTTTTTCCCCGGAAAAGGATTCAATGGATGCCCTGTTTAAACCTTCAACCAGGACCCTGATTGTTCCATTCGGTAATTTCAGCATCTGCTTTACCTTTGTGAGGGTCCCCATTTCGTAAAAATCTTCTTGTGTTGGCTCATCTATATTCATATCTCTTTGTGTGGTTAAGAAAATTAAATGATCATCCATCATTGCTTTTTCCAAAGCTTGAACGGAGCGCTCACGTCCAACATCTAAATGCAAGACCATGGTTGGATACACAAGTAAGCCTCTTAATGGAAGGAGGGGAACCGTTAAATTATTTTGATTTGCCACATATAACACCTCCGAATGTTTTGCTCTAAGTCTTTGTACAATTCTAACTTATTTACTAGTTAGTGTCTATTAAATAGGCATTTACAACTTTATTCATCGTATTCACTGCTTATGCCATTTTCTCTTCCATTCATGAACAAACCGATTCGGATAGACCCGAATCGGTCAAAAGTCTACACGCTTTTCTTATCCTGTTCGTTTATGCGGTCCGTTTGAATGGAATCTTTCATTAGGGCCAAATCTAATACTTCTTTAAGCTGTTTAACAGGGACTACCTCAATCCCCTCCATTTCACTTAACATCGCCTGCTGATTATCGTAGGGGATGATGGCCATTGTCGCTCCAGCTAATTTGGCACCCTTCACTTTGGCAGATACTCCCCCCACCGGTTTCACGAGACCGTGTATGCTTATCTCGCCTGTTACAGCAATGGTATGTTTCACCGGTATGCGGTAAATCGCAGAATAGATGCCCAGAGCCATGGCAATCCCTGCAGACGGCCCGTCAACAGGCACCCCTCCAGGAAAGTTCACATGGATATCATATTGATCCGCAGGTACTCCCATAGAGCGAAGCACCGTAATCACGTTTTCAATGGAACCTTTCGCCATGCTTTTTCTCCGGACTGATTTACTTCGATCCCCAATGCTTTCTTCTTCCACAATTCCGGTCACATTGATGATGCCTTTATCAGAAGCAGGGATGACGGTCACCTCGATTTCCAGTAAAGAACCAGTATTGGGTCCTGTCACTGCTAACCCATTGACGAGCCCGATCGTCGCTTCTTCATTGACTTTCTTCTGATAGCGTGGAGAAAGCTGGCTGGACTGGATGATCCACTCCAGCTCATGATCAAAGATTTCTTTTCTATTTTCCGTAATGGCCACACCTGCTGCTATCTGAACCATATTGACCGCTTCCCGACCATTGCGGGCATAGGAAGCAAGGGTTTCAAGACCTTTGTCACTAATGGTCATCTCTACTTTCTCAACCGCCCTGGCAGCTACTTTTTTCACTTCATCATGCTCAAGCTCCCTGAAGAACACTTCCATGCAGCGTGAACGGATGGCCGGTGGAATTTCACTTGGTGTACGGGTGGTGGCACCGATTAAGCGGAAATCTGCCGGAAGTCCGTTTTTGAATATATCATGGATGTGGGTAGGGATTTGATGATTTTCTTCATTATAATAGGCACTTTCCAAAAATACTTTGCGGTCTTCCAGTACCTTCAATAATTTATTCATCTGGATGGAATGCAATTCTCCGATTTCATCAATGAACAGCACACCTCCATGGGCATTGGTTACCGCTCCTTGCTTTGGCTGGGGAATCCCGGCTTGTCCCATGGCCCCTGCTCCTTGATAAATGGGATCGTGTACGGATCCGATCAGTGGATCGGCAATCCCCCGTTCATCGAAACGTGCTGTTGTGGCATCCAATTCTACAAATACCGCGGAAGGCTTGAAAGGAGATTTCATATTTTTCTTTGCTTCTTCCAGGACCAGACGGGCTGCGGCTGTCTTTCCGACACCGGGAGGGCCATAGATAATCACATGTTGAGGATTGGGACTGCATAGCGCAGCTTTTAAAGCTTTTATTCCATCTTCTTGGCCTACTATATCATCAAAGCTTGATGGTCTTACCTTTTCAGCAAGAGGTTCGGTTAACGAAATGGATCTCATTTTCCTGAGTTCTTCCATTTCTTTTTTTGATTCTTTATCAATGGAAACTTTTTGCGTTCGCTGGTTTTTCAATAGGTTCCAAAAATACAATCCAATGATGATTCCGAAGAATAATTGGATAAACAAAGCGATGCTCGTAAAGCTCATTCGTCTCCCTCCAAGTAGATACAAGTTGTTACCGGTTAGTATCTCCTTGACCTTGTGGGAATAAACAAAAAAAATTCTGGTGGAGAGATGAGTAAAATGAAGAAAAATGGAACGATCATTGTTGGGAATGATCCACATACTCTTCCTTCCTGAGGAAAGATTACACCGCTCAGAGAATGATTTTTCTACTTATACATGGTGTGAAAACAAAGACCGTTCTTTTCCGCTTCAGGCTGTTGCTTACCTCTATTCCCCGCAGGAGTCAAATGCCTTCCGCTACAATCCACTCTGTGCTTTTCATTATCATTATCAATTGAGCATTGTCTCTTTTACTGGTTTAAACAAAGTGACATCCGTGACTTTTATCAGTTCATTTTTCTCTTCATCTCTCGATCTCCATAGCTGTTAGATGATTAAAAAAAGCCAAGAATGAGGAACCATTCTTGGCTTTTGGGTCATCTATTATGCTGATGTCTTTTCTTCATTTGGATCGATTACTGTTCCATCTTCAAGCATTAAATGTGGAGCAGCATCTTCAAGGATCGTTTCCTTTGTAATGATGCACTTTTTGATATCCTCACGGGAAGGAAGATCAAACATGACATCCAGCATCATCGTTTCGATGATTGAACGCAGTCCACGGGCACCCGTTTTACGTTCGATTGCCTTTTTAGAGATTTCAAGCAGGGCATCTTCTGTGAACTCAAGCTCGACATCATCTAATTCAAGCATTTTTTGATATTGTTTCACCAATGCATTTTTAGGCTTTGTCAGGATTTCAACCAGCGCTTCTTCATCAAGAGGCTCAAGGCTTGAAATAACCGGTAAACGACCAATGAATTCAGGGATTAAACCGAACTTCAACAGGTCTTCCGGAACAACTTTGGAAAGAAGGGATTTATCTTCTTTTACTTCTGCATTTTTAGGATCAGAACCGAACCCAATCACCTTTTGACCTAAACGGCGCTTAATGATCTGCTCGATTCCATCGAACGCCCCACCACAGATGAATAGTACATTGGACGTATCAATCTGGATGAATTCCTGATGAGGATGCTTGCGTCCGCCTTGTGGAGGAACACTTGCCACCGTACCTTCAAGAATTTTTAGAAGGGCCTGCTGAACACCTTCACCTGAAACGTCTCTTGTAATGGATGGATTTTCGGATTTTCGTGCTACTTTATCGATTTCGTCGATATAGATGATACCTTTTTCAGCTTTTTCTACATCATAGTCAGCTGCCTGGATCAATTTCAACAGGATATTCTCTACGTCTTCCCCTACGTATCCTGCTTCAGTCAGTGAAGTGGCATCCGCAATGGCGAAAGGAACGTTAAGAATACGCGCAAGGGTTTGAGCCAGTAAGGTTTTACCGCTACCAGTCGGCCCGATCATGGCAATATTACTCTTAGACAGCTCTACATCATCAACTTTGCTGCTTGAGTTGATACGCTTGTAGTGATTGTAAACGGCTACAGCCAAAGATTTCTTTGCCTGTTCCTGACCAATAACGTATTCATCAAGGATTTCGCGAATTTCACGAGGCTTCGGAACGTCTTTGAATTCTACTTCTTCTTCTGTACCAAGCTCTTCTTCCACGATTTCCGTACAAAGTTCGATACACTCATCACAGATATACACACCTGGTCCAGCGACTAGTTTACGAACTTGATCTTGCGTTTTTCCGCAAAAAGAACATTTAAGTTGTCCTTTTTCATCATTAAATTTAAACAATGATTTCACCCCTTAGTTAAAACTTCATAAAATCGTGCCCTGTTTCATCAAACGAACGATTTCTTACATCCCTGTTACCTAAGTTATGTACTGCATT
Source organism: Bacillus sp. RO3 (assembly GCF_012911895.1). Classification (GTDB taxonomy): domain Bacteria; phylum Bacillota; class Bacilli; order Bacillales; family Bacillaceae_B; genus Rossellomorea. Next base: position 244,382 of record NZ_JAAXCV010000028.1, read on the forward strand.
TTATCATATTATATGTCCGTAAAGAAATTGATACGATTCTTAAGAATCATCTTATTATGTAATACGTATTTTAGCAAATATTTTATTTTGCTAATTACTATGGTGTCCAATTGTAGTCAGGTAATGTAAGAATTCTGATTATGTATGTTCCTGGTGAAAATGAGCGCAGCCCCGTTTCATAAGCTTTTTCCATAAATAGGTATTCTTATTCTTGGTTAGATAAAGTTTCTTATTTAGGAAAGGTATAAAACGCCTGGAGCAAACTCGTTTGTTCATCCGTTTTTTGTTTCTGTGGCAGCTTTTCAGTTCTGCTGAAAAGCGCTTGAAACATCCCTTTCAAACAAATGAGGCAGTATACGGTGTCAAATAACCGCTCATTGTACAAAACAAGGCACGAATGATTCGCGCCTTGTCTGCTATTTTTATTATGCTACCGTTTTGCTGTTTTCAACAAGGAATTCTACTGCTTTACGAACTTTAAGGTCCGCTTTAAGTGTATCAAGGCCGCCAAGTGCTTGTTTGATGTTGTCAGCAGACATGTTGTACTGTTCAGCCATCTTATTTACTTCTTCTTCTGCTTCTTCGTCAGTCACTTCAAGATTTTCAGCTGCTGCGATCGCTTCAAGCGTAAGGTTTGTGCGAACGCGTTTACCAGCATCTTCATTCATTTGACCGCGAAGGTCTTCTTCTGATTGACCAGAGAATTGGAAGTAAAGATCAAGATTCATACCTTGCATTTGAAGGCGTTGTTCGAACTCTTGCATCATGCGGTCCACTTCAGCTTTAACCATTACTTCTGGGATTTCCACTTCAGCATTGTCAGAAGCTTTATTTACAAGAGTTTCGCGAACAGCTGTTTCAGCTTCGTTCTTTTTAGACTCTTGAAGGCGTTTTTCGATCTTTTCTTTCAGTTCAGCAAGCGTTTCAACTTCTTCGTCAGCATCTTTTGCGAACTCGTCGTCAAGTGCTGGAAGTTCTTTTGCTTTGATTTCGTGTACTTTCACTTTGAATGTAGCAGGTTTACCAGCAAGTTCAGCTGCATGGTACTCTTCTGGGAAGTTCACTTCTACATCTTTCTCTTCTCCAGCTGCAACACCCACTAATTGCTCTTCGAATCCTGGGATGAATTGACCTGAACCTAATTCAAGAGAATAGTTCTCAGCCTGTCCGCCTTCGAATGCTTCACCGTCAACGAATCCTTCGAAATCCATTGTTACAGTGTCGCCTTCTTCAGCTTTTCCTTCTTCTTTAACAGCCAGTTCAGCTTGTTTTTCTTGAAGTGAAGTAAGTTCAGCTTCAACGTCTTCAGCCGTTACTTCTGTGTCCATATTTTCTACTTCAAGACCTTTGTACTCGCCAAGTTTCACTTCAGGCTTCACTTGTACCTTAGCCGTGAAGATTAAGTCTTTCCCTTTTTCCATTTGCTCAACATCGATTTCAGGACGGTCGATTGGATCGATTCCTGTTTCTTCGATTGCTTTCGCATATGCTTCAGGTAAGATGAAATCTAACGCATCTTGGTAAAGTGATTCTACACCGAAACGCTTTTCGAACATTCCACGTGGCATTTTACCTTTACGGAATCCTGGTACGTTCACTTGTTTTACAACTTTTTTGAATGCTGCGTCTAAACCTTCGTTTACTTTAGCAGCTTCTACTTCAATTGTAAGTACTCCTTGGTTTCCTTCTTGCTTTTCCCATTTTGCAGACATACTGTTCCCTCCAACAATCTATAATTGATCTTAAATTTTTTACGCATAGTAGTAGATAGTCCCGTATGATTCTAGCACTATCATCGTAAATATTTGAAAAACTTTTACATTGCAACCATTACATTATAACATACAGCCACTGTCTTTCAACAGAGAGCACTTAAATATTAGGAGAGGAAATTTCCTCTAGTTCCTTCAGTTTCAATAGAATCCCTTCAGATTGTGTGTTTTCAACCTGATCCCTCAGCTCTTCTTCAAGGATTGAATCAGCGAACATCCCAGCCGTATAGAAGGCATATACCGATGCAATATCTTTCACTTCCCCATCAAGGTGAAAGGGATAGAGAAGAAACATGTGGCGCTTCAGCAATTCCTGTGCATGTTGAAATAGGGTAGGGTTCATTTGCATGAGGAGATCTTCCAAGGATTCTACCATTCCTGAGAAGAAATCAGATTCGAACACATCTTCCAAAGATGCAGGAGAAACCCTCTTCTCCTGACCAAACTTCTTAACTACCACCTCTTTATCCACTCCATGCTCCCTTAAAACATTCAGGACCATCGTTTGCAGAAATGGATGTGCCTCTGCATCCTTTAAGATCGATTTCAGTTCATCCATAAACGGCTGAATGTTGCGGTGAACGAGCTCGGCCGCCGTCAACGTTTGTTCTTCTAAACTCTTCCCCCTCAAAATGGAAGGCTGCTCTTCCTTAACGGGTGCTTCATCTGGCTGTGGCGATTTCCCATTCAGTACTTTTTCACTGAACTGGAGCAGTTTCTTGAAATGCTCTTCCTTTTCGAAAGGAACTTCTTTTTCATCGAACAGTGCATGAATCGTATCCATCACTTCCTGATGCTCGCGAAGCTGGATAAGAATCATCAAATACATATCCACTACCTCGAAATAATCACCGATGCCTTCAAGGAGCATATCTTTGCATATGGATCTCGCTTTGTCATATTGCTTGCTTTCATATAGAGATAACACGAGTGCCGTATTGATATCAGGATTGTCCGGATCCAGTTCATAGGCCTGGATCAGGAGCTCTGAAGCTTCATGAACCTCTCCTTGTTCCAGGGCATGAACACCCTTTTCCAGGAGCCGCTCTTTTAATCCTGGAAATTGCACAATCTTCCCTTTTTCTTCCTGGTTTCCCTTTGTCATAAACGTACCTGCCTATACTTTTTGATTGACTTTAGTTTAGCACGATATCTTTTAGATCACAAAAAAAGCTCACCCGGTTAGGTGAGCTTGTGTATGTAGGATTTATGGCGTCCCAGGAGAGATTCGAACTCCCGACCGACGGCAAACATTCGTAAGGATACGTATAATTATAAGCGTTGTTTGAACAGTCATTTGAGGCTCATTTTAATACCTCGTATATATCGGTCATATTCCGAACTTTTGACCGATTTCCATTATAGCATGTATATATATTGAGGGAAAGTATTTTTTATCGCTTTTGTACCCTTCGAATGGTAGTTCTCTCGGACTCAGTATCGTTCTCCCCTTTTGCTTACCTTCTTCCTCGATTTATGGTTTAGTATTCTATTTACTGTCCTTTGGTGGATTCCGTACTCTTGCGCTAGTTCTGCTTGTGTAACATCACCTTTCGCATATCTGGTTCTGATTTTCGTTATAACACCTTTGCTTCTTGCACCTTTTCTCGGCTTCCATAACCCCGTCTCTCTTGCGTGGCGTAGGTTTTCGGCTGCTGTTACGGTTTCTAAGTTTGCTAGCCTATTGTCTATCTTATTACCATTAATGTGATTCACTTGCTTGTTGATAATGTCTAGCCCCGCGAAAAAAGCTACTAGTTCATGAACTGTATAATATCCGTATTTCCCTTTGTTGTACAAACTTACATAGTGATAACCGTTTGATACAAGAATCGGCTTAAGAAGCTTTTTCCTAGCCCCAATTATTGTCCCCGTTTCTACATCTACCATGTAATGAGCATTGTCTACTAGCTCCAGTAATCTTAAATATCTCCTTGCGTTCATGTCTAACGTCCCCCATTTAATTTTATTGTCTCCCGACGTAAACATAGGCGCAGATTGGTACGGATGTTGGTGAAAAAGAAATATCGTTTTTTGCAAAAAAAGAGCAACGCCGTTAAGCGCTACTCCTATACCCTTATCTTACTTCCTATTCATTAGCTCCTGTTACTTGTCTCTTAGCTACTGCATAAAGTGTTAAGTTATCTGTGCTAGAGTTCATCGCTGCTTGTTGCTTAATCGCTTCCAGTTCGCTAGCCGTAATCCTTTCGCCACTAAGTAGCTTCCGCTTGATTCCTTCGACCTGTATCCGTAACTCCTTATATCCAGTCATCATTTATTTGCTCCCTTAACACTGTTAGGCAGCTCTCCACGTTGAAGAGTTTGTAGGTCGTAGCTTGTTATGCAGGCTTTTCCCATTGCACTCTGCGTCCCAAATCCCACGCTGTAAGGGATAGAGTAACCGCCATAACGGGGATTTACTGTATTAAATGCTTTCCTTGCTTCGTCTTCGAAGAACTTAATACGGCGCTGAATTTCGATAAACTGCTTAAGATACTCGATTTTAATCTTTTCTAACTTATCGACTTCTGGATCAATCTGACCGTTTTGGAACTTCCTTTGATACTCCTTCAGTCCGATCCGTAAATCTTCTATTGTAATACCGTTACTATTAATTGTCCGAGCTACTCTCTGTATTTCGCGTGCATGTTCTAAGTCCGCAATTGCAGCCGATTTCTCTTTCTTAATCTTCGCTAACTCTCGACGATTGTCTGTGCCCTCTGCTACAACCTCCCTTACCGCTTCGTTATAGCGATATTCTAGAGCTTTAACTAGCGCCTCTGCTACGTTAACCTTCTCCGCATAATTCTGCTGTACCTGTAAACCCTGCTGTCTTTCTTCGTTGTACTTTTCGAGTAGACCGTATTTTGGTAGATTGTTCTTCATATGAATTCGCTCCCTTTTTATTTTGACTGTTGGCTCGTAATTAGCATTGTTCTCGGTTGATTCTTCGGTGTCTCGTCTATTATTTCGGTATTGAGGTATAGTTCGTGCTCTACGCTAGAAGCTTGCATGTCATATAGAGAGTAAACCTTCTCTAACTCGTTACTTTTAGCGTCTAATACCTCAACGGTATTTCCTTCTTTATCTTCGAAGTTAATTAATATTGTAGCGCTGCGGATATTTAGAGGCTTTTTCTCGTATGCTGCTCCGTTTTCGTCGATAAGCTGTCGAAGAATCTCCGTGAATGTTTTAGTGTCACTTCCTTTTCCATTAACTTGATTGTAAATCTTGATAATCATTTTTTAGCTCCCCTATTATTTTGTTAAAGCATTTACGCCTTACAATAACCATAGGCGCAGTTACTTTTAAGCTTTGGTTTAAAATAATATTTTTTATAAAAAAGTGTGCGAAGCCTATCTAAACTAACGAATTAAATAACGTATTGGAGCGGGAAAAAGCTCTAAGAGAAGGCGTAGAAGTATAAGTACGGTTAATATAGTAGATTAATTTTTATCGTCGAACGCAGCTAATTTAATCTTTAGCCTTTTAAATAATCTAGTTACTTCCTGATGGTGTTTAAGCCCTATCGCCCTTGCTAATTCCACTTTGGATAAATCAGGATTATGGAACTTCACCAGTAATAACTCTCTCTCTTGCTTTGTTAAACTAGAGACGGTTAGCATGCGTGTCACTAGTATGCTATTAAGCGCACTGCCTTCGACATCTACTTGTGCATCTGGTAAATAATCGGCAGCTTCCTCTTTTAATCGTCGAACTTTAAGTTCGAAAGCGCCCTGATGTGTCGTTGTCTGCTTCCTTATAAGGTCGATACCCCTGCGCTTAAGTATGAGTAAGAGCGTTTCATAGAAATAGAACTCGCCATAATGACTGTAGTTATCGCATAACTTCCATGCTTCCTCGAAATAGATACTCTCGAAGTCTGCTGCGCTTAGACGGCTATTATTCCAGCGTGCACCTGTTGCCCTTGCCTTACCCTTGATCGTCAAGCTGAGCATTTTTAAGATCGTTTCTAAGTGTCTTTCCTTTTTCGCGGTATCTAGCTCTAAGGCATAACGCTCCCATAGTTTCTCGATTTGTAGAACGTAATCTATAGAGGTACAATTTTTGTATCTCCGCTTTAGCCCCTCTAGCTTTGTTACAGTTTTCGACTTGGTACTTTCCTTCTTGTTGATTTCGACTAGACTAAATATTTTTGTCATGCGTATACCCCCTTCAATAAGATGGGCGCACTTCGCACATATTAATGGCGAAAAGACAAAATAATAACCACGCTACTAGTAGCTTACGGCTAGATAATGGTATAGCTACGAAAACTACCACAAACGAAAAAAAGCCCCTACGCTTTTTTGCGTAAGGGCTTATTTAGATACTAAAGCTTTCTTTTAGCTCATTTAATATCTTACTGACGTTATCGATAGATTCGCCTGTATTCGACTTCTTTACTATTTCTACTGGCTTTTGCTTTTGTTTATCTTAAGCTATTCGTTCGTAATCCTTGACTGGTTTACCCGATTTTATTTTCCTGTCTGCCTCGAGCAACTCTTTTAAGTTAAGTTGCCTTTTTATTCTATTACGGTTTACATTGCTGAATTGCTTCTTTAGATTATCGAAGAGTTGACTACCTATCTTCGAAAACTTCTTTAACCCCTATGTAAGGAAATTAACAAGTAACGCAAGAAAGACTACATCAATAGCACTTGACTGTTCCTTCACAAAATACTCCACTATTTATGTGAGCAAATCGTAGTCATCCCTATAGTATCTCAGCGTAAGGTCTGCCGTTTATAATACCGAACTCAACCGATGTAGGAAACATCTTAACACCGTCTGCACTCAACATTAGAAAGTTTAGCGCCCACCCTTTTAGTTCCTCCGGCAAAATGTATGCCTTAGCTCCGTTCCCTTCCTTTATCGTCGCAATTGGAGTCTTGTTCCCGTGTGTACCTACGGAAAGTACTTCGTATACTGCACCTTTTTCTGAGGTACTTTTAAGTGTAGGAAGCGGTAAAATCACGTGCTTGCTAATATCGCTATACACCTTTGCGCCTGCCTTGTTTACTGCATATTCAGCCATTTTTTTTCGCCTCACTTATTATGATTATACCAAAATCTTACACCATTCTATCACTTTTGTATACGTACACTCGTTCGAATTTGACCCCTTGAGTATTTTTTTCATGCGCTATATGTAAGCGTTAATCGTAACGCCGTCCCCCCTACCTTGGGGGGGGGGAGAAGTTAGACCCCTGTAACTCCGTATTAATCGCCTGTTGCGTTCTAAGAATCTTCGAAAGCGATTCCCTTAACAGTTCTGAACGTTTTTCCAACTCTTCTCTGAGGGATTTAAGTACACAATAGTATACAATACAGCTACAAATAGACTTCGATTGAATTCTCGCTGCTGATGTATTGATGTTTTAGGGATAAAAGGTAAATAGACGAATAGTACGGAGCTTACATTTCTGCGTATCGTAATCACATAACGCCCAAATGTTAAATTATTAGCAATGCCGTAATATATTCCTGTGGGCAAACATAAAAAAGAACGCTTTATCGCTCGTTAATTACTTTAACCCCTCACGTTCTAATAATCTATATAGTGTACCTGTACCGATCGATAGCGTCTTCGTTATATATCGCACTGTTTTCCCTTCCTTATACCATTCTATCGCCTGTGTCGCCTTCTCAGCTTTCTTACCACCTTCTACCACTTCTAACTTGCGTCCTTTAAACTTGCCCTCTTTCTTCGCAATTTCGATTCCTTCTCTTTGCCGCTTCAATGTTAGCCCTCGCTCTAGCTGCGCAAGGCTACCGAATATATTAAGTAAAAACTCGTTCATAGGATTGTCGCTCGTAGTATCTAGCCATGCCTCACCTAATGATTTAAGGCTAGCCCCTTTCTCCTTAATGCGTTCTACTATGTCGATAAGGTCTTTTACCGACCGAGAGAGGCGGCTAATTTCGTGGACAATAACTACATCCCCCTCTTCTAGTTCCGCAAGCATGTGCTGTAACTGAGGTCTTTCAGTATTCTTACCGCTTACTTTCTCTTCATAAAACACTTCGCAGCCTGCCGTTTTTAACGCCTTCTTTTGTCTCGCTGTGTTCTGTCCTTCGCTACTTACCCTTATGTATGCCTTAATCACGCTACCACCCCCGTAATAGTTGCTACTAATAACGCTTCATATTAGCACTTATTTCGGTAACAGTCAAACGGTAACAAAGAGAAAAGCCGTAAGCCCTTGCTATTACTACGTTTTTAATTCCCTCTATTTTGTTACCGTATAAGTGTACTCTATCGGTAACCCCCCATGAGTTTGTGAGTCCCTTCTCCCCACTAAGATGTAGCGCATGTTATTTACGCTTCTAGGCGCTGCAATATACGTAAACAGAAGTAAACATTAGAAAATGCGCATAGTCCTTGCTATATCTACATCCCTCTATGTTAAATTGATAAAATATTAATGTTTACATAGGGTTCTAATTGAGCTACGCCATTATGGAAAAAAAGACACAGAAGGTATCCCCCACTGCGTCTACGTAATTAAATGATGCCTATTTACCGTTTTTATCTCGGAATATAGATAGTGCCTCTGCTAATTCTTCATTAGTAGAAACTTCCTGTCTATCAATCTTTGTTAGAAGTTCGGTTATCATTTTGCGCAATTGAATAATATTGGTAGCTAAATAACCATCCATCTGTGCGCCTGTCAATTCATATATGCGACCATTTTCTAGCTCCCTAAGTTTATTGGCGATATCTTGTATTTCTCGGCTATATCGTTTTGATATTCCCATTTCTTTTTTCGACATTGTAAAAACCTCCTTTTATTCACTGAGAGCGATTCTAGCTATATCTCCAATTCTAATTACCTTATCTCCAGTTCGCCTTCCAGTTGCTTCTTTTTCATCAATACTGATTTTTGCTTCTCTTATTTTTGTCTCGGTAGTTCCTGAAATTCCGCTCAGCCCAATCACTGATTGTGTGAGTGCTTTTTGAAAGGGAGACGGTTGAAATATTTTTTCAGTTACAAACTTCTTACAAACAGCAAAATTAGAATATATTTCAGTAACTTCCAAAGAATCTTTTATGAAGTCAAGCGTTCCAAGGACTTTACCATCATTATATGGATCAACTATTTCCTCTCCTTCTAAAAATATCTCCATTTTATCCCCTAATGAAATGTCATTAATAAATCCACCGTTAATCACAAGACTATATTCATCAATAATCTTAATCACCTTGAATGTTGTAAAACTGCTCATCAAAATCCCTCTTTTCTTTATTTATAATCTCGTTTGTTCTGCTTTTCACACTAGAAGCAACACCTCTCACTTCTTGATACTTTTGTCCTCTAAGTGAATTTTTCACATGCCCTTCATACTCCGTTATCAATTGACCAACTTCAGGTAAATCATGCTGAATAAATAATTTTCTTTTATGTACAAAATCAGCATACCTAGCAATTTTCTCATCCGAATCTTGTTTATCATCCTTTAGTTGATCTAGGTCAGTTTCTTTAGAAGCGTATTGTTTCTGAACTTTGTTCAGTCTAATATGAAGGAAAATTACTAAACCTAGAAAATAAACTGTAGAAAATGATAATGCCAAAATAAACTTAATAGTATTACTCCAAGTTGTACTAAAAAAGCTTAAAACGCCTACAAAACCTGGTAAAATGGTTACAAGGAAATTCAAGACCTGTCTCACTCCATCCCACCCCCTCACTTCAACCTTTTTTTAATTTATTATCACACTATTATACAATTATTTCCTTCTATAATTAAATAAAAAGAACGCTGTTAAGCGTCCTTTATCGAAAAAACTATAAATACTTTCGAAGATTATCCGCAACCTCTTCTTTGTCTACATGAAGATACTGGGTAGTTACCGCCAGATTACTGTGTCCTAACGCTCTAGATATGTCTGTGATATGTGCTCCCTTATTTAATAAAGATTTAGCGAACCCTCGACGTAAAGCGTGCGGATTAATATTTTTTAAACCGTATTCTTTAGCATACTTATTTAATCTCTTTTGGATATTGTTATGCGACTGCCCTTTCGCTACCTTGCTACCTTGCTTTGTTATGAACACATATTCGTTACTTACCTTATATTCTTCCCTTATTGCGCTATTCTGATTAACTAAAACGGTTAACAGGCGTCTTAACTTATCATCAAATGGCAATAGTATGTCTTTATGATTCTTTAAAATACCGCCATCTAGTTGTAGGAGGTTATTCTCAAAGTCTATATGCCTGTTTTCAAGGTGTACTAGAGTATTTATTCGAATACCTGTCTTATACATCAGAAGGGCTGCTGTAGCGTCTCGTAGCTGTACATAGTCATTTAGATCAAGAACAGATAGTAAGACCTGTATCTCCCTGTCTGTTGCGCCTTCCTTTACTTTTGTATCGACTCTAATATTCACTTTTCCCCAGAACTTAATTGTAACCCATCCATTATCAAAGCAACGAGAAAGAAAAGCCTTTAGACACTTCAAACGAGTTAATTTTGTTTGTGCGGATACATTCATACTTGATAGCCATTCATAAAGAGTATCTGAGGTTATATCATCAACGTAAGAAATACGCATACTTTCTGCAAATTGTTTAACATAAACATTATAGTCACTAATAGTACGCGGTCTATTGCCACTTATCGTCATTTGGCGTGTAATGGTAGCTAACGCTTGTTCTAATGTAATGCGATTTTCATTTAAAGCTGCTGCGCTTCTATTCTTCTTTGGACTTCTATCGGGGAGCTTACCGTCTGAAAACAGATCACTAAAATCTTCACTAACCGTAAGTATACTTTTTTTCTTCGTCATAACAAAAAAACCTCCTATGAGTTAAACGTGTTAAGTCAGTTTCGGTGCTAATTCGCATTTTGACCGATACATTGACCGTTTCATTTAACGTCATAAAAGGCTTATAATAACGCTGCATTATCGCAGGTTTATGTAATGAGTATGGCGTCCCAGGAGAGATTCGAACTCCCGACCGACGGCTTAGAAGGCCGTTGCTCTATCCAGCTGAGCTACTGGGACTTGGTTTGTTTTGACTTGATTTGTTTATCAAGGACAATATTTATTATATTCACATAGCATCAATAAGTCAACAGATTTTCAAAAAAAGTTTTATTTTATTTTCACCCTTACGTTTCCCTATTACAAATAGAAGAGTAGAACCCGCTCGGGGCGGGTTCACCAATGTACATTACATGTGAAAAGTTTGAGTCAATTCATCCAGCACGACATGGTCGTGAGTCTTGAAGATCACCTTTATCTGCTGTCCTTCTGTTTCTACTATTGCATACGTACGCTCTCTTCTGCCCCGGGGAAGAAGAATACTGCCTGGATTAAGGAACAATGTCCCATTATTCCATTCTGCCCCCAGAGTGTGGGAGTGTCCAAAGAATACAAACCCGGCTCCAAGTTCTTCTGCCTTGTACCTGAGATTCATCAAGGACATTTTTATCCCATAGTGATGTCCATGAGTCACCATGATGGTATTCCCCTCCACCTTTTCAACCAGGTCATCGGGCATTCTTGCATCCATGTCACAATTTCCCCTGACCATAAGATAAGAGGACAATGCAGGGTCATCTGCACTCAATTCAGAATCCCCGCAGTGAATCATGGCATCTACTTTCGACTGATATTTGTCTCTCAGTTCCACAAGCTCATCTTTTGAACCGTGACTGTCGCTTACCACTAATAATTTCATTCTGCTCACCCTTTAAATAAAGTCTGAGATGATGTTTCCTAGTTTCTTCAATGCATTTCCCCGATGGCTGATTTGACTCTTTTCGTCCGGCGTCAGTTCAGCCATGGATTTGTTCAGGGCAGGGATGAAGAAGATGGGATCGTATCCGAATCCGTTCGTACCTCTCTTCTCCTGAAGGATCATCCCTTCGCATGTTCCTGACACGGTCTTCGTTTCCATGCCGGGGCCGGCTATGGCAAGGACACATTGAAAACGTGCGCTCCGCTTGAACTCTTCCACGTCTTGCAGTTCACCGAGGACCTTTTCCATATTCGCCTCGTCACTCTTTTCTTCACCGGCATAGCGTGCAGAATAAACCCCTGGCCGACCCTCGAGGGCATCGATGGCCAACCCTGAGTCATCGGCAATCACCAGTTCCCCTAACTCCTGAGCGACGGTTTCGGCTTTTAGAATGGCATTTTCTTCGAAGGTTTTCCCCGTCTCTTCTACATCTTCAATATGAGGCATGTCCAGTAATGTTTTTACCTCATACCCGTAAGGAGCAAACATATGCTGGAATTCTTTTGCTTTTCCCCTGTTCTTTGTGGCAATGATCACTGACTTCTTCATTGTTCAACTCACCCTTTATTGAAATCTTTTTACTATATCGCCCAATGATTGCTTCTGGATCTGGAATAGCTCCTGTATTCCTTCCTGACCAAGCGTTAACATTTGATTGAGCTGGTTCATGGTGAAGGTTGATTCTTCCCCTGTTCCCTGAAGCTCTACAAATTCACCTTCACCTGTCATGATGATGTTCATGTCCACTAACGCGCTGCTGTCTTCAATGTAATTCAGATCAAGGACGGCACCGTGTTCTTCCACAATTCCCACACTTGTGGCTGCTAGGAAACTTTTCAGCGGGAAAGAAGAGATCTTCTTATTATCTTGAAGTTTAGCCACTGCCAATGCCGTAGCAACGAATGCACCTGTAATCGAAGCCGTCCTGGTACCTCCATCGGCCTGAATGACATCACAATCAATCCAGATCGTACGTTCTCCCAGTGCATCCAAATCGACGACAGCTCTTAATGCCCGTCCAATAAGACGTTGTATTTCCATGGTTCTCCCGGAAATCTTCCCTTTTGAAGATTCACGGATGTTTCTCGTTTCCGTCGCTCTTGGAAGCATGGAATACTCAGCTGTAATCCATCCCTTTCCGCTGTTCCTCATAAAAGGGGGGACTCTTTCTTCGATGCTCGCATTACAAATGACCTTTGTTTCCCCAACCGTGATGAGGACAGATCCTTCAGGATGCTTGACGTAGTCTGTCTGTATTTCTACATTTCTCAATTGATTCTTTTCTCTTCCATCCGTTCTCATTCATTTCACTCCAGTATTTTTTCGTATTTTATGTAAAATCGGCCTAATCAAAAATAGAAGAGGCGGCAATCTGCCAACCTCTTTTCGGATGATTCTCTTATAGTATATCAAAAAATCGTTATTTAAAAACTAATTGCATTCACATTTTCAGGTCTTGTGACAGGTTCGGTGATGGCTTCCCCGTCTTTCGATACGGCCGTTGCTTCTCCATTCACTAAAATAGTGACCCCTTTGATCCCTTTTTGTTCCGTTAAAGAAAGAACCAGGGAATTGAGCATATGTTCGGATACCAGCTTTTCCTCGATACTTCCATAAACTGATTCGTTAAAATTCAATGTAACGGTCCCATTCTCAAGCTTTGGATCATCCAGCAGTTTTGCTCCTGTAAAATCACTGGCAAGGGAGGAGGAATATCCCGGTCCTTCAATCAGTTCGTTCACAACCGCCGCAATTTCATCCACTGAATTTGAGCTGACGCGCTTTGTAACCGGTACATAATACGTTTTGTCATCGGATTGAGACACATAGTACACGGTGATCGGCTTGGTGCTTGTTGGGTCGACTACACCTGAAGTATCAAGATTGATCCCCACTTTTCTCGTCAATCCCTTTTCATCGATCGGCGTTCCGTTTACAGGCATTTCAGTTAATGGATATCCATTGACCCGAAGCTCCACTTTTTCAACAGAATCAAACTGTGTCAGTGTCCATGTGACGGACTGAAGGATCCTTTGCTCATCTTCAGGCTGATAGTTATTAAATTCCGGAGAAAAATCGGCAATGGCCGTTCCGTCTTTAATATCCACCGTCACTTGTGTATCCGCCGGAAGCACTGCTCTAAAACCGTTCGGCAGCACATTTTGAACCGGCCCATTTACAACCAGATATTCAAGGGCCTGCTTAGCCACACTTTCTTCACCTGGCAGCGGCATGGCCTGGGAGACAACATATCCATTTTTATCGATTAAATACAGCTCGGTCATGACCGTTTGGGCATTTGCCTCTTCCTGGCTTACTTCCTTCTCTTCACCTTTAGCCGTGTCCACTTTCTCTCCATCTTTTAAGTAGGACAGATCTTGAGGAGGATCTATTTTCTCTTTTCCGTCACCGAAACTAAGTAATCCACAACCTGAAAGATATACGGATGAAGCCAGTACCGTTACAGCAATTGACACCTTTGCTTTTTTTGCCATTGGGAAACCTCCTAAAAGACAGTTTGTACTAACATGTATACGAGCCCTGACATGAAAATAGACCGAAACTTTTTGAAAATAAAAAAACCATCCGGATACAAGAATCTATTCTTGTAATCGAATGGTTTCCGCTTTCACTTCTCCTACTGTCAGCCAATCCGTCGCGATGCTTGCAAAGATGGTTGAAGAGCCTGTAGTAAAAAAGCGATGCTTCGGCTTCTGTATTCCTCTGTAAAGGAGATTGTAATAATCGAGAATCGTACTGACTTCACGAGCCGTTTCATCTCCAGAGCTTATGACACTGATCCCCGGACCCATGTATGCTTTTATCTTAGGCTGTAAGAGCGGATAATGGGTACATCCTAAAATCAATGTGTCAAGCCCCTTATCTTTGATAGACTCCAGTGTCTCGGCTATGATATCTGACGCCATCGAACTGTTGTACTCTCCACTTTCCACTAAAGGGACAAACTTGGGACACGCAAGGGAGGTGACACTCAAGCTTCCATGCAGGGAATGGAGGGCTTGTACATATGCACCGCTATTAATGGTCCCGATCGTTCCGAGGACACCGATTTTCTTATTTTGAGTATGCTTGATCGCGGCCCTCGCTCCAGGATGAATAACCCCTATTACAGGGATGTCCAGATGGGTCTGAATTTCATCCAGGACTACTGCCGTGGCCGTATTACACGCTATAATCAGCATTTTTATATCATATTGCATAAGATAGTGGGTCATCTCCCACGTGAATGCTTTCACTTCCTCAGCGGTTCTCGGTCCGTAGGGGCAACGGGCTGTGTCACCGAGATAATAGATGGTCTCTTTAGGCAGCTGCCGCATGACTTCCTTTGCGACGGTAAGCCCCCCTACCCCTGAGTCAATGATGCCAATTGGTTGAATCACGTTATTCCCTCACTCTGGTTTAATTTCTTGATGTAGCCTGGCTAAATTATCTTTTAATAATAGCACTTCTTCACGGGAGAAGTCCGTTAAGACACTCTGTAAATAATTCTGCCTTTTATTGATCACTTCTTCAATGATTCTTTCGCCCTCTTTTAACATATGGATACGGACGACCCGACGGTCATTTTCATCCTTTACCCGCTCTACCAACTGATTTTTCTCCATTCTATCAACTAAATCCGTTGTGGTACTGCACGCAAGATACATCTTGCTGGAAAGATCACCAATCGTCATATCACCATACTCGAATAACCACTGCAGTGCGATGAATTGCGGGGGCGTGATGGTGTATTGACTTAAGATTTCTCTTCCCTTTTGTTTGATGATGGAGGATATGTACCGCAGATCTTTCTCAATATCTGCCACAACTTGTAAATCTTCCATGGGTTCTTTAGAATTCGACATGATTTCTCTCCTTTATATATCAGAAACTAGACGTGTACTCCTTATTTAAACGGGAGCCAATCCAATGAACTACCCGCGCCTCTATTACGTGATGGGCCAGTAGTGACTTCTCATCAATCTATTTCCCATAATAGCATTTTCGCCTTTTTCAGGTGAAAATTCAAGCCAAGTTCGCCTTTGGCCAGAACTAAAAGAGACTGACTCTCATTCAAACATTAAAAGGTTTCCGCGGAAAGACCCGTTAATTGTTTGTCTTCAGAATCAGTCCCTTACATTTAAAGCTTGAGTTCCCCCATGCGAAGAAGCTCTACAACAGCTTGAGATCGCCCCTTCACTCCAAGCTTTTGCATGGCGTTGGAAATATGATTTCGAACTGTTTTCTCGCTAATAAATAGATCACTAGCAATTTCCTTTGTTGTTTTGTCTTGAACTAACAGTTCGAATACTTCTTTTTCTCTTTTGGTGAGCAACGGTTTGTGTGTAAAATCATTGTCCTTCAATTATGGTAACCCTCCTTGCCTTCGCCAGCTTTAAACCGCGGGGATGGGTATTGTGGTCGTCAGAATATCATATGTGAAGGAAGGGTTTAGAGTGACATAGATGAGGAAGTTAAATGAAAAATAGGCAAAGGATGATTCACACACTACGACAGGCTCGACACCGCCTTTTTGCAGTCCAGCATTGCCTTCATTTCTTCCGTCCAAGGAACACCTCTACCAGTCTGTTTCGATATTTGAACCATGGTTCCTCTACCTGTAAAGCAGACTTCTTCTTTTTCATTCAGACCCATATAGTGGAGATCCACTGAAGAATTACCCACACTATTCGCCTTCACACAAACCTTCAGCTGTTCATCGAAGAATACTTGTTTCATAAAGTCACATTGCAAGTCCGCGACGACAGGGATCGTGTCGTGATCTGGCTTTACCCAATTCTGCATGAACCCTTTGTGTTTAAGAAATTCGATCCTAGCTTCTTCGAAATAAGTGAATGGAACCGTATTGTTCATATGTCCAAACATATCAGTCTCGGAAAACCGAACCTTTATATCGATTGAAAATGAAAATTCTTTTTGCCATGTTTCTATATCATCAATATATGTAAAACGCTTCAAAATGGCTCCTCCTTTTAGTAAACGAATGAAAACAGAAAATGAATGACTATTCATTATTTATTATAACGGTTTTCTGAAAAAAAGAAACCTTCAAAAAAGAAAAAAGCACTTCCCCGAAAGGAAGTACTTTTGATTAATCCACCATATGGTCGCTTCCGAAGAAGTTTTTGAACATTTGGAAAGTGGTTTCTCTGTTTAAGGCAGCAATCGAAGTCGTTAGAGGGATTCCCTTTGGACAAGATTGAACACAGTTTTGAGAGTTTCCACAGTTCGCAAGTCCACCGTCGCCCATGATCGATTCCAGACGCTCATCCTGATTCATGGCACCGGTTGGATGCGCATTGAACAAGCGGACCTGGGACAATGGAGCAGGACCGATGAAGTCCGATTTGCTGTTTACGTTTGGACATGCTTCGAGACAAACACCACATGTCATACATTTTGATAACTCATAGGCCCATTGACGTTTTTTCTCGGGCATACGTGGTCCAGGACCAAGGTCGTATGTTCCATCAATCGGGATCCATGCTTTCACTTTCTTTAAGCTGTCGAACATGCGGCTGCGGTCTACCTGTAGGTCACGGACAACAGGGAAGGTACGCATAGGCTCAAGTCGGATCGGCTGTTCCAATTGATCAACCAACGCAGTACAAGACTGTCTCGGTTTACCGTTGATCACCATTGAACAAGCTCCACATACTTCTTCCAGACAATTCATATCCCAGTTGATGGGAGTCGTTTGTTCCCCTTTTGAATTGACCGGATTACGACGGATTTCCATCAGTGCGGAAATGACGTTCATATTCGGACGGTAATCAAGCTCGAACTCTTCTTGGAAAGGGGCTGATTCAGGGCTTTCTTGACGAGTAATAATAAAACGGACTCTTTTGTTTTCACTCATCATTTAGTTCCCCCTTTTTTCTTAGAATAGTCACGCTTACGAGGTGCAATCAATGACGTGTCCACTTCTTCGTAATGGAATTCCGGTGAATTCGTCACAGCGTTATATTTAGCCATCGTCGTCTTAAGGAATTCTTCATCATTACGTTCAGGGAAGTCAGGTTTATAATGCGCTCCCCGGCTCTCGTCACGGTTTAGTGCACCGATTGTAATGACACGTGCAAGCTGAAGCATATTCCAGAGTTGGCGTGTAAATGTCGCTCCCTGGTTGCTCCATTTAGCCGTGTCATTAATGTTGATGTTCTGATAACGCTCCATTAATTCCTGGATCTTTTCATCCGTTTGTTTAAGCTTGTCGTTATGACGTACAACGGTTACGTTATCCGTCATCCACTCACCCAGTTCTTTATGGAGGACGTACGCATTCTCAGTTCCATTCATGGACATGATGTTGTTCCATTTCTCTTCTTCCTGTTTCACATAGCGGTCGAACAGGGATGAAGGAACGGACTCAACCGTTTTCTCAAGACCTTCAATGTATTTAATGGCATTAGGACCAGCCACCATACCGCCATAAATAGCGGACAGTAACGAGTTTGCCCCCAAGCGGTTACCACCGTGCTGAGAATAATCACACTCTCCGGCAGCGAATAAGCCTGGGATATTGGTCATTTGATCATAGTCAACCCACAGTCCACCCATTGAATAGTGAACGGCAGGGAAAATTTTCATTGGTACCTTGCGCGGGTCATCCCCCATGAACTTCTCATAGATTTCAATGATTCCTCCAAGCTTGATATCAAGCTCTTTAGAGTCCTTATGAGAGAGATCGAGGTAAACCATGTTCTCACCGTTAATACCAAGCTTTTGGTTTACGCACACATCAAAGATTTCACGTGTTGCGATATCACGTGGTACCAGGTTTCCATAGGCAGGATACTTCTCTTCAAGGAAGTACCAAGGCTTACCGTCTTTATACGTCCATACCCGTCCACCTTCACCGCGGGCAGATTCACTCATCAGGCGAAGTTTGTCATCGCCGGGAATCGCTGTGGGATGGATCTGGATAAATTCACCGTTTGCATAGTAAGCACCTTGCTGATACACGATGGATGCTGCCGAACCTGTGTTGATGACAGAGTTGGTAGATTTACCGAAGATGATTCCCGGTCCGCCGGTAGCCATGATCACCGCGTCTGCAGCAAACGATTTAATTTCCATCGTCTGAAGGTTTTGGGCAACGATCCCTCTGGCCACTCCTTCATCATCCACGACGACTCCAAGGAATTCCCATCCTTCGAATTTATCAACTAAACCTGCCACTTCATGACGACGAACCTGCTCATCAAGGGCGTATAATAACTGCTGACCAGTCGTTGCACCGGCAAACGCCGTTCTATGGTGCTGTGTTCCACCGAAACGGCGGAAATCCAGCAATCCTTCCGGTGTACGATTAAACATGACTCCCATACGATCGAGTAAATGGATAATTCCTGGTGCCGCTTCAGTCATCGCTTTAACAGGAGGTTGATTTGCTAAGAAATCTCCTCCATAAACAGTATCATCAAAATGTTCCCAAGGAGAGTCCCCTTCTCCTTTTGTATTAACGGCTCCGTTAATACCGCCTTGTGCACAAACAGAGTGGGAACGCTTAACGGGTACAAGGGAGAATAAATCTACCTGCGTTCCTTTTTCTGCTGCTTTAATTGTGGCCATCAGGCCGGCTAAACCGCCGCCGACAACGATGATTTTGCCTTTACTCATCGTGACTCACTCCTTTTCCTACCATACTTCAGAGCATTTTCTTATTCTATCAGACTCGTATTTATTCGTTTATTATACGAAAGCGAAGATTGCGCGCATTCCGACAACGGATAATGCTACAAAAATCCCGATCGTGACATATGTAGCAATTAATTGAGAGCGTGGTGAAACGGTAATTCCCCAACTAACACAGAATGACCATAAACCATTCGCGAAATGGAAAATCGTTGAAAGAACACCTAGCACATAGAAGCCAAGCATAAATGGATTCGACAAGATGTTTTCCATCATTTGAAAGTTCACTTCAGCTCCGAACGCGGCTGCGACCCTCGTTTCCCAGACATGCCATGTAACGAAAATGAATGTGATCACTCCGGATACACGTTGAAGTAAAAACATCCAGTTACGGAAATAACCAAACTTACTTGCATTATTCTTGGAAGTGAATGCAATGTAAATTCCGTAAATTGCATGGAAATACAATGGAAGGAAGATGATAAAAATTTCAAGGAAATAACGGAAAGGTAGACTTTCCATAAAGTGTGCCGCCTGGTTAAATGATTCTTCCCCGCCAGTGGCAAAATGGTTCACGACTAAATGTTGTGTTAAAAATAATCCAACTGGAATAACACCTAGTAATGAATGAAGCCTGCGATAATTAAATTCTCGATTTCCAGCCATGATTTACCCCCCTTAATCATAAAATATGAATTCGTTTTCTAATGCATTTCATGAACGACTAGACGACGATACATATTTTATATTGTAACAATTATGTGACATGTTCATTTTACTCCCAAGGAGTGGAAGCGTCAAGAAAACGTATACATAAATTCGACAATATCGCAAAAATATTATTAATAAAAAGATAACAGAAAAGATGTGTTTTCACCCGATTAAATGTGAGAAAATTCAAATAAGTTTCCAATTATTATTATATCACCAAAATATCCCAAGGTTCTTTTTTTTAGGTATGGGATGATAAATCCCTTTTTCATGTATATAATAGTTTTATAGAAAGAGGGGATTCACTTGGAACAGAAAAAAGAAGAGTTACATGAACCGACCGTTCCAATCTTCGGATATGAAATGTTACGCGACATATTGATTCCAGAAATTTTAGGCAAGCACACACCCGATATTTTATACTGGGGTGGAAAACAGCTGTCACGGAAATTCCCCCTCCACTCAACGGAGGAATTAACTCCCTTCTTCAATGAAGCCGGATGGGGAACCCTGACACTTCTGGAGCAAAGAAAAAATGAAATGACCTTTGAATTAACCGGACCAGTAATCAAAAGGCGTCTATCCATGAAAGCAGATAGTAACTTTAAATTGGAGGCAGGCTTCATTGCCGAACAAATTCAGCTTCAACGTAAATGCGTGGCCGAAGCGGCCGAGGAAGTACATAAACGGAATCATTCCGTTAAAGTGATTGTAAGATGGGACGAGAAGGATAAAGTAGAATAAAACCGCCTCTTACATATAGTCTTAAAAAGGCTGCCCGTTTATCCTGACGGGCAGCCTTTTTTTATTTTCCAGCCTGTGGATGTTTACTTACAAACTGATTTCTTCCACCTTAACAGCATCCAGGTTAAACGCACTATGTAGGATGCCTGCTGCTTTTTGCATATTCTTCTCATCAACGACGGCAGAAACTTTGATTTCGGACGTGCTGACCATTTTCACAACGATGTCATTTTGAGCCAGCACTTCGAACATTTCCGCAGCAACCCCAGGATTTGAGATCATACCCGACCCGACAATCGATACTTTAGAAAGCCCGCTTTCATGCTCCACATGGGTGAAGGCCAATTGATCCTGGTTCCGTTCCAGGACCGCGAGTGTTTCCTCCAGATCTTGTTCTTTGATGGAGAATGATAGATTGGTTGTGTTCTGATCCGTCTGGCTTTGAATGATGATGTCTACATTCAGGTGATTTTTAGCTAATGTTGTGAAAACGGAAGATAGTCCTGTCAGAGCGTTCTTCAGTCCAAATACCGTTACACGTGTAATGTCCCCTTCAAAGGCTACTCCTCTTACGATCAGGTTTTGTTCCATGCTTGCTTCCTCCTCAATATACGTTCCTTCAACTTTTTCAATACTGGATCTCACTTCTAGTGGAATCTGATAATTTTTAGCGAATTCCACAGCACGTGGATGCAGGACACCAGCCCCCAAGTTAGCCAATTCCAGCATTTCATCGTAGGAAATGGACGGCAGCTTCCTTGCTCCTTCTATATAACGCGGGTCAGTCGTATACACCCCGTCTACATCTGTATAAATGTCACAGCGCTCTGCTTTCAGGGCTGCTGCAATTGCCACCGCAGTTGTATCGGATCCGCCCCGGCCGAGAGTCGTGATTTCGCCTGTTTCCGTCATCCCTTGAAAACCTGCTACGATGACGACCCTTCCGGATTGAAGGTGAGTCATCATTTTTTCTGTATGAATATTAGTTATTCTGGCATTGCTGTGAACAGATTCCGTCTCGATTCCGGCCTGCCAGCCTGTGAAAGAGATGGCATCATGCCCCGATTGGATAAGAGCCATCGTGAGGAGGGAAATGGTCACTTGTTCTCCTGTTGAGAGCAGCATATCCATTTCTCGCTTACTTGGCTGGGATGTGATTTCCCTCGCCAGTCCAACGAGAGTATCCGTCGTTTTCCCCATGGCGGATACGACAACCACCACATCATTCCCTCTTTCTTTCTCTTCTGCGATTCTAGATGCAACGTGTTGAATTCTTTCCACAGAACCTACTGAAGTCCCACCGAATTTCTGAACAATAATACTCACAACTTCTCCCTCTTTCTGACTCGAGTCCATTTCCTGACTCATTTTTTGATGGTGAAGAGTACAATCACAATCATCCTAGACGTCCATACAACAAGTGCTTTCCAATGGAAAAGTCCTGCGCTGATAATAAAAAAAGCAATGAGAATAATATCTCATTGCTTTATGAACATACAGCAGAACATACGAAATAGGTTCATCGGCATTGTGAGATAGCTCTCCAAGATTCAATCATCTTGACAATCCTACATTTCTTAAACGTAGAACCAGCGGATATAGCATGAGACTATAGCCACTTCGGCGACTCTCCCCTTTCCAGGCATCTCAACGGAGCTCATACTCCTCTTCACCTGTACTCTTGAAGTTCGCACCTCTATCACCACTTTAAAAAGTGATAATGTTATAAATTTTCGTTAATTATAGCACACAAAAAAATGCGATTCAATGAACATTTTGAATTTATCTTCATTTTATTATGGGCTGCTGTATGACAGCACAGCCAACTTCTACTTCAACTTTTCCACCAATTCCTTGGCAACAGCTTCCGGTATTCCGATTTCTGTAAATTCCTCAACAGTAGCTTCTTTCATTTTCTTCATGGAGCCGAAGTGTTTTAAGAGCTGTTTCTTCCGTTTCGGTCCGATGCCGTCAATCTCATCGAGAGTCGATTGAAAGGCACTCTTTCCACGCAGCTGTCGGTGGAAGGTAATCGCAAACCGGTGTACTTCGTCCTGGATCCGCTGGAGGAGATAGAATTCCTGGCTTCTTTTTTCAAGAGGAACGATTTGCAAAGGATTCCCATACAGAAGTTCAGACGTCTGATGCTTATCATCTTTTGCAAGCCCCCCAATGGGAATATCGAGGCCCAGCTCGTTCTCGATGACATCCCTTGCCGCTTCAATCTGTCCTTTTCCGCCATCGATAATGATGAGGTCCGGTAAAGGAAGGCCATCTTTCAATACTCTCGTATATCTCCTGCGAACCACTTCCCGCATGGAATCATAGTCATCAGGACCCTTCACCGTTTTGATCTTGTACTTTCGGTATTCTTTTTTCGCTGGCTTCCCGTCAAGGAAGACAATCATGGCTGATACCGGGTCCGATCCTTGAATATTGGAGTTATCAAATGCCTCGATCCGGAATGGGGTATAAATGCCCATATGTTCTCCAAGACGCTCTATGGCCTTGATCGTGCGTTCTTCATCTCTTTCAATCAGGGCGAATTTTTCCTCTAGTGCCTGCTTGGCATTTTTCTCTGCAAGCTTCACTAGCTCTTTCTTCTTTCCCCGTTTAGGCTGCATGATCCTCACTTCTAACAGCTTTTCAGCCAGTTCCACATCAATCTGCTCAGGTAGGAAGATCTCCCTTGGCTTAAAATGATTGGATTTCGAATAAAACTGACCTAAAAATGTCAGGAATTCGTCCTCCGCCTCATTATAGAGGGGGAATAGGGACACATCCCGTTCAATGAGCTTTCCTTGACGGACGAAAAACACCTGTACACACATCCATCCTTTATTAACGGAGTACCCAAATACATCACGGTCGGTGAAATCGGTCATGGTCATTTTCTGCTTTTCCATCGTCGCTTCAATGTGAAGAATCTGATCGCGAAATTCCTTCGCCCTTTCAAACTCCAGATTCTCTGCGGCCTCATTCATTTTTACCGTAAGCTGATTCTTGATGTCCTTGTATCCCCCATTTAAAAATCTGGTAATCTCGTCTGTCATTTCCCTGTAAGTGTCCTTCTTTACTTCTTTGATACATGGGGCTAGACACTGACCCATGTGATAGTACAGACATGCCCGGTCGGGAAGGGTGGTGCATTTGCGCAGAGGATATAGACGATCGAGGAGCTTCTTGGTTTCATTCGCTGCCCCGACATTTGGATATGGACCGAAATACCGGCCTTTCCCCCTTTGTACCTTACGGGTCGTTATGAGTCTCGGATGCCGTTCATTCGTCAATTTAATAAACGGATAACTTTTGTCATCCTTTAGCATGACATTGTACTTAGGGTCATATTTTTTGATCAGATTCATCTCAAGGACCAGTGCTTCCAGATCAGATGACGTCATGATGTACTCAAAGTCCTCGATCTCTCCCACCAGCCGCTGCGTCTTCGCATCATGTGAGCCTGTAAAATAAGATCGGACCCGATTTTTCAGCACTTTCGCCTTTCCCACATAAATGATCGTCCCTTGTCTGTCCTTCATTAAATAGCATCCCGGTTGATCCGGTAATAGAGCCAATTTATTTGTAATGGTAGGGTTCATCGTCTCTCTCCCTTCTTGTCTGCCCATTTGTAAACGGTAATCGATGAATAAACAGGATCGTACAGTTCCTGTGAATGAAACGATTGAACTTTTTCCACTTTCTCATCAAGGTTATTCATACCTTGTTGTTTAAAGCCATTTAACACACTGCCGGTCAGATAGATCTCTTTTGACGTATGCTCGATGTCCTGAAGAAATTGGCTATACGTCAATACTCGCGTATGGGAAAACGGCACCTCTAAATAGGAATACACCCTGGTTTCTTCCCATGTATAAACCTTGATGGGACGTTCTTCATTTATTTCACTGAAGAATGAAGCCGTTTTGTATATGGCTGGTGGTGACGAATGATAATCGGATATCACTTTCACACTCGTTCCAATATGCAAGATAAACCATAGACTCACAGTCATCATCAAAAGAGGTTTCCCATTCTTCATTACCCCCGTTATGAAAAAAAAGCCAAGCAATAATGCCAACGGAAGGATATGTCTTGGCTTATCGATATTCTGGGCAAATAGGCCCCAGAAGAAATAAGAGCTGAATACGATAAGGAGTAGAATAGATCCATTATCAGGCTTCTTCCACTGTATAGGTTTTACACTGAATATCACGAGAATGACTGTGACGATCGTGATCCATGGTGACTGAGTAAATAAGCCGTTCCAGGCTATATTGATAAAGATATAGTTCCCCAATCGTTCAAAAAGCCCTCCACCCGGTTCCGCCGTTCCGCCCCATTCAGTAAAATGTCCTCCTGTAAATCCAAAGGCAATCTGAATGAGGGTAGAGAGACTTCCTGCATTCGCTGCAAGTGCCGACAGCCATACGCCCTGGGAAAGAATGAGAAGAATCAGATGAAACGAGATGGCTTTCAGCTTTTCTGAACGCTTCCCACTTTCTTTCCAAAACACAAACCAATAATATAGCAGCCCCACTCCAAAACCGATATAGGATAACCGTATCCCCATCAAGAGTGCGAATAGAAGGATGGGTAGAATGGCACTATCTTTGGTTTTCAATAAAACTGCCCTGTGAAGGCTCCATAAGTACCACCATAAGACCGGGATCGCAGCCGCTTCACTCATGGCCTGGACGCTCATTGCACCGGGATAGGAAAGGGAGAACAATAATAGGGTCGAAAGGATGGCTTTCTTTTTGGTCAGGTAATGACCAAATAGCCAATAAACAGGCAAACCCGCGCTCAAGAGCAGGATGGTATTGAACACCTGAAGGGACAGGATGGGGTCATCCAGGAAAGCGTGTACCATCATCCCACCGAAAATAAAAAAAGGATAGCCTGGGAAATGAGGCTGCATCTTCAATAAATCGAATTCCATCACACCGAGGGCATAATCGACTTCATCCCAGCTGGAAGCGTAAGGCGGAAGCATGTACACCCTGTATATAAAGTAAAGGCCGAATACTATGGATATTCCCAACAGCCATTTGGTTAATTGTTTATCACTCATTGTTTATCTCCTGTTTCTCTCCAAATAAAAACCAACTCAAGCAGAAACCCTTCATAGCCTATTGTAAGGCTTTCAAAGCAAGGTTTCCAATCATGAGTTGGTTAAAGGGGTCAAGCATTGATGGATTTCATATCATCCGATTTTTTGATCGACTTCTTTTGCTGCTCCATACCTGCAGGAACGGACTTTCGCTTAAACGGATTAATGAGTTTATCCGTCTTAATGAGATAGATCCATAAGAATACGAACCCGAAATAGAACCAGTAGGCAAAGACCTGCTCGATCGTCGGGTTATGGCTGTATCCGAACATGGCCGCCATGAACAGTCCGACTTGACCGCTGATCAGGACTTCATTTCCTGTATCCCTCTCATAGTGAAGCTCATCTTGAAAGTGCTCAGGCATGATTTCCACAAGATTATAGACTTCCGCAGGTTTGCCTTCTGCTGTTGTATATAAAGAGCCCATGATGCCGAGATCCTGCAGGATTCCTACTCCTTGAACAAGTAACCCGGCTGCGATGAACATGATCAGTAAACCTGTCACATTAAAGAACGTCTTCAATTTGAATTTCATTGCACCGGAGAAGAACGCATATCCAAGAACGACTGCGAGTAATAATCCACTAAGCGCTCCGTAGCTCGTGAATACTTTCGTTACGTCTCCGCCACTGATGGCTGCGAAGAAAAACACGGTTTCCACACCTTCACGAAGAACGATCAAGTAAGAGTGGATGATCATGGCCGATACGCTTCCTGCCGTCAAGGCCGCATTGATTTTCTTTTCCATTTCCGTGTTGATGCCTTTAGACTGTTTTCTCATCCAGCCCACCATGTGAGTCAACAGAAAAACAGAAGCAAACATGATCCCTACCTTCAAGTATACCTCTGCTCCGAAACTGGAGAATCCAGTCAGGACCACCTGGAACAATAACGCAACTAAAAAGCTTGATACAAGAGCCAGAAGCACTCCCACATAAACCCATTTCTTATATTTGTCGGCTTTCAATCTTGTCAGATAAGAAAGAATCAGGCCGACGATCAGGATGGCTTCTAACGACTCTCTCAATGTAATCAAAAATGCTTGGAAATCCACTTTGTTTCCCCCTTTGGTACTTCAGGCACTACTGTTTATTTTTACGTTTATTCATCGCAATCAGAACAATAAGAATCAAAATCAGGGCTAGCGAGAAATAAAGCCAGAAGCTTGAGCTGCCCCCTTCTCCGAGACCATCGAACAATCCTAGGTTCTCTTCCGTTAAATGACTTTCATCCGCCTTTTCGGAAGGAATCGGAAATAACGGTCTAAGTTCGTTAATGATGAACTCCACTTCTTTATCGAAAGCTTCAGGGTCATTATCCTTGCTGCCGATCCCGAACAAACCAGGATTCCCCAATGCGTTCAGCGCTGTGTCAAAAGAAGCATAAATGGCTTCCGCTTCCTCCTGACCTTCATCCTCCACAACGAAAGGTTCCAATACATTAAAGGTCCCTCTTGCTTTGGCAAGGAGAAGTTTCGCCTGACCGTAGTCATCAAACTGCTCTTGGGCGAAATGCAGCCTTCTTTCAATATTGAGCATTAAAGCCGCTCTCCAGCTTTCCAGTAAGAGTTCTTTATCGTTTTGTTCAAATGCTTTTTCAAGATCAGGCCGAACCTTTGAGAAATATAGGTTAAAATCCTTTTCATATGATTTATATATTTTTTTCGCATTATCCCAATCATCATTTGCCAAGCTGCTTTCTAACTCTTTATACGCTTCTGCAATTTTCTCTTCTCCTGGATCTCCATAAGAATAAGCAGATGCTTGTAATGGAATAAATATGTAATTGAGAATAAATATCAGTGAAAGGCTAAAAAAAAGGCTTTTTTTCATATGGAAATCCTCCTGTATTTTCAATGATAATGATTATCATTATACTTGTCAATACGATTTTAAAGGCTTTCAAGGGATGTTTCAGCTATTTTGTGAACATTATGTTCAATCTCCACTTTTTCTACAGGGCGATTCATTTCTTTCCAGATCGCCGGGATGACATTAAACATATACGCCTTGAATTTAATAAACGACTGCCCCTTTGTCCGCACCCTGTATTCAATCGGAACTTCCATCATCCTGAAACCTTTGCGCATGATATTAAGGGTCACGACTTGGGCATAGTTATAGTCATGGATGATTTCGGCATGTTCCATCACTTGCTTGGAAAAGGCCCGCATACCTGATTGACCATCATAAATCCAGGTTCTGAGTAATGCACATTGCAGCAGTGTAAAGCAATAATTCCCCAGGCGGCGGTGAATCCTCATCCCGTCAATAGTCCCTTTAAACCGGGATCCCATCGTATAGTCCGCCTGATCTTTAAAGATCGGCTCCAAAAGATCAGGAATTTGAGAAGGGGGGTATTCTCCATCCGCATCAATCATGACGCCTATATCCGCTCCCACGAGTAAAGACTCCTGTAATCCCCTTCTTACTGCTGCCCCTAATCCTGAATTACGCTCCATATGTACGATGTAGTCCGCTCCAGCTTCTTTCGCTACGTTAACCGTATCATCCGTCGATCCATCATTTACAACCAATACTTCCACCTGAACGTCTGGATGAAACCGTCTGGGAACGTCACGAATGACATCCCCGATGGTTTCCTCTTCGTTATAAGCAGGCAAAAAAACGACAACCTTCTGTTTATTCACGATGCTCTTCCTTTCTTCTGAATGCTTCCTCCAACACAGGTCCACGTGCATGACTCGGAAATGGCGCGCCCAGGATGTGAGCGATGGTGCTGGCCATTGAAACGAGACTATGCTTCGCTTCTACTTTTCGTCCTTTACGAACATTAGGTCCATGCATGATAAATGGAACGAAACGCTCACCTTCATCAAGATGCCCATGGCCTCCGATGCCATCTGCCTGTCCATGATCGGCACAGATGAACAATGTTGTATTTTCCATCTTGCCTTCCTCAGTCATCCACTGGACGAAATCTTCGATCAGGCGGTCCGCTTCTTTTATCTTTTGCAAATATTCATCATATAAAACTCCGCGGCTGTGTCCCGTTTGATCCGTCCCGATCATCTGGACGATGAATAAATCGGGATCTTCCTCTTTCATGATGTGCTTCGCTTTCTTCATGATGGTCGGATCCGCTTTATCGTTATGCATGACAGCTGTGAACGTATCGACATCGGAGCCCATGGAATCAACCAGATGGGCAACTCCAAGCAGTCTTCCCTTCTTCCCGACTTTACGTAAGGAATCAAAGATGCTTTCGACCTTTATTCCGAGCTTCCAAACCATATTGGAGGTGATCCCGTGTTCGAATGGATACGTCCCTGTGAACATGGAAGAGAAGCAGACAACGGTGCGGGCAGGATAGACCGTCTCCATATTGGAGAATTCTGTACCGTCAGCCTTCAGGGAGTCCAGAAACGGAGTCTCCGCTTCCTGGAAACGTTCCTTTCTCATTCCGTCCACCACGATGACCACAACTCTGTCCGCTCCATCTTCTTTCCATTCTTCTGGCTCCTTCGCATACTCCTCATAGACCTTTGGCTTCCAGTCAAACAGATAGCGGTGGAGAATCAGGGTGAAAACAAAGAGGGCTGCAAAGAAACTTAAGAATTCAACAATCGGCAGCTGCTGACTCGTATCAAGGAGAGAGTATGTGTACTGCCAGCAGGCAAGCAATAAGAGAACTTTAGGAAGCTGTTCCTGGGCATTCCCGCTAGTGGAGTCACTATTTTTAAGCACCAGCTTCCAGAACCTTGTGAAGTTGAGCCAGGACGTCCCGATTCGCAAATGATAATATAATGTACCCCAGAAAAATACCGTAAAGAAAAAGTAAAGTCCGATCCCTAACAGGGACAGCCCGAGATTCCATTCCCATCCAATCACTAAATAGGCCACAACGGGTGCCCAAAGATAGTTTCTTAGAAACAACGGGAAATCATAAACAAAGAATAATATAAAAAGAGGCAGGGTAATCGCTAAACTGATCGTGAAATTCAACCAGAATGAGATGGATGCAAAATCCCCAAGATGAAAGAGAAGCATCGTCCCTACAGTAAAAATGGGTGTGAAGGGTTTACCTTCGTTTAGTAAATTCCAGCAGCGTGCCGCTACCTTTTCAAATTTAGAGGCGCTTTTCACTTTATGCCCCTCCTTTTCTTTTTCTTAACTTTTGAATGAGTGCCGGTGAAACAGGATACTTCACCAAGGCATACAGCCCGACAGAATAGGAGAACACAAATTTGATCCCATGTGTGAGGACCGCAATGGCCATACCCGTTTCCATCGTTAATGAGAATTGACTGAGACCAAACGACATGATCGTTTCATAATTGGCAAGCCCGCCTGGAGTAATCTGAAATACCTGACCCAGGATGGTCAGGCTATTCACCCATATTCCCTGAAAGGCGGAAATCCCTATATTCGCTGCGATACAAACAGACAATAGCAGCGCCGCTTCCAATATCCAACTGATAAACACCAGGAAGAATGCAGGAAAGAATCCCTTCCCTTTTATGAGAGAGAGCATAACAGTCCATTGCTGATAGAGAAATGAGCGCTTGAAGTAAAAAATCCACCCAAGAACCGGGATCGTGATTCCTCCAGCAACAAGCATGACCTTCATGGTCAAGGGATTGACCAATGAAATGAACGACATTCCAAATCCTACAAGTAGACAAAGTGATAGAATATCCATCAACCTTACTATAATAACAGATTGAGCAGAAGCCGATTTAGACAATCCTTCTCTCTCATATAGAATATACGAACGAAGAACATCTCCGCCTTTGATGGGCAGCAAATGATTGAGTGCCAGGCTGTACCAAAGACCATACATGGCACTTGACAGCCTGATTTTATGGTCAAGGAGTCTTTTCGTGGCCATTCCTTTCAGATAGAAGGAGAAGCCGTATATAGAGATCCCTGATAGGATCATGAATGGGTTCAGGAGCACCTGGGAGAATACGCGTCTGAATTCGTCATGATTCCAACCGGTTGCAATGAACCAAATAAAATAGCCGACGATTCCGATGCCGATTACGTACTTAAGAGATTTATACATGTTTTTCATTATGCTTCGCCCACAGAATCGTATTCCTTATCCCCTCTTCCATGGAGGTGGTTGGGAAGAATCCTAAATGAGACCGGGCTTTTGAAATATCTGAATGGGTAGAAAAAACATCGCCTCTTCGATACGTGTCGACATGCACGTCCATCCCTGGGAAGTGGTGAAGCAGGATCTCTAGTAATGCCGTCATTTTCACCACCCGGCCACTCCCTAAATTATAGGTTTCTCCCTTTTTTCCGTTGTGCAGGGTTAATTCAATACCGGAAACAATATCATCAATATAGGTATAATCCCTTCCACTATCACTGCCATAAATGGAAATGGGCTCTTCTTTGAGCAATTTGGATACAAATGTCGGAATCGCCATATCGGGTCTTCCCCAAGGTCCATATACCGTAAAAAATCGCAGAATGTTCACATGCATATCATACATATGTGCATACATATGACAGAAGCTTTCTGCACTCCACTTCGAAGCGGCGTATGGAGAAATGGTCTTCCCATCCGCATCTTCTTCCTTCAAAGCGATTCCCGGCTTGTCTCCATAAACCGATGAGGAAGAAGCAAACAAAAAGCGTTGTACTCCTGCTTTCCCACTCGCTTCCAGTATATTGATCGTGGCTTTGATGTCATAATCCACATACTTCAGGGGCTCTTCCAATGAATAAGCCACACCCGGTAATGCGGCTAAATGGATGACGGAATCTGGATGCAATCTATGAATGACCTCTATTGTTTTTTCGCGGTCCAGTAAATCAACTTCGTATAAGTCCTCAGCAGGGAATTCTATTTCTTTTAAATGCTGTCTCTTTCGAGGGGTTGAATAATAGGTATGGAAACAATCGATGATCGAAACATCGTGACCCATGTCCCGAAGTCTTTTGGTCAGGTGCATCCCGATGAAACCTGCGCCACCTGTTATCACTATTTTCACGTTCATCACACTCTCTTGACTTTTAGACAATAGGTATAGTTTAGCACAGAAGTGCCTGAAGAATAAAAATTACTTACAAATAGAGACTGACCCAACATGCGGGCCAGTCTCTGATCACTGAATTATAATTGGTTTAAGATCGATACGATCGCTTCGCTGTGTTGCTTCGCTTCATCCGCTTTTTCAGCAGAAATGGCTTCAAACCATTTTTGGGAAAGGTCGAATAGTTCCTGTGACTTTTCTTCTCCAAGTTGGTTCTTTACGTTCACTTCAAGCATCTTGACGAACATATTTCCTTCCATTGCCTCTACCTTCGCTGTTGCAACATCACCTGATTCAAGAACCTCTGCAGCATCTTTGTGATATCCTACAGCTTTTCCTTTGATGGCTTTCGTGTAAAGTGCATTCACTTTTTCAGCATCGATGGTAGACGGGTCATTTTCAAGTGAGAAGATAGAATTCAATTCATTGGCAGCTGCCTCATCTCCACCAGCCAGAGATCCTTTGATGGCTTGAAGGAAACCGTATCCCTCTGCCTGCATGATGGCTAATTCTTCTGTATTTCCTTCTTCAACGGCCTTGCTGATTTTTTCAGCGTAGGAGTTAGAAGCAAGGAAATAGCTTTGGTAGATCGATTTATCCGTCACTTGCTTGTAAACTGCAAAGTCTTCGGCATTTGCATCATCAAGGGCTTTTTCCTGAAGGGACAGACCGTTGTTAATGCTTTCGACCATGCTCGATTCACCTGATAATTCGTACAGGCCGTCACGTTTTTCGGCTGTAGGGATGAATACATTTTCCGCTAAATGCTTGACTTCAGCAAACTTTGCTTTTGCATCATCGGCCTTATCTGCTTCAATATCTTCAGCAGCTTGACCTTGCAGTCCTTTTTGTACTTGATAAAAGTATGATTGAGTCATTTTATCAATTAATTGACGAGCAACGTTTTTCTCAAGTTCACCTGATTGACCACCTGAAATGGCTGCTTCGATCGCTTGAGAAAATTCACCATTCACTTCATTGACTGATGCCTGCAGTTCAGAAGTATAAATGTCATTGACACTTTCCCAATTGACTTCTTTATCTTCTTTCATCTTCTCTAATTCAGCTTTCATATCTGAATAGGCTTTAACCTGTGCTTCTGTATTCAGCTTCATTTCTTCTTTTGCTTCTTCTTTCGGTTCATCCTTCTTCTCTTCGGAAGATGGAGTTGTTTCTTCTTTCGGTTCTTCAGATGCACTGGAGCAGCCTGCCAGTACAGAACCTGTTAATAGAAATGCAGCGAAGATTTTGTTTAAGTCTCTCTTTTTCATATGTGAGTACCCCCGAATGTGTTTTATGTATAAATGATAATGATTTTCATTTCCGAATCAAATTATATCGAGAATGATTCTCATAGTCAACGTTTTTTAAACATTTTGTTGAAAGAAGTATTGGAGGACGTCCATCATTGGCAGTAAAGGAGTGTTTCATCATTGGTTTTTATCAATTAAATGATGAATGATTGGCTAACGTGAGCCTGGAGGGGGTGGTGTTGGTCGATTAAGGGAAAGAATTTTGTGTTGGTGGGCGGGGATGATGGCGGAATGGACATTTAGTGGGCCACGAGCCAAATGGTGAGCAAAGACGACGGGAGTGATCATCCCCTTCTCTAAAAGGACACCGACAAATAAAAAACCCTGGACTGTAAAGAGTCCAGGGTTTAAAAAGAACCTATTATGCATGTTTGTTTAATAGTTCAGCAAGAGCTTCCTTAGGTTGGAAACCGATTACTTTATCAACTACTTCGCCATCTTTAAGGACAACAAGTGTAGGGATACTCATAACCCCGTATTTACCTGCTGTTTCTTGGTTCTCATCAACGTCCACTTTGACGATTTTTACTTTGTCGCCCATTTCGCCGTCTAACTCTTCCAGTACAGGAGCGATCATTTTACAAGGTCCACACCAAGGTGCCCAAAAGTCCGCCAGTACCAGTCCAGAATTTGTTTCAGATGTAAATGATTGATCAGTTGCATGTGTAATTGCCATATATATGCGCCTCCTAAATCTTTGAATGACATCAGTATATCACCGTTTTTTTCGTGATGCTATTAATCTGCTCGTAGGTAATATTCCCTTGAGAAAACGGAATATACAAAGGAAGAAAAATAAGGAGCAGCCACGGCTGCATCCCTATCTTTTCTTACTACTATTATGTTCAATACCCGTTCGTTGCTACAATAAAACGTCAGGAGGTATTAAGAAGATACTTTAAGCTTTTTAAACTCTTCAGTCAAGAGTGGTACCACTTCGAATAAATCACCGACAATGCCGTAATCCGCTACGTTAAAGATGTTTGCTTCCGGATCTTTATTGATGGCAACGATGACTTTGGAGTTCGACATACCGGCTAAATGCTGGATGGCTCCTGAAATACCGCAGGCGATATACAGGTCCGGCGTTACGACTTTACCTGTTTGACCGATTTGCAGAGAATAATCACAGTAGTCTGCATCACATGCGCCACGGGATGCCCCTACTGCTCCGCCAAGTACATCTGCCAGTTCTTTGAGTGGGTTGAACCCATCTTCACTTTTCACACCGCGTCCACCGGCGATGATGACTTTCGCTTCAGAAAGGTCCACCCCTTCGCTGGCTTTGCGAACAACTTCTTTGATGATCGTACGTAAATCCTTGATATCAACTGAAAGTGTCGATACGTCTCCTGTACGGGACTCATCTTTCCCTAAAGGTTCGATGTTATTTGGACGGATCGTTGCAAAAATCAATCCATCCGTCACGATTTTCTTTTCGAATGCTTTCCCTGAATAAATCGGTCTTGTGAAAACAAGGTTTCCACCAGCTTCCTCAAGGGCCGTCGCATCTGAAATCAATCCTGAACCTAATTTACCTGCTACTTTCGGAGACAAGTCTTTCCCCAGTGCTGTATGCCCAAAGATGATCCCTTCCGGCTTCTCTTCTTCGATCACAGAAAGGATCGCCTGTGAATAGCCATCTGAAGTATATTGATCCAGCTTGTCGTCTTCCACGACCACCACTTTATCCGCACCATACTGAATCATCTCGTTTCCTAAAGCGCTTACACTCTTGCCAAGCAGAACCGCAACAACTTCTCCGCCTTCAGATACTGTTTTACCCGCCGCAATTGCTTCAAAGGAAACATTTCGTAATGATCCGTCTCGAACTTCTCCAAGTACTAATACTTTTCTCGCCATGTTAAATACCCCCTGAATGTTAGTTAATCGTATGCCTTAGCCTTATATAACTTTCGCTTCATTGCGAAGAAGTGAAACAAGCTCTGAAACCTGGGCATCCAATTCGCCCTCTAATACTTTACCCGCTTCCTTCTTCGGTGGAAGGTAGATTTCAATTGTCTTGGTTTTCGCTTCTACGTCATCTTCATCTAAATCCATATCATCCAGTTCCAGTTCATCTAAAGGCTTCTTCTTCGCTTTCATGATTCCCGGAAGTGAAGGATAGCGTGGTTCGTTCAATCCTTGCTGAGCCGTCACCAAAAGTGGAAGAGATGTTTCGATTACCTCTGAATCTCCTTCTACGTCACGAGTGACTGTCACGGTTTCACCATCGATTTCTAATTTCGTGATGGTTGTTACATAAGGGATGTCAAGTTGTTCCGCTACACGTGGACCAACTTGTCCCGATCCACCGTCGATGGCTACATTACCTGCAAGGATCAGGTCTACTTCCTGCTCTTTTAAATAATGAGCGAGGATTTTCGCTGTAGTGAATTGATCACCGTAATCAAGATCATCTTCTGTGTTGATCAGGACTGCTTTATCAGCACCCATGGCAAGCGCGGTTCTCAGCTGCTTTTCGCTTTCTTCCCCGCCAACCGTCACGACAGTCACTTCCCCACCGTGTGCGTCACGGACTTGAATCGCTTCTTCAACAGCATATTCATCGTAAGGATTTATGATAAATTCAGCTCCATCTTCAGCAATTTGACCATTTTGGATCGAAATTTTCTCCTCAGTATCAAACGTTCTTTTCAAAAGTACATAGATGTTCATGTGTAAGTCCCTCCTAATAATGTAAACATTCTTTCCCTTAAAAAGATTTTGACAATTCATCCCCTATGAATGGGCAGCTTGAAAAGAAACTTCCACCCAATACTGCCCTTCAATATGAGTTTACTATATTAATAGAATGTATTCTAGCCTTTAAAGTGCGGTTCGCGCTTTTCCATAAAGGCCGATATTCCTTCTTTTGCATCTGCTGACACAAAGACATCGCCGAAGATATCCGCTTCTCTCATGACACCTTCATAGAAACGGTCGTCTTTTGAATAGCTCAATAATTCTATGGCTGCCTTCATTGCCCCCGGGCTTTTCTTGGCAATCTTATCGGCCATTTCCTTTGCTTTATCAAAAAGCTGGTCTTCTGGGTAAGCCTTATTGGCAAGTCCCCACTCCACAGCTTCTGACCCACTGATCGGATCGCTTGTTAACAGCATTTCTGCCGCTTTTGCCCGTCCGACCAATTTCGGCAGGCGCTGTGAACCTGCAAACCCGGGCACAAGCCCTAATTGAAGCTCGGGAAGGCCAAGCTTTGCATTCTCACTGACCAATCGGATATGACAGCCCATTGCCAGCTCCAATCCTCCACCTAAAGCGGCACCATGGATGGCTGCTATGATCGGCTTTGAAAAGTTCTCCATCCGTTCAAAAACGTCCTGGCCCCTTCTCGCCAGTTTAGAGAATTCTTCACCACTCTCAATCGTCGTGAATTCCTTGATGTCAGCCCCCGCCGAGAAGAAGCGTCCCTCACCTTTCAGCAAGATCACTCTGACATCTGCATTTTCTTCAAGCTCATCAAGAAGTGAATCGATTTCATTGATGAGTCCGCTGGCTAGTGCATTAGCAGGAGGTCTTTGGATCAGGACCGTTGCAACCTTTCCTTCTAATGACCATGATAAACTTTCCATCATTCATCCCCCTAAACTTGTTGAGTTCCTGCCCCACATCCATGAAGCAATAGTTTGTGGATGGCAGGGACTTGAGCGACTAAATCATATTTCTGATCGTTCATCACCCACGTTGTGACCATTTCATCAAGGGTGCCAAAGATCATTTGGCGAGCCAGACGAACATCCAGGTCCTTCGCGAACTCCCCGCTTTCAATTCCGCTTATCAGGATTTTATCGACTAATCGAAGATAGCCCTTTAGCACATCATTGATCTTCAAGCGGATTTCCTTATTGGATTGTCGTAACTCCAATTGGGTAACAATCGCGAGATGGTGATCATCCGACAGAATTTTACAATGATTTTCTATCATCACTAATAATTTCTCTGAAACTGTCTGTTTTCCTGCTATAACTTCTTCGATTTTTTCAACGAATAAGACCATCTTTTCTCTGAATAAAGAAATCAGGATATCTTCTTTATTTTTAAAATAAAGATAGATCGTTCCATCAGCGACCCCCGCCTGTTTGGCAATCTTGGACACCTGTGCCTGATGGTAACCATTTTCCGCTATAACAATGACAGCAGCATCAATAATCTGTTTGTATTTTGGTTTATTCCGTTTCATATGCTCTTGACCTGCCTTAAGAAAATATGAATGACCATTCATTCATATTTTTATAATAAAATTTTTCTCCTTCATTGTCAAGAAAAGATGCCTTGTCCAAGGATTCGGCAAAAAGAAAAAGCCCAATGGTGTTCATTAACTTGTTTTTTGTTCTTCCTCTATCTTTTTACGCTCCTCATCTACAAGTGCCCTGCGTAAGATTTTTCCTACAGCCGTTTTCGGCAGTTCTTTTCTGAATTCATATATACGCGGTACCTTGTACGCAGCCAGGAATTTACGGGCAAATTCATTGAGTTCTTCTTCTGTGAGGGTTTCCCCTTCTTTCAGGACCACATATGCCTTCACCGTTTCCCCCCTGTACGCATCAGGCACACCCGCTGCTACAACCTCTTGGATCGCTGGATGTTCATAAAGGACTTCCTCGATTTCCCGTGGATAGATATTAAAGCCTCCGGCGATGATCATATCTTTCTTGCGGTCCACCACATAAAAGTATCCCTTCTCATCCATATAACCTAAATCACCTGTCAACAGCCAGCCATCCTTCAATGTCTGTTCTGTTTCCTCTGGTCTGTTCCAGTACCCTTTCATTACCTGAGGGCCTTTCACAACGATTTCACCGATCTCATTCGGAGGAAGCGGTTCCCCTGTTTCCAGTGAGTGGATAGCTGCATCTGTACTCGGCCATGGCACACCGATGCTTCCCTTTATTCTTTCTTTATCCCATAGGAAATTGGAATGGGTAACAGGTGACGACTCAGTCAAACCATACCCCTCAACCAGTTTACCTCCCGTCACGTCTTCAAATTGCTGCTGCACTTCAACAGGGAGCGGGGCACTTCCACTGAGGCAGGAATCGATGGAGGATAAATCGTATTTACTCAGCTCCGGATGATTCAACAAACCGATGTAGATGGTCGGTGCTCCAGGGAAAAGGGTCGGCTTCTGCTTTTGAATGGTATTGAGCGTTGTTTCAGGATCGAATTTAGGCAGTAAGATCATTTTATATCCCTGCATGACGGATAAGATCATAACGGCCGTCATCCCGTATACATGAAAGAACGGGAGGATCCCCAGCACGCGTTCCTCTCCTTTTTTACACTTATAGAGCCAGGCATCACACATGGAAGCATTGGCAACAAGGTTCCTGTGAGTGAGCATGACCCCTTTCGGGAAGCCAGTCGTTCCGCCTGTGTATTGCAGGAGGGCAATATCATTTTCAAAATCGAATGCATGCTCGGTGCTTTCTGCTTTGGATGTTTTCATGATCTCGGTAAATAAATGATTCTGTCCGGCATGGTCCACTTTTACTACAATGCCGTATTGTTTCTTCTGAATGAATGGGTAGATGAGATTCTTTGGAAAAGGAAGGTAGTCTTTGATAGCGGTTACAATAATGTGTTCAAGATCGGTGTCCTTCATCACTTTCGATACTCTCGGGTATAAAATATCCAATGTCAGGATCACCTTGGCACCGGAGTCCTTCATTTGGTATTCGATTTCCCTCTCCATGTACAATGGATTGGTTTGTACGACGACTCCACCCGCGTAGAGAATGCCATAGTATGCGATCACTGATTGAGGCGTATTCGGAAGCATGATCGCCACCCGGTCACCCTTCTCGATTCCTAACGTTTTTAGATAGTGGGCGAACTTGAGAGCAGATTCATGTAATTCTTTATAGGTCATTTCCTTACCCATAAATTCAATGGCCACTTTACTGTTATACAGACCAGCCGCCTCAGTTAAATAGGACTGGAGCGGTTTTTCAGTAAGATTGAGCTCAGTGGGAACTTCAGCTGGATATTCTGCAAACCATGGTTTGTTCATTGTAATCCCTCCTTGTGAATATTTAGAAAATTTATTCTATTCACTATTATAATATAAGGGGACTCCAGTTACAATTTGAAATCCGTCTGCACCATACTTTTCTCCTATCCTTCAGGCTTGACCTTCCCTCCAGGTGAATTCCCCAAAGAAAAAAGACTGCCCAATTAACCATATGACAGCCTGATTGTCCATTATTATTATTTTAGAATACATCTATATTCTTATCTTTTATTATTGGTTCTCAACATGTCTGAACTGAGAACCAATGATGGATATTTAGCTTCCTAAGAAGTTTCCTTTCTTGATGCGTTCCGGTTTTGTTCCATTCCCTTTTCACACATTCCACTATCCATCACCTGTCCGCTTTTATAGAGAAGCCCCTCCATGTTTTACGTAAAGAACACCATATAAATGATGCCTACGACGAGGAATGCGCCGCATAATGTGAGTAGTACCTTAGCCAATGTTTCCATATTTCCCTCTCCTTACGATATACCGGCCCCTATAACATAGGATAAACCAACTGATATGACCAATGAAATGAATCCGACCGCACGGTTATCATTTGCAATTTCTTCATCGATCTTAAACTTGGGTGTGAGAAATTCATAAATGAAATAGCCGATGAGCAGTAGGAAGAAGCCGAATACACCCCATCCGATTGTGGTCAGGATCGTATCATTATGGCTGATGGAATGACGGAAAATATTGGCGATCCCAAATATTTTCCCTCCCGTTGCCATGGCCACAGCCACATTTCCTTTTTTAATTTCTTCCCAATTCCGATACTTTGTGACCAGTTCAAATATAGCCAAAAAAAGAATCAAACATAAAATGACCACACTGTAATTGCCAGTCGTCTGGACAAATTCATTTTCCCAAAAGTTCTCCATCGCAAGCTCCCTTTACTGCAATATTTAACCTGTTTTCACATTTGAGCACTCCGCCTGCTGCCTCAAGAAGTCTTATTTGAATTGTACGACTGTGACTCCCGTTCCACCTTCGCCTGCATCTCCGAATCGGATGTTTTTAACGGACCGGTGATTTTTCAAGTATTCCTGTACACCCTGCCTTAGAGCTCCAGTCCCTTTCCCATGAATGATGGAAACGCGGGGGTATCCGGCAAGAAGTGCGTCATCGATGTATTTCTCGACTCTGGAAAGGGCATTTTCAAACCTCTCCCCGCGCAGATCAAGTTCAAGGCTGACATGAAAATCTTTTCCTTTCACCGTTGCCAGCGGCTTGGTTTCCACCTTTTGTTGAGACTGGATAAATTCAAGGTCTGATTCTTTCACTTTCATTTTCATGATGCCCATCTGTACCTGCCATTCTTTCGCAGACACCCGCTCTACCAGGTGGCCTTTCTGGTCAAAGCTTAATACTTTGACTTCGTCCCCCGGCTTTAACTCATGCTGGGTTTGATTGGCTTTTTTCTTTTTGCCCGACACTTTTAAATCCGGTGCAGCTTCCTCCAGCTGTTTTCTAGCCTGAATGAGTTCATGCTCTTTGATCTGTGCTGATTTTTCATGCTGCATTTTCCGTAAGTCTTTGATCACTTGTTCAGCTTCGGCTTTCGCTTTTTCAACGACTTCACTTGCTTTTTGCTGGGC
Organism: Bacillus sp. RO3; assembly: GCF_012911895.1. GTDB lineage: Bacteria > Bacillota > Bacilli > Bacillales > Bacillaceae_B > Rossellomorea. Next base: position 285,096 of record NZ_JAAXCV010000028.1, read on the forward strand.
CTTTTCGTAAAGAGTATCCTTCTTCTCATAATACTCCATCATTTGTTTCTGCATATCCTTATGCATCTTTTCCGCCTGCTTTAACAGCTCATGGGCTTCCTCCAGCTCACGTTCACCTTGACGCCTGCTGTCTTCCAGGGAAGCAATCATATTTTCCACTTCTTTGCTGTCGGTCCCGATATGGGATTTCGCCCTTTGGATGACTGAATCGGAAAGCCCGAGGCGCTTTGAAATCTCAAAGGCATTACTTCTTCCCGGAACACCGAGCAATAGCTTATAGGTAGGGCTTAATGTTTCGACATTAAATTCCACGCTTGCATTCACGACGCCGTCCCGGTTATACCCGTACGCTTTCAACTCAGGGTAATGGGTCGTGGCTACCACTCTTGCCCCTGTGCCATGGACTTCATCCAGGATGGAAATGGCCAGGGCTGCCCCTTCCTGCGGATCCGTTCCCGCACCCAGCTCATCGAACAGCACCAAGCTGTCATGATCGACTTTTTGGAGGATGTCTACAATATTGACCATATGAGAAGAGAAGGTACTCAAGCTTTGTTCAATGGACTGCTCATCTCCTATATCAGCGTAAATGGTCTTGAAGATCCCCACCTCAGATCCGTCCATGGCAGGGATCGGAAGACCGGACTGGGCCATCAAACTCGTCAATCCCAGTGTTTTCAGAGTAACGGTTTTCCCCCCGGTATTTGGTCCCGTAATGACGATGGAGGAGAACTGGTCCCCAAGCTCTATGTCATTGGCCACCGCCTCATCCATAGGCAGGAGAGGATGGCGTGCTTTATTCAGCTTTATTCGTCTTTCATTGTTGATGGTCGGCTTTGATCCTTTTATGGAGCGTCCGAATTTCGCTTTGGTAAACATGAAATCAATGTCTGATAAGACACTGACGATCAGAAGCAGCTCTTCACCTGCTTGCTGGACGCTTTCGGAAAGTTCCTGCAGGATCTTTTCAATTTCTGTCTGTTCTTTTAATCGAAGCTCGCGAAGCTGATTATTCAGCTGTACGATTGCTTCCGGTTCAATGAATAAGGTCTGACCTGACGATGATTGATCATGAATGATCCCGCCGTATTGACCTCTGTATTCCTGTTTGACAGGAATCACGTAACGGTCATTCCGGATCGTGATGATGGCATCGGATAACATTTTTTGAGCGTTGGATGAACGGATCATCCGTTCAAGCTTCTCCCTGATCCGCCCTTCGTTCGCCCGGAGCTGGGTCCGGATCGTTCGGAGTGCTTCGCTGGCTGTGTCCAGGATTTCCCCGTTGTCGTCAACGACTTTCCTGATATCCTGCTCTAAGTAGGGAAGAGGGATGACGCTGCCGATTTTCTCTTGCAGGAGGGGGATGTCCACCTCTTCTTCCATGAGCTCTTCAACAAAAAGAGTCAGCTTCCTGCTTGCCCGGATGGTGCTGGCCACTTGAACAAATTCTGAAGGAGACAGCATCCCGCCAATTTGGGCACGCTTGACATGGGGACGGATATCGAAGATCCCTCCTAATGGGGCATGCCCCTTCAGCCTAAGGATGGTCATGGCTTCATCTGTCTCTTCATGCAGTGCTGTAATCTCCTCATACGCAACGGACGGCATAAGGGCTGAGACCCGTGCATGGCCGAGGGCAGATGCAGCATATTGCTTTAACAATTCTTTGATCTTATCAAACTCTAGCGTCTTTAATACTTTAGAATTCACGGAATGTATTCCACCTTTTATCAGTTTCGCTTAATGAATTGAATGAGCTCCTGTTTGTCCCAGGTATTGATCACCGTTTCTTTTTTGATCCAGCCTTTACGTGCCGTTCCGATCCCAATCTTCATGAATTCCAGGTGATCGGTACTGTGTGCATCCGTGTTGATAACGAGTTTCACATTCTGTTCCTGGGCTTTCTTTATATGCTCGGCAGACAGGTCAAGCCGATTGGGATTCGCATTGAGCTCTAAGGCCGTACCGGTTTCTTTCGCGAGCTGGATGAGGAGATCCATATCTACGTCATACCCATCCCTGCGGCCAATGATTCTCCCCGTTGGATGGGCGATGATATCCACATGGGCACTCTTCAGGGCCGTGGTTAATCGCTCCATGATTTTATCCTGTGACTGGGAAAAGCTTGAATGGATCGAGGCGATGACCAGGTCCACTTTTTCAAGAATCTCGTCCTCATAATCTAAAGAGGCGTCAGGCAGAATATCCATCTCAATTCCAGAAAGCACTTCTATATCGTCATACCTTTTATTGATTTCTTTAATTTCATCGATTTGTTTTAGTAAACGTTCTGTCGTGAGTCCATTCGCCACTCGTAAGTATTGGGAGTGATCGGTGATGGCCATATAGTGATATCCTTTGGCTCTGCACGCCTCAACCATTTCTTCAATGGAGAATGCACCGTCGGACCAGGTAGTGTGCATATGAAGGTCGCCTTTTATATCTTCTAACGTGATGAGGGGATAATCCTTATGGAAGTCCTCCACCTCTTTTCCGTCTTCCCTAAGCTCCGGCGGGATCAGAGGCAGATTGAAATGGTGATAGAATTCTTCCTCGGTTTCAAATGTCTTCACTTCACCCGTTTCGCTATTTTCGACGCCATATTCACTGATCTTTTCTCCACGCTCCTTGGCCAGCTGGCGCATGCGGACATTATGGTCTTTTGATCCGGTGAAATGATGCAGGGCCGTGGCAAACTCTTCAGGCTTCACGATTCTGAAGTCGATGCTTACATCCCATTGATAGGTAAGAGTCAGGGAAACTTTAGTCTCACCTGCCGCAATGGTTTCAACGATATTTGGAAGCTTAAGCAGCTCTTCCTTCACTTTTTGGGGTTGTTCTGTCGAGATGATGAAATCAAGGTCCTTGATCGTTTCTCTCATTCTCCTTAAGCTTCCAGCCCTCGAAAACGTCTTGATGCTGTCCATCTCTGTAAGATAGCCTTCAATCTCCTCGGCCACCCCATTCATAAAGGCAATCGGCAGGCGGTCAGGCCTCTTTCCAACCTGTTCAATGGAAAGGAGGATCTTTTCTTCCGTTTTCTTTCCGAAGCCCGCTAACCCTTGTACTTTATTAGCCCGGCACGCACTTTCCAATTCTTCCATACTTTCCACGCCAAGCTCACTGTAAAGCTTGGCGATTTTCTTACCGCCTAGCCCCGGTAATTGAAGGAGGGGGATCAATCCCTTCGGAACCTCCTCCTTCAGCTCTTCGAGAACAGATGATGTTCCTTCCTTTATGTACTCTTCAATCACACCGGCCGTTCCTTTTCCGATCCCGCCGAGCTTCGTGAAGTCACTGATTTCCTGCAGGCTCCGGTCGTCATTCTCAAGGGCTGCAGCCGCTTTTCGGTAGGCCGATATCTTAAATGAATTTTCGCCTTTCAATTCCATATATATCGCAATTTGTTCCAATAATGTAATAATATCTTTTTTATTCAAGAGATTCACCTTCTCGATTGGATTAAATGAGCTCTTCAAAAACATACGGCTCCATCTATATAGTAGCAAAATTGCTCAAAAAAGAAAAAAGACTGACTTATAAGCAGATCACTCACGTTAGGAATCAGCCTACCGATTGTGAGTTTCATACTTATAGTCAGCCCCTTTCAGGCTACATATTCAATCCACCATGATTTCACCATTTCAGAGAAAACAGGGGTATTTTTCACCATCGCTTGTGCAATAAATGAGTTATTGATCAGGTTTTGTACCGGTTCAATCGGCAGTAAAACGGCAATGTATAATAGAATGAAAATCATTAAGTATGACTCTACAAAGCCCAATATCCCCCCACCCAGTACATTTAACTGCTTCAATAGTGGAAGATGTGCAACGAAGTCAAGCATGGACCCGATGATCTGCAGAATGATCCTGACCGCAAAGAATATGATGGCAAACGCAATGACACGATAATAAGACTGATCTAAATTGGTCGACTCAAAAATCATGTTTAACGTGGACTGCTCGTCCAATACGGGGTATGGAATCCATAAAGTTAACTTAGGTGCAAGCTGTTCATAATATATGTATGCTACAATAAAAGAAACAATAAATCCGAATATGTGGATGATCTGCAAGATGAATCCACGTTTTAAACCTATTAAAAATCCCATCACCAGGATGATCAATAAAGCTAAATCCAGCATCTTTTTTTCAATCCTTTAATCGTTTAATTTCTCGTTCGAGCTCCTCAAACCTTTCCTGGAGTTTGAGATAATCGTTCACGGCATTCACAGCTGTCAGAACGGCCAGCCTGCTTGTATCGAGAGAGGGATTCATGGAGTTTATTTCTCTCATCTTGTCATCCACTTTAGAACAAACATATCGAATTTGACTAGTTGATTCAGTTCCAACAATCGTATATTGTTGACCATATATGTCTACAGTGGTGCGATTTTTTTGTTCTTCAGACAACCTGAAAGCCCCCTATTCCTAAGAATCCTAAACATAATCATACCATGATTTCTTCTGATTTTGGAAGGAATTTGTCATTAAAGCTCACATTTTTTAATAATACGAAGATTTTTGTCATAAGGAGAGAGAGATTTGGCCAATACCGTCATACAAGCAACGAAAGAAACGATCGAGAAAATGAAAGCTCACTACGGAAACGTATTAACGGAGAAACGTCCGCCAGGGGCCGTTTTTGTAGCTAAGCCGTCAGGATGTACAATCACCGCCTATAAGTCAGGTAAAGTGTTGTTTCAAGGGGCAAACGGGGAAGGAGAATCAAGCCAGTGGGGCGCAAGCGGGCCGAAGGTGAAATCACCTTCCAAAGGAACGACGGCGCTCCCTGAAAACTTTGCCCAATGGTCCGTCATAGGATCAGATGAAGTAGGGACCGGTGACTTTTTCGGTCCTATCACGGTGGTGAGCGCCTATGTGAAGAAGGAGCATATCCCACTCATGAAGGAGCTTGGGGTCAAGGATTCCAAAAACTTATCGGATCCTCAAATCATCAAGATTGCTAGGGATCTCATTTCAACCATCCCGTATTCCCTGCTCACCCTCCATAACCCCAAATACAATGAGTTGCAGGAAAAAGGGATGACGCAAGGGAAGATGAAAGCCCTGTTGCACAATCAGGCGATCCTGAAACTGTTAGAAAAGATGGATCCTGAACAGCCGGATGGCATCTTGATCGATCAGTTCGTGGAAAAGAATACATACTTTAAGCATGTTTCTGCTCAAAAGAAAATCCAAAGAGATCGCGTGTATTTCAGCACAAAAGGTGAAAGCATCCATCTCGCTGTGGCAGCCGCCTCGATCATTGCCCGTTATGCCTTCTTGAAGGAAATGGACAAGTTGAGTGCAAGAGCTGGCGTGGACATACCTAAAGGTGCCGGAAAGCATGTTGATGTAGCAGCAGCGAAAATCATCCAACGGAAAGGGATGGAAGAGCTGAAGTCCATGACCAAATGGCATTTCGCGAATAGCGGGAAGGCGATGAGGTTGGTTGGTAAATAAGGATGAGGTCCCATCGGGTTTTTGGATGGGGCTTTTGTTTTGTGTTTTTTTTTTTGACAGGGAAATTTGATAGATATTTTAACTGTTAAAGATCATGCTTATTTTACCTGTTGAATTCCTTTCATTTTTCAACAGGCAAACTCCCCATACAAAAAAAGATGCCAGAACAAGTCTGACACCTCACATAAAGAATGGAATTATCCTCTCAATTCCGCTCCCGCTTTTTCTTTCACCATTTCCAGTACATGGTCATGCACTTTGACTACCTCTTCATCGGTCAATGTCTTAGCCGGATCGAAGTATTTTAAAGAGAACGCCAGGGATTTCTTCCCAGCTTCCATATGCTCGCCTTCATAAAGATCGAAGACGGAAACTTCCTTGAGAAGTTTTCCTCCAGCTTCCTTGATGATGGCCGCCAGTTCTCCGGCTTTCACTTCACTATCCACGACAAGGGCGATGTCTCTTGTGATCGATGGATGACGAGGAATCGGTGTGTAGCTCAATGCCGGCTTTTCATAATGGAACATAGGAGACGCCTTCAGTTCGAATACATACGTTTCATTCAAGTCCATGTCTTTTTCCGCTTCCGGATGGATCGCGCCGACAAATCCGACTACTTCATCGTCCAACAGAATTTCAGCCGTTCTGCCAGGGTGCATCCCGTCAACCGTCGCCTGACGGAACGTAATGGCTTCCCTGATGCCGATTTCTTCAAACATCCCTTCAAGGATCCCTTTCGCCACGTAGAAGTCCACAGGCTTCTTTTCACCCTGCCATGGATGAAGGTGCCACAGGCCTGTAAGGGCTCCGGCAATATGTTCTTCTTCCTTAGGCAGTTCTTCTCCCGATTCCTGCAAGAAGACAGATCCCACTTCATAAAAAGCAAGGGAGTCATTTTGACGCGCTTTGTTGTAGGAAAGCACTTCAAGGAGCTGTGGAATGATGCTTAAGCGGAGATTGCTTCTCTCTTCACTCATCGGCATCAATAGGCGGACAGGCTCTCTAACGTCCAATGCATATTGGGTGGCTTTCTTTTCATTTGTCAGGGAATAGGTGATGCCCTGAAGAAGTCCTGCCCCCTCCAGATAACGGCGGACCGTACGACGTTTCAACTGGTGATTCGTTAATCCTCCAGGTGTCGCTTCCCCTTTTGGCAGAGTCAGTGGCAGGTTGTCATATCCGAATAGACGGGCCACTTCTTCAAGGAGATCTTCCGGGATGGTAATGTCCCCTCTTCTTGTAGGTGCTGTGACAACAAACGTTTCTCCATTGACTTCAACGTCAAATTGAAGGCGGCGGAAGATTTCTTCCACTGTCTCCATTGAAATCGACGTACCAAGCGAAGAATTGATCTTCTCTAACGTAATCTCAACTTTTACAGGTTCAACGGCCAACTCGTTAAACAGGACAGTGCCTTCAAGCACTTCACCCTGTGCGTATTCTGCCATCAGTTGAGCGGCTCTTTCGCCTGCTTTCAAGACGCGGTCAGGGTCCACTCCCTTTTCGTAGCGGGTGCTCGCTTCACTGCGAAGAGCGTGATCTTTCGAAGCCCCTCTCACAATCGCACCAGTGAAGTAGGCGGCTTCCAGAAGGACAGTCGTTGTATCGTTCTGGACTTCTGAATCGGCTCCTCCCATCACTCCGGCAAGGGCAACAGGTTCAGTACCATTTGTAATGACCAGCTGGCTGCTTGAAAGGGTTCTTTCTGTATCATCCAGCGTGACGAAAGTTTCCCCATCCTTTGCACGGCGGACCAGGATCTCTTTTGACCCGAGGCGGTCATAGTCAAAGGCGTGAAGGGGCTGACCATATTCCAATAACACGTAGTTGGTGATATCGACTACGTTGTTATGGGGACGGATCCCTGCTGAAATCAACGCATTTTGCATCCATAGAGGGGATGGACCGATGTTGACATTTTTGATGATCTTCGCCCCGTAAAGTGGGTTATCTTCTTTTGCCTCAACGTTTACGGATATATAATCCGAAGCCTTTTCGCTGATTTCAGACACCTGTGTTGCAGGAAGCTTTACATCCCGGTCCAAAATGGCTGCCACTTCATATGCCACTCCGAGCATGCTCAAGCAATCAGAACGATTCGGTGTTAAGCCGAGTTCAAGAACCGCGTCGTCGAGATTCAGTAATTCTACGGCATCCTTTCCTACTTCAGCATCATCCGAGAATACATAAATTCCTTCTGCATGCTCTTTCGGTACAAGCTTTCCTTCCACACCGAGCTCCTGCAGGGAACAGATCATTCCATGGGAAGCTTCTCCGCGCAGCTTGGCTTTCTTGATTTTGAAGTTACCAGGAAGAATGGCACCAACCTTTGCAACCGCCACTTTTTGTCCTTTTGCTACATTGGGCGCACCGCAAATGATTTGAACCGGTTCTTCTTCTCCTACATCCACCAGGCATTTATTCAGCTTATCTGCATCAGGATGAGGCTCGCATTGCAGGACATGGCCGACAACGACATTTTTGATTCCTTCCCCGATCCGTTCAACACCTTCGACTTCAATCCCGCTTCTCGTAATCTTCTCTGCTAACTCTTCAGGTGTGACACCTGATAAGTCTACATAATTCTCCAACCATTTATATGAAACAAACATGTGTTAGTGCCTCCTATCGATTTTCTTTACTCTTCTGTTCCGAACTGTGTCACAAAGCGAGTGTCGTTTGTGTAGAAATGACGGATATCGTCAATCCCGTATTTCAGCATAGCAATACGTTCAGGCCCCATACCGAATGCAAAGCCTGTGTATTTCTTTGAATCGAATCCAGCCATTTCAAGAACATTCGGGTGAACCATCCCTGCACCGAGAATTTCGATCCAGCCGGTTCCCTTACAAACGCGGCAGCCTTTTCCACCACAGATTTTACAGGAAATATCCATTTCAACGGATGGCTCCGTGAATGGGAAGAAACTCGGACGCAGGCGGATTTCACGATCTTCCCCAAACATTTTCTTCGCGAACACCTGGAGGGTTCCTTTTAAATCACTCATGCGGATGTCTTCATCAATGACAAGCCCTTCAATTTGGGTGAATTGATGAGAGTGTGTGGCGTCATCCGTATCACGGCGATACACTTTTCCGGGACAGATGATCTTGATGGGACCTTTGCCCTTCGCCATCTCCATCGTTCGCGCTTGAACCGGAGACGTGTGAGTACGCAGAAGAGTTTCTTCCGTGATGTAGAAGGAATCCTGCATGTCACGGGCCGGGTGTCCCTTCGGAAGGTTCAGGGCTTCAAAGTTATAATAATCCTTTTCCACTTCCGGTCCTTCTGCAACGGTATAGCCCATTCCGATAAATAAATCTTCAATTTCTTCCACAATCATCGTCAACGGATGGTGATTTCCCTTTTTAACAGGGCGTCCAGGTAACGTCACATCAATCGTTTCAGATTGAAGCTTCTTTTCCACCGCTTCTTTCTCAAGAACGGCCTGCTTCGCTTCAATCGTCTCTGTAATGGCTCCACGCACTTCATTGGCAAGGGCCCCCATCTTTGGGCGCTCCTCAGCTGAAAGTTTCCCCATTCCTTTTAACGCTTCCGTTACTGGCCCTTTTTTGCCTAAATAAGCTACACGGATATTGTTCAATTCCTTTAGATCCTGTGCTTCATTCACCTTTTCGATTGCTTCCTGTTGAAGGGATCGTAATTTATCCTCCATTATTCTTCCTCCTTTAATGTATATCGTCCGAATCATCATCTGAAGGGTTTATCCAAACCTGAACAAATAAAAAAACCCCATCCCCAAAAAGGGACGAGGTTTATATCGCGGTACCACCCTTATAAGCATATCCACAGGGACATACTCACTTCATTCGGATAACGGCTTATGCCGGAGCATCTTTACATTCTTACTGGGAGAATGGTCCCGATGCCAACTCGAGAGGTGAAATCTTCACACTATGCTTTCTTAAGAATGCTTACAGTCCAGGGCATTCTCTCCCTTAAAGAAGGTCATGTGCTACTTTCCTCTTTCAACGTCTTTTCATTATATGTGCATTATTATAGTGAATTTCCCAGCAAAATTCAAACCTTTTCAAGGAATTCACTGCCCATTTTTAAAATAGTACAGCAAAATGCCCGAGGCAATCGCTACGTTCAATGATTCACTCTTACCGTAAATGGGGATGTAGAGGTTCTGGTCCGTTTCCGTCAGGAGGTCCTTCGACATGCCATTCCCTTCGTTCCCTACGATCAGAGCATATGAAGATGCCGGCTTAATGGATGTATATTCCACACCATTTTCCAGGGCCGTTCCGTAAACAGGAATATCCCGTTCTTTCAGGGCCGCTATCGTTTCTGTAAGGTCCCTTCTGACGATAGGAATATGAAAGTGTCCTCCCTGGGCTGACCTTAACACTTTAGGATTGTAGGGATCCACCGTCCCCTTGCCCAACACGACCATATCCATTCCCGCCGCATCGGCTGTGCGGATGATCGTCCCGATGTTCCCCGGATCCTGCAGACCATCCAGGATCATGAATGTGTTGGCTTTTTCAAGGTCATGCTCGTCTTCTTTTTGCTTACAAATGGCAAAGATCCCCTGAGATGTCTCGGTATCTGACAGGACCTTCCCCACTTCATCTGACACTGTCGTCATGGAAATTGAATCCACCGGCCATTTGCGGGGAAGGTCGGTTCCTTCCACCAGGATCAGTTCAAGGACTGTATCCTCCTGCTTCAATGCTTCTTCGACAAGATGGAATCCTTCAATGATATAGGTACGGGTGAGATCCCGCTCTTTTTTGGTCAATAATTTCTTCCACTGCTTTACCACAGGATTTTTCGAGGATTGAATATACTTCAATCGTATCCGCTCCTTTAGCGTACTAGTCAAGGTCTCATTATACCTTAACTTTCATACATAATAAATTCAATTTGAGACAAGATAACAATGAATTCCTCATCCTAGCAAAAAGGAGAAATGTGTGATGAATCTTAACTTACGTAAAGCAATCATACACAACGTTTCTGGTAACAACCAGGACGAATTGAGAGACACCATCGTCGATGCGATCCAGGGAGGAGAAGAGAAAACTCTTCCCGGACTGGGTGTACTCCTTGAAGTCTTCTGGCAGAACGCTGATCCCCAGGAACAAAAAATGGTTCTCGAAACATTAGAGGAATCATTGCAGCAGCAACAAACACAGTAATGACAAGGGCAATCCTGGACAGGGGTTGCCTTTGTTTATGTGGTTCCATTCATCCCTCCCTTTTCTCTCGTAAGGTGGTTTGGGTTCGCCTCTTTCAGTGGTAAGGAAGAGACAAAGAGAGAAAGGTGGAATGAATCATGAGCAGGGATAAAACGGCCTTACTCATCATTGATATGATCAATACATTTGATTTCCATGGCGGGGATGAATTGTTCGAAAACACCCTTGAAATCGCAGGAAACATACATGAGCTCAAGCAGAGGGCGAAGAAATCAGGAATACCCGTCATTTATGTGAATGATAATTATGGGTTATGGCAGGACAATATGAATGACATCATCACACACTGTGAAAAGAGCAAAGGGAAAGCGGTCATCGAGAAGCTCCACCCTGATCAAGATGATTATTTCATCATCAAACCGAAGCATTCCTGTTTTTTCGGAACCCAGCTTGACATCCTCCTTCATCAGCTGGGCGTCAACCACCTGATTCTCACAGGAATTGCCGGCGACATATGTGTGCTCTACACAGCCAACGATGCCTATATGAGAGAATACGGATTGTCCATACCCAGGGATTGCATGGCTTCAGAAACAGAGGAGGATAATGAAAGTGCCATACGGATTATTAAAAAGACGATCGGAGCCAATCTGATGCCATCTGAAAGGATTGCTTTCTAATGACCCATCATAGAGAGTTTTAGTAAGGATTGTTGTCATTCTTAAGAAGATGGCACCTCCAGAATGCTCGCTTTCCGCGAGGCTCTCGTTCTGCAAAGCTTGAGTCTCGACCGCGATCCGTTAGCTGCAAGCGATTCACTTCCCCTAATCATACAGAATAAAATGCAACAACCATTGGAAATTGAGCCTACAAAAAAAGATGCTGGTGAATCACCAGCATCTTTTTTTGGTTAATCAAAGGTAATGTTAGCTACTGCATCCTTATCCAGCTTCTTGATGACTTCCGTAATCAGTTTAACGGCATTTTCGTAATCATCACGATGTAGCATCGCAGCGTGAGAATGGATATAGCGGGTTGCAATGGTGATGGATAAAGCAGGAACTCCATTGGCAGTCAGATGGATCGCTCCTGAATCCGTCCCTCCTCCTGCAATGGAATCGAATTGATACGGGATGTTATGTTCGTCAGCCGTATCGGTCACAAAGTCCCGAAGACCTTTATGGGACACCATGGATGCATCGTAGAGGATGATCTGTGGACCTTCACCCATTTTGCTCGCTGCATCTTTTTCAGAAATGCAAGGTGTATCTCCTGCAATCCCGACGTCCACGCCAAAGGCAATGTCAGGCTGGATCTTGGCAGCAGAGGTTCTCGCTCCGCGAAGGCCCACTTCTTCCTGGACGGTCCCTACGCCGTATACCACGTTCGGGTGTTTTTCATCTTTCAGGTTTTTCAGTACATCGATGGCAATCGCACAGCCGATCCGGTTATCCCATGCTTTCGCAAGCAGCATCTTTTCGTTGTTCATCACCGTGAATTCGAAATAAGGGACGACCATATCTCCTGGCTTCACTCCCCATTCTTGTACTTCTTCACGGCTTGAAGCTCCGATATCGATAAACATATCTTTGATATCAACTGCTTTCTTACGGGCTTCAGGAGAAAGGATATGGGGCGGTTTCGATCCGATCACACCCGTAACCTCACCCTTGTCCGTTACGATCGTGACGCGCTGGGCTAGCATGACCTGTGACCACCAGCCGCCGACAGTCTGAAAACGAAGGAACCCCTTTTTATCGATTTGAGTCACCATAAAACCGACTTCATCCAGGTGTCCAGCCACCATGATCTTAGGTCCGTCCTCGTCCCCGACTTTTTTAGCAATCAGGCTTCCCAGGTTATCTGTAGTGATTTCATCGGCAAAAGGCTCTATGTATCGCTTCATTACGTTCCTTGCTTCACGCTCATTACCCGGCACACCTTTTGCATCGGTTAAATCCTTGAGCATGGTCAATGTCTCATCTAATTTCGTCATTATTTCGACCCCCTAAATAGTTATACCTCTCATTATACTAAAAACTGCCCGTTTCTTCAAAACCATCTCCAAACGGGAAAAGGTTCCACTCTTTAATATCCTTCTTTTTGGCGATTATAATTCACTTCATTCTTCTTTACATAAGCATCGAGGACCTCTTCGTGGGAGAATCCCAACAGCTCACCCAAATACACATATTGCCGGAACAATTCCTGGAAGTGACCGACGGACCGCTCTTCTGCAAACTGGTTGGCCGCTTTGAATACATCCAGGAACTGTTTCGTTACATCCTCATTGGCATAGTTGGTTTCCCCGAGGTCAAATTCCTGAATGCCGATTTCAAGTCCCAACGACAGGATGAAATGGATACCATCTACGAATTCTTCAAGGATCACACCTTTCGATGAAGATGATTTCTTACTCCAAAACTTAAAGCTTCTCGTCTCATTTGCCAATTCTCCCACTTCAACCAGCAGGGCCAGGATCTTCTTCTCCACTAAATCCACATTTTCTAATCCATGCTCTTCTTCGATATGTTGGTCCAGTTGTTTTTGCATATGTAATAATCTTTCAATATTCATGCCTGTCTCCCCCTACAAGGTTTCTTTTTTCTTGTCTTCTCCCTTAGTATGACAAATTTTCATATGAATTTTAAATAAAACGAAACCTTTTTCTTTTTAAATCGTAAATAAGGGAGAAGACTTATGCCTAGGGAGGTAATGGTTATGCTTTGGCTTATTCGTTTGGTCATCTTTTTCCTCATCCTTTATCTTTTATACCGCAGTGTGAAATATATCATGGATCCAAAGCGAAAGCTGGAACTTGCCCAGGAGCAGAAGCGTTTTTACTTTCTCGATGATCAGGAAAATGTACGGAAGAATTTCCATATTACGTATAAGGGAGTTCTGTTTGAAGGGGAAAAATACTTAGGGACGACGGATACATCCTTCGAGGTGGTTTCCATCTTTGTCTGGTCAACGAAACCTTCTTCACTAAAAGGGCTGAGCCAGGAAGATTTTCACTACCTTGAGAATGAGATCAAAGAAAGATACCCTAATGCAAAGCTGGATTGGAAAAGCCCGATTCATGAGTTCCTTAAAAAGAAACATTAAAAAATGGCCCACGGGCCATTTTTTTTATTTGCCTGGAAAGAACTCCCTCCATTGGATCACTCTTACTTTCTCTCTTAAAAGGTAAAAGAGGACAATCAGTCCAAGGAAAATCATGACAAGGATAGGTGGGGAGAATTGTTTGATGTATTGACCAAATACCGTGTAAAAGAACGCCAGGGGAATGTTTGAGATGACAGAGGCACGAACAAATGCTTTCAGTTGTTTCTTGCGCTCAAGTAAACAGAGATTGAGGAGCTGATAATGAACAAAAGGAATTAACCTGAGGACCGCAATTTGACCGGTCGTAAGCGTGGCATTTCTTCCAAACCACTTCTCCTTCAGTCTCATGAGTTTTTCATAAAAAGATGTGAAGCTCTTGATAACAAAATAAAAAGTGACAGATAAGAGCGTTAATCCGATTAAAGAATACAGAGTGCCGAATATACTTCCGAACAGCACTCCTCCTGCCATGCATACAAGGGCTACCGGAATGAACAAAAATTGCCTCAAAATATGAAACAAGATAAACAGAACAGGTGCCAGATACCCGCTTGCTTCCATGAAGGCGAATGCAGCAACCAACCGTTCGTCCATGGCAAAGGTGACCTCCTTCTGCTTTCTAAGCTGTTTATACGCACTCTTTATATAGTATGTGAAGGAGATGGGTTAAAGAATGAAAACTTTGGATTCTACCATTTCCCGTTCAGCCAGATAAACAGGAAACTGTGGAGCATGGCTAAAATAGGGAACCCAAAAGCGAACAGGGTGTGCTTTGTTTTATGACGGAAAACTTTCATCCCGAGAAAAGCTCCTACACTCCCCCCCAAAATGGCAACCTGCCATAAGGTACTCTCTTTCATGCGGTACTCGTTCCGCTGCGCCTTCTTTTTATCCCTGCCCATGACGGTAAAGCCGATGAGGTTGATTGCGATTGCATAGATGTATAAAAGTCCTGTCAGTGGTTCCATAATTTATACCTGCTTTCTGTTATTTTTCATATAGACTCTTTTCGTAAACATTGTTGCTATTTTAAAGAAGAAAGTAGAAGTTGATTTCCGCTGCAGGATGCTCGCTTTCCGCGGTGCTGGCGGTGAGCCTCCTCGGCAAGCCTCCGGGGTCTCACCTGTCCAGCTACTCCCGCAGGAGTCGAGCATCCTTCCGCTACAATCAACTTTCTGAGTATGGGTCCTTAAAAGAATTCACTTAATACCAGAGTGGTAGGAAACTGATTTTTTTATTTAAATTGAATTTAGTTTTTCGTAAGGAAATTTTTTCTAATTAAATTGTTTTCTTACACTCCATAAGCTCTTTCATAAGGTTTCTTTTAGAGATGGTGAGGAGACTGCGTATACTCCTGCGGATTTTGGGCGTGCCGAGACCCCAGTTCGGCTAAGCGAAAGAGGCTCGGTCGAACGCTAGCTGCAAGTAGAGCAGTTCCCCCTCACCATCAAGCACAGACGAATTGACAGAGCCCTTGAAGAGATTAAGTGTAAAGCAACAATGTTTACGAAAAGAGCTTTTATATAAGAAAGGACCGGCCATGGGCCAGTCCTCATTCCGCTGACGTGTCAGCAGATATTATTTGTTTAGTTGAGCTTTAGCAGCGTCCGCTAATTGGTTGAATGCTTTTTCGTCAGAAATCGCAAGCTCAGCAAGCATTTTGCGGTTTACTTCGATACCAGCAAGCTTTAATCCGTGCATTAAACGGCTGTAAGAAAGACCGTTCATACGTGCAGCCGCATTGATACGTGTGATCCATAATTTACGGAAATCACGTTTCTTTTGGCGACGGTCACGATAAGCATACATGTATGATTTCATGACTTGTTGATTTGCTACTTTATATAAAGTGTGTTTTGAACCGAAATAACCTTTGGCTAATTTAAGAACTTTTTTACGACGTCTGCGTGTTACTGTTCCGCCTTTTACGCGTGGCATAATAATTCCCTCCTGTTTCTAATACTTCTTATTTTAGGTTGTCAAGCATATGACGAATGCGTTTGAAATCTCCTTTAGAGACAATTGCCGCTTTACGTAGCTTACGCTTTGCTTTAGTAGATTTGTTTGCGAATAAGTGGCTTGTGTAAGCGTGAGAACGTTTAAGTTTACCAGAACCTGTTTTCTTGAAACGCTTAGCTGAGCCGCGGTGAGTTTTCATTTTTGGCATGTGCTTTTCCTCCTCGGGTCGATTATTTTTCGTTAACTGGTGCAAGCACCAAGAACATACTGCGACCATCCATTTTCGGTTTTGATTCAACGGTTGCTACATCTTTGCACTCATCAGAGAAGCGATCGAGAACACGTTGACCAATTTCTTTGTGCGTAATCGCACGACCTTTAAATCGGATTGACGCTTTCACTTTGTCTCCTTTTTCAAGGAACTTACGAGCGTTACGAAGCTTTGTATTGAAATCATGCTCATCAATCGTCGGGCTTAAACGCACCTCTTTAAGATTGATGATCTTCTGATTCTTACGTGCTTCTTTCTCTTTCTTCTGTTGTTCAAACTTAAACTTACCGTAGTCCATGATACGAGCAACGGGTGGTTTTGCATTTGGAGCAACAAGAACAAGATCAAGATTTACACGTTCAGCGATTTCAAGAGCTTCATTCTTGGTTTTAATCCCAAGTTGCTCACCGTTTTGATCGATAAGACGTACTTCACGGGCACGAATCGTTTCGTTTAAGATCATGTCTTTGCTAATAATTAGCCACCTCCAAGGTTTATTAAAAGAATACACGGCTTTGGCCGACGCACTCGCTTCCCTTTTGCATGCATAGAGCACACAAAAAGGTGCGAGTGTCGAAACACCCGCACCTGATTATTTAAGCATATATAAAAAGCTTTAATAGTCAATCACATACCTGTAAACAGCTTTAAGCGTTATTCAGGTGAGAAGCGGGTAGCTTCTGCTTGTACCAAACTGTATTCAATTCACCTTAGATACTATATCACATGACAAAACCGCTGTCAAATAATCATTTAATATCACAACGTATTTCATAATATCAGACATCCAGGGAGAGTGCAACATTTTTTTGAAATTTCATGGGCTGCTTGTTGCTACTCTTACGAAAGCAGGTAGTGGCTGATTGAAGCGAGAATCAACCATGATACATTGATTACCTGCTCTTCTCCATAACGTCAAAGAGGGACGGACCTTGGCCAAGGTCCGTCCCTCTCATTGTCTTAGCGTCTTGCTTCTTTTGTAATATGGCTGATGAATTCGTCGAGGGAGATGGTTTCTGATTTTTGTTCTCCGTATTTACGCACGTTTACAGCCGTTTCGTTGATTTCATTGTCGCCTACAACAAGCATATAAGGGACTTTGCTCATTTGGGATTCGCGGATCTTATAACCGATTTTTTCATTGCGGTCATCGATTTCTACACGGAGCCCTTCAGCTTGAAGCTTCTCTTTCACTTCTTTCGCATAGTCGAAGTGGACATCCGGTGATACAGGGATCACTTGAACCTGTATCGGAGCGAGCCATGTCGGGAATGCTCCTTTGTATTCTTCGATCAGGAATGCCACGAAGCGCTCCATTGTGGATACGACGCCGCGGTGGATGACGACCGGACGGTGCTGCTTCCCGTCTTCCCCTACATAGGTTAAGTCAAAGCGCTCTGGAAGCAGGAAGTCAAGTTGAACAGTGGATAATGTTTCTTCTTTCCCAAGTGCCGTCTTCACCTGAACGTCCAGTTTAGGGCCGTAGAATGCCGCTTCCCCCTCTGCTTCGAAGTACTCGACATCAAGCTCGTCCATGGCTTCTTTGATCATGCCCTGGGCACGGTTCCACATTTCGTCGTCATCGAAATATTTCTCCGTATCAGCCGGATCACGGTAAGACAGGCGGAAAGAATAATCATTCAGGTCAAAGTCTTTGTACACTTCCTGCACGAGGCGAACGACGCGCTTGAATTCTTCCTTGATTTGATCAGGACGGACGAAGATATGGGCATCATTCAACGTCATCCCACGCACACGCTGCAGTCCGGACAGTGCACCGGACAGCTCGTATCGGTGCATCATGCCAAGCTCGGCGATGCGGATCGGAAGCTCACGGTAGCTGTGAATGCCGTTTTTATAAATCATCATATGGTGAGGACAGTTCATCGGGCGAAGGACTAAGTCTTCATTGTCCATTTCCATGACCGGGAACATATTGTCCTGATAGTGATCCCAGTGACCGCTTGTTTTGTAAAGCTCGACGCTTCCCATGACAGGAGTGTAGACGTGGTCATAGCCTAGACGCTCTTCTTTATCCACAATATAACGCTCAATGATGCGGCGGATCGTCGCACCTTTAGGAAGCCACATCGGCAGACCTTGTCCAACTTTTTGCGAGTTCATGAACAGGTTCAATTCTTTCCCGATCTTACGGTGGTCACGTTCTTTCGCTTCTTCTAAAAGGCGGAGATGCTCCTCAAGATCTTCCTTCTTGAAGAACGCAGTACCGTAAATACGCTGAAGCATCTTATTGTCACTGTTTCCGCGCCAATAGGCACCTGCAATACTCAACAGCTTGAATTCCTTGATCTTATTTGTTGAAGGAATGTGGATTCCGCGGCAAAGGTCAAAGAACTCCCCTTGCTCATAGATGGAAACCTGTTCCCCGGCCGGGATCGCTTCAAGGAGTTCAAGCTTGTACTCGTCACCGATTTCTTCGTACATTTTCTGCGCTTCGTCACGGCTTACTTCTTTTCGGATGACTTCCAGGTTTTCTCCTGTGATCTTCTTCATTTCTTTTTCAATCAACGGAAGATCTTCCGGTGTGAATGTGTGCTCGGAATCAATATCATAATAGAATCCGCCTTCAATCACCGGACCGATTCCAAGTTTAGTCTCAGGGTATAAGCGTTTAATGGCCTGCGCCATTAAATGAGCTGTACTGTGGCGAAGGATTTCCAACGCATCCTCAGATGGGGCTGTGACAATTTCAATCGCTCCATCTTCCTGGATACCTGTACGCAAATCGATTAAAGTACCATCTATCTTACCTGCCAGCGCCTTCTTCTTCAGTCCGGGACTGATGGACGCAGCAATCTCCTCTGTTGTTGTCCCTTTAGGAAACTCCTTGACATTTCCATCAGGGAACTGCATTTTCACTACTTCTGCCATCTCTTTTCACTCCTTAAATATTCTGCGTAAAACATAAAAAAACCCCGCCCCTTCACATTTGAAGGGACGAGGTTCATACACAAACTCGCGGTTCCACCCAACTTCTCATCGTGTACATGGCACACAATGACTTCATTGAAAACGAATAACGACATTTAGCCGTCAATCATTACTTTGAATCCAACAGACTCAGTTCATAATTGAAGTTCCGAGGTGGTAAATATCACGACCGAATTAGGAAGCTTGCAGCCAATTGACTTCCCTCTCTGTGAATCGAACAGGAATATTGTTGTCCTCATCATAACCTTTGTTTATTGACTTATTATGTAGGTATTATAATCGGTTATGTTTCGAAAAGCAAGACCCCTCCACAAGAACAGACTGCCTACTCGTTGGCAATATCCCTTGAAGGATACAGAAGGGTATCTGGAAAATAATGCAACGGCAGAAGGTCGATCCGTTCCTCAAAGATATTCTGCAGCGTCCTGATCAGTTGATGATCACCATTTCCATATACGAAAATCTTTCGGGGAGCCAGGGATAATAACGGGGCAATCGTATACGAATCAACATATAACGGATGATTTGTCAAAAGGCGTTTATCAATCACCTTCGTCAATTCCTGACGGGTCAACTCCTTCATCTCTTCATCAAAGAAACGAAAGTCATATCCCGAAGAATACAGATGAATCGTATTCATTTTCCCCTCCCTTGATTCCAGGTATTCCCTCAGCATATGCACAAACATTTGATACTCCTGCTCCATCTTATATTCATCGATGGCGAGGTCCATCATCTTCATCAATCTTTCCTGTAATTCTTTGAGCCTGAACTTGCTGAAGGAGTCAAATGAAATGGGAGACTTCCCTTCCAGCAAAAGCTCCAGGCTGCCGTGGACATATCCGGCCTCGTCCCACTCTCCGATCAAATCCATCAATTCCGGCCGTTCACCCATCCTCATTTCTGACAGGATTTCAAGAATCTGATTGATTTCATGAATATCTTCATAGAAATATTGTTCTCTCAGGACCGATTCACACCACTCCATGCATTTATCATGTATGACAAATCGGGAAAACCCATGATATAGCTTTTCCTTATCTTTAACGAAAGGGGGTATGTCTATGGTCAGATTGTAGTGCGTTTTATGTTGAAAAAGAGTTTCATGAAACCATGATGTGATGAATTCTTTATTGAGGTATTCCTGAAGCTTTATGGCATCCCTTTTTTGCTTGAAAATAAATTCAATCAAACTTTCCCGCCTCCTTAAACCCAATTCCCTGATTTATATATATGGGAGGCTTGTATCATTTAGAAGTTTAAGAGGGAAATTAATTGTTACTTATTTAACTTTTTGGGGGAATCTGGTAATGCATGATTCATAAAAAGAGAATTCTATACAAAAAGAGGAGTTGTCATTGAATAGTGCTCTTATGAATTTGGGTTTTTGCTATCGGGAAGGCTTTATTTTATCTCTTTTCTATATGGAAAGACAGGATCAGCTTATTTCAGCTTAAGCATGAAGTCTTCTGGGGCTATTTGAGGGATTCAATTCCTCATTGAAACTGGCTATGGGTGGGAATTGATCCTGATTGAACAGTTTTCGATCCTGATTTAAGATAATCAATCCTATTTTCAGATTATGCTATTTAGCCCCCTAACTCATTTGGACACCATAATCTAAAAGCCTTAAGATAGATGTATCAAAGGAGGAGTCCAAATGAGTAAACGAAATGGACCAATGGAAGATGTGAAAAAACAATACGTTC
>NZ_JAAXCV010000029.1 GCF_012911895.1 Bacillus sp. RO3
GAGAGCGTGGGCTTCGAGCCGTATCCGAGTCGCAGGGAGGTCGTGGACTGTAAGGCGAACCGGGGTCTCAGGTAGGGCGGGGGCTTCAAGGCGAACGCGGTCCTCAGGGAGAGCGGGGACTTCAAGGCGAACCGGGACCTCAGGGAGAGCGGGGACTTCAAGGCGAACCCGGACCTCAGGGAGAGCGGGGGCTTCAAGGCGAACCGGGACCTCAGGGAGAGCGGGGACTTCAAGGCGAACCGGGATCTCAGGGAGAGCGGGGACTTCAAGGTGAACCCGGACCTCAGGGAGAGCGGGGGCTTCAAGGTGAACCGGGACCTCAGGGAGAGCGGGGACTTCAAGGCGAACCCGGACCTCTTGGATCATGCAATTGTGGTAGTAGTTATTGTACTATTTACAGAACTGGTGGAGACCTCATTATTCCAGATCAGCCTATCCATTTTAATCATACGGGTATCAGTTCAAAAGGGGACTTTATTCACTCAGGAACATCTTTAATAGTAGTTTACGAGGGAGTCTATAAGATAAGTTATAACGTCATATTCACAAGTGGGAAAACAGGGTTCAGTAGAGGAGGGGCTTATGCAATATTCTTGAATGGTTCCATCGTAAATTCCAGCAGGTATGGAAACCAAATGGGGATTTTCACCACAGCTCCAGTGACACTCGACTCTATTTTTCAAGTCAATGGGGAAACAATCATTACGATACCTGCAGGTGGGAAATTAGAACTTAGGAATATTGGTCAGACATCGGATAATCTAATTAGTAATGTAGATAACACCTCCATAAACAGTGCAGGGTTAACCATAGTAAAAATAAACTAGAAATCGTGTGCATCCCTTTATCGGATACCTTCAGAGTGTTAGGATGAAACATCGATTTGAAACTGCTTTCTATCATTTTTTAGTAGAAGTGACGTACGATTATATACATACGTCACTTTATTATATTTACGGGAAAGACCGTCTAATAGAAAGATGGAAACTATTTAAATGGTTTGCCATTACCTTTTCTTTTTCATGATTTCTAACCCCTGTTGATCTAATGCATATTTCACACCCTGTTGAAGAATGGAGAAGGAAGGGATCTGATTCATGCGATAACCACTCTTCGTTATTTGAATGCTCAATTCAGATGAGATACCCACCAATAAACAGTTGGTTCCTAAAAGTGTCGCTGCACCTACAAATTTCTCGATAAATGTAAGTGTATAGTCGTCGACACCACTAAGGCTCGTCAAATCGATAATTAAATACTCTGCTTTGTAACGGGGGAGATTAAGGAGTGTTTTATTAAGCAGTTCCTCTGCACGCACTTCATTATAACGTCCCACAAGTGGAACGACCAGAATAGATTCGAGTACAGGAATAATAGGTGAAGAGATCTCTTTGATCATATTTGACAAGACTTCTGTTCGAAGGTTCGTCACGCGCTCCAATTCTTTTTGTGCCGCTTTGGTTTGTTCTTCCAAGAGGGCATTTACATTTAAGGAAGGAGATATATCTGAAGAGAAAAACTCATATACACTGCAGTCATCCCCCTGTATTTGACTCTTCAGAACCCGGTACCAGACGTTTGAGCCAAACAACCCGGTAAACACGCCAGCCCAGTGCCCTGGTAGAAATGTCCCTTCGATTTCTTTCCCTTGGGCACGATTTACTTTGTACTCCCAGCCATTGAAGAATTGAACGACAGCTTTCTTCTCATTGATTGAGTAGGAAAGTATTTCAGTGATTCCCCAACCTGCGGTTACATAAATATTTGGAAGCTTTTCCAATATTTCATGTGTGCTTCCGCTGGAATCTAAATAAAACTCACTCACTATACGACCAGTTCGATAACCAGCCGTTTCAAGTACCAATCGAGCCTCTTTTTCACCTGCGATTTCCTCGATGGAGTCAATCAACGTCTTGAATGCAGTATTTACCCAAAAGAGAACGACTTCATCATTCTCAAACATAATGGAACCTTTGTCCAGGTCCCAATCGAATATAGAGCCATTTACATCAATATCATATTTTGTCATCACTTTACCCCCAACACCATTTTCGTATGTCTATCTCTTTTTCCATGAAATAATAATTCAAATAATATTCTATTACCCTTATTCAATAAGATATAAACGAATTATTGTATAAGGTTTTTATTTCACCAGGGTTCTATTTCTCGCACTCCAATGAAGCTCTTGAAAGAGTGGACATCTTGATGTACAGCTGAATAATGTAAAAACCCGAACAATGTTACCTCCTTACAAAGAAGATAAATGAGTTCGGGTTTTTCGACTAATAAACGTTTGTTCCGGCCTCCTATGGTATTCTACCAATTGGTAAGAATGCCGGTACTATTTAGTTGATCGCTTCACATATGGATAAATGGGATCGACCAGATTGAATTCATATGTTTCCCCATTTACAATTCCTACGACTTTGTCACTGTCATACAGTTCAAGCAAGAATTCTGCCATTTCCTTGGCAGTATGATATTGGGGGACAGTGCCGCTATATTCGAAATCAGTCACACCTAACGAACGCTGAGCAAACTCGGTTTCAGTCGCTGCCGGAGCCAATACCTTCGCTTTCATACTGGCTCCTTGTGATTGGAGTTCCTGAGCTAGACCTTCTGTGAACGCACTTACATAGAATTTTGTTCCACAGTAAGTTACAGCATCTGCCACGATGGTATATCCACCTCCAGAGGAAACATTGATGAGCTGAGTGCCAGCCACACTTTTGTATTCACGGACAAACAGGGAAGACAACACGGTCAAGGCTTCGATATTAAGCCTTAACATGCTTTCAATTTTAGAAAGGTTTTGATCCGAAACGGAATCGAAATTACCAAATCCGGCATTATTAATAAACGTTTCAATATCATAGGGCTTTAAACTCTCATAAAAAGAATAGACGTTCTCACTTTTAGATAAATCGCTCGTCATGGTGACAACATCCACTTCAGGATTAATGGTCATTATCTCTTCTTTGAGCTTATTTAATTTGTCTTCTCTCCTGGCGACGGCAATAATATTCTTCCCCCTGGATGCAAATGCAAGGGCTGCTTCATATCCGATTCCAGAGCTTGCTCCTGTTATGACTGTATAGTTCATGTTTTATTCCTCCTGTCTTGTTATGGTACAATTTTATCGTAAGGGTTAGAGTTCACTCTAAGTCAAGTATTTATTCTATGGAGGAATCATACATGTATAGTATCAGCCAAGTGTCGGAAATCCTGGGGATAAATCCTCATACCCTCCGTTACTACGAAAAAGAAGGTATTATCACACCTGACCGCTCTACAGCAGGTGTTAGAAGCTACACAGATTCTCACATCAAGTGGTTGAATTTCGTCATGAAGCTGAGGGAAACAGAGATGCCGATTTCCGATATTAAGAAATATACACAATTTTACTTGGAAGGACCTCATACAACCAAAGAAAGATTAACCTTGTTAGAAGAGCATCAGTTAAAGATACAGAAACAGATTCAATCATTGGTTTCTACAAATGACATGTTGACTTACAAGATCGACACATATAAAGAGCTTATAGGCGTGAAAAAAAGCGAACATAATATACGGGTACTACCAACTACCATTGATCTAGAAAAAAACTGAATGTCAAACGAGCATGAGATCGATAGGGAGGGAACGATCAAATGAGCTCTTTTCTAACCTAGTCTTTTGAAGCAAGTGAAAATGATAATAATAAAGGTGATGGATACAAAGATGAATACTGAACTCGGCAAAGTAACAAATGATTGGTACTTAGCTTTTGAACAGTTCGATTGGATGAATCTCTTAATCTTCCTGATTTACGTTTCACTCATCTTTCTAGTGCGAATGATCATCCTTTCATTTACAAAGAGAATGAAGAACAGTGATAAGAAGTGGCTGTTTCAAATGGATTCCCTCGTCAGGTATCTCTTAAATTGGTTAACGACCTATGGAATATTATTATTTATCTTGTTTTACTTCTCGGATTCCTCTTGGATGTTTCGGGAGATTGTATCTGTTGGCAAGGTAAAAGTGACGTTTTTTCTACTTATCATCGCAATCCTCATTATTTCGATTGCCAACCGATCTTCCAAAATGATTACCAAATACTTACTTCCTGCTATATATCAGCGCTACGACTTAGATCGAGGCGTCCAATTCACTTTTGATAAAATGTTCCACTACAGTATAATGGTTTTAGCCATTTTCATAAGTTTGACAACGGTAGGCATTGACTTAAGTGCATTGACTGTCTTTGCAGGGATAATAGGAGTAGGAATTGGATTCGGTTTACAGAATATCGCATCTAATTTCATTTCTGGAATCATTTTATTATTTGAACGGCCAATTAAAGTTGGAGACCGTGTAATCGT
The DNA here is from genome assembly GCF_012911895.1 of Bacillus sp. RO3. Lineage (GTDB taxonomy): Bacteria > Bacillota > Bacilli > Bacillales > Bacillaceae_B > Rossellomorea. The sequence continues at coordinate 4,365 of NZ_JAAXCV010000029.1, forward strand.
GAATGAAGTGATTGGTGATGTGGAAAAAATCAATATGAGGGCGACGATCATCAAGACACTGGATAATGAGCATATCATTGTACCCAATTCTTATTTTCTGGAGGAACAGGTAGTGAACCGTTCCTACTCTGATCCAAGACTCCGTTTAGTCATCCCTGTGGGCGTGGCATATGGAAGTGATGTGGAGCATGTAAGAAAACTGCTTTTGGAAGTCGCAGAGGCAGAAGAAATTGAATCAGAAACAGTCCTTATAGAACCAAAGCCCTTTGTCAACTTCGTAGGCTTTGGCAGTTCTTCGTTAGATTTCGAATTATTTGTATGGATTACTAATCCAGATAAAGTCATTCCCATCAAGAGCAGTCTGCATTTCCGCATTTATAAAGCCCTAACAGACAACAAGATCGAAATTCCATTTCCACAACAAGATCTACATGTTCGGACGATAGATAAAGAAGCAGCAGAGTTGTTTAAAAAATAATGTTCTTTTTTCCATTGAGCGGATGTTTTCGGCAGCAAGATCAGAGTTGTATAGTATTTCTATTCCATATGTGTTACCATTACATCTTAGAGTAAATAAAGGACGTGATCATTCATGATTAACATTCAAATCCCACAAGCGGATATTTCCATAACGGAACGAAGCCAGCCAAATAATTCAGATGAACCCAGGATTAAAAGTATCCAAGGCTTCATCGATCTTCATGAAATCCCGAGGGATAAGGGCGGTATTATTTTATTTTATAATATCAATGATGAGCTTCTATTCGTTGGGAAAGCAAGAAAACTGAGACAAAGAGTCAAAAAGCACCTTGAAGACAACGTCTCACCGTTACGTAACCACAGGGATGAAGTCTATAGAATCGACGTAGCCATTGTAGAAGACGCAATGGACAGAGATATTTACGAAACATACATCATCAATAAGTTACAGGCGAAATACAACGTAGATAAAGTTTTCTACCAATAAGAAACACCGAAAAGGTACCATTGTCAACTATAAGACACTGGTACCTTTTCAATAGAAAGATTCGATATGTTCCATTCATTCCATTTAGCTCTTTATGAGCAGTTCTATTCAGAATATGGTGGATTCCATTTAGTCATCAGCTCTTCCCGAATTCCGAAATACGTCGTATCCGTACGATCAGTTGCGCCATAAGTCACCTCACATTCATCATGTGTCCATCTAATCGTAATGGACACAATAACGGATGTCCTCCTTACACCGGCAATCTCTATGTCGACCGTCTGATTCAGATTAAATGATGTTTGAAAACCTAGTTCCGTCCTTTTAGTCGAAGGAGGGGAAGGGGCATCGTCAATGTTGACATACTTTCTATTTCTGTCAACTATGTCATAGGCAATAAAAGATTTTCCTGGTTTCATACAGTATATGATTTGTACGATCCTTCCACTCTTTAAGGTCGAACCTTCAAAAGCTTCATGAAAAAGATCTTCATACTCGATAACCTCGTTAAGCATAATGGGATTTATCGTTCCATTCACTGGATTACCTCCTAAGTATATGTCTGTAAAGCTTTTATAGTAATACTTATTGGAGGAGGGCCATACATAGAACAACAGTTGAGAATGAATAGAGGCACATAGATTTTATGGCTGTTTATTCGTAACAATATTTTCTGAAGGAGGGCCAATGACTACCCCGCTTGTTCCCTCGATGGGTTCGAGTGCTTTTTTCATAACTCTTGGGTTAATGTTATAGGCCTGCTGATAAACATCAAGTGGCGTTTTAGTCAACATGGTCGAGCCTTCCTGTGTTTGGAATTGATCGTTATTAAAGAATAGAAGTAACTGAGTGTTATCTGAATTTGCTGCAATCCAGTGCCAATACCCCATTGGGATAAAGACTGTTTCACCTGATTTCGCAAGATTAAATGTCAGTACATTATTAGTAGTCGGATCCAGGATTCCAATAGTGACTGAACCTGATACGAGATAAGTAAGTTCCCATGCATTTGGATGCCAATGGGGTTCTCGTATAAAACCTTTGGACATCCTTAAATTCGCAATGGAACCTCCAATCATGGCAGGCATTTGGGTAGATGATAGTAAATACGCTATATTTTCAGGATTTCTTTCAAACAGGACACTATTTTCTATGTCAAAAAAAAGGTTTGGTGAGCCTTTACCTGTCAAATTTCTATTATCGGTGATGTATCCCGATGTTGGATTGGTCATTTGATCTTCTCCTTTTCTGTATGATCTTATATATTCTATGAAAAAGAGAGAGTTTTGATTGGATACTTGTCCAGGTCTTTTTTCCTCAACATTTCACACCGTTTCTTCCTGTATTCATAGTAGATTCAAAACCTGCCTAACGAAAGATACAAATAATGATAAAATACAGATGTAAATAGACTCATCCTATTAATTGATATGGATACTTCCACTCCGTATTTCCACTAAATATGATCATAAGGAAGGGTGAATGTGATGAATCTTGCTTTTACTAAAATAATTGAACCAGACACAATCGCGGTTAACGCCATGAACCGTTGGGATAATGATCCTGAGTTAATCCCATTCATCAGACCAAATAGGGACAGAAAAGACCTTGAACATCGCTCTAATATAACATTGAATGAATTGAGTAAGCGATTGGATACTCACCACATTTACCTTATCTATCTGGATCAACATCTGATAGGGGAAATGAATTATATGGTCGATCCCGGTCATCTGTACAAAAAAGAAAGAGGTACCGCTTGGGTAGGAATCACCATCGGGGAAAGGGAAGGACGGGGAAAAGGAATAGGATTCAAGGCCATTCAATACCTGGAAAAAGAAATTAAGAGGCAGGGACTGAATAGGATTGAACTGGGAGTATTTGAGTTTAATACTCAAGCATATAAGCTCTATCAAAAACTGGGTTACCAGGAGATAGCCAGAATTTCATCATTCACATTCTGGGATAATAGAATGTGGGAGGATATCCGGATGGAAAAGTATGTTGGAGAACGAATATGAAAAGACATACAGAGGTGAAAGTGGAGGAAGTTCCCGTAGAAGACAAATTCAAATTTTATCCTTATCTCCTTTTAGCAGATGATAGCGATGAACTCGTCAGGGATTATTTATTTGAAGGTGATATGTATTCCATTAAATATGGAAATCATATTGCCGGAGTCATTTTAATGCTCTTATCTTCAGAAAACGTAGTGGAAATAAAAAATATGGCTTTGGATGATGCTTATCGTGGAATTGGAATAGGGAAAACGGTTCTGAACCAGATTACTGAGATGTATAGGATGAAAGGCATGTTAAAGGTAATTGTGGGGACAGCCAATTCAAGTATCGGCAATCTTGCTTTCTATCAGAAGGCCGGATTTCGAATGACTGGAATTAGGAAGGATTTCTTCAAAAGGTATCCCGATCCCATTTTTGAAGATGGGATTAGAGCATTGGATATGGTCATGTTTGAGATGGTTTTGAGAAAGTAACCAGCACCCTCCATTGTCATGTTTTTGAAATAATTGTAACAAAAATTCTCCCTCAGCTACATGACGGTCCTATTCAGCTTGCTTCATGTCCGTATGATGTAACATGAATGGGTTGGTATACCCATAACCCTAATAATAGTTTTCAAATTGATTTAGGATATCCAGTGCGCTTCTGTGTACAGGATACTCTTTCCTTTAACCTTACCTCGGATTGCAAAATTAAAGTGAATGTAAAATCGTGGTAACCATTAATCTATTGTCTTAAAGTAAAATGAAAATAGATTAATGAGGGGGCGAGCACATGGATGAAACGATTTATAATCATGAAGACTTATTTGAGATGCTGGATTCATTATTAAAGGAACCTGCAGAATTTTGGGATGATTTTTTTGCTGATCGTAATAAATCAGTACCCATTTTTGTAAATGCACCTGATGAGAATCTAGTCTCATATGTGAAAAGCGGGGCAATCACCGGGGGGAAAGTACTGGAACTAGGATGTGGGCCAGGCAGAAATGCGATTTACTTAGCGGAAAATGGGTTTGAGGTAGATGCAGTCGATGTATCGAAAACTTCCCTTGAATGGGCAAAGGAACGAGCAGATAAAAGAAAACTGAGCATAAACTTTCTTCACCAAAATATTTTCGATTTTGACAACAAACAAAGAAAGTATGATTTTATTTACGATTCAGGATGTTTTCACCATATAGCTCCCCATAGAAGGATGAGTTATATAAATGTTATTGATCAATCATTAAAGAAAGAAGGCTACTTTGGTATAACATGTTTTCTTAAGGGCGGTAAATTAGGCGGATCCGAAATATCTGATTGGGAAGTGTATAGAAGACGATCCCTTATGGGGGGGTTAGGTTATACAAAAGAAAGATTAAAGGATGTATTCCATTTATTAGAACCGATAGAAATCAGAAATATGAAGGATACATTTCCTAATGAAAAGTTATTTGGATCCTCTGAGTTATTGACAGGATTATTCAGAAAAAGTTCATTATGAACAGTGTTCACGGTGCTTGGTTTCTATTTCGTAACGTTGAAAGGCTCCATTTTCAACAAGAAAAGATGCATCGAAGATAAGCTTCAAACCTGCTCTAGGGATAGGAGAGAGGTGATTTTTCAGATGAATTCTATAGACTATGTATCTACCTATAAGGGGGCCACTATTTTGTTTGAAACAGTATTAGGAGAACCATCACCAAAAAATAATGAATCGGAGGGAAAGATAAAATATAGTATTCCAGGGTAACAGCATACTTCTTATGCACTCAAACAGAGGCGATTACAAATTTCCGGGAGGCGGTGTGGAAGAAGGTGAAACATTGTCTGTTGCACTCATCAGGGAAGTGACTGAAGAAGCAGGCTACCTGCACTGTGTAGTTAAAGAGCCCCTAGGGATTGTTACACAAAGGCATATGGACGTCCATGAAGAAGATGCCTTATTCGAAATGACCTCCCACTATTTTCATTGTGAACTAACACACCGGGATAGAATTCCTCAACAGTTAGAAGAGTACGAATGTGAGCTTGAAATGATTCCTAAATGGGTTCCACTTGATGATGCCATTGAAGAGAACGAAAAGTTGGCGGGAAGGCTCGATCACCCTCGCTGGATCCAAAGGGAAAATTTTGTATTAAGAGAGTTGAAGAGCTTAACGTATCTGGGTTAATGATTATCCTATTCAGTTCAGGGATATTTTTGAGCTTTTGAAATTGATGAGAAAAAGGGCTGAGAATCAATGATCCCAGCCCTTATTATGCATAGTCATTGAAAGGTCAACCCATACTTTTTAAGCTCTTCTGTATCATTCGGCAACGTCACATACCCCTCTAACTGCATATCAAGCTTTTCAAGCAGCTTGGAGGATGAATCATTATCATGGGTAGTAATCGCTACTAGACGGTTAAACCCCAATTTTTTTGCAAGTTTCACCGTAGCACATGCTGCTTCTAGGGCATATCCCTTAGATTGATGCTCAGAGAGAAAGGCGAAGCCTATATCTACATCTTCCAGTCCTTCGCGTTTAATCAATCCACACAAACCTATTGGAATATGATCCTCCTTACGTTCAGTCAAGAATAATCCAAACCCTTCCCTTTCATACATGGCCCTTGGACCGTTCACAATGTAACTCCTTGCATCATCCAATGTCCGGATGCCTTTATCACCAATATATTTCAGCCATCCGGGTTCATTTAACAATTTTTGAATGAATCCTGCATCAGATAATTCGACCCATCTTAATATGAGTCGGTCTGTTTCAGTCACGTTCATATGAATCACCCCATTTATAATCGTTCATTCTTTATTCTAGCTTATAAAATAATGAAAATATATATCATTCATTCACAATCTCCAATGTTCCTTGAATCCTTTCCTTCGCCCCTTTACGCCACTTTTTTACCGCAGAAAGGGATACATCCTCGATCTCAGCAATTTCACTTACCGATAACATATGGAAACATGTGTAAATAACCCACTTCCTCTGATTTTCCGTTAATCCTTCACAGTAAGATAAGAGAAATTCTTGTTCAAGTGCAACCTTTGCTTGGTCATCGTTTAGTAACTCGAAAAAATCTGCTTCCTTGAAGATACTTTTTTCTTCATTTTTATTTTCAATGGTTAATTGTGAAAGAATCCTTCCGCGGATATATGAGTAAGCATATGCAGAAAAAGTCCCTTTTTCAGGATCAAATTTCTGATACGATTCCCAGAGAGCGATGAGACCGGTCTGGTAGTATTCAGGTTTGTTTTTGTATATGTGTAGAGAGTGAATGATCTTATGGATCATCATGTCATATTGCAAATGAAGGTCTTCGAATGTTCCCAACTTTTCTTCCTTCTGATCAGCGCGCTTCACTTTAAATTCCCAGGTATCCTTACCTTAAAAGGAAAGTGAGCGAAGGACAAAAGGGGCAAGTTTGGATTTTAATAGAAGAAACTCAGCTTAAATATGGATGAAAAACGCAATTCTTCAAGGGTTATAGGGATTACTTTATATCATTCTTATCATGCAGTCCTTATTTGTGATGTGTTTACGACTTCATACAATAAGCAATACTAAAAGGAAAAGCCTGAATGTAAGAAGGTGAGAATTTGCCAAAGAAGAACAGTTCAGCAACATTAGACCCGGAGAGCAAAATCCTAAAGCTCGAACGAATGTTAGTAGCTGTATTGGACTATTTATCAGATGATGATGTAGAAGAAATTGATATTGAATATCTCCTCACAAATACTAAGCATCTTCGTGAATGGTGGGATGAGTATCGTGAGAGAAATAAAAAGGTGGTAGAGGATGAAATAAGAGAATCTTTAAGCAAGTTGACACTCGAAGAATTAAAAAGTATTAGGGAACAGATTAAGAAAAAAGGATGACTAACTCTTAATGGGTGCAGTCATTTTTTATTTATTTCGATGTTGGGGAATGCAAGTCGAACGGGGTGTTCAATAAAAATATTATGTAAATCATACCCATGATGTCTACGAAGGAATTCATCACTTTAAAGAGAAGTATTATGTAAACGGACTTTAAAGGAGGTCGCTGGCATTAAATCTACAATCCATAAGATGATTAGGATCTTCATCCTGGTTACGATCATGATAAGCATTTCTGGCTGCAGGGTTATACTTACACAAGAACAGGCCGCTAAAGAACAAAAGATAAAAGCCAGTGAAGTGATTGAAATCGATGCAAAACTATTAGTTCACGGAAAAAGAGTGCATCAGGGGCAAGTCGAATTTGAAACAGGGCGTTAGATTAACAGAAACCTTGAAATTGTTTCCCGATTCTGCCACCATGCTAGACGTGTTGAACAGCAGAAGTGACAATGAACCTAAGGAGATCACCGCCAGATATACAACCGTTGAGGAAGCTGGAGAATTTTCGCTTTCTGTTCCAAGAAGCAGTGACGAAAAAAGGTATCGAGTGGACCTGACTTTCGATCCTTTAAATCAATCAAAGGAGGTTCAACACAAATATGGGATGTATGGAGAAAAAATGGAATCCAGCTTAGGGATGACAGAAATGACAGTAGATGGAGAAATTGTAACGGGTATTACACTTAGTGCTCCCATCGTAAAGGCATCTGAAGGGGGAGCAGGTGGAAATTCAGAATATTTTACAAGCAGAAATTGATACGTACTTAATACTAACTGCCAGGACTCACCTTTCATCCAATCTAATGAAACGGTGAGTCCTGGCAGGAGATTGGTTGTTCGGTATTGAATTCTATTCTAGACGCTGGATCAAATGGAGGGAATTTTATGATAAAAAGCCCGGTCAAAAGTAAGGTCAACCTCGTTTTTATTCCTGTAAGTAACATAGAAAGGTCGAAAAAATGGTATTCAAACATTCTGGGGTTAGAGGAGGGGGAAGAATATTTCGATCATCTATTCGTCGCAGACATGGATGGAGCAGGTATGGTCCTGGACACAATGCCCATGTGGAAGGATGAGAATGGAAGTTTACCCAGACTGAATTTCCCGGCTATCCAATTTGCCACAGATAATATCTATGAATCTTATCAATTTATGAAAAACAATGGTGTGGAATTGGTAACGGATATCCAAAATGATCAGTTCTTCATCTTTAAAGATCCTGACGGAAATGTATTAATGGTATGCAACTAATCAACAGCGACGGGAAACACTTTTGTGTCTCCCGTCGTTTCAAATGTTAATGAAAGATCGTTTATACATATGAGGTAATGAAAACATATAAGAAGGAGAAATAACCATGTACATTCGAAATTCAGCAAAAGCCATCATCAGGAAAGAAAATAAAATTTTACTCACTAAGAATGAAGATGAAAACGGTATCTTTTATTTACTCCCAGGAGGAGGACAGAAGCATGGGGAGACACTTCATGAAGCTTTAAGAAGAGAATGCATAGAGGAAACCGGTAGAGAAGTGAAAGTCGGGGAACTTTTACATATAAGGGAGTATATCGGAAAGAACCATGAACATGCATCTTTTGATCAACACGTACATCAGATGGAATTCTATTTCGAATGTTTTTTATACAGTGAAGGGGGCCATGATCCTGAGCCTTCCAATCCTGATTCCCATCAAGTAGGGATTGAATGGGTGGATCTGAATATGTTAGTCCAATACAGATTATATCCAAAGAAGATCAGGCAGTATCTTACTGAAGAACTGCCTGGGAGAGTATATCTTGGAGACATCAACTAAGTAGAATTTGGGACATGACTAATTTATTCATAGCAGAATATCCATCCCAGACCGGTCAAATAGAATGTTGCCGAAGAATCCGGTCTCTTCATGTCCTCAAATTGTATTTGTCTTCCCTTCATTTCCTTCCACAGGCTTCTCATTCAGATTTTCATTCCAAGCTCATAAAATCTTTTCATTCTGCCAGTGGATATTACCATTATATTCTAAAATAGGTTATGATAATGAAAGACTGGGATAGCCTTGTTCAAGATAGGGGATGAACATGAATCTCTTATATGTGACATGGGGGCTTCCAAAGACTGGGATTGAAAAGAGGGACACAGTGAGTACATTGGATCATATTTCACTGGAATTCTACCATGATAAATATAAACCTCAGTTATCAAACTACCATTTATCAGATGAACAAATGAGATACACTTCCCTTCCAATGCGAGCCATAAGCAAATGTTCAGCAGAGAAAGAACGATTTCCGATTGTCATCCTGCACGAGGGAGAAGCTGCCGGATTTTTGTGCTTCATGGATGGGATGGAGTGAAGGCATACTGGAATAATCGAAGAGCCATTTTGGTAAGGGCTTACTCCATTCACCCTGAATTCCAAGGCAAAGGAGTGGCTTCAAAATCTATCAAAATGCTCGATACTTTTCTAAGCGATCACTTTAAGGATAAGAATGAAATGATATTAGCTGTCAATCATCAGAATATAGTCGCTCAGCACGTTTACAAGAAAGGAGGTTTTCTTGATACGGGAGTTCATGTGACAGGCAGGATCGGCGAGATGTTGATTCTCCATAAATTCCTTGGGCAAAGTGCCTGGGATGCTGAATAAACGTATTAAGCAAAAAAGGGGAAGGAACAATATGTGTCCATCATGATCCTACGAGATATGGAGGTGATATACGAATGATCAAAGCTGCTTTATTTGACCTGGATGGAACCTTGTTGAACAGGGACGCATCCTTGTATGCATATGTAATCAGGCAATATGATAGAATGCATGATTGGCTAGGGCATATTCCAAAAGAATCGTACATGAAACGATTCATCGAACTAGACCAAAGAGGTTATGTTTGGAAAGATAAGGTATTCAAGCATCTCATAGAGGAATTTTCAATCCCTGATATAACCTGGGAAGAACTGCTTGATGATTATTTACTAGAATTCAAGAACAGCTGTAAACCATTTCCACATCTACATGACATGTTGGCCGAATTGAAAGAGAATGATATCAAGCTTGGGATGATCACAAACGGTTATGGCCGTTTTCAAATGGACAACATTCTGAGCCTAGACATCGAGGAATACTTTGACGAAATTCTTATCTCCGAATGGGAGGGCGTAAAGAAGCCGGCTCGGGAAATCTTTCGAAGGGCATGTGAGAGGTTGTCTGTAAAACCAATGGAGTGCATATTTATTGGTGACAACCCTGAGAATGATGTTTATGGGGCCCAAAGGGCCGGGATGAAAGGTGTATGGAAGAAAGATCTTGAATGGGGCAATGCCAATCGGGCAGACTTTGTCATTGATGATCTCATGGAGTTAACCAGGTATATAAGAAGTCTAGATTAACTCTTACACCTGACCCTAAAAGGTAAAAGACTCTTTCACAATGGGATAGTAGAAGCTATCCACTTGTTCCGCCCAGATTCACTGAAGGGAAAACACCGTTCATCAGAGGGAATTTCTTAACAGTGGGAACGGTCTTCCTTTCTGTAAGTAATGGACTATTTATGAAAGTAGTGTTAGCAAATGAATATCCAACCTTTATACAAGATTCATAAAGACCAATTGAAGGATTTTTTCCAGTCTCAATGGGGGAGTTCTGTCATGGTGATATCCAGTGGTGTATATGACTGCACCAAATTAGAAGGGTTTGCTGTTGTACGCGGTGATCACACAATAAATGGATTGATTACTTATGAAATAAAAAACGACGAATGTGAAATCATTTCATTAGACAGCCTGGAAGAAGGACAGGGAATCGGAACGGTGTTAATGGAGAAGGTGATGTCCGTTTCGAAACATAAAAAATGCAAACAAGTTAAGCTGATCACAACCAATGACAATCTTGACGCCCTGAGGTTTTATCAAAAGCGCGGATTTGTATTGAAAAAACTGCTGGTGAACGCCGTGGAGAAAGCAAGATTGGTCAAACCTGAAATCCCTTTGATTGGAAATGACGGAATCCCGATCAGGGATGAGATTGTCTTGATTAGAAAACTTCATATGTAAAGAAGGGTGAAATGATGCAAGCTGAATTAATGGCTAAGGTAGAAGGGATTATTGGGAAAATATTATCAGTAGATGTTTTGGAAGACCAAGGCTGTACTTCAGAAGTACGGAGACTCTTCACAGAGGATACAACTTATCTCCTTAAAAGCTCTTATAAAGAAAAATACAGGGAATGGGTAAGGGAAGAGGCTAATAAGCTGGAGTGTCTGAACCGTCATCCTGAAGTACCCGTTCCTACATATTGTGGCTTGATTGATGAAGAAGATTCCACACATTTGGTGATGTCATTTGAAAGGGGGATCACGCTAACCTCTGCATTAAAATATGCATCGTCCCAAGCAGAAAGGAGTGACCTTATTCAAAGTTTCGGAAAATTCCTTCAACAGTTTCATGAAAGATTGCCTGTCTCTTCTATAGACCACAAGAGGGATTGGCTGCAGGAACAACTTTTAAAAGCAAAAGACTATGTCTTGAATAACCAAACGGACGGGACATTGGAATTATTGGATGAGTTGACATCGAATAAACCTAAAAGCATTAAACAAACGATGATTCATGGAGATTGCACAACCGATAACGTACTCGTTCAAGACGGAGAAGTCCAGCTCTTTATTGATATCGGAGGGATGTCAGTTGGAGATCCAAGGTACGACGAGGCGCTGGCCATCCGAAAATTCATTAACAGTCCTGAAGACATGGACGCCTTTTATAGAGGATATACCCGCTATAAAGTATCCAGAAGTGAGTATGCTTATTTTGAGGAAGGTCTATATGAATTTTTCTGAGGATTGATCATGCTATTGAAATTAGAAGATGGACAAGACTCCCGGCAATTTGTATTATATGGGATCATTTCATCAAATGTTGGAGGCATCTTATGAATGACATGAAAAAACTTTGTAACTCGATCAATTGTTGCCTATTAAGCTCTGATTCTCCCATAGACGAATGGCAAATGGGGGAAATTATTCAAATGTTTCGTGTGAAATCCCATTTGACTCAAGGGGAATTGGCCCGGAGAGCAAACGTGAGCTCACAAACGATCAAAAGGATCGAAGGAGGAAACGTAAGGGTTAGTGATATCACTTGCCGCGGAATATTTGAGGCACTTGGAGTGAATATTTCATTATTAACCGAGTTATTAGATGAAGAACCGGAGCGTAGAATGAGAGAATAATGGATTAATGATTGTGTTATACCCTTAAAAGATGTTTTCAACCTTGACGTTCTGCCTTGATGCTCATCTAAGGCTGAACGTCAGGGGAGAAGGAAAGAACAGGATTATTGAATATCAAAAAAGGATGAAGTTCATGAAAAAATGGTGGACTCTTTGGTTTTTATCTATTCCAATATTTCTCATTTCGTTTGTTTTCTCATTTTTTACCGATAGTAAGATTGTCTATTGGTCTCAACAGGATTGCAAACCTGAATTTATTTTCACTCCTCAGAGTGTCAAGTACTGCAGTGATATATATGCAATCGATGTGTTACTCATTTCTCTTAGGGATAATCCCATCAGTTATATTTGTTTAACCTCGGGATTATATCTTATTGGTTTTATTTTCTATCAGAAGGTTTTAAATAACAGGCAGTGGTTTCGCGGGAAATGATATCTCTTATGTAGGACGTTTCAAGGAATATATAGTTGGTGATGGTAACGAAAGCTAAAACTGTCTTACATTACTAAACATATGGGGAAGGAAAGAATTGAATAGTGCGGGGGATAGGTGCTATATTTATCTGAACAAGGATATATGTACAAACAAACCTTTAATAGAATCCAGTCATACGAAGGGAGAATATATGAGAAATAAATGGGAATCAGCATTACCTTCTCTCTCTAAAGTCATCGTGTATTCCACTCCCGATAATGAACCCGTGAGGATGCATGGTGTGGATGACAGTCTAAGATGTATCGGAGTCGGGACGGATGCAGCCGTCTTTCAATCCATTTATGTTCCAGAGTATGCTTTCAAAGTTTACGCAGAGGAGAAAGCATCCAAAATAAAAATTGAAGAAGCTGTATACAGTGCCATTGGAGATTCCCCTTTCTTCCCTACCTGCTATGGAGCTGAAGATCGTGTTCTCGTTTTAAGTTTCGAAGAGGGCCCCACACTATTCGACTGTCTGCTTCAAGGGATTCACATACCAAAACAAGCGATTCAAGATGTTGAAGAAGCGAGGCAGCATGTCAGAGATATGGGAATGAATCCCCGTGATATCCATCTGAAGAATATTCTCCTTCAAAATGGAAGGTCCAAAATCATAGATGTTTCCGAATACGTCCTTCCAGGAAATGATTTCAGATGGGAGCATTTAAAAAAAGCGTACGAAGAACATTATCATCTCCTTGAAGGTAGAGCCGTACCGTTTTGGTTACTTGAAACGATCAGGAAATGGTATCACTCTTGGAGCAGACACTTCACTACCTTTGATGATTTTATGAAAATAGCATTAAAGTTTCTGCCGTCTGCTAAAGACTGAATTATCGCCCAGAGTCTTAAAAGCTCTGGGTTTTTTGATCTCTATCAGCTCTTGAGGTTATCAAGAAAACCGTAGTCCCAATTTCACAATTCCAGCTTTTACAAACATTAACGCTTGTAATCATATCTGACGAAGGTATAATTTTTGGTAAGAAAGCGTTCTCTTTTTTAGCTTGAATTATCCCAATAGTTAAAATACAGTGATGTTGTAGGAGGTTCAAATGAGAGAAATATTGCCTGGATCCGTATTGTCATATATTCAGTATGGATATCAAAAAGTTCCTAAGAAAGTTAAAAGTCGATGTCCAAACTGCTCAAAGGTCAGTGAATTTATTTTGAAAGCCAATTTCTATCAAGTGAATAAAACAGGTCTGTTTGCAGAGTCCAATTGTTCAGAATGTAAGAAACCCGCTATTTTCGTTATTATGCTAAATGATGATTCAGGTAGCCGTGGGGAAGAAGCTGGCTTGTATATTTATGATCCCCTCGCTACAAACGGGCCATTGGATCAGATACAGGGAAATAAACGCATCCCACAAGATTTGGTCCGATCATTCCGATCGGCATTGAATGTAAGTCAATCCAAGGATAATTCTGCCACCGCGGTGATGTCAAAGCGTGTATTGGAAAGTGTATTGAAGAATTTTAACGGTGACAAAACAGTAGGCCAATCTTTAGCAGAACAGTTTGACCAGTTACCGGACAATGTTGATCTGTCGAAGCCGATACAGGCACTGAGTCACCTTGTCTCTCCAAACACCCCCTTTAATGAAATGCTGGAATTGGAAAGAGACATTGACGATGAAACGGCTGGTTTACTAATTGAATTATTAGAAGGTCTCATTGAGTACTTATACGTTCTTCCGGAAAAAATAGAATCACTGCAAGAAAGAATTGAAAAAAAATATTAATCAAGTAGAGTGCCTTAGTCTCGCACTCTACTTTTTTTGAGCGGTTCACTCCAGGTGCTTACAGTCGTCTATGGTAAAAAACATCTCGTAAAGAAAGGCTGATTGAGGTCCATTCCATTTTCCATTCTTTGTTAGATCCCCCTTTTAAGTCAAGAACTTTGAGGATTATGAACAGAATTTATTTAAATTTTTCCAAAACTAGTTTATCATTATGAGACAGAAGCAATTTATTCTTAAAAGAAGTCAACGGAATCAAAGGAAGGTACATTATGACAACAGAACAGGAAAAAAACATTACAAGAATACATATAGATGGGAAGGAATACATTCTCATCGGAACGGCACACGTATCGCGATTGAGCGCAGAGCAGGTAAAAGAAGTCATTGAAGGCGAACAGCCAGACACGGTTTGTGTTGAGCTGGATGAACCCAGGTATCAATCGATTATTGAGGGAGATAAATGGAGAGACACAGACATTTTTCGGGTCATTAAAGATAAGAAAGCAACGTTATTACTTATGAATCTTGCAATTGGATCTTTCCAGAGAAGGATGGCCAAACAATTTGGAATCAAGCCGGGCCAGGAAATGATACAAGGAATTGAGTCAGCGAAAGAAACAGGTGCTGAACTTGTCTTAGCCGACCGAAACATTCAGATTACATTTTCACGAATATGGAATAGCGTCGGTTTTAGTGGCAAGGCCAAGCTTTTGACTCAAATCGTGTACAGCATCTTCAGTAACGATACCATTACAGAGGAAGAACTTGAGAAAATCAAATCTCAAGATATGTTGGATTCGATGCTGAATGAGTTCACACAGGTGTTCCCTAAATTGAAAACACCATTAATCGATGAACGCGATCAATATCTTGCTCAGAAAATAAAGGATGCCCCCGGAGAGAAAGTTGTGGCCGTCCTTGGTGCTGCCCATGTTCCTGGAATCTCAAAGGAAATCTATAAAGAGCATGATCTGGACAAGCTGAACGAAAGGCCAGCTAAATCAAAATGGCCTAAAATAATCGGTTGGGCTATTCCGGTCATGATTCTTGCTGTCATTGCTTATACATTTGTATCTAATCCCGATGCGGGAATCCAGCAGGGTATTAGTTGGATATTGTGGAACGGTGGATTCTCTGCTCTTGGCGTAGCGATCGCCATGGGGCATCCACTCGCGATATTAACGGCATTCGTAGCGGCACCTTTCACATCGTTGAATCCACTTCTGGCAGCCGGATGGTTCGCGGGATTTGTTCAAGCATATTTTCGCAGACCAAACGTCGGTGACTTTGACTCACTTTCAGAGGACGTACTTAGCATAAAAGGATTCTGGAGGAATAAAGTAACCCGTATCCTCCTTATTGTCGTCCTTGCCAATTTGGGAAGTTCTTTGGGAACAGTCATTGGCGGCGCCGATGTAGTACGTTTATTCATTGAAAATGTAAAGTGAATTAAAAAAGCTATCCATTTTGGATGGCTTTATTTCTTTAATAAACTTGGAATATTATGCTAAAATTTCTTCATAAAAAGAATAGGGGGTCCAGGCTATGAATCAATTCTTCTCTAAATATTCCCATTGGCTCCTTCTCATTTTGGTAGGACTAAGCTTTATGATGGGTTTATCAATGTTTACTAAATCACTTCAAGGTCTTATCGCTGGAATTTTCGGGTTTTTTGGGTTAATGGGAGTGGCTTATCTGGTGATACATATGGAGATACAAAAGAGGAGAAGAGCAAATTCAAAGAAATAGCTTTTTTCCTGCAGTAGGTAAAAGGATAAGTCCTAGTATTTACATGATCCAGCATGGAAAGGCGAATTCAGATAAGGGGAGGTTTCCAGTCCGGTAAAAAAAGTAATCCAATTCAAATTTAACAAACTTAGAATACCTGAAATTTTTCGGTTCAGTATGCGTTTTCAAATAGAATCTTTGGGTAAATAAAGATTAACCTTTACCCGAAACCTTGTGAGGAGAGAATAATGGGAGCTGTGACTATCGTTGCTTGATATACATGACAGATACTCGATTGTTTTGTATCAAACACATATGGCAAAAAAACAGGCTACTCGTAAATCCCAAAAAATTACGATTCAAATGCTTTCCCAATATACAGGTTTCTCTGAAGAAATCATTCTCGAAGCACTTGAGTTTGGAACCATTTCACCTGATTCATGTTGTTTATGATCATATACGTGTAAAGGTCTAAGAAAATTATCCTCTCCTCCAGGGTTCCCCACATGAAAACGTGTAATATTGCTGATGCAATTTCGTTACATAATTAATTTTTGAAGAATATATTGAAAAAACAAGCCTATATTTATTATAATAATAGAAAGGATTTATAGAGGAGGATCTAATGGACACCCACAGGAGTAAAAGGATATCAAAGTTATACCGAAAGTTGATTACTTCTGATGCAACACAAGCTTTCCTTATTTATAAAGGCCTAGATGAGACTACGAAAGCAGAATTACTCGATTTGGTGGCAGAGATGGGGTCTCAGCACTCAGAAAAACTTTTGAATAAAATCAGCTAATATACATCAACAGATTTGAAGACCTGGAGGGGTAACCCTTTCAGGTCTTTCCTAATTTTAGCTGTTTTTTCCATTCTCATGAAATGGATGAAACAGGGGAAGGTTCACTGTCAATACCAATCAGTCTGACAGCATCCTTTTCCATTTATAATGAAAAACTTTATTTTTTCTCTTTTAATGCAGATTAACGATCTGTTTCCCTGAACATGATATCGATAATTTTCTCCGTATCCGTTTCAAACTCTATATCTACCAACACTCCAAATTCTTTCTCACCACGTCTTAGCCAAAGCTTGAATTTCTCCGTAGATACTTTTGATCCATTTTCTTTTCCAATATGAAGATAGTCGACGATTTCAGCATCTGGATATTTCTCTTGTGTCTTTTTCACTGCCAGACTTCCCCATTTTGCATATGAGGGAATTTCTTGTTGAGCATATACGCCTGGGTTCAAGTCAGAAAAGGGAGCACTCGCACTATATAGCAAACCAAGAACAATGAAGAGTTTAAATTTCATAATCAACACCTTAACCTTCTTTTTAGTTGTAGGATGAACCTGTCGCCTATAAAATATTCTCTATTCCGAAGTCATTACTATTACGGAGTGGATTATATATTTTTTAATCAGAATATTCTTTACTTGGGCATCATAACATCTTAAACTGTGATGGAGGAAGAAAATCTTTCCAATCATTTGAAAGGAGGCGAAGACGATGACCGTAATCGTCAGTGACGTAAAGAGAATGAATGAGGATGAGGTTCTATACTTAAAAACTTAGCGCAGGAGGATCATATGAAGACTACGTTGAATCAAGTGAAGATCGTCGAATATCATGAAGGTTTAGCAAAAGGGATAGCAAAAATGTGGAATGAAAGCCGCGAAAATTGGGGTGGAGATTCCGTGGTCACAACAGAACAAGACGTAAAGGATAAAGAAGCAAACTCCACCAACCTGCATCTGTTTATTGCCTTGATAGGAGATGAGGTGGCTGGTTACTGTGGATTATCTGAGTATCGAGAAGATGAAGGGTCACTTTACATTCCACTCCTTAATGTACATCCCCACTATCACGGCATGAAGATTGGTAAACAACTTGTGATGAAAGCGATCGAAAAAACTGCTGAATTAAAATGGCCCAGATTGGATTTATTTACGTGGGCGGGTAATACAAAGGCCGTACCCCTATACAAAAAATGCGGCTTTTTTTGGGAAGATCGCGAGGATACGGTTCATTTAATGAACTTTATCCCGACAGTACTTCAAATTGAGTGGCTGAAACCATTTTTCGATAAACATGATTGGTATAAAACAAGTCAACGTTTGATTGAAATCAAGCCTGATGGCTTGAAAGATAAAGAACATACGTATTATGAGTATAAGTGGCAAGCAGGTGAGGAGTTCGTCCGTATTCAATTTGAGAGAACCGGACGAAGCATACGCTTAATCGAAACACAGGATTTCCTTGTGGAAATGAAGCTGTCAGCCTTTAAGCTTCTCGAAAAGCAAGAAAATCATGTCTCCTACCACATAGAGAACCGGAGAGAAAATCCATTAGAAATCTCCATGACAGGCATATCTTCCTCTCATGTGAAGCATGAATTAAATGAGTCTTTATTAGTGAAAAAGAAATGGACGGGAGAATTCCCTGTCACGGTTGATATGCCTCCAAGTGAACCAAGCCCATGGAAAAAACACCCGACAGTCAGTGTGAATCTTGAAGTGGACGGTCAATCGATACCATTAGCTTTAGGATTATTCCCTAAGCAAGCAGGGAAGGTCCATTTAAGAACGATAAAAAAGAACTGGAGACCAAAGAGTGCAGGAGTTCTGTATCTAGACTTGGAGAGCCAATTAGAGGAAGAAGCTTCCTGGAAGATCAAGCTTCCCCACAACAAAATAGTTGAATGGGAAAAACAGGAAATTTATGTCAACACAGGGGTTAAGGAGCGAATATCTATCCCCATACCCGTACGGTTACTGGTGAATGGCTTATTATCATTGAATCTTCAAGTAGCTGTAGAAAGAGAAAAGAAGGAAGAGATAGCATTCAGTCCGAGAATCACCCTTGCGCTGCCAGGTTTCGGTGCAAAGTTTGGCGGGGAAACAGACGAGCATTGGCTAGGCTTTAACGGCCCGAATTTTGTAGAGATTGAAAAAAGGAATCATATCGTTAAAATCGGATCGACAAGATCCATACAGGATCCCATCACGTTCTTCACACCAAAATTCGGGAAGCCATATCATGAGGAATTTTCTAAAAGAGAAGCCTGTGCTGTCGAGTACATCGAGCTTCCAGAAGCATTCGTCATTAAAACCACATTGGAGTCTTTTGCTTTTCCCGCCCTTCTTTTGAACACCTATTTTAGGATTTACGGGGATGGGTTAGTGGAAATCAGTCACGAGGTTGTCAATAACGGGGAAAATGAAAAGAAGAAGCTTTTTCTTGCTCAACCTGTCTTTACGAATTTCGAAGGAATGGCGATTCCTCAGAAAGAAGGGGTCATGGTAGGAAATGAGTCACAGGTTCCATTTATAGAATACATCAAAGACAAAGATATGAGTGAACGCTGGGTATTCACACGCTCTACTGAAGGAGAAACCATGGGCCTTGCTTGGCCGGAAGGGTCCGTAGGGAGAAAAGAAGACTGGCGATTGGCCATTGAATATGAAATAGACGTGATTTCTGCACAGGAAGAAAAGTGTCTAGGACCGATTCAAGTAGGGATTAATACTTCTACAAACTGGTCCAGATGGAGAGAAATGGTTCGTGATGAAGGAGCAGCTGAAATGCAGGAGATACCTCTGTATTCCCTTGAAAAGGAAGGGGGAGATGTGGTTTCTTCCACAGGCGAAAAGATGAGGTACACATTCAGGTCCATGATGACTCCATACCTTCATGGAAAATTAACGGTAGAACACGGAAATGAAACATTTGTTAAGGAAGTCAGCAAAGAAGAATCCCTTACTCAAATTGATTTAGAAATAGAGAATTCTGATACAGGAATAAAAAGTCTTAATGGATATTTGAAGTCCGAGACTCAACAAGGTGAAGTAGAGTCTATTCAATTGGTACACGGCACGGGTGAAGTGATGGTTGAGCGTGATGGGGATCTATGGTCCGTGAATAATGGTGTATTTGTGTTTAAAGCATCTTCAGACTACTATCCTGGCATTTTTTCATTAGTATGCAATGAAAAGGAAGTCTTCGATCATCAATTTCCTGAACCTGGACCACGAGCATGGTGGAATCCATGGGGGGGAGGAATCCGATACGCATTCCAATCGGTGAGTACCTATTCCATGTTGAAGGAGCAAACGGATATCAAGCAGGTATTCAAGTTGGACCAGTATGGTCATCAGTGGACAGGTATCTGTCTCACAACAGATTTTAAAGAACACGAAAAGATGAAGGGTGTAGTTCTCCGCCAATATGCTTTAACCCTTCCAGAAGTACCAGTCTTAGCTGTATACGCGGAGATCGAACAGGCCTCTGGGAGAACCTACGCAAAAGAGCAACTGGATCTGGAGGCTTTTTTCAAAAACGGTGAAACTCTTACTTCCACTTTCGTTACACTTCCTGAACAGGGAGTATTTCAAAAATATTATGCCGGCATAGAGGAATTCGTTTTAAGAGACACACCTTATATTATGGTTGGATCAGAGGATCAATCCGATTCTTTCACCTTTATCCATTCGAATACTAGAAAGCGATCAGAAGCGTATCTAAATAAAGAGGTTCTCCTTATTGCTTCAACAAAAGAGTGGTCTGCAGCTTCAGGAGAAACCATAGTGATAGAACCAAGCATTCTTTTCTATGGGAAAGTTCACTCTCCTAAAGCAATCAAGCCGCTACAAAACATTCGCTTCAACTAATATCACACGAACCTGCCTCTTGGGCAGGTTCGTCTTTTTCTTTTGTTTAATGATAGAGGGACGGACCTGTCATCTGTATAAGGTCCGTCCATCAAAAAAACCGGATACGATCGTATCCGGTTTTTTTGATAAAAGGAGTTCAATACACTTTGTCTCCATTAAAGATGGAATTCTTAACGACTACATAATCAACGGTCCTGATGGCTTCAAGCTTTGTTCCACCAGCGTAGGAGATAGAAGATTGAAGATCTTGTTCCATTTCGACCAACGTATGATCCAGTGAACCTTTATGTTCAACGTACATTTTTTTTCCCTCAACGTTCTTCTTCTCTCCTTTTTGGAATTCAGAAGCTGATCCGAAGTATTCTTTAAAGAGTTTACCGTCTTTTTCAATCGTGTCCCCTGGAGATTCTTCGTGGCCCGCAAACAGGGAACCGATCATCACCATGGATGCTCCGAAACGGATGGACTTCGCAATATCACCGTGGGTGCGGATGCCGCCATCAGCGATGATCGGTTTAGTTGCCGCTTTTGCACACCAGCGTAGAGCAGCGAGCTGCCAGCCCCCCGTTCCAAAGCCCGTCTTGATTTTTGTAATGCACACCTTTCCTGGTCCTATACCGACTTTTGTTGCGTCAGCACCCGCATGCTCTAACTCTCTTACCGCCTCAGGAGTTCCAACGTTACCTGCAATGACAAAGCTTCCCGGTACGTTTTTCTTGATGTGCTGAATCATGTTGATGACCGCATTGGAATGACCGTGTGCGATATCAATCGTGATAAACTCAGGAGTCAGCTTTTCTTCAGCTAATTGCTCTATAAATGAATATTCTTCCTCTTTGACCCCTACAGAAATAGAAGAAATGAAGCCACGGGATTTCATATCCTTTATAAATGAAATGCGTTTTTCAGGCTCAAAGCGGTGCATAATATAAAAATAATTATTTTCAGCTAAATACACAGCAATTTTCTCATCAATAATGGTCTGCATATTGGCAGGTACCACAGGTAACTTAAATGTATGGCCGCCAAGGGTCACACTGGTATCACACTCGGAACGGCTATTCACCACACACTTGGCGGGAATTAATTGAATATCTTCGTAATCAAATACATTTTCCATTATTACACCCCTAAACACGAATATTAAACTTTGATGATTTTATAAACGTTCGTACATAAGGTAATTTACCTTATTTTCTTATTCATGTCAAAGGATTTTATTATCCTGATTGGAAAGGTTTTCGCATTTGTAAGATATTTACTTATGAAGATGTAAATAGTCATTAATGGGACCAACCAGGGACGGAGTATGTTACAGTAGGAGGGAGGAGAGTGTTTATACACAAATCTGAATTCTATGAAAGGTGGTTTACCTATGTACTGGGTAATCGCTCTGTTCGATGAAAAAACGGAAAAGGTAATAGAAGAAATTTGGAAGGAACTAACTGCCAAAGACATTTCTTACTATGAAGAAGAAATCAATGATGCACGTCCCCATATCACACTGGGAAGTTATAAGGAACTGGACAAAGAAACGTACATACAGGCATTAGAGACTTACTATGAAAACAAGAAAAAGATTGATATAACCTTTAATACAGTCGGTTCATTTCTGAATTATGGAACACTTTTTTTCTCTCCGACTATGACGAAAGAACTTCTTGACTTCCATTCCTCTCACCATGATTTCTTTCGCGATTTCAACGAATCGGCTGTTCCTCTATATCTTCCTGGAAACTGGATCCCACACTGTACATTGGCCAATAAACTTTCACCAGATAAGTTATCTAAAGGCTTCAAGCATTGTTTAGAAAGAGGTGACACCATTAAAGGGAAGATTACTGGAATTGCTTTAATTGAATTGGTAGATGATAGCAAGGATTGCGTAGAAGCTCCTATTGTTTATTCCAAAACACTCTTAGATTGGAAATAGCCAGTGTAGCCTTTTATCTGAAGGGATCATTCCTTTATCCTTTCAAATGATTCTCCGGTCATCACGCTCATAAATCGTTGGAAAAAAAGCTCATAATCAAAAGAAAAAGCAATTCTATGCTTCTTTGCTGATTCTTCAAATTCAATATAAGGTCTTATATCTGCTATGCTTTGTCCCCGGTGGATGCCAGTGCTTGCTGTGACGATATGAACGGGTAATTGGTGAAACATGAACATGTCTTCGTAGACTGGGGCCATCAGGGTGATCGCATCGTGGACAGGGCTGCCTTTAATCAACGGATTTCGCTTTTTATAAAACCCATAGTAGTAGTCTAATAGAGGTTTAACCAGCTTGGACTTCCCTTTATAATCGATGTAATCCACCATATCAGGTGTTACGAGCGCATGGTCTGTTACATTCAGAGGGATGATGGAAAGATTGTTTGCATAAGTCAATACAATCTTAGCCGCAATGGGATCAGAATGAAAATTAGCTTCAGAGACAGCTGTTACATTTCCGGGCACCCAGAACGCTCCACCCATAATGTAAATCTTTTTTACCTTGTTCATTAGACTCTGGTACAAAATGAACATATTGGCAAGGGAGGTCATCCTTCCAATATTTACAATAACCAGATTATCCCCATAGCACTCAATCAGCCTGATGATTTCAAAGAAATTCTCAATAACTCCTTCATACATACCTGGATTTATCGGCCCAAGTCCATATTCCCCATGTATTTCAGGGAAAAATTGAGGCTCCTCTGCAGTCATCGGAACCTCTGCACCTCCAATAATTGGAATATGATCTTTAAAGTTCAATAATTTCATAAGATAGTGAACACTCGACACTGCCCGCTTTCTTGGAACATTTCCATAATCCGCAACAACCCCGACCAATTCAATTTCTTCACTAAGATATGAATAAATCAAAGCAATGGTATCATCAATCCCAATGTCTGCAAATAACAATACTTTCTGCACCAATCCATCACCTTCTTCGGAGTATTTATACAAGTATATGGAAAAAAGCATTCTCATTATGTATAAATGAACTCCTCCGAAAGAACCAAATACTTTCCCAAAAAAAGCTTGAACTTTACGTTAACGTCAATGGTAAACTTGAAGTATCGAAAAATTCTAACAAAGAGATGATGATGATGTACACGATTACTCAATTGTCTAAGGAATTTAACGTCAGTACACGTACCTTAAGGTATTACGAGGAACTACATTTATTGCGTCCTGAAAGGAGCGATTCCGGAAGGAGGATCTATTCCAATGGTGATATTACCAAACTTAAGTTGATTTTAAGGGGAAAGCGTTTTGGATTTTCCCTTGATGAAATCAAAGAGATGGTACTGCTGTTTGACCATGATCGAACGGGAAGGAAGCAATTAGAACGCACTGTTGAATATGGAAACAGAAGAATTCAGGAGGTGACATCATTTATTGAAGAACTTGAAGTCATGAAAGAAGAAATGGTCGAACTGAGGGATGAATTTGTCAATAGATTAATTGAGTCAAAGGAGGAAATGAATTGAGTATCTCAAGTTTGACAACTTATAAAACACCTGTACTTTTGAAGGAAATTACACCGTATAAAAAGAACGTGAAACAAGTGTTATGCGGGAAAATACAGGAGGTGAAATGATGAAGAAAATTAAAAACTTTTATCGTGAAGATCCGCATTTCAAGGAGTTGCTAAAGCAATATTTGAATGAGAATTTTTTTACATGGGCCGATCAGGAGCTGGATTCTTTCGGTGAACTATGTGCCGGTGACATAGATGAACGAGCGGCACACACAGATCGTGCCGGGCAGCCAAAGCTGATCAGATATGATCGATTGGGTGAAGAAATTTCTTCCATATGGGTGAATGAAGGGTATCGGAAAACTGTACACCAAACATATAACAAAGGGATAGTCGGCTATATCCATAAGGACATTCCCGACTTGGGTCACAAAGGAAACTATGTGTACTCCTATGCTCAGGGCTATCTGTTATCCCAATCTGAACCTGGTTTCTACTGTCCTGTCACTCTCTCTATGGCAACTGCGCTCCTTCTTGAAAAATATGCATCCGTTAGGGTGAGAGAGAAATTTCTGCCACATGTCCTTTCAACTGGAGAAGTTGAATTATATGAGGGGGCGACTTTCTTAACAGAACGTCAGGGAGGCTCAGATGTTGGTGCGAATGAAACGAAAGCTGTCAATAATGGTGATACGTATCAGCTTTTCGGTGAAAAGTATTTTGCATCCAATTCGGGAATGTGCGGAGTGGCCATGGTTCTTGCACGTATTGAGGGATCAGGGAATGGGTCAAAAGGACTCAGCCTTTTCGCTGTTCCATGGAGAAAAGAAGATGGCACGTTAAATGGGATTCGCATCAGAAGATTGAAAGATAAACTGGGTGTCCGGGCGGTCCCATCAGCAGAAGTGGAATTCGAAGCTACTGAAGCTTATCTTGTGGGTGAGCCCAGTCGCGGTATCTATTATATGATGGAGGCGCTGAATCTTTCCCGTGTCTGCAATGCTGTCGCCTCCATTGGAATCATGAGAAGGGCCTATGTTGAAGCGAGGAATTATGCGTTCTACCGTGAGGCATTCGGTCAGCCATTGCATCAGTTCCCGATGATTAAAGAAACCTTGACCCGTTTGGCAGCAAAACAGGAAGTAGAAACCAGTTCAGTCTTTTCCCTCGTAAATCTTTTCGATCGGGTCGTTTCGGACGATATTC
Source organism: Bacillus sp. RO3 (assembly GCF_012911895.1). Taxonomy (GTDB): domain Bacteria; phylum Bacillota; class Bacilli; order Bacillales; family Bacillaceae_B; genus Rossellomorea. Next base: position 29,743 of record NZ_JAAXCV010000029.1, read on the forward strand.
CAACAACCGAAGAGGAGTCGGTTCTGAATAGACTCCTTATCGCGATTCTAAAAAAAGAATCGGCGGAACAGGCGATTCACTTCTCTCATGAAGCAATAGAAATGCACGGGGGAAATGGGTATATCGAGGATTTCGTCCTTCCGAGACTGCTTCGGGATGCTCAGGTATTGACGGTATGGGAAGGCACGGCGAACATTTTAGGCCTGGAAGTAGTAAGACTTATGAACAAGAGCCAGGCACACGTTTATTTTATAAATAAAATGAAAGAAGAGCTATCGAATCTTCCATCAGATCTGATGGCGATTAGCGATCCGGTAAGAGAAGGGATCACTACCCTCGAACATGTATTGAATAAAGTATTGGGGGCAGAAGCAGATAGTCAAACCTACCATGCAAAGAGAATTGCTGAATTAATGGCTAAAATCTTTGAAAGTGTCATTGCCTTGAAAGATGCCCATCAAATGAGGGGAGACAGAAAGCGGATGATTGCTGAAGTATTTATCGAGCAGACATGGAATCAAACTGAATGGGTGGATAACCAGATGAAATCCGTCCAATACTTTGATGAGATTGTAGGCATAAACGTGCGGGCATAATAAAACCCCCTGAATGCATCATGAGCGTTCAGGGGGTTTCTCTATTTTTCACAGCAGCACGGACAGTCACATTCTTTTTTCGTTTTGCATGTACAGCGGTCACATGTACATTCCTTTTTCACCAAGATCCGGCACCTCCTATAGCTGATTGTCTCCTTATTCATCGTTTCCAAAATGACAAAATGCATACATTTATAAAACAGCTTCATTATAGGATGAAAGATTCCTGGATGAGTTAAATTCAATCATACAAGAACGAAATAATATCTATTATTTTCATAGCATCCAACCAAAAACTTAAAAACTTACCCCAATGAAACCAGTTCCTATACACAAATTGCTATTCATTTCACCTGAACTATTTCGAATCATACATAGGTTTATCCATTTGTTTACATTTTATATAATATAAGGTAATATATATATCTGGAAGAAATGAATTTTGAGGAGGATGTAAGATGAAAAGACTATTATTACCATTTCTTTTACTCTCAATGAGCTTATTTATTGCTGCTTGCAGCAGTGATGACAATAGCTCAACTGATACAGAACAGGAAACAACTGCAGAAGAACCTAAGGAAACGTCTGATTCAGATGGAATGGAAATGAAGAGCGCTCTATTAGACTATCAAATGGAGATCATTGACACAGTGAATGCAAATGATTCAGCGATCTACGCCTTTGAATCAGCAAAGGCTAAAGAAGAAGACAAGCCCTCTGATGAAGAAATCGCCAAGTTGAAGGCTGATGCAGAAGCTGCAGCAAAAACCGTGGCAGAAGACGTTCGGGCTCTTGAAGTGCCTGCTGCACTAGATGCTAATAAAGAAGAAATCCAAGGGGCCCTGGAAGATCTTGCTTCTTCTTATGAAACAAGAGCTGCTAACCTTTCAGATGAAGCAAATGCTGAATATGCAGAATCAGATGAAAAATTTGCTTCGTTTGAGGAAAAAATGGCTGCTTTATATGAAGAAGCAGGCTTAACCAAACCTAGTTTTTCAGCAGATATTGTAGATTAATAGTGGAATTTAAAAGGGAATAATCGAGGTTTCTATTATTCCTTACTAGAAATGCGAACCGGAAAGGAATACAAGCATTCAATAATAGAGGGGCTGCACTAGCAGTCCCTCTATTACTATTAAAATGAATGGAAGAATAATGTAGAAAAAAACTGTAATCTAAATGGATAATCATGTTACAGTTAATTAAGTAAGAGGTGCTGTTATGTCAGGTATACTTTTCATCCTTATAACCCCAATTGTATTTTTCATTATTGTATTAAATCTCACAGGTTCATCCAAAAGAGACCATAAAAGTAACGACGGAGGCTATTACGGGACAGGAGGCAGTGAATTCTCAAACACCTCAGATAGTGGATTTGACGGAGGTGATGGTGGTGGAGGAGGAGGTGAGTAATACACTTCCTTCTGTTTTTCACATAATTTCAAAGGAGGTGATACCTTATAAAGCGTTATTATATACATAACCGAGACAGACAAATACATATCACAGAGTGGGGAGACCCAGCTGCCCCTGTAATATTCTGCCTTCACGGTCTGGGGAGTACAGGACTCAGTTTTATTGAAATAGCCGAGGAACTTAAAGGAGAATACCGCATCCTCTCCATTGATGCACCCGGACATGGTCTTACCCCTCCATTTCAGAGTGGGGAACAATATGAAATGGAAAGAATGGCAGATTGGTTAAATGAACTGATTGAAATGCTTGATATCCATTCATTCTATTTTTTATCCCATTCTTGGGGAAGTTTTGTGGCCCTTTTTTATGCTGCAAAGTATCCTTCTAAGATAAAGGGAAACATTCTGATTGATGGAGGGTATCAGGGAAAGCGGCATTCGAATCAAACCTTGGAAGAGGAAGTGGCATTTTATGAGGAGGACTTTGAACAGGTATTCGATACATGGGATGACTTTCTTTCACTAGTTAAAAGCGAGACCCTGAATTGGTCCTCTGCAAAATGGAAGGCTGCAAAAGACCTCGCTCTTTATAAAGATAACCGTTACTACTGGCATGCCAGGGGAAAAACAGCCGGATACATCATCCAGGCTATGCATAAGGATGAAGTCGAGGATATTTATCAGGACATAAGTGGCAACATACTTTTAATGAAAGCCACCCTTCCGGAAAGATTGAAAGATCACAGGAGTAAAACAGCCGCCATCTTTAGGGAAAAGACAAACGGAGAAGTATTGTCAGTTCCCGGTACCACCCATCTCTTGCACTGGGATCGCCCTGAGGCAGTCATTAAGGAGATCAGAAAACGTTGGGAAAGTTGAATATAAGAGGAGGAGTCAAGTATGATTACTTTACAACCCATGAAAGACAGTGATTTTGAGCATTGGATTCAAGGTTCGATTAAAGAATATGCAGAGGAAAAGACGAAAGCAGGTAACTTCCAGAAAGAAACTTCAATGGACCAGGCTGAAAACGAATTCAATCAGCTGCTCCCTGATGGCCTGCATACGAAAGATCATTTTCTATTTACTTTATTAGATGATAAAAATCAGGATAATGTGGGCACTTTATGGATTAACGTGAACGAAGACAGTCGAGAACTATTTATTTATGATATTAAAATCCATGAAGATAAAAGAGGACAGGGATACGGTAAAGGTGCATTAAAGGCGCTGGATACATTTGCAGCAGAACAAGGGATACCCAAAATATCACTCCATGTATTCGGACATAACAAAATTGCTCTGTCCTTATATGAGAATTCCGGATTTGAAGTGACCAATGTGTTAATGTCAAAATCGCTTTCCATTTGACGTAGGGCACCCTATTATCGGGTGCTTTTGCCATGAAAAGAGGTTCTACCATATGAATTCATCCAAGGAAGGTTATCTTTATTAAGACTCCTATTTTTTTGTAGGCAGCAAAGCTATGCAGATCACCTTAACCATAAAGCAAAGAAAGGAGGAGAAACATGGAAATCATTACATATGCAACAATGCTGGATGTAGATGCCATTCTGAAAATCGATATGGAAGTAATAGGTAACAACAGCAGGTATGAAGAAATCAAGTTGGCAATAGAGGAAAAGAGATGCTTAATAGCAAGAGAAGAAGACACTTGTAACGGATTCCTTTTATTCAACACCCACTTTTTTGAGTGTACATTTGTTTCCCTCCTGATTGTTTCACCAACGAAGAGAAGAAGGGGCTATGCTTCCTCACTTTTGAAATTTGCTGAAACCATTTCACCGACAGAAAAGATCTTTTCATCTACTAATCAATCAAACGTGGAAATGCAAAAAGTATTTCTGATAAACGGGTATTCAGAAAGTGGAAAAATTGAAAACCTGGACCCTGGTGACCCGGAAATTATCTATTTCAAGGAGAAGCAGCACGAAAAGGAGGCCTTAAAATGATCTTTATACTAGCGATATTCCTTTTAATTTTCTCCTTTGATTTCACGAAATTCAGGAAGCAAAATCAAACCATGATTGAGCAGAATGAGAAGATTATCAAGCTTCTAGAGGAAATGAAAGATAAATAACCCCTGCGTAAAGAAGGCTCACAGGACAGGAGCCTTCTTCAGCTTGCATTAACAAATAGAAATATAATCTTCGTCGTAACTCTCTACACCTTGATCGAACGTGAGCTTGGTTTTGAAAAGGTATCGTACCCCGTTTTCATTTGAATATGGAAGAGTCTCAGGTATTCTATAGGTAAAGGCTAATTTGTTTCGTTCTTCAGCTTTGATGCTGTCGGACTTTAATACAGTAGTAGAGTCAATGATCTTTTCTTTCTTACCATTGTTATCGAGCATCACCAGGTCACATTCTACCCGCTTGAGCTTTTGTTCAATAATCCCTCCTTCCAGAAAGAAATAGCCATGGAGGAGTTCACCTAGTTTGAACGAATTTTTTGGTAAAACAAGGTCAATCTTTGCAGAACCCACACCAATTAATGACATATATTTCCTTAAAATCATTTAAAATCCTCCTCGGCTGAAGAATATTTTTGATCTATCTTTTCTTCGATACCTTCCATGACTTTCTTATCATTTAAGATTTCATTCTTGTTCTGTTCTATAAGTTGAGTGAGACTGGTTTTTAGTTTTTTCATCGATTTAACTTCCTTTCAACATGAAATGAATATAGAAAAAGACCTTTACCGGAGTCGGTAAAGGTCTTTAAGGACATATTTAAGCCTTCACCAACTGGTAAAGGTCTCGCTAACAACGTAGTTGTCAATAAAGCCGAGAGTAATGTACTCTGTAATGACGACTTTATTGTTAAAGCTACTCCCCTTTAGGAGAATATTAGATTATGTACATATCATAATCGATGGAGAAAAAGTTGTCAATACATCTAGCTGCCCATTATAGGATTTTGAATTTCAAAGGAACAGGCTTTAACCATTCTGCTCCAGAGTGATATCTGATAAGATATATCATTTGTAGTCCCATAGCAGGAAATCATCTGAAGAATAACGAAGTATACGGGGTAGAATAGTAAATGAGAAACAGAAAGGGGTCATCCTATGTATGAATTAAAGACCAAGGAAAATGACAGTAGTGTGATTGAATTCATCGAAGCCGTTGAAAGTCCCAGGAAAAGGGAGGATGCATACAAGTTACTGGATATTTTCACTGAAACGACAGGATATGATGCAAAAATGTGGGGGCCAAGTATAATTGGTTTCGGTTCATATCATTATAAGTATCAAACGGGACATGAGGGAGATGCACCATTGGTTGGATTTTCACCAAGAAAGGCAAAAATAAGTCTATATTTCGCCACAGGAGATCCTGACAGAGAGAAACTATTGGAGTCATTCGGAAAACACACAGCAGGTAAGGCATGTGTTTACATAAACAAAGTCGCGGATATCGATGAGAACGTATTGAAACAATTGATCAATGAATCCATAAGCTTTCTTCAAAAAACGTATCCTAATCCATAAGAATGTTTGTGAAAGGTAATTAGCCTGAATAAAAGGACTAATTACCTATTTTTATGATTCGGAACCATATAGTTTGAAATCAAAGTATTTATGCTATATTGTTAATCTCGAATTAAAAATATTTCAGTTCAAGCTAATTGGTTGTTTTTTCTTGAACTGGGTATTAAAAATCATCCACAGAAAGGTACGATTCTACATGACAAAAGTTTTATACATTACAGCACATCCACATGACGATACACACTCCTACAGTATGGCAGTAGGAAAAGCATTTATTGATTCGTATAAAAAAGTAAATCCGACTCACGAAGTTGTGAATGTAGACTTATACAAAGAAAACATCCCACAAATCGACGCTGATGTATTCAGTGGTTGGGGAAAATTACAATCCGGCCAAGGATTTGAAGAGCTTTCCCAAGAAGAACAGTCAAAAGTAGGCCGCCTCGGTGAATTATCTGATCAATTCGTTGAAGCTGATAAGTATATCTTTGTTACACCATTCTGGAACTTCTCATTCCCTCCAGTAATGAAGGCATATATCGACTCAGTATCTGTTGCAGGCAAGACCTTTAAGTATACAGAGCAGGGACCTGTCGGGCTTTTAACTGATAAAAAAGCCCTTCATATCCAAGCAAGGGGAGGTATTTATTCTGAAGGTCCGGCAGCTGCCATGGAAATGGGTCACCGCCATCTTGAAGTGATGATGCAATTCTACGGTGTTCCTTCATTTGAAGGCTTATTCGTTGAAGGTCACGCTGTGATGCCTGATAAAGCAGAAGAGATCAAAGCTAATGCGATTGAAAGGGCGAAGGATTTAGCTCAAACATTTTAATTCATCTGGAGTCAACTTCGGTTGGCTCTTTCATTTATTAAGGCTCTTTACGTATACATTGTTGCTAATCAGCAAGATAGAATAAGTTGATTTCCGCTGCAGGATGCTCGCTTTCCCAGGGGCACGCCGGTGAGCCTTCTAGAGCTTAAGCCATGTGGGGTCTCACGTGTCCAGCTTCAGGGCTTAGGGGTTCGAGGTCATAAGGGAATAATGCCAAAAAGGAAAAAAATGCCTTTAACTACAAACTCTTAAAGATGGTGAAGTAAACTTCGTAGACACCTAGGGAAGTTCGGGCTTGCTGATGAAGAGAAGCTCCCCACATCTTCCGGCAGAACCAAGTACTTTAATGCAACCATCTTTTAGAAAAGAGCGTTTAATAAAAATAAAGTCTGAGATCCTCCATCTTGATAGAGGATCTCAGACTTTATTTATTTCTTTATGAACATTTGCGTCCAATAATGACCGTACGATCCACCCTTCACATATCCCACTCCGATTTCTTTATACGTAGGTGACAGGATATTTTTTCTGTGTCCTTCGCTGTTCATCCATGCTTCAACAACTTCGGCAGGCGTTCTTTGCCCTGCGGCAATGTTTTCACCTGCTGCTTGGTAGGAGATTCCAAAATCCTTAATCATTTGGAAAGGAGATCCATAAGTTGGGGAAGTATGACTGAAATAGTTCTTTGCGATCATGTCTTCCGACTTGTATCTAGCCACACGGGACAATTCCCAATTTTCCTTCAAAGGAGGTAAACCTACTTTTGAGCGTTCCTGATTCACAAGCTTCACCACTTCATATGTATAACTTTGAGCGGTGTTATTGGCTCCCGGAATCGTAAGAGTTTGACCAGGATAAATCATATTTGGATTGCTGATAGAGGGATTAGCAGAGATCAACTCTGATACACCCACCTGATGCTTTACGGCAATCTTCCACATCGTGTCTCCATAGCTCACAGTATAGGTACTAGCTGCAGAAACTTTAGAAGTTTGACCAAAACCAATGACAAAAGTGACAGACAACAATAAGGTTGAAAGAAGTTTTAAAGTTTTCATAGTTCTATTGAAATATAATTCTGTCAATTTTAAAACAGGTAGTTGTTACCACCATACGATCAACCTGTTGAAATCAACATCTAGTAATTATTTCTAGGATTTTTTCAAGTTTATAAGTGGGGACTTATTCATTACTTGAATGCCCGGTTTCAAGATTAATGGAAAAAAATGAAACCTAACCCTCAAGCTGATCGTAAAATTTAATAGGAAGATTTTTGAAAGATCTTCGCACTTCACTCACTTCGAAGGGGGAACACATTTTGTGGATCAACATCTTTTTCAGTGTCACCTTCATCCTGGGACTCTTGTATCTCATTCGATATCGATTAAACCTTAAATATTCGGCTGAAAAAGCAGCCAATGCCCTATTTCCCACCAGCGAAGAAGAGATGAACCAAATTCTGATTCCCAGTGAGTTCATGGAGATGCAGCCATTAACAAAGGGGACAAGATCTTATAAACATGTGAAGTGGGGGACGGTAGGTGTCATATGCCTGTTTGCTGTTTTGATGATGGTAGTATTTTGGACCGATATGCTTCATCAATCTATTTTTAGTATTGTTTATCTCTTTTTCTTTCTGATCAGTTCCATTAAACACCGAGGAAATTTTTATATTGTAGCTGGAGGTCTCATACTGAATGGCTATTATTTTGCATGGGACAGGGTAAAGGGATATGAACTGGAAAAAATCATCAAATGGCATGAGCTATACGGGCTTGATGATAAGATCAATCATGGCTATAAATTAGCGGTAAAGGTAGATAACAAATGGTTTCAACCGCAGTTTGTAGTGGTTAGAGATGAGGTACATTTGGATCGAATACTATCATTGTTAAACATTCATGGAGTAAAAAAAGTAGGAGAAAGCTCGGAGACTCCAGTTTCCTCCTATACAGGTGTTGAATGATATTTTTACGAATGTCTAAAGAAAAGGCAAGAAACGATTGGTGAAGAGTTTAGATTTACATACGAAAGAAGGAGAAAGATGAAGAAACTGCCAGCAATGGAAGCATCCAAAAAATTTGTTTTAGAAACCTTTCCAACCTGCACAGGGGCACTTCTTAGTGGAAGCGTCGTAAGAGGAGAGGAGACCAGTACATCTGATCTGGATATAGTCATTATTGACGAAAACCTTTCTTCAGAATACAGGAAATCATTCATCTCACATGGATGGCCAATTGAAGTCTTCGTTCACAATCATGAAACCATACTACACTATTTCGAAAAAGACTGCCAGAGAGCGAGGCCTTCCCTGCCAAGAATGGTACACGAAGGAATCCCGATCATCTATCATCCGATCATTGACACTCTCAAAGGAGAAGCAGAAAAACGTTTGCAGGGCGGACCACCCAAATGGTCCAGTGAGATGATGGATATGAAGAGATACTTCATCACAGATGCCCTCGATGATTTTATTGGTTCAACAGATAGGGGAGAATGCATTTTTATTGCGGGATCCATCGGAGAATCCCTTCATGAATTTGTACTCCGGACTCATGATCATTGGATTGGGTCTTCTAAATGGATCGTAAAGGCATTAAAGGAATATGATGAATCATTCGCTGAAGAATATGTACTTGCTTTCGATCAGTTTTTCCGTAATGGGGAAAAGCAGCCCATTATCAGATTAGTTGATTCCGTTTTAAAGCCATTCGGAGGGCGACTATTTGACGGGTTTTCAATCGGTGTGAATGAGTCTTCCAACTAAAAAAAGCCCAAATTGGGCTTTTTATTATACTAAAATCTGAAAATCATCATGATCGACACTGTTTACTCCGTCATCAAACACCAGACGGGTGACGAACTTATAAGAGACCGTTTCACTGCTGGGGGGAAATGAATCGGAGAGTCTGCATGAAAAGTGAATGGTGCGTTGTTCGTTTGCCTTCATTGTTGACGAGCTTAATATGGTATTGTGATGAAGAACCGATGATTCATCCGTATTTTGATCGTACTGCAAAAGGTCTGTTTCAATTCGTTTCAACTTCTGCTCAACACGCCCGCCAGTCAATTCATATTCCCCTTTAATGACATCTCCCGGGCGAAACTCTGTCTTATTTAATACCAAATCAATCTTTGTTGCACCTATACCGAACCTGCACATCAGTTTACTGAACATACCTGTCATTCAACCTCTCATTCTCTAGTTACCAATTCTACGCATCAAGGAGAGTTTTGGTTTCATTCTTCTTCACCTTTTCTACGAGTATATTCTAAAAGAAAAGCAGCCCATTTGTCTATATTGCTTCTTCGACATATTTCGATAACTTTCAGTGAACGGAGCTTCTTTTAGATTCATAAGACACAGCATTTCCCAGCGATGTTCATTTAATGTAATTTATTCCATAAAGAGGTAGAAATATAGGGTGATTTTCTATAAAATAGGACTAGAAACTTATCATATTTTGGTAAAATACTAGCCTGAGAAGGGGTCATTCATGTGAAGGAAAAGAAGAAAAAGAAAAAAACCCATGTACCATTGAGAATGAATCTATTGTTTATTTCGGTCTTTTTTCTATTTTCACTTCTGATTCTTCGTCTTGGGGTTGTACAGATCGTGCAGGGAAACCATTATGAAGCAGAAGTGGCAAGAACCGAAAACGTTAAATCACATAATGGAACGCCTCCGAGGGGCAAGGTCTATGACCGGTATCGAAATGTGATTGTGGACAACGTTCCTTTAAATGCCATCACTTACACGAGAACACAGACGACGAAGCCTGAGGAAATGCTGAAGGTCGCAAGGGATTTAGCTGTGTATATTGAGATGGAGACAGATAAAATCACAGATCGGGACCGGAAAGATTTCTGGCTGTTAAGTCATCCTGAAAAAGCCGAAAAGCTCGTTTCCAAAGAAGAATTAAAAAAGCTGGAAGACAATGAAGATTTGTCAAAGGATGACGTCAACAAAATGGTATATGAGCTTCAGCTTGCACGAATCAGCGAAAAAGACATCGAATCATTCTCAAAGGAAGAAGAGGAAGTACTGGCTATCTTCCGTGAATTCAATACGGGATATGCCCTTACGCCACAAATCATCAAAAATAAAGATGTGTCCATGGAAGAGATGGCACGGGTAAGTGAGCGTTTATCGGAACTTCCAGGTGTAAACGTTACCACTGACTGGGAAAGAAGATATGTGCATGATCATACCCTAAGAACGATATTGGGTAGAGTCTCGACCTCGCAGCAGGGTCTTCCTAGTGAACTAGTAAATGAATACAAGGCTCTCGGATACGCTCTCAATGACAGGGTAGGAACAAGCTATTTTGAATCGGAGTACGAAGATGTGCTAAAAGGACAAAAAGAAAAAATTGAGTACATAACGAAAAAAGGAAGTGTCCTAGATACCAAGCTGATAAGCGAAGGTCACAGCGGAAAAGATGTCGTATTGACCATCGACCTTCAACTGCAGAAAGAAATCGAGAAAATCGTAGAGGAAGAATTAAGTAAACAAGCATCTCAATACTGGGAATCACCATTCCTCGACCGTGCATTTGTTGTGATGATGGATCCATATACTGGTGAAATCCTTTCCATGGTCGGAAAGAAATATGGCAAGAATGCCGAGGGTAAGACTGAGATGCAGGATTATGCTTTAGGAACGTTTACCTCGGAATATGGAGTGGGATCAGCGGTTAAGGGTGCGACTGTGTTGACGGGGTATATGACAGGGGCATTGAACGTCGGGGAATGGCTTTATGATGAACCGATTAAGATAAAGGATACTAAAGTCAAGAAATCTTGGTTCAGTGGTTCAAGATACTTGAGTGATATCGGTGCTCTCGAAATTTCATCGAATGTGTACATGTTTAAGACAGCTTTTAAAATTGCAGATGCCACTTATCGTCCAAATCAACCATTAAATATTAATCCCCAAGCATTTGATACAATGAGAAATTACTACAGCCAGTTTGGCTTAGGGGTCAAAACCGGAATAGATCTCCCGGGTGAGGTTGAGGGACTAAAAGGAAACGAAAAAAAACCAGGTAAACTTATGGACTTCGCCATTGGTCAGTATGATTTATATACACCTATGCAACTTGTTCAATACGCTTCCACCATTGCCAACGGCGGATATCGTATGCAGCCTCATATCATGAAAGAAATTCGCGAACCAAGCAGGGAAAGGGGTAAAGTGGGGCCGCTTTTATATGAGAACGATCCAAAAGTCTTGAACCGTATCGATGCGACTGAACGAGAAATTCAACAAGTTCAACGTGGCTTTTATCAAGTCACACATGGGGGGAACGGTACAGCAACAGTCTTTAGAAACGCGGCTTATGACGCGGCAGCCAAATCAGGAACGGCAGAGGCTTTTTATTACAGTCCCGAAGAAAAGAGACAGTACAGTACGTTCAACACCACATTAGTCGGCTATGCCCCATACAACAACCCGGAAGTGGCGTTTTCTGTCGTGTTGCCATATTCTCACCAAAATAAAGATCCTTATGTAAATAAAACGATCGCCAAACGGGCAATGGACAAATACTTCGAACTGAAGAAACAGTACGAAAAAGACGGATACTTTGACTCTTCTACCGAAGAAGAAGTCCGTAATGCTGAAGAGCTTGAAGAAACGGAAAATCAGGAAACAGAAGAGGAATAAATATAAACGTAATCCTTCAAACAGAAGGGTTGCGTTTTTTTTGTCGTTATGAACTTCCTCGTTCTAATATGCCTTTAGTAAGCATAATTTTAATGGCGATTATAAAGCTAACCACCCTTCATACATCCATGGGTAAAGGGACTATTTCCTTATATTCGTATTTTTCATTGACAATCATTTAAATTTTGTAATTGAAAATGATTCTCATCACAGAAAAGAGGAGTACATAACTCTGCCGCCACTGTTACGTTTGTATTCTTCATTTCAGGTCTTGGCAATGGATCATCGTACCAGTTGTCCACGGGAGATATTGAATACAGATAGGTCATCTTCCATTGCTGCCTGTAAACGCAGGTGATGGGTCCAAAACGAATACTACATAAACTTGTCCTGGCCGTCATTCGGGAAGGGGTGGTAATTTATACTTGGGATACACACAGGCAAATTATCTTCTGCCATTTGATAAACATCCCGATCTTTTATGTATAAAGAATGATCAGACACTGTGTTCAGAAAGGACTACGTGGAAAAATTGAGAGCAGGGGACCTGATTGTCTTTTCATTAGCAGGAGCATATGGATGGACGATTTCTCACCATGATTTCTTATCCCACCCCCATCCTGAATTCCACTATTTAGAATAAGTTTGAGAGTATTCCTGCCTCATTTAATCCCAATTCATTTCAAAGAGAATGAAACTTATCCTTCCTTTAAACGTAGATCTATTTAAAGAAGTTTTCCGGTCTTTTAAGGAGGGATGATTATGCTTTGGTGGATCTTAGGTATCTCAGTCGGTTTCGGCATACTGAGCGGTCTGATCAGAAACAGATTTTCCAATCATTCTTTTAAAGCAGGAAATCAAAATGAACAACAGTTGCAGGAGGAAGAACGGGTAAAGGCTGGCAGCTGGTTTGGTGGAGGCCATTCATAAAGAAATGTCAGGAAAAACTTCCTGGCATTTTTTTATGGGTTCCAGGAGAGCAGCGATCCATGCCGTTTCCCCAGGTAAAAAATCTTCATCAAAAAACGAAGGATATGGTAAAATAAGTTAATGTAGTGGAGGGAAGGACCTCAAATATATGGGAAGGGTTTGGAATACAACGATACACACATTTCCTTTTATTTGAGGTGTCTATTTGAGGTGCGTCCCTCTTATGGAAGGAGAAAGCTATGTCTGTGAAGTATTGGTCTCAGGTGGGTGTGGGGTTATTGGTATTTGGGTTTAGCTCGTTGTTTTCATGGTATGAAGGGAGTGCGCTATTGGATAATCCATGGGAATGGAAGTATTCAACTCCATTCAGTCAGATGGTCCATGGTCCCGTTTCAATGGGAGAGAAGATAGTGGAAGTTGATTTCTTCGTATACGCTGCAAAGTTTTCACCACTGTTTCCCAGCATCATGCTGTTGAGTGCCAGTTATCTTTTGGTTCTCTTTGGGTACAGACTATTTAAACATCCTGTTTTTTCATTATATCTCTGCATGTTTGGAATCATGTACCTTTTAATAAGCGCTACTATCGCATCTTCTCCTACAACGGGGGGAGACATTCTCTTTTGGCTATTTGTCTCAAACGGCCTTTTTCTGATCATGCTTGCCATTTTTTTTCATTTCTCTCCCTCTCTTATGAAGGGGCAATCCAATCAGGCCTGAATATTCAGTTTTAGGACTGCTTGTAAAGCTTTGTCACCTGGGATAATGACGATATGAATTCCCTGAAGAAAATGGGTATTGCTTGATGAAGCCATCTATCACGATTGAGGGAAGGAATGAAGACATTCAATCATCATTGACTCTTTGAATGTTTTTACATAAAACCATCACGTTTAACTGTACGGTTTACCTTAAATAAAGTATACTACTTTAGAGGTGATGTCCTTGGGAAGTTGTATCGAATAGGAGAACTATCGAAGCACAGTCAAGTGTCCAAAAGGACGATTGATTATTATACCAAAATAGGATTATTGGAATGTGATCGATCCCGCAATAACTACCGTTACTACCATGAAGATGCATTAGCTGACCTAAAGCTGATTGAACAGTGTCAGCAGATGAACATGACATTAAATGAAATTAAAGATCGATTGATGGTAATGAAATCTGTGGAAGTAGATCCAGCGATTCTAAAGAAACAGGTCGAACATATTCGAAGTGAAATGGATCATCTGCAAAACGAGCTGCATGAGGTCCTTCTGGCTATGGAAAATCTAGAGGATGACGAGCGCAAACGCGTGCTAAAGCAGGTATCGCCACAGGCATCCGCACTATTCCAAACATTAACGGTTTTTTCTGGTTAATCCAGCATAATAGATAAACAACTACAGGAGAGTGACTTTTTTTTGGACGATATACCACTGAATTCATTAGTATTATTAGGAGCATTAATTCTTTTATCTGCCTTTTTCTCATCGGCGGAAACGGCTTACTCAAGCGTTAACAAAATCAGACTTATGAACTTTGTAAGTGAAGGAAGAAGAGGGAGCACGAAAGCACATTATATCGCTGAGAACTTTGATAAAGCACTGTCCACGATCTTGGTAGGAAATAACATCGTGAACATTGCTGCAGCCAGTATTTCAGCAAAGCTTGCAACAGATATTTTCGGGGGAAACACGGGTCTTGTCATCAGTACTTTCGTCATGACATTATTAATTCTGATATTCGGGGAAATCCTGCCGAAATCATTGGCAAAAGAAAATGCTGAAACCTATTCCCTTACTATATCAGGCGTGCTATATTTCTTAATCAAAATCCTTACACCGATCAACTTCTTTTTTATTAAATTAAAAGAGTTGGTATCCAAGTTCTTCTCGAAAAATCATGAGATGCCGTCAGTCACAGAGGAAGAATTAAAGGTGATGCTTGATATTAGTGAAGAAGAAGGAGTCATCGATAAAGAAGAAAGAGAATTGATTCATCGCTCCATGGACTTTGATGATATCCTTGTAACTGAGGTTCTGACTCCGCGTATCGATGTGAAAGCTGTTGAGGTGAACCAACCGATTGAGGAGATAAAGGAAATGTTCTTTGAAGAACGATTCTCCCGTATACCGGTTTATGAGGATCATATTGATAATGTGATCGGGATTCTTTCAGAGAAAGAATTCTTCACCCATCTGATTAAATTTGGAGAAGTGAATGTTAGGGAACTGATTCGTGAACCTATGTTTATATTTGAATCTGCCAAGATCTCTTCTCTCCTTACAAAACTTCAAAAGAACAATGTTCATATGGCCATTGTAGTGGATGAGTTCGGTGGTACTACTGGAATCATCACACTTGAAGATATTCTGGAAGAGATTGTAGGGGAAATTTGGGATGAGCAGGATGAAAAGACACATTCCATGAGAAAGATCAATGAAAAAGAATATACCTTCGATTCTCAATATCAACTGGACGAATTTACAGAGCTTCTTGATGTGCCCGAGCCGGAAAGTTCCTATCACACGGTGGGTGGATGGGTCGTTGAGAGCTTTGAAGACCTTCCATCCGAAGGGGATAGCTTCGATTATGAAAACCTAAAAGTAAGCGTTGAAGAAGTTGATAATCGTCGGGTACGTACCATTAAAGTTGAAATACTTGAGAAAAAAACGGAAGATATTGTTCAATAAGTGTAAAATAACAGGCTCTTCAATGCCTGTTATTTTTTTGGCTTAATATTGAAAGAAGGAGGCTGCTGTTATATGCACGAATCAGATACAAAGGAAGCTCTCTTAAGGGAACTGGAAGTTGTAGATAAATGGGCAGATGATCAAAAAGGGTTATGGTTTTGGGAGAAAATCGGACGCATTCCCTTTATGATCCTGGACCGAATCACCCCTCAAATGGTGCACAACAAGATTGGGCAGGCGTTGGATGAAATAGGGAGCTACATACAAAAGGGCGGAGGTTATCTTACAAGTGAGAAAGAAGTCGTAAAGCGATTTAGTAAAGTAACAGGCAACCCCGATTTCTCCGTAGAAAATATCTGCAAACTGCCTCTTTCTGATATGGATGAAGTCAGTGAAGGGATCGTTAGTATAAGGAAGAAGGTTGCCATGACCCAGGGAGCGACTACCGGCATCGGCGGTTTTCTGACTCTGAGTATCGATATACCTTTCATCCTTGGTATATCACTCAAGACTTTACAAGAAATCGCGTTGAGTTATGGATACGACCCAAATGATCAGCAGGAGCGTATTTTCATCATAAAATGTCTTCAGTTCGTTTCATCAGACATCGTCGGGAAGCAGGCTATCCTCCAAGAGCTATCAGACTTCAACAAAAAGGACATGGAAAAGAGAGAACAAACCCTTTCCCAGCTTCAAGGCTGGAGAGAAGTGATGGTCAGCTTCCGTGACAACTTCGGCTGGAAAAAACTATTTCAGATGATCCCCATAGCAGGCATTCTCTTCGGCTCCTTCATCAACAAATCCATGATCACCGACATAGGCGAAACCGGTCGCATGCTCTACCGTAAAAGAAGAATCATGGAGAAGCTGGAAGAGGGACGGACCTCTGAAATCTAAACCTATTGTCAAAAAAGGCTATGTAACGGTCTTTTTTAAACAGGGATAAAGGGGCAGAGGTCCGTCCCTCTGATCTTTGACTAAAAACCATTGGAGTTAATTATATGATGAATATAAAAGGGTATATGCTGGATGAAGACACTTTGAGAAGTTGGGGGAGCAGGCTGATTCCTGAGGTGGAGTGGTTTTATTTTGCTGCTGATGATGGTTTGCTTCCGATGGAGTCCCTTGATTCACTTGATTATTTCAAGGTCCCTATTGACCTTAGAACCTCTTATGCTACATGGGGGATCAGTAAAAAAGCTCGATTTTATGCGAAAATGACTCCTGAGTGTTTTGTCTCTTTAGAAAAAGAAACTCAAGATGAAATGGTGAGACGGCAATGGGAGCTTGGAAGAGGACTCCTTTTTACCAAAGAAGATCTCAGTGAGTTACTTGAAAATCCTAAACTACACCTTCCTGTCACCACACTACATACAGGAGAGGAGATCGTTCTATTCCACCGGATCCTATGGAATTCTCTTTCAGAAGAATCACACTATACCTTTCTGTTAAACTATGGATCCTTATGGGTAAATGAACAGTCCATATGGAAAGGGTTGTGTGCAGAGAGGAAACAAGAGGTATACATACAGGCTCCCCACCTAGAATCACGCTTCGACACATTTTCATCCAAGAATGGACCCAACTGTCTAGGGGCCGTCTCTACGGCTATTACAAAGGATCCATCTTATTTAGACCAATGGATCATAGGGGAAGAGTTTACCTCGATTCTTCAACAAGCGGAATATGCCCCAATGGATACCTCTGTATATAAACCAGATGATGTACTTGTTTGGTTTAATCAAAACAATCAGCCCATACATGCTTCCTATGTACTGACGAATAGCTATGTCTTTAATAAGCACGGACAAACCATGTTTAATCCGTGGCAAATTTTGAAGATAGGTGATGTATTGACAGCCTGGAGCAAATCCGATACCATCCTCGTTATCTTTAGACGCTAATATACGCTTCTAATTTATCATGATTAGTCATGTAATAGTGGAAATGCATTCGAGTATCCTGTAGTCAGAAAGTTAAAAGGGACCTCCAAAAGGAAGTCCCTTTACATTATTCATCTTCGTTCTTATCTTTATTAAACCAAAGCGGGTCATCGTTATCCACTTCGCCATTGTAATTAATCAGCAATTCTTCTCCTGCTTGAATGTCTTTATAGGCATAAAAGTCGAAGGTATGGTTATCAAAATTAATTTCGTAAATGGTATTAGGTGAGTACGAATGGTTAAACAACATTCCATACCCTAATAGTAGTGCTGTATGATTGATCCCGTATTCAAATACATAATCCGCAAGGAAAGTTTTTTCAATATGTTCATGTTCCTCATTGGGATAGGGGATGACTGGCGCTTCATGAACCAGCTCTCCTTTGGCTATATCTCTTTTTGCAAAAACACCGCGATTAAGATCACCGTCACTCAGAGATGATATTTTCACTTCGATCATTATGCCACCTTCTTTCTAAATCCTTTAACTTAGTAAGCTTGACACGAACAGGATAGAAAAGCAACACTAAATCGCTCCTGGTAAAAGTTAATTAAACAAATTTCCCAAAAAACCTTGAATGCTACGTGCACTTCGTACCAGCCAACTCGCCTTCTCCACTGATTCAACGGCGATGATATCCACTTTATAAGTAGGTTTTAGGTTATTAAAAATATACTCACTCTTTTCAGGCATTTCAACGATCATTTCTCCAATTTTTTCACCTTTTTCAATTGGAGCTTGAAGAGTACCATCCTCGTTAAGCTTAGCTTCATCTAATTTGACAGAAGCCTTTACCTTATCTTTCTCTTCTTTTGCCACTCGGATAGAGATAGGCTTTTGGATTTTGATGCCTACCGATTGTTTCACACCGTCTGGAACGTCTAACACCCGTTCCTTTTCTTTTTGAATTTCTTCTAGTTGATATTCAACCGTCTCAAACTCGTCAAATCCATAATCAAGAAGTTCTGTTGTTTGTATAAACCGTTCGGCACTGCTAGGCTGACCATACTCATCCTTGGCATCTAAAATGACAGAAATATATCGGACTCCATCACGTTCTGCCGTCCCGGTAAAAGTGGAACCTGCAAAGGGAGTGGTACCTGTCTTCAATCCATCCGCACCTTCATAATCATACGATTTTCCTTTTAACAGACCGTTTGTGTTCTTCATTAAAAGTTCTTCATCTGTACCCGGCCTGAAAACTTTGGATGGGAGTCCCGATGTTTCCAATACCTCCGTATAATCACGGATGAGGTAAAAGGCCAGAGTGGCTATATCTTCAGCCGATACCATATTTTCATCATTCACGTCAGTACCTTCCGGAAACATCCCGAGCATATCGTAATTACTCAAGCCTGAGGAATTAACAAATTGATAATGCTCAAAGCCCAATTCTTTCGCTTTTGCATTCATCTGTTTAACGAATTCACCTTCTGAACCCGCCACCACTTCGGATAATGCAATCGCTGCGCCATTTCCGGATTTAATGACCATGGCATCATACAACTCTCTGACCGAATACTCCCTGCCTGCTTGTAACGGGACATTACTCAATCCGGGGGCGTTCGCCAATTGATACACTTTTTCACTGACTTTATAGGTTTGATCCCACTTTATTCTTCCTTCATGTATGGCTTCAAGGACAAGGTATTCTGTCATCATTTTCGTCATACTGGCAATGCCGAGTAGCTTGTCCTCATGCTCTTTATATACAATCTTCCCTGTATCTGCTTCCACTAAAATCGCAGCATCTGCATTGATATCCAGTTTTGTTTTTCCTTCTGCCGTCTGCTGAAAAGGAACCATGACCATAAAGGAAATCATCAAAACCGACAAGCTCTGTTTTATCGCACTCTCATTCAAATTAAAGACCTCCAGAAAACCAATATCACACAACAAATCATTCTACCATACAAGCACTAAAACCATCCACTTCCCTATAACCTTTTCAAATCGTTCATAACATTGTAAATAATTGTTTAGCAGAAATAGATCTCTTCAATAGAGGGACGGACCTTTAATCGCTGGAAAAAAGAAAAACTGACCTATTCATCCTCATTGAAGGTCCGTCCCTCTTCCGCACTCCATCACCAAATTGGAAAATAATTCTTGTAATGAATCTTTTAATCTGTTAAAATCACGTAAACCGTTAGGAGGAGAAAGACGATGATTACATATCCACAGCTTGTGAAAGGCGCAACCATAGGAGTTACTGCTCCATCATCCGGGGTTCCCGATGAACTTCATGATATCCTTAACCAGTCAATCAAAAAGATGGAAGATAAAGGCTATGCCGTTCAAAGCGGAAACACGGCCTGGACCCAGCACAAAGCCAAATCGTCCACAGCCGAAAAGCGAGCAGCAGAACTGAATCAGATGCTGCAGGATGAAGAAATTTCCCTGATCATCCCTCCATGGGGAGGACAGCTGCTGATTGAAATCCTAAACCTCATTGACTATGAAAAAGTCAAAACGAAATGGGTGCTTGGATATTCCGATACAAGTGTACTACTGATGGCTCTCACTTTAAAGACGGGCATAGCAACTGCCCATGGTACCAATCTCATCGACTTAAGAGGGAAATACACCGACTCGACGACAGTTCAATGGGAAACCGTTCTCTCATCAGGAGCGGGATCATCAGTGACCCAGTACTCATCTGAACACTACCAAAAGGAATGGAATCACGAGGTGCCTTCACCATACGTTTTTCATTTAACCGAGCCAACCGTGTGGAAAACGATGGGGGATCAAGATGTAAAAGTGAAAGGACGAATACTGGGCGGGTGTATTGATGTAATCCGACACCTAATTGGCACTCCTTTTGGAAATATTAAAGAGTTCAGGGAAAAGCATATTAAAGGTGAAAAGATCCTCTGGTATTTTGAAAACTGTGAACTAACGACAGCCGATCTGCGCCGTACACTGGTGCAAATGAATTTCGCCGGATGGTTCGAACATTCATCTGGAATCCTCTTTGGAAGAAGTGATGCCAACACGCCAGTCGGTGATTATACAGTCGAAGATGTTTACGAGGACCTTTCAACGGAACTTGGCATTCCTATCGTGTATGATATTGACTGCGGCCATCAGCCTCCTCAAATTACGTTAATTAATGGAGCGTTCGGAGAGGTAGTAGTATCCAATGGAATAGGGAAAGTCACCCAAACATTTAGTTAAAACTCAAAAAAACGTCCTTCTGAAGGGACGTTTTTTTCTAATCACTCTGAATCTCCATATCGTTTCTCATTTAACAACCAAATAATCAATCCCCAAAGCCATCCACCTGTGACACAGATAACAATGATGAGAATGAGATGATCCTTCAAAACTCCGTATAAAGTGATCGTAAAAATGAAGCCTGCAAAACACCCTCCATAAAGAACCGAAAAGAACCATTTTTCTCTGACGCGAACCGCTATCCACCATTTTCGGTATGGTCCGTTTGGATCTCTGCTATTGATGAAGAACACACAGGCATTCAAAAAAAAGATAAGACTGATTATCAGGTACATGTATGATTCCGGGTCTAACCAAAACACCAGGAAGTTTATGACTGAAGTGAAGGTGAACATCAGAAAGATCACCTTATTCTGCTTTAATTTATCCATTTACTAGCCCCCGATCACTTGTATTATATCAGATCATGTTCGACAGGGACCAACAAATTCCAACTCTTAAAAGGAATTTCCCTTCAGTTTCAAGAAGATTAGTAATGCCATCATTTATGGAAGGGAGTAAAGAATTGAGAGTGAAGGAAAGTATCAAAATGATAAGAGGACAGGTTTACAAATAGATACATAGGGTTCGGAAGATAGACGGACATGGTCCCATCACTTTAAAAAAGCAGTATCAGATTTCGTAATGATAAAAGGCGATTATGCCTGTCATAAAACCTGTAAAGAAAGTTCATGATTAGAATAGATAAAGGGGAAATGAGATGTTTACATATATGTTGAACGAAAACCTGGAATTGAGATTACTAGAATTACAGGATGCAGAACGTATTCATGATTTAATCGACCAGTCCAGGAACCATTTGCGGGAGTGGCTGCCATGGGTGGATCATTCAACAACCGTTGAAGATACAATCGCCTTCATCAAGGGGACACGAACAGGCTTTGCAAACAATACAAGCTTGAAGGCAGGGATCGTCTATAACGATGAACTGGCCGGTGTCGCCGGTTTCAATGAAATGAACTGGTCAAACAAACTCGCTGTCATGGGATATTGGCTGGGTGAAGGATTTCAAGGGAAGGGCATCATGACCAAGGTGTCAAAGGGACTGACGGATTACGCATTTTCCTATTTAAAAATGAATAAGGTCGAAATAACTGCTGCAGAATTCAACTATCGGAGCAGGGCGATTCCTGAAAGGCTTGGTTTCACCATGGAAGGAAAGATCAGACATAGGGAATGGGTCAACGGTCAGTTTGTTGATCATATTGTCTACGGAATCCTCAGAGACGAGTGGAAGAAATCTTGAATCAGGCATGGACAGACCGGTTTGATGGCCTGATTTCCTGGGTTGAAGACATCAAACAAAGAAACGGAAGCTCGGCTGCAGGCCTGTATATACTAAAAGATTCCCAGGTGGTTCTGGAGCATTATAGCGGAAATCACTCTCACGAGAAAGATGCCCCGCCAATCACCGCACGATCGCAATTCAATGTAGCTTCGGCACGCAAAAGCTATTTAGGGCTTGCTGTCGCTTATGCATTGCACGACAAATGTATCTCGGGGATGGATGACCCGATCTTACGATATTTCCCAGAGTATGATCGACCACTTTACGAAGGCACCACCATCCGCCATCTTGTCACCCATTCCCATGGCCTCGCTTCCAATATGGACGGAGTCATCTTCAGGGAATTTAAGGCTGGTACCAACTGGGCTTATCGTAACGTGGGAGTGGACATCTTGACAAGCTTAATTCATCGACTGTATGGGAAAGGGTTCCCGCAACTTTTGGACGAAAGGGTGTTCACTCCAATGGGTTTCAGTGAAACAGGCTGGAGGACAGAATCAAACGAACACCTGGTCCCCATTATTGATCGTAAGGATGAACCTCCTCTTTCCGGTCTGGAAAAGAATTCGGACGGGAGTGAAAAAAATCTTTTTGTTTCTGCAAGAGAATTCGCCCGCTGGGGGCAGCTCCATCTTCAGCATGGGAAGATGGGGGAAACACAAATCGTTCCTCCAGAGGTGATTAAGTTGGCCACTTCCATTCAACATTCACCCTACACGGATCCCAGCCTTCCTGCTAATGGAATGTTCTGGTACACTCAAGATATCCCTAGGGACAAAAGTGAATTGGGGGAAAGAGTCCCAGCCGGATCTTATCAAATCTTAGGTGTTACAGGTCTTACGATTCTTGTGATACCTGCATATAAAGTTGTGGTGGCAAAAATGTATAATAAGCGCTACAACTACGGGGGAGAGCATTACCTGAAGTATTTAAGGGAGTTCAGTAACCAAGTGTGTGATTTGTTTAGCTGAGTTTTGATTAGAAAAATCTGCTGATAGTTTAATCGTATCTCAAGAGGCAGGGACTGGGAGAAATGAATTTCAATGAAGGATCATGTAGAAAATGATTTTTATTCTTTAACAGGTCTCAGGGAATGAAAAAAGTAAAAGGGAAATCTCTTTAGGAAACGTACCTTTTACTTTTACATCCCGTTATAAAAATAAGACCATTAAATCCTCATCGAAATATTCATTTTTATATTTCAATGCCCGTTTCTCAGTACCGTATGGTTTAAATCCGCAGGAGAGGTAAAGTCCTTTAGCTGTTTCATTGGTAGAGACAACGGTCAGCATGACTTGTTCGATTCCTTCCACCGCTTTAGCATGTGAAATGCAGGCTTCAATCAGCCTCCTGGCATATCCGTTCCCTCTATAGACTGGGGAAACATACATGGCAAAAATGGACGCTTTATGTCTCATTTTCAGGGCACTTTCACGTACGAGGGTGGCTGTACCCACCAGTTTCTCCCCAACAAAGCAGCCGAATGTGTGGCTGTCCTTCTGGATCAGTCTCCCTGCGGTCACTTCAATTGGATTCGGGCGCGCGAGAGCTTCTTCATAGCTGCTCCCGAAGCTTGAAGGACTTTGCTTCAGCATTTCCAGGCGAAGCTCCCAATACGCTTCGGCATGATTTTCATTAAGTAGTTGGATTTCCATATTTTTCTGACCTTCTTTCCTATACATGATATGATGAGAGGAGTCCTTATTTCAGCTACTCAAACCATTTTCGACATCAAGAGTCAAATCCCTTTAAATTGGAGGAATAGGAATGGAAAATTGTCTCGGCTGCCGCCTGGCAAATAAACAAGAAAGAACATTTATGATATATGAAAATGATCACGTTGCCTGCTTTTTGGATCATGTCCCCCATCATCCCGGTCATACCCTGATCCTGCCCAAGCAACATAAAATAGAACTGACAGAGTTAAATAAGGATGAGAGTCTCTTCATCATGGAGGCTTCAAAGCTAGTTGCAAGAACCATTCAGGCATTATATGGTCCAAACGGTATAACCATATGCCAAAATGGCGGCATCTATAACGAGCTGACTCATTATCATATGCATGTGATCCCCCGTAATGAAGAACCGGATCGGTTCGGAGACTTATTCTATGGAAATGCGGAAATAGGAACCCACAACGAATCAATTGAAGAAACCCATATCAAGATGAAGACAACTATCAATAGATTACTGGAAGAGGAGTAACCAAAATGACCATACATAGCAATCCTGAAGAAAGATTAAAGCGATACGCAGAACTCGCCATCAAGGTGGGGGTGAATGTTCAACCCGGACAGCCCCTTTGGATTTCAGCCCCATTGGGCACAGAAACATTTGTGCGTATCGTTGTGAAAGAAGCCTATCTTGCCGGAGCAAAAAATGTGCATGTACAGTGGTATGACGAGGAAATCCTCCGAACACATTATGAATTGGCACCGGAGGAAACCTTTTATGAATACCCAAGCTGGCTCGCTGCCGCTCATGAATGGGTGGTTGACCATAAAGGAGCATTTCTGCAAATAGAAGCAAATGACCCGGACCTTTTGAAAGGCATCGATTCGGATCGAATTCTTAACTTTGAAAAAGCAAGTGGAGATGCACTGGATCGCTTCTATGAAGCAATCGAAAAGGATCAAATCAGCTGGTCGATCGTCGCCATCCCCTCCAAGAAATGGGCAGATAAGGTATTTCCCGAATTACCAGAGAAAGAAAGAATCCCGAGCCTATGGAACCGGATATTCACATCCGTCCGTCTCGACCAAGAGGATCCCGTCATGGCTTGGAAAACACATATCGAAACCTTAACCAACAAAGCATCCGAACTCAATAGCTTAAAACTCAAAAGTCTCCACTATGAGTCAGAAGGGACGGACCTTACTGTAGAACTCCACGAAGATCACCTGTGGCTGACAGGGGCAAGCATCACCCCACAAGGGACGCACTTCATCGCCAATATGCCTACAGAAGAGGTTTACACCGTACCAATCAAGTCTGGAGTGAATGGTACGGTCAAAAGCACCAAACCACTGGCCTACAACGGCAATGTAATCGACGATTTCACCCTTACCTTCTTAGATGGGGAAATCATTAAGGTGACAGCAAGGGAAGGGGAAGAAATTCTGAAGAAACTAATATTGACTGATGAAGGTGCAGCGTACCTTGGCGAGGTGGCACTTGTTCCGCATCGATCACCAATCTCTGATTCAGGCGTATTATTCTTCAACACTCTATTTGATGAGAACGCATCGAATCATTTAGCAATCGGTTCCTCTTATCCAACTTGTATGAAAGACGGCAACATCCTGTCTGATGAAGAGCGGGAGGAAAGGGGACTGAATGAAAGTGTGGTTCATGAAGATTTCATGATAGGATCAGCTCAGATGAATATCGACGGTGTGTGCCGTGATGGCAAGAGAGTCGCCATCTTCCGAAATGGAAACTGGGCATTCTGAAGATAGAATGGCTGCATCCAACTCATTCCACGAGTTCTCACCAATGTAACACTTCTTTAATAATGAAAGGAGACGACAGATGATCTATGAAATGACTGTTCAGCTAAGGGTTCCTGACATAAAAAAGGGACAAGAATGGTATGAAACTCTTTTACATCGACCACCTGATTTTATCCCTCATGAAGGGTTTGCAGAATGGGAGCTTGTTCCCGGATGTTGGCTGCAGGTAGCAGAAGGCAGTCCTTCGGTCCATTCAGGTCCCATCCGTTTAGGGGTAGAAGATATCTGTAAAGAAAGAGAAAGGCTGACATCCCTATTAGGGACGGAACACTTTGAGATCCATGCAAGAGAAGAGGTCCCTGTGAAATGGGGAACTTTTCGGGATCCATGGGGAAATGGAATCGGCTTGTTTCAATATCATGATAAATCTGAAATGATGAGACGTATCGATATGCTTAGAAATGAGGTATGATCCAAGAAGGGAAGGTTCTTATGGAAAGCCCGCTGGCAAAAACGGAAGCGGAAGAAAATTTCTTGATTTCATTCCTATACATGAAGAGGAAATATGGGATCACAACCCGATTGCCGGCTCTTTTTCGGTTATCATGGTAGGAGAAAAGGTACTTATGTGCTATAACGTTTTTCGTCAACAATGGGAACTTCCTGCCGGAAAAAGAGAAGGAAACGAAACTACCCGTGAATGTGCTCTAAGGGAGTTATATGAAGAAACGGGGCAGCATTTGCAATACCTTCATTTCAAGGGTTTAATGAAGGTCAAAAAAGCTTCTGTTGCTGTTCAATATAACCCTGTCTATACAGCCTCCCTAAAAGAACTGCAGCCATTCATCCCTAATCCGGAGACCAATGAGATCATCTTATGGGATCAAAAAATGGATATTGGCACGATGGATGCTGTGGATGTGAAATTATTACTGTACCTTTAGATCCCTGGTTTTCTGAACAGTATGCGAACAATAAGCCCCCCTTCCTTTTCTGGAAGGGGGGCTTATAAGGGCATATTTATTCCTCGATGTTCATCTGAAGCTCATATTCTTTTACGTACGCCTGCGGCAGTAAAATTTTCTCGAAATCAAACCCTTTTAAGTCGATTCCTTTATCAACCTTATTTGGAAGGTCGGGATTCGCTAGTGCACTGGTTCCCAGGCTGATGAATTCCGCATGTTGTTTTTGTAGGAGACCCTCCGCTTTGGAGGGGTCACCCAATTGCCCGTTGGCAATTACCGGAAGCCTGCTATAAAACGTCGCCGCTTCAGCAAGTGTCATTCCACCTTCACCAAATGAAGATACGGCACCATCGCCGTCGGTCGTATGGATATAATCAAGTTCTGTTTTCCCCAATGAAGTGAAGATCACCTCAGCCGCATTTTGCCCTTCCGGCCATTTGTAGCCTTGATCGGCGACTTTACCTTGGGAAACGCGTATTCCTATCACAAAGTCTTCTCCAACGGCACTCCGTACCTCGTGAATGACTTCGATCATAAGGCGCAGCCTATTGTCTAACGCCCCACCGTATTCATCATCGCGTTCATTTAAATAATCAGTCAGAAACTGATCAAGTAAATATCCGTTTGCTCCGTGTATTTCGACACCTTCAAAACCTGCTTCCTTGGCATTCACTGCACTTTCTACGAAGGATTTTTTAACCGCTTCTATTTCCTCACCTGTCATTGCTTCTGGAATAGGAAAGTCCCCAGACCCACCGTAAAACCCAAGTTGTTCCCCTCTAGGCGCAATAGCCGAAGGAGCCTTGGTGGTATCTTGATATGGATTTCCCTGGCTTTGCCCTCCTGCATGCATCAGTTGGGCAATCATCAAAGCACCGTGATTGTGAGCAGTCTGAACAATTTTCCTCCATGCGTCTGTTTGCTCCTGATCGACAATGCCGGGTTGGTTAAAGTATCCCTGGCTGTATCGTTTATCAGTATAGATACCTTCTGTGATGATGACGCCAAATCCGCCTTTTGCGAACCGTTCATAATAGTTTTCCATGATTTCATTGGGGATTCCGTTCTCTTCTGCACTCACACGGGTCATGGGTGCCACGATATACCGATTCTTTGTCAGGCCTGCACCCAGGTTTCCTTTGGAGAATAATTTCGTATATTGTGAACTCATATATAACACTCCTTTATAAAAACTTAATGATGATTATATCTTTCACCCAGGTGAAAATCGAATCTTACGACTGTATAATGTGCTTACTCCCACTAGATGTAATAATGTGGTAAAATCATGAAGGACATATTTATAAAAAGTATATACGCTTCTATGGTATAATTCTTCCTCGTGAAAAATAATATACTAAAATTAAGAGGGGGTAACGAAATGACATTTGCGGGTCAAAAGATTTTGCCTGCCATCCGCTCCATGAAGGACTTTGATAAAATGCTTGAAACCTCTTTTGAGTACGGGGTTTTTCTCGATCTTCACGTGGGGATGCTGAAAAGTGTTTTCGAATATGCTAAGAAACAGAACCGGAAAATGTTTTTACATCTAGATTTAATTCATGGATTATCCAGTGATGAATACGCCACTGAATATATCTGTCAGGAAATCAAGCCCTACGGGATCATATCAACAAAGGGAAATGTGATAAAAAAAGCCAGACAAAAAGGGGTATATGCCACACAAAGGATGTTTGTGATCGATTCCAGCGCAATGAAAAGAAGTATTGAACTTATACATAAGACTGAACCCGACTTCATTGAAGTGCTGCCGGGAGTGGTTCCAAAAATCATTAAAGAAATAAGAGAAAAAACCGGTAAACCCATTTTTGCAGGTGGACTCATTGATACGGTGGAGGAAGTGGATGCTGCCCTGCAGGCAGGGGCAACGGCCATCACAACCTCAGATCGGGCATTATGGAAACACTTTGATAGTAAATAATTTTTTATAGATAAATCTTGACAACGTTTTCATAACAAGCTAATCTTATAGACAAGTTAATACTTTGTGAAAGAGATTAAGAGACTCACGTGAAGTGCCCTTATTAATTGGGCATATTCCGTGAGTCTTTTTATTTTTTTCCATAACGAATGAAGAGAGGGAACAAATATGACTGCATTTTTAGGAGAAATTGTAGGAACAGCATTATTGATCATTTTTGGAGCAGGGGTGTGTGCCAATGTGAATCTTAAGAAATCCTTTGCTTACAACTCTGGATGGATTGTCATTACATTCGGTTGGGGCCTGGGTGTCGCCATGAGTGTATATGCAGTGGGTCAGTTCAGCGGTGCCCATTTGAATCCTGCCGTAACGCTGGGACTCGCCTTCAATGGAGATTTCCCGTGGAGTGATGTTCCACAGTACATCGTCGCCCAAATGCTCGGAGCGATGATTGGGGCATGTATCACATTTTTACACTTCTTACCTCACTGGCATGCCACACAAGATCCGGGTGTGAAATTAGGAGTATTTGCTACAGGACCTGCGATCCCACACTATTTTTCAAATCTGTTAAGTGAAATCATTGGAACTTTTGTGTTAGTGGTAGGAATATTGTCTATAGGAGCGAATACATTTACAGATGGATTAAATCCTTTTATCGTTGGATTCCTGATCATCGCAATAGGGATATCACTTGGAGGTACAACAGGGTACGCAATCAATCCTGCCCGTGATTTAGGGCCCCGGATTGCCCATTTCCTTCTGCCGATCCCTGGGAAAGGCACATCAAATTGGGGGTATTCGTGGATTCCGGTGGTCGGACCTGTTTTAGGCGGATCATTTGGAGGCGTATTTTATAAAGCGATTTTCCTAGGACAATTCACTGCAAATTTTTGGATCGTCCTGGTTGTCACACTAGTGGTTCTTGGTGTCGCTTATGCAAGCGACAGAAAGATCAGCTTAGCCAAAAAAGTGCATCGACTATCAACAGATAATTAATTTTTGGAGGGATAAAAATGGAGAAATACATTCTATCATTGGATCAAGGAACAACAAGCTCAAGAGCGATACTATTTAATCGAAGCGGGGAAGCGGTACACACCTCACAAAAAGAATTCACTCAGCATTTTCCAAAACCAGGTTGGGTTGAGCATAACGCCAATGAAATATGGGGATCTGTTTTAGCGGTTATTGCAGGTGTCTTATCTGAATCGAGTGTGAAACCGGACCAGATAGAAGGAATCGGGATTACAAATCAACGGGAAACGACAGTGGTATGGGATAGAGAAACGGGAGAACCTGTATACAATGCGATTGTCTGGCAGTCCCGACAAACCGCAGCTATTTGTGAAGAATTAAAATCACAAGGATATAATGATACGTTCCGTGATAAAACCGGTTTATTGATTGATGCGTACTTCTCAGGAACAAAGGTGAAATGGATCCTTGATCATGTGGATGGTGCAAGGGAAAAAGCAGAGGCCGGTCAGCTTCTTTTCGGAACGATTGACACATGGCTGATTTGGAAAATGTCCGGAGGAAAAGCTCATGTAACGGACTATTCCAATGCATCCCGCACTCTTATGTATAATATTTATGATTTAAAATGGGATCAAGAATTACTTGAAATTTTAGGGGTACCTGAAAGTATGCTTCCAGAGGTCCGTCCCTCATCAGAAGTGTTTGCCAAGACGGTTCCTTATCATTTCTTCGGGAAAGAAATACCGATTGCAGGTGCAGCAGGCGATCAGCAGGCTGCCATGTTCGGGCAGGCGTGCTATGAGGAAGGTATGGCAAAGAATACGTATGGAACCGGGTGCTTCATGCTTATGAACACAGGTGAAAGAGCCGTTAAATCTGAAAACGGTTTATTGACTACACTGGCATGGGGAATTGACGGGAAAGTCGAATATGCACTGGAAGGGAGCATATTCGTAGCCGGATCTGCCATACAGTGGCTGAGAGACGGCCTCCGTATGCTGAAGAATGCCAAGGACAGCCAAGGGTATGCAGAAAAGGTTGACTCAACAGAAGGTGTTTATGTCGTTCCTGCCTTTGTAGGGTTGGGAACACCTTATTGGGATAGTGACGTTCGCGGTGCGGTATTCGGTTTAACAAGAGGAACATCCAAGGAGCATTTCGTTAGAGCTACCCTGGAATCCCTCGCTTACCAAACGAGAGATGTACTGACAGCAATGGAAGCGGACTCTGGAATTTCACTTAAGAAACTGAGGGTCGACGGTGGTGCTGTCAACAACGATTTCTTGATGCAATTCCAAAGTGATATCCTGTCAGTCCCGGTTGAGCGACCTGTTGTAAGTGAAACAACCGCACTGGGTGCTGCTTATTTAGCAGGTTTAGCCGTTGGTTTCTGGAAAGACAGGGATGAAATTTCGAAGCAGTGGAATAAAGACAGGGAATTTGAACCTCACATGACCGCTGAAACTCAGGAAGAATTGTACAGCGGATGGAAAAAAGCCGTTAAAGCGGCTATGGCTTTTAAATAAAATGAATGTATGATATACTTTTTACAAGTTAATAAATTCGGTTAGAGACCACGAGAGACCAGACCTGCATTATGGAACCATTGACCATAATGTTCGTTTCGGTCTCTTTTTTTATGGTTAAACAAAAAACAGTGAGTGTAAAGACTACTTATCATGATTTAGGAGGATACAATTATGCCATTTTCGAGTACTTCAAGAACAGAAGTAAAACAAACATTAGCTTCTACTGACTTTGATCTAATTGTTATTGGAGGGGGAATTACAGGAGCAGGGATTGCCCTCGATGCCTCAAAACGGGGGATGAAAGTTGCATTGGTCGAAATGCAGGATTTCGCAGCTGGTACTTCGAGCCGATCTACGAAACTCGTTCATGGAGGTTTACGGTATTTAAAGCAATTTGAAGTGAAGATGGTCGCTGAAGTCGGAAAAGAACGTGAAATCGTTTATGAAAACGGACCTCATGTCACCACTCCGGAATGGATGCTGCTTCCTCTTCATAAAGGAGGTACATTCGGTAAATTCAGCACTTCCATCGGATTAAAGGTATACGACTACCTTGCCGGCGTAAAGAGAAGTGAAAGGAGATCCATGCTTTCTGTTTCAGAAACACTAAACAAGGAACCTCTCATAAAAAAAGACGGTCTGAAAGGCGGAGGCTACTACGTTGAATACCGCACAGATGATGCCCGATTAACGATCGAAGTCATGAAGGAAGCCGTTGCTCATGGCGCCACCATCATAAATTATATGAAATCCCAGAGATTTATCTATGAAAATAAGAAAGCTACAGGGATAGAAGCAGAAGACTTGATGACGGGGGAGACCATTGAAATCCGCGGATCTAAAATCGTCAACGCCGCTGGTCCATGGGTGGATGATGTCAGGGGGAAAGATTATAGTACAAATGACAAACAGCTTCGTTTAACGAAAGGAGCTCATATTGTCATTGATCAAAGCAAGTTCCCCCTTCAACAGGCGGTTTATTTCGATACACCGGATGGACGAATGGTATTCGCAATCCCAAGGGATGGTAAAGCATACGTAGGCACAACAGATACCTTTTTCGACCAGGAAAAATCATCTCCCCATATGACTTCTGAAGACAGAGACTATATTTTGAACGCGATTCATTATATGTTCCCTGATGTATCTCTAAACAAAGAGGACGTGGAATCGAGCTGGGCAGGAGTCCGTCCATTGATTTTTGAAAAAGGCAAAGATCCTTCAGAAATTTCCCGGAAGGATGAAATCTGGGAAGGGGAAAGCGGCCTCATCACCATCGCCGGTGGTAAATTGACAGGTTACCGTAAAATGGCAGAGACCGTGGTCGACCTTGTATCAAAACGGTTAAAAGAAGAAAATAAAAAGAAGTTTCCCTCTTCTTCAACGAAACATATGCCGATCTCAGGAGGCCATGTCGGAGGCTCAAGAAAATTCCAATCGTATGTGGAGCAAAAGGTAGCAGAAGCGCTTCAATATGGGTTGTCAGAAGCAGAAGGAAGAAGGCTTGCCGGCATGTACGGTTCCAATGTGGATCAGATTTTCAAACTCGCTCATGCTTATAGCGGTACATCTGGTGAAAGGTCCGTCCCAGCCTATTTATATGCTCAACTCATATACTCGATTCAGGAGGAAATGGCCGCGACTCCCGTTGATTTCTTCATGAGACGTACAGGCGCATTATTCTTCGATCGTGAGTGGGTAGAGAAATGGAAGGAGCCAGTAATCATGATCATGTCAAAGCTTTTGAACTGGACTCAGGAGCAGGAACAACAGTATCGAGCTGATTTAAATCATGAGCTGGAGAGTGCTGTAGTGCCGGTAGATTTGCAGTCATAAGGTAGAAACGGCAGGTGTTTCCTGCCGTTTTTCATTGGTTTTGGTATCAAAAAAGATATGAATGAACGATACCTGTTCAATGATAGACTATGCCTATAATTATAGAAATATATGAATTTACGCTGAAATCGACCATAGCTTACTCTTCATTTCCGGAGAGACACTGTCACAACTTCCAAGAGAAGTTGATACCAAAAGTGAGATGCAGTAGATTTGACATAGAAATTGACTCGACTTCCTCGTTAAAAGGGTGGCTTCAATGGGATGAAACCACCTTTTTTTTGTTTAGTTTGATTTACGCTCTTTGGACAATACCCATTTTTGCTATAATAAGTGAGAGAAAAATACAGGGGGAGTTGGAATGAATCACAAGATAGCCGTAGTGACAGGATCAAATAGCGGAATCGGTTTTCTCTCTACACTGGAACTTGCCCAATTAGGATATACAGTTATCGCCACCATGAGAGATCCTGATAAAGGAAATGCATTGATACAACAAGCTGAGAAAAGGAAGGTGAAGGATTTAGTTCAAATCCTCCCACTGGATGTAACTTCTGAAGCATCCGTCAAAGCATTTGCGAATTACCTTAAACAAATCGGCAGAGTGGACCTGCTCCTTAACAATGCTGGATATGCTTCTGGTGGATTCTCAGAGGAAGTGACCATCAATGAGTACAGAAACCAATTTGAAACGAATGTATTTGGTGTAATGAGAATCACTCAATGTGCCCTCCCTTATATGAGAAAGCAAGGGAATGGCAAAATCATCAATATGAGCAGCATTAGCGGAAAATTCGGGTTTCCGGGTCTGAGCCCTTATGTCTCCTCTAAACATGCCCTTGAAGGATACAGTGAAAGTCTGCGATTGGAACTTAAACCCTTTGGCATTACCGTTCATTTAATTGAACCGGGCTCTTATCGAACGAATATCTGGGATACTGGAAAGAGAATCACCCCCCGTTCCCTGGAAAAAAACTCTCCCTATTATGCGTACATGAAGGCCATCAACAACGAAATCGAAGCTGGTGCGGAATCCCTTGGTGATCCCATGGAGATCGCTGCAGTTGTCCGTGAAATAGCTCTTAATAGGAAGAATTCATTCAGAATACCTGTCGGAAAAGGAGTACGGCTTACCTTGCTGATGAAAGCCGTACTCCCATGGACGTTGATTGAAAAGCTCATACTTAAAAAGCTCGGGATTAACTTTGATCAAGGTGAGGGACGGACCTGAAAAAGCGATTATGAAAGTTAGAATTTTACGAATTCTTTTCTGTTGAAGGAGAATTTTGTCAAAAAAGCGAATATCCAAGAGAGGTTGCCATATAGGGGGGATGACATGTATAGTTGGAAGGGTGCTTCGGCCCTTTGTATGCATGAAGGGCGTTTATTAATGGTTTTACAAGGGAATGCACAAGAAGAGAAACGATGGTCTGTTCCTTCTGGAGGACTGGAAGAAGCTGAGTCCTTTCAGGAATGTTGTAAACGTGAAGTGTGGGAAGAAACAGGCTACCTGATCAATGTGGGAAAGCATGTGTATACAAAATGGGGAAATGAAGGGGAAATTTCTACAATCGTTCATTATTATGAAGCGGATCTTATCGGGGGAGAAGCGACCCTGCAGGACCCCGACCAATTAATACATAAGATAGACTGGATTTCTCTCCATGATATTCAGAACCTCCCCCTTGCATTCCCCGAAGATCATTCCATCCTGAAAAGCTATATGAAGAGAAAGTCAATCAACCCATATGACAGCATGTTTAGAAAATTATAAAAGGAGAGAGTAGTATGGTGAAACGTACAGGAGAAGTAGTAATGGGAGTTATTGGGATTATTTTATCCGCGTTATTTTCAATCATCGGTATCGTAATGAACATGGGAATGAGCAATCCTGAAATCATGTCACAGATGGAAGAAGGGATGGCAAGTGATCCTAACCTTCAAGCTGAAGGAATGACCCCGGGAGATATGGCATCTGTCATGTCAGTTGCGGAATCAATGGGTTCTTATCTCGTCATTTTGGGCATTATCGCTTCCATTCTTGGAATCATTGCTGTGGTTTCCATTGTGAAAAATAAAAAGCCTGTATTAGCCGGAGTCATGTTTATCATCGCAGCTCTTGTTATAGGGCTTGGAACCATCGGGTTTGGTTTTGTTCCAGGACTTCTGTTCCTCATCGCAGGAATCATGGCGTTTGTTCGCAAACCAAAGAAAACAGATCCTGTTTATTAAACCAATAAAAAAACAGCTTAGAGAAATTTTTCTCGAAAGCTGTTTTTTTATTCATATCCCACTCTGTCAACAAATAGAGTTAGATGATCACATTATTTTGTACTGACTGGAGAAAATTCATTGTAAGCGAGTTGCGTTTAAAACAAAATTATATTATCTTAATAGTAGAACACCATAAAAAACAAGAGACACTGGCGGCAACCAATGTCTCTTGCTACACAGCAAACTGCAAGGAAAGCAGTGGCCCAATAGAGAAAGGAATATAACTCTACCCTTCAAAGTTTAGGCGCTTCATGAGGGTGGGGTTATTTCTTTTTATCATTCGAAATAACTATGGCAATGATCGAGACAATTAAAGAGCCAAAGGTAATCATTAGCGTCAATGCCTCATACGTTGTCACTATAAGCACCACCTCCTTCTATAAGGAAGTGGCCACTCCCACCCTACATTCACTGTATGGTTTAAATTATAGCACAAACTAATCCATTACTTTATAGGCAAGAGGTAGGATAAGCTATCACCTTGCCCGCGCAGCCACCCCTTTTCCATCCACAATAACCCCACTTAAAATACGAATATTTCAATCTCTCTGCTAAATGTGTTAGCATATATATGCCCATACGAAACACTTACATACCATCATAGTAATCAAGGAGGACAATAAAAAATGAATCAGCGGATAGAAATGTTAAAAAACTGGTTAAAAGAAGAGAAAATCGACGCGGCTTTTATAAACTCAACGGAGAATGTTTTTTACTTAACAAACTTCCACACTGATCCACATGAACGGTTAATGGGATTATTCGTCTTTCAGGAAGAAGAACCATTTATTGTTGTACCAGGCATGGAAGCACGCCAAGTAAAGGATGCTGGCTGGGGCAACGAAGTGATAGGGTATTCAGATCATGAAGATCCATGGCATTTCATTAAACAATCCATTCACAAACGTAACGTGAAAGGGAGCAAGGTTGCTTTTGAGAACGAAGTGCTAACCTATGGCAGGAGTCAGGCATTTTTAGACCTGTTTGACTCTCCTGCCATCGTCAATGTTGAAGATAAGTTAAATGAGATGAGGGTGGTAAAGGACGAGAAAGAAATCGAAATCATGCGTCGCGCTGCAAAAATGGCAGATTTCGGAGTGGAAGTAGGGGTCAGTGCCCTTCAGGAAGGAATCACAGAGATGGAAGTCCTTGCCAAGATTGAGTATGAGTTAAAGAAGCAAGGAATTCGTGAAATGTCGTTTTCTACTATGGTTTTATTCGGTGAAAAGTCCGGAGACCCACACGGCAATCCAGGAGATCGGAGGCTAAAGGCAGGTGACTTCGTATTGTTTGATCTTGGTGTTGTCCTAGAAGGCTATACGTCTGATATCACCCGCACTTTCGCCTATAAATCTGTTTCAGACAAGCAAAAAGAGATTTACAATACGGTTCTAAAGGCAGAACTCGCATCCCTAGAGGCAAGTAAGCCCGGCAATCGCATTGGTGATCTGGATCAAATCGCCAGGGATATCATTTCAGATGCAGGCTATGGGGACTATTTCCCTCACCGCATTGGCCATGGCCTAGGAATCAACGTCCATGAGTTCCCGTCCATGAGCCATTTGAATGATGGGATTATAAAAACCGGTATGACCTATACGATTGAGCCTGGGATATACGTCCCGGAAATAGGTGGAGTAAGAATTGAAGACGACGTCCTTATCACCGAAGATGGATACGAGACACTGACAAAATTCCCTAAAGACCTGCAAATTATAGAATAAGAATCACCGTGAAGGCTGACTGAGATTGTCAGCCTTCTTTTTTTATAAGATGAAACTTATTCAGATTTCGTTCGTATGTAATAGATGGAATGGAATATGGTACAGGAGGATTGATAACAGTGAAGAATATCATAATCGCATTCAGCTTTTTAATGCTGACAGGCTGCGGGATACTTGAAGAAGCTAACAACAGCTTAACCTATGTAGAGGAAATGACGGAATACCTTAATGAAGCAGAACAATTTACAAATGACTTCCAAGGACTAGTTGAAGATGCAGCAGCAGATCCTTCTGCAATAGACACCCTGGAATCAAGATTAAAGGAAATGAAAACAGAAATTCAAGAGGTCAATGATTTGACCCCTCCTCAATTGGCAGATAACCTTCACCAACAAGTTTTGGAGTATAACGGGCGGGCACTAGAAGGTATTGATCGTGCCTTGGTCGAAATAGATAAAGGCGAAGGACAGATTTCAGAACTGAAAGACCTTGAAATCGTGAACACTTTCAATCAACTACAAGATTTAAAAAGCAACTTAGAGAGTTTAAAACAATAAGTCAAGGGAGGACAGTTTAGAAATTATACTGTCCTTCCTTCATTCCTAAATAGATGACCCCACAGTCCCCCTATGCAAGAGAATGTCAAATCAACACAACAACTAAATCCTTCCCAATCTTTTCTATAAATTTAACCAGCCCAACATATGACAGATAGTAAACAATATTGACTGTTCTCCATATGTAGAACAAGAGTTCTAAAAAACGTGATATAATGGAGGAATCATTTACGTGAACAGGAGAATGTTATGAAAGTTATTATTGCGGAAAAACCCGATCAAGGTGCAACCCTCGCTAAACCGTTTCCCCACCGGAAACGCCAAGGGTATATTGAGATACACTCCAATGATGTATTTCCAAAAGGGGCGTTTATCACATGGGCAGTCGGCCATCTCTTCCAACTGCAAGCTCCCGAAAAATATGAGGGAAAATGGAAGAAGTGGGCACTAGAGGACCTTCCCATCATTCCGACCCGCTTTCAATATGAACTGCAAAAGACAAAAGCAAAGCAGTTCACTGTCATCAAAGAGCTCCTTAAGAAAAGGGAAGTAACCGAGATCATCCATGCAGGGGATGCAGGGCGGGAAGGTGAGTTAATTATCCGAAACATCATTTCCATGTCCAGGGTACAAAAACCGATGAAAAGATTGTGGATATCATCCCTGACTGAGAAGGCCATCATAAATGGGTTTAATGCCTTAAGAGAGGAAACGGAAATGAGAAGCCTCTATTATGAAGCCTATTCCCGTGCTTGTGCTGACTGGCTTGTTGGGATGAATGCATCAAGGGTGTATAGCATTCTTCTAAAACAGCAAGGCATGTCAGATGTATTTTCAGCAGGAAGGGTACAAACCCCGACCCTCGCATTGATTGTGAAAAGAGAGGAGGAGATCGAGAAATTTAAGAGCGAACCTTTTTGGGAAGTGAAGGCCAGTTTTCATATGGACCATCATGTATATGAAGGGATTTGGCAAAAGGAAGGCGAATCAAGGATACCTTCCAGGGAGCTAGCCGAAAAGATCGCTGCTTTTTGTCAAAATAAACCTGCTACAGTCGTTACAATGAAGACAGAAAGAAAAGAATATGCCCCTCCTTTACTGTTCAACTTGTCTGCCCTACAAGCGACCATTAACAAAATGTATAAGTTTTCTCCTAAGAAAACGCTTGATGTTCTGCAGAAACTGTATCAGAAAGGGATCGTATCTTACCCAAGATCAGACTCTCAATATGTAACGAAAGGCGAAGCGGAGACCTTTCCTGAGATCTTGTCCAAGCTAAAAGAATATCCTCCTTACAATAACTGGATCCCTGTACCAAATAGTTTATTGAACAATAAGAGGTTTGTGAATGAAGCCAAAGTATCGGACCACTATGCAATCATTCCTACTGAACAGGTAACAGACCCCCGAACTCTTTCCGGGGATGAACAGAAGATCTATGACGTGGTCGTGAAACGATTTATCGCTGCACATCATGACAAAGCCATCATGGACTATACGACCATCACTACGATGGTGGACGAAAGGGCTGAGTTTGTTTCGAAAGGCAAACAAGTCATTCAGGAAGGCTGGAGACATGTTCTGTTCGGGAACGAAAAAGATAAAGACGATGAACCAATCCTCCCCCCTGTAAAGGAAAAGGACAAAGGATCGGTAAAGAGAGTGGACATAAAGGAGGGCAAAACCCAGCCGCCCAAACGATTCACAGAAGGGCAACTGATCACATTAATGAAATCAGCCGGGAAATACATGGAGAATGACGAATTAGAAAAAGTGTTGCAGCAAACGGAAGGTCTTGGAACCGAAGCAACCCGTGCGGGAATCATCACCATGCTTAAAGACCGACAATACATTGATATCCAAAAGAACATCGTATACCCGACTGACAAGGCGAAGGTACTAATCCGGGCCATTGGGGAAAATGTGTTAGCTTCAGCTGAAATGACAGCTAAGTGGGAGCAACGGCTACAGGAAATAGGCAAAGGCAAAGCTTCCGCTCCCGAGTTCATGGAACAAGTGAAGAAATTAAGCGATCGTCTTGTTCAAAATGCCCTTCAAGAATCTGCGTCCTGGGAGTTTGGGGACCTTGATACTGCTTCCATTCAGAGAAAAAACCAAAAAGGAAAAAGAACAAATAAATCCAGTTTGGGTACATGTTTGAAATGCGGTGGTAAAGTCATAGATAAAGGAAAGTTCTATGGATGTTCGAATTACCAAAAGTCCAAGTGCAGTTTTACAATCTCAAAAGTCATCCTTTCAAAAAGAATCACCCAAAAAATCGTTAAAAAAGTGCTGGCTGATGGGAAGTCAGAACGAATCGACGGCTTTGTGAAAGGGGAAAAAGAGTTCTCTGCATACTTGAGCTGGGACCCTGACCAAAAGAAAATCCAGTTTAAATTTGATATGAACTAAGCCGCTAATACGGCTGGTACCAAAATTACTTCCCATGAATCACCGGAAAACATGGTAGAAGTACTCAATACCCTTCAGGTCAGAATTGACCTTTCTGCTGCCTTCTATGCGACTCTCACCAGGGAGTCGTTTTTTCCATACTAATCAAAATGAAGGAGAATAATTCAATGGCAGAAGTTTAATATTATGAAAAGTGGATAAACAATGAGTAGAATCAGCTTATTAAATGGAGGGTATATACATTGAAAAAGATTTTAATGGTACTGACTAATGAAAGCAAAATTGATGATGAACACGAAACGGGCCTTTGGCTATCCGAGTTCGCTGAACCATACGAAGAATTTACAAAGCAGGGTTACCAAGTAGATGTAGCCAGTATAAAAGGCGGGAGAATCCCTTTAGATCCAAATAGCCTTGATGATGAACAGGTGGAAAAATGGAAAGGAATCACAAAGGAGTTGGATCAAACGATGGTCCTCTCTCAATTGAACGTGAACGAATATTCGGGGATTTTCTTGCCTGGAGGACACGGAACGATGTTTGACCTCCCTGAAAACCCTGAACTTCAAAAAGCACTGGCTCACTTTGCCGAGAATAATAAAGCTATTGGATCCGTATGCCATGGTCCTGCCGGATTTGTCGGAACCAAGTTATCGAATGGAAAATGGCTGGTTGAAGGAAAAAGCATGACAGCATTTACAAATGAAGAAGAACAACAAACGGGTCTTGATTCATTAATGCCTTTCTTACTGGAAACGAGATTAAGAGAACAGGGAGCACAATTTGAAAAATCGGAAGCCTGGACTGATCATGTGATTACAGATGGAAAATTTGTGACCGGTCAAAATCCACAATCCAGTCAGTCGGCAGCTGAAGCCTTCGTCAAAGTTTTATAAAAAAAGTTCATTCTATACTGAATGATCTATTAGAGCATGGGGGATACTCCTCCATGCTCTTTTTCTCTTTTACAAAACCCTCTATTCTGCGACCATTTGTGATAAAATCGGAAAAAGAATAAAACGAGAGGAGAATCTCATGCAGGTCATTCGACTATTGATTCAAATTGGTATTTTATGTATTTTCTTTGAAGTTGGAAAGTGGTGTAGCAGCTTCTTTCAGCTGCCCATTCCCGGGAGTATTATCGGGATGCTTTTTTTATTTCTATTATTATTAACGGGTGTGGTGAAAGAACGGTTATTATTGGACGGTTCAGGGTTCTTTCTCAGGCACTTTTCATTCTTTTTCCTTCCCTTAGCCGTAAGTGCCATGATATTGGGGCCTTACTTTATGGAATATGGCTGGAAGCTTCTATTCATCTTAATTGTGAGTGGAGTAATAGGTTTCATTTCCACTGCATTATCAGCTGAACGATTAATAAAATGGAAGGAGAAACGGAAACATGGCCACTCTCATTAGTTCCTTTCTGGCAATAGGCGTAACGATACTATATTTTCTCCTGGGTGTGAAAATTCACCGATTATGGCCCAATCCATTCACGATACCTATCTTTGTAAGTACGATAGCAGTCATCATCACATTGGTGATCGTGGATATTCCGTATGATCGCTATGCTGATTTCACATCGGTCATTACCTATTTACTTGGTCCTGCCACTGTATCACTGGCCTACCCTCTCTATCAGCACAGGAAGTTATTCGCTCAGAATGTGCAGCCCATCCTCTTCGGTCTTTTTATGGGGAGCGGCATGTCTATGCTCATTTCGTATTATTTCAGTCTGTGGTTGGGGATACCAGCTGAATGGAATCGCTCCTTACTTATTAAAACGATTACAACCCCTGTAGCAGTGGATATAGGCAAAGTCATACATGCAAACATCGAAGTGATCCCCACCGTTGTCATCGTAACCGGTATGTTCGGCGCCATGATCGTGCCGTCCATTAATCATTGGCTGGGAGTTATCCATCCTATCGCCAAAGGACTCCCATTCGGTGTGATCGCACATGGGGTCGGAACGTCCCAGGCCATTAAAGAAGGGGAAAGGGAAGGTGCTGTAAGTGGGGCTGCCATGGCATTAACCGCCACGATCATGTCCTTTGTCATACCTTTCTTATTTCTTTTGGTTTGATGCTCTTGTGGAAGGGGGAAGCTAGAGGAGAAACCTTTCTTTCATAAAGGAGAGACATTCCTATGAAACGCTTCCTAATGAAAATGCGAAAAGGGATATGGGTCGTTCCTGCCCTCTACAGTATGTCATCATTGGTATTGGCCATCATGACTGTTTCCCTTGATACCTACTGGATTCATAAAATCGAGCCTTTTATCCCTGTCATGATGTTGACCAGTATCGATCTCGCCCAAACGGTACTGAGTGCCATTGCATCGTCATTGCTTACGATGACAACTTTTACATTTTCGACAGTAATGGTTGTTTTAACGACGTACTCTTCTCAATTTTCTCCCCGAACCCTGCAAAATTTCGTGAAGGATGAGACCACGATGAGGGGACTTGGGATCTTTCTTGGAGGATTTATTTACTCCATCATTTCACTATTATTTATGAGGCAAAGCCTAGAGGAACATTTAGTTTCTTCCGCATTTGTCGGGGTCCTTTATGCCATTGTCTGTTTAGCGTTTTTTGCATATTTTATCCACCATATTGCTACATCTATACAGATCAGCCGTTTAATTGAGCGACTAGAACAAGAAGCATTGAAAGTGATCGATTATTATTCCTCACTTCAGCAAAATCAGGAAGTGAAAGCATTTACAATGATTCCGGCACATGATGGTAATGGAACCAACATCCCTTCACATAAATCAGGATTTATTCAATTTATTGATTTGTCAGGATTAGTTCTTTTTTGTTCAGAAAATGATTCAGTGATTGAAATTCAAACAAAAGTTGGAGAGTTCGTTAAAGAAGGAGACATCCTTTTTACGATTTATGGTAACGAGATAAGTGAAGAAGAATATCGTTCATACATATATATTGGAAGAGAGCGGATGGGAGAGTATGACCTTGCTTATTCCCTTCAAAAAATTGTGGAAATTGCATTAAGGGCCGTTTCCCCCGGAATCAATGATCCGAACACTGCAAGAGATTCGATCAAATATTTAGGTCTTTTATTGAGCGAAACCCACGACATTAAGGATGGAATTGTAACATTAAAAGATAAAGACCGTTATCCAAGGGTATCGGTGACGATCTTTTCATTTAACCATAT
Organism: Bacillus sp. RO3; assembly: GCF_012911895.1. GTDB lineage: Bacteria > Bacillota > Bacilli > Bacillales > Bacillaceae_B > Rossellomorea. Next base: position 72,703 of record NZ_JAAXCV010000029.1, read on the forward strand.
TCTGTATAAAACATTTTATCAACTTGTTCATTACGGTAAAGAAGATATATCTGTCATACTGGCCATCATGGATGCCCTTATTATGGTGTATCGTGAAGTCGATACAGATCGTAAGCATATTGTGTACGATTTTCATAAATATGTACTACACGGAATGGATAAAGACCAGATGCAAGAATGGGATCTATACTATATTAATGAAAAAATCGAAATGCTGAGACCTTAAAATTCAGCAGGCAGGTGAAATTCCTTTAAACTCAATGTTTTTACTTTACGTATTTCAAAAGAAGCTTTCCCTTTAAAAACCGTAGGTGTTTCGGTATAGTAGGGGAAGGTGAAATAACAAAAAGAGAAGGAAGATAGTATGATTGTCAAAAATGATGAAGATTTAAAAGCATTAAAAGACATCGGCCGCATTGTGGCCAACATCCGGGATGAACTACGAGCTCAGACAAAGCCCGGCATAACGACCAAGCAGCTTGATGATATGGCAGGGAAAATGTTTGAAGAAAATGGAGCCATTTCAGGTCCAAAAGGGGAATATGATTTTCCCGGATTTACATGTATCAGTGTGAATGAGGAAGTAGCCCATGGAATCCCCGGGGATAAGGTAATCAATGAGGGAGATCTGGTCAATATAGACGTATCTGGATCTAAAGGTGGATATTACGCTGATACAGGCATATCATTTGTTGTAGGCGAAGGAGTTCAGAAGCTGACGGATTTATGTGAAGCTGCACTTAAAGCATTTCAAGCGGGACTGCAAAAAGCTAGAGCCGGTTCGAAACAAAACGGTATAGGCAAAGCTGTTCATAATGAAGCAAAAAAGAATGGTTATACAGTGATTATGAACCTGACCGGTCATGGTGTTGGACGATCCCTCCATGAGAAACCGGATCATATCTTAAACTACTTCGATCCATGGGATAATGCCCTGCTTAAAGAAGGGATGGTCATCGCATTTGAACCCTTTATCTCAACAAAAGCTCAAAATGTAATCGAAAAAGGCGACGGCTGGACATACATCACGCCAGATAACAGTCTCGTCGCCCAAATCGAACACACCATCATCATCACCAAAGACGAACCCATCATTTTAACACAGTAAAGCAGTGAGGGACGGACCTTCAATTCCGGGATTAACTCCCGGAAGACAGCTCCGTCCCTTTTTGTATACATTTTGTATAAGGGCAAACGTTGCATGACCGAGTGGAGCAAGGGTAATCCTGTTACAGCCATTACCAAAACGCTGAGATGAACTTTATGTAAATAATGTTAAGGATGGTACAAAATAGTTGTAATAGGTAGAAAGTTGGAGTAAAGTAGATGTATTATTGTTATACAAATATTATACATATTAATAAAAAATTCGGAGGTATCCCCCAATGGCTGTATTATTTTCAAGGAAACCCAAGACTGAACCCGTCATTGTCCCTTCCTCAAACGTCATCGTCCTTGAAGACAAGAAATTGAGTGAAAGACTGCACTATATGCAATTTCAGGAACATCACTTACGTGAATTGAGAGAAGTTCTTCCCGTGTATGAACAATTATCAGATTCCTTACTTGAAACAGTGTTGGATCATCTGTACAAACATCCCAGCCTCGTAGAGATTGCCGTCAATCACTCCAGCCGGGAACGATTAAAGGCGGTATTCCATGACTACTTCCGTTCACTCTTCTCCGGGCAACTAGATCAAGAATATTTCAACATGAGGGAGAGGATGGGGAAGATCCATAACAGAAATGGTGTTACAATTGATTGGTTCATTTCTACTTACACAACCATCCAGCATCTATTGATCCCAAAAATCGTAGAGCTTTATCAAAAAGACCCATCCAAGCTTGCATCGGTCTTAGTCGCCATTGATCATGGAATACACCTGGATGCGAGCATTGTATCTGAATACTATATCCAAAGCAGAATGGACGAGCTCGAAAAACTTCACCATGAGAATCAGTCCCTTCAAGTAGAAATGCTGAACATGAACACAGAACTCGGATCTTCACTGAAACAAACCGAGCAAAGCCTGAATGAGACTGCCAAAAAAGCGGAACACATTCGAGCAGAATCTGAAAACACCGAAAAAAGCAGCAAAAATCTTTTACAATTATCGAAAATGAACAAAAACCAAACAGATCATATGATTGAAAGTTTCGGGTTCATTACCGAACAAATACACTCACTTCTAAATGAAATTCAAGGAGTTAAGCACATAGCCGAACAGATTACGCCACTTTCCAATTCAATACAGCAAATAGCTGACCAGACCAATCTTCTGGCACTGAATGCCTCTATTGAAGCAGCACGAGCTGGGAATGAAGGGAGGGGTTTTGCAGTAGTTGCTTCCGAAGTAAGAAAGCTTGCTGAGGATTCGAAAGAACTGAGCAATTCCATCCATCAACTAGTCAATAAAAGTAACAAACAAATCGGAGTTGTCTCAAATCGCGTCAGAAACATGACGGATTTGACGGAGAATTCCCGTAAAGAAATAGGAAATGTGCAAAGCGGCATCGTGACCGTCCAAATGGAGATGGAAAACTATATGAACATGTTCAAACGAAATCAAACCGATCTAAATCATATTGTAGAGTCCATCAAGCAGATCAATCACACGACTGATGAACTGGTTCGATTTGCTTCAACCATCATTCATAAGATGAACAAATAAATAGAAAGAGGGAAATCGGATTAAAGCCGGTTTCCCTCTTTCTATTAAACGATTTTCGTTTTACCGCACTCCTGGCACTTCCGATAAAACTTACCATCCAAGACACGCGATTTAAAAATATTGTTCCCGCATTCGCAGCGACCGCTGTGTTCGTCGGGCTCATCTTTATAAAGTACGATCGTTTCATCCTGATTTTCCAACCTGCCATCCTCCAGTTCATTTTTCTACTTATAGTATAGAAGGAATCTTTCATATTGTTAAGATTTATCTTCTATTAAATCAAAATTGGATTTTCTATTGTTGAAAAGAATGAACGTTCACTTACGACATACTTGCCTGTAAAACCCTCAACAATCAAAGCAGATGTTCATTATAAACCTGCATACTGACTGAGTTTTACCATAGTATTCCTCTATATGATAGTTTATACAGAAGATCACTATCTATTACAGCCTTGAAATATTCTTGACGCACGATATTAAAGTTCCTGTTATTGAAATGAGATTTTACTATGTTAGTATTTTCCCTGTTAGCAAAAATAAATAACCCGCTAGCTACATAAGGAGGAATATTTTCTATGAAACTAAAAAAATCGATTATTTCTGTGGCTGCATTTACTACACTTGCAGTGTCTGGTGGAGCTAGCGCTTCAGCACAAGACATCGAAATAAAAAAAGGCGACACATTATGGGGAATTGCCAAAGAATATGGAACTTCCGTTGATCAACTTATGAAATGGAACAGCTTGAGTTCACACATCATATATCCGGATCAGGAACTTAAAGTTTCGTCCAAAGAGTTTTATACAGTCAAAAAAGGCGACACTCTCTGGGGCATCTCTTCTCATTATGGAGTTTCCGTCGACAGTTTAATCGGGTGGAACGCCCTTGAAACAGATGTAATTGTCCCTGGACAAGAATTAGTCATTAATCTAGAAGAAAAAAATACACCTTCAGCTACTGCACATACTTCTGAAGAAGCAGCCACGCCTGCCGAGGAAACTGCAGAAGTAGCTCCAGAAGCTGAAGCGCCGGCAGAAGAGACTGCTGAAGAGGCGGCAACTGAGGAGAATGCAGTGAAGGAAATCACAGTGGAAGCTACGGCTTACACAGCAAGCTGTGATGGATGCTCCGGTACGACTGCGACGGGTGTAAACCTATTAGAAAACCCTGATGCCAAGGTGATTGCCGTAGACCCGAATGTAATACCACTTGGATCAAAAGTATATGTAGAAGGCTATGGCTATGCAACTGCGGAAGATACTGGTGGGGCAATCAAAGGTAATCGAATCGATGTATTCATCCCTTCAAAAGACCAGGCCATTGACTTTGGAAGAAAAACGCTGAATGTAAAGATACTTGAAACAAAATAATAACCAACAACCGCTGAGTTTCATTTCTCAGCGGTTTTTTTATGTGCAATGAAATGAATCTTTATATGTACTCTTCTCCGCGAAAGTCCTTCCTGATTTATCCACTCATTTCTACTTATCGCTAAACGTTTCCCTATACTGAAAGAATATGGAGGATATTCCAATAGAGAAGATAGAAAACATAAAATATTACAGGCTTGTCACCTAATTGTTAACCGTTTATAAACAGTTTGTTATGATTCTGAGGTAAGTCTATGTTACTATTTCAACTGTTGGTTTTACAGACCATACACAAAAGGAGGAATTACACAAGATGAAAAAAGTATTATTTTCCATTTTTTCCTTCACAGTTTTTCTAACCATCGGACTTACTTCCGCCTCTGCGGAATCAAACGATACTGCCATAAATGATTATCATAATTTAGAAAAAGGCGATATTCTTTGGGAGATTGCAAATCGATATCATGTTTCGATAGATGAAGTTGGGACCCGTCAACAACTATTGAAAGAAGGCTATACTGTGAACGAAGATTCAACTGACGGACAAGCTGTTCAATCAGCTGAGATAGAAACAAGTGAAGACGACGTCGTCAAAGAAGTGAATGTGACAGCTACGGCATACACAGCCTATTGCGAAGGCTGTATCGGCATAACGAAGACAGGTGTTGACTTAATCGAGAATCCTGATGCCAGAGTCATTGCTGTTGACCCAAGCGTCATTCCTTTGGGATCTAAAGTGTACGTAGAAGGGTTCGGCTATGCCCGTGCCGAAGACACCGGGGGAGCCATTAAAGGAAACCGGATCGACATTTATATGGAAAAAGAAAAAGATGCCCTTAATTATGGTGTACAGGATGTTAAAGTCAAAGTCATAAAAGAATAAATTCATACAAAAGAGACTGGAACAAAACAAAAAACCCTCAGATAAACACGAACAATTTAAGCGAAGCTTCTTTATACCGCTAATGATTTCCGTGCAAGACTCCGCTTTCCGCGGGTAGCCCGTGAGCCTCCTCGGCAAGCCTCCGGGAAGAAAAGCGGTAGGGCTTTGCTCGAGAGGATGGCGGCATAAGGCGAAACGGCCCTGAAGGCGTTCTTTGCCTTCATGGACGGTTTGACTTATGACATGTGCCTCTAAGCCCTGCAGCTGGACGGGTCTCACATAAGCTACTCTTCCCGCAGGAGTCTCCGTCTTGCACTCCAATCAACCGCTGGATAGAATTGAAATCTTAGGTGTATTTCAATTATTGAAAAACCCGGACTATTTCGCCTTTTCACAGGCATAATAGTCCGGGTATTGTTCGGGTATACATCCTTTTGTCCCAGTCTTTTTTCATTTTCCATTGATTTTCAGGAAAAATGAACTTGTGTGATATTCTTATGATGCTCCATTGTGAGGTTCTTTACAAATCACCATTTATAAATTCCTATCGCCCTCGCGTGTACCTGTGTTATTTTTGGCTGATGGAGCAACGGATTTCATTTCGATTTCTTCACCCATTTGTTGTTCAGCCATCTTTTTGGCAGTTTCATGCTGCTGATTTTTCTTGTTTTTCATGACGTAACCTCCTGTTCGTTTCTTTTCTATTTTTTACCTACATTTCAACATTATTACCCATTAAGATAATCGGCATTCACCATTCAGCATCCTATCAAGGATCGTGATACGTATCGAGAATGATGAGCATTCACAATTCCCTTTTTCTCTCGAAAAAAAATTTTTATGTTTCATCTGCTTTCCTTAAACAATAGGAATGAAAACGCAAAAATGACAAACACTATAAAAAAATATAAGCGTTTTTGCTTGCATTGTTAAACTTTTTTCTGATAGGGTAACAAATGTTGGTTTTATGAGAGTGTGGGAAGGGAATAGGAAATAAGTATTTATTCCTCCTCCATCCTCAGAATGCACATTTTCCCATCTGCATTAACTGAGACTCTTTCAATATGAAGGATCAAGACAGCCGGTGTACATACAAAACGATACACCTTACGTCCGGCGGTGATAACCTGAATGCCCAAAGAGCAAAAAATGAAGCAAAAATGGAAAGGAGAATTTTATGAAGAGGATATCAAATGTTTTCTGGATTACTGTAGCATTAGTTGCCCTTGCAGTAGGATATGGTGTCATGGCACCTAAATCCTTTGAATCTGTGACAGCTAATATGCAAGCGTTTATTACCTCAACATTCGGTTGGTATTATCTTATTTTAGTAACTGTCATTGTAATATTCTGTGTTTTTCTGATCTTTAGCCCAATGGGGACAATCAGATTAGGAAAGCCGGATGAAAAACCTGAGTACAACAAAGGAACATGGTTCGCTATGTTATTTAGTGCAGGGATGGGAATCGGTTTAGTATTCTGGGGGGCAGCTGAGCCACTGTCACACTATATTACGCCTCCACTGGCTGAAGGTGGGACAAACCAGGCTATCAAGGAATCCATGCGCTATACTTTCTTTCATTGGGGGATACATGCATGGGCAATCTATGCAATTGTCGCCTTAGCCCTTGCCTATTATAAATTCCGTAAAGATGAGCCAGGCTTGATCTCAGCTACACTCAAGCCGATCTTTGGGGATAAAGTAAACGGTCCGCTTGGGACATTAATTGATGTATTAGCCGTGTTCGCCACTGTAGTGGGGGTTGCAACCACTCTTGGGTTCGGGGCGGCTCAAATCAATGGAGGGCTTTCATATCTTCTTGGATTCCCAAATAACTTCACTGTTCAATTTATCATCATTGCGGTTGTAACCGTGTTATTCATGATTTCAGCATGGTCTGGATTAAGCAAGGGGATTAAGTATCTATCGAATACGAACATGGTTCTCGCAATCGGGCTGTTCGTGTTGATGTTCTTTATAGGGCCTACTTTATTAATCCTTAATATGTTCACGGATACGATCGGTGCCTATATTCAAAATATCGCTGCAATGAGTTTCCGCATTGCTCCATTAAATGAAGAGCATCGCGGCTGGATCAACGGCTGGACGATTTTCTATTGGGCTTGGTGGATTTCATGGTCACCATTTGTGGGGATCTTCATTGCCCGTGTATCTAGAGGAAGAACGATTCGAGAGTTTTTAATCGGCGTGCTGCTGCTTCCTGCTCTTGTAAGTTTCCTCTGGTTTGCAACCTTCGGTACATCTGCCATCGAAGTTCAGCAGGCAGGTACTGATCTTTCAGGACTTAACACAGAAGAAGTATTGTTTGCTGTATTCAATGGTTTCGAATGGTCAACAATCCTTTCTGTCATTGCGATAACACTGATCGGAACCTTCTTCATCACATCGGCGGATTCTGCTACATTTGTACTGGGAATGCAAACAACCTATGGATCGTTGACTCCACCAAACTACGTGAAGTTAACATGGGGAATCGCCCAGTCAACGGTTGCATTGATCCTGCTATACAGTGGAGGACTGCAGGCATTGCAGAACGCACTGATTGTGGCAGCACTTCCATTCTCGGTCATCATGTTCTTGATGATGCTGTCCTTATACAAATCGCTCACGAAAGAAAAGAAAGAGCTCGGCTTGTATATTAAACCTAAGCCAAGAAAAACAAAAGAACCAAAAGAGCATATGTAAGGAAAAGCCTGCGCCTGGAATATACCATTCCAGGCGCTTTCTTTTTCCCACGTCTGGACATTTTACCCATTTTCTGTTCTTCTTTTTAGAATAAGTCCTTTATTCATAAGTATTTGACGCTTGTACCCATGCCTATTTGGAAAATGGGTGTTGATTTTAATTAACCTACAATTTGTCCACTACATACATTAATATCGTAGTAAGATAACTGGAGGTGACTGATGATGTATGGATACCCTGGATATGGATATGGATATGGCTGCGGTGGGGGCTACGCAGGTGGCTTTGCGTTAATCGTAGTATTATTCATTCTATTAATTATCGTTGGAGCAGCGTTTGTTTGTTAACAATAAATAAATAATCGTTTAAACCCCTAAAAGGCCGGTGACTTTTCTTTCTCACCTTTTGTGAAGATAGAGCCGGCATTCAGGGGTCATTTTTTTATACATAATTGATTGTCATAAGAGGTTTCCCATATTAAAATACTAGAGATACCAATTTTCCCGTAAAGGATCGGAACCCAATGACAAAAAATGTTCGCAGGAAAAATAGCCCGTCCCCCAAAAAACGATCCTCACCATTCACGGTCGTCCTGATCCCCATCATCATCCTGGCCATCTATTATGCCGTGAATACTGAGGGTGACAGGTATAATCTGTCTTCCTTTGGCAAGGAAGAAGTGCCATCAAAATATATTCCTATTTACAAGGCTGCTCAGGAGGAATACGGAGTACCGTGGTATTTACTCGCCGCTCATCACCGTGTCGAAACGAAATTCTCTACTATGAAGACCCTCGTTTCTCCCGTTGGAGCAGAGGGACATATGCAATTCATGCCATGTACATTTGTAGGCTGGTCTCATCCCAGTTGCACAGGTTTAGGCAAGGGGAATATCCCTGAACATCAAAAAACCGATCCTGCCACGATTGAAAAATATGGCGGATACGGGGTAGATGCCAACGGAGATGGTATAGCTGATCCTTTTCAAATCGAAGATGCAGTGTTCAGTGCCGCAAATTATCTGGCACGGAACGGAGCGGCAGACGGTAAAATTGAACAAGCCGTATTTGCATACAACCATAGTGACGAATATGTAGAAGATGTATTGTACTATGCAGACCGTTTTGTGAAGAAAGAAAAAGAAGAAGCTGACGAGGCTATGTGAATGTTGACTTGCAGAGGTGAGACTGAGAAGTAAAAGGATGGTAGTTTAAATAAAACCCGAACTTGATTACCTGCAAAAGGTTATATAGTTCGGGTTTTATATCTTTTCTGAAAAACTAAGATTTCAATTCTACCCAGCGGGTGATTGGAGTCAAAGACATAGACCCCCGTGGGAAGTGTAAGTTATGTAAGGTTTTTTTAGTTTTGTCCCAGCCTCTTCTTACATAAATGTACCTCAAGACCACTAAAAGTAATTACATTTATATGGAAACACACCGAAAGCAGCCCAGTCCCCTTTATAGTTTAATAAATGTTTGACAATCATTCACCATATACAGTTTGTTCAAAAATTGATATGATAGTGTTCTTGATTTTTAACGGATGGTTAAGGTGATATCAATTGAAAGTAACAGAAATGATTACAGAGTGGCAAACCGCCCTGGATATGGAAGTTCTACAACTTAAAAAACGTGAAACATCCGGTGTATTGATTGAAGAAGGAAAATGCATACGCAAAGAAGAACATGCTTATATCTATTGGTTCACCCTTAGCTTTCCTGCTTCTTTACCTGAAGGGGGGAGTGTCGTCTTTAAGAGGAAGCAATCATCCTTCCCAGGTTTAGTGATAAGTTCAGAGGGCAGGGACTGTACGATTGAGCTCGATCAATACCTGGGTGACACCATCACTTATGGACAAATTCTACATGAACCATGGGAAATATTAGAGAAGCTCATAGATAGATTGGATGAAGCAAAGGAACATCACGGAAAAACCCAGCGTATCCAGCAGTTAATGGAGCCGCTTAATGAAACTAGGCATCCAAAGACCACTTTTAAAAACCCTTTACATGAAGCATACGTTCGAAGTAAATATAACCCTGTCACGTTCCTGTGGGGTCCTCCCGGCACAGGAAAAACCTATACCCTTGCCAGGGTGGCAGCTTATCATTATTCAGAAGGAAAAAAAGTTCTTCTTCTTTCCCACAGCAATTCTGCAGTTGATGTATTAATAGAAGAAATGTATCATTTCCTCACTGATCACAACAGGTGGAAAGCAGGGGAAGTGATCAGGTATGGAACCAGTCGTAAACCGTTTAGTGAAAACATTACAGATTTAAGTGTCCTTCAATTGTTGGAACAACGGGACCCAAGCCTTGCAGAGGAAAAAGGTAAGGTCGAAACATACAGGAGAAGGATGAAGAATAAACTGGCGAAAAACTATACGGATTATGATTCCAATCGGTTATCCCAACTCGAAGTTCATTATCAAAAAATAAAAGAAACGTTTAAACGAAGAGAAGGAGAACTTGTCACAGATGCCAAAGTGATCGGTACGACTCTTTCTAAAGCGGCCATTGACGGGATGATCTATGATGAAGAATTTGATCTGGTTATAGTTGATGAGGCGAGCATGGCCTATATCCCGCAAGTGGCATTTGCAGCCTCACTTGGGACGAAAACCATTATCTGTGGGGATTTCAAACAACTTCCACCCATTTCAACATCTTTTCACCCCATGGTAAGCAAGTGGCTCAAGGAAGACATCTTTCACTCTTCAAATGTCGCACATGCTGTTAACAAAGGCAGGAAACATCCACAGCTGTTATTGCTTCCGGAACAAAGACGGATGCATCCGAGTATCTCGGCTTTTACCAATCGCTACATCTACCATTCGAAGGTAGGTGACCACCAGTCGGTAGGGGTACAGCGTGCGGTGATCACGAATAAAAAACCTTTTCCTTCACATGGCGCCGTGTTATGTTCACTGCAGGAAGGAACTGAATGGGCAGAAACCCATAAAGGGTCCCGATGGAATATCATTTCCAGCCTGCTGACAATCCAGCTTAGTTTAGATGCCATCAGAGACGGCATTCATTCTATCGGCATCGTCACTCCCTACCGTATACAAGCAAAATGGTATAATCTTATACTGGATGAACTGATAAGGAAGGAATATCCTCAGGCAAATATATTTGCCGCTACCGTTCATGGGTTTCAAGGTTCGGAAAATGACATGATCCTTTTTGACCTCGTTGATGGTGTATCCCATGGAAAGCCTGGAGCACTACTTACTCGAAAGGGAAGCGAAAGGCTCCTGAATGTAGCCATTACCCGCGCCAGAGGGAAATTTGTTTTAATCGGAGATGATCAATTCATCAAGGAGAAGACACCATCCACCCAGCCCATTCATCAGTTCATCCGTCACCTTCAACATGAAGGTCATTCAGATACAGGTTCGTCCATCACCCCTTTCTCAATGAAGAAAATGAAATGGGTGGAGATAAATGATACGAACAGACTGATGAAAGATTTCAAGGCAGCCAAACAAAAAATTGTCGTTAACGTGGAACATCTAAAAGACATTCCTCAAGCATTACTTGCCTTATTAGAAGCAGTATCAGGGGATAAAGATGTCATGATTCGAAGCAAGGATGCTATCTTTCCTCACCGTGGGACCTCCATCAAAATGGAAAGAGCATTCACGAGTATTCCTTTCATTTCAATCGACGATAAAGTGATCTGGTTCAACTCCTTTCCGGTAAGTAAAAAAAGATTTCCATATCAAGTAAGGATATTATCAAAAAAAATGACCGGCCAGTTTCTCCATATGATCCAAGAAAAATAAGCGTTGTTCCTTTAGAAGCCAGAAGTATCCATTTACTTCTGTCAAAAGGAACAACGCTTTTTTATTTTTCAACGAGAATACTACGGTCCTGTTTTGCTGTTACTCTGCCTATGATTTGTGCTGAAATTGAATGAAAGTGCAACGCTTCAATGTATTTTTTTCCTTGATCTTCTGGGAGACTGATCAATAATCCTCCAGAAGTGATTGCGTCGCAGAGAATCCATTGGTCTTCCATTGTAAGTTCCGGGTCATAGTGTACGTTTTCTTCAAGCCACTTGTGATTTGATTTGGAACCGCCCGGTATGACTCCTTGTGCAGCCAATTCCCTCGTTCCATCTAAAATGGGAATCAAGGAGTAGGTTAAGTGTATTGTCACATCACTGCCTTTAGCGACTTCAAATGAATGGCCAAGCAATCCAAAGCCAGTAATATCGGTCACTGCATTGGGCTCAAAGCGTTGTAATACTTCTGCAGCTTTTTTATTTAACGTACTCATGACGTCTATTACTTCTTTTTCCTGGGATTCGGTCACTACTTTACGCTTGATACCCGTAGTCATGATCCCAACTCCTATAGGTTTCGTGATCAAGATGACGTCTCCTTCTTTAGCACCGTTATTCGTCCAATATTTTTTCGGGTGTACGATCCCGGTTACGCTTAAACCGAATTTAGGTTCCTGATCATCAATGGAATGTCCTCCAACCGTGACAGCGCCTGCTTCGATTACTTTACTTTGTGCACCAGAGAGGATGGAGGTAAGGACGTCACCTCCCAGTATTTTTATCGGAAAACCCACAATATTCAAAACCGTTTTAGGGGTTCCACCCATTGCATATACGTCGCTTAGAGCGTTGGCTGCTGCTATTTGACCAAACGTATAGGGGTCATCCACGATGGGGGTAAAGTAATCTACGGTTTGTACCATGGCAAGTTCTTCAGTCAATTGAAAGATACCGCCATCGTCGGATGATTCATTCCCTACTAATAATGCTTCCGTTGATGGTTGAGGGGGCAGCTGACGCAGCACGTGCGTCAGGTCACTAGGACTAAGTTTGCAGCCTCAGCCAGCTTTTGACGATAGTTCTGTCAGTCGAATGATTTCTTCTTTACTCAAACTCTTCACCCCTTTATGTATGTATACTTTCATTGTACAGGATAAAAATACAAATGAGCAAAGCACTAGTCACTAAAATGAATGGGAATAGAGTGATTTGCACATGTATCTTCTCTATAATAGAATGTAAACAAAGAGGAACTAAGAAAAAAGGAGGAATTTTAAAATGGAAAATCGTTCCATTATACTTGAATTTTGCATGAGGTGAAACTACGCACCTAAAGCCGCGAGTTTCGCGGAACAGCTATTCAACCATTTTCGTACAGAGATTCATGAACTAACGTTAGTACCATCTTCTGGAGGAGCCTTCGAGATTACTGTGGACAATAAAAAAATTTACTCCAAGCTCGATACGGGGGTATTTCCAGAGATCAGCCAGATCATTTCAACAATTGAATCCCTTTAGCAGAGAAAAAGGTCTGAGTTCGCCTCAGACCTTTTGAATCTATTTAGAGAAAGTGGTTACTCATTGGACAATCCCTGTACCCTGATGACATAGGATGTGGGAGAGGGGCAGTCCTTTTTCGGAACGTTTATTTCGATCGTATGATGTTCGATCGAATATGTGATGGCCCGTTGTTTCAAACAAAAAGGAAAACGAATGGTGCGATTCCTCACCTTGATTTCATCTTTCATTAATATTGATAATGACAATTGAGTGTCATCCTTCTTGATGATCAACTCATCCGGACAAATGTTTTCAGTCTCAATTTCTACAATGAACGCTTCGGTAGTATCCAGAAAGTCCACCCTGAATTCTTGTTCATCCAATTGAAACGTAGCAGGATCCAATAACCAATCCTTCATATTCTCTTCCCAGTTCTCTAAATAAAAATCCTCCTTATCCTTGCTCATTCACACCTGACCCCCAACATACTCTTTTACACATTGTATTCGTTCTAATTTAATTGGTGAGGGTGTTATAATCAGTATAAACGCACAAAGGAGGTCACCAATGAACAAGTTAGTCAGACATATCCCACCTATCCATGAACTTCAACATACCACTCATTTCCAAACTTTCCTTAGTAAACATCGACTTACCAAGGAAAGAGGGACGGACCTCATAAAAAAAACGGTTACCAATTTCAGGAATTCCATTCTGGATGGGCAGTGGGCAGGACCTCATCCAGAATCACCTGAGTTTATTGTCAAGTTGTTCACAGAAGCCGATTCATTGATGCACAAATCGTATTCCCTGTCACTTCGGAAAGTCATCAATGCATCTGGAACCATTTTACATACAAATTTAGGACGTGCCCCGTTGGCAGGGGATGTCCTTGAACATGTGAAAGACACGGCAGGTCACTACAGTAATCTCGAATACAATATTGATGAGGGGACCAGGGGGTCAAGGCATGTCCACGCTGAGAAATTCATCTGCGAGCTGACCGGGGCGGAATCGGCCATGGTTGTAAATAATAATGCTGCAGCAGTCTTCCTGATTCTTTCTTCACTTGCCAAACATAAAGAAGTCATCGTATCCAGAGGAGAACTAGTGGAAATCGGCGGTTCGTTTCGCATTTCTTCCATTATGGAAGAAAGCGGGGCAAAGCTTTCAGAAGTGGGCACAACGAATAAAACACATTATAGGGACTTTGAAGTGGCAATAGGAGAGGAAACGGCCATGATCATGAAGGTACACCAAAGTAATTTCGTGATCAAAGGATTCACTGCATCCGTGTCCACAGATGAACTTGTTCGGTTGTCCCGTCAACATCCACAAATCATCTATTATGAAGATTTAGGAAGCGGTGCCCTATTTGACTTCACTCAAATGGGAATCGGAGCAGAACCCCTGGTGAAAGATGTGATAAAAAAAGGGGGGGATCTTGTTTCGTTCAGCGGGGATAAATTACTGGGAGGGCCTCAGGCAGGGATCATCGCAGGGAAAAAGCATTGGATCGAACAGTTAAAAAAGCATCAGCTTGCCCGTATTTTACGTGTAGACAAAATGACCTTGGCAGCTTTAGAGATGACTCTCATGCATTATATAACAGGGGATGTGGTGGATAAAAACCCCACCATTGAGGCTATCACCAGGAAAAAAGAAGACATATTACAGCAATCCAGCCTTTTTTCTAAAGAAGGCAGGTGTTTGTTACCTGATTTCACTTTTGAAATTATGGAAGGAAAAAGCCAGATAGGGGGAGGGACCATGCCGGATGTTGAGTTAGACACTTACCTTGTTTCCGTCACCCACGACAATATGTCAGCGAGGGAACTGCAAGATAAACTCAGAACGGGCAATCCCTCCATCGTTACCAGGATTCAAGAGAATTCTGTGCTCTTTGATCTACGAACGGTCTCTCTGAAGGAACAAGGACAATTGCTCCATGCACTAAAAAATTTGCATTAAATAAGGAAAGGGAATGCAGGATGGACCTATCCATTTCTGCATTCCCTCCTAGAGACTACATATCGTGATGGCTATGTTGTTTTTGTCGGGTATGGTTTCGATTTTTCACTTTATGTGATCCACTTAACGCTTCCGGCTGTCCTGATTCTTTCGGTGCATTTTTACGCATATCTTTGCTGTCATTTTTATTCGTCATACATCATCCCTCCTGTTCTTAGGATGCTATGGTGGAAAACAGTTTATTCATGGGTATACTTTCAATCCACTTTGACCATACTAAAAAGGCTATTTTCACAATAAGGAGAGATGATGTATGCCATACCATAAAAATAAGCAGCAAGCTTATCAGGCTGCCGAACAGAGTGTGACTGAAGTCCAAAATACAATCAATGAACTGGTTTTGGATGGAGCCAGTTATGGTACACAACTGGCCCACTTAAAAAATGAAGTCAACGAAGCCTATCAACAGATCGAAAATGCTCTTGAAGTGGCATCCGACACACAGAGAGCACAGCTTCAACAATTTAAATCAGATTTATCATCCATCGTCAATGAAGTAAACGGACAAGTGTAAAGACAATAATCGAGTAGGAGGGGGTGACTAACCCCCGACCTCTCACACCACCGTACGTACGGACCCGTATACGGCGGTTTCTTTAAGATTGACGTATGGTTGAATACCTTTCATACAAGCTTAGGAGCCCT
>NZ_JAAXCV010000003.1 GCF_012911895.1 Bacillus sp. RO3
GGTAGTTGGGGGATCTCCCCCTGTGAGAGTAGGACGTCGCCAGGCATATCGTTCCGCAGTAGCTCAGTGGTAGAGCTATCGGCTGTTAACCGATCGGTCGCAAGTTCGAATCTTGCCTGCGGAGCCAAATACGGGGAAGTACTCAAGTGGCTGAAGAGGCGCCCCTGCTAAGGGTGTAGGTCGGTCAACCGGCGCGAGGGTTCAAATCCCTCCTTCTCCGCCATTACGGCCCATTGGTCAAGCGGTTAAGACACCGCCCTTTCACGGCGGTAACACGGGTTCGAATCCCGTATGGGTCATACTAAAAAGACTATCAATCCTGATAGTCTTTTTTTATTGCTTTCTGAAATAACCCCCTCCTCTATTATTATCCTGATTTTGCTTTTTGGTCCGTCTTGGTCTCCTGTTTAAACGATAAGATGACTTGCCCTTTTTCCTCTCTTAAAGCCTTTGATGCTTGTTCGGATCAAATAGTGCTCCCCACTCCTTCACGAACCATCTCCTTTTATTCGACACGGTCATCCGTCCTGTCCTATCTTGTTCACCCTTACAAAATACTGTAATCCTTCTCTTTTTCTACAAATTTTCCGTTTCTGGACCCAAAGAACTTTCGACATAATCCCCTAAAAATTCGTAAGAAATCCCCTATGATTTACCAATGTAAACCTTATCATTTAGAAAAAAATCCCATATCGCCAAAAGTTAAATATGAATGTGTAGGAAATTGTCGGAATAGAGGGACGATAATAAAGAGGATTTTAGTGAAGTTGAAAGAAATGTAGTTAGTAGATCGAAAAAAAGTAGGTGAGATGATGAACGCAATGACCATATCAGATTATGATGTTTTTTTGTTTCATGAAGGGAATTTACAGCAGGCCTATCAGTTTATGGGTTCACATGTGAGAAGGGATTCCACAGGGACCTGTACAGAATTTTGCGTTTGGGCACCGAAAGCAAGACATGTTTCTTTGGTTGGTTCTTTTAATCATTGGAAGAGTGCAGGCTATGATCTTACGAGGTTGAATGACGAAGGCCTATGGGCCATACGCATTGAAGGGGATCTATCGGGAGAAACGTACAAGTATGAAATCACGACTCCATCAGGCTCGAAGAAATTGAAGGCGGATCCGTACGGTTTTGCTTCTGAGAAACGTCCAAATACTGCTAGCGTCGTATATGAGCTGCAGGGATTCTCCTGGGAGGATGGACAATGGCTGAAGGAGAGAGCAAGTTCGACGGTCTATGACAAGCCGATGGCAATTTATGAAGTGCATTTAGGTACATGGAAAAAGAAAGCAGGGAAGTTCCTTTCTTATAAAGAATTAGCACAGCAGCTAATTCCCCATGTGAAAGAGCAAGGATTTACACATATAGAGCTTCTTCCACTCACGGAGCATCCGTTTGATCGCTCATGGGGATATCAGGGTACAGGGTATTATTCCCCAACCAGCCGCTACGGTTCACCTCATGATTTGATGGCGTTCGTGAATGAATGTCATTTACATAATATAGGTGTGATACTGGATTGGGTACCAGGTCATTTTTGTAAAGACGCTCATGGTTTATATGAATTTGACGGCTCGTTTGCGTATGAATATGAAATGGAACGGGACCGGGAGAATTATACGTGGGGGACGGCAAATTTTGATTTAGGCAAAGGTGAAGTGAGAAGCTTCCTGATTTCGAATGCCCGTTTCTGGATGGATTACTATCATATTGACGGCTTCCGTATTGATGCGGTGGCGAATATCATTTACTGGGCTAACCAGGGAGAGCTTGCTCCCAATGAAGGAGCCATACAATTTTTGAAAAACTTGAATAAGGCAGTGTTCGAGTATGATTCTTCCATTCTCATGATTGCAGAGGATTCTACAGACTGGCCTCAGGTTACCTCCCCTGTCCATTATGGAGGACTTGGCTTTAATTATAAGTGGAATATGGGATGGATGAACGACGTCCTTAAATATATGGAAACAGATACGTCTGAAAGAAGTCATGTACATTCTCTCATTACATTCTCGTTGTTATATGCATATTCAGAGAATTATGTGCTTCCCTTTTCCCATGATGAGGTGGTGCATGGGAAGAAATCATTATTGAATAAAATGCCTGGTGATTACTGGCAGAAATTCGCTCAATACCGGCTGCTCCTGAGCTACATGATAGCTCACCCGGGGAAGAAGCTCCTTTTTATGGGAAGTGAACTCGCCCCGTTTTCTGAGTGGAAGGATTTAGAAGAATTAGATTGGCATTTAGTAGATTACGAATTTCATCACAAATTCAACACATATTTTAAAGAACTGATGCATTTATATAAAGGTGCTGAACCATTATTCCAAATGGATCATCGCTCAGAGGGATTTGAATGGGTGGATGTGAATAATCATGAGCAGCAGATCTTCTCTTTTGTCAGAAATGGGATAGAGAAGGGTGATCATCTGATAGTGATCTGTAATTTCAGCCCTCATGTGTATCACCAGTATAAGGTGGGTGTGAACAGGGTTACAGCTTATGAAGAGATTTGGAATAGCGATGATACTCGATTTGGGGGCTCACACCAGGTGAATCCTATTCCTCTTAAAGTTCACAGTGAGCCGTACCACGGAAGAGATGGATATGTGGAAATGACGATTCCACCATACGCAGCCGTTTATTTAAAACCGAGAGATTGAAAGGGGAGAGGAAGAGATGGCAAAAGGTAGATGTGTAGCCATGTTATTAGCAGGTGGAAAAGGGAGCCGATTAAGCTCATTGACGAAGAATCTGGCGAAACCGGCCGTTCCGTTTGGAGGAAAGTACCGGATTATTGATTTTACACTAAGCAATTGTACAAACTCAGGAATCGATACAGTGGGTGTCCTGACACAGTATCAACCATTGTTATTGAATTCTTATATCGGAATCGGGAGTGCCTGGGATCTTGACCGGAAGAATGGCGGAGTGACCGTATTGCCTCCTTATGCGGAATCATCTGAAATGCGATGGTATACAGGAACGGCAAGTGCCATCTATCAAAATATGAATTACCTGGAGCAATACGATCCTGAATATGTACTGATTCTATCTGGAGATCACATTTACAAAATGGATTACAGCAAAATGCTTGATTATCATATCGAAAAGAAAGCGGATGTCTCGATTTCCGTCATAGAAGTAGGATGGGATGAGGCAAGCAGGTTCGGTCTGATGAACACGAACGAAGAAATGAGGGTTACAGAGTTCGAGGAAAAGCCGGCTTTCCCTAAGAGTAATCTTGCTTCCATGGGAATCTATATCTTCAATTATTCCGTGCTGAAAGATTACTTGGAGATGGATGAACGTAATCCTGATTCCAGCCACGATTTCGGGAAAGATGTCATCCCTTTACTGCTTGATGAGAAGAAAAAGCTGATGGCCTATCCGTTTAAAGGATATTGGAAGGATGTCGGAACGGTAAAGAGTCTGTGGGAAGCCAATATGGACCTGATTGACGAGGAAAATGAACTGAACTTGTTTGATTATGACTGGAGAGTGTATTCGGTGAATCCGAATGAGCCTCCGCAATATATTTCTGAAGAAGCCCTTGTAGAGGGTTCCCTCGTGAATGAAGGCTGTACGATCGAAGGTACCATCCGTAAATCAGTTCTCTTTCAGGGAACAACAGTGAAAAAGGGAGCATATGTCAGCAGGTCAGTGATCATGCCTGATGCGGTCATTGGGGAAAACGCCTATATCGAGCAGGCGATCGTACCATCGAATGTAGAAGTTCCGAGCGGACTTTGCATTATGCCGGAAGAAGGATCTGATGAAATCATTCTTGTCACGGAATCATTCATTGAAACACTACTTGAGCAAGAAAGAGTATAACGGTTAAAGGCCATATTACAACATAAGAGGAGGAAGTGTTTTGAAAAATAAAATGCTTGGTGTTATTGACGCTACTAGTTACTATGATTCATTGGAAGATCTACTGTTACATCGTTCCTTGGCTGCCCTTCCAATCGCGGGGAGATACCGCCTGATAGATTTTGTCCTTTCCAATATGGTAAATTCCGATATTGGTTCTGTAGCGATCTTCCCTAAGTTTCAATACCGTTCCCTGATGGACCATCTCGGGTCAGGGAAGAACTGGGATCTGAACAGGAAACGTGACGGGTTGTTCTTCTTCCCGGCACCTGGTCTTGAGGCAAATGAAGAAGGAGTCGGTTCATTTAATCACTTTGCCCATCACCTGGACTACTTTTACCGAAGCACACAGGAGTATGCTTTGATCAGTAATTGTTTCACCTTATGTAATATTGCCTATCAGCCGGTTCTCGAACGCCATATCCGGATAGGCTGCGATATAACGGAATTGCGCCATAACGGGAATTCCATGGATATGTATCTGGTCAAAACGTCTACTCTCATTGAATTGATTGAGAAACGTCGTGATACAGGTTATACGTGCATGAAGGACGTTGTGGAAGATATGGATAGCGGCTTCAAGGTGTGTGGATATGAGCATGAAGGATTTGTTCAAACGATTGACTGTATAGAGGAATACTATGATGCCAGCATGAAACTCATGAATCTGTCTTATTGGAAGCAGTTGTTTAAAAAGGATATGCCGATCTACACGAAGGTGAAGGATGAGCCTCCTACACGTTACACGTCCGCTGCAAGTGTTAAGAACAGCATTATCGCCAATGGGTGCTATATCGAAGGGAAAGTGAACAATTCTACGATGTTCAGAGCGGTCAAGGTTGGAAAAAATTCATCGATTTCCAACAGCATCATTATGCAGAAGAGTCAAATTGGGGATAACTGTGTACTAGAGAACGTGATCTTGGATAAAGACGTGAGAGTCGAGGATGGCGTTAAGCTTATCGGAGATCCAAACAATCCAATCGTCATTCGCAAAGGGATGATTCAAGGAGCGCTGATGAATTCGTGAAAGTCTTATTTGTAGTATCTGAGTGTGTCCCATTCATTAAGTCAGGAGGACTGGCTGATGTGGCGGGGGCATTGCCCAAGGAATTAAGAAGCTTAGGAACGGATGTCAGGGTGATTCTGCCTAAATACGGTGGAATTCCTCTTGAATTTCGTTCGAAGATGAAGAGAAAGAAAGAGTTTTTCGTGTCAGTCGGCTGGCGGAATCAGTATTGTGGAATTGAAGAGTACAGTGAAAATGGGGTAACCTATTATTTTATCGATAATGAATACTATTTCAAACGTGACCGGCTATATGGCTACTTCGATGATGGTGAGCGGTTTGCCTATTTTACTAGAGCCGTATTGGAAAGCATTGCTGTCCTTGATTTCTACCCGGATGTGATCCATTGTCATGACTGGCATACGGGAATGATTCCCTTCCTATTAAGGACCGAATACCAGGAGAGGCCAGGCTATTCCTTTATCCGGAGCATCTTCACCATTCATAACCTTCAATTTCAGGGGATTTATCCTAAGCAGGTGATGACGGACCTATTAGGCATCCATGATAAATATTTTCATCATGAATACCTGGAGTTCTATGGGAACATCAATTTCATGAAGGGCGCTTTGATTTCCGCGGATATTGTAACGACGGTGAGTCCTACATACAAGGAGGAAATCCTGACACCTTACTATGGAGAAAAGCTTCACAATATCCTTGGTCAGCGATACGGTCAATTGATCGGTATCCTGAACGGTATTGATGATGAAGTGTACAATCCTGATGAAGGAGAGTTTCCTTACTTCAGCGGCAATCTCCTTGGAAAGAAGAAAGCGAAGCTCCACCTGCAAAAGAGTCTGGGATTAGAAGAGAATGAAGATATCCCCCTTGTTTCCATCATTTCAAGGCTGACGAATCAGAAAGGGCTGGAACTGGTAAGAGGCGTCTTTCATGAAATGCTTCAGGAAGACGTCCAATTTGTCCTCCTGGGTACTGGGGATTGGGAGTTTGAACAATTTTTCAGGGAGATGGAATGGACATATCCTGATAAGGTCAGGGTACAAATCGGCTTTAATGAGGACCTTGCGAAGAAGATCTATTCTGCCAGTGATATATTCCTGATGCCTTCTAAATTCGAACCGTGCGGACTTGGTCAATTGATTGCCATGAGATATGGAGCCCTTCCCCTTGTTCGGGAAACCGGTGGATTGAACGATACGGTTGAATCTTATAATGAAGAAACGAAGACAGGGAACGGTTTTTCGTTTAAAAACTTTAATGCTCATGATATGCTCTACACCTATCGAAGAGCTCTATCGTATTACAGCGAAGATCGGGAGACATGGAATCAAATTGTGCGCACTGCAATGAATAAGGATTATAGTTGGGCCCAATCGGCCTTTAAGTATAATCAGCTGTATGCTGACCTGGTATCAAGGAGTGAAAGCCATGTTTTCTGATCCAATTGAATTTAAAGAAATGTTTCTGAAGAAGCTTGAAATGATGTATGGAAAGACCTTTCCTGAGTCTACGAGTCAGGATCAGTTTTTTGCACTAGGTCACCTTATACGGGAATACATCTCTATGAACTGGATTCATACGAATGAACAGTACCGGTTCAGTAAACAAAAGCAGGTGTATTACCTGTCGATTGAATTTCTATTGGGAAGACTGCTCCGACAAAACCTGATGAACTTAGGAATCTATGAGATTGTGGATAAGGGATTGAAGGACCTCGGGATCGATCTTGCAGAGATGGAGGAAGTCGAACATGATGCCGGACTTGGAAACGGTGGTCTGGGCCGGCTGGCTGCCTGTTTTCTCGACTCATTAGCGTCCCTTAATTTACCAGGACATGGCTATGGAATCCGTTACAAACATGGACTGTTTGAACAAAAGATCGTCAACGGGTTTCAAATGGAACTTCCCGAGCAGTGGCTCCGTCATGGGCATGTCTGGGAGGTCAGAAAGTCAGACCTTACAGTGGAAGTGCCTTTCTGGGGGAAAGTGGAATCCTATACGGAAAATGATATTCTAAAGTTCCGTCATGTGGATGCGGAAGTGGTAGCGGCCGTTCCTTACGATATGCCGGTTGTAGGGTATGAAACGTCGACGGTCAACACTCTTCGGTTATGGAGTGCCGAACCTGCCGCCTATAAAGCCGGGAAGGATATGATGAAATACAAACGGGACACAGAAGCGATCACTGAATTCCTTTATCCCGACGATACCCATGAAGAAGGAAAGATTCTGCGCTTGAAGCAGCAGTATTTCCTGGTATCGGCAAGCATACGATCCATCCTTGATTCTTATCTGTATAGAAACGGAGAACTGAAGGATCTCCATCAGCATGTATCCATCCATATCAATGATACTCATCCCGTTCTCGCAATCCCGGAACTGATGAGGGTCCTTCTTGATGAATATTCCTTCGAATGGGATGAAGCATGGGAGATTACCACCAATACATTTGCCTATACGAATCATACGACTCTATCGGAAGCATTGGAAAGATGGCCGATCCGTATTTTCCAGCCGCTATTACCCCGGATCCATATGATTGTGAATGAAATCAATGAGCGATTCTGCCAGGAACTGTGGAAAGAATATCCCGGTGATTGGAAGCGTATAGAGGATATGGCGATCATCTCTCATGATGAGGTGAAAATGGCTCATCTTGCGATTGCAGGAAGCTTCAGCGTAAATGGTGTAGCGAAGATTCATACAGAAATTTTAAAGCTGAGGGAAATGAACTTATTCTATCAATATTATCCGGATAAATTTAATAGCAAAACGAATGGAATCACCCATAGAAGATGGCTGTTGAATAGCAATCCCGACCTGTCGAATCTCATAACGTCTTCCATCGGGGATGGCTGGATTAAGGATCCCGGCAAGTTGACCGACTTAAAAGAGTACCATCACGACTCGGCTTTTCTAAAGGACCTGTATGAAGTGAAGCAAGTGAACAAGCTGAAGCTTGCAGATCGAATATTCAAGAGCAATGGAATCATAGTGGACCCTGATTCAATCTTTGATATACAAGTGAAGCGTCTTCATGCCTATAAAAGACAGTTGATGAATGTCTTACACATCCTCCATCTCTATAATCGATGTGTGGAAGATCCAGGCTTTGATTTTCAACCCAGAACGTTCATATTTGGTGCAAAAGCATCCCCGGGTTACTATTATGCCAAGAAGATCATCAAATTGATCCACTCTGTAGCGGATCTGGTGAATGACCACCCGCTTGTTAAAGGGAGGATCAAAGTCGTATTCCTGGAAAATTACCGGGTGTCATTGGCTGAAGAGATCATTCCGGCAGCCGATCTCTCCGAACAGATATCTACGGCGAGTAAAGAAGCATCAGGTACAGGGAATATGAAGTTTATGATGAATGGGGCATTGACTCTTGGTACACTCGATGGAGCCAATATCGAGATCCTCGAACAGGTAGGAAAAGAGAATATCTTTATCTTTGGATTGACGGCCGATGAAGTTATGAAATATCAACAGCTCGGTGGATATTATGCCATGGAATATTTCCACTATGATCCCCGCATCAAGAAGGTATTGAATCAATTGATTGATGATACATTACCTGATGCTGGAGATCATTTTGAAACCATTTATGATTCCTTATTGACCGAAAACGATCAATTCTTTGTACTCAGGGATTTCGATTCCTATGTAAGAGCCCATGAACAAGCAGGCAAAGCATATGAAAACAAAGAGAATTGGTCCCGGATGTGTTTACAGAACATTGCCAACTCCGGATACTTTTCAAGTGATCGAACTATTGAACAATATGCAAAGGACATCTGGGGAATTGCCCAGGGCAGCTTAATCAATTAAAACGAAAAGCTTGGGGAGACGTTTCCCCAAGCTTTTAATTCTTTTTCTTATCCGAGATATAACTGTCGCCGTCTTTGTATGGAATGTCACCAAGTGTGGATTCCATATGATTCTCATCGAGCATATTCTCGTATTCTTCATGGGTTTTGGAAGGGTAGGCTTTACGGTTGGATCCTTCCATATCGGTTCCCACAAAAGATTCAAAATCCTCGGTAAAGCCTTCTGATGTGTCTTCATCCTGATACAATTCCGAATAATCTTCATAATCACCTTCGAAGTCCGAGGGGGTTTCAGACGTACCGAAACGACCTACTTCCTGAAAGCTGTCTTGATCATCACGGACGTTCCCATCTGATTCATGTCTGAATTCATTATCGACTGGAGGCTGAAGAACCTCTTCCTCTACTGGTCGATCCTGAGGTGTTGTTTGTGCCGGTGTATGATCTTTACAATAAAGTGTCGTAGGGATGACTTCCAAACGCTCAAATGGAATATCCCGGCCACATTCTATACACTGTCCGTAAGTTCCTTGATCCATGGCCTCGAGTGCATGCTGAATCTTCGTTAACTCAAGCTTGGCATGATCATCTATGGCGAAATCCTTCTCCCTTTCATATAGTTCCGTCCCCATGTCGGCAGGGTGATTATCATAGAGTGAAAGCTCACCTGAGTTATCACGTTCGTTTGTATGGTGAAGATTATCTAAATCCTGATGAAGATGCTCCTGTAACTGTTTTTCCTGTTGAACCAATTCTTGCTTTAATGTCTCTCTTTGGCTTTCTGTAAGCATTTTCTTCACATCCTTCATTATGTTCGCTTAAATAATGTACTAACCATACTTTATCCGAAAGTGGTGTTGTTAAAACATAAAAAATGAGTCGACCGGAAATGAAAGGGTCGACTCGAGCTGTTATAGCATATAAGCAAGTAATAGTCCGATGGATAACAGGAATCCAAAGATGGTGTTCGTCTGGGCAGTGGCTTTCATGGCAGGCATCATTTCAATCGGCTGTGATTTCCCGACGAAACCTGTCGTTGCCTTCACAGCCTTCGGGATACTCAGAAACGCAACAAATAGCCAAGGCGATGAAACACCGGCAAGAACCAGGCCGATAATCCAGCCATAGGAAACGACAAACATGGCGCCTAGAAGAATGATCGCCCCTTTTCTTCCTAAAAGAATCGCGATGGTTTTTCGGCCGTTTTCTTTATCCCCATCGAGATCGCGGATATTGTTCGCCAGAAGGATGGCTCCTACTAAAATGGATACGGGAACAGACAGGAGTATGCTGTCTCCATTGATATAGCCCGTGTGAATATAAAAAGATATGAGGATGATCACGAGTCCCATGAAAAATCCAGCGACAAGTTCCCCAAAAGGTGTGTACGCAATTGGCATCGGTCCCCCAGTATAAAAGTACCCTGCGGCCATGCACACTATACCTATGAGTGCCAGCCACCATGTGCTGTTAAGGCAAATATAAATCCCTAATAAAAGGGCTATTCCATAAAGGGAAAAAGCAAGGTTAATCACGGTGGATGGTTTTACCCCGTTCCGGACGATTGCTCCCCCGATGCCGACAGAATGCTCTGTATCCAAACCTCTTTTAAAGTCATAGTATTCGTTGAACATATTCGTGGCAGCCTGGATAAGCAGGCAGGCAATGAGCATGGCCGCGAAGAGCGGGACGCTGACCTTAGTAAATTGAAGTGCAAGTACAGTCCCGAGTAAAACAGGGACAAATGCTGCTGTCAGGGTATGTGGCCTTGTAAGCTGCCACCAGATTTTCCACCCTTTATCTGATTCCAACACGTTGGATGCTTGTTGTTCCATTTTATTCTCTCCCTTACGCAATAAGGAATTTCAGAAAACATTACAATTCCTTTACAGATAAAAGTGTAGGTAAAGGAAAGGGGACTGTCAATCATTTTTTAAAAATCTGTGAAGGTGCTATTTACCAGTAACCTGAACAGTATTACAACGCTTTTGGTTTCTCAAAAGGGGAAAAAGGGTTTATTATATATAATAAGGATAAATATTGCTAACATGTCTTAAACTTCGTTGACACACCTTAAAGACAGGTGTATCTTAAAATAAGTTTGAATATCGTACGTGATTTTGTTTGGGGGAATTCAATTGGTTACCATTCATAAAACCAATATTGAAAAAGCATATGATACAGCCAGGATGAAGGCTAAACAAATAGATCACCCCGTCCTTCTGAGCATAGTGGAGGAAGTCGATGCAGTGGATCCTCTTTCTTTCTATAATGCAGGAAGCTCCTATCTGGGAGAGCGTTTTTTATGGAAGGACCGTGATCAAACCATTGCGCTGGTGGGACTTGGTGCGGCTCATATATTGTCAACAGATGAGATAAATGAACGATTTTTTACGATCGAGAAAGAGTGGAAGCGCTTAATTGAAGAGTCTGTGATTGTAAGCGGGGATGAATGGGCAGGCACAGGACCTTTGTTATTCGGGGGCTTCAGCTTTGATCCCATGGACCCCATCGGGGAAGAATGGAAGCCGTTCGCAAACGGCACCTTCCAACTACCCATGTTCATGCTGACGAAGCCGGGAAAAATCAATTATGTAACGATGAATTTTATCTGTCATCCAGACGATGACGAAGCGTTATTCCAAGAGCGGATCAGATTCAGGGATGAGCTTCTTGAACTTGCAGGTGTACCGGTGAATCCTCAACAGCCTCGATGGCTCGGTAATCGTGATGTGAAGCCTGAGGAGTGGAAGGATTCAGTTCAACATGTAGTGAATCGGTTAAAGCAGGGCGAAATGGATAAGGTCGTACTTGCCAGAAAGTGTGAAGTATCGTTTGATGAGGCCGTGACATCTGATTTTGTCCTTGATAATTTGTGGAAGCAGCAGCCTGATAGCTTCGTCTTCAGCTTTGAAAGGGGAGAAAGCTGTTTTATCGGGGCTACCCCGGAACGCCTCGTGAAGAAATCGGGGGAAGAAATCCTTTCTACCTGCTTAGCAGGGTCCATAGCCCGCGGGGATACCCTTGAGAGCGATGAGAAGTTGGGGGAAGAGCTTCTTCAGGATGAAAAGAACCGATATGAGCACCAGCTGGTGGTTGAGAGCATAAAGGGGTCTCTTGCACCTTTTTGCGATACGTTGACCATTCCATCAGCACCTCAATTAATGAAACTGAAAGACATTCAACATCTTTATACCCCTGTCATTGGACAGGCATCGGAGCATACCTCCCTTTTGAATCTCGTGGAAAAATTACACCCAACCCCTGCACTGGGAGGAGTCCCGAGAGATAAAGCCTTGCGTGTCATCAGAGAAGAGGAAGAAATGGACCGCGGCTTATATGCAGGTCCTGTGGGCTGGATCGATGCCTATGGAAATGGGGAGTACGCCGTGGCTCTCCGCTCAGGTCTCCTTGAGAGGGAAAAGGCCTATATATATGCAGGATGTGGAATCGTCGCAGACTCACAGCCTGAAAGTGAGTTTAAAGAAACGCAAATGAAATTTCGACCGATGCTAAGGGCATTAGGGGGAAACGTACATGAATGATGAACATCAACAGCAGTTCACCCAGTATTTAGCAGCTTTCATTGAAGAATTGGTTGGAAATGGAGTAGACGAAGTAGTCATCAGCCCTGGCTCTCGTTCTACTCCTTTGGCGTTATTATTCGCCCATCATCCAGAAGTGAAAACGTATATCAATGTAGATGAGCGTTCAGCTGCATTCTTTGCACTGGGGATCGCCAAAGCAAAACAAAAACCCGTCGCCTTGCTTTGCAGCTCGGGAACAGCCGGGGCTAATTATTATCCGGCCATTATCGAAGCGCGCTACGGGAAAGTACCTTTGATCGTCCTGACGGCAGATCGTCCCCATGAATTAAGGGAAGTGGGTGCGCCCCAAGCCATTCATCAAATCGATTTATACGGAAAGCATGTAAAATGGGCAACTGACATGGCATTACCTGAGAACACCCCATCCATGATCGGATATGCCAGATCTTCTGCTTCCAGGGGAGTGGGACATGCAATAGGAGAACCTAAAGGACCGGTTCATTTCAACTTTCCATTCAGGGAACCATTGATACCTGATTTGAAAGCTGTTACCTATTCTTCAGATACAGGGGTAAAACGGGTTTTACATGGAGAAAGAAGCCTATCTTCTGACATCACTCAGGAACTTAAAGAGATCCTTTCAAACAAAGAGAAAGGCCTGATCATTTGTGGACCAGGTGTGAAACGGGAATCCATGAACTCCATCGTTTCCTTTAGTGAACAATATGGTTTCCCGATCATAGCTGATCCCCTCTCTCAGATGAGAAGCGGGACTCACAAAAAGGAACAGATCATCGACACGTATGATACCTTCCTGAAGAGCGCTGAAGTCAAGGAAACCCTCCATCCGGATATCGTCATACGTTTCGGTGCCATGCCTGTTTCAAAGTCTCTTATGTTGTTCTTGAAAGGTCTGTCAGATGTTCCATATTGGATTGTTAGTCCTGGAGAGGAGTGGCAGGATCCGATTGCTAAAGGTACCGAAATCATCTATTGTGATGAGGGACTTTTTTGTAATGGCCTGACCCCATCAAGACGGGTTATGTCAGAAGGGTGGAATCATCATTGGAAGAATGTGAATCATTCTACGAAGGAACTGCTGTTAAAAGGGCACCAATCCTGGGATGAAGGCATGGCGGTCAGTCAATTTATTGATTTCCTGCCTGAAAAGGCCAACGTATTTGTCAGCAACAGTATGCCTATCAGGGACATCGATACGTTCTTCTTCCGAAACGATCGTTCCGTCGGCATTTATGCCAATCGTGGAGCGAATGGCATCGATGGGGTGGTGTCCACAGCCCTCGGGATGAGCACATACTTGGATTCCATGTACCTTTTGATTGGGGATCTTGCTTTTTACCATGATTTAAACGGACTTCTTGCAGGAAGGAAGTACAATCTGAACATGACAGTCGTCGTGCTGAATAACAACGGTGGCGGAATCTTTTCATACCTCCCTCAAGCGGATGAAGGAGAACACTTTGAAGACTTATTTGGGACTCCCATGGACCTTGACTTCTCCAATGCGGCCAAGCTTTACAATGCCGGGTATTTCAAGGTGGAGAAAGAAGAAGATTTCGGATCTGCCCTCATGGAAGCAAACCATATAAATGGCCTGAAAATCATTGAAGTCTTGACCAATCGTGAGGAAAATGTAACAAACCATCGTAAATTGTGGAATTTTGTTTCCCGGGAAATGACGAAGAAAATCGAGGGTGAAAATCTTTGATCCTACGAGTGAATGATATTCCATATTATGTAGAAGTTAAAGGGGAAGGGGAGCCTCTCGTTTTTCTTCATGGTTTTACAGGGGATACGACGACGTGGTCACTGATCACGGAACCACTGTCCAAGAAATTTACCTGCATTTGCATTGATCTGATAGGACATGGCCGAACTGAATCACCTGAAGACCCGATGAGATATACGATGGATTCTGTTGCTCGTGACCTGGATGGTATTCTGACTGAACTTGAAGTGGATCGAGCAACCTTTATCGGCTATTCAATGGGAGGTCGGACTGCCCTGCATTTTGCCATGAAGCATCCAGAAAGGATCAAGGCCCTGATTCTCGAAAGTGCTTCTCCCGGTATGAAAACCATTGAAGAAAGAGAAGAGAGACAGAAAAAAGATGACGCTTTGGCCTCAAGGATCATAAACGGAGGAATCCAAGCGTTTGTGGAATTCTGGGAAGAGATCCCTTTGTTCGCATCTCAAAAAAGATTACCATACGCTGAGCGGCTCGCTATTCGAAAGCAGCGCCTGAATCAGTCACCTACAGGTCTATCCAACAGCTTGAGAGGAATGGGGACAGGAGCACAGGTCTCCTGGTGGCAGAGTTTAGGAAGCATATCCGTGCCGGTTTATTTACTGGTCGGGGAACTGGACGGGAAGTTCGTTCAGATTGCACAAGATATGAAAACGCTCAATCCCGACTTTCAAATCATGACATTTTCCAACACTGGTCATGCAATTCATGTGGAAGAACCGCGAAAGTTTGGTACAATGATAGAGGAACTACTGTTAATTACATAAAGGAGGAACAAACCAATGGCTTTTGAATGGGTTTCAGAAAGAAACTACGAAGATATTTTGTACGAAACATATAATGGAATCGCTAAGATTACGATCAATCGACCAGAAGTTCGCAACGCATTCCGTCCTAAAACGGTCATGGAATTAATCGACGCGTTTGCCTATGCACGCGACGACTCAAAGGTTGGTGTAATCGTTTTAACAGGTGCAGGTGAAAAGGCATTCTGTTCAGGCGGAGACCAAAGTGTACGAGGACATGGCGGGTACGTCGGGGAAGATGAAATCCCTCGTTTGAATGTATTGGACTTACAACGATTGATCCGTGTCATTCCTAAGCCGGTCATTGCAATGGTAGCCGGATACGCCATCGGTGGGGGACATGTCCTTCACGTCGTATGTGATATTACGATTGCTGCTGACAATGCAATCTTCGGACAAACGGGTCCTAAGGTAGGTAGCTTTGACGCTGGATACGGAGCAGGATATCTTGCACGTATCGTCGGTCACAAGAAAGCGAAAGAAATCTGGTACCTATGCCGTCAGTACAATGCACAGGAAGCGCTCGAGATGGGGCTAGTCAACACAGTCGTTCCGTATGAGCAGCTTGAAGCGGAAACGGTTCAGTGGGCTTCAGAAATGCTTGAAAAAAGCCCGACTGCCCTTCGTTTCTTAAAGGCTTCATTCAACGCCGATACAGATGGATTGGCGGGTCTGCAGCAGCTTGCAGGTGACGCTACCCTGCTTTACTACACAACGGAAGAAGCCAAGGAGGGCCGCGACGCATTTAAAGAAAAGCGTAAACCGGACTTTGGACAATTCCCTCGTTTCCCTTGATTTAAGGTGGCCTGATGAATCTTTCTGGATTCGTCAGGCTTTTTTAAATAAAACTGGGAAAGAGTATGAAAGAATTTCCTTTTGATCTCATAAAGTTGAAAGTGGCCCAATAAAGTTGAGGAACTGGCCCGATTCCCTGAAATACCCAAGGAATCTTTAACGAGTCAGCGAGACGTTTCTCAAAGTCCCAGGAAAGCGGATACACAAGGAAGGAAGAATGCAGGATGACAACACAGCAACTGCCTAACTGGCTAAAACAAAGAGCATTTCTAACCCCGGATAGGATGGCTATAAGAACCGATGACGTGGAATATACCTTCAGAGAGCTATGGGAACAAGCGATCCATATGGCAGAAAAGCTTCATACCGTCACAAAATCGGCGTCCCATCCCTTTATAGGACTGATGATCAAAAATACATTGGAGTCTGTGTTGATTGTTCATGCGATTCAACAGCTGGGGTATACAACTGTGCTGTTAAACAATAAATTAAGTGCAAAGGAAATCATGTTCCAAATCAATGATATGGAGTTATCCACGGTCATCTATGATGATGAGTTTGGGGATAAGTTGTCTTTATTAGAGAAGGGTATTAAAGGAGTCTCCATCTCTCAACTGGTTGACGCAGCCCCGACGCGGTTTGAGGTGAAGGATCATTTTCAGTTGGACCAAGCATGCTCGGTGATGTACACATCGGGTACGACCGGGGCGCCGAAGGGAGTCCTTCAATCGTACGGAAACCACTGGTGGAGTGCCATTGGGTCTTCTTTGAATCTGGGGATAAGTGAAAATGATACATGGCTTTGTTCCGTTCCACTCTTTCATATCAGTGGATACTCCATCCTGATGAGGAGTGTCATTTATGGAATGAACGTCCGGCTGTTTGAACACTTTGACGTGGAAGGAATCAATCGTGAGCTTGAAAGTGGAAGGGTCACCATCATGTCTGTTGTGAGTACGATGCTTCAGCGGTTATTGGCAGAGGCTGCGGACCGTACGTATCACCCTGACTTCCGCTGTATGCTGTTAGGGGGAGGGCCTGCCCCTCTTCCATTGCTTCAGGCATGTAAGGAAAAAGGCGTACCTGTCTTCCAAACGTATGGAATGACAGAAACGGCATCTCAGATCGTGACATTAGCCCCTGAATACAGTATGACGAAACTGGGTTCAGCAGGTAAACCACTCTTTCCATCCGAATTGAAAATCAAGCAGGAAAATGGCTCAGCCATTGCGAATAAAGAGGGAGAAATCCTGGTTAAAGGGCCTAATGTGACGAGAGGGTATTACAGGAGAAACGAAGCCAATTCCAAGAGTTTTGAAGA
This sequence comes from Bacillus sp. RO3, assembly GCF_012911895.1. Taxonomy (GTDB): domain Bacteria; phylum Bacillota; class Bacilli; order Bacillales; family Bacillaceae_B; genus Rossellomorea. Next base: position 16,990 of record NZ_JAAXCV010000003.1, read on the forward strand.
TGGGTGGTTCCGTACCGGTGACATTGGCTATGTAGATGAAGACGGGTTCTTGTTTGTACTGGACAGGCGTTCAGACCTCATTATTTCCGGGGGAGAAAATATTTATCCCGCTGAAATCGAAAGTGTGCTTCTGGGCTGTGAAGGGGTCCATGATGCAGGAGTGGTTGGAATCCCAAGTGACGAGTGGGGACAAGTTCCCTGTGCCTTTGTCGTAAAGAGCCAGTCTGTTACGAAAGAACAGATCATCAGCCACTGCAGTGAGCATCTTGCAACATATAAACAGCCTAAAAAAATGGTCTTTGTAAAGGAGCTTCCACGAAATGCGTCTAATAAACTGCTGAGGAGAATACTCAAGGATCAGTGGGAAAAAGGAACGGTTGCCGATGAACATTAAATGCATTACTCTTCATATCATTTCCATGCCTTTGAAAAAGCCGTTTGTAACCCATCTTCAAACCGTGAAAGAACGGGAAGGGATGATTGTAGAAGTTCAAGATACAAATGGGTTAAAGGGGCTGGGCGAAGGGGTTGCTTTTTCCACCCCGTGGTATACCGAAGAAACCGTGAAAACATCCTTTCATATGCTTAAAGATGTATTGATACCTCTCCTGTACAGCAAACCATTTAACCACCCTGAAGAGATCGGAAAGAGATTCGAAGTTGTTCGGGGGAATTCAATGGCAAAGGCTTCACTTGAAATGGCTCTGTGGGATCTCTATGCCAAACAGGAAAGTATTCCTCTCTGGAAGGTGATAGGGGGGACCCGAAAAGAAATCCTAGCAGGCGCAGTCGTGGGTGCTAACTCCGTTAACGAAATGATCCATCAGGCTTCGGAGCTTGTCCAGGATGGATATCAGCGAATCAAGCTGAAAATCTCTCCAGGAGCAGATGTTGAAATCGTGAGGGAGCTGAGGGAGCATTTTCCTTCCCTTTCTCTTTTGGCGGATGCTAATTCCGCCTACACACTTGAAGACAAAACTCATCTGCAGGCATTGGACAAATATAGTCTGGAAATGATCGAACAGCCTCTTGGTGTGAACGATTTAGTGGAGCACTCCCTTCTACAAAAGGAACTGACCACACCGGTCTGTTTGGATGAAAGCATTGTGACTCCACATGATATGAAAAGTGCCATCTATTTACATAGTTGTGGAGTGGTCAACATGAAGCTTGGCAGGGTAGGAGGCTACACAAGTGCCCTTGAAATCTACCGGCTATGTCAGGAGAACGACATCAGGGTATGGTGCGGGGGCATGATCGAATTCGGGATTTCCCGGGCTCATAACCTGACCCTTGCCACTCTTGAGGGCTTCTCTATACCCGGGGATATCGCTTCCTCCTCAACTTATTGGGAAGAAGATATCATCTCGTCCCCTATTATGGTGAATAACGGGGTAGTGGAGAGACTGGCTGGTCCTGGAATAGGGGTAGAGCTGAATAGCAAGCGATTGCGGGAAGTGACCGGATATGAGGAATCATTTAAAGCTTAGTTGATTGAACCTTAACGGTGAAATGAAGAAAATCATAAGGGGGCAGAAAAGATGAAATTAGGTGCATTCTCAGTAAGTTTAACTGTAAAAGATATCAAAAAATCACAATCCTTTTACGAGGGCCTTGGATTTGAAGCCTTTGGCGGAAACATCGATCAAAACTGGCTGATCATGAAGAATGGGGATAGTGTGATTGGCCTGTTTCAGGGAATGTTCGAAAAGAATATCCTCACCTTTAATCCAGGCTGGGACCAACATGGAGAGAATCTCGATTCTTTTTCAGACGTCAGGGACCTTCAAAAGCATCTAAAGAAACAAGGGGTAAACCTACTTACTGAAGCGGATGAAACAAGTGAAGGACCTGCAAGCTTCACGATTGAAGATCCTGACGGCAATCTTATTCTGGTGGATCAGCACAGATGAAGCAGGATGTGAAAAAAGCTCAGAGCTGAATCTGAGCTTTTCCTTTTTTTATAGAGTACAGGATCATTCGCTTTCCTGTCTTAAATACCGTTTATCATTCATAAACAAGCTCCAAAAGTAGACGAACCCGGGAAACAGGATGATGAACCCTACGATATAGGTGATGAAAACAGCCTTAAACGAATTGGGATCCGTGAAACCGGATTGGATCGTGACTTCAGGATAGATGATATAGGGAAGGTGAGCCTTGCCGTATACATAGCTTGCCAGTACATATTGAAAAGTCACGGCGATGACTGCCACACGTGGCATTCCCTTCATTCCCTCTTTGTTCGTCGGCAGGAACAATGCTGCGCCGGCAACCAGGAACCCGATGAGGGAAACCCATAATAAGAGCTGGTCTTCCATCATTTTATCATAGATCCACCGTGCTTCATTCTTCATGGTGAGCATGATGAGGAACGCCATGACAACAGAAATCGGACCAATGATCAACGCATCCCGTCGATACACTTTAAAGGCTTCGAATTCCCTTGAAGCTTTTGAGTAATCAGCGAGGAGTAAAGATGAAAGAAACAACGTGCTGGCAACGGCAAACCCAAAGAAAGCATATTCATGGGGACTCGTGAACAGTTTCCCCAGCAGAAGCGTCTGACCATTTTCAAAATCAATGTAAGGTCCATGGGAAATGGGAAGCACGCTGATGAGAAGACCCGGTATCAATAATCCAGTGATTCCCGTTACATAAGTCAGGGGCTTCCTGTAATCATCCGCCACATGAGAAAACACTAAAAACGCGCTTCGAAGGGCCAGAAGCAGAAGGATGAGACTTCCAGGGACAAGGAGTACCGTTCCTAAAGAATAGGCCGCTCCCGGGAACATGCTATATACAGCCACTACCAGGGCTACAATGAATGTATTTGTTACCTCCCACGTCGGGGAAAGATAGCGGTTGGCGATATTCGTAGCCTTCGTCTTATCATGATTAATGTACACCATGGACCAGAAGCCCGCCCCGAAATCCATCGTCGCCATGACGGCGTAAATAAAGACGAACCCCCACAGGATCGTGATGGCAATCAATACTTGTGTCATATCTTCACCTCCATTTCTTGCTGATTATGTGGAAAGAGGGATATCCTTTTCTTTTCCTTCTGCTTTGCTGATGTCTTTTTCAGGCGGATTCCGCTTGAAGTAGTATAAGAGCACAAGAACGACGGCCACTGCTAAAATCGCATATACCGAAACAAAGAGGCCGAATAAGACAGCGATGTTTCCTGTCGTGGTTACAGAATCCTCTGTACTCAGTATCCGATAAATGGTCCAGGGCTGACGGCCGGTACAGGCAAAGATCCACCCGAACTCAATGGCCAGGATGGAAAGGGGACCTCCGGCTACAAACGACCACATCAGCCACTTCGGAAATCTGTCCTTTTTCAATAGTTTGTTCCACACATAAGCAATGAGGGACAGCATGATGAGCAGGGAGCCGATCCCCACCATGGCGTTAAAGAGCGTATGAACAAAGAGTGGAGGCCAGTATTCCTCAGGGAAATCGTTTAAGCCTATCACCTCTGTATCAAAGCTGTTCCCCGCAAGGAAACTGAGTACCCAGGGGATTTCGATTCCCCACTTCACTTCCCGTTCAACTGGATCCGTAAAACCTCCTATGGCCAGTGGTGCATGGGTTTGAGTTTCAAACAATCCCTCAGCGGCAGCGAGTTTCTCAGGCTGGTATTCGTGGAGCATCTGAGCTGATTCATGACCATTAATCGCCGTGAAGAATGAGAACACCCCGCCGACCAATAAACAAATCATGAGGGATTTTTGATGAAATTTATATATTCTGGATCCGAATGAAGCACGCAGCATCTTAAATGCTGATACGGTGGCAATCGTAAAGGCGCCAACCACATAAGCAGATAAGGCTACATGTCCCGCCGTTACGAAAAAGCTTGGATTGAAAAAGGCTTTCCACGGATCCACGTTGGTGATTTCGCCGTTCACCATTTCAAAACCGGCAGGTGTCCCTTCAAATGCATGTACATTCGTGATCAATACAGCGGAAGCAAGTCCTCCGATGGCAACGAGGACAAGGCTCACGATGCGCATCCAGGGTGCGATCCGATTGGCCGCGTACACGTAGATGGACATAAATAATGCTTCTACAAAAAAGGCATAGATTTCGATCTGGAACGGCAATGCCATCACTCGCCCGATTACCTCCATGAAACCTGGCCACAGAAGGGACAATTGAACACCGGCTATGGTACCAGTCGGAATCCCCACCCCAAGCAAAACGGCAAACGCCTTCGTCCAACGTTTTGCCATCACGGAATAATCAAGATCATTTGTCCGCTGAAACATAATCTCTGCAACAAGAATCATTAACGGTATACCCACTCCCAGGGTGGCAAAAATGATATGAAATGCCATGGTAGTACCAAATAGGGAACGGGCAATTACTAATTCATCCATTCTCAAGTCTCCCTTACTAGTCTTTAACATTTCCTTATTGTCCACTTAATGGAAAATAATATTCATGATTTTAGGAAGGTTGGAAAGTTTGATGTGTGATTCAGGGAAGCGGTTATCAGTATGCAATGGCAGGGGAGAGCTGGGATTTGAAAATAAGATGTCAGAATTGAAAATAAGTCCTTGGTTTTTGAAAATATATCCGGAAATTTGAAAAGAAATCGTCGGAATTTGAAAATAAACTTGGAATGGATCCACTTCCTGGGTCGCAAATTCTTCTATAAATGGTCTCATACTTGGTCATTCATCCGTTAAGCTTGAAACATTCCTTTTTTACATAGATTTTTACTTGTAAGAACGAAAAAAGAGAAGCCATGAGAGCTTCTCTTTTTTAAACGATTTTATTGTAATGCCTGCTTCAACGTCTCGATATTCTTCTTCATGAGGGAAAAATAATCTTCATCGTTGTCACGGTCTTCAGCGGTAAGGACAGATAGATTATGGAGGGTCAGGGCTTTTGCCCCCAATTCATTTTGAACGACTTCTGTCAGCCTGGAGGAGACGTTTTGTTCAAAGAGAATGTATTGGACATTGTCTTCCTTCCCTTTTTCAATGATGTCCTTAAGCTCTTGCTGAGAAGGCTCATCAGTCGTATTCAGTCCGGCTATGGCTTCCTGATGAAGTCCGTAGCGCTCTTCCCAGTAGGTATAGGCAGCATGGGAAACGAAGAAGCTCTTCTTAGGTGCAGTTTCAGCCATTTCCTTGAACTCTGCGTCAAGAGCATCTAAATCTTTCGTTAAAGCCTCAAGGTTTGCCTGGAAATCATCTTGATGTTCCGGCATTTCTTCTGAAAGGGTATCTACAATGGATTTCGCCAGCTCTTTAGAGTACACAGGGTCTAACCATAGATGGGGATCAACGTCATGGTTGTGCCCATCCCCGTGATCTTCCTCGTGGGAGTCACCATGTTCTTCAGTCTCATCATGTTCTTCATGTTCTTCATGCTCTTCAGCACTTTCTCCTGCATGATCTTCTTCATGACCAATCTCAACATTCTCACTCGTTGGTACCACCACGACATCTTCGTCCTCTAAGATCGATTTAGACCCTTCGACAAATCCTTCTAGTCCCAGTCCGATATAAAAGAAAACATCTCCGTCAGCCATTTCAATCATATCTTTTTGAGAGGGTTCAAACGTATGTTCATCTGCACCAGGAGGATAGATGCTTTCTACATCAACATGCTCCCCGCCGATTTTTTTCGCGAAGTCTTCCAGTGGATACACCGTGGTGTACACTTTCAATTGATTTTTATTGTTTCCGTCTTCCTGTTTAGAGTCGGTTCCGCAAGCGGACAAGACTAAAATAAATAATAATAGTAAGCTTATTCGAATATAGTTCAAGAGGAATCCTCCTTTTAAGATAATAGTAGATAACTGTAATCATTACGATTTAGCACAAAGGTTATTTTACTACCGTTATGGGTAATAAGCAAGATAAAAGATAGATTTTTTATTTTATCTTTGAGAAAAAAGAATGACTAGCTCCAGATGGGGCTAGTCAGAATGATTGGTATGTTTAGAAGGCCATTCTTCTGGCACGTGATCGATGCCTCCTGGGTGAAAAGGATGGCATTTCACAATCCGTTTGATGGTCAACCAACCTCCACGTAAAGCACCGAACCGGCTGACTGCCTGTACACCGTAATGAGAACAGGTTGGATAAAACCGGCAAGTGGGAGGCTTGAGGGGAGAGATGATCCGCTGGTACACCTTAAAGACAAATAATAATACGTTTTTCATAAACTCCGTCTCCTGATTCATTTTCTATTACTATATCAAACCTGTATTCAGGATGAAACGTACTTGAATTATATCCATTCAAAAGATAGGCTGCAATGAAAAAGTGGGTTTTTAGCCCAATTCATATTAAGTTGATGAAATAACTATGAATTTACGTTATACTTATAAACAGAAACTAAATGGGAGTGATTGTAATGCCTTCAGTAGAAAGCTTTGAATTAGATCATAATGCAGTGAAAGCACCTTATGTGAGACACTGTGGTGTTCATAAAGTAGGAAGCGACGGCCTTGTCAATAAGTTTGATATTCGTTTCTGTCAGCCAAACAAACAAGCGATGAAGCCTGATTCCATTCATACATTAGAGCATTTGTTAGCCTTCACCATCCGCAAATACGCAGAGCCATATGCTCATTTCGATATTATTGATATTTCCCCCATGGGCTGCCAGACCGGCTACTATCTTGTCGTAAGCGGCGAACCGGAAGTGGAAGAAATTATCGACCTGTTGAATGCGACCATGAAAGAAGCAGTTGAAATAGAAGAAATCCCGGCAGCGAATGAAAAACAGTGTGGTCAAGCCAAGCTTCATGATTTGGAAGGTGCAAAGAAACTAATGCGCTTCTGGCTTAGCCAAAGCAATGAGGACCTGAAACAGGTTTTTGCATAGAACGAATAAAACCCCACCGTTCTCCATAAGAGCGGCGGGGTTTATCTTATTTCTCTACCTTATCTTCTTCTTCCTTCATCTTTTCCAGATGAGGATTATTTTCTATTGGATCGACTGTATGTTTAACAGAAGTGTATGCCTTCGAAGTCGTCAGGGCACTTACGAAAATCACTAAAATGCATATAATGACGGAAATGATCAGAACAAGAGTTACTGTCACGGTGCAACCCCCTTTTTTTTTACTATTTTACCATAGAAGGACGATATACTGAGGGGTAAATATCAACACTTTTATGACGTGAATGGGAAGATGAAACTACTTTTACCTTGAGGACTCTGGTATGCTGAATGAGATGAGTGGTTGAGTATGTACCGAAAAAATAGTGAGCCGAGGGGGAAGTTGGAATGGATGTGTCTTCACTGATGGGGAAGCAAGTTGCAGAGCTTCAACGAACACTCAGTATGAATTTGTTGAAAAGTCAGATGGCGACCCAGACGGCCCAAGTGACCGTCATGATGAAAGAAATGCAGGCCAGTCAACCTGCACCCCATCCCAGTAAAGGTCACGCTATTGATGTGAAGGGATGAAACAGGAAAAAAGCCTTGTTCCGTGAGAGTGGGAACAAGGCTTTTTTTGTTGAAAATATCTTTTGCCGGGCCTGCAAGGCCGCCTCCGCTTTTCGATTTGTCCAGCTCCGGGGCTTAGAGGCTCGAGGTCATAAGCCAAACCAACCAAAAAGGCAAAGAGCGCCTTTCCGGTTGGTTCATCTTATGCTTGTCGCCTCTTTCAAAGCCCCTCCGCTTTTCGAGTGTCCAGCTCCGGCGGCCAGTCCCTCGAGGTCATAAGTCAAGGGAACCAAAAAAGGCAAAGAACG
>NZ_JAAXCV010000030.1 GCF_012911895.1 Bacillus sp. RO3
TGCTTACAGCTTCCTTCAGATTCCAGGTCACCCTGGACACCCTTGCCTTCAGCTAACGGCTACAACGACCTTCACCGTTCGGGACTTGAACCCTAAAGCGTGTGCACATGCCGGGCACACAAAAAAACCCGCTCTGAGGATAGTATCAGAGCGGGTTTCATTTTTGAATAAACAGGGTAGGGGAAGAAGGGAAGAGCTCGTTACATATAGACGCGTGATTTAGTTAGCACAGTATTCAATTGCCGACAATAAGAATTACTGATTGGTTTTACGTTTCTTATTGAACTGCTTTTGAGCTTCTGTCAATGGTTCATTTGAATACTCTTCATTGTAACCTGCACCTGTCCCTTGTGATTTAGCAGCATTCATACCGGTAATCACATGGTTTGCTTTACGTTTAGCCATTTTCTAGATCACCTCCATAAGAATAGAGTTCCACCTTATTCTTCGCCTTATTAGAGGGAGTGGCTGACAGATTTATTTTTTTAAGATAATATTTTTTTGCTGTTGACACGTTTTGACAAAGGCCGAAATGTTGTCATACCAATATTTCTCTAGAAACCTTAAGGAGTTTATGGTTTCAGATAAGAAAAACTTATCAAAAACAATAACTTTATTGTTATTTACTTATGTAATCGCTTGTATTAAGATGGAAATGTGAGAAAAGTTCGTTAGTTTAGAACGAAAACTTTTCGACTTATTGTGTGATGTAGTTTAGAGGGGGAATCGAAATGGCAAAGAACGATGTATTTAATGCACGGTCTTCTTTCGAACTAGAAGGAAAACGTTATCATTATTATCGTTTAAAAGCGCTTGAAGAAGCAGGAGTAACAAAAATTAATCGCTTACCTTATAGTGTAAAGGTATTGCTTGAGTCTGTACTTCGTCAATTTGACGGACGTGTGATCAACAAGGAACACGTTGAAAATTTAGCGAACTGGGGCTCAACTGAAGTGAAAGATGCAGAAGTACCATTCAAACCTTCCCGTGTTATCCTTCAAGACTTCACAGGGGTACCGGCCGTGGTTGATTTAGCATCTTTACGTAAGGCAATGGCTGATATAGGGGGAGACCCTCAAAAGATCAATCCTGAAATCCCGGTTGATCTTGTTATCGACCATTCCGTACAAGTTGATAAATATGGAACTGCAAATGCATTGCAAGCCAATATGGACCTTGAGTTTGAACGGAACGCAGAGCGTTATCAGTTCCTTAGCTGGGCTCAAAAAGCATTTGAAAACTATCGTGCTGTTCCGCCTGCAACAGGTATCGTTCACCAAGTTAACTTAGAATATCTGGCAAATGTTGTACACGCTGTTGAAACAACAGAGGGCGACTTTGAAACGTATCCTGATACATTGGTGGGTACTGATTCTCATACTACGATGATTAACGGTATCGGTGTATTAGGCTGGGGTGTAGGTGGAATCGAAGCCGAAGCAGGAATGCTTGGTCAACCATCATACTTCCCTATCCCTGAAGTAATCGGGGTGAAATTGACTGGAGAACTTCCTAATGGTGCAACAGCTACTGACTTAGCTCTTAAAGTGACACAAGTATTGCGTCAAAAGGGTGTAGTAGGCAAATTTGTTGAGTACTTCGGAACAGGAGTGGCAACATTACCGCTTGCTGACCGTGCAACCATTGCCAACATGGCTCCAGAGTATGGTGCTACTTGTGGTTTCTTCCCGGTGGATTCTGAGTCACTGGACTACCTTCGACTAACAGGTCGTGAAGAGGATCATATCAAGATGGTTGAAGAATACCTGAAGAAAAACGAAATGTTCTTCACTCCTGAAAAAGAAGAGCCAACCTATACAGATGTAGTGGAAATCGACCTTTCTGCCGTGGAACCAAACCTTTCCGGACCAAAACGTCCACAGGATTTGATCCCTCTTTCTGATATGAAAGAAGCTTTCCAACATGCAATTACAGCTAAAGAAGGAGTTCAAGGCTTCGGTTTAGATGCATCTGAAATCAATAAAACGGCTAAGTATACAACAGAAGATGGAAAAGATGTTGTGATGCCTACGGGAGCGATCGGAATCGCTGCCATTACATCATGCACAAACACATCGAACCCATATGTCATGCTGGGTGCCGGCTTAGTTGCCAAGAAAGCAGTCGAGCTTGGAATGAATGTTCCGGATTACGTGAAAACATCACTCGCGCCAGGCTCTAAAGTTGTAACGGGTTACCTAAGAGATTCAGGCTTATTGTCATACCTGGAAGATATCGGCTTTAACCTTGTAGGATATGGTTGTACAACATGTATCGGTAACTCTGGTCCATTGCGTCCTGAGATCGAGAAAGCTGTGTCAGATGCAGATTTACTTCTAACATCTGTATTATCAGGTAATCGTAACTTTGAAGGACGTATCCATCCACTTGTGAAGGCGAATTACTTAGCTTCCCCACCTCTTGTGGTTGCTTACGCATTAGCTGGTACAGTGGACATCGACCTCCAAAAAGATTCATTAGGTAAAGATAAAGATGGTAATGACGTATTCTTCAAAGACATCTGGCCATCACAAGATGAAGTGAAAGATGCTGTCAAGTCAACCGTTACTCCAGAATTATTCCGTAAAGAATACGAGCATGTTTTCTCAGAAAACGAGCGTTGGAATGAGATTAAAACAAGCAACGAGCCTCTTTACAGCTTTGATGAGAACTCGACATACATCCAAAATCCAACATTCTTTACTGGACTCGCGACTAATCCTGAAGATATTAAAGGTCTAAATGGTCTTCGTGTAGTTGGTAAATTTGGAGATTCCGTTACAACTGACCACATTTCACCAGCAGGTGCCATCGGTAAAGATACACCGGCTGGAAAATATCTTCGTGCCAATAATGTAGAACCTCGTGATTTTAACTCATATGGTTCACGCCGTGGTAACCATGAAGTGATGATGCGCGGGACGTTTGCAAACATCCGCATCCGTAACCAAATTGCTCCTGGCACGGAAGGTGGTTTCACCACTTATTGGCCTGAGAATGAAGTAATGCCAATGTATGATGCATGCATGAAGTATCAACAAGATGGTACTGGATTAGTCGTACTGGCAGGAAAAGATTACGGTATGGGATCATCCCGTGACTGGGCTGCAAAAGGTACAAACCTTTTGGGTATCAAGACTGTTATCGCTGAAAGCTACGAGCGTATCCATCGTTCAAACCTTGTCATGATGGGTGTTCTGCCACTACAATTCAAGAAGGGTGACAGTGCTGAGTCATTAGGTTTGACTGGTAAGGAAACCATTTCTGTCAATATTACAAATGATGTAAAACCTCGTGATATCTTAACGGTTACTGCAGTGGCTGAAGATGGATCGAAAACAGAATTCGAAGTGCTTGCTCGTTTCGATTCTGAAGTAGAAGTAGACTACTACCGTCATGGTGGTATTCTACAAATGGTACTTCGAAATAAATTACAGGCATAATGACTGCCTAAGTCCCGGGTTTCCCGGGACTTTTTTTATTTCTTCCATTGTTGTTCTCCAATACCTGGACTAAAAACAGACAAGCAGTCATAAGATGGTAATACGATTATTTCACAGAGAGGAGCGTTCTCCCTTGAAATCCATTTTTGGGACTTTGCTTGTGATTTTATTCATTTTCGCATTCTACATGGAAAATAAATCAAATCCCCATATCTTTTCAGAAAATACATTTCAACAAACAGAGTCGTATGATCAACTCATTGATATAGAAGAAGGAGAGTTGCCAGAAGCAACACCCTCAGAAAACTTTCCAGGACCAAATGTAGGAGACCGGGCCATCGACTTTAAACTTGAGACATTAGAGGGTAAATCCATTACACTGTCTGACTTAAAAGGAAAAAAAGTGATTTTAAACTTCTGGGCCACCTGGTGTCCACCCTGTAAAGAAGAAATGCCAATCATGCAACAATTCCATGAACAATACGGTACAGATGTAAAAATCCTGGCGGTCAATATCGATCCCCAATACAACGTAAAAGAATACCAAAAAGCAATGGGACTAACCTTTCCCATCCTCTTGGATAAAGACGACAAAATAAACAACGCCTACGACATCCTAACTGTCCCAACAACCTTTGTCATCAATGAAAAAGGCATCATCACCCACAAACAAATCGGCGCTATCACCACCCTTGACGCCTTCACCGCATTAATTGAGTGAGGGACGGACCTCAACTTAACCTATAGCTAACCTCTTCCATTGTGACCTTTGTTTAAAATATCTGACATTTGGATATACTATTGGTAACACTACAATGGAAAGCGAGGGGAATCAATTGCGCAGACCTAGGAAAAAATCTTTTGCAGATCTTGTGAAAGAGAATAAAAAACAACTCCTTCTGGATCAGGATGCCATTGATGCGATTGAAGAACGAATCGATGCAAGACTTGAAATTAAGCGACCGATGGGCAAAGCCGAGTAAGAAATTACGAGGCTTATTTTTTTGTCTCCTTAAATGATTCTGCCAATTATTACGCCTTTTCTTCTATCCCATTTTGGTAATCATATTAGTAAGGAGGGGAAGTTAATGAGCAATCCAAAAGGAAGTCAGAATCATTTTGCACCAAACCATATCGGTACACAATCAAGAGCTGCCGGTGGCAACAAAGGGAAACAAATGCAGGATAAATCAGGTAAGCACGCTCAAGTCATCCAGACAAAGGGTGAATAACGCTTATTTATGAATAGGGTCTGACATGAAGGTCCGTCCCCAATATGAATAACAGGAGGAATGAAGGATGGCATGGAATAAACCGAATCCGGATGATCGCAGTGATAACGTAGAGAAGCTTCAAGGGATGGTTCAGCATACGATCGAGAATATGGAGAGAGCTGAGGAGTCCATGGCTTTCACTGACAGTGAGGAGCAGCTTCAGTCCATTAAAGATAAAAACGAGCGCCGCAGGGAAAGCCTGCAGGCATTTCGTAACGAGATCAAAGACGAGGCTCATCAAACAGAGCAATAATAGCCGTAAGACCCGAACAGCGAAGCCCTGCTGTTCGGGTTTTATCCTTCATCACCGAATCCAAAGCCAATCTGTTCATTGCACTCTTTAATTATGCTAAAATGAAAAAGTACTGATGATTAGCTTAAAGAGGGTGTAGTGAATGAAAGTTGCTGAAAAAACCATTGAGGTCCGATACGCAGAGACTGATCAAATGGGAGTTGTGTATCATGCAAACTACCTTGTTTGGATGGAATTAGGAAGGACTCAACTCATTGAAGATCTGGGATTCAGATATGCGGACATTGAAAAAGAAGGCATTCTTTCTCCTGTCATCGATCTGAATGTCAGCTATAAAACTCCCGTTCGTTACGGAGAGAAAGCGTTTGTTAAGACGTGGATTGAAGAATATGACGGACTGAGAATTACATATGCTTACGAAATTTATAATGGACAAAATCAACTTGCCATTACAGGACAATCTAAACATGTTTGTGTCAAGCAGGAAACCTTCCGACCGGTTTCAATAAGGAAGTTGTTTCCTCATTGGCATGACGCATACGAAAAGGCAAAGAAGTGATCGATCTCCCTAGTTAGGATGCCTTCTCAAAAAGGCAAGAAGGAAAGGAAGATCTCTATGGCATTCGGACTGACCAGACATGAATTACAAACATGGAAGCAGCGTGTAAAGCAGGGAGAGGTTGCATTCCTCACTCATTATTGGGTAGATGACCGATTTCCTCATGCACGATCTGTCACAAAAGTGGGCTGCAGTAATCTCATTACATTATCTCGATGGGGAGAAAAATATGGATTGAAGAAAGAATGGATTCATGAGAGGGAAGACGGTTTTCCCCATTACGACTTAATAGGAGACATTCAATATGAAATTCTCATTAAAGAAGGCCTCCACGACCATATCACCCGTTTTCTCAAAAACTGAAAATGCTGGCTATCGCCAGCATTTCAATCGGTCTTATTTTTTGTATTCGTAAGAAGGTTCCTCAAGCTCTTTATCGTAATGAACATGTAGATCATGACCATCGAAGAACCATAAATCTCTTTCTTCGATAAAAAATTCCCGGTTTTCGATTTCAACAAGTTCTCCAATATCAACCGGTTCGTCTTTGCTCACACCTAATGAAAAACTGTCATGCAGAGGACTGGAACCTCCATAACGTACATAAAAACGAATTTGTTCGCCTTCTTCTACAAGCATTTCGTTCTTAAACCACGAAAGAGCTTCTTTTGAAATATGTATCTTCATCGATGAGACTCCTTTCTCTACAGGGGATTTCCCCAGAGTGTTCTTGATTTCTGGACATAGAAGGTTTCATTTCATATTATATACATAGAAAAGGTGGAACATCTACTAATACGCATAAAGGATGAGACGAATGAATACTCAAGCATTATTATACTACATAGGTGCATTTATATTTGCCGGATTAAGTGTATTGACCTTCCTGCAATTGCACGATTCAAAATATCAGTTGGAAGCAGGGACCTTCATAATCATCTCAGCAGTCATTTATTACGGGATGGTGGCACTATTCTTTAAGGGATCGCGGAAAACATTTTTCCTGGCAAATGCCTTTCTGGCTGTTTTGGCCCTCGCAGGGATATTCTTTAATTCATTGCTCTTTGGCGGACATTAAAAAACGAGCTCCCTTGAACGGGTGCTCGTTTTTTGTTAACGCCTATTGCTTCGGGTGAATAGAAAGTGGCATTTATTCCGGTAGCCCATTCACCATATGAGAAACCATTTCTGCTTCTGAATACCCAATCATTCCGTTGTTATTAGCGAAATCAAGAGGATAGATCCTGTAGTTATTGTATTGATGTTCATAAACAAACGTGGGCTGGAAATCAATTGAAGGGAAGCTGATGACAGATCCACCGGGATTCATCGTTTTTTCCACTTGAACCGTAACCATTCCCCCGATGTCTTTGAAATCATCTTTCTGTCCAGAAAGAAAATTTCCTAATGAATAGATGACAACTGCTTCTCGGCCGTCACCCGTCTTATACGTCTGGATTGGCTGCAGGACATGTGGATGATGTCCATAGATGATATCGACACCGTTTTCCGTCAAAACCTTCGCCAGTCTTTCCTGTTCTTCAGTGGGGAAGCGCTGGTATTCATTCCCCCAATGCAGACTCATCACAACTAAATCAATATCCATATTTCTCGCTTTCTCAATTTCCCGGATCATATTTTGTTCATCGATTAAATTGACTAAGTAGTCTTTTCCCTTTGGAACTGGTATCCCGTTTGTGCCATACGTGTACGAAAGCAGTGCGAACTTTATCCCATTGACGTTGAAAGTACGGATTCGTTCCTTGTCTTCAGGACTTTTAAACGCACCCACATACGGCATGGATATTTTCTCATAATAGTCGATCGCACTCAGAAGACCTTTCTCCCCTTGGTCCAAAGAGTGGTTATTAGCTGTCGTGACTGCATCTACACCGACGTTCTGTAATGCTTCTACAATTTCTTTCGGACTATTGAAGAGAGGGTAACTGGAAACACCCAGTTCCACTCCAGCCGGTGTAGATTCCTGGTTGGCAATCAGGAAATCAGGCGATGCCAGCATGTCTTTTATAGGGGCGAACATAGGGTTGAAGTTATACCCGTTTTCAACTTCCGCATCCTTATATACCGTATCGTGGAGCAAAATGTCCCCGATGGCGGCAAGAGTTGCACTGGACTTTATCGATTTACCTGATGCTTGAACTTCTCTTGTACTATGCAGGATAGAGTAAAAGTCCTCTTCCTCTTCACCTCTTATTGAACTGTTCCAGTCTGAAAATTGGTCATTGACAAGATATCCAATGACCAACAGGAATGAAGCACAAAGGAATAGTCCTGTCATTAATCGTCTTGTAGTCATAATTCATCATCCTTTATTTTTACACTACCTCTATTTTACAAAAAAAATGGGGGATTGGGTGATATTTAAGAAAATATTGGGGGAAAATAGCCATTTTTGTGAATTTCGCACTGTTACGTATGACTTAAGATCACTCCCCGCAAAGAAAACAGGCCAGACGAACAGAATGTGCCGTTTTAGAGGAAACTGCCTCATCATCTTTCTCAAAAGAGTAAATGGGTATACCTGTTTAATCCATTCACCCATTATAAAAAGCACCCCTATATAACATGAGGGTGCCTTCAGATTTGGTGGCGTTACAGCCATTTAATTTTTGGTTCGGTTTTATTCTTTATCCGGATTATATTGGCCCGGTGCCTATAAACAACGAAGAGGGTCAGGATTCCAACGACAATAATGAGAGGGACATCCCCAGTGAAAATCGAGTACGTAAAGGCAAGTACTGCAGCGATCATTGAAGAAAGTGACACATACTTCGTAACATATAAACAAAGGAAAAACACTACCAATAAAATTAAAAATAAAATGTAATGATACCCAAGAAGGACCCCTGCAGAGGTTGCAACTGCTTTCCCCCCCCTGAAGTTCGCGAACACGGGATACATATGACCGATCACAGCAAATACCCCGGCTAATAACATATGTACGTCACTTGCCAACAGCAATGGCAATAGAGTTGCCACGGTTCCTTTTAAAATATCCATGATTGTAACAATCATACCGGCCTTCACACCCAAGGTTCTGAATGTGTTGGTTCCACCCAGATTGCCACTTCCATGCTCACGGATATCTTTTCCGTAGAACGTCTTTCCTATCAGCAATCCTGATGGGATAGAACCTAATAAATATGATAATACGAGAATAAGGGCAAAAATCATTATCACTGCTCCTTTAAATGAACTAATCCACTTTTATTTTAACATGTTTTCCATAGGTTGGGGGAAAAATCATCAAAATATTTAGTACCTGTTCATAATAGTAGATGATATTATATTTTCTTTCAAATAATGATCCAGACAGTCATTTGTATGTTAAAATGGACACAATTTACATATTTGAAATGAAGGTGTACTAATATGCAACTGCTATTATCAGCCTTTCAATGGGTGGCCTTTATGGTCGCAGGCTCCATTGCCGCTCCTATTGCCATAGCTGATCTGTTCCAATTGTCTTCAGAAGACACAGCCGGGTTCATTCAGAGGACCATCTTTGTATTGGGTGCAGCCAGTCTCATTCAGGCATTATTCGGCCATAAGCTTCCCATCAACGAAGGGCCTGCAGGACTTTGGTGGGGAGTCTTCGCAATCTACGCCGGGTTTTCAGGGACCCTGTACAGCAGCCACGAAGAGGTGTTAACCGTTTTACAAGGCGGCATGATCGTAAGCGGAGTGATCTTCTTCATCCTTTCTGCAACTGGACTGCTGAGGAAGTTATCATCATTATTCACTCCGACGATCACCTTTATTTACTTGATGTTGTTGATTCTTCAATTAAGCGGATCTTTTATTAAAGGGATGTTCGGAATTCAGCAGGAAGGACAATCCCTTCAACCGCTAGTATTGCTCGGAAGTATTCTGACCATCCTTGTGGCATTATATTTCTCTGGTCATAAACGGAAATGGATCCGGCAATACTCCATTATTCTTGCTTTACTCTCAGGGTGGTTGATCTTTATCGCTATGGGATTGGCTGATGGGACAACAGTATCAGACCGCTGGTTTTCCTTACCCGACGTTTTAGTATTTGGAGCTCCTGTGTTCGATACGGGTGTCATTGTGACCTCAATTTTCATCACATTTTTATTAACCACTAATATGATTGCATCCATCCGAGTAATGGAAGAAGTGATGAAAGCCCAGGGGGATCCGACGTACGAACGATATACGGAGAGTGGATTTTCCTCAGGTCTGAATCAACTATTAGGCGGCGTATTCTCTGCGATTGGATCTGTTCCCATATCCGGCTCTGCCGGGTTTGTTGCTGCTACAGGAATGTACTCGATCGTTCCATTCTTGATTGGAAGCGGAATCATCATGTTCATCAGTCTGATTCCTAAAGTGATGAATTTTTTTGCAAGCCTGCCTGCTCCGGTCGGATACGCTGTTACGACGGTCATTTTCATCAAAATGGTTGGCCTTGCCCTGGGAGAGTACCGGAAAGAAGCAGACATCGAAAGAATTCACTTTGTCGCAGGGATCTCATTGATAGTCGGTGTCGGAGCGATGTTTGTTCCAGCTTCCGCTTTTAAGGATTTGCCCGTCGTTGTGGCCTCTGTTTTGAACAACGGATTAATACTGGGCACCATTACAGCAATTTTCGTTGAACAGTATTTGATCAAAAGAAAATAACCCTTACTAGAGCCGTTGGGCATATTCCAACGGCTTTTTTGGATGTGTAAACGGTTGCTCATTAAAGAACCTTGTATGATGATTTACTAAATTTCATAAGCTAAGGGAACTAAGCCTATTCCTTGGACATCATGTTTACCTTTTGTATAATGAGGGTATCCCTTCTATGTTTAGTAAAATTTCTCAGTTCATAAAGCAGGTGGAAAAATGATTGAATTCAAGAACGTAACAAAAATTTATGATGACGGCACCGAGGCCGTTTCAGGCATTAATCTGACGATAGAAAAAGGTAAGCTTGTCGCCTTGATCGGTCCGAGCGGATGCGGAAAAACGACTACAATGAAAATGATCAACAAACTAACCCGCCCTTCCGGAGGGACGATCCTCATCGATGGAAAGGATACAGCAGAAACCGATGAAGTGGAGCTCAGGCGCAATATAGGCTATGTGATTCAACGAATCGGGCTGCTTCCTCATATGACGATTGAAGAGAACATAAGCCTCATTCCCCGATTAAAAGGATGGAAAAAAGAACAATACGAGGGACGTGTTGATGAGCTTCTAAATCTTGTTGGACTTGATCCCGGAGTGTACCGTAAACGGTATCCACTGGAACTGAGCGGAGGGCAGCAGCAACGGGTTGGAGTCATTCGTGCCCTGGCAGCAGAACCGCCGATCATTCTCATGGATGAGCCATTCAGTGCACTCGATCCCATAAGCAGGGAGCAGTTGCAGGATGAGCTGAAAAGCATCCAAAACACCATACATAAAACGATTGTATTTGTGACACATGATATTGATGAGGCGTTGAAGATCGCTGATGAAATTGCCGTGATGCGAGATGGTAAGATCGAACAGATCGCTACACCAGAGGAACTGATAAAAAATCCCGCAAACCAATTTGTCCGTGCATTTATTGGCGAGCACAGGCTACATAAACAACCATCTCCAATGCAGGTGGTTCATTTAATGGAGGAAGATTCCACCTACAGCCTTCTTGAGGAATCTGAATATACAATCATCCATCATGATGCCACTATCAAGGAAGCTGCCAGGATACTTGTTGAAACAGGAAAGCCTTACCTCATGGTGGAAAGGGATGGGAGGCACATAGGGAGTGTCACGGCAACAGGAATTCTCCGAGCGGTCGCCTCAGCAGGGAACAAAGAGGAGGCAGGGTCTGTATGAATACTTTCACTATCATGTTCATCAGTACGATATCCAATCGTTCCGACGCCATCTTAACAGGGCTGTTTGAGCACCTTTACTTATCATTCATATCCATTTTTATTGCTATTGCCATTTCTTTGCCCCTTGGTATATACATTTCAAGAAAAAAACAGACGGCTGAATTTTTTATCGGGATAACAGCCGTATTCCAAACCATCCCGAGTCTAGCTTTGTTTGGCTTCCTTATACCGCTCTTCAGTACGGGAAGTGTCACAGCCATCATTGCCCTGACTGTGTATGCACTCTTGCCGATTCTCAGAAATACATACACGGGGATCATCGGAGTCGACGAGGGTGTCATTGAAGCCGGCAGGGGGATGGGAATGACAGACTCTCAACTACTCTTTAAAGTCGAGCTTCCCCTTGCCCTTCCGTTTATCATGGCGGGCATCAGAACGGCCACTGTCTTAACAGTGGGAGTCGCGACGCTTGCAACCTTTGTAGGCGCAGGGGGATTGGGTGACCTTATTTACCGGGGTCTTTCAACCTGGAACAATTCGTTAGTTCTGGCAGGGGCCATTCCTGCTGCACTGCTTGCTCTTACATTCGATTTCATCTTAAAGATGCTTGAGAGGATGACCACCCCTAAAGGTTTAAAAGCCAGAAAATAAACGACATTCAAAGGAGAAGAAAATGAAAAAAAAATTAAAACCCATTATAGTTGCTGCACTATTATCGATCCTGATCGCAGGGTGCGGTAATGGCGGCGGAAAAGACACGATTACCGTTTCAGGGAAGATGTGGACAGAGCAATTTATTTTAACCCAAATGATGGCTGAACTTCTCAAAGAAAAGACCGACCTTGACATCAAAGTCGAAGAAGGATTGGGAGAAGTATCGATTCTGACACCTGCTCTTGAAAAGGGCGATATTGATGTATATATCGAATATACAGGAACCGGACTTGAAGCGGTCCTGAAAGAACAGGCAAAAGAAGGGGCATCCGCTGATGAAATCCTCTCTCAGGTCCGAAAGGGCTATGAAGAAAATTTCAATGTCACGTGGTTAAAACCACTCGGGTTCGAGAACACATATACTATGGCGTATACTCAAGATCAGCCATTTGATGCAAAAACATTCTCGGATCTTATCCCGCTTTCCAAAGACTTAAGCTTTGGTGCGCCTCATCAATTCTATGAGCGTGAAGGTGATGGATACGATGCATTCTCTAAGGAATACGGCTTCGAATTCAAGGAGAAAAAGAGCTTTGACCCGAACATCATGTATGAAGCCGTTAAAAACGGGGATGTGGATATCATTCCGGCCTTTACAACGGATGGAAGAATCCAGCGTTACAACTTAAAAACGACCAAGGACGACAAGGGATTCTTCCCTCCTTATGACGCTGCCCCGATCATCCGTCAGGAAGTTCTTGAAGAGCATCCTGAGGTGGAGGAAGTGCTGAATGAATTAGCAGGGCAAATCTCTGAAGAAGAGATGAGTGAAATGAATGCCAAAGTGGATATGGATAAAAAGGATCCAAAAGAAGTCGCAAGAGAATTCCTTATTTCAAAAGGACTTATTAAGGAATAAATGATTTAGAAGTGTCAGGCAGGATAGAGAGGGCGGTACCGCATCCTCCTATCTTTCTGACACTTCGTTCTATTTCGTTGAATTTATAAAATTTTGAAAAAACAAAGGGAAGTATGGTATAAAAGAAGAATAGGACTAAAGGTACAAATGTATCATGATCATGAAGGAGTTGAAATCATCCATGGAAAACCCATCCCGCCAGGAAATCGGCACGATCCTAAAGCAATCTAAACGCATTGCGGTTATCGGTTTAAGTGATAATCCCGAGCGAACCTCTTATATGGTATCAAAAGCGATGCAGGATCAAGGATATGAGATCATCCCTGTAAACCCGACCATCGAATCGGCATTAGGTGTGATTTCCGTATCTTCCTTAAAGGAAATTGAAGGATCGATTGACATTGTCAATGTATTCCGCCGCTCTGAATTTTTGCCGGAGATTGCGCACGAGTTCGATGAAATCGATTCTAACGTTTTCTGGGCACAACTTGGAGTAGTGAATGAAGAGGCTTATCGCTTTTTGAAGGAACGTGGGTATACAGTCATCATGGATCGCTGTATTAAGGTTGAACATGCTTTAACCAAATAATTCACACTCGTAGCAAGCGGCTCTTACCGCTTGTTTTTTTTCGGGCAGACCGTTCTTCAATCCTTTCCTAAAAAGAGATTTTCTAAGAAGAAATCCGGGCGAAATTAGATCTGTTCATGGAAATTACATTTGCGAAAATCAAATAAAACGCTACAATATAGCATAGTGGTTTACCTAAGAAATGATGATAAAAGGTAAACGAACAAACGTTCTTGTGTTATAGTTAACATATACATAAGCAATACTACCGTACAAGTACCGCTCGACGGTGATAGAAGTTTTGAAAGGGGAATGTTCGTGGCCAACCAGAATAAGACCATGGATTACAATGATGATGCCATTCAAGTATTAGAAGGGTTGGAAGCTGTCCGCAAAAGACCCGGGATGTATATAGGCTCGACCGATTCAAGAGGGTTGCATCACTTAGTATATGAAATTGTCGATAACGCCGTAGATGAAGCCCTGGCAGGCTTTGGAAACGAGATTATTGTTACGATACATAAAGATAATAGCGTCTCTGTGCAGGATAAGGGGCGCGGTATGCCAACAGGCATGCACAAGCTGGGGAAACCGACTCCTGAAGTCATCCTGACCGTTCTTCATGCAGGCGGGAAATTCGGGCAAGGCGGTTATAAAACGAGTGGAGGACTTCATGGTGTAGGTGCCTCTGTCGTAAATGCCCTGTCTGAATGGCTGGTGGTAACAATAGAGAGAGATGGAGTTAAATATGAACAGCGCTTCTCCAAAGGCGGAAAGCCGGAAACCACCCTTGAGAAAATCGGGAAAACAAAGAAATCAGGAACGTGTATACATTTTAAGCCTGATCCTGAAATCTTCAGCACCACCACCTATAATTATGACACGCTTTGTGAACGTTTAAGAGAATCTGCTTTCCTTCTGAAAGGATTAAAGATTGAAATCATTGATGAACGCCATGATCAAAAAGAGGTCTTCCACTTTGAGAGCGGGATACAGGCGTTTGTTCAATACCTGAACGAGGAAAAAGACGCGCTTCATAACGTGGCATTCTTTGAAGGGGAACACCATTCCATCGAGGTGGAATTCGCTTTCCAATTCAATGATGGATTCTCAGAAAACATATTGTCCTTCGTTAACAATGTGCGTACGAAAGACGGAGGCACTCATGAAGCAGGCGCTAAAACCGCTATGACCCGTGTCTTTAATGAGTATGCCCGTAAAGCAGGCATCCTCAAGGAAAGGGAAAAGAACCTGGAAGGTACCGATATCCGTGAAGGCTTAGCAAGTATTGTGTCCGTACGCATCCCAGAACATCTTCTTCAGTTTGAAGGGCAGACAAAAGGAAAGCTGGGGACGAGTGAAGCACGTTCTGCCGTTGACGCAGTCGTATCGGAGCATCTTCTCTATTTCTTAGAAGAAAACCCTGACACCAGTTCCCTGCTTATCAAGAAATCCATCAAAGCGGCTCAAGCCCGTGAAGCGGCACGAAAAGCAAGAGAAGATGCACGTAACGGGAAGAAACGAAAACGCTCTGAAACCGTTCTGTCAGGGAAATTAACACCAGCTCAATCCAGGAATCCCCAGCGTAATGAACTTTACCTGGTGGAGGGTGATTCTGCAGGAGGTTCTGCGAAACAAGGTCGTGACCGTAAATTCCAGGCAATTCTTCCTCTTCGCGGAAAAGTCATCAATACGGAGAAGGCCAAGCTGCAGGATATCTTCAAGAATGAAGAAATCAATACGATCATTCACGCAATCGGCGGCGGAGTTGGACCTGAGTTCAACGTAGAGGACATCAATTACGACAAAATCGTCATCATGACTGATGCCGATACAGATGGAGCCCATATACAGGTACTCTTGTTGACCTTTTTCTACCGCTATATGAAACCGCTAATAGAGGCAGGAAAAGTCTACATTGCACTGCCTCCCCTTTATAAAGTAAGCAAGGGAGCAGGAAAGAAGCAAAAGCTCGAATATGCCTGGACGGATGATGAGCTTAAGGGAGCCATCTCCAAAGTTGGAAAAGGCTACATGATTCAACGTTATAAGGGTCTCGGAGAAATGAATGCCGACCAGTTATGGGAGACGACGATGGATCCGGAAACCCGTGCCTTGATCCGCGTCCGCATAGATGATGCTGCACGAGCTGAACGCCGTGTGACAACTCTTATGGGTGATAAAGTAGAGCCGCGACGTAAATGGATCGAAAGCAATGTAGCCTTTGGACTTGAAGAAGACGGAAGCATTCTAGAAAATGAAAACATTACGGTCGCAGAGGAGGGGTAAGACATGACAACTGTAGAAAGATATCAAGATTTACCTCTGGAAGAGGTGCTTGGCGACCGATTTGGACGTTATAGTAAATATATAATCCAGGAACGTGCTCTTCCTGATGCACGTGACGGATTGAAACCAGTACAAAGACGTATTCTTTACGCAATGTATGTAGATGGAAACACCCAGGAAAAAGGATTCCGTAAATCTGCGAAAACCGTCGGTAATGTTATCGGTAATTACCACCCCCACGGTGATACATCTGTATACGACGCCATGGTGCGGATGAGTCAAACGTGGAAGGTCAGAAACTACCTTGTAGAGATGCATGGAAATAACGGTAGTATCGACGGGGATCCCCCTGCTGCCATGCGTTATACAGAAGCCCGGCTCTCGGCCATCTCCATGGAGCTTCTACGTGATATCGATAAAAAAACCGTGGACTTTGTTCCAAACTTTGATGATACCTCCAGCGAACCGACTGTTTTACCGTCACGTTTTCCTAACTTGTTGGTAAATGGTTCAACAGGGATTTCAGCCGGGTATGCAACGGATATCCCGCCACATCATCTTGGTGAGGTCATCGATGCCGCCATCATGAGAATGGAAAAGCCCGATAGTACTGTCGATGATCTGATGACAGTATTGAAAGGTCCTGATTTTCCAACAGGCGGTATCATTCAAGGGGTTGACGGCATCAAGAAAGCCTATGAAACCGGAAAAGGAAAAGTCGTTGTACGGGGAAAAGCAGATATAGAACATATCCGAGGAAGTAAACAACAGATTGTCATCACGGAGATACCATACGAGATCAACAAAGCGAATCTTGTGAAGAAAATGGACGAATTCCGGGTAGACCGTAAAGTTGAAGGGATCGCAGAAGTCCGTGATGAAACCGACCGGGATGGGATGCGCATCGTTATTGAGTTAAAGAAAGATGCTGATGCAACAGGCGTATTGAACTATCTGTACAAAAACAGTGACCTTCAAATCTCTTACAACTTCAACATGGTTGCGATACATAACCGACGTCCAAAACTGATGGGACTTCGTGAGCTGTTGGATGCATACATCGAGCATCAAAAAGAAGTGGTGACCAATCGGACCAGGCATGATTTAACGAAAGCAAAAGATCGTCAGCATATCGTCGAGGGTCTCATGAAAGCCCTGTCCATATTAGATCAGGTGATTGCAACGATCCGTGCCTCGAAAGATAAACGGGATGCAAAAGATAACTTAATCCATAAGTTCCAATTCACAGAAGCTCAATCTGAAGCCATTGTCAGCCTGCAGCTTTATCGGTTAACGAATACAGACATTACAGCACTTCAGGCTGAAGCCGAAGAACTTGCGAACACGATTGCAGAATTAACGGCGATTCTTGAAAGTGAAAAGAAGCTGTTCAGCGTCATCAAAAAAGAATTAAAAGCGATTAAAAAGCAATTTGCAGACGCTCGTCGTACGAAGATCGAAGATAAAATAGAAGAAATCAAGATTAACCTTGAAGTTCTGATCGCCAGTGAAGATGTAATGGTTACGGTCACCCGTGATGGATACATGAAGCGGACAAGCCTTCGCTCCTATTCTGCTTCAAACGGGCAGGACCTGGCCATGAAGGAAACCGACAGACTCCTTGGTCAATTTGAGATGAATACAACGGATGTGCTGTTGGTCTTCACAAACAAAGGAAATTACATCTACTGCCCCGTCCATGAGCTCCCGGATATACGATGGAAAGACCTTGGACAGCACGTAGGGAACATTGTGCCCATCGATCGTGATGAACAGGTCCTCAAAGCGATACCGATTAAAGAGTTTGATCCTTCCCATTATTTACTGTTTGTAACGAAGAACGGCATGATCAAGAGATCCGAGCTTCCTCAATACAAAGCACAGCGTTATTCACGTCCCCTTGTCGGGATCAACCTGAAAGGAGACGATCAGCTTGTGGATGTACACTTGACTGACGGGTCTCAGGATGTCTTCATTGCAACCCACTTAAGCTATGGACTTTGGTTCTCAGAGGAAGAAGCGAACATCGTCGGACCAAGGGCAGCGGGAGTAAAAGGGATTAACTTGAAGGAAGACGATTATATCGTAGCAGGTAAAGTCCTATCCGATCCAGTGAAAGAATTTGTTTTCTTAGCTACCCAGCGCGGGGCAGTGAAGAAAATGAAATTAACGGAATTCGAAAAAACGTCTCGTGCCAAGCGTGGAGTCATCATGCTGCGGGAATTGAAATCTAATCCCCATCGCGTGGTCGGAATAGAAATCGCTAAAGATACAGATAAAGTTGGACTGATTACGGAAAAGGGAAAAACAGAAGAAGTGATCGTTTCAGATTTGAGGCCGAATGACCGATACTCGAATGGATCATTCGTTATCGATGAAAAGGATAGCGGCTCTGTATACGCAACTTGGGTAGAATCAACCCTTATTGGTCCCAATGAATGAAATCAGTAAACGAAAAACGACTAGATACTTTTTCTAGTCGTTTTTTAATTGAGCACATTGATTGAATGGACTACTCATAATGGGTAAGATGGGTACTATTCGACAGCAGAAAGGATGTAAGAAGATGGACTTAGGATTAAAAAATAAACTGGTACTCATAACAGGTTCCACAAGCGGTATTGGGAAAGAAACGGCCAAAACCTTCTTAAAAGAAGGGGCGAATGTCATCATTAATGGACGGACCCAGGAAAAGGTCGACAATGTGGTTCGTGAATTATCGCCTTTAGGCACTGTGTATGGGATAGCTGCTGACTTATCACGTATGGAGGAAAGCAAAAAATTATTTGCAGACATACAACAACTGGGCAGTCTTGAAGTATTGGTAAATAATTTAGCCTTTTTTGAAGTGAAGGATTTTGCTGATGTAACAGATGAAGAATGGATGCACTATTTCGAAACGAATGTTCTTACCGCAATAAGGGCAGCACGTCAATTTCTTCCGCAAATGCTCGAAAGAAATAGCGGGAGAGTGATCAATTTGGCAAGTGAAGCAGGAGTGAAGCCTCTCGCCCAAATGATTCCTTATTCTGTCACTAAGACTGCTCTGATCAGTTTATCACGGGGACTTGCAGAACTGACAAAAGGATCCAATGTAACGGTAAATTCTGTACTTCCCGGACCAACATGGACTGAAGGGGTAGAAAACTATATGAAGGGAGCAGCCGAAGCAGAAGGAGAAGAGCTATCAAGCTTTACCGAGAATTACTTTAAAAACAATGAGCCCACTTCTCTCATTCAGCGTTTCGCCACCGTCGAAGAAGTAGCAAGTACAATCGTATATTTAGCATCTGATAAAGCCTCTGCCATTAATGGAAGTGCACAGCGCGTAGAAGGTGGCATTATCCGATCACTATAAAACAGACAAAGCTCTTTGACCCCTGCTATATGGGTTAAAGAGCTTTTTATTATGGTCGTTGAATATTTAATGTATATTCATTCACCATTGTTGTACAATACCTGCGAATGATTGTACAACAATTTATATTCTTTCAGAAATCATGAATTTATGTGTTGAATAGGCATTTGTTTTTTGATAGATTAAGAAAGTGTCTGAATGGGTAAACATACAAAGGTTCATACATTATATGTCATAAACACAATCATCTAGGAGGAACAATCATGGAGTTATTTACAAGTATCATAGGCACCTTGAACGATTTTATGTGGTCATACATACTGATTGTGGCGCTAATCGGTCTCGGTTTATACTTCTCATTACGAACAAATTTCGCACAATTCCGCTATTTAGGAGAAATGGGCAGACTATTAACTGACAAGACTACGATTTCATCTGAAGGAAAAAGGGGCATCTCTTCTTTTCAGGCTTTCACAATCAGTACCGCTTCACGTGTAGGGACAGGAAACCTTGCAGGAGTAGCAACTGCGATTGCCGGAGGTGGACCTGGAGCCGTATTCTGGATGTGGTTGATCGCCCTTCTTGGAGGAGCAACAAGTTTCGTGGAGAGCACGCTTGCTCAAATCTACAAAGTGAAAGATGGAAAAGACGGCTACCGTGGTGGTCCAGCCTATTACATGGAAAAGGGATTGAATGCCCGTTGGATGGGGATCCTGTTTGCCGTTATCATTACTTTCTGCTTCGGGCTTGTATTTAACTCCGTACAATCCAATACGATCTCACTGGCAATGGAAGAAGCCTATTCCTTTGATCGTATGACTGTAGGAATCATTCTTGCTGTCCTGACAGCACTAGTTATTTTTGGAGGAGTAAAACGCATTGCAAGCGTCACTCAAATTGTCGTACCGATCATGGCTGTTCTCTATCTGATTCTGGCATTCTATATTTTAGTCACGAATATTACCATGCTGCCTGATATGTTTATCATCATTTTTGAAAATGCGTTCGGTATACGTGAAGTAGCCAGTGGTGGTGTAGGGGCTGCCATCATGATGGGAATCAAACGCGGTTTATTCTCCAATGAAGCCGGTATGGGTAGTGCGCCGAACGCTGCGGCAACTGCAGGTGTCACTCACCCCGTTAAACAGGGACTTATCCAAACACTTGGTGTGTTCACTGATACATTGCTTATTTGTACAGCTACAGCCTTCATGATCATCTTGTCTGATCAATATACATCAGGAATCGATGGCATTCAGCTGACTCAAGCAGCCTTAAGCTTCCATGTAGGGGATTGGGCAGATACATTCGTTGCCGTCGCCATATTCTTATTTGCCTTCAGTTCGATTATTGGGAACTACTATTATGGGGAAACGAATATCGAGTTCATTAAACACAGCCCGGTTTCTCTATTCATCTACCGGATTGCCGTTCTAGGCATGGTGATATTTGGAGCTGTCGTTAAGCTGGATATCGTGTGGAGCCTGGCAGATTTATTTATGGGACTCATGGCCATCATCAATTTAATCGCCATCACATTATTAGCTAAAATCGCCATATCTGCACTTAAAGATTACCGTGAACAAAAGAAGCAGGGGAAAGATCCTGTTTTCTACTCTAACTCCATTAAAGGATTAAAAGGAATAGAAAGCTGGGATTCAAAACCTGAGACATCTTCGGACCATAAATAACGTGAAAGACCAACCTGATGAAGGTTGGTCTTTTTATCATACATATCAGGAGGATGATGAGATGGATCATTTCAGCCATTTAATGATAGAAATGGAGATACACTTGAACCCAACCATTATGAAAAGAGGACTGGCCTATTATAGAAGCAATCGAATTGTTGATGTGGAGATTTTTCCATCTCATGTTCATGGGATTGTGAATGGAAAAGGAGACGAGTATGAAACAATCGTGTATTTCGATCGGTTTGAGAGGAGCATTTGCACTTGCCCTTTTACCGGTTATTGTAAGCATATTGCTGCACTTGTTTTCACATTACAGGACTTCGGGATAGATGAGAGGACGTCAATATCTTCGACGATGAAAGAATTGAGCAATCGTTCAAAAGAAGAATTGATACACTTGATTCAAGACCTGGCTGTAACAAACCCACAGGCCCATCAGGCTTTATTGAAACATAACAAGAAAGAGTGACGATGTTCGTTACATAGATTTTCCTTCTTTGGAGAAAATAATAACGAATATTATTCAATCAAGGAGAGAGAATCATGAGAAAAGAACTATTGTTTGCATTCGGTGCTTTCTTTGTTATGTCCCTCCATGCCATTGCGGGAAACTTTTCAAGTGAACAAGTTGAGAAACAGCCTGAGAATGAAATGACGATTCATGTGTATAAAAAGGATGTGACCGGCGATGGTAAAAAGGATTCCATAGCGCTTAAAGCGATTCCTTTTTCTCCTGATGCCTTGTTTCTAAAACAAATTTGGGCAGATATTAAAACGTCTGAAGGCAGTGAACTTAGAATTGATTATGAAGGCGGTTATCAACCAAGAATTCAATTTGTCGATCTGAATCATGATGGTATAAAGGATATGTTGTATTCATCAGCAACCGGAGGCAGCGGGGGACTTTATACTGTAGCACTTCATACACTGGCAGAGAATAAGCTGGTTGACATAGGATTACCAGAACCATTGACAATCCAGGCTCAATTTCAAGATGACTACCAAGCATCGATTTCGTTCACTGATACGAATCAATCGTACACAGTGGACTTACGTGATCGAAAAGAAGACTACGACCGCCTGGGAATTTACACAGATGGAACCCTGAATGAACCAATGGAATTGATGGTTTTACCCTATGCATTTTTCGAGCCCGTCAATAGTAAAGGTAAACCGGGTAAAGGGCTAAAAGGATACCAGCAAATAAGCGGTGCCTATAAGGCAGACGGCATTGGTACAGTAACATCTTATTGGTATTATGAAGAGGATCGTTGGAACCTGATGGATATCAAATGGAAAGCAAATAAGTAACCTTATCTAGGCTGCCTTCATAGTCTGTTGTAAGCCCATTTTTTGTAAAGGAGGCTTACACATGAGTGAATTTAATCCTGAAAAGCTAGCCGTCACTTATTTGCCACCAGCTTCAGTCTTCCATCCCATCGATAACCGGAAATACACCTTGACCCATTCCGATACGACAGGTGAACTTTTCTTGAGTGTCGGTTGCCACTTTGATTTGGAGAAGGTCAATCCATCCATGAGGGATGAAGTATTTGGAGAATGGAGACGAGACCTTGGCCAATATACACTCGCTGGAAATGTATATGTTAGCGGGGGAGAATTCGACCAACAACTTTCCAATGTCCGGTACATGATTTTCAAAAAAGAGCTGCCATTGGCATTGGCAGCCATGGTTAATGGGGATCGAGGTTTCTTTACCTATTATCCATGGCTCCTGGATGCCCCCATCTTCATATGCTTCGAATCCGTATTCCCTGAATTTCAGCAGACTCTTTATTTCGGGACCCCAAGGCAGTATTTAGTGAAATAATAGGCAGGCATAAAGTACTTCAATGTTTGAAGGCTTTATGCTTTTTTTCATTGGATCTGCAGCCGAGTGATTGGCTATCAAAGACAAGGAATGAAGAAAATAGGAGTAGATGGAACAGTATACGAACACTTAGGAAGCTAAAAGAAATAATGTACTTAATGTAGAAAATACAAAAAGTGAATATTATCTAACCGGATTGAAGAATTTTTCAATAGGGAAGGAGGAATAGGAGTTAACGACTATATTTGTAATCCGTTTGAAAGTTATGTTTATTAATCAACTCACAAAAAATTGTGTTTCAATTCATTGAATACCTGCTTCTGGGTTTTATTCTAAGGGAGTGGGATAAGATTAAACTTCCAATCAATATGTTAAGAATGAATTAAAACATGATTTACTATTTGCGGGGAATGTATAGGGTTGCAGTTAAGCCCGATTAATTCAAGTTAGTGTTGCATATTGTTTCCAGTAGTGTATATAATGTGTATATAACATATATACATTATATACACATTAATTCAATGAAAAAGAGGGATTGGGATGCAGATAATTATCTCAAACAATTCAAAGGAGCCTATTTATGAACAAATTACAACTCAAATTAAATCGTATATTTTATCAGGTGAACTAAAAGAGGGAACAGCAATACCTTCCATGCGTCAGCTTGCAAAAGAACTGCAAGTCAGTGTGATCACGACGAAACGCGCTTATGAAGAATTGGAGAAGGCGGGCTTTATTTACTCAATTGTTGGAAAAGGATCTTTTATTGCAGAACAAAATTTAGAAATGATTAAAGAGAAGAAACTGAAAGCAATTGAAGAACAATTGACTGCAGTGATAACAAATAGTAAAGAAATCGGAATATCACTTGATGAACTACAAGAATTATTGAAGATTTTATATGAGGGGTGACGAGGATGGAGAATGTAGTTGAATTCACTAACATAAACAAAAAACTTAAGAGCTTCTCTGTTGAGAATATTGATTTACAGGTAAAGAAAGGGTTTGTAACGGGATGTATTGGAACAAATGGCGCTGGGAAGTCGACATTGATTAAAATGATGATGAACCTGATAAAGGCAGACACAGGGGAAGTGAAGCTTTTTGGGTTGGATTACAAAACACATGAGAAGGAAATTAAGGAGCGAATCGGATTTGTGTACGACGGCAACGTTTTTTTCGAAGGGTTAAACTTAAAAGATATCAAACGCATTGTCGGACCTGCCTACAAACAATGGGATGATAAATTGTTCTATCAGTATATTGATAGATTCGAGTTGCCTATTAATAAAGCGATGAAAACGTTTTCGAAAGGGATGCAGATGAAGGCATCATTAGCGATAGCACTGTCACACCATGCAGAATTGATCATAATGGACGAACCTACAGCAGGTTTAGACCCTATTTTTAGACGTGAACTCCTAGATATATTACAGGAATTAATGATGGATGATGGCCGCACTATTTTTTTCTCTACTCATATTACAACAGATTTAGATCGTATCGCAGACTATATCGCTTTTATACAAAATGGGGAGTTAATTTTCTATAAGTCCATGAATGATCTAGTTGAACAATATGCTTTAGTTAAAGGCAGCATGGAGCTACTTGATCGAGATACAGAAAAGGCTTTCGTTAATATTCATCGTGCATCAACAGGATTTATAGCTTTAACACATAACATACAGGCTGTCAAACATATTTTTGGAGAGACAGTTATCATTGAACGTGCTTCTTTGGAGGATATCATGTATTTCTACAAAGGAGGTATGCAACTTGTTTAATTTAATCCGACGCGATGTAATTTTGCAGAAAAGGCAGTTGTTAATCTTTCTTCCATTCATATTAGTTTTTATTTTTTTGAATGTACCACCTGTGTTGGTTATTCTTGTCGCCTGTATCTTTATACCATATAACACATATGCTTACGATGAAAAAGCAGAAACAAATATATTACTAAATTCATTACCTTACACACGGAAGGAAATTATCGCTTCACGGTATCTAGGTGCTGTTGCCTATATGTTTTTATCCATTGGTTTAGCAAGTTTTAGTTTATATATGTTCAATAAAACATTTACGATAATGGATATTGTGATTGGTGGAGGATTATTCTTACTATTTGGTGCATTGACCTTCCCGATATTTTACATCTTTAAACCAGGCTATATCACAACGTTTGTTCTGATAAGCTTTATTCTACTCACATGGATCTCACAGCCTGTAACATCCTTTATATTAGGACACCTTCCTGTAATCACTGAATTCGTCGACAACCTATCTATGACGTTTATATATATAGCAACTACTATTGCTATTCTCTCTCTCTATGGAATTTCTTGGGGAGTTTCGACTTTAATATATTTGAGAAAAGAATTTTAATATCAAGTTAAACCAGCTAATATAGTGATCCAGAAATTTATGGTGGTCAGGGAACAGTAGGACTAGTCATTTTAGAGCAGAATAATGACATTGATTCTATAATAGTGCCTGTTGTAGGCGGCTAAGTTTATTAAACCAAAGATACGTATCATAGGAGTACAAATAGAAGCATGTCCTGCCATGTTAAACTTGATCATCTCGTTAATCCAAGTACCGTTTCAACCAAAGGGAGCAGCGAGTATTAACATACACTTCACTCTCTTTGTCACCTTTTCCATGAACAATAACAGTGTTGGCAGAGACGTTTATGTCTTCTCTTTTGATTGGAATGGTCTGGAACTACCAGAAGACTTAATGTTTTATCAAAACGATAAATGTGTATCGGCTGGATATTCACACGAAGGATTTTTCATGGTTGATGAAACTTTATGGAATAGTTTCTTATTAAGCTACCGCGGGCGTTGATCTAAGAAGGATTAACGCTTCTTTTTGTTGAAGTTATTTATTGGACTAAAGGAGCGGGTTACTTGAAGAAAGGATCCAAATAATTGGTATCGAATTATATTATAAATTTCATAAGGAGATAACAAACGATGAAGCTCAATACCGTCCACATTGATAGATTATTTGTATAATGTACGAAAGGCTGGGATAAATCATGGCAAAAAAAGAAGCACCGAAAATTCAAACTGAACGATTGGTTTTACGTCCGAGATCGGAAAAAGACATTCCCAATATGCTTAAAATGTTTAACAATGATGAAGTAAGAGAATTTCTTGGAATTAATCCCCCTCGTGATGAACACTCAATGTTAGAAATGGTGAGGAATCGTACTGAAACAAAATGGACTGTCGCCTTAAAAGATACTGATGAATTTATCGGTGATGTAATGATTCCAGAAATAGCAGAAGGTTATCTTGGCGAAATCGGTTATCGCTTCATGAGAGAGCATTGGGGAGGCGGTTTTGCGTATGAAGCGGTTTCCGCGGTCATTGAGCATAGTAAAAGCACATTAAACCTTAAACGTCTATGCGCGACTATAGATAATAAAAATACAAAGTCAAAAAAGTTAATTGAAAGACTAGGATTTACTTTGGTAGCGGTGTTGCCTGAATCGCATTTACACGGCAGAGTTGCCGATGTAGCTTACTATTCTCGCATAGTCTAAGCATCCTGACGCTCTCCTTAGAAATATGAACAAACAGGTGAGTGTTTAAATGGGGATATTTTGGGTCAAGCGATGTAATTCAAAGTTCACGTAAACAGGGAGCTTGTTATCC
This sequence comes from Bacillus sp. RO3, assembly GCF_012911895.1. GTDB lineage: Bacteria > Bacillota > Bacilli > Bacillales > Bacillaceae_B > Rossellomorea. Next base: position 26,360 of record NZ_JAAXCV010000030.1, read on the forward strand.
ATTTTGGGTGATTGAATCCCGGCCATTAAGTCGGATGACATCATGTGCTCTTTTAGACAGAACTGACAGAACGATTTCAAGCTGGAAATACGTCTGCACACCGTTCGTGGTTTGTTATGCTCCTGAAGGGTCTGCTGCTGGATGAACCGGCGAACGAGGGAGGGGTTCAAATCACTCAAAACAGTCGATCGCGATTCTGCAGAAAGTTCATGAAAAACGTTAAATCACTTCCATAACTGGTTAGGGTATTTTTGAAATAATTTTTTTCGACGTCGAGATACAGCAAAAATTCATCCAAAGCATGTTGATAGTCCATGTAAAATACCTCCAAATGATTATTATTTGGAGGTACCAACAAATTCTATCCTGAATCAAGCGATTATCGAACAATGCCGGTGACTGATCAGGAAGATCCAGAAAATATTCTGGAACCATTATAGAGAAGTAACTCAGGAACTTATCAATATCAGTTATTATAGGAAATATCTCATTTACCGAAATTTTTATTTCGTCTCAATATAAAGCGTATAGCCTTTTGAGACCTATTCAGTCATTTTGAATTAACTTCCGATAATATGTATTAGAAGTTAAGAAACTTCTTCTTATCAGTTTACTCCTATAATTATTGGTTCGGGATAGGGACTTGTATGGTATATCCTTAGCAATTATGTTCGCTTAATGTAAGAATATTTCGAGGAGGAATTGAACTATGACTTCAGAAAGCCATGCTCTCACGCAAAAACCAATAGCAGAGTCATTTTCTAATGGTAATTTTGAGCCTACTTTTCCATTTCTAGCAAAAAATATTGAATGGAATATCGTTGGTGACAAAACCTTAGTAGGTAGGGAAGCTGTAATAGAAGAATGCAAGCAAACATCAAATTATTTCAAAACTATAACCACTAAATTCACTACATTGAATGTAATTTCCGAAAAAAATTGCGTTGCAGTAAATGGAACAGCTGAATTTATTCGCAATGGTGAACAATTATCTTTTGTTTCAGCCTGTGATGTCTATATTTTTAATGATAAAAATGAACTTCAAAGAATTGATTCTTATTGTATCAAATGAGAAGCTTTTCCTGTAAAAAGTATTTGTTAAGGCTTACAAGGATGCAGGTTTTGTAAAAATCGGGCGCGACTGTCGAATAACAAAAGTAGAAAATGATTGAACTTTTTTATAAAAATTTACATTGAGTCTTCAGGAGAAGAATCCATTTTGATTCATCTATTTTCAAAATGGATTCTTTTTTTGTGATGGTGTTAAGGTTTGTGAGATGTTTTTGATCAAAGTTTATTCTAAAGCAACAATTCGTTAGGGCTTTTTATTGTGTCTATAAAATAAAGATGCGAAGCAAAAAAGGATGTTTTGAAGAAAGTTTCGACGTTTATAAAAAAGATTGTAAAAAAAGCAAATCCTGTTGTAAGTTATATCAGGGTTTTTTCTTTTTCCACAAACGGGCCATTTAATGGAAAAAATTCTGGGAAAAGTATCCTTTTGCTTCTGTCTTATGATAAAATTTAGTTGTCTGAAAATTTCCTTTTGATTTTCAGTTCGATCATTTATATAGGAGGTAGATATTATGAAAGACAAAAAAATAATAGCAATAAATACTACGGGGGAATTGCCTAACTAATTTATAACCAAGCATTTCCCCCAATCTGAAAGGGGAAAATCATTTGAACCAAGCATTACTTATTATTGATGTACAACAAGAATTAATAGAAGGAAGTCAGGAAACACAAGCTGTTTTTAACAAATCCAAGTTGATTTCCAATGTAAATATAGTTATTGAAAAGGCTAAATTATTTGATATTCCTGTTGTTTTTGTAAGAGACACGGATGTTTCACAAGGTCAAGGTGAAGGGTTTCAAATTCATGAACGAATTAATGTGCCAGCAGAATCTAAAATCTTCGACAAAGCTGCTACAAATTCTTTTCATGGAACAGGGCTGCTAAGTCACCTAAGATCTCTTCAAATCAAACATCTGGTGATTATGGGATGTGCAACTGGACATTGTATTGACAGTGCTGTTAGAACTGCCACTATAAGTGGGCTCGATGTCACATTAGTCGGGGATGGCCATCCTACGACAGACAATGAGGTACTAAGTTCTGAACAAATCATCAAGCATCATAACCACACACTACATGGACATTACAATGTTGAACACTTTTCAATTGTACGGAATTCCGAAGAAGAATTATTCACTCCTACTCATAATTCATATAGATAAAGTCGTATAAACATAGTAATTGTCTTACGAACAGCTCCCAATTTCTTAGTAGGAAATTGGGTTGTTCATTTTGGAGAATATTCAGAAGCAAGGTTATTTAAATTGGATAGAAACAATTATGCGCTCATAATTGTAGATATTCAAGAAGCCTTAAATGCTCCTAAGTGGGCAGTTTAGCTTAAGAAGACGTTTTTGATAAAGAGGTGAAAAATGAATAATCGATGGAACAAAATCATATATAAACTTTGGTCTCCAATCTACGATAAGTTTTTTAATTCGGGAAATTTCCTTAAAGCTCGAAATAAGATATTTCAAGGGGAAAAGTTTGTTGAAAATCAAAATATTCTATTCGTTGGTGTAGGAACTGGAGCAGACTTGGAACTAATAGAACATAAAGAATTAAATATTACAGCAATAGACTACTCTAACGAAATGCTTGAGAAAGCAAAAGTTAAATTCAAAGATTCTTCAATAAAATTCTTTGAAATGGATGCTCAAAATATGAGTTTTAAGGATAATCAATTTGATGTTGTGGTAGGTAGTCTTGTTTTATCAGTTGTTCCTGATGCAGACAAATGCACCAAAGAGATGATTCGAGTATTAAAACCGAAGGGAAAGATTTTAATATTTGATAAATTTTCACCTAAAGGAAAGAACCTTTCTCCTTTGAAGAAAGCAATTAGACCGTTAATCAGGTTATTAGGCACTGATATCGGTGTAAACTTTGAAACATTGTATGAGAAAAACAAAGAGGTTTTATCTGTTATAGAGGATACGCCCGTAATGTTTAATGGTATGTACAGAAAGATAGTCATCAACAAAATGAAAGCTTAATGTTCTTCAACTGAATATCTTGATACTGAGTATTCAAGAAACGGGACGCTAATGTAAGATCGATGTTCATTTATGTGTTCCTATAAAAAAGGAACTTTTTTTAATAGATTTGCATAAATCTTCTTCCGAATGGGCATACTAAAACCATAGTTTACTTGGTTGGCAGTCTTGTAGGAGATGATAACGTGATAAGACAGTCCGAAGCCTGGCAGAAGTACTCGCTGTTCCCTTTGGTTGAAACGATACTTTGATGAAAGAGACGATCAAGAAGATTGCCTATTCATAACAGAAAGAAAACCCAAACACAGGATGAGCATTGATATGATTCGATACTTTATAAAACGGGTTTCTAAACGAGCCGGTATAAAGAAGAGCATCCATCCTCATCAATTAAGAAATAGTTATGCCACTCATTTAATTAATAACAGCGCACCTCTGGAAGTGATCCAAAGTTTTTTGGGACATGAGAACAGTGAGACTACAAAGATCTATGCTCAACTAAGTGGGAAGCTGCGCCAGAACTTCTATTGCCAATATTTTCAAAATGTCAGAGCTTCGGCCCTCATTGGGTGAGGCTCTTTCTTCTTGTATTAGGCCTTTTTATGGAATAAAAGGATTGTCAGTTCGAATGTAATTTGAAATAATTGGTAGAGAATTCGAAATATATAAGCGGGAGGATGAAAATGTCTAATTTTAATGTAAGAATACTTCAAACTAGAGGAAGTTCATTTGATATTGGCCTTGAAATAGGAAAGTTTTTTAAAGATACACCGTTAATGAATTCTTTTGAAGCAATAACGAAACCTGAAATTGATTATGTAAATTTGAAATCAATTTTTTCTTCAATCTCTCCTCATCTGCTTGAGGAACTAGAGGGAATATCAGAAGGTGTAGGCATTCCATTTAATAAGGCTGCTGCATTATTTAGTGGTTATGATCTACCAAGAGTTGCCGCAATGGGATGTTCTGCAGTAATTACAAATGAATATTATGTTAGAAATTATGACTTTTCTCCATTCTTATATGATGGTTTATTTAGCTTAATTCAAGCTAATAATTCATATGCTTCAGCTGGATACAACCTCCAAGGAATAGGAAGGCATGATGGAGTTAATGAACATGGACTTGCTGTTGGATTACATTTTGTAAGTAACATGGAACACACTAAAGGTTTATCCGCTTGGACTTCCATTAGAATGGTTCTCGATTCTTGTTCTTCAGTGAATGAGGCTATTACCCTGTTAAAAGAGCTGCCACATTCAGCTTGTTACAATTTCTCAATGGGAGATCGAAAAGGAAGGATAGCGGTAGTAGAGGCAAGTCCACAAGGAGTTATTACAAGAGAACATTCGGATCATTTGACATGTACGAATCATTTTCAACAAGAGAACCATATACATAAGAATAGGCAGTCAATTGAAGGATCGATTAGGAGAAACAACTATTTACAAGGTATCCAGGATGCTGAATTGACACAGGCTGAATTGGTATATAAGTTCTCAGTCAAAGATTCTCCTCTGTTTTTTAGAGATTACAAAGCTCTATTTGGAACTCTTCATACCTTTTCATATTCTTTTAATGAAGGGAAGGTTGTTACCACAATTGCTCAGAGTGAACAATTATTAGAGATAGACTTCCAAGACTGGGTGGTTGGAAATGACATTGCAGAGATACAAATGGATGGGCTGATAGAAAATATGTAATATCATTTTGGACTTAATACAGGTCCATTAAAGGACAGGTTACTAGAATAAGCCGTGCTAAAAGCTGACGTAATCCCAAAGGGGATTGCGTCTTTTTGTCCAATTTAGGAACAAGAGCATTGCCGAAGCTCGAAATTTTTGAAATAATTGGTATTAATTCAAAAAAGCTAAAAAAACATATTAATATGCAAGAGAGGGTGAAGACCGATGATTTCAGAACTTGAAAAGTCTGATTATTACAAGTGTAGAGAATTAATATATGAAAAAGGACTTTTAGAAGCAGAAGCCGTAATCGCAGGATCGCATCCTGGTCGCATATTTGTTGATGACATTATTTCTCCTACGTCTGGATTCATTTGGTTGGGGAGTAATAATGGTTTTATCTTTATTGGGAACGAAGCAAATGAGGAATTTAATTTCGAATTATACGATTTTTTTAATACAGTAATCAAACTTGATGCCAATAAATTAGGTTTAACAGCTTTTGAAGCGATTGGAAATCATTCGAAATGGAATAATACTTTTAAAAAAGTATTTGGTGAAAATATGAAAGGTTACAATCAAAGGGTTTATGAATTAAAAAAAACCGATTATAGAAAGCAAAATGAACCTGTTATAGAGCAGGGGTATGAAGTAATAAAAATTACCAAAGATATCATTGAAAACAAAGGTTATGTATCGTTTGAAAACATTAATTTTTTACGCTCGAAAATCTTGGAGTTTTGGAATTCCTTTGAAGAATTTTTAGAGGATGGTATTGGGTATATTGCCGTTTATAAAAATGAAATTGTAAGTGTGTGTTTTTCTGGTGTAGTAGCTGGAAAAGTACATGGTGTTGATATTGAAACTTTAAAACATCATCAAGGAAAGAAGCTCGGACAAAAGGTTGCTCATTTATTTGTAAATGAACTTATAGACAATAATATTACTCCGTATTGGGATTGTATGGAAATAAATAAACCTTCTGTTTCGGTTGCAGAAAATATTGGATTCAAGAATGAATTTAATTATATTTGGTATAGCATCTCTTTTAAACAAATTTAGTTATTATCTAAGAGTAGAATAAATAAACACCAGTTATTTCCTTATTAAATTATCCGAGCAGTTTAACGGAAGAAGGATAACACCAAATAATAGTTGAATTTTCTCTTTAAACTAAAAGGGGAGGCTTTTTTAAGTGAAAGATGTTAGAGAACTAATCCATACAAATAAATTTGGCGTAGATGAATTTGATATAAAAGAAGCAGAAGATAAGTTAGGTGCAGTTTTTCCAGAATTGTATAAAGAACTTTTCAAATTAGTTAATAATGCAGAAATAGGTGAATGGACACTTTATCCTATCAAGGACAATAGAAATCTTAAAAAAACCTGGGATGATATTGTAAGACAAAATACTAAGGTCAGAGAAGAATATATGTCGGAAGATTTAATTGCAATAGGTGATGACGGTTCGGGAGATAGGTTATGCCTAAAAGTAGATAACGGAATAATGGGGGATAAAATTTATCTTTGGTATCACGAAGATGGAGAATTTGAAGAATATGCTCCTAATTTGAAAGAATTTATAATTTCAATATCAGACGAAGAGAATGAGGATGATTATGAGGAAGAATAAATCCGTATTCAACTAAAGGGGGCGTTTGCTGAATAAGCAGCCGCCCTTTGTTCCAGTAAAGGGCAGTAATGTTAAACAAAGGATTTAACTATTTTATGGTCAAATTAGGTTAAAGAAGAGGGGTATTTAGATGACTTTACATCATTTTATTGGGGCAAATATAGAACTTCCTATTGGTAGTTTTGGTAGGAACCCAACATATAAACCTCTTTCGGAATTGAAACTAAAAGGAATTAGTTTAGATAAACATTTGAAGAAGAATAACGGTTCTAAGCTCGTAAAGGTTTATGAAACAGAAGAAGATGCAAATGGAATTGATGTTTTTGACTTGATTTCTGGCTATGAACCAGTAAGAAATAAATTCAGAGCACCTTTTGTATATGAAGTGCAAGGATATTTACACGCAAACAATACATCAGGTCAACGTAAATCAATTAAATCACTTCTTAGTTATTTTGATGAACATTTATTAGAAGGGGATTTCATTGAAATATACTCTTGTTGGGATGGGCATGAGGAAAAAAAAAGATGACAGTAAAGATGTAGTAATTAACCTTAGTACACTACAATTCGGAAACCATATAAGATTAAAAGACTTAAATCACCTATGCGAAACATTCTTTTTAGATGATAAGCAATTTGTATTGATAAAGAAATAAAAGATTATAGCACTCCTCAATTAAGGGGGCACTAATGTAAGATCAGTGGCCATTAAAGTGTTCCTACATAGGAGCACTTTTTTACTAGCTTTGTATAAATCATTTTTCGAAAATGGGCATACTAGAACCAAAGTTTATTTGGTTGGCAGCCTTGTAGGAGATGATAATGTGATGAGACTGTCAGAAGCCTGGGAAAAATATCAGTTAGATAAGAAGATTGAAGGGTATTCTCCCTTAACGTTGAAAGCTTATTGCTTTCAGTACAGTCTGCTGTTAAAACACTTTGGTGATACAGCATAAAAGACTTCATAACCGACGATTTGAAGAGTTACCTTATCAATTCAGGTGATCATTTAAAGCCAGCGAGCTTGGGTCATCGTGTCCGATGCATCAGGTCCCTTTTTAAGTGGACACATGATGAAGGACATCTTCCGTACAATCCTGCTGCTAAGTTAAAGGAACCGAAGATTGGAAAAAGAATCCCTAAGTTCCTCACGGATCTTGAAATTGAACACTTAAGGGAAGCGAAAGCTCCTTGGAAAATGCCTTGTTTGAATTTTTTTATTCGACAGGGTGCCGGATAGGGGAAATTGTAAAGCTTAACCGGGAAGACATAAACTTCTCAGCTAACTCTGTTATTGTTCATGGGAAAGGTAACAAAGAGAGGGAAGTGTATGTTAACACTCGCTTCTCCCTTTGGTTGAAACGGTACTTGGATGAACGGGACGATCATGAGGATTGCTTATTCATTACAGGGAGAAAAGCTAAACATAGAATGAGTATTGATATGATTCGATACATTATAAAACGAGTTTCTAAGCGAGCTGGTATAAAGAAGAGCATTCACCCTCATCAATTAAGACATAGTTATGCCACTCATTTGATTAATAACGGCGCGCCCCTTGAAGTGATCCAAAGCCTTTTTAGGCCATGAGAAAAGTGAGACGACAAAAAATATATACTCAACTTAGTGGGAAGCTTCGCCAGGACTTTTTTAAATATTTTTAACATTTCAGAGCTTCAACCCTTAGTGGGTATGAGGCTCTTTCTTCTTGTTTTGGGCCATTTAATGGAAGAACATATTGATTAGTAACTCGATATTTGAAATAATTGGAATTATAGCAATAAAATGAAGTGCTTAAAAAGGAGAAACATAATGAATGATCATTTATTTAACTTAAAAGAAGAATTTGAATATCTTATAAATACTCCAATAACGTCTGAATCAGTTTTTTTAGAGTGGATAAAAAAAGCTTCAAGTTTGTTAGACCTTGTTCAAGAACTTATTACTGTTTCTTATATTAACTATCAATGTAATATAGAAGGTTTACAAGAAAAGAAAGCATACACAGATAGCCTGGAAAAACTGAAACCTCTTTACCAAGAATACAAATCAAAAATTGATAATAAGCTAATACAGCATAATGATTATCTTAAAGATGAACATTTTAATTATCTAAAAGATAGAATTTCAAATTCTACTGGTTTGGTAAATGGAGAAAATTCATCTTTAATTACAGAATCTGACCGGCTGATAGCAGAGTATTTCTCCCTTCAAATGCGCATGAAAGTGAATTGGGAAGAGGAAACGATTCAGGTTCAGGAACTTAATGGGATGCTTTACGATGAGAGTAGATCATAGTGAAAGGAACAATAAATTCAAAGAATTAGTGGCCCTATACGATACTTCAATTATTAACTGGACAGGTACTGAATAGTGGAAAGAGATTCAATGGATGGATATTATACATATTTTTGGAACACCGTTTTACTTTATCGAATATGCTATAGCACAGGTGGCAGCACTACAGCTTTATAAGAAATACAAGCAAAATCCTGAACAAACCTTAACCAGATTTAAGAAAGCATTAGCACTAGGATCTTCCAAACCAATAAAAGAAGTATATGAAGAAGCAGGTATCGAGTTCAATGTTTCAAAAGAAAATATTAGAGAAGTTATGACTTTAATAAGGGCGGAGATCGCAATGCCCTGAATTCTCTATGTTCAATTAAAGGAGCAGGTTTGTGTAATAAAAATAGGTTATAGAAAAGTATAAAAGGGGGAGTAGAATGAAGAACCTTGGTCTTATTTTTATCTTATGTGGTGTAATTCTAATAGGGTTGAGCGGCTTGGAAAAAATTCTTATTTTCTCATCTTTCAATGGTAATATTCATCAAATGCAGGCTGTTGTTAACTTAACGCCATCATATATTTGGAGTATTACAAATTATACATTTGGATTTGGTCTTCTATCTCTAATACTTGGTTTAGTTTTATTTTTTTTAAGAAATTCCAATCAAATTACTAAATCATAATCAAACTTATCTTTGTTATTCAATTATCGGGGGCGTTTGTTGAATAAGCAGCCGCCATTTGTTCCAGCAAAGGGCATTTTAATTGAAAAAGAACTTTTAAAAAAGAAAAAGGGGGATTTACTGTGTCATCTCCTGGAATAGAAATTTTACAATATGATAAAAAATGGGCTGAGACTTTTAAGTTAATTAAAGAAGTGATAAGCATTTCTTTAAGTGGTTTAATTATTGATATCGAACACGTTGGAAGTACATCTATAATAGGTTTAGCTGCTAAACCTATTTTGGATATCGATATTGTAATTGAGGATAATAGTGTTTTTCCTAATGTAATCAGCGAGCTTGAAAAAATAGGGTACTACTATCAAGAAGAGTGGAGCTTTAGCGGTAGAGAAGCATTTGGAAGAAATGATGAACTTACTCCGTGGGATGGCAAGGATACACATTGGATGGAGCACCATCTTTATGTTTGCAATAAAGATAGCGAAGAGTTGGCAATGCATTTAGCTTTTAGGGACTATCTTCGTAATAACCAAGAAGCTGTAATTGAGTATGAAAACTTGAAAAAGACATTGGCTAATCCCGTAATAAACAGAACCTCTTATACTTCAGGTAAATCGGAATTTATAAGTGGAATTTTAAAAAAATCATTCGAAAACCAAAGATAATAACTTTGGTCATCTTCAATTAAAGGGGGCGCTAATGTAAGATCGATGTTCATTTATGTGTTCCTAAAAAAATGGAACTTTTTTTAATAGATTTGTATAAATCATCTTCCGAATGGGCATATTAGAACCAAAGTTTACTTGGTTTGCCCCCTTGTAGGAGATGATAATGTAATGAGACTGTACGTAGCCTTTCAAAAATATCAGCTAGATAAAAAGATTGAAGGGCCCTTCAATCTTTATTTTTATTATCATTGCTTTAATAAATAAGCAAAAAGGAAGTAGACTTTGAGATTTTTAGGAAGTTCAGCTTACATGCTAACGGGTTCTCGATTAGGGATGAAAAGAGTAATTTAGTCAGTCAAAAGAGGCTGGGACATAACTAGCTTCTATTAGAAAAAAAGGTGATACCTCTTGATTTAGTGAATACTAAGTCAGGAGGTGTTTTTATGTTGGTTACATTTGTACAAAAAGACTTATCCAAAATTTCGGAACTATTTAAAGAAAGTATTCTAACTGAAGGAGAATTTATTCAACAAGAACAAAGAAAAGAATATACCTCAATTTATGTTGAAAATAAAACGATGAAAGGAGGGGATAAGGTGAGTGGTAAAGTTACAAACTACTTAGATCCTAAAGAATTAAAATTTTTAAATATGATTTGGAATAAAGTTTATCTGAAATTGACAATGAAATTAACAAATTAAAAAAATTAAATGATAATTATTATAAAAGTATTAAAGATGATGAATATGATAAGCATTTGGAAACTAAACCCAAATAACTTGAGAGTTTTTTTCTTAAAAAAAGATGTTTAATCAGTTCCTGTCTTCTCATGCCCGTGGTAGCAAGTAACCTGCGCATCGTAAGTGGTTTGACATGCCCCTGAAGCGTCTGCTGCTCAATAAACCGGCGAACGAGGGAGGGGTTCATATCGTTCAAAACAGTCGATCGCGATCCTGCAGGAAGTTCATGAAAAGCGTTAAATCACTTCCATAACTGGTTAGGGTATTTTTGGAATATTTTTTCAACGTCGATATACAGCAAAAATTCATCAAAAGCCTGTTGAAATTCCATGGGGAAAAGACCTCCAAATGATTATTATTTGGAGGTACCAACAAATTCTATCCCGAACGGAACGATTATGGAAACATGCCGGAGACTTATCAGGAAGACTTGGATAGTTATCCGGAACCATTATTGAGAAGTCACTCAGCAAAAACTTCTCAATACAGTTATTATGGAAAGTGTCTCATTTACAGAAATTTTTATTCCGTCTCAATATAAAGCGTATACTAGCCTTTTGAGACCAATTTAGTCATTTTAAATTAACTTCCTATAATATATATTATGTAAACTAGAAACAAATGAAATAAAAAATCACAAACTAAAGCCTCTCCTTCTGACGAACGACACAAAAGTCAGGATTCTTCCCCCTTCGATGAAGTCAACAAGATCCCGGGGCGGATTCCACTTGCTGAGACCTTCATCCAGGAACCAGTAGCCGATACCCCGGCCCGTTAAAGCTTTAACGGGCCGGGGCATGCACCACATTCAATACTCTATCCAAAATCCACCAATGTTAACGCCCTTCATTTCCTCTTCATTTGCCAGTTTCATGGATCCTTTTGCAAATAAGAAGTATGTATCAAAGGAGTATCCTTCTACGGGCACAATCTCCACCTTTGTTTCTAAGAGGTCATCAGAGGTAGTGACGGAAGTCATTTTCACACATTCAAAGTAGTGTATACATTGATACTTCTCCTTACTACTAATGTAGTCTTGAAATGCGTCAGGGTGAGTGGGAATTCTGATGGTATTAAAGACTACAAGAACCAGCAAGATGATCACCACTTTTCTTACACCTTCATTTGCTACATTCTTCGGCTTAAGACAAAGGATTAAGCCCAGGACTGAATAAACACCAATCCATGTAACCCAGCTTATGTCGAAAATAATGTGTGCAAATAGAGAAATCAGCGCTCCTAAATGTAAAAAGTTTGCTAATGAGGACAGTGACTCTGGACGGAACTTGATTGAATCTTCTTTCTCAGCTTTAATAAATATTTGATAAAAGAACAAGATTACCACAATCATCATAAATACAAGATCAACTAACAAACAACCACCTCAAAAAAATATGTATCGTAAAAGCCTATTCATTAACATGCCATTTCCCTACACATTCCCAGGCAAGAAAATCCGAAACGTCGTCCCCACTCCCCGCTCGCTTTCCACCTCTATTTCACCCTTCAACCTTTTGACGATTTGATAGCAGAAGGTCAAACCGAGTCCCGTCCCTTTTTCCTTGGTCGAGTAATAGGGTCTTCCCACTACCTTGAGTTGTTCCGGAGACATCCCTGATCCATTATCTTGAATCAGTATCATGATTCTGCCGTCTTTATGTACAGTGGCGGCCGCGGTGATTTCTCCATTTTCTTTTACCGCCTCGATGGCATTTTTCAGAAGATTGAGCAGTACTTGCTTCATCTCAATCTTTATCCCTTTGATCATCAGGTCATTTTCGATGTTTCGGTAGATTTGAATGCTGTTCATGACAGCATATGTAGACATCACGTCAACGGATTCATTCATGGTGTCGGTTAGACTGAACACCTCGTAATCCTCCGTTTGCGGCTTTGCAAGGGATAGGTATTGATTGATGACGTCTTGTGCATGGTCCAATTCCTGTATGGATATGTCAATAAAGCTCTTTTGTTGATTGGTTAATGTTTCTCTCTGCAAGAGCTGCATGAATCCTCTTACAGTCGTCATGGGATTTCGGATTTCATGCGCAACCGAAGCCGCCAACTGGCTTACTACATTAAACTTTTCAGCCTTCATGAGCTCTTTTTTGATCCTGGTTTGTTCCAGCCGGTTTTCAATCAGATACATGGTCAGGATCAGCGTGATCCATATGATCAAGGTAGAGCTTGCCACAAGTGGGAGCTGCCCTACTTCATTGTTCTGAAGTAAATACAGGGATCTTGTAACCGGGATGAACAAATAAAAGACCGAAATCAGGAGCACTTTATTCTTCCAGGTCAACTTTCTATACCATCTCGATAATGGGACAAGCAACACACCATAAATCGCATAATTCACGAGCAAAAAAATCCATACATGGTGGGTAAAGAAACCGATCACCAGCATGGCGAAGAACGTACTGACCCCCACTCTCTTACCGCCATAAATAAAGGCAAGGATAATGGGAATCACTTTGAAATCGTACACATATCCGCTAGAGTAAACAACGGGGAAGGTCATGGTAAACACTAAGATAGCAAAATTCATGAGAAAGAACTTAACGGGAAAACCTTTTGTGCCGCTGTCCGATTCACTCGTAACCATTTGAAATACAAGAATCGTAAATAGAATAAATACCACATGTAAAATTAAATGATGGACAGTCTCTACCATACCAGGTCTCCTTTAAGAAAAAGCGTCTACTCTAATTCTTCGACATCCTTATGGGAAATCCTTTCCATTCATCACGAACATTCGACAAAAATCAGGGACCCACAGGGACAGGAACCTTGGTTCCTAGCAGATGAGAGCTTTTTTCAAAAGTAAGGCCATGGTAACCCAAGGGTCTTTTTATCTACAAAAAATCGAGCATGAGATCTAACATGCTCGATTTCATATGATTAGAGAGTTCACTTGTTACTACTTGCCTAGTAACTTATCAAAGCACCCTGAATCATTAATTGGAAGTTCACTTTAAAAGGGTGATACCTATGATGATGACAAATTTTTTTCGAAGTTTAAGAAGAGTTGAGGATCCTCAACATCGGTATTCTTATAATGAAAGAAAGAGAGCACAAGATGACCTGGCGAGATCCCGAATTGACCCCCCCAGTTGAGACCCTTGGAACAAGTTGTTTAAAAGGGCTTCAGCTTGAACTTTATCTCCTTATTTCTTGAATTTTTTTATTAGCTTTAATAATATTGTGCTTATCTGTCCCTCGTAACATACTACGATATGAAGCTTGCCTAAGTCGTGTACTGCCTCACCTTCTCGTAAATTGAGAGCAAGCTTTTATTCGTCTACAAACGACTTAGGTATACCAAACGATCGATAATCACTTCATTTAACTTGCAACCGAATGTAAATCTTCCTCTACTTTCTGAGTTCCTTCATATAATTTGTCCGCATATTCTTTAAGGTCCTCCCAGCTATCCCTTGCAATATTAAGGTCTTCTTTGATAAAAGAATAATCATCGGGACTTAATATTTCAATATTATTTAATAGACTGTTATATTTCGCGCCGATAGTATTCCACTGATTCGAAATATTTTGGAGTGATGTGATGGCGGTATCTATTGTCTCATTTAAGTATCTAATCTGATTGTTTATAGTTGTCAGCGTACTTATGGCTGACTGTGAATCTGAAATTCTCTTGTTTAGCTTTTGTATTTCTTTGTTGGCAAAATCGATATTTTTCTTGGCTGTAGCAATCATTGGCCCTCCGGCAATACATCCGATTAGTGACAGACATAGGAGTCCACTGGTAACAATCATATCCTTGTTCTTTTTGATAGCATCATTGTGCTGTTGTATTTGTTGCTGGAGTAGTGGAATCCCACTTTCGTGACTCGTAATAATACTGGAAATTGTATTGAGATCATCATTAAAATTACGCATGTCCTCTCCTATTTCATTTCGTAAGTCAATGAAATTAACTAACAGTTTATCTGCATTTTCTTTATTTTCTAAAATGGTGGCATATAACGTTTCTAACTCTTTTTCGAAAGTAGCCGTGTCATGAATATTGATCGCACTTAGTAAATTAAGATAATGTACTTCAAAAAGAGATTGATAGTCAACAATATCCTGGTTTACATCCACCATTTGAGGTTTAAGTTGATTTGTCCATCGGTCGGCATTCATTCGTGAATCTTCCTGATGGACCCTGATATTGTCTTTAATATTTTCACTGATGAAATTTGAACCTGTAAAATCTACAGGAGTTTGTTCTAGCAACGTAAGGGAATAGCTATCCATGATCAGCACATTGGATGCCATTCTCTCCATGGCATTCTGGAAATTATCAGGACCTAAAGAATAGGTTCCATTTTCAGTAGCAAAAGCTTGGTGTGGTATCAGACTATATGACAAAAATAGCATTAGTATAATAAATGAGAACAGTTTATTAATCCGGGCTTTCTTCAAAGTAAACACTCCCCTTGCTCATTTAATAGGAGATCCCCTTTTCGAGAAGATCTCCACTGTTTCTATTAAAGAGTTTGTGTATCTACAATTTTGATATCTTCAGCATAAATCTTTTCTGCATACTCTTTAATGTTATTCCAGCTATCTTTCGCGATACTTAAGTCTTCTTTAATGAAAATCAAATCATCAGCACTGATAGCGTCAACATTTTGAAGAAGCGAATTGTACTTGGATCCCATCGTATGCCATTGGTTTGAAATGTTCTGTAAGGCAGTAATAGCAATGTCAATGGTACTTGTCAGATATTCAGTTTGATTTTTGATATTGGTTAACCCTGCTACTTGTAATTGAGCCTGAGAAATTTGACCAGTAATGTTCATGATATCTTCTTGTGCTTTGTCCATTTCCTTCTTCGCTAGTATGATTCCGGTGGTCCCTCCTCCTACTGCTGCTGTACCTCCGGCAATCAATGCGATCCCAAGAGGTGTTCCTGCACCAGTGGCAATAACGACGGAACCTCCGATGATTGCAACTGGTCCTAAAGCCGTTGCAACAGAGGATCCAATAATAATCGCATTGTATTTGTCGATTGCCTGATTGTACGTCGTCAATTGGTTTTGCATCAGAGGGATACCTGCATCCTGACTTGCCAAAATTGACGTGATTTGGTTGGCATCCCCTTTAAAGTTTTGTGTATCTGCGGTCATTTTGTCCCTGAAAGTTCTTAACTCCAGTATGAGCTCATCTACACTGGCTTTATTATCTGAAATACTGTTCGACAACCTTGTCAGTCCCTTTGTCAAGGTTTCTTTATTCTGGTTATCCACTGCTGTAACTAAGGTATTATAATAGTTTTGGAACTTTGTATTATAATTGATGATATTTTGGTTTGTTGTAATAAGCTTGGGTTTAAGGTCATCCAACCAGTAATTTGCATTCGTTCTGGCAACGGATTGGTGATGGACGATGCTTGATTTCAAAGCTTCATTAACAGTCGTGATACCATTGAAATTCGCATCGGCTTGTTTTATGATCGTTAATGCATAAAGGTCCATTACTAAGGCATTTGAACCTGTACGTTCCATTGCATCCCTAAGGCCATCGGGTCCTAATGAATAACCCGGGTATTCAACTTCATGGTTTATGGCCACGACTGGTTGATTCGATTTAGTAGCAGCTTCTGTTGCCGATGCTTTGGCAGGGACTATATTACTTGCCGATAAAGCTAGTAAAGCTGTTAACGTCATTATTTTAAATGGTATTTTTTTCATATTCCTCTCTCCCTCTTATTGAAATTCATAAACTATCGAACATTTACATTCGTTACGAAATCTTCGAATTGATTTGTTTGCTTGTTCATTTCGTCACTCATGTGTTTAAAGTGTGATAATTTCTCTTGTAAAGCCTTTATATCCACTGGTTCATCTGTTGATGTCATGTTCATCAATTCTTTCATAGCATGATTGAATGCTTTCCAATCTGTCTTCAAAAAGTCCAATATCATTAATTGACGGTTAATCATTTCTGTAAATCCATCAACTTGATCCTCAATCAGAGTAATCTGGGTTGCTTGAATTTGTGTATCGGACAACTGTTGTATCAATGGAATCAGCTCTTGTTGTTTTTGCTGAATGGTTAAAGCTGCCGCAGATACTTGGCTATCAGAAAGGTCGATCAGGTCGTTGCTAAGGTGTTCAATTGATACAAAATCAACGGTTTTCGTTTGAGCCCCATTGGAGGTAACTGTAAACACTTGCTTTCCGATATTGATTGACCCGTTAATTATTTCCTGAGGACGATTTAATATGATGGTGAGCTCAGCTTGTATTTCATCTTGAATTCGTTTAATCTCTTCTCGAATTTGTGGGATGTTTCCATTTACACCTTGCAAAGCTTGAATCGAAGCATTTGCACGTTCTGAAAAATTTTCACTATCTTGAATGAGCAATGTATTATAACGAATTAGTTCCAATGAAGTCATATCCATATTTCCCTCAATCTTTTGCGCTTGAGCCTGAAGTCTACCAAAAGCATATTGAAAGCTTTCTTTCGCCTGTGGATCATCATTCATTTCCTCCGATAGTTCAGTCAGCTTGCTGTAATAACTATCGAACCTTGAACTGAACCTCATCATTTCTTGATTCAAATCAATTAACTTAGGGTTGTACTCATCAACCCATTCCCTTACATTGTTTTTGGCGAATAATTGATGATTTGTTATGCTGGGCATCGACTCAATCTTCACTTCCGGCTGTTGTAATATGACTAGTCCATATGCTTGAATAAGCGGGGTCTGAGATCCTAACGTTCGGATCGAGTTGGAAAGGGTGTTGTTCGAGATCGTGTTTTGAATCATAGAGTTTAAATATTCTTGTTGTGGGTTTGCAGGTGATGCACCTACGGGGATCATACAGCTAGCAGATACCGTCGTTACCAATAAACCAGATATTAAAGTCTTCTTCATCATTCTCATTTCCTCCTGTTTGTTATTTCATTACCTACTATTCCAAACATTATTTCAGATCTTCAACTGACACCCTCCTCCCTACGAGATTACATTATTATGAATTGACTAATAATGTTGAATCCGATTATACATATCCAACATCCAACGGTGAAGTTAGTATGCTTAAAAGAATATCAAGTTTTGTCGAAACAAGAAAAAAGACCTACATTCAACTCCTCGATTGAAGACCACTATACCTGCTTATCACAGAATAATTTCCTACACGCGTTTTTATGTACGAAAAAGAAGCCCAGATAATCAAATCTGACCTTTGTCGTGTAGGAAGTGGATGGTCCAAATCAACATCAATCCCCAAGAACTAAGTGACATTATCGTTCTAAAGGCTGACATGACACTTAGCCTATTGGCTTATAGATACATTTATACTATCTTAATAGTATGAAATTTCAGATAAAGGAGAATGGAATTATGGTTAATTTAAGTAAGATGATCGTCATTTTGTTTTTGATATTCTTATTGTTTCAAGAAAGGAAAATGTATGCAAGTACCGGAGAATCTGAAGGCAATGATTACCCAATTTTCCTAATACATGGAGTAGGTGGTTGGGGGAAAGAAGAAGTGTCTAATTTTTATTATTGGGGGGGAATTCATGATATAGAAAATGATTTAAACAATCAAGGATTTGAAACATTTACAGCTGCAGTGGGACCTGTATCAAGTAACTGGGATCGAGCAGCTGAATTATTTGCCTATATAAAGGGTGGTACCGTTGACTATGGGGCTGCTCATTCTTTACAACATAATCACCATCGTTTCGGGAAGAAATACTCTGGAGAAAAAACGAATTGGGATGAGGAGAATCGAGTACATCTACTTGGTCACAGTATGGGTGGACAAACTTCAAGAATGTTGCTGGAATTACTGAAATCTGGCAGTAAAGAAGAAAAGGATTTTCATAAGAAGAATCCTCATGCTCAACAAATGTCCAGTCTTTACGATGGAGGAAAAGATTGGGTTCATAGCATCACAACCTTGGCGACTCCTCATGATGGATCCCCTTTTGCTAATAAACTAGAAAACTTTATGCCCTTTCTAAAAGGGTTTGTATACAAATATGTTAATTTGGCAGACCAGCATTCTAATGAATCTTTTAACTATGATTTCAAACTGGATCATTGGGGTTTGAAGAGAGAGGTGAATGAACCGACTTATTCGTATATAGAACGAATGTATAACAGCCCTTTCTGGAAAACAAAGGATACAAGTCAATATGACCTCTCAATAGAAGGAGCAAAAGAGCTGAACGAAAAAATGAAAACGTATTCAGATGTTTATTATTTTTCTTATACAGGGGATGCTACATTTCATTCTCCCTTAACAGGGTACAACCTCCCCCTCCCTTCAATGAATCCACTATTATATCCTTCTGGCTTTTACATTGGAAGATATGGAAATAATCAACTTGGTTCTTCATGGTGGCCAAACGACGGTCTAGTGAGCGTTCCTTCTTCACAATATCCGAATGGACACAAGGCTCAACCTGCACAAAGTACGGCTGAAAAAGGCGTTTGGAATTATCATAAGACTCAATATAGATGGGACCATGCCGATTTTATAGGATTGAGCTTGTATGACACTGTTGGATTAAGTGATATCCGTGCCTATTATCGAGAAATTTCCATGAAACTAACTTCATTACCAGTCAACTAAGGTCATGGAAATAATGATTTATATCTTTTATGAATTCTTTTCATAGGAGTTTTACGAGAATCCTAGCCAGCTCTATCCATCGTTTTTGAAGAAGGAGAGGCCTTATGCCATCTTTTGTATTACTTCTGTAAGGGAGATAAGAGTACCCACTTACAATTCTTTTTTGCTATCTGCCTTTATACGTTTAAGGTACATCAGGCTATCTCCCATCACAGGATTAAATACTTTTGAAACAGGTATTGATCCAATTTCTGTTGGTGGTAAATCAGGTTCCTGCACCCCTACGTAAACAATCAGTTCAGGATCATCCGCTGGAGCCATCCCCAAAAATGAAAACAAATATTCATTGGATGCAGTTAAATATCCTCCACCATTTGGGTTTGGTATCTGGGCAGTACCTGATTTACCAGAGACTTGAAAATGATTCAATTGGAATTTGCTCCCTGTTCCTATATCGGACGTGACAGTCGACGTTAAATACTCCCGTGTTTTATCAGCAGCTTCTTTGGTAATTGGAGACCTTATGACCTCTGGGTGAAATTCTTTAACGATTTTGTTTGAATCCCTATCTACTATCCGTGAAACTACATATGGTTTCATCATTTTCCCACCATTAGCAATCGCCGATCCTGCTTGGATCATCTGAAGTGCTGTCACGGTACTTCCTTGACCGAATATTGTAGTAGCTCTTTCGATTGGATTGTTATATTGTACTATTCCTTTTGCTTCATTTTGAAGGTTAATGCCTGTTTTATTACCGAATCCAAATGATTTTAAATAAGTGTAATACTCATCTGTTCCTATTTTCCCTAACAGATTAATAAAAGCTACATTTGAGGACCGTTGTAGTCCCTCTAAATACGAAATTGTTCCCCATCCTTTCCCTCTATTCCAATCCTTTATTGGTGAAGGGTAGCCATCTACAAAAGTCTGCCCGGATTTATAATATTCTTGTGGGTCAAATACCATACTATCCACTGCAGCGGCTAAAGAGAATGATTTCATAGTGGATCCTGGTTCAAAAGAGGTTTCAACTATGAAGTTTGACCAACTGTCACGTATACCTTCTTTTGTATCATTATTGAATGATGGTCTTTGGGCCATTGCCAGTATTTCTCCAGTAGTGGGATCAGATACAATGGCAAACATTTTTCTAGGGTGATACTCGTTATCAACGGAATTTAATGCATCTTCTAAAATTTTTTGGATGTTTCCATCTATGGTTAAATAAACATCATCACCATCCACTGGGGGAATGATGGTCTTTTCTGAATCCGGTAATAGATACCCCCAAAAGTCACTTTCATATCTTATCTGACCATCCTTACCACTAAGGTATGTATTTAAACTTTTTTCGATGCCCATTATACCCTCGTTTTGTGTGTTCCCATTCCTCTTCGCATCGGCTTGAGTGAGGCCAATGGTATGAGAAGCAAACATCCCTTTTGGATAGGACCGTCTATTTATAGCAAGAAACGTAATTCCCGGTAATTCTTCCTTTTCAATTTTTTCTTTCATTTCGGTAGTAATTCCATTACCTACAGCTCCTAATTCCACTTGGAATTTCCCTTCTTTATTTAATAGTTTGTAAATTTCAGTCTTTTCTAACTTGATATATCTAGACAACACATCAGCCGTCCTATTCTTGTTGACAACATGGTTGGGTTTTTTAGGGTTAGATGTTACTGACTCAGATAAAATCGCTATTATTTTATATGAAGGAGTGTCTTGTGCTAGAACATGTTCGCTACGGTCAAATATCGTTCCTCTATTTGCCTTTAATATATGATTCTCTAAATATTTATTAGATGCTTCTACAACTAAATTTTTCCCTTCTATTTCTCCTGTTACTTGTATATAAAGAAAACGAACAAATACTATTGAAAATAGGAGTGAAAAAGTACAGAACAAAAAGGCACCTGCCCGATTCATATTTGGCGGTTTTTTATTCATTTAACTCACAACCTTAACTTCGTGTTTATTCATACTGTCCTTTACCTAATCTTCCTTATTCATTTGAGTATACATAATAGTAATTATCCCTCCCCTCACATGAAATACATTAATACTATATAGGTAGATCACCTCATAAAATTTAAAATGGTTGCACTCATTATGATATGAATTCAACTACGCATCCAGTTTTAGAAGATTGTGGAGATAAGTCTTCAATAGAATATTATTCATTGGATAATATTAGACTAATTTCTACATTTTTCTACAAATCCCAAAACATCTTAACACTAATTGATTTAGTTTAAATCCCTCTTTTTTACCGAGTTAAAAGTACTAAAAATCTTTTTTAGGGAATTCAGAAATTTGAGACGTTAGCTATTATAAGATTCATCATATTCTTGAAACGAAAATGAACATTGATCCTTTATGAACAGTGTTCTCGTGCTGCCGCTGTATGCAAGCCCAATGACTAATAACAGTGTGAATCAAATTAACTGTCTTCCACCATATGGATGCAATGTTTTTTTTGATCATCATACCTCTGTGTCTTTATATTCAAATAATTCAACCTCCTCCTTAACTCCTACTAATCTCCCAGTGACTATGATTCGTCATTTTTCGCGGTTAAATGACTATATTCGACGTCTGGAAATTAACGAACATAGGAAAACAATGGGTACTAAGGATTGTATTGGTAACTCCAACATTAGACCCTTCTCACCCACAAATGGCTCATATATAGTTAGTTCGATAGTATTTAGGACAAAGGAGATGGAAGAATTGAATACAATTCAACTTAGTAGGAGAGAAAGAATAGCTATTGAAAAGAAGAAAGCAGTTAAACAAAGAAACAAAAAATTAACGATTGCCACTACTGTAGGAGCACTGTCTGCTCTTATACTCACCAATGGAAATGCAAGTGCTTGCAGTGCAGAATATACAGTGAAAAAGCATGACACATTATATAGTCTAGCTAAAAGATATGATGTTACAGTCGATCAACTAAAAGAAAAAAACGTATTAATGTCTGATAAAATTTATGAAGGTCAAGCGCTTCTGGTGCCTCACCTAGAAAATCATAATGAAAACAAATATTCAGTCCAACGAGGAGATACATTATACTCATTAGCCAAAAAATATGAAACAACAATCGCTCATTTAAAACAATTAAACGGGTTGGATTCAGATCAAATTAATATTGGACAATCTATTTTGGTTCCTGTTGAACAAAACAAGTCAAATGTTGGAGAAATATACACCGTAGTTCCTGGTGACACTTTATGGGGCGTAGCTCATCGGTTTGGAGTAAAACAAGAAGACTTAGCTAAATCAAATGATTTGAAAATGGATATGTTACTCATAGGTCAAAACTTACTTATACCTGGAAAATCCGAGGTAACTGAAGCAGAAATTATTGGGGCATCTGACAAATTCACTGTTGAATTTAAGAGAAATGGTAAAACATTCGCATTGAAAGTCCCATATGGTTCTTCTTCTGATTTTCAAAAAAAGTCCGGTGTCTTCGTAACCGTCATACATAAAAATGGTGCTGTCATTTCAGCAACATAATGAATACCTTATTAAGGTATTGGATATGGGATTGGATATTTCCATTCCCTTCTAAATACGTGATTGTCAAGAGATACCACAGGGACAGGTACCGTGGCACCTCAACGATAAGCGCTTATTCCTAATACGTCAGAAAAAACGCCCCATGGCAAACAAAGGACGTTTCCTATACATTTTTTGAACTAAATTGTATTTTTCAAACATTTACTCCATACTCAGGAAAAGGGTATAACCACGATTCACGCGGCGGATTTCTGATTAAACATACGAGAAAATCGAGAATCATGACCCAGTGTCGAATTTTCTTTATTTATGAGTACTCAAAAAAGCACCTGACCCCCGATACACTAAAACGTTCCCGTGTTGGGGGCAGGCACCGATAATCACATTTATTGCGCATACAGTTCTACTATTTTTTCTATGGGTAATTGATTCGAATGACTCAAATCAACAAAATTGGGTAACTGCCATTTTTGAGTTTTTATCGCTTGTTTGCTAGTTGGGGTATCCCAACCAGGGTAAACTCTGTTGGCCATCTTCCCTTTTGTAGTACTTGTTTTAAGAATATTTCGTTTGGCAAGGATGTCTTTCGGGAAAATAAATTGTCCCCATTCATCCTTACTTAAAAAGGTAGTAACAACCAATAAGTCGGGGGCCTCTTCATATGTAAATGGTTGATTGTTATCATTTTCGTCTTTTTCCCAAAAAGCAACAAATTGCCCTACCTTATTAGGTGTTGTTTTTGCCACTCTAAATCGAACTGAACGAGAAGCTAATTGAAAAGTACCAGCACCGTAATGTGCATTTTGTTTTTCCTCTTGAACCGATTTTATCTTTAATTAATTAGGTTCATAAACTCTTTCGTTTACATAGGTTAATGCTTTCATAAAGTTGTTCATTTCTTCACTCCTGGTCTTTCTACTATATAATGCAGGCACCGATATTTTAGATCCTATTGGTCCTGGGCTTTCATATAAGCTCTATTCCTTAATTGAAAAATAAAATATGTAGCCAAAAAGAAGATAAGCCCAGCCATATTAAATTGGAAAAATACGTTCACGACATCTCTAAAAGAAGCAATCGGATAAATACCGCTAAGAAGTAAAGTTGGGAACACAGTCATCAGCATGACCAAATAATGAACCATCATTTGGTTAAAGAAGCTCCTTTTTTTCATTCTAAATTCGCCATCCATTTTTTCCGATTATAAAATGATACGATTTACTTGTTGTTTCGTTTCAATATTTTCCAGAAATTTTCCCGGAACGAAAAAAACAGGCCCCCCTTATAAGAAAGCCCATTTCTCTATTCTTAACTCAATTTAACTGGTGAATGTCTATCATCAGAATCCCGGTAAGATCGAAAGGAAACCAATTCCTTTCCATTTAAAGAACCATCCAGTTGTAAAATACGGTCATGGGTGGTTTCTAAGTAGAACCGATAGTTATTCAAGTTCAGTCTAAAAAAAGAATAGATGTTGCCGAGCAGACTCTTCTTGATTTCATGTGTGTCAGGGTGTATCTGAATGAAATCCGCCAACTCCTGAACGGAAGCTGTGGGAATGTCAGCAATAGAATAGTACGTCCCCTTCACATTGTGTTTGAACTTACTCATTGCAGCCTTAGCCCTGTCTTTTAAGTTTCTGCCATCTAACTCCATACGTCCACTCCTCTTTCGTTCCTATTAAGAAGAATCCCCAATATTTCATAGAATAAACCGAAATTAGAAAAAGGGACTTCCCCCTGCACACTGAATACAGCACGTAGTGGAAAGGCAGCACCCTTTAGACTTCTGCTCGATCATCTGAATAAGGTTTCCCCATGTATCGTCGAAGACAGCTATGGTGATATCGCCCATTACGGTTGGCTCCATCGTAAACGTTACTCCCTTGTCCACTAATCGCTTATGCCATACCTAAACTTCACCTTAACAGGTTGAGACCCCAAATTTTCTAAATTGATATTACTATCAGAAAAACAGAAAAACCCATATCTCTAAAGATACCGGTTTTTCTGTTCTATTGATTTATGAAAATCTCTTAGTCTTGCCCCTCACCAGAAATCGTGTCTATACCTTGAGAAGCCCATGATGCCGCTTCCTCCTGAGGTCCAATTCACATTGGGCTCATATAACTCTTAGCTTAGGCCAGATTTTGTTAATCCAAACGCTTTGTCAGCTGAACCTGGTACCGATTTAAACGCAATACTTATACGGTTCCAAGCATTAATTGCCATAACCGAGAATGTAAGGTCTGATAACTCTTTTTCTGAAAACTGAAAACGAACACGGTCATAAACGTCATCAGACACACCATGCTCAGGCATCTTTGTCAAAATCTCTGTCCACTCTAGTGCCGCACGCTCACGTGGACTAAATAGTGTTGATTCACGCCAAATGGTAGTGTGGTAAAGACGCAGCTCTCTCTCACCATGGATTTTAGCTTCTTTGACGTGCATATCTAAGCAAAAGCCACATCCATTCATTTGTGAAGCTCTAATGTGCACTAAATGACGGATTGATTCTTCAATTGAACTTTCCTTCTCTTGCATGCTAAGCTCCATCAACTTTTTAGAAAATTCCGGTGATTCTTTCATGTAATTCACACGTTCAGCCATAATTGGTATACCTCTCTTTTCCTATTTTATTCAATCATGTAGATTGGTTCTTTCCCATTCAATGATGCGTTTACATACTATTTACAATCCTCCTTAGTTAATAATTGGATGAATCAGATGAAGTATTAAGTGATCTTATGAAGGCAACTAACCTTTTGTAATGCTGCTTTCATTACTTCTCCTCCATCAACACCTATATAACGAGTAAGTCATTCATTCTGTGACAGGGTGTTCAATTAAAATAGTTATATATATATTTCCATATGATTTTTATCCATATTTAGAAAGTAGTTGTAATATATGTTAATATTTTTTTAAGAATAAATACTTTATTTTGTCACAAAACTGCTCCTCAGCTCGTTATATTTGTAGCCCATTCTACAATCGGTGAATTGTAGAAAGAGAATGGAAGTGAAAATGTGCAGGAAATGTACGAAAAATATAAAATGTTGCTGTTTAAACTCGCCTACCAACTGACAGGATCGGTTTCAGATGCGGAAGATGTCGTCCATGACGTTTTTATAAAATTATATGACGTTCCCTCGGATAAGTTGGGTGAGCCTAAAGCCTATCTTTGTAAAATGGTAACGAATCGATGTCGGGATTTACAAAAAACAGCTCGCAAGAAGCGAGAACAATATTTTGGAGAATGGCTACCAGAACCCTTATCTAAATCTGCAGAAGATACAATAGACTCCGTTATCCGTGACGATGAATTGTCTTATGGGATACTTGTGCTACTTGAAAAGCTTACACCAACGGAACGTGTCGTTTTTGTCCTTCGAGAGGCACTCGGTTTTGGTTATCACGAGATAGCAAAACTCATTGAAAAAAGTGAAGTGAATTGCCGGAAATTATTCAGCCGTGCAAATGCAAAGATGGGGATTAATTTTGAAGACGATGTTCATTCTGAAGCAGCTTCTCAAGATTTAGTTCATGATTTTATAATAGCACTCAAACAGGGAAACCTAAATCAGGTCATATCCAAGCTTGATCAAAATGTGGTACTGGTCTCAGATGGAGGAGGCAAGGTGTTGGCTGCCGTAAATCCAATTTTAGCACGGGATCGCGTTGTAAAGTTTCTGTTTGGTGCAGTACGAAAATCTTCCATGGTTGATGGAAATTCACATATTGAAATAAGTAAAATTAACGGGCAACCTGCTCTTATTCTCCGTTCAAACGAAGGTATTCATACAGTGGGAATGTTTCATGTCGAAAATAATAGGATCCACAACATATATATTGTCCGGAACCCAGACAAGCTGAGGCATGTAGGAATATAAAAAATTCTCCACAAAGAACACACAAAGAGAAAAGAGCCGATCCTTAGGGTTGGAAAAATCGGTTTTTTCCATGTCGAAATTTACTTAGCGTATGTATTCCTCACAGTTTGTAGGCGGGACCCCATGAGTAGCTTTTTGTTATTTATATTGAGTTAATAACAAAAGATCTATTGCACATTCGACGTTATTGTGTGGTAAGCAAATGGTGAACCACCTTCCACGATCGGGTGCTATTGCGGCACAAAGTGGAACCTCTTTATCACTAGATCAAACCCAGTTATTCCTTCGAGAAGCTGGGTTTTTAAATTAGATGTGCAAACTATCTCCTAAAGTGACAGATATGACATTTTTTAGTTTGAGATGTACCAAATCTCTATTCATTACTCTCTGTTCAAAAACATTTTCATTTTACCTTTCGCTTAAATTAAATTAGAGCAGACAGTTCATTTACTATCCTCAATAGAGTGAGGCTGGGACAAAAGGATTTTTACTCAAACAAAACCCGAACCATTATACCTGAAAACAGGTAAAACAGTTCGGGTTTTGAATTATTAAAATATACCTAAGACTCCCATTCTACCCAGCGGTTGATTGGAGTGCAAGACGGAGACTCCTGCGGAAAGCGGAGTCTTGCACGGAAATCATTAGCGGCATAAAGAAGCATCACTGAAATGGTTCATGTTTAAGCGAGGTTTTTATAGTTTTGTCCCAGCCTCTTCATATTCTGCTGCAGCAGGTACAGAATCCATGAAGAAATCAGTATCATCACGTACCACGATCTTTCACTACTCACAGATAAAACCCTGCTATACGATTATTAAGATAAAAGCCAGACCCTCTAAGCTATTGATATCAACCGTTTAGCGCTTTATTTCTTCTCAATTTTCATCGGTTGATACTGGAACTGAATCCCTTTTTCAACACTTTCGATATCACATAATGGAATAAAACTGGTCGTACCTGGAACAAGTAAATCATCAATTTCAAGTACACTATACTTCAAGCCCCGGAACCTTCCGACGAAAATCCCAGCAGAAACATCTCCCAATCGAGTGATTCCAATCGTATCTCCGCAACGGAACTGCTCTCTGATTGTCTTCTCTAATCCAATGACACAACAATCGCATGTATCTACTTGATGATGGTCACGATGATCATCATGCTTGTACCCATTGGATTTATGGCAATTACAGTCATGATAGTTGCTATTCATATTCTTCCTCCTTTCTACTCTAAGGATAATCTAGGATATGAAAAACTGAAGCGTGTTTCATCCAATTTCAGAGAAAACACATGATCGTACTACATTCACTCTATAAATCCTAATGTCTGATGACCTATATGAAAGCTCAGAGTGTAAAACCCCTGAGCTATTAATTCAATTTTTCAGTAAATGGCATTACTTTTTTTCAATTTGCATCGGTGGCTCCTGGAACTGAATGCCTCTTTCAACACTTTCGATATCACATAATGGAACAAAACTTGTCGTACCCGGAACAAGTAGATCTTCAATTTCAACTACACTATATTTCAAGCCTCTGTATCTTCCGACGAAAATACCTGCCGCTGCATCTCCGAATCGAGTGATACCAATCGTATCTCCGCAACGGAATTGCTCTCTGATAGTCTTCTCTAACCCGATGACACAACAATTGCACGTATCCACTTGATGATGGCCACTATGATCATCATGCTTGTCTCCACTACATTTATTGCAGCTACAGTTATGATAGTTACTATTCATATTCTACCTCCTTTCTACAAAGGATACTCTAGTATATGAAAGCATAAGTAGAATGGTATAGGCTTTTATTTCAATTTGAAAAACACTTAGATATACTGAGTATATCAATGACTATTTGATAGAAACTATCCCCCCTCCCATTTCCTTCCTGCTTACACTCTCTCTTTTTGACAGAACCATTTTACATATTAAAATTCCAGTCAGGATTACCATAAGGGAATAGGTCTAAAAAAATCCTAAGCCATTGGGGCTTAGGAGAAAGGCATTTATGAAATTGATCATACAATCTTTCCGTTTTATTCCCTGTCCAAGCTTGCAGGCTGTGGAGGCTGTTCGAGCCATTGATTGGCTATCATGATATTCGCCCCTTTACGAGCAAGTTTAGATGTCTCTGTTAAAAACTCCATGTAAGCCGTTTTTAAGTCATTTCTCATACTGGCGGCAAGCGAACTGGCGTATCCAGATATACCTGATGCCATCATAGTTGACATTTGATACATCATGTACTTGTTGGAGAAAGCGGATTCCGTAATGGGATTTACATGGATATCAGAGGGCATAGGAGCAGACAGGTCAGAAGAAGTTAAAAACGTTGACAGCTTGCTTATGATCTCCTTCCCCATATTCACAGAATCTGACATGAAGTCTCTTACCTCTTTATCCTCAATCGTCTGGCCAAAAGCTTTAGTAAAGGTGAGGCCTGTCAAATTTGCTTCCAGATTACCGAATACATGAGAGATTTCTACGGCATTTAAATGTCTTTCATCTCCAATCAGACGATATCCATCCAGATATTGCTTTCCCTTTATGTAAACTGATTGGGTGTTTGGCTGTATGTGTGGTGGTCTTACATAAAGACCTTTTTGGAGCAACACATCACTGACGCTGTTAAAAACCTTAAAGGCTCGAACAGTACATTTTTCATAGTGAGTACGAATATCCCCCCTAGTGGACATGGTCATCATTAATCCGCAAGCAGAAGCCATCACTCTAGATAGATTCTTGATATAGTAGAGTGAAAATGAATCTGAAAACAGTTTTTTGGCTTTTGTATTCACATCCTCGTCACTGAATCCAATAGGTATTGGCAGGTTTTCATTTTTTATAATCGATAGTGTTGCTTCTTTTGTCTCTTCAACAATTGTAAAAGCCTCTTTTAATACGGATACGATTTCTTCATCCTTAGTGGTTGCAATTAAATAGAGTAGCATACAGCGGCTATGTGTATGGCTTATATATTCCTGCCATAAGGAAGCTATCTCTGAAGAAGTTAATTTTATGAGATTGGAATTTGACATAACGTCCCTTCTTTCATTAATTCTTGAATGATCTTTTCATTAGCCTTCCACCCTCAATATCAAATATTCTTCAAAAAATGTTCGTATATCGTTCTCATTCACCCGCGTCACGGAAGATCATATACATGCCTTTTTGATAAAATCAGGAATTCCATCTTTCACTTTTTCTTAAGGGAATCAAGCATGTAACGATCATGCCTAAAATAGGACAGAAGGAATAAGATTATTGGGACTACCCCCCCATAGAGCAAAACATATATCTGCATGGTTTGAGTAAACTCGATTAAATAAGAGATATTGGGTAATAAATCTAAGGAAAGGACATACATGAGTAACCCCAATGGAAAGACGAGGATTTTATAATCATGCAATTCAAATGTCTGCGCGAGCCCTAATGAAACGATATAGGTAAGGATAGTCAATTTCATGAAAACCGTTGTAAACCAAATGAATGCCATCATGGCTTCTACCCTTTGAAAGAACCCCCCTAAATTGATTTGCTTGGCCAGATCATAGCTCGAGTAGATGCTTTCGGTTGTTTCACCTACCCCTGTGACCAGAATAGACAGAAGGGAAATCAGGATAAGGCAGCACCCGCCAATCATCGTTCCGGAAATGAAGCCTTTTCGAACCTTTTGTGTATTCACATATGGGACGATCATTAAAAACACAACCAGCTCTAAAAAAGGAAACGTTAGAAAGGAAAAGCTGGCGTTAAATACTGGTTTAAGTCCGAATTCCAATATGGGTAAAACATTAAAGATGTCTATTTGGGGAGCAACTGCCAGAACAAGGATCAAAAACAGGAGTATAATCCATGGAAGAAATAATTCCGCTGTTCGTGAAAAAGACTCCAGCCCATGTCTTACAGCATAAACAACCACAAGTAAAAAAGTTAAATGAATGACTTGAATCGGAGTCTCCACCATCATCACCGAAACCATGAAGTCCCCGATATCCCGCAGGACAAATAAACACAATAAGAAGACAAACGTAAGAAAATAAAAAACAGAAAAGAGTTTCCCCAGCCACTTCCCAAGTATCAGCTCCAACATCTGTGAAAAGTTTTTACCCGGATATCTGGAAGCCAGTGCTGTGTATAAAAAAATTGCTGCAATTCCTACTCCTAACCCGATCATTCCAGAAATCCAGGCGTCTTGTTTTGCAGTTGATGTCAGGATAGAAGGAATGATTAAAATGGTACTTCCAATCGTATAGAGTAGAACCAACACTGTAAATTGCCTACTGCTGATTTTTCCTTCCTCCAACATGTTTCGTACCCGCCTTCTTTATTCGAATAGTTTATAAAAAGATGAAGTCACCGGTTTGAGAATATAGTCAATCCCTTTTAATGGGGTTGGAATCGGTCCAATAAAACTTTGATAAATCAATAAACCTGTCCCTACTCCCAATAGAATGATAAATGTCCAGAAAGCATTAAAGCGACGTTTTTTCCATAGGGGTACACCGTCCACGTAGATAAAAATCAGTAAGACAGCTAAAATCCCAAGCATTTTCCACATAATTTCTTACTCCCCGCTTCTGTTGACTACGGAATGATTTCGTTTCCCTATTTGCCGGATTTGTGCGCTTACTTGTACCTTTACGGGCAAATCGTCGAAGTGTTCATCCCATTGTTCCTTTACATCCTTCCAATAGGAAGGCCTCTTCCGATGAATTACTTCTCCAAAGCCAAAAATATCTACATGATACGTTTCCTGAGCCGTTTTGATGGATTGTTGCATTTTCCCCTTAATATCTTTCTGCATTTGTTTTTCTAGGTACTTAATCGTCTCTGATTTTTCGAAATTCATTCCGCATTCCACTTCGCCCACATTCCCCATTGCCTTAAGGAGGATTTCAATGGAGGGCTTTCCCTTGGTGAAATGTGCCTTTATTTTTGACTTCGTTTTCAGAATTTCGATGGCCACACTCCCTTTTTCACTGCATGGTACGGTTACAATGGTGCTTTTTACGTTTCCGTTTATATAGTTATAGCCTTTGCTTTCCGCTTCAGTTAACCAACCTTTCAGTTTATCCTCTTTGAACAGTGCCAAATCTGTGTATTGCAATCGAACAGGAGGATCTGCCGATTGAAGATTGGCTGAGGGTGTCCCCTCTTCCGGATTACCAATGATCTTTACCCCCGTAATCACCGCTTGTTTGCCAGGACTGATGAACTCATCAATCAATGTCCCGATTTTCAGGGCAACGGTGGGAGCCCAGACGTTTGAAGACGTTTCTAATTTATTGAACAGGTTCTGAGCCGTGATCTTTTCCACCGGTACTAACATTTTTAGAATTTGTTGGGCTTCATTTTCTTTTGCAATCACCACATAAAAATCAGTTCTGAATTCCTGGTCTCTCGCCAATAAATCCATAGATGTAGCAATTCCTTCTTTGGCTAAGTCCTCTCCGATGACAAGCATTCTCAAATGCGGAAAGAATGTTTTAAGAGGAACGGTCTTTGTCATCTTCCTGAGAGCTTCAAATACAGTTTCCCCTGTTTCCTGATATACGACGATAGGGGCTTTGTTTCCACTTGAATGTTTACTTGAAATTTCCGCGGGATTCACGAGTTGTACGGATACAAGCACCTCATCACCTGCTTTATCGAATCCCAATGCTACCGCAATGCCGATGTCATCAAGCTCCCTGCTATTCCAGCAGCCACTAAGGATTAATGAAAATGTAATCAATACACTCAAAAGCCTTGATTTCATCTCGTTCACCTTCCTGTTTTGCCTTTGTTCGATTGTTTGTCCTGACGCACAATATTTTTCTGACTGATTAAACGCGGCCTTGTCAATAAATGTTTTTGCGGGAGTCTTAGCAATGTATCTTTTTGATCCTGTTTAATATACGGTGCAACTGGAGACATAAACGGGACCCCGAAGGAGCGCAGACTGCTCAGATGAATGGCCAGTACAAATAACCCTAGAGCGATCCCGTATAAACCCAGCGTAGCCGCCAGAACCATAAATAGAAATCTTAAAATCCTTATGGAAATGGCAATATTATAAGACGGAATGATAAAGTTGGAAATAGCAGTAATGGAGACGACGATCACCATGGCAGGAGAGACAAAGCCTGCTTCAACAGCTGCTTGCCCAATCACCAAGGCACCTACAATCGACACGGTTTGTCCAATGGTTTTGGGCAGTCGGATTCCCGCCTCCCTTAATATTTCCAAAGTGATTTCCATGAGAATCGCTTCAATAAGTGCTGGAAAGGGAACTCCTTGTCGTTGAGCAGCGAGGCTGATCAACAGGTTCGTTGGTAACATTTCCTGATGGAAGCTACTTAGAGCGATATAGAGGGACGGTCCAAGGAGAGACACAAAAAGACTGAACACCCTCAAGATTCGAATGAGACTCGCAATATCCCACCTCTGATAGAAATCTTCAGCTGAATGGAAGAATTGAACGAATATGGCCGGAACCAACAATGCAAAGGGAGTTCCATCCACCAATATGGCGATTCTCCCTTCCAATAATCCTGCTGCGATCACATCCGGTCGTTCAGAATTATAAATGGTGGGAAATGGAGAGTATGTTTGATCCTCAATTAATTCTTCAATGTAATTCCCTTCTAAAATCCCATCTATATCAATCCGGTCGATCCGTTGAAGGACCTCATCAACAATCTTGTCATCTGCCACCCCATTGATATACATAATGGAAATATCGGTTTGGGTAGAACGTCCAACATGCCTCTCGATCCTCCGAAGATTGGGGTCTTTTATCTTTCGGCGAATGAGAGCGATATTCGTTTTCAACGTTTCAGTAAAAGATTCCTTGGGACCTCTCACAACCTGTTCGGCTGTTGATTCTGATACATCCCTCACCTTCTGACTGGATGTCTTCAGAACAAACCCCCTCGATACACCGTCAATCAGGATGGCGGTATCTCCACATAATATCGATTTGATGACTCGATCAAAACATTCCACCTCACCTGTATTGCCGGGTAAGGAAGAGTTTGAAATGTCCTCATACAAATGCAGATCGACCAAAGACTGCTTAAAGTCCTCAATGACCGAATGATCAACCATTCCATCTAAATACATCAAACTACCTGCCTGTGTCTCCAATACAAATTGACTAATCTGTAAATCTGAAGTATGACCGAACACTTCTTGTATGTTTTCAATATTTACAATTAACTCGTTCGATAGTGGTTTAACAGGAGCATTCGAAGCGCTGATCTTCTCATTTGACCTGTGAAATGACTGTCGATTCTGTTTTCCACTGCGCATCATGACCGCTCCCAATGACTCATTTCTTTTATCTTTCCTTGATTATAGGAGACTATTCATTATTAGGTACCGATAAGCAAAAAAGCGAATTGAATATTCCTCAGGGTTCTAAGCTGAGAGCACGCATGCCTCCTCTCAACAACATAAAAAGAAAGTATCGATATGGCATGAGTTTAAACTAAAAAATATCCCCTTCTCATCATACAGAGTTTAGTTGATACATATATTTAAAAAGTTTAGATCCTGAATAAGGGGTGAATCAGCATGAATCAATCGACACCGGCTTATGTCACTCAAGTTGATCCATATGTATACCAAACACTCCTCAGCATTACGGGGAACATGGTAGTCGTTCAAACCACTCAAGGCACTGTTTCTGGAAAGCTTAAAACCGTTATGCCAGATCATATTGTGATGAAATCAGGGGGCTCTCCTTTTTATATCCGGACTGCTCAAATTGTTTGGGTCATTCCAAGAGGATAAGGAGGAATCACAATGATTAAACGGGAAAACCGAATGTTAATTGCCTTACCGGTTCCCGAGCACGGGGATCCGAATGCAGCAGCAGCAGTTCAGGAGCTTTTAGGGGGCAAATTTGGAGAAATGTCTACGTTAAACAATTATATGTTTCAATCCTTTAACTTTCGTCGAAAAGATAAACTTAAACCATTTTATGATTTAGTTGCCAGTATCACAGCCGAGGAGTTCGGTCACGTGGAGCTTGTCAGTAATGCCATCAATCTCTTATCAAGAGGAAATACCTTTTATACCGGTGATCCTGACGTTACTCCCTTACGCACAGGAAAGGACAGCCGGAATACGTACCAATTCATCGCCACTGCCCAAACCGCTTTGGCGGGTGATTCCATGGGTCGTGCCTGGACCGGTGACAATGTATTTAATAGCGGGAATCTGGTATTGGACCTCCTTCATAATTTCTTCTTAGAGGTTGGGGCAAGAACACATAAAATGAGAGTGTATGAGATGACAGAAAATGAAACAGCCCGTGAAATGATCGGGTATTTACTCGTACGGGGCGGCACGCATGTTCTGGCCTATGCAAAAGCTCTGGAAATTGCTACAGGTGTTGATGTAAAGAAATTAATCCCTCTGCCCGATTTGGCAAATTCAAGATTTGACCATGCCCGAAAATTTGAAGAACAAGGATTGGCGAACGTTTTATACACTTGGAACGACGTAGGGGAATATGCGGATATCTCTCAAATATGGAAAGGGACAAATCCTGAAAATGGAGAGCGGCTGATTGTGAAGCAGGGAAGTCCTAAAGGAGCTCCTATCCCAAATCTGGATGATCTTCCTGAGGAATTCGCACCAGGCATCGATCGGGATGATTATGAACGAATCGCAAAACGACTGATGGAAAATCTTTAATAGATAAGTAATACGCATGATAGCCTGTACCTCTGTTCCTGTCTGATTTTTCACTTTTGAACAAACCAAAAAGCCTGGAAGTGTATAATCTCCAGGCTTTACTGAATTCCTTCCTTCTTTTTTCTCCTTTTTCCTTCTATTTTCATACTAACTTGCTTTATCCCTCTGGATAGAACAAATGTTCTACCTCCAATAAAACTACTACTTATTATATAATGTTAGTTCTTTCTTATTTTTTATGGATAAATATAACTGTTAAAAAACCGTCATCCATTTATCAATCGAGATGACGGTTATTACATTGTTATGTCTAAGAAGCTTTCTGCTCATTCACCACAACATTCAGTTTCCGTTTAGATAATCCATTAAAGAATATATTTAACCCAATGGCTGTCACACTGCCTGCAACAATTCCATTATCCGTTAAAATCCGGATGCCCGATGGCATTTCTGCGAACAACTCAGGTACAGCAGTTACCCCGAGTCCCATTCCGACAGAGCAGGCGATGATCAACAGGTTTTCCTGGGATCCAAAATTTACGTGACTCAGCATTTTAATTCCGTAGGCTACAACCATCCCGAACATGGCTACCATTGCTCCTCCAAGTACAGATGCAGGGATGACGGTTGTAAGTGCTCCGATTTTCGGCATAAGCCCCAGAATGACCAGGAAAATCCCTGTAGCATATATCACACTATTCCGTTTCACTCCTGAAAGCTGTACCAAGCCGACATTCTGAGAATATGCGGTGTAAGGGAATGCGTTGAATAATCCACCAAGTACGATGGCCAACCCTTCTGCCCGGTAACCTCTAGCTAAATCTTCTTCGGAAATCTTTTTATCACTGAGGTCTGCAAGAGCGAAATACACTCCTGTTGATTCTACCAAGCTGACTGTTGCTACCAGGACCATAGTGAGAATAGCTGTTATTTCAAATGTGGGCATCCCAAAGTAGAAGGGTTTCGCCACATGGAACCAGGAAGCATCACCGACAGCGCTGAAATCAACCATCCCCAGTATAACTGCAACAGCCGTCCCTGCCGCCAATCCAAGTAAAATGGAAACAGAACGGACAAAACCTGTAAAGAACTTGTAAAGGAATAAGATGAATAACAGAGTACCGAAAGCCAGAGACAAGTTTTGTAACGATCCGAAATCTGCACTCCCTTGTCCGCCAGCCATATTGTTCATGGCGACTGGAATCAGGGTGATCCCGATGATAGTCACAACGGAACCCGTTACAACAGGTGGAAAAAAGCGCACTAGTTTCCCAAAGTATCTTCCGATCGCAACGACGAAAATACCTGAAACAAGAATCGATCCATAAATAGCGGAAATCCCATACTGTCCTCCAATGGCGATCATGGGTCCCACTGCAGTGAACGTACAACCCAGTACAACGGGCAGTCCGATACCGAAGTATCGATTCTTCCACACCTGCAGCAAGGTTGCGATTCCACACATCAAGATATCAATGGATACGAGATACGTAAGTTGTTCTCCCGTCAGTCCAAGAGCCCCTCCTACGATAAGGGGGACGATGACGGCTCCTGCATACATGGCAAGAACATGCTGAATACCGAGTGATGCCAGTTTGAGAGGCTTTTCCTTCATCATAAACCCGCCTCCTCTTTCTTAAATTGTACTTCACCGTTAGTAAGAGAGCCGATTTGCGCTAATGATTCAACCTTATAGCCTCTGTCTCGGACGATCTCCCCACCGAATTGAAAGGATTTCTCAATGACGATTCCGATCCCGGCTACTTCCGCCCCTGCTTGTTTCACGAGATCAATCAATCCAAGGGCAGCCTGTCCGTTAGCCAGGAAATCATCAATCAAAAGAACACGATCACGTTCTTTAATGTATGTATCTGAAATCGATATCGTATTTTCTTCCTCTTTAGTGAATGAGTACACTTTCGAAGTCAGCACACCTTCTGATAGAGTCAAAGATTTCCGCTTACGGGCGAATACAAGGGGCACATTCATGTGAAGAGCAGCCATCACGCCTGGTGCAATTCCTGATGATTCAATGGTAAGTACTTTTGTGATACCCAGATCATGGAACCGACGTGCAAATTCTTTCCCAATTTCCATCATTAGCTCCGGATCCACTTGATGATTCAAGAATGAATCTACCTTTAATACAGTATCTGAGAGAACGAGACCCTCTGCTTTGATCTTGCTTTGTAATAACTTCATCAATCATACACTCCCTTACCTTTTGTAGACACTAAAAAACCCAAAGGAAAATTGCTCACACAGGAGTGAGACAATGACCTTTGGGTTAGAGGAAGAGCGTCCATACAGACGAACCTATCATTGCTCACTCATAGTCGGATCATTTACGGTAATCCGGTAGAAACTCGCAGGCCATATCCCCGCTATTATATGAGTGAAAACGAATATTGATTTGATATTGGATAGTATACCGGCTGATTACGTATTTGTAAAGACTCATTTCCTAACAATAAGACGAATTCATTCGTTAATGTTCGTAAATTAAGACAGAACGGATGTAAAGTCATCTCACTTTACATCCGTTCTGTCAGTTCTTTTAAACGTTTCCTTTTCTCTCCATCAGATACATCTGAGGCTTTGATTTCTTTTCTTTTTTGAGAAATCTGATCGATCTTTTCTATATAGGCATCATCAAATGGCTGGAAAAATTGATCCGTGAGTTTTTTGGCTAAGAATGGGCTTGCTCCACCGGTTGAAACAGCAACGGTCAAATTTCCTTTTTGCTTATAGGAAACCATGTGTATATTCCCACAATCCCCATCATCCGCCACACATATTAGCTGATTATCTTTAGAGTACGCCTTCACCTGTGCATTTACACTTTGTTTATCCGTGGCAGCAATGACGATAAACGCCTGTGTTAAATCATTAGGCATCATTTTTCTCTTAATCCATAGTATTCTGCACTCTTCGTGTAACAGCCTGATCTGTTCGACCACATCCGGGCTGATGACTGTAACCTTTGCTCCCTGCCCCAAAAATACAGAAAGTTTACGGTAAGCTACTCTTCCTCCTCCAATGATCGTCACTTGTTTACCTTTGACATCAATCATGATAGGCAGCATGTGATTCACCTCTATTCCAAAGGGAGTCCTTTACCCGGTCCAGAAATGCTTCTTCGACAAGAGAGTCATATCCTAAATAATCCCCCAAAATGATCTGCTCGTTTTCCGTTCCGCGGATATCGGTTTCGATTCCTTTCATGAGCATCCCCGTAAACAAGAGATACGGGATGAAAATGATGTTTAAGTCCGTATTTCTTACGGATTCCAATGTTTCGGAGAAGCTTGGTGTGGCTGCTGTTAAATAGCATGTTTTTACCTCCCTTAACTTTGTTCCCTTCAGAACAAGGTCAGCAATGGCACTGAGATCCCTTTTGACATCGGGATCTGAACTTCCCCTTCCTATTAATATGGCAACTGATGACGAATCAATGAAAGCAGCATCTTCTATCTTTTTGATCACACTTTCAGCCATTTTGTCGTGAACACCAATGGGACGCCCCACATTCACCTTTATTGCGGGATACGTTTCCCTGCATTTTTGAATTTCAACAGGAATATCCTTTTTGGCATGAACCGCCGTCAAAAGGAGGAGAGGAACGACTGAGATGTGAGTGGCTCCTTTTTTCACGCAGATGTCAAATCCTTGTTGAATGGAAGGGGAGGCAAGTTCCAGAAAGCTTATTTCCTGGATATCTGCCTCAATATGTTCCTGGCATCGTTTGATGAAAGCGACGGCCTCCTCACAGGCTTCCGGTATCCGACTTCCATGGCAAACGTACAAGACTGCACGCTTCATCTATAATGCCTCGCTCATGATCATTTTCTTTTCAAACCATTGAATTTTCTCACGATAACGGACCACTTCTCCCACGATGATCATGCTTGGATTTTCAATTTTCTCTTTCTTAACCATATCGACGATTGTGTCCAGTGTACCTGTTACGGTTTTTTGCACGTCTGTTGTTCCCCAGTGGACAAGGGCCACTGGTGTATCCTTGCTTTTTCCATATTGGATAAGCTTTTCTTTAATATAAGGAAGGTTACTGACACCCATATAAATGGCAAGGGTATCGATACCCTTGGATAAGCTTTCCCACTTTTCATCTTCCTGCTGATGGTTTTGTTTGTGTCCAGTGACAAAGGCAACGCTTGAACTGGCATCACGATGAGTAACTGGAATCCCCGCATAGGCAGCAGCCGCTATTCCTGACGTAATACCTGGGACGATTTCAAAGGAAATCCCTTTTTTCGCGCATGCCTCTGCTTCTTCTCCACCCCTTCCGAATACGAAGGGATCTCCTCCTTTTAATCTCACCACCACTTTCCCGCTTGCTGCGTAACGGACAAGGAAATGATTGATCGTCTCCTGTTTCATCGTATGATAGTTTGGCAGTTTGCCGCAGTAGATTAAGTCAGCACCATTCTTCGCATAAGAAAGGAGTTCTTTATTCACCAATCGGTCATAAAGAATGACGTCTGCTTTTTGGATTGCTTTCAGCGCTTTTACCGTGATCAATTCAGGATCTCCAGGACCCGCTCCCACCAAATATACCTTTCCCATTGTTTTCCTCCTTATGGTTTAATGATCGTTTCCTGTTCGTGCAGAACAAACCCTGCACCATTTCCCCGGATCCTGCGTTTTTCATAAAGAGAGATGTCCAAGAGCTCCGGCTTTTTCAAGAAATACTTCTCGAGTTCAATCTCAACTAAATCAAAAGCTTTCTCATCTGATTCAGCGGCTACCACTACAATCGTAACGTATGCGTGAGCGGTGACTTCAAACCGATACAAGTTCATCTGATTTCCCCCCTCATGCTTCCTGAAGTGACTGATTCAGGGATTCCTGTAGCGTCGTTGTTCCAACTCGGTTGATGTAATCGTAAAATGCTTCACCCGGTTCCTTCGTATTCTTGAAATGAATGAGCAGCTCCCTGACAACCTCAGTCAGGTTTTCTGCCTCCACTTTTCCTTTTAACTTCTCATTCAACTTTCCTCCATCTTGAAGGGTACCACCGATGTAAATCTCAAAAGCTTCGATCATTTTCTTATCTTTTGTTCTCATTTTTATTCCTTGAAGGCCAATATCAGCAATTTGGCGCTGACCGCATGAATTAGGACATCCCACCATATGAATTCTGACCGGCACGTCCAGTTCAAGCTCTTGATCCAGTTGATTGGCAACCTGTCTCATCCGTTCCTTCGTTTCCACTAATGCAAGATTGCAATATTCGATACCTGTGCAAGACACTGAATATCCGATAAACGATAGGGGGCTCGTTGAAATCCGGTCAAAGATTTTCTCGGAGAGTAAGGACTCCACGTGTTCATCCGGAATATTCGGAATGATGAGGTTCTGGGAATTGCAGTTGCGCAATTCACCGTTTCCATATTTCTTGGAGATCCTTGCAAGCTCATACACTTCATCCGAATTGAGACGGCCTACAGGAACATTCAGTCCCACATAATTGAGCCCTTCCTGTTTCTGAGGATGAACACCATAGAAATATCCTGCGTTCCATCCTTTTACGGCACTAGTCCCCGCTGGTAGAAGCTTTACATATTCCACTAACTTCTCTTTGAACTTCTCCGGCCCCCAGTCAGCCATTAAAAATTTAAGCCTGGCTAAATGCCGCTTCTCCCGATAACCGTAGTCCCGGAAAATGGTCGTAACGGCAATGGAGACATCCTTCACTTGATGAGGAAGAACGAAAACGTCCAATTCCTGTGCAAGAAACGGTCTGGCAGACAATCCCCCTCCGATTTTCAAGTGAAAGCCGACTGCCTCCTTGCCATCGATCCATTTTTTTGCCGGAACAAAAGATACACAGTTGATCTCGGCATTTGAGGCATTGTTAACATTAGAGGAGATCGCGACTTTATATTTTCTCGGCAAATTTGAAAAATCTTCGTTATGCTGGAAGAAATCATACACTTCTTTCACAACACCTCTTGTATCAAATAGTTCATCAGGGTCGATACCAGCCAGAGGATTTCCAACAATGTTCCGGGTAATATCCCCGCATGCACCTGCAGAAGATAGTCCCACTTCCTCCAAGCGTTTGAATATATCGGGAATCTGTTCGATCTTCAACCAGTGAAACTGTACTGCCTGCCGTGTGGTAATGTCATAGACGTCCCTTCCATACTCTTTACAAATGGAAGCAAGTGCTCTTGCCTGATCATACGTTAAGATCCCTGATGGAACATTCACCCTCATCATGAAATACCCGTCTTCCTTTGGTCTCTGAAGGTATAGGCCGGCCCATTTGAATTTATCCCACTCTTCTTTCGGGATGGAAGAGAACCCATTTTCGGCATAATGGGGTATGTCTTCAAAGATTGACAATCCATCTTTCTCAAGCTTCCATAATTCCGTTTTGTTCAATTTCTCATTTGACTCCCATGATTTGGAATGCGCCATGATTCTCTCTCCTTATATCAATTGTTTGTGTTTTAATTCTGACAGCAGGCTCTCTACACACTCTTCAATGGTATTCTTCTCTGTATCGAGAATGATTTCCGGATTCTCCGGTTCTTCATAGGGGGCACTGATTCCCGTGAAATGAGTAATTTCATGTTTTCTTGCTTTTTTGTATAAACCTTTTGGATCTCTCTTTTCACATGTTTCGATTGAACAATGAACGTACACTTCCATAAATTCTTCTGGTCCGACTAATTTACGTACAACATCCCGATCTTCCCTGTACGGGGAGATAAAGGCGGTAAGGACGATTTGCCCGCTGTCAATGAACAGCTTGGAGACCTCGCCTATTCTTCTGATGTTCTCTTTGCGATCTTTCTCGTTAAATCCTAAATCATGATTCAATCCATGACGAACATTATCCCCATCAAGAACATACACCTGCTTTCCCTGTTGAAATAGGGAATGGGCCAAGGCATTGGCAATCGTCGACTTTCCTGAGGCCGACAATCCGGTGAACCAGAGGATGAAGCTTTGGTGTCCATTCAGGGAGCGTCTCTCCTGTTTCGTTACGGTAGTTTCGTGCCAAACGATGTTTCTTTTTTTTTCACTCAATCGATGCACCTCCTCAAAGCGTTTGTTTCGTTTCCTGTTTTAGTCCCCTGATCAACACTTCAATCACTTCTGGTCGACTAAAGGTTGAAGGTGGAATTTCTCCCCTTCGAAGCATCCCTCTCACTTTCGTTCCTGATAGGATGACGCGGTGTTCTTTTTCATGAGGACATGTCTTTGTCGTCGCCATTCCTTCACATTTCTTACAATAGAAGCTATGCTCGAAGCAGAGCGGTATGATCCCGATTTCTTCCTCACTGAACTGATCAAATATTTTCTGAGCATCATAGGTTCCATAATAATCACCGACACCTGCATGATCTCTTCCGACAATAAAATGAGTGCAGCCATAGTTTTTTCGTACTAACGCATGAAAGATGGCTTCTCTTGGTCCTGCATATCTCATGGCTGCAGGAAAGACTCCCAGAAATACTCGGTCATCAGGGTAATAGCTCTTTAGTAAAACTTCATAACTTTCCATGCGGATCTCCGCTGAAATATCATCTGCCTTGGTTTCACCCACTAATGGGTTCAAAAACAAGGCATCCACCGTTTCCAAAGCGGTTTTTTGAATGTACTCATGTGCCCTGTGAACAGGGTTTCTCGTTTGAAAACCGACAACCGTTTTCCACCCCTTTTCCTGGAACAGCTTTCGTGTTTCATCAGGATCAAATGTATACTTCTGAAAAGGCTTAGTCAGTCTCTTAAGCAAGGTGACCTTGCCTCCTATATACACTTCCCCCCGCTGGAATAATTTCTTTACGCCAGGATGCTCTTCATCGTCCGTTCCGTATACTAGAAGGGCTTCTTTTAGTTTATCGGGTACATACACATCCTCTACGTCAATGAGCCCATACGTTTCTCCTTTATATACGAGCCTGCTCTTTACCCCTATCTTTACGGAACCAGCTCGATCTCTATCAAGGGGAAGGGTAATAGGGATACTCCAAACACACCCGCTTTCAAGCCGCAATGTTTCTACAACGCTCTTATAATCTGCTTCTGTCAGGAATCCGTCTATTGGACTGTAAGCACCAATCGCAATGAGTTCCAAATCACTTACTGCGATTTCATCCAGTGGGATTTCCTGTTGAACGTCCTCGAATGATTCTTTAGGTAGATAGGAGTGAACCAGTACTCCACCGTGGGGTTGTAAACTCATTCTCCATTACCTCCTTAACATATTGATTTAATCGGAATTAAATTTATATACCGCCTCCATCTTCGTGGACGGACCGCCTTTCTTCACTCATGACCCGCATGAGGGAGAGTGCCCCCACAGTGGCAATGATGACACTCAAAGGAACAACGATTGAGTAGACATCACTATGGATAAAAATTTTAACCAAAAAATATGAAATACTGAGGGAAATCAGTGGAGAAACCACCCAAATTTTTACGATTTTCTTTACAATCTTCTTTTGCAGCATACGTTTACCGTTTTTAGCCATTCCAAGACCGATGATGGAAGAGGACGTAACCTGCGTTAGAGGGATCGGCAATCCATAGAGTGAGCTCAACATAACGAGGAATGCTCCTGTGGATGAAATGACGATTCCTTCTGCTTTAGAGTATTGCGTGATCTTCTTTCCATTTGTCTCCACCACCTTTTTTCCCAGTAAAATGGCTCCCAGTGCAACAAATAAACCACCAATCAAGATCCCCCTTGAAGGTGAGAGTAACCCCGCACCTACCAGAGGGCCCACAGCGTTTGCCACGTTATTCATCCCTGCTGAGAAAGCTTCAAAGAATCCGGCGGTAATTAAAAGGTAAGCAAGCCACCTTTTTTCAAATTGATACCCTCGCTTTTCAAGTCCAGCCAAACCTAGACCGAAAAGCCATGTAACCCCAAATGCGACAACCGGGACAATCACCCAGAATGACATGATGGTGATCAGAGACTTTACATAAAGAACCTGATAGGCTACCCCCACTCCTACAACCGCCCCTACTGTGACTTCGCTGGTGGATAACGGAATGCCGATTACATTCGCCAGGAACAATGAACTCGTCGCCGATAACAAAATGATGATGACAATTTTAATCGACAATACATTTTGTGGAATG
The DNA here is from genome assembly GCF_012911895.1 of Bacillus sp. RO3. GTDB lineage: Bacteria > Bacillota > Bacilli > Bacillales > Bacillaceae_B > Rossellomorea. Next base: position 70,979 of record NZ_JAAXCV010000030.1, read on the forward strand.
ATCCCTGAACTGATGGTCTTTACTACCTCTCCTCCCCCCAGGACCGCTCCGCTCAGGACACCGGCGGCACATATCCATAATGCTGTCCTGATGTTCTTTATCGCTCCCGCACCATATGCAACGCCCATCGATGCTGCCGCTCCACTGGCACCAATATTCATAGCAAAAAACAAGCTGATGATGAGGGCCGAAATTTCAAGCAAAGGTGTTCCCCCTTTTTAATGAAGGCCGCATTCCGTCTTCCCCTTCCCCTTCCATCTTCCGGAGCGAAGATCATTCATATCGATGGCCGGTGCTGTGCAGTGGAAGCAGCCTATGCTCGGATACCCTTGATCATGGAGGGGATTATAGGACAGGTTATGTTTATGGGCATACCTCCAAATCTCCTTCCAAGTCCAGTGAATCAGTGGGCAGATCTTAACGGATTGAAATTTATCATCTTTATTAATGAATTCAACGTCAGCCCTCGTCGAAGATTGTTCCCTTCTTAACCCTGATATCCAGGCATTCCCTTTGGATAAGGTTTCTTTCAATGGGTCAAGCTTTCGAATTTGACAACACATGTTCGGGTGTTTCTCCCATAGCTTATCCCCATATGCATCTGCCTGCTCTTTGATAGTCAGACTGGGCGTTTTCATGAGTATGTTCAGCCCCGGATAAGTGTCCTTCACTTTTTCAATGATTTCATACGTTTCCTTGAAATGAACCCCTGTATCCAGGAAAACAATGGTGGCAAGGGGTTGTACTTTGGATATGAGGTCAATGAGTACAATGCCCTCAATCCCGAAACTACACGCATACACTACACTTTCACCGTAATGGTTATAGGCCCATTTCAGGACGTGCAATGCCCCTTTATAGACCGGATCCACTTCAAAATCCAAGGTTGGTTGTTTCCAAGTTTCATAGGTTAACATGATACACACCTTTCCCTGATGCTTATCCAACTAAAAAGAGGCGATAACAAGATAAAGGGGATCCCCTTTATCTAGCTATGCGCCTCTAGTTTGTCTAGTCAGCTTATTTAATTCGGACTTTCTCATTTTTCTCTAATTGAATGACTTTACCATTCTGAACCACGATGGTTATCGATCCGAAATTCATCGTTTTCAACATAGAAGTGATTTTGTCCACGACTGCCTCATACCCAGCTTCATGATTATTATCGTTCGCCACATGATCCCCCCCATTTTCATCTTATCCAGAAAAAAATCAAGAAAAAAACAACCCCCCATTTTGGAAAGTTGTACAGGTAAGTTTACCTTATCTTCCAAAATGACTTTACATTTTGCTGGAATTAGCACCTTACAATACGTAGGTTGCTGGGCTTCACAGGGCCAGATCCCTCCACCTCTCTGGATAAGAGTTATTCTTTTTAATATTCTAAATAATATCACACTTCCAGGGAAAGTCAACCCGAGTTTTTCTATCGGATTTATGTCTTTCTGCTTATTTTGTGGAAAAATTTCAATCCTACTTATCTCTATTCCTTTATTCGAAACTTTACTACACTATATTTACTTAATGACGATAAAACTGAAATGTCAGTTTCCCGTCGATCACTTTCTTTTCGTCTTGATTTATGGCTGAAACGTTAAAACGTGCATGATCGATCCCTGTTTCAACTACTTCTGCTCTTAAGGTAATCACGTCGTGGAGGAAGACCATTCCTTTAAACCGTACTGAATACTCCCTCATATATCCTTCTTCAAAGTAATCACTGAAAAGCTTGGACAGATTGCCCATTGTCCACATTCCGTGGGCAATGATTCCACGGAGACCAAGTTTACGTGCTTCTTCATCTATTGTATGAATGGGGTTATAATCCCCCGAAGCCCCTGCATATTTGATCAGGTCGATTCTCGTAACAGGTTCTAACTCAACTTCGGGAAGAAATTCACCGATACGATAGGACGATTGTACAGTCATTTCCCTAACCTCTCCCTTACTGCTTCTGTGATGATGACAATGGATTCCGCCGTAAAAATCCTGATCCCTGCCTGATCTTCACCAATGTCTTCTATCACAAGGAAACCTAATGTTCCATCCGAGCCTTTACGTTCATAGTAATCTTTTATTTCGGTATGACAGTGAATACGTTCACCAACTTTAAGTGGTCTTTTATAGTGAAAAGTTTGTTCCCCATGGATTAACCCGATGTTTGGAAGATGAAACCCTTCAATCGTTCCAAAATCAAACACACGGGGAAATGTAGGGGGAGCGATATTGTCCTTGTAACGAGATCGTTTACCTGCTTTTTCATCAACATATAGAGGGTGGGGATCTTTGATGGCTTCTGCGAATTTCCGCACCGCCCCTCTCTCCACATCATTTGCTACGGATGTTGAACGCTTGCCTATATGAGATTGAAACATACCATTCTCCTCCTGTTAAGCTTTGGGACCTCCGGCTACGTAAAGCACTTGACCATTGACAAAAGATGACTTTTCATCTGCAAAAAACGCCACTGCATGTGCGATATCTTCCGGCTGTCCGCTTCTACCGACAGGAATCCCTTGAAGACTAGCCTCTACCAGCTGTTCAAACGTGATTCCGATTCGCTTTGCCGTCTCCCTGGTCATTTCTGTTTCAATAAAACCTGGAGCTACTGCATTCGTTGTGATTCCGAAAGGCCCCAACTCAATGGCAAGGGTTTTCGTTAACCCTTGTAACCCGGCTTTAGCGGTGGAGTAGTTTGCCTGTCCCCTATTCCCGAGTGCCGAGGTAGAAGAAATATTGATGATCCGTCCGAATTTTTTCTCACCATATACTCTTGAACTGCTTTTGCCACATTAAACGAACCCTTCAAATGGACATCCATGACCGTCTGCCAGTCGTTGTCACTCATTTTAAATAGCAGGTTATCTCTGATGACCCCGGCATTATTGACGACAATATCAATGGAACCAAAGGTATCGACTACTTCCTTGACAGCCATCTCCACTTCCTGGGACTGAACTACATTGGCCACTTTTATATAAACATCATATTGTTCTAACTCCGCACCCACATTACTTAAAGCTTTTTCATTTACATCAAGGATGGCTACTTTTGCACCTTCTTCCGCAAAGAAACTGGCGATTGATTTCCCGATTCCTCTGCTTCCCCCTGTCACTAAAGCTACTTTTCCTTTAAATCGTTCACCCATACATACAACCTCCCAGCCTTGTACAATTTGTCTTATTTCTCCGTTTTAATAGATACCTTAAAATGATCCGTTTTTAAATCTATCCAAGACGATTTAATGCAGCCTCGTTCCCCAGGATGATCAAGGATTTCGCGAATCGGTCAAAATCCTTAAAGCGGGGATCTTTTGTTTGGCCCATTTTATACCGGTAGTAAATCTGCTGGACGATAACGGCGAGCTTAAAATAGGCAAAGGATAAATAGAAATGAATGTGATCCACATCCCTTCCACTCTTTCTGGCATATTCTTCGATAAATTGTGCTCTGCTGTAGAAGCCCTCCATCACCGTTACAGGAGGCTTACCAATTCCTAATTTCAATAATTCAGGGTCATCATATTGGATCCAGTATCCCATGGCCACCCCCAAATCTGCCAGGGGATCTCCTACAGTTGCCATCTCCCAGTCAAATAGACCCACCATGGACTTCAGGTCAGAAGAGAACATGGCATTGTTCAATTTATAGTCGTAATGGATGATAGTGGCTTCAGCATTGCTCGGTACATTCTTCATCAGCCATTGTGTCAGTTGACCAACCTCAAGGATTTCGCTGGTCTTCGCACGTTCGTACCTCCTAACCCACCCATGCACTTGCCTTTCCATAAAATGGTCAGGCCTGCTGATTTCATGAAGACCTGTCAGACGTGGATCGATGGAATGAAGTTCAACCAGTTTAGAAACCATCTCCTCTGAGATTCTCTTGCATACATCGGGTGTGACATGAAGGTGTGGAGGAAATGAAGTATCAAATACTTCACCCTTTTTCCGTTCCATGATAAAGAATGGAGTGCCCACAATACTTTCTTCATCTGAGAATACGTACGGCTCGGGTGTAACACCGAATAAAGGTTGGATTTCCGACAGGATACGATATTCCCTTTTCATATCATGGGCCTTTGGCGCGACGGGTCCTAAAGGAGGACGCCTCAGAACCCCTTCCCAATCACCCATTTTTAATAGATACGTAAGATTGGAGTGCCCGGCAGAAAATTGCTGAATCAAAAGCTCTTCTTGCATCAGTTCAGGAAAATGTTCATCCAGGAACTTTTTTATATTCGACCTATCCAATTCTTCTCCCTTTCGTACCGATACTGTTTCATACGCTGCTTGATCAGTCATTTAACCCCTCCGAAATTAAGAATATTCAATTTTTTACGAACACAGATGTTCGGTTAACTGCGCCTTTAACAGTTCAGGAATCATTTGGCTTTGCTGCTGAAGAAAATCGAAATAAACCATTACCGCACTTCCCCTGGCAATCAGTTGATCCGTTTTCCCACACAAAATATCATGCTCTAACTGAAAGCTCTTTGAACCGATTTTTGACAGGCAGGTGGTGACCTTCAACTCTTGATTAAAATAACCTTGAGAAACAAAGTCACATTTGGTTGAAGCCAAAATAAACCGCCAGTCCGTCGTGTCCATTTCGAATCCCAAGGCTTCAAAAAATTTAATTCTTGCTTCTTCCAAGTATATAAAATAGGTTATATTGTTGATATGACCTAATGCATCTGTTTCGCAAAATCGACTCGTTACCGTGATGCTTTCCATTATTTATTCCCTTCTCCCTTCGTAAAGACCAACCATTCAGTATGCTATGAAGGGGAGGTCTGTACTCCTCTTCCCTTTTAGCCCTCTTCAATTCCTCTTAAAATCATTTCGACGAAAGTCCCTGCAATTTCCCTTCCAGATTTCGAACCATCAGGTTTATACCATTGGTAGCTCCAGTTCATCATCCCGAGTATTCCGAATGTCACAATCGACACGTCAAAGTCCTTACGAAAGTCTCCTTTCCTTTTACCATCATCAAGAAGAGCTTCGATATTATATCGATACATATCCCGCTTTGGCTCAATTATTTCCAGGCTTTCCTGACTCAGATGCCTGATTTCCCTGAAGAAAACTTTGGCGCTGCTCCCTTGTTCCTTAATGTCCACTATGGAAAGATGGACGATGTCAAAAAGCTTTTCTCTGTAGCTTTTACCGTCATCTTTAAGTATACTTTCCTGTTTTGACAACAATTCATTTATATAGCGGATGTGAATTTCACGTAAAAGCTCTTCTTTACTCGAGTAATAGTAATAAAATGTTCCCTTTGTTACCCCGATTGATTCTACTATGTCCTGAATGGAAGTAACGGTAAAACCTTTTTCATCAAATAAACGTATAGCATGATCTGTCAGTTTCTCTTTCATAAATAGTCCTCTCAATCTGTTAAAAGATCACATGGATGATATCACATTCCTGTTTTTGTTTTGAAAGGGTCACCACCATTTACATACAGCGTGCAACGGTAATAAAAAGATTCCCTATGGACACCATTCTTTTCATCCGATTCCATCGGTGATGATGTTCACCCTCCTTTTAGCGTTATCTGCCCTCACTCTTTAGCTCACCACGGCAGAATCTTTATCATATTTTAGAAGTTCCAATTTGGCCAATTGTGCCCTGTGCACCTCATCGGGTCCATCGGCAAGACGTAATGTACGGGCATTTGCCCATTGTGCCGCCAGTGTAGAATCTTCTGAAACCCCGGCTGCCCCAAATGCCTGAATTGCCCTGTCAATCACTCGCAACGCCATGGATGGAGCCACCACCTTAATCATGGCGATTTCCTGTTTTGCAGCTTTATTACCCACTGTGTCCATCATATGAGCCGCTTTCATCGTCAGAAGACGCGCCTGCTCGATTTCAATCCTCGAATCCGCAATCCATTCTTGTACAACGCCTTGTCCAGCCAGTGGTTTCCCAAATGCTTCACGCGTCCGAACGCGCTTACATAATTCTTCCAGGGCTCGCTCTGCTGCACCTATTAAACGCATGCAATGATGAATCCGTCCCGGACCAAGCCTTCCCTGAGCAATGGCAAACCCTTTTCCTTCTGCCCAGATCATATTCTCAAGAGGAACCCTGACATTCGTAAAAGTGATGTCTCCGTGGCCATGGGGGGCATGGTCGTATCCAAAAACCGGAAGCATTCGTTCTATTTTCACACCCTGTGTATTCAAAGGGACGATGATCATGGATTGTTGTTCATGCCGAATTGCTGTAGGATCGGTTTTCCCCATTAAAATGGTAAAGCTGCATCGTGGGTCCCCGGCCCCGGAAGACCACCATTTCTTCGCATTTATGACATATTCATCACCATCCCTTATAATACTTGCTTTAATATTCGTCGCATCGGATGACGCAATGTCAGGCTCTGTCATAGAGAAACAAGATCGGATCTCACCTTGAAGGAGGGGGCGAAGATATTGCTCTTTTTGGCTTGGTGTCCCGTAACGTTCCAGCACTTCCATATTACCTGTGTCAGGTGCGCTGCAATTAAAGATTTCAGGTCCGATCAGGGATCTGCCCATTATTTCGCAGAGAGGTGCATATTCAATATTCTTCAGTCCGGCTCCATATTGACTTTCAGGGAGGAATAGATTCCATAAACCTTGTTTCCTTGCTGTTGCCTTTAACTCTTCCATGATTGCAGGAACGGCACTCCATCTGTTTTCCTGTTGATTTAATTGCTGTTCATAAACAGCTTCACTCGGATATACGTATTCTTGCATGAACCGTGACAGTTTATTTTGATATTCTTGTACTTTGGGAGAATGGGAGAAATCCATTAAATCCTTCCTTTCCGGTTTTCATACATTCAGGATTCACTTGGCTGATGAGCCGCCGTCAACGACTAGAACTGCACCAGTGACAAAGTCAGATGCGTTGGATGAAAGAAACAGGGCCGCTCCTTTGAGGTCATTTTCGTTACCAAAGCGGTTTAGCGGAGTTCCGTCCAAAATGGCTTCACCTGCCTGGGACAGGACACCTTTGGACATTTTGGTCGGGAAGAATCCCGGGGCTATGGCATTTACATGGATCCCCCGTGATCCCCATTTGACCGCCAAATCTTTCGTGAAATGTATGACAGCCGCTTTACTGGTACTGTAACCGATGGCATCCATATAGCGGGGGTCTGTCCCTTGTAGACCGGCTACGGATGCAATATTAATGATTTTCCCTGCTCCTTGTTCGATCATGAGTTTCCCGACTGTCTGAGACATGAGGAAGGTGCCGTTCACGTTCACATTCATGACTTTCTGCCAAGCTTTATAGGGCATCTCCTCTGCCGGCGCACCCCAGGAAGCACCGCTGTTATTCACTAAAATATCTATTCTTCCAAACTTCTTTTTGGTTTCATCTACAACATGCTGTACGTCTTCGGGATTGGTGACATCGCACCTCATCGCAAGTGAACGGACGCCCATCCCTTCTAATTCTTTTTTCACGATTTCACACGCTTCCACATTCCTGGAACATAGAACAACGGTTGCCCCTGCTTCAGCAAATCCCGTAGCGATCTGTTTTCCCAACCCCCTTCCTCCACCTGTGACGAGGGCCACCTTTCCTGAAAGATCGAATAATTCCTTTACATGCATGATTCAGCCTCCTTATTCTTACAGAAATTCCATTCACATACCCAAGATACTAACCGGTTGGTATGTACACTATCATCGTAAATAATATAGTCAGAATTTTCAATAATAATGACTTGAAATCACCCTTTATTCTTACGTTATTCAGGTAGTGATCCCTACAGGACAAAAATTCCAATCACCTTATAAGCATAGTCAAATGCAAAGAAGCTACCAGACGCCATTTCCTGGTAGCTTCTCGTACATACTGATATCTTTATTCATCTCCAGGGTTTGCCCTGGCACCATTCTAGTAGTGCACTTATCCTGTTCCACCTTTAGGAAGCGTCTCTTTATGCTTCTGCTTCAACCATTTCTTTGTTATACGTTTCTGTGTCCAAGTCTCCCGTCACCTTACTTGTTATGATTCCTGATGTCATTGCACCACTTACGTTTACCGCTGTTCGCCCCATATCGATTAATGGTTCAACAGAAATCAATAGACCCGCAAGTGCCACCGGAAGATCCATTGCAGAAAGTACCAGGATCGCAGCGAAAGTTGCTCCTCCCCCGACTCCGGCAACACCAAAGGAACTGATGGCCACAATGATGATAAGGGTAAAAATAAAAGAAGGTGTCAACGGATTGATACCTACCGTTGGAGCGATCATCACGGCAAGCATGGCAGGGTATACACCTGCACAGCCGTTCTGACCGATGGATAACCCGAATGATCCTGAAAAGTTGGCTATTCCTTCTGAAACACCAAGCTGATTCTTTTGTGTTTGAATGTTGAGAGGTAAAGTTCCTGCGCTGGATCTTGACGTAAAAGCAAATGCCAATACCGGTAATACTTTTTTCATGTATGTCACAGGATTTAATCCTGCAAGTGTCAGCATCATTAAATGGATGGCAAACATTATCAGCAAGGCAACATACGAAGCACCTACAAATTCACCCAGCTTCATAATGGCATCAAAATTGCTCAATGCCACCGTTTTAGCCATAATGGCTAATACACCGTATGGAGTAAGTCTCAACACCATCGTCACGATCCTCATAATGACAGCATAGAGTGATTCGACCATTTTTTTGAAGAAAGCAGCTGCTTCCGGTTCCTTGCGCTGGACCCCAAGGTATGCTATTCCGATGAATGCTGAGAAAATCACAACGGCAATGGTTGAGGTTGCTCTTTGGCCGGTGAAATCGAAGAATGGATTAGCAGGTAAAAGCTCCAGAATTTTTTGCGGATAACTTTGACCTTCCAGCGCAGTCGCTCTCTCCTCTAATTGCGCACCCCTTGCCGCTTCTGCATCTCCTTGATCGATCTGAATGGCTTCGAGATCAAAAGCAACTGTGGTACCAATACCTACAGCTGCAGCTACTGCAGTGGTTCCTACCAGCAATCCAATAATCAGAATGGAAATCTTCCCTAAGTTATGAGAGCGCTTTAATTTAGTGAAAGCTGATAGAATAGAGATAAATACCAAAGGCATTACAATCATTTGCAGCAGTTTGATGTAGCCGGTCCCAACGATATTGAACCACTCAATGGATTGGGTCAGATTTTCATCTGCTGCCTCATATACCCACTGGAGGCCAAAGCCAAATAATATCCCAAGTCCAAGTGCCGTAAACACCCGTTTGGAAAACGAAAACTTTTTCTTTTGCATATAAAGTAAAACACCAATGAGAACAAGAAACACCAAAATAGTTAACAATACAAACCAAACATTCATTCTTACCCCTCCCTCTTATCTTTGATGATGATACAAGTCAGACCGAGGTCTACTGTATAGGTATGATGGGAGAGGGAGAGATATGTTTCCGTAATGGATTATTTTTGCCATTGGACAACCCTCACGACTCAAGCAGGGTATCACGGACTGCACGCGCCAACATTCCCGCCCGGCAAGGATTCCTTGAAATGGCGGAAATGACCGCAACCCCGTCCGCACCTGCCTTCAACACCTGAGAGGCATTTTTTTCATGTATTCCACCGATCCCGACCAGGGGAATGCCAATGCCCCCGGCCCTTATAGACTGGATGACTCCCGGACCCCGAACCTTTCTGCAATCCTGCTTTGTATCCGTAGGAAACATGGGACCCACCCCAAGATAATCTGCACCAGATTCCATAGCCAATCCGGCTTCTTTCCTATCATGGCACGAAACCCCGAGCAGCTTGCCCCCGATTTTCCGGCGCACACCTTCAATAGGTGCATCCTCCTGTCCGATATGTACGCCATCTGCATCGATAAACAGTGCCAGCTCTACGTCGTCATTCACGATGAATGGGACACTGTATTTCCGGCACATATGCTGCAGCTCAATGGCAAGTTTCACTCTCGCATGTCCTTTTAACCCTTTCGTTCCTTTTTCCCGGAACTGAAACATCGTAATGCCTCCTACAATGGCTTCTTCCAACACCAGGACGGGATGCTTCACACAATTTTGGCTCCCCATTATGAAATATAACTCCAGGCTTTCGCGGAGATTCATATCTTCATTCCAGCCTGATAAGCCCAATGATTCGTGGGACCATGATGAGTTCCGATACCCAAAGTGTCGCTGATTGCTGCTGTTATAAAATGTTTTGCCGTTTGAACCGATTCATGGACCGTAAGACCCTTCGCCAATTGGGCTGTGATCACTGCAGAAAAGGTGCAGCCTGTACCATGTGTATGAGGTGTGGAGACCCTGGGGCTTGTATACGTATAAAACCTCTTCCCGTCAAAGAGTATGTCCGTTGCCAGATAAGATTCGGCTCCCGATTGGTGACCGCCTTTGATGACCACATGTTTTGCCCCCATATGGAATAATGCTTCTGCTGCTTTCATACAATCACCATCATTCTGGATGTCCATGCCTGTAAGTGCCTCAGCCTCTGGAATATTTGGGGTTATCACATAGGCAAGTGGAAGCAGTAAATGCTTAAGTGCATATACTGCTTCTTCTTCCAGCAACGGAGCTCCACCTTTTGCCACCATTACGGGATCCACCACCAGAATATCCCAGGAGTGTGAATGGAGAAACGCGGCTGTTTCCGAAATGATATCCCCATTCACCAACATACCTGTCTTGACCGCTTGTGGCGTCAAATCTTCTGCAATGGAGTTCAATTGCTCTATGACCGTCTCCGATGATAACGGATACACACTTTGTACTCCTTTTGTATTTTGCGCCGTAACCGCGGTCACAGCAGACATGCCATACACCTTCATTTCCTGAAACGTTTTAAGATCCGCCTGAATACCTGCTCCTCCCCCGCTATCTGACCCAGCGATCGTCAATGCTTTTTGAATCATTTTTCCGCCTCCAATCAACCTAAGTAACGATGATAAATCGATTTTGCTTCCTTCATATCTTTGGTGCCGTGAATGAGGGTCCGCCCATCCTTGAAGAGAACCATCCGAAATGGCGGGACTTGAATGGAAACCAGGTAGGGAGTGACATCCGCCTGGACGCCTTTACTTTTTAGAGATTCTGCAATAGTACGAAGATTCACCTCCAGTGGTGATGATGGTCTTATTTGAACAGAATCCCTGCCACAAAGAACAGCCGTTTTCGTTTGATTTTCATACTTTAGAAAAGGATAAATCCGTTGTTCTCCACATGAAGCACACCCTTCTCTTTTTAGCTTCCTTACATCCATTTCCGTATGTTCATTTCTCCAAAGATCGAAGGAGAGTACTTTTTGACTCAATGCATCAAAATCTTCCACTAACAGTTTCAATGCTTCTGTTGTCTGGTATGAAGCTACCATGGAGACGGCAGGACTGATGATCCCGGCTGTATCGCACGTAAGTCCACCTATGGGAACCCTTTCGATTAAACACTGTAGACACGGGGTAATTCCCGGGATAATGGTGAATGAAACTCCGTAACTTCCTACACAGGCACCGTAAATCCAGGGAATTCCATATTTTTGAGACACGTCATTGATCATCATCCTGGTATCAAAATTATCCGTAGCGTCCATGATAAGATCCACACCTTGGACAAGCCTGATCAGCTCTTCCGGCATCATGTCCATGATGTGACCTTCGATATCAACAGCCGAATTAATCTCCCGCAACCTCTTTTCTGCTGCTACAGTTTTTGGGAGACGTTCTTTTGCATCATCTTCATTGTAGAGTTGCTGGCGCTGTAGATTGCTCCATTCCACATAATCACGGTCTACAATGGTCAGCTTCCCGATTCCTGCACGCACAAGGGCTTCGGCATTACTTGTTCCAAGTGCGCCGGCACCTATGATTAACACATGTTTTTCCTTTATTCTTTTCTGACCTCTTGATCCAATAGGACTGAACAACATTTGCCTTGAATATCTATCCTCACTCAAACACTCATCCCCTCTGAAGGGCTGCTGGCTGTTGCATATCGTTTCTTCGGGATTCTCCCCGCTTCAAAACCGAACCTGCCCGCCTCAATCGCAAGCCTCATGGCATGAGCCATTTTGACCGGGTCGACAGCAGAAGATACGGCCGTATTAAGTAATACGGCATCTGCACCGAGTTCCATAGCGAGAGCTGCATCTGCAGGAGAACCAATCCCGGCATCAATAATGACAGGGACCTTTGCCTGTTCAATGATAAAGCTTAAATTGACTGGATTAATGATCCCTTGCCCGGATCCTATCGGGGATGCACCCGGCATGATGGCATGGGCCCCCAATTCTTCCAACCTTCTTGCAAGAACCACGTCATCAGAAGTATAAGGAAGAACCGTAAACCCTTCTTTTATTAATTTTTCTGTCGCTTTCAATGTTTCAACCGGATCGGGGAGCAGTGTTTTATTGCACCCGATCACTTCCACTTTAATCATGTCACATAGCCCTGAAGCCCTCGCTAATTGAGCATGCCTGACAGCTTCCTGTGCTGTTTTTGCTCCTGCAGTATTCGGTAATAATGAGTAGTTTTCAAGGTTCAGTTTTTCCAGGAAATTAGGCTGACCCGGTTCAAATATATTCATGCGCCTGACTGTAAACGTAAGTATTTCAGCTCCTGAAGCCTCTACTGCTTTCTTCTGGATATCAAAATCAGGATATTTACCTGTTCCTAATAATAGTCTTGAATGAAAGGTATACTTACCGATTTTCAACATCTTAACCGCCTCCTACAAATTGGACAAGTTCAATCGTATCCCCGTTTTTTACTTCTGCTGTTTCATGATGACCTTTTTCAAGAATGATTCCATTCTGTTCAACGATTATCAACCGATTTACACTTTTAAGATGGTGGATTAAATCAGCGATGGTCCTTATTGTTTCTGGAACCGTCACCAATTGACCATTTAAGCGCAATTCCACTGTCTTCACCCCCTCCTATACTCTGCCAGTGGATAGGGAATGTCCTTTTCAATCATGTCTGCTACCAATTCACCTGTGATCGGGGCAAGAAGAATCCCATTCCGGTAATGTCCCGTGGCAACGGACAGGCCATCCCATTCCTCACTTCTCCCAATGAAAGGCATTCCCCCTTCAGTTTGAGGTCGTATACCTGACCAGGCTTTTTCCCATTCTGCATAGGATAAATCGGGGAGTATCCCTGTCGCAAGCTTCATGAGATGCATTAATCCATCTATGGAAATGGTTTCGTCGAAAGTATGTGATTTCTCTGTTGCACCGATTAAAAGCCTGCCTCCCATCTTCGGAACAATATAACAGTCCTCTGTGAATATGGTACGTTTCACCATTCTGGGTGAAGCTTTAACAGAAAAACATTCTCCTTTAACTGGATAAGATTGAAAAGGAACATTTAGCTTAGTCAGCAGGGACTGACTCCAGGCGCCCCCCGCAATGACCGTTTCCTTTGCGCTAAAAGGACCTGCGGAGGTCTGAACACCCTCTATCCTGTTGCCTTTTATAATAAAATCATGAACGTCCGTAAATTCTTTTATTTCCGCACCCAATCTAACCGCCGCAAATCCCAACCCCTGCACAATCATCGGAGCTGATATATTTCCATCCTTCGGGATCCATAGACCTCCTGTCATGTCCTTGGATAAATGAGGTTCATAGAAAGACAGACTGCCAGGGGATAACCACTCAAGCCCTTCTTCTTTTTCTGCAATGGATGTAAGCTCCAGTAAACCCTTCGCGTCTTCCTCTGTCTTCGCCAATTTAATCATCCCGTTTTCTACATATTGAATATCGATCCCTGTTAATTCTTTTAGCTCCTCAGCTAATCCTGGGTACATATCCCGACTCGCCTTTGCCAACTTGTATAGAGGGCTTCCGCCGTGTAATTCTGTCTGGACGCCAAGCATTCCTGCGGCGGCCTGAGATGCTTTTCCCCCGAGCTGATTCCTCTCAAGAAGGAGGACACTCCTTCCTCTTTTACATAACTGATAAGCGATGGAGCAGCCAATCACTCCTCCCCCCACAATCAGTACGTCATATGTCTTTACCATACCAGTTCACCTCCTTACGCAGTTCTTTATCATAAGAGCTGGCTGCCTTTACGGGATCCCCTGCAAGAAAAATTCCTGATAAGACCGCGATCCCCCTTGCTCCTGTCTGCATGACTTCCGCGACTCTCTCAGGTGTGATGCCACCGATCGCAATAGTGGGTACAGGTACGGACTGAACCACTCTCTTGAATCTTGCCAATCCAATACCCGCTTTCCCAGGTTTCGAAGAAGTCGCATACACATTCCCGCAAAGCAAAAAATCAGTTCCACCTGTAAATGCCTCCACTGCTTCTCCTTCAGAATGAACAGACGACCCCAATCTTAGTGAGGGAAAGGCATTCTTCACTAAATGGATGTGGGCACTTTGATGGCCAAGCTGGACTCCTCCTGCGTTCTTCATAAGGGCTATGTCCGCACGGTCATTGATATGGATTTTCTCCAAAGGGATCCCTTCTTTCTCAAGCTTTTCAACGGCCACTATTATCTGTTTACTTGTCCATCGTTTTTCACGCAGGTGAAACAGGTCTACAATTGGGGAAATGTGTTTCGAGATCTCCACGAACTCTTCCATTGATTGTTTCCCAGTGGATATGACATGAAGTTGTCCTTTGGATTCACCTCTCATGACGAACATCTCCCACGGGGAAAATGGGCAGGTGGGTGGAAGCATAAAGGCTGACCAATATGATGAGGAGAATGCTGCCAACAAAGTATCCATCATATCTTGAAAACCCCACTCGATAGTAATAAGATCGTTCCCCTTCCCCTTTAAATCCTTTCGTTTCCATCGCCACGGCGATCCGGTGTGCCTTTCTGATGCTTTGGGCCAGGAGCGGGATCATGTAGCATTTCATTTTGTAGATCAGATTTCGACTTTCATCTATCCCCCTGACTTTCATGGCATTGCGGATCGTGACGATTTCCTCTGCCATTATGGGGATGAGCCTGAAAGCAGCCATAAAGCTATAGGCGTACTTAGGCTTTACTTTCATCTGCTGCATAAGTGAATAAAAGAGAAGCACAGGCTTTGTCGTTATCACAAATAATAAGCCCAATACAGCAAATACAAAGGCTCTGACCCCGACATGAATCCCACGGTAAAAGCTTTCTTCCGTTACCTGTATCAATCCCCACTTCAGCCATATCGTCTCCCCTTTACCGAAAAGGATCATCGATGAAGAAGTGGAAAGAAAAACAAACAGAAATGGCAGGATCATAAGTATCATGATCCTTCTAGGAAGCCCTGAGAAGAACCAGAGCATGAAAGAAATAAGCAGGGTCAAATAAACCAGCCAGTTGAGGTGATGAACAAATAGAATGAAAAGAAACACTCCGCTCAAGGCCAATAACTTGAAGCTTGGATTTAAGTGATGCAGCCATGTATCCTTATAGTTGATTTCTAGATTCATAGTGCTTTTCTCCTAACAACTTCATTATCAAGATCTTGAACAAGCTTTCCTTTCTCAATCACCCATTTTCTTGTTGCATAGTGGTCCATAATCATCTGATCGTGCGTTACCATTAGAATGGTATATCCTTCTTTTTGGTATACCTGGAGCATGTCAAGGAGGGCGAATGTATTGCTGGCATCCTGACCGAAAGTTGGCTCATCCAACAATAAAATTCCTTTGTCCATGACGATGGATGCTGCGACGCTTAATCTCCGCTTTTGGCCCATGGATAAATGATAGGGATGGTGAAATTTATAAGATAAGAGCTTGAATCGTTTCAGAAGTCTGTGAACCTTTCTCTTGACAGTTTCTTCCTCCATCCCCTGTAATCGATAGGTATACGCCACCTCTTCAAAAACAGAGTTTGTGACGAACTGAAATTCAGGGTTCTGGAATACAAACGCACAATCTGGAGGCAAATCCCTTCCCCCTACCTGTATTCCATCCACTTCATAAGTTCCGGTCGTTCGAATAAAATGCATGAGACTATGCAGGAATGTTGACTTGCCTGCGCCGTTCTCCCCCTTGATGGCAATCCAGTCCCCAACATGGATTGTCGCTTTTGGGATATGTATTTTCACTTCTTTTTTCACATATCCCCTGAAGTCTTCCAAGTTTAATTTTATAGGTCCCGGAACCTTTAGCACCGAAGGGGGGCGGGATGACAAGTGGTCCTCCCACGCTTCGGGATACCAAACCCCGAGCTCCTTCAATGTGTCCCTGTATTTGGATAAAATGTTTTCCTTGGATCCATCCGCCAGGATATTCCCATGTTCATTGAACAGGATGATGCGATCAATGATTTCCAATACGTGATCCAGCTTGTGCTCAATGATAAGCAGTGTCTTATCCTGACATGTTTCCTTGACGATATCCCAAATGGATTTCGTACTTTCCACGTCTAACATCGAAGTGGGCTCATCCAGGAACAGAGTATCAGGCTCAAGGGCCAATACTGAGGCTATGGCCAATTTCTGCTTCATTCCTCCAGAGAGTGTGGAGATTTTCGTATGTGGATCTTGTAGCTTTAACTTTACGCTATCCAACAGCAAATCAATCTTCCCCGGCATTTCTTCACGGGGAACTTGTACATTTTCTAAAACAAAGGCGAGTTCCTCATCTGCATAAGGCATGCAAAATTGAGAGTCTGGATCTTGAAATACAAATCCCCATGAATCCGGATGTTCAATGGAAGAGCATTTCATCGGGACATCAACTGCTTGTGGGATTATTCCTGCCAATACATGAAGAAAGGTTGATTTCCCTGATCCAGATGGTCCTAAAAGCAAAACTTTTTCTCCACTGCGAATAGCCAAATCTAAATCGTTAAACAACAATTTTTCTGATTTTGGGAATTTCAAGCGCAAATTTTCCACATGCATTACATCATCTCTCCCTTATCCATCCAATGCATCGAACTCTTTCTGATCCGCTCTTCTGACCAGGTTTGTGACGCCTGTGTTCTCCAATGCCCTTACCAGATAATAGGAACCAATCCCCGCAATGACAATGGAGCCTATCAGTCTTGCAGCAATGAACAGGGATAAATTCCATACTGCCAAATCCCCCATATACCCTTTAAAGTAGTCCAAGAGTATGGAGCCGAAAGCAGAGCCCACGGCTGCAGCACAGATCACCAGAAGGTCATACCGTTTATAACGGGTCAATAGAAAGACCAATTCTGCAAACAACCCCTGAATCATGCCGAACAGGAGTACTTCAAGGCCCCATTCAGAACCCATCAAAAATTCTCCGGAAGACGCTGCAATCTCAGCTAATAGTGCCACACCGGGCTTTCTTAGGATCAAAAATGCGACAGTTGCGGCCATAAACCACATCCCGTAAATAAGTTGATCAGCATGTATCCCCAATGGTTTTAACACATTATAGAGAGGTCCCCAAAGCTTGTAAATAATCCCGAAACCAATTGAAATGACCACTGTTATTAAGATGTCCGTCAATTTTAATCTAGACATGTACATCACCTTCGCTTCCCGAAGTCAGTACAGATTGAAATGACCACTCTTCCATGGTGTATGCCATTTCCCAAAACTGCAGCTCATAGATGCTGCTTACGATAAAATTCTCTCTCATTCTTACTTTGTCTGATTCAGACATCGTTTCCGCTAATTCATCGAGTCGGATGATTTGCTCCTCCACCAATTCCCTGAACCACTCCCCGCCATAAGCTGCAATCCATTCCTGGTAGATGGTCTCTTCTGGAGTACACGCCTTCAGCCTTTCTCCTATTTCGTAATAGAGCCAGTAACAAGGAAGGATGGTGGCCAGTATGTCTGCGAGACCTCCAAGCTGTGCGGAACGATACATATGAGATGTGTATGCATAAGCCGTGGGAGAAGGTTTAAATTCCCTTTTTTCTACTTCCGTGATTCCTAATCGTTCAGAAAAATTCTTATGAAGGGAGAGCTCTGCTTCATTCGTTCCCACAGCATGTGCTGCCATTCGTGATGTAGTATGTAAATCCATTGCCTTCGCAGCTCCCAGAGCCTGCACTTTGGAAAAATGAGTGAGGTAATAGGCATCCTGCAGGATGTAGTATCTGAAGTTCTCAATGGGGAGTGTTCCGTCACCGATTCCTTTGACGAAGGGATGTTGAAAGCTTGCTTCCCAGATTTCTTTCACTTCATTTCTTAAAAACATAGAAAATGACATTGTCTCTTACTCCTTTTCCAGACGACCCGAACAGGCAATAAAAAAAGCCACTTCCCGCTATGCATACAGCATACAGAAAGTGGCTTGAGATCATAGGAATAAACGGATATTCTACGTGACCATCAAACACCACTTCCCTCCGCTGGTCTCAACCAGATCAGGTTCAAAGGGTCTTAAAGTCACACTTTAATCTCAGCCTTTTACAAGGCACCCCTAGTGGATCGTCCAATTAAATTTTGTATTCGAAGCTATCGTACCATGATTCTTTTACTTGTCAATACTTTTTATCTATCTCTCACTGATTGATCATGAGTAAAAACCCATTGATATCATAGAACAGACCAACAAAAAACCCTATTTAAAATCCATAAAAAAATTTCTTCAGCAAATAAATTCACTACTCTGCAAAAAAATGTATAAATATAATAAATAATGAATTAAAATTGATGATTTCCATGCTAAAACAGGACGAACCTCCATCATCAAGGTTCGTCCCTGTCCCATTATTTAAACCATCCCTTTTCTCTTGATTGGGTGATGGCTTCGATTCGATTTTTGACTTCCAATTTGTCCAGGATGGTTGAGATGTAGTTACGGACGGTACCCGTTTTAAGGCTGAGTTCGTCGGCGATTTCCTTAGTGTTTTTTCCGTCGGCAACAAGTTCCAGCACTTCTTTTTCCCGGTCAGTCAGGGGGTTTTCTTCCCCATACACATCATCCATTAGTTCAGGGGCATATATACGCTTTCCGTCCATCACAAGTCGGATGGAATTGGCCAGTTCCTCACTTGGGCTATCTTTTAATAGATACCCTTTAACCCCACCCTTTAATGCACGCTGAAAATAACCTGACCGGGCAAAGGTGGTGAGGATAATGACTTTGCACTCTTCTCCCTTCAATTCCTCTGCTGCTTCGAGCCCCGTTTTTTCAGGCATTTCGATGTCCATGATACAGATATCGGGTTTAAGCTCGTGTACGAGAGCAATGGCTTCTTCACCATTGCCCGCTTTTCCGACAACCTCCATATCATCTTCCAGGCTCAGCAGCGAGCCCAGGGCACCTAACAGCATCCTCTGATCTTCAGCGATTACAATCCGAATCATTCCATTCCCTCCCTGTCAGTCTGTTTAATCACTTTAGGGACCCTCATAACCAAAGTGGTACCCTTTTCTGAAATAATCTCCAAACTTCCATTCACAAACTCCAGCCGTTCCCTCATTCCGATCAGGCCGCTGCCTTTAGAGTGTGTATATTCTTCTCCAATCCCAACACCGTCATCCTTCACCACGATGGTCATCTCTTTGTCTGTTTCTTCGATGGTGAGCTCACAGTATGATGCCTTGCTGTGTTTAACCACATTTGTAACGGCTTCTTTTAGGCACATGCTTAAAATATTTTCCAAAAACAGGGAAGTATGAGGGAAGATAAAGTCCTTTTCCACAACGAATTCGATTTCCGCGGCCTTTAACAACTGCCTGATACGGACGATTTCATCCTTCAGCCTAATCCCCCTCATTTGAGAAACCATTGTCCTGACTTCACTCAAGGCGGTTCTTGCCGTTTGTTGTACATCCTTTAATTCACTTCGGGCCTGCTCAGGATCTTTGTATACTAATTTCCGTGCCAAATCACTCTTCAAACCAATAAGAGAAAGCTTTTGCCCTAACGTATCATGCAGATCCCTGGCAATTCTCTGACGTTCCTCCTGCTTGACCAGGTCAGAAATGCGTTTATTTGCATCTTCCAACTGATCCTCCAGCAATACCTGTTTGTTCCGATTATAAATATTGAAGGGTAATAGAATGACACTGATCCAGATAATAAGAATAAATGGGAATTGTGATAAAAACAATTCATCCTGTAAGACGAAATTATAATTGATAGATGCCGTGGTCAGTACCAGATGAATGATATAGAGGGTTAGAAACGCAACCCTGTTTTTGATATTTCCATTGTAGTAAGCAATGTAAAAAGCAAAATAGATAAAATTAAACTGAATGGTCATAATGATGGATATCCCGATCAAGATCGAGGTCCATAAATACACCGGCCAATCTTTTGAAAGAAACGCAAATCGTAAAGAAATAAAAAATACGACTGTCAAGGATATCCCCACCACGATTTCAATCGTAGAGGAGGATTGAAAGATAAAATAAAAGGGGAGAATGCTGATGATGCTCCATATATATGGTGAGATTCCAGACCCTTTTTGGATATTGATTATTTTTTTCGGCATTTGCAAGACAAAACCCTCTTTTACATTCAGTATTTAAACAATGTTAGCTTTAGTATCACATAAAATCTCCCAACTTTCATTGAAAGCCATAAATTGTTCCGACCCAATTCTTCATGGAAGATCAAACCCTATGTAGGAGCGTACATTCAAATTCCTATCCTTGGCACTTCACAAGCTATCACTTAAATACACCGGATAAAAGGAAATGAAACAGGCTAATATTTCCTTTTTTGAATTAATTTTTGCTTCTGCATGACTTCATAGGATTTGTGAATAATGTCCGTCAAGACATCCCCTTTATAAACCCTTCCGATTTTCGTATTTTGCTGATAGTATTCAACGATTTCATCCAATTTCTTTGATGTTTCCTTATCAACCCTTACATTAAGCTGCATTTTCCCTTGATCTGACAAGGTTCGCCCCCCTTTTCTATCAATATGTTATCATTTGCTAGCATATTATTATCACTAGTATAGCAAATGCTACCTTTTATATATACCGGCAAATGGTCTAAATAGGCATATTCCCATGGAAAAAAGCCCGAGCGTTTATGGACCCAGGCTTTCCTTTCCATTCTATTGGTTTTTAATCGAGACTTTTACTGGTACGATATCCATTTTAACATTCAGATAAGAGTAATCATCTTTGTTCCCATCTTTATAACCCCAAAAGCCTTCCGTTTGATTTCCTTTTTTGAACGTCAATTCGAATCCTTCATCTTCAGCGAAACTATAACTCTTTACTTCTTCCTGCCCAAAGTTATCAAGGAGGCTGTAGCTTACATAATTTGCAAGGGACGGATGCGGCGTTAATACACCTGTATGAGGAAGAGCTTTATATTCATAGTATTCATAGTCTTTGGTAGAAACCTTATGATCACTTATGTAATATTCCATTGTATTTAAATTAAATTGATCACCAGAGGTAATCCATGATAAATGTATGTTTTTATACGTATGAGATGATGGTGACAGGTCTGACTGACTCAAATCCACTACTGAAACACCGCCTCTTCCCTTTATTTCAATGGTCTTAGCTTCGTTATCCACTATCATAGCCGTATCTTCATCGATTCCATAAGACCATTCATTGTCTTCCCCGTGTTCGGCGGTGGCTGCTATCAAACGTCCCAATCGTGCTTTTTTATCAAAATGCTGATCCACGATACCGTACGGGAAGAATCCTAATCCCTTCTCGAGATATCCAGGTCCGCCTTCTTGTTGGAACATTCCGTTATACGTATCTGTAAAGCCATTTGTCAGCGTGTCGAAGCTTCCACCTCCAGCAATCATCACATCGCTCATGATCGCAGCCCCTGCACTCGTTCCTCCGAGAACGGCTCCCTCTCGATATATCTTCCAAATATTTTCAAGAGCCAATGATTTTGATCCATCTTGGTTTAACAATGACCGGGTGATATCTGTTTGATCTCCACCTACAAACCAAATGGCATCATAGTTCAAAATATTTTCTGCTACATCTGGATTATTTTTATTATTCATCCATTTAGACTCATCTTCTTCTGTTCCTTTAAAGTCATGATTCGATAGTGGAAGAATGTCAATATTTTCATCAGACACACCGTATGATGTCAGATCCACTTTAAATGCATGTGAAGACTTTAAGCTAGAACTTGCAGCCGGGATGATCCCTATCTTCCCGTTTACACCAGCCCTATTAATGAATTCGCTGTATACCTCTTCGTTACTACTCCCTAAAGCCCCCCCTGCGATTACCAGGCTTCCTTTGGTTTCGCTGACAAAAGAACTTTCAGATACTTCTAATGAAGATGAATGAAAGTCTTTTGAAAGCTGACTATTCTTTTTAACATTCATTGATACAGGTGAGACATTCATTTCCACATGTAACAGGGAGTAAGAATCCTTTTGTCCATCCTGATAACCCCAATACCCGTTTGTTTCATCTGTCTGCCTGAACTTCAGTTCAAAACCATTTCCATCACTATCATATATATAACTGTAAACCTCTCTTACAGCCTCATTGTCCACAAGGGAATACGACAGGTAATGGGGTAATGTTCCATAGGATGATAGAACTCCAGTGGCGGGCAGTGGTTTGAAATGATAATATTCATAGCCTTTTGTTTCAACCTTATCCTCACTTATGTTGAATTCGTTCTCTTTCACATTAAGTACATCTCCGGGAGAGAGATAGCTGAGATCAATGTTCTTTATTTCTTTCCCTGTGAGGGCTGATCGGGATACATCCACTACCGTAATGTTGCTTCTGCCTACTACTGAAATGGTCTGTTTTTCATTGTTCACCACCATCGCCGTATCTTCATCAATTCCATAGGCAAAATGGGCTTTGTCCGTTTCATAGCGGATGGCTGATGCAGCCAGTCTGCCTAATCGTGATCTTTCATTAAAATGTTGATCTACGATTCCCCATTGAAAGAATCCCAGCCCTTTTTCAATGTAGACAGGTGCATATTCTTCATCCGGATCGGATACGTCTTCAGTGACAAACTGTTGACGAAGCCCTCCTAGACTGTCACCCCCTGTAATCATCACATCACTCATGATGGCCGCTCCGGCACTTGTCCCACCCAGGACGGCTCCCTTTCGATAAATATTCCACATCTCATTTAATGCTTTCGTGTTTTTCCCATTTTTCTTCACCAATGCCTCTGTGATCTTAAGCTGGTCTCCTCCGACAAACCAAATTCCTGTCAGCTTCTTGATTCTTTCTGTTATTTCTTTCTTTTGAGCATTATTTTTCCATTTGCTTTCGTCTTCCTCTGAACCTGAGAAATCGTGAGCTGAAAGAGGAAGGATTTCAATCGATTTTTCATCTACACCATACGAAATCAAATCTCTTTTGAATTGATTTGATGATTTCAGAGAGCCTGAAGCAGAAGGAACGATACCAATTTTTGCTTTCTCTTTCCCTCCTGACAATTTGATGAATTCTTCGTAAACAGCCGCGTTACTGCTGCCTAAAGCTCCTCCTACAATCACTAGATTCCCCTTGATGCTACTCTTGTTTTCGTTGGCATATGCGCTGGTTGCCAAGCTGATGATAACTGTAAATACGGTCAGCATAATAAATAAATTCTTTGCTTTACCCCAATAATCATTCATCAATCTTTCCCCCTTCTATTAATCTGTCTTCCATTCATTATCATGCAATTTTCGTGCCAATTCTAAATTATCAGAATGATCGGCATTCCCAGAGACAAAGGGTTAATATGGGATATTTATGGTGAGATAAAAAATGAACCAATAAAAAAACCTCAACATTCGTAATGATACGAATGTTGAGGTTAAAACTCGTTTACCTGATATTTTCCATGCAATATGAAAGAAGGAGACTTTCTTCATCTTCTTCTAATTCAAAATCAAGATATGCTTCAGTGTTTCTTTCAACTATGGTCGACTGTACGATCCTGGAACCGCTCTCGTCACGAACAAAAATGGCTTTTATATATATACCCTGCTCGCTGTAAAGTTCATCATCCTCGGGTACTTCAATATCAAGTATAACTTCATAACGCTCTCCGCTAAGGATTCCGGTAGGATCTTTAAGTTCCTCTGCAGTATGCCTTGTAATGTTCATTTCTCTGACTTCCTTTCAATGTGAAACAAGTTTCGTTTATCACCCTATTATACACCTAAACCGGTGGATTTTAAAAACGTATTCCTCTCATCACTCTTAACCAAATGAATGGGCTTGCTGCATAATCTTCGTTATAATAGAAAGAGATACGATTTAAGGAGAGAATTCAATGAACTCTAAAGAAATGCAGGAAAAAATCATTCAAAATTATCAGAAGGACGAGCATATGATGATTCTCGTTTTCGCTCAGTGGTGCGTTAACCACGATCTTGATCCGGCTTTTCTCTACCGAAAGGCCTATCCCGATCAAGATGCTAATCCAGCCCTTTTGCAGGGGATCGACTTAACTGTACCTAAAGAAGAATCTGAATAAATCCCTGATACGACCTTACTCGGTGTCCTCTCCCTGTTTGGAAACGATGATCTCGCACAGGTGGTGACAGAAGAGATCCGCAAACGGAAATGAGGGGGACCCTTTTAATCATTGAAACAGGCAGTATATGCGGTGAAACACTTTCTGTGTTCCACCGCCATTTTAGACCCTTCACTATTATTGCAGAAACTCACAGCTTCATAGCAGCAAGATGTATCATATTCCAGATTTCCTTTAGAAGAACATTCCGACACAATGCAACCCTGTTACTAAAAGGACAGCGCTTCCAGCGGTTACGATCAGCAACCCTCTCTTGAAATCCTCTTTCCATTCTTCTGCACCAATGAACACCAAGCCAAACCCCATCAAAACAAACGCAATGTATTTCAGGACATCAAAATCTAAAAAAAGCCCCATAAAAAGAGCCATAATACCAATATAAACCAATGCAATCAAGAGAAGCGTGACTGGGTTCCTAAGCTCCTCTTTTAATTTCTCCTTCTCCACAGAAGACAAATTACGGTATGTTCTCATGATGTATAAAGACACTATTACCATACAAAAAAAGATAATTGAGAGTTTAATCGCCAACAAGCCCATCCTCCGACTCAAAAAAATTAGTAAATACATCTTTCTTTCTATTCATCATGATGTTCTTTCTTCATTGCATTTGCACATTCTACCAAATTTTCTCATTTTACTATACCATCTATCTCCACCGGTAAGAAGCAAAAAAAATCCCCTTCGTACACGGTAATACGAAGGGAGGGTCATTTCACCCTGCATCCACTGACTCCAGAAGGTGAAAAAGGAAATCATATACGAGCTCATAGGCTGCCAGCATGGTTAATCCTTCATGAAAATCAGGGTGATCATTTAAGGTGAAGTTCAGATCCCACAACCCGTCCTCCCCATTGAATAACAAATCATAGGAAGTATTTCCGTTAAG
This sequence comes from Bacillus sp. RO3, assembly GCF_012911895.1. Classification (GTDB taxonomy): domain Bacteria; phylum Bacillota; class Bacilli; order Bacillales; family Bacillaceae_B; genus Rossellomorea. Next base: position 96,242 of record NZ_JAAXCV010000030.1, read on the forward strand.
CGTTTCATCAAGGTATTTCTCGATAGGATCACGTTGTTTTTTCTGTAACTTTAATCCAAGCATCGCATCATATGTTCCAAACACATCGTCCACTTCCAATGAAACAGCATCCACTCCGATCACTTCGAACCACGCTGATTCAAGGAAAATGAACTCGTCTATGTGTTCCTTCAGGTAACTGATCGATTGTTGTTCAATAAATTGGTAAGACTCAACGTTAATCAATTCTTCTGTTTCCTTATGGCTTCGCTCAATGTAAGCTTCCTCAAACCGCGAAGCAGACGACGGGGGATGAATCTTATCAGTTCCTGTTAACCCTTGCTTAACTGCATAATCTTTTTCCAGTTGAAATAATGCCACCTTACCATCCGACTCATCAATAAATTGCTGTAATCTTTTTGAAAGCATCCTTTACCCTCCATTATCATATGGTCTACTTCTTGTATGTACTACTCTAACTCTAAGTATACAGGACAATGATCGCTGCCGAGGATTTCCGAATGAATCTGAGCTTCCTTAATCATTGGGGAGATCCGGCTCGAAACAATAAAATAGTCGATTCTCCATCCTATATTCCGTTCACGGACATGATCCATATAAGACCACCAGCTAAATGCATCCTCCCTTTTAGGATGGACATGTCGGAAACTATCGACAAACCCCTCCCTGAGAAGAATGGTCATTTTCTCCCGCTCTTCATCCGTAAATCCTGAATTTCCTCGATTGGACTTGTCGTTTTTTAAGTCGATTTCAGCATGCGCGACATTCAAATCCCCACAGAGAACGACAGGTTTCTCCTTGTCCAATTTTAGAAGATACTCTCTTAACGCATCCTCCCACTCAAGACGTTCACCAATCCTTGAAAGATCTCTTTTGGAATTAGGGGTGTACACATTAACCAAATAAAAAGAATCAAATTCACATGTGATGATCCTCCCTTCAGGTTCACTATCACCGTTCATTCCATATGCAACCGACAATGGCTTTTTTTTAGTAAATACGGCTGTTCCAGAGTACCCTTTTCTTATCGCATAGTTCCAATATTGATGATAACCTTTTAAATCCAACGAAATTTGTCCGTCTTGGAGCTTTGTTTCTTGCAGGCAAAAAACATCTGCATCCACCCGTTGGAAATAATCCAAAAATCCTTTTTTCACACATGCTCTTATACCATTTACATTCCAGGACACCAGATTCATTTTGTCTTATTTAACCCCTTTTTATAAAACATTTCTCTTAATTATCGTACCATAAAGCTGCACCTGATCCTTTATTATCCTAAAATAATATGTCATTTTTCGATTATTATTCTAAAATAGTTTCAAGTGCATTCCGACATTATCGCACAAAAAGAGGCTTGGACATAACTTAAAAACCCTCACATTAACACAAACAATTCCAGTGAGGCGTCTTTATACCTCTAATGATTTCCCTCCAATACTCCGCTTTCCGCAGGTAGCCCGTGAGCCTCCTGATAGGGATGCGGAATGGCTTTGCTCAGAGGCTGATAAGGTCTCACATATGCTTCCCTTCCCGCAGGAGTATGCGTCTTGTACTCCAGTCAACCTCTGGATAGAATTGAAATCTTAGGTGTATTTCAATAAACGCAAAACCCGAACTATATTCCGTTTTTTGCAGGAATATTAGTTCGGATTTTATTTAGGTATAAATCCTTCTGTCCCCAACCTCTTTCACTTTTTTTCTTTCGTTAGGGAGCAATTGATTTCAAAGGGAGTTTCTTTCATCTTATCCAGATGCAGTTTCTGTTGTGATTACAGATATTTTGCTCTTTGTTGTTATGTTCATTTAGCTCTTTCACCTTTCACTCTTAAAGATGTTGAGGGGAACTTCGAAGTCACCAACTGATATACTGGCGTCCCGATCAAGAGCAGTTCCCCTCATCTTCGGGGAGAACGTACGTTAAAAAAACATCATTTTTGTGAAGAGAGCGTTTTGGAAATATATGAAATACAAGGGCAATAGCAAGCCCACTGTTCAGGTATCCTTGTTCTCTTACTGTTTTGACTTTTTTACCTATGAATAAATTCATTCATTCCCTGAAAAATGTCTTCTTTCAGGGAATTTACTTTTGAGAAGTCCATGGCATTTACATAGATGGATTCAAGTCGTTGACGCTGATTTTTCGCTTCTTTCAAATACGAGACGGCTTCTTTCATTTTATCCTTATAACCTTGTGTCGTCCGTTCAATTTCATCAGCATATTTCTCGTCTGTCCCTTTCGTGATGCATCTTTCATACATGTCGATGATTTCATCAGAATTCCGATCTGGAAAGTATTCATGGGGTGCGGTACTATCGAAAATGGCGATTCCTTTCTCCCGGATGATCAACATATCAAGACTATTCGGATCAAATCCACAATGATAGACCTCTACATCGAAACCTCTTTCTTCTCCGGCAGCAGCAATTTTCTTTAACATCGTCGACTTCCCTGAACCTGCTCTCCCTTTAATGAAGTAACGTTTGGGAACATCCTCTGTTAAGTTCTGAATGAAGTCTACTGCCCCTTCGGGTGTCGCCGCTCCTAAAAACCGATGTTTAACTGCCGGGGTTTTAGACAAGTTCTGATTATGAAAGAAGAGGGATATCAACTCATCTGTTAATTCGTTCGCTTCCTTGAAGTCCATATTGGAAATATATATATCCTCAATTTCGTCATGTGCTCTCAAGGACGCGGCAAAGCTTGTGTAAGCTTTGTTAAAAAGGGAGGCAATATGATCATTCAATTTAAGAATCACTTCTCTATGACGGGAAAGTTCCTCAGAGTCCCAGGCCACCCCTAAATTTACATATTCCTCGATGACTCCCGGAGCCTTCGGTTCTATCACATGAGGCGCTGTTCCATCAACAACTCCCACTCCAAACTCCGGAAGAAGGACACCATCGATGGATTGATTATCAGAAGCACAATGTAAATAGTCCACGTCTAATCCTTTTTCCTCAAAACGTTCTCCAATAGACTTCATCAAAGAGGATTTACCCGTACCCGGACCACCTTTTAATATATATAATCTTCCCAATCCTTCCAGAACGGAATCATAAAGACTGTAAAAACCTTTAGCCGTATTCCCTCCAGCATAATAATGCCGAACCTTTCCTGCCATGCAATCACCCTTTCTACATCATTTCTTTAACGTATGATGATGAATAGAAATAGGTGTATGCCTACTGCGAACCTGAATAAAAAAACACTTCCAAGGGATGGAAGTGTTTTATAAGCTATTCTGCTCTTTAATCGTCACCGTTTAGGAAGTCACCAATTCCCCCAAGTAAACTTCCTTCACCTGTGGAACGGCCCCCGCCCTGAGGTGCACTCGCATAAATCCTTTCTGCCAGTCGGCTGAATGGAAGTGACTGGATCCATACGGTCCCTGGGCCGCGAACCGTGGCAAAAAATAACCCTTCTCCCCCCAGGAAGGCTGATTTTATTTTTCCGACGTATTCGATGTTATAGTCGACATTTTTGGTCATAGCCACCAGGCACCCCGTATCGACCCGTAACAATTCTCCTGGCTGAAGTTCTTTCTTATGAATCGTTCCCCCAGCATGAAGAAAAGCTAACCCGTCTCCTTCAAGCTTCTGCATGATAAACCCTTCGCCTCCAAAGAAACCGGTACCTAACTTCTTTTGGAAATCGATTCCGACTGATACTCCCTTTGCTGCACAAAGAAAGGCATCCTTCTGACACACAACCTTCCCGCCTAACTCACTTAAGTCGACAGGAATAATCTTCCCAGGATAAGGGGCAGCAAAGGAGACATGCTTTTTCCCCATCCCCTCATTGGTGAACACGGTCATGAATAAACTTTCACCTGTTAATATGCGCTTTCCGGCACCCACAAGTTTACCTAAGAATCCTCCTGAACTGCCACCTTGTGAGCCGTCACCGAAAATGGTTTCCATCCCGATTCCGTCTTCCATCATCATCATTCCACCAGCTTCTGCTACAGCGCTTTCGCCGGGATCCAGCTCTATTTCAACAAATTGCATATCATCTCCATGCAATACATACTCAATTTCATGTGAATTCATCCCTTGTTACCTCCTCTTGAATTTCAAGTATATTTACCTATTCTTCATGACCAATGGGATTCCCTTCCCCAAATCTATATTCGCAATAATGAGAATATAGCATTTTTATCCCATAGGATGAGGGAAATCTGTTTATTATTGGAGACAACAATCAAAAAGAGCACCTCCCTCTTCATTTCGGTTGGGAGATGCTCATTTCATTATCATGCTTTCGGAATGTTCTTACCATAAAAGATTTCGTCCATTTCCATTTTTACTTTATCTGTGATTTCATCTTTTTCACTTTCATCCAGTACATCCTTTGTATACCCAAATAAATAGTTGTTTAAATCGAACTCTTTCAATTTACATTTCGTATGGAAAATATTCTGCGGATACACATTGACATCAATCATGTCGTATTCATCTTTAATTTCTTCTGGAATATAATTCTGAATGGAATTGATATCATGGTCGATAAATAATTTTTTCCCATTAATATCACGCGTAAATCCCCTCACCCGATAATCCATGGTCATGATATCCGTGTCGAAGGAGTGAATAAGATAATTCAGTGCTTTCAGAGGAGAGATTTCCCCGCATGTCGAAACATCGATATCAGCCCTGAAAGTAGAGATCCCTTCATGTGGGTGATACTCAGGATACGTATGGACCGTAATATGGCTTTTATCCAGATGCATCGTAACGGCTGATGGTAATGGTCCGGGTGACTCATCAAAATGCTCGGTGGGAACTTCCACAATCGGCCCTTCTGAAACCAGGATCGTCACGCTTGCTCCCTGGGGCACATAGTCCTGCTTTGAAACATTCAATACATGGGCACCGATGATATCCGAAACATGTGTCAGTATCTTCGTTAACCTTTCTGCATTGTATTGCTCGTCAATATATTCGATATACGCCTCACGCTCTTCCCGGGTCTTTGTATAGCAAATATCATACATATTAAAACTTAAAGATTTCGTCAAATTATTGAATTCATGTAATTGAATGCGTTCTTCATGTGATAATTTCATCGTGTATTTCCCCTTATATGTAAGTTTGTCTTCTGAACCTTATGCTATTATGTTACCCAGAGCCGTCCATACTAAAACAGCTTCCTTGGATTGAAATTGGTTCAGGTTGGGTACTATCTAGTGGATAAGCATTTCTCTTTTTACAAATGCACCAAAATGGATACAATGGAAAGTAGAATGGGGTGTCATCATTGAGACGATTATTTTTTATTATCCTATTGATTGGAATTGCCTATATATCCAAACCTGCTTGGGAAGAAAAAGTCCGTGCTACAGAATTCGAATCTGTACTTTTAAAATTAGAGGAAATCAAAAACAGTCCTAAAGTTCAAGACACGTTTGATCGAATCTATAATGAAGTAACCCTTCTGCTTATTGAATTGGATGACTCATTCAGGGATCTGGAAACGCCATCTGATACATCAACTGAAGAGATTCCTAAAGAGAAGCCCCCTTTAAGTGTACCGACTGATCAAATGTTCTCTGTCCATAATATTGAATTGGGCGATCCAAAAGAGGCGGTTGAGAAGGAACTCGGTGAAGCAATGAGAAAGACGACGAATGAATATGGGGGAGCATGGTATGCTTATCATCAACAGTACCGTAATTTCCTTATGGTATCTTATGATGAAAATGATGCAGTGAATGGCCTTTATACAAATCAATCCCTCCTTTCTTCCTCATCAGGAATAAAGATGGGAGTTTCCAAACAGGTGGTACAGGATGAGCTTGGAAAGCCATTGACCACTATCCGGAAAGGGTTAACCCTTTTCCAGCTCCAGAACAATGGAGAACAGGAAGTCTTTCAAGTGGATGGAAGCTATGTGACGGTGTTTTATGACAAGCACGAAGATGATACCGTCACCGCCATTCAAATTATCGATGAACGCCTGGAATCCCGAAAGAAGAATTTATATTCAGAGGGTAGTACCGAGTTAAAAGAAGGGTTTGAATTCCAGCTTTTCGACCTGACCAATGCAGCCCGCGTGGAAAAAGGGTTGGGGATCCTAGCCTGGGACGATCAAGTGAAGGATACTGCCAGGAAACACAGTATGGATATGGCTGAACAGGACTACTTCAGTCATACAAATTTAAACGGGCAATCCCCCTTCGACCGCATGGAAGAAGATCAGATTGCTTTCCGTACAGCAGGGGAAAATCTAGCCTACGGTCAACTTAGTTCAATCTTTGCCCACGAGGGATTAATGAATTCAAAAGGTCACAGGGACAATATCCTCCAACCTCAATATGAGCAACTTGGTGTGGGAGTCGCATTTAACGAGAAAAATCAGCCATATTTCACAGAAAATTTCTTCAGCAATTAAAGCGAATCTATAAATATGAAAAAGCAAGTGAGGTCTTCACTTGCTTTTTCATTTATTAACCTTTACTTCTCAGGGATGTCGCATCCATTTTCATCACATGCCATACCATCCGTCCCAAGTTGCTGAAGGGATGAAGATTCATTTTCCTCTTCCCATACTTTTTGGATGGAATTTAAGAAAACGTCCTTAGGTTGAGCACCTGAAATCGCATATTTCCGATTGATCACAAAGAAAGGAACACCTTGCACACCAATTTGTCTCGCTTCTTCCTCATCGGATCGGACATCCTGGGAGAAATCACTTCCTTCAAGTACTGCTTTTGACTCTTCCCCGTCCAGACCAGCTTGTTTCGCTATCTCCACCAGGGTTTCCTTGTCACCTATATGCTTTGAAAGAGTAAAATGAGCGTGTAGCAGCAATTCGGTAAGCTTTTCCCCTTTTCCTTTTGTTTCCGCGTACTTTGTCAGGCGGTGAGAATCAAAGGTGTTTGTCGGTATACTGGTATCAAAGCGAAAATCGAGACCAACCGCTGCTGCTTGCTGCGTCATGCTATCAGTCATATTTTGGGCTTGTTCAAGGGAAGTTCTGTACTTCTTTGACAGAAGTTCCTGGATACTCATGTCCGTATCAACAGGCGCACTTGGGTCCAGTTCGAAGCTTCTAAACTCAATCTCCACTTGATCACGTTGATGAAATTGCTCCAGTGCTTCCTCTAAACGGCGTTTTCCTATATAACAAAATGGACATACATAATCTGACCAAACTTCAATCTTCATCAATCGCACCTCTTTTACATTATTCACTCGTTAACGATCGTACCATAAATCCACTCATCTTCCATATGATTTGCTCAAGGGAATCAGGAATGAGGCGGGTTCCTTCTTGTTCTTCTTTTCACCCTTGTCCGGTGGCATCGGTCACAAATGGGAAATCCAAAGCCAGGAGGCAAATTCTTTCGACATTGTTTACATGTCTGGGTCATGGAGGTGACCTCTGTTCTTAGGCTTTCATGTACTCCATCGGCGATTTCGCTTCGAATCCGCTCCCAATAATAAGCTTCTGTTTGTCTTCCCATGCGATAGAGGAATAAGAGATGCAGTCCCACAGCCTTATAGGAAACCTCTTTTTCTTCAAGGTTTCTGCTTTTTACAGGGGGATCAGGTAGTTCTTCTCTGTTTACAATGGCATACATACTCTCTAACCACTGCTCGGTTAGCTCAGGCTCTTTTTTGGAAAAAGGAAGATGTAAAAATCCGTACAGATCATTTAACGTAAGCTTAGCCTCAATATCGGTGCCGCGGATTAATTCATACAGCTCCTTTTCTTCCAACAGGGCCGCTTTCTCTGTTCCATAAGGACTTTCGAATTTCTCCCAAAAATTAAAAAACATGTCCAGGTCATGATAATATCGCTGAAAACGTTCAAATACACCACTTGTCGGGGCGATGGCAAACGTTTGAAGAGAAGGGTCCTGCAGATTTAACAGATGTTTCATGACTTTAATATCCTTCGTAAAAGCCACTTTTCCTTCATTATATATTCCTTTTCTGCCTGCACGGCCTGCAATCTGCTTTACTTCCTGTGATGTCAGTCTTCTCCTTCTCGTTCCGTCAAATTTATCTGTTTCAAGAAACACAATTCTTCGGATCGGCAGATTTAAACCCATTCCGATTGCATCTGTAGCTACAATCATATTGGTCTTCCCTTGAATGAATTGCATCATCTGCTTCTTCCTGGTCTCAGGTGGCATACTTCCATAGATCATGCTTACTTTGTGACCGTTATTCTGTAATCTTGAAGCCGTATCCAGGACCTTCTTACGTGAAAAGCAAACGAGTGCATCTCCTTTTTTGGCATGCCTGAGTTGAAATTCTTTCGATTCAACTTGAAGGGGGATATCCCTCTTATAATTATGGACCTGAACGTTTCCTTCTCCCAATAACTCCATCAGCAGGTCACGGACATTTTCACTCCCGATGATATGTACTTCTTTCGCCCTTGCTTTTGTAATGGCCCGGTACCAGGAGAAGCCTCTGTCCTGATCGGCCAGCATTTGAGCTTCGTCAATCACAATCACTTCATACTCGTGTTTTTCATAGAACATCTCAACGGTAGAAGACACATGTTTCGCTCCGGCAACTTCTTTTTCCTCTTCTCCGGTTTTCAGATGACAAGGTACTCCCTCTGCATTTAATGTGTCAAATATCTCCAGAGCCAGAAGCCTGAGTGGTGCCAGATACATCCCGGTGGCGGCTTCCTTCATCCTGCTGATGGCGCGATGGGTTTTGCCTGTATTGGTTTCGCCGATATGGAGGATATACTTGATATCTCCACGAAACGAAGGACTATACTCCCGTCCAAAAATATCTTCCATCATCCTCTGTTCTTCTTCTTCCTTCCGCTTTAATTCAGCTAACTCAGCAGCCTTTTTCTTCTCCCGTTCTTCTAGATCCCTTTTGTAGATGGTAACGTGTGTCTTTTCATCAAATGGCTTTTCGGCAAGTTCAAAAAGATCCGCAACATCTTCATTTTGTATTTTGGTGAAGAAAGCTGTTTTCAGAGTCAGGAGTGTGTGATGACTCAGCCTGCTTAAGCGCTCCTCTGATAAGGGTTGTCCGAATACAGTGACGTAATCGGACGATAATCGTTCCGGTATTTGATTTAGTAATGAACGATAAACAATTTGTTCTAAATGGTAGTAGACAAACCTCTCATAGGGATAAAGAAAGGTTTCATATTCCCATACAGGACCGTCCCAGTGCTCACTCTTCTTATGTATGGAACCGGTATATTCCTTAAGAAAACCAGAAACAGTTGTAAAGGATTCTCTTGTAAATTTTCCTTCTGCTTCTAATTTCTCTTCCAACATATATGGTTCTGTTTGACCATACTTTGTTTTCGTCGTCATATCATGTACGATTTTCTTCGAAAATAGATAGCGCAGCTCCACATACCACTGGAGCTCATGTTCTTCCAGCTCCTTGTTTATAAAGGCAAGAATATCTTTCCGGATTTCTTTTTGAAGGGCAGCCTGTTTTTTTTCTTCGTTTCTTTTCAGATAATTTTCCCTAACCCGTTTATGGCGTTCTTCCCAATCCCGGTCTGAAGGTTGATTTTCGTTAAGCCAATTTAGTATGTGGAACGGCTCATAATCTCTTATCTCGTTACGGAACAACTTATTAATCCATTTTTTGTCTGTTCCTTCGATATCGTAGCCTCTCTTTCTTAAGAAAGCCTTCTTATGGCTTCGAAGAACATCGTTCGTGACTTTGTTAAGCCAGATATTCGTCCAGATTTGATGAAAGAATGCGCTTCTTTCTGAAACATACTCATGAAAAGAAGGACAGTCGTCTCTTTTCTCTAAGAAACTGGTTATATCATCTTCTATTTTTTGTTTGGTTTCCTCTATTGCTTCTTCTTGAAGCAGGTGAAGATTTTGCATGGTAAGACCCCTTTAACCGTTTAGGCGATTTATACTTTGTACTCTATAGTGTATGTATCTTTACTTAAACTAACAATTCAGTTGCTTACAAATAGTTCATTATAGCATATTTAGCTGGCATGAATGACTGATGAATCGAAACTAAAGCCGGCATGCCATCAAGATGAAATGGGCATGCCGGTTATTTGTTGTTTCTCTGTATTGCATCAGCAACTGCTTCAGTCAATTCCTTTGTAAGATTATGAATCATTTTATCAAATAGTGATTCCAAGAAGCCTGCCAGGACACTTGTGGATTGAATCTTTAAATATCCCGTCATATCAGTGGTGGTGTTGCTTATTTTTTCTGCTTTAAAATACCCTTCACCCGTCAGTGTTTGATTCACACCCTTTAACTTGAATTTCACTTGAACCGGTTCCATCCATTCTGTAATCTCAACTTGAACATGTACCTTTTTTTTCACAACTCCATAATGAGCATTGAATTTCCACACTGATTGAGAAACTGAAAGGATTGTATGCTCAATATATCCAGGCACAAGATGAGCCCATGCATTCAGATCCCTGACGAATTCCCATACACGTGACTGGGGCGTATGAACACTTATTTGGTGTATTCCTATTCCATTCATCCTAACTCTCCTTCTTACGTGTCATCCGTGAATAGTATGAAAAGCGGCAGACGATTATGACTGTAGTGAATAGATAAGAGAAGAGGCTTCACTTTGAAGCCTCTCTAAATCAACCCATGTCATTTACAATTCCAAGAACTTCATGAAGCTCGGTAATCTCATAATCAGGGACAATTTCTTTAGAATTTTCCATGCGGCGGTTGATCCATACGGTTTTTATCCCGAGACTAGAAGCCCCAAGAATGTCTGTATGTAAATTATCACCTACCATGATGACCTCATCCCTTTCAAGATTCAGCCTTTCTAATGCATGGTGAAACATGGCCGCATCAGGCTTCCCTTTTCCAATATCACCTGAAATGATAATTTCTTCAAAGAAAGGGACGAGTTCCGGGGTCTTATCAAGTTTTGTCCTTTGTAAATGCGGTGACCCATTCGTCAAGAGCAATAGTTTAAATTTCCCTTTCACTTCATTTAATACTTGAAACGTATCTTCATACACAAAAGGTCTCTCTCTCCTTTCTTTGCGAAACCTTTCTGATAATTCTTCTCCAAGCTTTTCATTTATGATATTCAATGATTGCAATCCATCGGTCCAAGCCTTTTTCCGATAAGCAGGGACGATTTCTTTCATCAAACGGAATCCCTCATCATGCTCATCTAAAAAGTCCCCCCATAATCCCTCAAATGGATTAATCCCAATATTCCGGGTAAACTCATAAGTATCATAATTCGCATACAGCTTTCTCGCATTCTCCCTGACACTTTGCTCTAAAGCCCCCGGGTCAACTCCGACTTTCGTTTCAGCATAATGGCAGGTTACTTTAAAAGCTTCTTCAATACTTTTTGAGTCCCATAATAACGTATCATCCAGATCAAACATAATGGCCTTTATCATATCTATCACTCCCTATTCTAAATGGTTAAACTTATCTATTAGATTACTAGCTATGTAGAATATAGTAAACAGCAGGTGAAATTAATTTTCCCGCGTTATTTTCATCCCATTTAGGGAATATAACTAAAAACAAAGTATATTGAGGTGAAAGTGACATGTGGGTGGTTTATGCTAGTATTGCGTTAATGGTGATTGCTTTGGTCATGCTGGGGACAGCACTCATGAAGACAGTCAAGACAACGAGACCCGTCATAAATGAAATGAATCAAACGGTGGGTCGAATTCAAGCCGGTATGGATAAAATGACAGCGGAAGCAAATCAGTTACAAGAAACTCAGGGAGAAATTCAGGAAGATATAGAAAACAAAAAGACCACGATCAACCACGCAGTTGAAGAAGCGAAACGGACTCCAGAAGTACTGAAGGGGTTCATTTATAGTATGAAAAAATAATACCACATCACCTTGCATTATAGTGGGGTGATTTTTTCACCACCTAATAGTTTACATAATATTGTTATGGTTTATTAATAGACCCCTTCCTCCTCCGCATCTAACATGATACAATCGATTGGACTAGTCATGAGGAGGAGTCTGTATGAAAAGATGGGCATTTGTTTCTGATTTTGACGGGACGATTTCTAAAAAGGATTTTTATCATCTGGTATTGGAGAAATACTTTGCAGAGGGACAAGAATTATTCAAACAATGGAAAGCTGGAGACCTAAAGGATATCGATTTCTTACGGAGTGTTTTCACATCCATACACCAAGACGAGAAACAAATCATCGAAGACATCCATTCTCTCGAAATTGATGGACACGTCCCTTCCTTCATCCGTAAAGTTCAGGAGCAAGGTGGAGACTTTTACATTTTGAGTGCAGGGACAGATTACTATATTCATCATATCCTGCAGCAGCATGGAATCAAGGATGTTAAAGTGTATTCTAATCAAGGCTATTATAAGGAGAAGAATGTTCACTTGAATATTGATCCTCATCATCCACATCACTCTGAAAGATATGGGATAGACAAATCAAAGGTTCTTACCGATCTTAAACAGGAATATGAAACGATTTATTTTGCAGGAGATAGTGAACCCGACAGTCATCCTGCATTAGTGGCAGATGTCACATTTGCAATGAAAGCACTTCAGTCAATTTTGTCAGAGAAAGATATTCCTTTTGTTAAAGTTCATGATTTCACAGACATTGATGTGTACCTTACAAGGTATGGCGTTCTGAACTAATTCATTTTGCAAAATAGGATTCATCCGTGTTACACTATAACTGCCCCTCCCGAACATTCGCTTGTTGCGGGACACTTAACCATGTACGGACGGGAGGGGCCTCGATACATAATCAACAAACCGGATCTCCTTGAGATCCGGTCTTTTTAATGACCTCAACAGCATTTGGGCATATAAAAGCCAGCCCCCGATTGGGAACTGGCTTGAGATACTGCTATTAGGAGCCACATTTGCCGTAATGAGATATAAGAAAGTTTTAAACCACCACTCCTCAAAGTGGGTGTTTGCAGAAGGTTTCCTGTCGTCCTCATGTCGTGGAGGCTTGACATTCCAACTTCGATGTAAAACTCCCTATTACAGTTTAAAGGTTAAAACTTCGTTATGATTACGTACAACGCAGCCTGTATTAATATATTACAATATCGTCAAAGTCATTTCAACTATTGTTTTTGCTTGATCATGATCTTTTGACTGGAAATAAGGTCCGTCCCTCTTCCCTTAAGCGTCGAAAACTTCTACCTTCTCCATTACGTCGCCGTTTCGCATTGACTTAGCGATGTCGATTCCCGACGTCACTTTACCGAATACTGTATGAACACCGTTTAGGTGAGGCTGTGGCTCATGCACGATGAAGAATTGGCTTCCTCCGGTATCTTTCCCCGCATGTGCCATTGAAAGTGAACCTTCTTCATGTTTATGCGGATTCCCTTCTGTTTCACACTTAATCGTGTATCCAGGTCCACCCATTCCGTTTCCATTAGGGCATCCGCCTTGACTTACGAAACCAGGGATGACACGATGGAAACTTAAACCGTTGTAGAACCCTTCGTTTGCTAATTTTTCAAAATTCGCTACTGTTCCTGGTGCTTCGTTAGGAAATAAATCAAATTCGATTTTTTCACCTGTCTGAAATTGTATGTATCCTTTTTTCGTCATTACTAACAGCTCCTTTTTATTATAGGTCAAACAATATAATATCATTGAAAAATTCTTATGTCACTTTAAAGGTATGATTTTCAAACAGAATATCGACTAGAAATGTTGAACCCCTCATTATCCTTTCCCTTCATCGCTCACTATGATAACTAGACAATTAACCTATACCATCACTTTCACTCATTTTTAATACAGGCTGTCATGAAACACTACCTGCTTCGAATAAGCTATAAGGAAGTCATATTTTTATTATAGGGGTGAAGTGTATGATAGAGAACTTCCTAAGCGGTATTTCCATTGATCCTCAAGTCACTGTGCTTGTTCCTGTATTATGGGTGCTGGGGTATGCATTGAAAAGAACCCCCCATGTTCCAGATTGGCTGATCATTTGGATCTTATTACTGGCGGGTGTAGCTGCCAGCGGTTGGACCCTTGGGTTTGATTTCAATGGTATCGCCAATGGGTTCATTGCAACAGGTGCAGCCATTACGACCCATCAATCTGTTAAGCAGACTTTTTTTGCTCGGGTGCACGACCGTAATAAAAGGGAAAAAAAGAAGTGAACGAAAAAAAGACCGGTACATGAGAAAAACAAAGAGTTTTTCCATCCCGGTCTTCGATAGGATGATTCTGCTAATTTCCCAGCACTTCAATGAATTCTCTCATATAATCCGGTAAATCAGGCGGCCTTCTGCTTGAAACGATATGCCCGTCTGTTACGACAGGTTCATTCACCCAGGTTGCACCGGCATTCTCCATGTCATCTTTAATACCGGGTGTGCTGGTTACATTAACACCCTGGAGGATTTTGGCTGAAATCAACACCCAGCCTGCATGACAGATTTGTCCAATCGGTTTCTTACTCTTGTCCATTGACTGGACCATTGAAATGACGTCCTCATAGCGACGCAGCTTATCAGGTGACCAACCACCTGGAACAAGGATTGCATCATAGTCTTTTGGATTGATATCTTTAAAGGCATAATCTGAAACAATTGGAACCCCATACTTCCCAATGTATTCCTCACCGGCCTTTTCACCTACTATATGTACAGTTGCTCCTTCTTCACGCAAACGCAAGACAGGGTACCACAGCTCCAAGTCTTCGAAATCTGCACTTACTAATTGAATCACTTTCTTACCCGTTAATTTCAACAGGACCACTCCTTATTCATTGTTAGTTTTATTGTCTAGGTTAAAGATAGATATTGCAACCAATAAACTTCAATTATATGGACTATATTTCTTAATGGCTTTAATAATTGATTTTGTCTGGTAAAAAGATACGAGAAACGCAATTACTGTCATAATTGAACCAAATGTGTATATTACTGTTGAAAATTGCTTAAATGACTTTTTAGTCAAGAGATTCACCTTTCCTTCTAATTGGGAAGAATACTCCTTGTATTGTTCCCAATTAGAAGGCATGTATGTGATAGGAAACAACTTTAGACCGTAACATAAAGGCCGGGGAACGGACATATGTTGTTAGTACTTTTAAAGAAAGGGGTGATTGAATGTATAACCCACTCTATCCTTTTAATCCTGAAATGAGAAATGACGTTAACTCCATGCCATTTTGTGCACAAACCAATGATCCTGCTCCTCTCTTTATTGCTGATGCGTACGATCATTCACAAAAGAAGATATACAGAATCAACCTGGAATCATATCGCGGTAAATGGGTCATTTTATTTTTCTATTCGAGTGATTTTACCTTTGTCTGACCAACAGAGCTGGCAGCGGTCGCTGCTATTCACCCCAGATTTAAAGAAAATCAAGCTGAAGTTCTCGGGATAAGTACTGACAGTGTATACTCTCACAAAGTGTTCACTGAAGTATCCCCTTCTGCATCTAAAGTGCAATTTCCTTTAGTGAGTGATCGAAATCATGAAATAAGTAAAGCCTATCGGGTGTTAAATGAACGAGCAGGCGCTACGTTCAGAGCCACCATCATCATCGACCCTGAAGGCATGATATCATCAAAAATGATCTATCCGCCTGAGGTCGGTCGGAATAGCTATGAGATATTAAGAGTGCTGGAAGCCATAAAATATGGAAGAAAAACAGGTGAAGGAGTCCCGGCCAATTGGCTTCCAAACCTATCTGGAATTCAGAAAAATCCTGACAATATAGGGAAGATTTAATAGAGGTTGGGGCAAAAGCATGAATATCTAAAAAATCGAACTATATTACCTGCATATTGGAAATATAGTTCGGGTTTTATACTTTTTTAAATATATCTCATTTTTGGAGTGAAAGCCGTAGACTCTTGGCCAATTTTGCAGGCACCTCCTATTGTTTTTGGGGTGTCGGAAAACAGGGACAAGCTCACCGACTACCCCCGTAAAGCAGAGTCTTGCAAGGTAATCATTCCCTGTATCAAGAAAGTGCACTGAAATTGCTCGTGTTTATGTGAAGGTCTTTTTAGTTTTATTACAGCCTCTTTATTGTGTTTCCAATAATTTAATCAATGCATGGGTCCCGCTATTCCCCTCTCCGCTTTGAGCTAACTCTTCATATAATGAAAGGGCCAGTTCTAAACCAGGGGTTTTGATTTCCATCCCCTGGGCTGAATCAAGGGCGATTTTAAGATCTTTGATAAAATGCTTTACATAAAACCCTGGAGCAAAATCTTCATCAATCATCCGCGGGACCAGGTTACTCAGTGACCAGCTCCCAGCTGCTCCCGAGGTGATACTCTTCAGCACAGTTTCAGGATTCAAGCCTGAACGTTTGGCATAAAGCAGGGCTTCACTTACTCCCATCATATTCGAGGCAATTGTGATCTGATTACACATTTTCGTATGTTGACCTGCCCCGGCTTTTCCTTGATACACAACATTAGAACCCAGTAGATCCATCAGGGGGATCACGGCATCGAAAGCCCCCTTGTCTCCCCCCGCCATGATAGAAAGTCTTGCTTCTTTGGCACCTATGTCTCCCCCTGAAACAGGAGCATCCAAAGTGTAGATCCCTTTATCCCGAGCGAATAAGTTGATTTCCTCTGCTAATTTAGGAGAGGAAGTAGTCATGTCTATAGCAATACATCCTTTTTTCATATGATGAAGGAGACCGTTCTCACCTAAATATATCTCTTCTACATCTGAGGGGTAGCCTACCATTGTAATGATTGTATCTGAAACATCAGCCACTTCTTTTGGTGAGTCCGCCCATTTTGCACCAATTTCAATAAGCTTTAATGCTTTCTCTTTCGTTCGATTGTAAACGACCACGGGAAACCCTGCATGGAGTAGATGGCATGCCATGCTTTCTCCCATTACACCTGTCCCTATAAATCCAATGACGCTCTTACTTGTTATTCCTTTCAAATACCTCATCCTCCATTTCATACCGTCTAAGTTTATTTTTAACTAGAATGCTAGCATTGTCCACTCCTGGTTAGATATGAAATCGCCAGCCAGGTTTATTTTCATGTAAGCCGGGAAAAGGATGAACATACTATACAAACAATTATGATGAACAGGAGGAGTA
This sequence comes from Bacillus sp. RO3, assembly GCF_012911895.1. Lineage (GTDB taxonomy): Bacteria > Bacillota > Bacilli > Bacillales > Bacillaceae_B > Rossellomorea. Next base: position 113,286 of record NZ_JAAXCV010000030.1, read on the forward strand.
AATATGAAACTCAATAAAACTTTACTTGTAGGTGCTACAGTCACGGCGGGTTCATTGGGATGGATTTTATCTTCGAAAGAGAAACGAAATCAGCTCCATAATGTTAAAGAAGGTTTAGTGACTAAATTTAAAAAGAGAAGAAAAGAAGACCTACCTGTTGAAAAAGGAGGCAACCCAGACCCTTCAAATATTGAAGATAATTCAATGGTAAGTGAAGGAGCCATGACATCTGTACAGTATTATAACGAGAAAAAACAAGATTAAAAAAGCTGAACGCAGGGATCAAACTCCACCTGCGTTCAGCTTTTTTACCTAAGAGAAAAAAAATAAACCGTGACGAATAAAAGAACAATTGTAGCCACAACAGCCATCATCTTTATGAAAGCATCTGCGGACACAAATGTTTGTGTGTTGATATGTTTTCTTGTCCGGTAATAATGTAAGGTTGATCCAATAATGACAGCTAAACCTATGACGATAGAAACGCCGCTGATGGTTAAAGCAATCTTATCTTGAACAGGATTTTCTTGAAGTGAGTTATAATGCAAGCTTGTTGTTAAAAAACCAATCCCGATAATGGCAATAGCCGTTCGAATCCAGGCCAGAAACGTACGTTCATTGGCTAAGTGCTGCTGTATATATTTAGATTCATTCGTCTCCTTCATGCCCTCGTCACCTCTGGTTGCTGCTGAATTCAAGAAATCATCCCTTCCAATCACTGGAGGGATGATTTTTGTCATTAAGAAAAAAATCGGCACCTATTCTTTCATTCTTTACCTAACGGCACAACGGTTTGGACCTGTTTCCATTTCGCGCTTTTCATCTTCTCCGGGATCCACCTTACCCATATTCGTTTCACGGATTTTTTCATAACTATTGGGTTGTGGAGGAAGGTTTTCGGTAACGGTTTTTCTAAATTCCTCTTTATCTTCAATGTTCAATCCATGATTTTCCTTATAAAGGTTACTTAGAGGATGGGAAACGGACCCATCTTCATTCATCTCGTCTATGGTCATGAAATGTGCAGGTAAGACCGTTAGATCAGGCTTAAGATCTTTGTATCTTGAATACAGTGTTTCTCTTAAATCCCCTACCCAATCTTCGGCTTTCCCTGCCAAATCTGGCCTTCCAATCGAATCAATAAAGAGAATGTCCCCCGTTAACAAATAACTGTCATCGACAATAAAAGATGTGCTGCCTATCGTGTGCCCCGGAGAATACAAAGCCTTTATCGTCGTATTGCCGATTTCAATGATTGTATCTTCATTTAACTCTGTATAGTGGTATTGAACTTCCGCTGCATCCTTGGGAGGTAAATAATATGGTGAATCGTAATCATTGCTTAAAGCTCTGCCCCCGGAAATATGATCTGCATGGAGGTGCGTGTCAAGGACTCCCATAACTGATACGTTATGCTCCCTAATAAATTCTTTATAAGGCTTCAAAAGGCGGCTGGGGTCAACGAAAGCTGCTTCTCCATTTGACACAATCGCATAAGATAAACATCCCTTGCCAATACGGACAAATTGATAAATCGCTCCGCCTGATACGTCACCAATTTTAATTGGTTCTAAATGTTCACTCCAAGCCTGCATACCACCCTTAACGGAATAGATGTTCTCCATTCCCGCTTCAACCAGCATTTCAGCTGTTTTGGTTGAAGAATGTCCTTTTGCACAAATAACATATATATCCTCATCACTTGGTAAAACTGATTGAACCGATTCAAGATTATCTTTCAGTTCCGAAAAGGGTTTATTGATGATTTTCACGTTCTCCCCTTCTACTTTCCAATCATCGAAAGCATCTTTGGGTCTAACATCCAGGATGAACATGCCCTCTCCGCTCATTATTTTTTTAGTTAGTTCTTTCGCTGTCAATTCTTTTACTGTAGAAATAATGAATTCCTCCCTTACATTTTTATATCCTGTCCTAAATACATTATCCTCATTTTATATTTTTTAAACCTACAGGGGTATTCGGATGCATTCAACAACATTCAAGAGAGGAAGGAACACGTTTACTCTTCTTTTCCTTCCCATGAATTCATTCCGCCATTCATATTTGTTACATGGAAACCATGATACTCCAGGAACTTAACAGCTTGACTACTTCGTCCCCCTGATTGGCACACCACTATATATTCTTTATTCTTATCCAATTCATTCATACGAAATTCCAATAGCCCCAATGGAAAATTCATACTATTGGGGATTTTCTGGGACCTGAACTCTGCTGCTTCACGAACATCGATAATATTCACAACTTCTCCTGATGATATGCGTTTATTTAATTCAGCTGATGAAATTGTTTTCAAAATGACTGCCTCACTTTCAGATTTTTCGCGATGAGTGGTCATACTAGTACCAGGAATTCATACCACCCTTAACATTTGTGATCGATGTGAATCCTTTCTGTTTAAGCACTCGACAGGCGTTAGCACTTCTCATCCCGCTTTGACAGATTACGATGATTTCTTTATCTTTTGATAGTTTGTGGGCACTTTTCGATAATGACTGTAAAGGCATATTCTTAAACTGTCTAATATGATTTTGCTTGAATTCTCCAGGGGTCCGTACATCAATAAACTGCCTTGAGTTGTCATGTAATAAAGGCTTTAATTCCTGAATGGAGATTTGTTTAATATTTTTACCGGGTTTCTTAAACACCATGTACATAGAAACAAGTAGAACCAGTATAAGTAATCCAATATAATCCAAAAAAACACCTCATTTTAACGTTTTGGTTGTGATTGCTCACATTTTTCCGTATGCACCTATAATATACCCCATTAGGTATTCAGTCAAGACTTTTCTCTCACTCCACTACACCCTTCTTTAGGGAGAAAAGAATTTACAAAAAAAAAACGACCCTATCCAAGAGTCGGTTTCATTTATCTATAAATAGTAGAAGCAGCGTTTATACGGTCCCTTAAAACCTTTAAAAGGACTATTCACAATTTGTCCTCCAAGGAACCCAATCCCAAGACCGATTAACCCTGCGCCAAGTGGATTAATACCGAATCCATATCCACCTGCTGGACCATAAGGAGGTGGTCCATACCCTGCCTGTGGGAATCCAGGTGGTGGAGGATACCCCTGCTGACCGTATCCCACGGTGTTTGTTGCAGATGGAAACTGATTATAAGCCGCCACGGGACTGTTCCCCCCCTGCCCCCCCAATGGTGGCATTGACCCTAGATATCCATTAGGTAAACTGTTGTCATATCCATTCCCAAGATTTGGAAGTCCGTTAGTGGAAGTTAATAAGCTCAATAAATTCTTTCTCTGTATGTTTCTCCTCTCATACATCTCTCTTTCACTCCTCTTTATTAGCCTATTAAAGACCGGATAAAAGGGAAGGGCTTATGTCCCTGTTTCGTGAAAAGTAGTGACTGTAATGGATTTATACGCAAACCTTTTTGCATCACTGTCTGAAACGAGTAAAGTCACTATGTGTGGTTAATGTATCTTATATCATAAAAAATTCACTTTTTTCGTCTATAATATAGCTGATGAGGTGTCTGTGCAGAATCGATAGGAGTGATTCAAGTTGAAAAAATGGAATGTCTTAATTGTTGACGATGAACCCGACATGAGACAACTGATCAAACTTTATTTGAATAATGAGCAGTACTTCTGCATCGATGCAGAAAACGGTCTTGATGCCCTTGATCAAATGAAAAAAACCCAAGTAGATATCATGGTTGTGGATATCATGATGCCCTTCATGGACGGTTATCAATTATTAAAAGAGGTCAGGGAAAGAAGTCAGGTTCCTTTTATCTTCCTGTCTGCAAAGGGAGATGATTTAGATAAAGTGAAAGGACTCAAGCTTGGAAGTGACGATTATATGGTTAAGCCATTTAACGCAGAAGAACTGGTTGCACGGATCGAAACGATCCTGAGAAGATCTTATGGAAATCAAACCAGTCACCATCCGATGATTGAACGGTATGGACCAGTATCGTTTAATTTGGCATCCAGGACCGTATCTGTAGATGACCTTTCTCCTCGCTTAACCTTAAAGGAATATGAACTCTTTCTTTTTCTTGCCCGTAATCATGGAAGAGTATATACACGTGAACAACTCCTTGATCAGGTTTGGGGCAGAGACTATGAAGGAAGCGACCGAACAGTAGACACACATATTAAAACGTTGCGGCTTAAATTAAAGAACTTCGGGCATTTGATTGTAACCGTGTGGGGCTTAGGTTATAAGTTCGAGGAATCGTCTTGAAAAATTCGAACCTGACACTTAATAAAAAAGTTTCTCTACTTCTATTAAGCAGTTTGCTGTTAACGATCGTCTTCTCGTTTTTATTTATTCACTTTCTGTACAAGGATCTCTATATCGGTACCGTTAAAGAATCCCTCCTGTACCAAGGACAGAGAACAGCAGACCATTATCATTATGGAGACGTGAGCGGAAGTGTAAAGGATAAAATCCTCTGGTACAACGTCATTTCTCCTTACGAAGTAGCTGTTGTAGAGGACCTTGACGATTTAACGATCCGTTTTCCATACCTGATTGACCAGAAATCTTTAATCACTAACGAAGACAAACGAGAATTGGCCAAAGGGAACCGGATCATGAAGGAGGGGTATGTAGAGGAATTTAATCGCAACGTGATAGGTGCCATCTTCCCTCTGATGAATGAAGAGAAATTAATGGGATATTTGCTCATTTATATCCCTCTTGCTGAAATGACTGAGGTTTTTAGCAGAGGGATCCCTATTTTGGTACTCACAGGAGTCATGTTTTACTTTGTATTGTTCTTGGTCATTCAATCTTCTTTAGGGTCACTTTTCAAACCTATACGGGAAATGCAGCTGTTTTCGAATAAAGTGGCAAAGGGGGATTTTTCAGGCAGGCTCCATGTTCACTCTAAAGATGAAATGGCTGAGCTTGCGCTTACCTTCAACAGCATGGTCGAATCACTTCAACATCAAGAAGAACGAAAACGTCAGTTCCTAGCCAATGTTGCCCATGAACTAAGGACCCCGCTTACCTATATTGGAGGTTATGCTAAGGCATTGACCGACAGGGTGCAGACGAACCCTGAAGAAATGGAAGAAAGTCTTCATCTTATTCAAAAAGAATCAATCCGGATGCAGAGGTTGATCACTGAATTACTGGAATTGAATAAATTAGAAGATTCATCTTTTTCCTTAGATATCGAGCCCATCGTCCTTTCTCAGTTAATCATGGATACATTAACCCTTATATTCTCTCAGGCGAAAATGAAGAAAATCGAAATCAATCATCAGTTAAATGAAGAAAGTATTATTAATGGTGACCCTGACAGGGTCATGCAGGTTTTTTATAATGTTTTAGACAATGCCCTGAAATATTCCACTGAAAAAAGTCCCATCTTTATTCAATCCTATGAGGAAGATGGGATGGCCGTTGTGAAAATTCAGGATTCCGGGATCGGCATTCCTGAAGAATCACTTTCTCAGATCGGGGAAAGGTTCTACCGGTCGGATCTGTCCAGGACAAGGAATACTGGTGGATATGGTCTAGGTTTGTCCATTGCGAAAGAAATCATGCATAAGCACGGTGGCTCTTTTTCCATTCAAAGTTCTGAAGGGAAAGGAACAACTGTGTATCTTCTATTTCCATTACTTGATATATAAAAACAGACTGAGTCCCGGTATAGTGGACTCAGTCTGTTTTTTATAAAGGATTGAATTAGCTGAATATATTTTTAATCGATTTAAAGAAAGCAGCGATTGCTTCTACTAATCCTGTGAAGAAATCGGATACTTTCTGCCCAAAGCCCTCATCATTCACTAAATCCTTAATTGTCGTCTGGATCTCTTTCGTTAAGTCATCCAATTGTTGTTGCACATTATCAAAATCTATATCAAGTGACCTCATTTTTTCAAAGAGATCTATTAATAGTTGACGATCCTCTGGACTCAGTTCAATATTCAATGTCTTCAGCTTCTCTTCAACGATTTGTTCCACTTCTTCTTTCGTGGCGGGATCCTGCTCGGCAATCTCCTTCTTGATTTCAGTTAACAGCTTACTGACCTCTTCTTTATCAATGCCCGATTCCTTCGCAAGTTCTGTCGCGACATTCAATTCTTCATTTGCAACTTCCATCCGTACCGTATCAAGCTTCTCTCCGCTCACATCATATGCTTTATAAATTCCCACCAATGCAGAATGTCCACTCACTTTTTTTGGAGAAGCAACATCCACTACGGCGTTTTCAACTCCTGCAGTGAGGAGAGCATTGGAATACATTGAATTAGTCACTTCCGTAATATGATCCGGAGTAACGATATTCACTGTTAAACCTTCTCCTTTGTCTTTACGTGTGATCATGGCAGATGAGAACATTCGTGCATTTCGGTCTTCACCCTCAATGTATTTCACCAAGTCTTCTCCTGTCGCCGTGAACTCATCAACTTCTGTTCCTTCATCTAGTCCTAATTGCTTTTGAACCTCTTTCTTCTGTTCGGCAGTAAGAGTTTCTCCATATACGACGATAGGAAGTCCAAATTTTTCATTGATGCTTTCTTTATCATTATCTGCAGCAGATACTGGCTGAACGAAGAATCCCACCATGAGTGTAACAAGCAAAGCTATAGTCATTTTTCTCATAAAACCTTCTCCTTCTTTCTTTATGGATGGTAAAGCGATCATCCCATTCATCCATTGTACTTGTCATTATGAATAAGTTCATCCATCCAGAGGCTTATTTCCCCTTATCCATTAGACGATCAACACTTAAAAAAAGTTACATACAGCCTCTTACTACTCTATCATACATGCTTTGACCCCTGCTAAGTACTAATGATTAAAACATCTTACCATACAAAAAAAGTTTAGTTCCTTTCACTGCAACCTTCCTTATAAATAGAAGGTTTACACGTGATTAGAACTAAACTATATCTTTTTATAATATATCCAGCCAAATTTTAATAGCTGTAGCTAAAATCAACACAGCTAATATCATTTGAAGAATTTTTGTATTCATCTTCTTGCCTGCCATAGCCCCTAATGGAGATGCAATTAAACTGGCTATCACCATGATCATTGCCGGTATATATTCCACCTGACCAGTTGATATCTTACCTACTGTTGATCCAATTGAAGAAATCAACGTGATGGCAAGGGAGGAAGCGATTGTCATTCTTGTTGGAATCTTTAAAACCACCAACATAATCGGTACTAATAGGAATGCTCCTGCCGCTCCGACGATCCCTGCCCCAATTCCTACAATCAGTGCCAGTATCGCCGCTAACCACTTGTTAAAGGTTACATCTTCCATCTTTATATCATCTATGCCCTTTTTAGGAATGAACATCATGATAGCTGCTATTAATGCAAGAATTCCATACACAATATTGATTCCGGACTCACTCATGAATTTCGAACCATATCCACCTATGAAGCTGCCGATTAGAATACTTACACCCATGAAAGTGATGAGCGTTTTATTTAAATAGCCTCCTTTTCGGTAAGCCCAAACGCCACCAAGTGTGGCAAAGAATACTTGAACTGCGCTGATACCCGAGACTTCGTGAGCGCTGAAAGTTGCAACCCCAAGCAATGGCGGGATATAAAGAAGCATGGGGTATTTAATGATGCTGCCGCCAATGCCTACCATTCCTGATATATACGAGCCGACAAATCCGATTAGAAAGATTGTAATAATAAATGCCAAATCCATCGTGTTGTTCCTCCTCTTCTAATAAAACGGGAACCTCCTAGGTAGGTTCCCATTTGTTTATTTCTAAAGATTAGTTTATCGAACAGCACAACGGTTAGGTCCAATTTCCATTTCACGCTGTTTCTCTTCATCTGGTGTTACTTTACCCATATTCGTTTCGCGAATTTCTTGATAAGCATTTGGCTGAGGTGGAAGGTTTTCAGATACCAGTTTTCTAAATTCTTCTTCACTGTCAATATTTAACCCGTGGTTATTTGCAAACAATGTTCCCAGTTTTTCACCTACAGACCCATCTTCATTTAATTCTTCAATAATCATAAAGTGAGCGGGTAAAACCGTAAGCTCCATAGAGAGGTCTTTATACCGTTTGTAAAGACTTTCTCGTAGATCTGCAACCCAATCTTCTGCTTTCCCTGCAAGGTCTGGACGTCCGATGCTATCCACAAATAGGATGTCACCTGATAATAGATATTTCTCATCAATAACAAATGACGTTGATCCAATGGTATGCCCCGGAGAGTACAGAGCCGTTATCTCGATGGTTGTATTTCCAATCACTACTTTATTCCCGTCTTCTAGTGCAGCGTATTCAAAGGTAACTTCTTCAGCATCTTTTGGAGGCAACCAATAGGTAGCATTCGTTGCTTCTGCAATGTTACGCCCACCAGAAATGTGATCAGCATGTAAGTGAGTATCAAATACATTTGTGATCGTTGCACCTTTTTCTTTTGCAAAGTCAATAAAGATATCAGTCATACGGGTAGCATCGACGATTGCTGCTTCACCTTTTGACACGACCATGTAGGATAGACACCCTTTACCTAATCGTACAAATTGATATAGCTCTCCGCCATTTGATAATTCTCCCACTTTGACAGGTTCCAAATGTTCGCTCCACGCTTTCATTCCGCCTTCAAGGTAAGAAACGTTTTTCCCTTCATCTGAGAGCATCTCCGCGACCATAATAGAAGAACCTTCTTTTGCACACACGACAAGAATGTCTTTATCTTCTGGTAATTTTTCCATTATTCCATCTACTCCATCTAAGAGATCGAAGTATGGGATGTTAAAATACTCAAATTTTTCACCTTCAATTTTCCAATCTTCAAAGGCATCCTCATTTCGGACATCCAAGATGAATAACTCTTCTCTATTCATAACTTTCTGAGCTACTTCTTTTGATTTCATTGCTTTAACCGTCATTGTTTTCCCCTCCTAAATTTTAAAATTCCTTATATAAGAACCACTTTATTTGATAGCAGATTCAACGTCTCCTGGCCAATCACTCATGCCTGGAATCACATTGATCACTTTTTCAAACCCTTTTTCAACAAGCAGCTGCGCTGCCATATCGCTTCTATTCCCAGTTCGGCAAACCACATAAATGTCCTTTTCTTTATCCAGTTCCCCTGCACGAGTCTCCAGCTCACCAAATGGGATAGAGACAGCGCCTGGAATATGCTTAAACGCATATTCGGCTTTTTCCCGGACATCCAATACGATAATATTTTCATCGCCAAGTTTAGCTGACAATGTCTCATTATCTGCCACATATTCATGTTTGCGCTCAACAGTCTCTTCACCACTTGATTTACGGACAAAATGTTTGAGGACGTCTCCTTCTTCAATCGTGCCCAGATAGTCATGTCCGGAACTTTTTGCCCACGCTTGAAGATCGGCCTTTGATCCTTTATCAGTTGCTTGAATTTCAATTACTTGGCCCGCTTCTAATTGATTCATGGCCTTTTTTGTTTTTACAATCGGCATGGGACATGCTAATCCCTTTGCATCTAATACGAAATTTGATTCAATCGTGTTCATTCATTAAACCTCCAATTACCTTATAGGGTATATTTAACTCCAAAAAAATTAAATGAATAAATTCACATTACCGTCTTCAGCATCAGCCAAATACGCTGCTACTCCGGCATATTCTATTTCTTCCAATAACTCGTCTTTGTGCAAGCCTAATAAATCCATTGTCATGGTACAAGCCACGAGTTTCACCTCTTGTTCCTTGGCCATATCTATTAAATCGGGCAATGGCATTACATTGTGCTTCTTCATGACTCCTTTGATCATTTTTGGACCCATGCCCATCATGTTCATGTTTGATAATCCCATTTTATCTGCACCACGGGGCATCATTTTCCCGAACATTTTTTCCATAAAGCCTTTTTTCACTGGTACCATTCCTTCTTTTCTTAGAGCATTCAATCCCCAGAATGTGTGAAATATCGTTACATCATGGTCGTAAGCCGCAGCTCCATTTGCAATGATATAGGCCGCCATCGCTTTATCATAATCTCCACTAAAGAGAATAATATTGGTTGTTTTTCTTTCTGACATTGTATCTCCTCCTATTTACCATAAGGGGTATAATTCCCCTTAAAAAAATTTATCCTTTTTTAATCCAGAATGTAAATACATCACTTTCTTCTTTTGAGTCAAGTAATTCATGTCCCGTAGATTTTGCCCAGGCCGTCAAATCACTTTTTGCTCCTTTATCTGTTGTCTGCACCTCTAAAATTTGACCGGAATCTATTTCTTTTATCGCCTTTCGTGTCTTCACGATCGGCATTGGGCAAGCTAACCCTTTTGCATCAAGTACTTTATCTGCATTCATCATTTCGTGATGCCTCCTCATTCTTTATATACCTATATGGGTATATTATGTGATATAAAAAAAGATGTCAACCTATTTTCTTATCGACTCTTCACTAATAAATTCACTGCTTCTTGTACAAGATCTTCTGTTCTTTCACCTGACTCCCTGGAATCCCTGACGCACTCGACAAGATTCATACTGACAATTAAGCCTGCCGAACGGTCTAGAGCTGTTTTGGCTGCTGAAAGCTGCGTCATAACATCTTTACAATCTTCACCTTGCTCCATCATTCTGACTATTCCCCGGAGCTGCCCTTCAACACGTCTAATCCGATTCTTAATTTGTGAGTTGTATTCCATCCAGACACCTCCTGTTGGCTTGTTGTTTTCTTGCTACATTCACTATATTATACCCCACTAGGTATAAAGTCAAGTGGTTTTCTTATTTTTTTTACGATGTATGCATCTTCATTAGATCTCTCATTCTGCTTACTGATGTTATAAAGCACAATTCTCTTTAGAAGGATACAGTTATATAAAAGAGTACAATCCTTCGATTGTACTCTTCACTCGGTTTATATAAGGTAGAATGATACTTGTCTCTTAGCCATGAATTCCAATCGCTCTTTTATGAATGCGACGGGTTCTTCAAGGTAGATAGGGACCGACTGGTTCCATTCAGGAACGTATTGCCTGATGTTAAACTCCATGGCATAACATGTATTGCATGTGATAGGCAGATCTCCTCTAATGGGAATATCCCTTTGTTGATCATACAACCCGATTAAAGCACCTGTTTCATGGCAGTGATTTCCTATTGGATGAGAATAAAGCATTGCTTCAATCCCTTCATCCCTCGCCTTTTTCATTGAACGGTGAAATACTTCGTTTCCTGTTCTGCCTACCTTCATTTCTTCGAATATAATGTCCTCGAACCTTAAAGCGGTTTGCAAGGCTGATTGAAGTCCTTCTGGTGCTTCCTCCTCACCAGGATAGCGAACGTAGGCAAGCTGCTGAGTATCTGTTGCTAATCCTAGATATCGGATACCAAAGTCCATGTGCACGATGTCTCCACACCTGATGATTTCACCTTCCAACCGGTCCATATCTGCACCTTTTCGCTGCAAATCGACTGTAGGGTAAAAAGATGTTTCAAGTCCTAACCCCAAGACCCGTTGCCTGATCCAATCCACTACATCTTCAGTCGTTGTAATACCTGGATGAATGACTCCTTGGGATAAAGCTTCTCCTGCTATGGACCTCGCCAGCTCTGCTATGGAAGGATAGGCAGTAAGCTCTTTTGGAGTCCTTACCGACAGCCAGTCCACGATGATTTGCTGAGCTGACACAAACTTATGGGAATACTCATCCAACAGCATGCTAATATGTTCAAACAAAGAATGGCTTATTCCATCACATGCGGCAAAGGTGGATGAGTAATTTAATGCAATTGAATCAGGGTCATGACTTTCTACAAGTCTTTTGAGGCATTCCCATTGATCGTATTCTTCCGGTGACCAAATACGTTCATAAAATGGCTCAAAGCCCGGATTAGGGTGAAGCACCCATCTTTTCATTTGTTGATTTTCATCAAGATAAAACACGAGAATCGTCAATCTTCCCGAAGAATCAATAGTGGTGGGGAATAAAGTTTTAAGAATAGGATCTTCATTATATTCTCGTGAAGAGACAACCCACATGTCAACATCATGCTTTTTCATCAAGGACGGTAACAGAGTATTCAGTCTATGGAACAGCCATCGATTCTGCGTTTCTTCTCTCTTCTTCAACGGAAGAATTCCCGTTACTTGTTTCCAATCACTACCCATGGGTTTCACTCCCTCGTCCTTTTTGTTCACATTATCTTTTCGACAAAAAAGGAAGGGATTCCTTCAGGAATGTAAAAATGACCATTAGAGCTCATTGCTTTACGATCATTTTGAGAAGGGAGACAACCTAAGTACAACCTTCTCCACTGAATATTTGTTCATCTAAATGGCCTACAAATTCATCCAGGTGATGGAGGGTACAGATATCTTCTTCTAGTAGAGGAATTTGATAAAATGACTGATTTGTAAACTTCTTCTTCATAAGTTGTAAGTAAAGCTTCTCCTGATCTTTCCTTTTCTGAAGAAACTCTCCATCCGCCAGACTCGGGAGGACCTTATTAACGATCAACCCGTCTATATTCAATCCATGTTTACCCATGGATTCAACAGCCTTTTCAGTTTCTAATATTGGAAGTCTTTCAGGTATGAGGACAAAAATGAATCCTGTCCTTTTGGAATCAAGGAGGATCTCCCTGACTTTTGAAAACTTCTCACGCCGTTTTTGGAGCACATCATAAATGGGATCTTCAACCGGTTCACCATCATTAAGTAGCTGTGAATAGTTTTTGTTTGTTTTCTTCCTTCTTTCCAGCATCCCGTCCATCCATACCCCCATCAGTTCCGGAAGAGATAGAAGCCTAATCGTATGACCGGTAGGTGCCGTGTCAAAGATGATTTTGTCGAAACCATTTGCTTCTTCCAGGATGATGGATACCATCCGGTCAAATAGTGCAGCTTCCTCCGCACCTGGTGCAGATGCAGCCATATCGATCTGACGGTGTACCTCATTGATCATATTTGATTTAACCATTCCCTTTAGATTCCTTTTAACGCCATCGATGTATCTCTGGGTTTCGGAAGTTGGGTTGATTTCTATTCCCCATAGATTTTCTTTCAATTGTGTTTTGTTCTCCTTGATTTCCCTATGAAATATATCCCCTAGATTATGAGCAGGATCAGTTGAAATGATTAACGTTTTCTTTCCCTTTTTAGCAAACATTAAGGCTAGAGCAGATGCAGAAGTTGATTTCCCTACTCCTCCTTTCCCCCCTACAAAAACAATTGATTGGTGCTGTACATCATGCATATTTGTCTCCCTTCCCTTTTTGTTAACAGCATCTTATGCCATCCAAAGGTGAGTGCTCCATTCCCATTCTTAAATGCCAATCGTGAAATTTTTCTACTATATATGGATAGAGTTCCAATGTGTAATAAAAGACAGGATTCGGCAAACCCAGCATGTCGGAATAGAGGAGCAATAAGAATAAATCTTCCTCATCCCTCAATTCCCGGGCAATCTCCGTCTTGTGAGGAAGGCGGATCATGTCATCGTACAGCTGTACGATTCTTTTGAACTTGTCTTTCATAGATACATCCATTGTTGATCATCCCCTTATAAATGTTTCTGAATGGCAGGGTGATACTCCCGTTTTTCTTTAAGAAAGTGACCATTGATAAAAATGGCCTCCCTTTTAATATGAAAGAGGATACTAAAAGCAACTTTATGGAGCGGCAACTTTTTTCGTCCCGCCTGCCTGATAAAATAAATAAAGATGGATAAGAGATTTCTAGGATCGCAATAGATAATCGATACCTTCTCTCCATAGGTATCGATAGATTCACGGTAAAGTTCTCCCAGTGAAACTCTTTCTTTCTGATGATGAGTAAAATCTTGCTCCATTGTGATGAACCCGTCACCACTGACTCCACCACATCAGCCCATCCCGACTTCAAGCTCTGAACGAATCATCATGATTTCCACCATTTTGAACCCTCCCTCTATATAAATAGAAAAAGGGGACCCGGTCCTGAGTCGCCCTTTCAATTGATTAAGCAGAGAACTGTGAGGGATCGTCCCCCTTTTTAGAAAGTGAAGCAGCAGCTGTTATGAGAATCCACATTGTGAAGATAAGAATGATACTGCCAAAGATGAATAGCAGCATATTTCCTTCTGAATCACCGGCACCTGACCATTCGAACACCACCTGGTGAATCATCGCCCACAGGGTCATGAACATTAGGAACAGCATGGGAATCAAGGTAGCGAAATAGTTCCTTCCTTGTCGTTTTAGCCAGATCGTAATGAGGAGTAAACTGATTCCCGCAAGTAGTTGATTCGATGTACCGAATAATGGCCAAAGCAGATATCCTCCTGAGCCGAATCCTTTAGGGCCTTGTGGCAATAATGTTAAAGCAGCACTTGAAACAACGGCAATCGTCGTTGCAACGTGAGCATTTGTCAGTGGATTGACCTTGTACTCTTCTCCGAGCTCAGCAATGATGTATCGCATGAGACGAACAGAGGAATCCAATGTAGTGGCAGCGAAACTCACTATGATGACTGATACAATCGTCGCGGCTATGTCGGCAGGGATGCCCACTCCTGTGGCAAGTTGTCCTGCCCCCTTGATGAAAACCCCCAATCCAGCTCCACTTGCTGCAGCGAAACCACTGTACGTCGCCTGAAACTCTTCCACATTCGGGAAAAATGTGATACATGCAATGATTGCAATCAAGGCAAGTGCTCCTTCACCCACTGCTCCAAGGTAACCGACAAATCGGGCATCCGTTTCTTTATCCAATTGTTTGGAAGATGTACCGGAAGATACAAGCCCATGAAATCCGGAAATGGCCCCGCATGCAATCGTGATAAATAATAAGGGGAACCATGAAACATCGGCAGCACTGTTTGTCATCGGTGCTGTGATCTCCGGGTTAGTGAACAGAAGACCCAGGTAAAGTAATCCGAGACCGACAATCAGTTGATGGGAATTGATATAATCACGCGGCTGTAAAAGCTTCCATACAGGCAAAGTGGAAGCTATGTAAACGTAAACCATCAGAACGACTATCCACACAAAGAAAGCCATGCTCGTAGAACTTAGTCCAAAAAATGCGGTTGCCTCTTGTCCACCTAAATACCGGACTAAATCAATTTGCAAAAACTCCACCCGGCTTGCAATGACGGCTGATGCATACATAACGGCAAGCGCTATGACTGATGGCAGAAGCATACTGCCATTGCGTTTATAAACCGAATACCCTATCCATACTGCCAACGGAATCTGTATGAACACAGAGATCACGCTAGCTGGGAAAGTAATGAATAAATTTGCAATGACCCAGGCAAACACTGCATTTACCATTAATACCAGAATGAGGATTATAAATAGGAAAAGTACTTTTGCTCTTTTGCCGATTAATTTGTTCGCAAGAGAACCGACAGATTGTCCTTTATTCCGAACCGATAGAACCAACGTTCCAAAGTCATGAACACCCGCAGCAAACACGGTCCCTAAAATGACCCACAAAAAAGCCGGAAGCCATCCCCAGTATACGGCGATTGCCGGCCCTACAATGGGAGCAGCACCAGCAACTGAAGTGAAGTGGTGACCCCAAAGGACATACCGATTGGTAGGTACAAAATCTACACCATCCTTGTACTGGTGTGCCGGCGTGACATAAGTCGGGTCCAGACGATACACACGCTCAGCTATGAGCTTGGAGTAATATTTATAGCCTAATAAAAATACGAGCCCCCCTATAACCGCTAACCATATTCCACCCATCGAATTCCTTCCTCTCCAATAAATTCATACACATTTAAATTCTGAATTTTTAGAATGTATACGCTTACTATATTTTACAGTGGGTTATGATGGATTTCAATGAGTAAAATATCTCTTTTTCACACTAAATGAAAAGAAGACAGATTCAACGCAGAATCTGTCTTCTTTTCTTTAAACTATTAACGTACGAATATACTATCTTCATCAGTCGGATCCACAGCTTGAGGTATATCTACCGTTGTTCTCAATATGGTTTTGTTTGTTTCCGTTGTTTTAGGATGTTCTGAAGATGTAGGAAACGAAAATGGAATCCTTTTTTCCTCACCTGCTCTAATTGTACCGATATCATTAAGAATAATGGTGTCTACATCTTTTTCATGGTAAGGGAAGTCGCTGTCTTCTTTGTCTTCCTCGTACTTCTCAAGCAGCAATAGATAAACTTCATTCACAGGCTGATCAGACATTCCTCCTACCAAAACGACTTCGCCTTCTATGAAATCTCCAGGTGAAATTTCGGTTTTATGCACGATTGTATCTACTTTAACATGTCCGATTCCAATACTGGACAAAAACTGTTTAATCATCCTTCATCCACCTTTCATATTCTTTGTTTCAAATATGTCATCACGATCGTTATTCTCTCATCCTTACATATTCTTCTAGTGTTCCGCAAACAATAGAAAAGAAAACTTGGAATGGAGGAATAATAATGAAAAAGATGATGGTATCTGTCTTGGTTGTCCTTATGATCAGCTTGAGTTTTGGTACATTTGCCGCTGCAGAAGGAGAGCCGGTGACACCTTCCGATCAAAAGGTGGAACTCACTGAAGAGCAAAAAGCAGAGCTTTCCAAATTGCATGAACAATTGTTTTCAACAAAGAAAGAACTTGTCAACAAATATGTTGAGTATGGCATCTTTTCAAAAGAACAAGGGAACAAGGTTCTTAAGATGATGGAAGCGAAACATCAAAAATTGAAAGAAAATGATTACATGATGAGGTGGCATCCGCAGCCTCATCACGGAAAAAAACTGGATCACAATGAGTAAGAAATTCGGAAGGGCAACAGCTCTTCCGTTCCTTATGTCAAGGTTTACCCGCTGTGTTAAGAAAGGTTCCTCAATTTTTCAGTAACCCCCTTCATATCATTCATAGAAACATCATAGTGAGTGGTAAAACGAACAAGAGTAGGCCCAAATGTAACTGCCAGGATTCCATTTTCCTTTAACTTCTTAACATATTGATCCGACGTCATTCCCCTTTCCTTCACATCTGCAACCACGATATTAGTTTCCACATTATTGATGACCTCAATCCCTTCACAGGATTGAAGGGTTTCCCTCAATATTAATGCTTTTTCATGATCCTCCACCAACCTGTCCCTCATGGTTGTCAAGGCCACCAATCCTGGCGCTGCTACCATACCTGCCTGTCTCAAGCCGCCCCCTAACCTCTTTCTCCATTTTCGTGCACGCTTTATGAAGGTATGATCTCCGGCGATAATTGAACCTATAGGCGCACCCAACCCTTTAGACAGGCAGACTTGCACTGTATCACAGTGGTCGGTGAACTCACTGACATTCTTTCCGCTGGCAGACACAGCATTAAAGAGTCGTGCACCATCCATATGAACAGGGATAGAATGCTTTTTAGCCAGTACGTGAATCGCCTTCATATTCTCTGGAGACACGATTGCTCCACCTGCACGATTATGCGTATTTTCTAAACAAATGAGCCCAGTTTCGGGAAAGTGCTGATCTTCTATACGTATGGACTCTTCTACCTCGACAGGATCCATCTCACCTCTGATTCCGTGGATGGTACGTGTCTGAACACCTGCCAAAGCAGCAACAGCACCTGACTCATAGTAAAATATATGTGAATTAGCTTCCAGTATAATTTCATTCCCGGGGCGGGTGTGTGTTAAAACAGCTATCTGATTTCCTTGAGTTCCGCTCGTTACAAATAAGGCGGCTTCTTTACCTAATAGATTCGCTGCTTCCTGTTCCAGCTTTTTCACTGTAGGATCTTCCCCATACACATCATCCCCGACTTCAGCTTCAAAAGCTGCCTTTCTCATCGCTTCCGTTGGCTTGGTTACTGTATCACTTCTTAAATCTATCAATGTGAACTACCTCCTCTTATCCTTTCACAGGATTTATTATACCAAAGGAAAGCCATCCATGAATCCTCCAACTGAGAGAATGAAACACAATCCAAAATACCTATAAAAAATATAATTATAGGAATATTCTAAACATTTTATCTTTTCATGTGTTACTATTTTAATATTCCATCATGAAAAAAATGGGTCATTTAAGAGAGTTAGAGGAGAAAGTTCTTATGACAATCGGTTCTAAAATCCGCTTTCACAGACAAAAAAAAAATCTGACACAAGAAGACCTATCAAAAGGGATTATCTCCGTATCATATCTTTCCAAACTGGAAAACAATCAGGTCACTCCTTCAAACGACATCATTAAGTTACTCTGTGACCGCTTGGGTGTGAACAATCTTCTTGACACCCCAGTCCACTTGAATAAACTCCTGGAGGATTGGAACCATGCCCTGTTGTGGAATAACACAGAAGAAGCAAATGCCCTCAATGAGGTTATCAAAAAGGATCTAGAACAAACGGACGATATCATTCCTCATCTATTTTATAAAATTCTCTGCTTTCGAGTTCAATTAATCCAAGGGGATTTTCAAAGAGCATTGGATCAAATGTTGCAGATCCACCCACATTATAAAGAGTTGTCAGATAAGCTGAAATTCTACTTTCACAAATATAAAGGCAATTACTATTACTTAGTGCATGAATATGAGAAAGCCCAGTTAGAATTAAAAGAAGCCGAATCTTTCTATGTTATGGGAAATGTGATCAACGAGGAGGAACGGGCAGATTTATATTATCTATTCAGTTTGGTTTTGACTCGTTTAGGTAAGTACCGATTTGCCATCTTTTATGGTGAAAAGTCACTATCTATTTTCCAGGGGGTCTACTATCAAAAAAGATGCGCTGAAGTCCATTTGATTTTAGGGATTACCTACCGGCGAATACGGTATAACGAAGAGGCGAAGAAGCATTATGAATGGGCGAACTTCATCTCACATTCCATAAACTATACCTCTTTACATTCAAAGGTGGAGCAGAATCTGGGATATTTATATTCATGCATGAACAAAAGTGATGAAGCCATCAAACATTATTTGCGTAGTATCGAATTGAAAGATTCAAATGAGGAAGGCAAATTATTTTCCATTCTCTCCCTGGTCAAGGAATATTACAAGAAAAAACATTTTCCAGAAGTGAGATACTGGTTACCAAAAGGACTTGCGCTTTGTTCTAAAGAAAAGTTCCCTGAGAAATTCTATCAATTGTCCTATTATCAATACGCATTGAATGAATACCCGGAAGGTTTTGAAGCCTTTATGAAAGAACATACCCTACCCTTCTTTAAGAAGAACGGGTCTCATTTATTATATGCTGAGTATTCTAAATTTCTTGGTCAGTACTACCAGGGGGTTAGAAGATATAAATCTGCTGCATTTCACCTAAATGAAGCAAATGTCATTTATGAAGAAATGTTACGTTTATAGGAGGTGAAAGGATGAATACATTGAAAAAACTAATGCTGATCACAAGTATTACTGCCTTGGCCCTTTCGGGAATTGTCGTAATCAATGGCAACGAAGAAGAGTTCCCACCATTCTCAAGTAAATTATAATACAAACCGGGACCGGCCCTTTGTAGGAACGGTCCTCTTCTATTCATGTAAGCTTATTAGGTGTATCACTGTAAGGAGGAATGACTCTGTTCCAATCAAGATGACATCCCTTTCCACTCCCATCTGTGAAATGAACTTTCTGCCTACGATCCTTAAAGGAAAAGTCCCTACGACCACAATGAGTTCCTCTTCCCTAATAGGCTGATAACCATTACGGGACACCGTTTTAAACACAATATCACTTAATAGCAATAAATATTTACATGAAATTTTCTGAATAAAGAGATATAGTTATGGTTGAATACATATTAAGGGGGAATAAAAATGAATCCATCATTTGAACAAAATTTAGAAAGGTATGCAGACCTAATTATAAAGGTTGGACTGAACCTCCAAAAGAATCAGGAACTGCTGATTTCTGCACCCATTACAGCGTATAAATTTGTTCGTCTTGTAACCGAAAAGGCATATGAAGAGGGAGCATTGAATGTTTTAACCGATTTCTACGATGAAGAGTTAAAGAGAATCCGTTTAGAAAAATCTCCTGAAGAAGGATTGAAGGCATTCCCACACTGGAAAGCAAAAGGCTATATCGAAATGGCGGAGAACAACGTAGCGCTCTTAAATTTAGTAGCACCGAATCCTGCGTTATTAAAGGATATCGACCCCAAAAAAGCCTCGATTTTGAACAAGGCTTCCGCCGAAGCCATGCAGGACTTTTCCGCATATATCGGAGGGGGTAAAATAAGCTGGCTTATAGCTGCATTTCCAACAGGAGAATGGGCTCGAACTGTTTTTCCGGAATTGTCACAAGATGAAGCAATCGATAAATTATGGGAAAATATTTTCTACACAACGAGAACAGACAAAGAGAACACCGTTTCACTATGGGAATCTCATATTAGTGAGTTGAATAAAAACGCGAATCATTTAAATGAGAGAAATTACAAAAAGCTTCATTACAAAGGTCCTGGAACCGATCTTACCATTGAATTCCATCCACAAACCAAATGGATCAGTGCGCAGTTCGTGAATGATCAAGGAACTCCATTTGTCCCGAATCTTCCTACAGAAGAAGTGTTTACCATTCCTGAAAAATATGGTGTAAATGGAACTGTTTCAAGCACAAAACCGCTAAACTACAGTGGGACATTGATTAAAGACTTCTCACTGACGTTTAAAAACGGTAAAGTGGTGGAATTTTCAGCTGAGGAAGGTTATGAAACCCTGAAGAATCTCCTGGAAACAGATGAGGGCTCCTCCTATTTAGGTGAGGTAGCGTTGGTTCCACATCATTCACCTATCTCTAACACAAACATCATTTTCAACAACACACTTTTCGATGAAAATGCTTCATGTCATATTGCTCTCGGAAGGGCTTTACCTGTGTGTGTAAAAGATGGTAAAACGATGACGACTGAACAACTTAGGGAAATTGGATTTAATGAAAGCATGATTCATGTCGATTTCATGATAGGATCGGATCAGTTGGACATTGACGGCGAGAAGGAAGATGGTACCATCGAACCCATATTTAAATCCGGTGATTGGGTTAAAAACTGAAAACCTAAGGAAGAATAATCCCAAAGGCTTAAATGATTTCATTTAAGTCTTTTTTTATTGAAAGAAAATTTTCTTACACAGACCGAAGGATTCTTTAAATGGAAAAAATTACATTTAATATGACAAATAAATTTCTTTTTTAACATATTCAATACTTTACGATTCCTTTACAATAGAAGCATAACTTTTAATAAGGAGAGATTTTCTTGTCAATCAATCATAAACATCGTTTTTTATGGAGTGGCATCATTCTCACTTTCTTTACTATATATATCATTTTCCGGACGACGAATGTACAGTCCAGTGAAAAGCCGTTAACCGCTGAAGAAAAATACCCTACCGTCTTTGTACACGGATACAAAGGTACCTATAATTCCTTCCGGACGATGTTGGCACGATTTGAAGACGAGCATGGCTGGGGCCAAAAAACGTTGGAGATCTATGTGTCTGAGAATGGGAGTGTGGACTATAAAGGATTCTTATCCACAACCCCTGCTTCTCCCCCACTCGTTCAAGTCGTATTTGAAGATAATCGTGCTTCATTGGAAAAGCAGGCAATCTGGCTTGAAAATGCCATGAAGCTATTACATCATCAATTTGACATATCAACAGTGAACATCATTGGGCACTCTATGGGAGGTCTTGCCACTGCGAAATACTTTGAAAATACGAAAGATCATTCCTTTGTACCTAAAACACATAAATTCATTTCGATTGCCACCCCCTTCCAGGGAGTGACGAAGGAATCTTATGATCAAATCAATACAGGCGCGGCCGTGATCGACTTGAAGCCTGACTCACGCGCTTTGAAGGAATTGTATAGGAACCGTCATTTCATACCTTCTCATATACAGGTATTATCCATTGCAGGTTCTGGTGATGATGTGGTAAATGTTCAAAGTGCTGTAGCCAGTCAATCACTTTTCGAAAAAAACCACTTTCAATCGAGGATTGTATACGATCCATCCATTTCCCATAGCGGTCTACACGAAACGATAAAGGTAGACCGGCTTGTTGGTTATTATTTATGGGGTAAATGACCCTCGTCCCTACTCAGACGCATCCAAATCTGTGTGGGGATTTTTTTGTGTAGTTGCGTAAACTTCCTATACGTTCTATACTACACAAGACTATACCTGAGGATGAGGATGAGTAAATTGACAAAAGAACGAATCATTAAGGCAAACCCTAAATACATACAACAATTCCGAAAAGGGCTCCCCCTCCTTAGTAAAGAAAATGTGACAACACCTATTGACCAATTACAAGAAGGAGACATTTTGAAGCTTGTCGACGATAAAAATGATTTTATCGGAAAAGGGTATTTCGGCATACAGAACAAAGGAATCGGCTGGCTCTTAAGCTTTAAGGAACAAGAAGCAATCGATAAGGACTTTATCTACAGAAAACTTCAAACTGCCATTAATCAACGCCTTCACTTCTTTTATGATGAAGATACAACTGCGTTTCGGCTTTTTAATGGAGAAGGAGACGGATTTGGGGGCATCACCATTGATTACTTTGACGGTTATTACCTCGTTCAATGGTATTCAAAAGGGGCATACTCCTTTAAGGAAGATTTCCTGCAATCGTTAAAGGAATTAACAGACTACAAAGGGATCTATCAGAAGAAACGTTTTGCACAGGAAGGCAAATATGTGGAAGAAGATGATTTCGTCGAAGGAACCCGGCCTACATTTCCCCTCCTTGTCAAAGAAAATGGCGTGCAATTTGCGGTCTATTTAAACGACGGGGCAATGGTGGGTGTATTCCTTGATCAGCGCGAAGTACGAAAACGGATCAGGGACTCTTATTCTGAAGGGAAACGTGTTTTGAATACTTTCTCTTACACTGGAGCATTCTCTGTTTTCGCTGCCCTTGGCGGTGCAGTCGAGACTACAAGTGTGGACCTTGCTAATCGCAGTTTAAGTAAAACAATTGAACAATTCAGTATTAACGGCATCGATTACGAAGCACAAAATATCATAGTCGAAGATGTTTTTAAATACTTTAAGTATGCAGTGAAGAAGGAACTTACCTTTGACCTTGTGATCCTTGATCCACCCAGCTTTGCCCGATCCAAGAAACATACGTTCAGTGCTGCAAAGGATTATAAAGATTTATTGAAAGAAGCCATTGCCATCACTGAAAAGAACGGAGTCATTGTGGCATCCACTAATTGCAGTACCTTCAATATGAAGAAGTTCAAGAACTTTATTGACACTGCCTTTAAAGAATCCAATGGAAAATACAAAATAGTAGAAGAATACACCCTTCCAGAAGACTTTAAAACCATCACTCAATACAAACAAAGTGATTACCTTAAAGTCGCCTTTATTAAAAAGTTATAACTGTGGGGGGACGACGGACCTTTGAAAGGTCCGTCCCTCCTGTCAAATCAGTAAGATCATTCAATACTGTGATCCTTTCTATAAATGACAGAATAATCTGTCATTATTTCCTCGGAAACCGCATAATACGACATACACTTATGATGATTGGTGAAATATATCGAATAAGGAGGTTTGTTGATGAAAAAAGCTATTTTTCTTGACCGTGACGGAGTAATCAATGAGGTAAAAACGAAGAGAGTGACATTCGTTAATCGACCTGATCAATTTTATTTCCTGGATGGTGCTCTGGAAGCCATTAAATTACTGAGTGATTCCGGATATCTATTATTCATCGTTACCAATCAGGGTGGAGTCGGATTAGGGTATCTTTCACACGCACAACTCCAATCCATTCACGATCATATGGTGAACGAAATTCAAAGAGCCGGCGGTTTCATTCAGGAAGTTTCCTCCTGCACGCACAAACCACATGAGGGGTGTGAATGCAGAAAGCCTGAAGCGGGTATGCTTTTAAACCTGGCCGAAAAATATGATGTGGATTTCCACCATTCCTATATGATAGGTGACCGAGAGGTTGATATTGAAGCCGGCCGCAAAGCTGGATGCTTGACTATCTTATTGGGAGCCTCTTCCCCTCCTTCAAACAATGCCGATCACACATTTCTCAATTTATTGGAAGCTGCCGAATTCATCATCTCAAATCAGTAAGTCTTTCAGGAGCCTCATGGATATCCATGAGGCTCTTTCCTAATCCCATTCTGAAGAAAAAAGGGTGCTACATTGAAGCGCAGGAGACTCTGAAATACTACAGCCTTAATAAGATGTTAATGTAACAGCAATGCCTGTTTGACCGTTTTCAATATGGGGAATTCTATGATAAAGTACTATGGGACGAATGAGCACGGGAGGTATTGGATGAACCAGCAGGAATTGTTACAAATTATACGGGATCACTATCCCTTCGATGTACTCACCACTGAACAATTGGATTACGTTATTTCCGGTTCTAAATACACAACATTCAAAAAGGGTGAATTCCTTTTTCATGAAGATGAAACAGTAGAAGAACTTGATATTTATTTCCTTGTGTCGGGACTTGCGAAAAATGTACTGCATCGTTCCAGCGGGAAGCAATATTCCCTAAGGTTCTATTACCCTGGGGACTTGATCGGAATCATGATTATGCTTACAAGCGGGGAAATGACTTTCTCCGTACAGGCAATGGAAGATTGCACAGTATTCCGAATCCGAAAAGATCGACTATTGGAGATTATGACCAAGAATAATGACTTCTCAAAGATCATCTTCGAAAGCATCGGAAATCGGATGAAAACACTGTACGATGAAATCAAATCGAAATCTGCCACTGATAAGGACGACGAAAACATCAGTCTGTTTCGTACCAAGGTCCATACATTAATGGATCGCCCCACTTTCATCCATGAGGATGCAACGGTTCTTGATGCAGCAAAGAAAATGAAGGAAGAAGATACATATGGTCTAGTCGTAGTCGATCATAAGAATAAAATGCACGGCATTCTTACTCAGCGAGAAATCCTTTCTTATGTTGGAAATCCCAGTTTCAGTGAGTCAGTCAAGGACTGGATGAAGAAAAAACCTTTTTGGATCCGTGATGAATCCTTTGCCTATGAAGCACTTTCTTACTTTAAACATGAAGAGGTGGATTTCGTACCGATCATCCGAAATGATGTGGTTGTGGGCGTTCTCACCAGTACATCGTTTCTTAACATTCAGGACTCCAATTATCTGGACCTGTCTTACCGGATTCAAAAGGCTGTTAGCAACGATGAACTCGTAGAGCTTGCCACGGTGAAAAGCATCACCTTTCAACAGTTCATCCACGATCTGCTCCTGCAGGATAGTTTCGGCTACGATATTTGTGAAGTGATATCAAACTATAATGATCGCCTTCATCGCAAGATCATTCAACTGACGGAAAGAGAAATGCGCCAGGAAGGCCTTGGTTCCGCTCCCATCAATTATTGCTTCATCGTTATGGGCAGTCAAGGTAGAAGTGAACAAGGCTTCCATACCGATCAGGATAATGGCATCATACTCGATGATTATAATCACTTGTCAGACCTTAATAGAGTCGACGCCTATTTCCAGGCATTTACAGAAAAACTGAATTATAAGCTTTCAGCATGCGGTTTTCCAGAATGCACAGGGGGAATCATGGCCAAAGAGCAGAAATGGAAACGATCCTATACAGATTGGAAAAAAGCAATCGATGAGTGGCTTTATGAAATGGATGCCCAGGAGGTACAAAACATCACCATGTTTTATGATTTCCGTCCTATTTATGGAGATTACTCCATTGCTGAAGAAATCAGGTCGTATTTAGCGGAAAAATCGAAACGGTCCCTTAATATGCAACAGTTATTAAGAAAAGACGCCCTACGTTTCAAACTCCCTGTCGGTCCACTCGGACGGGTAAATCTAAAACCAAGGAATCATTTGTTCAATATTAAAAAATCGGGACTCCTTCAAATCGTCAATATGATTCGAATCCATTCCGTGAAGTACGGAATCAAGGAAGTCAATACCATTAAGAGGGTCCAGGCATTAAAGAAGATGCAGGCCTTCCATCCAAGAGATGCTGAAAATGTGAAAACAGCCATGCATATTCTCCTCACTCTCAGGACAAAACAGAACCTTCTTGAACTGAAAGAAGGAAAGCCCTTAACGAACGATATTGATGTGCGCACCCTTTCGAAAGAGGATCGTCAAAAGTTAAAGGAATCCATACAAATCGCGAACCGACTTCAGCAGGTGATGGAAATCAGTTTTAACAGGAACCGGGTGGTTTGATGAATAATATTGGAATCAATGTGGGGTACCGCATTTTGAAATATTACTTATGGCAGCAATTCATTTTTCGCTTCCAGGTTAAAAAAGAAAAAGAGAAACTCTCGTATCATAAATTATCCCGGACACTTAAGGAATTCGAAGAGGAAAAACCAACACTTCAACAAAAACATTTGTTTGATTGTACCTTTACCATCTTTGATTTAGAGACAACCGGCTTTTTTCCAGAGGTCGGAGATGAAATCATCTCCATTGGTGCAATCAAGGTTAAAGAAGGAGAGGTTCAGAGTCAGGACACATTCTATCAGGTGATCGACCCCCTTCAAACTGTTTCCGGACATACGAAGCGGTTTACGGGCCTTAGGCGCAAAGACTTTATGAATGGAGTTACCCTTCCGGTTGGACTGGAGCGCTTTTTAGAATTCAGTAAAGGAACGATCCTTGTTGCCCATCCTGCGAGTTTTGATATTAACTTTCTTCAAAAGCGGATCGACAAATGGCAGCTGCCTTCATTTAACCCTGAGTATGTAGACTCTTTTTCACTTGCCAATGGATTAATGGACAAGGATGATTGTTATTTGGACGTGCTTGTAAAGATGTTCGACATTGACCATAGGGCTAGGCATCATGCTCTGAATGATGCCATCATGACAGCAGAAATTTTTGAAAAACTATTGAAAATCTGTTATAAGCAGGAAGTTCACACCATTCGGGGATTGAAAGAATTTATTGGGGAAGAAATACATCCCGGACCATAAATGGTACGAAAAAAACGCTTGAGGACTTGGTCCTTACCCCCGAAAGTTAGATTTTTAACTCTAACTTTCGGGGGTCGGTACCCTTCCTCAAGCGTTTATTAATAATATTATCTCGTTTGGCCTGTTCCGTGCATCATATATTTGATGGTTGTTAATGCAGGTAGGCCCATCGGTCCTCTCGCATGCAATTTCTGGGTGGAAATACCAATCTCAGCTCCGAATCCTAATGCTCCACCATCCGTAAAACGGGTAGACGCATTATGATATAGAGCGGCAGCATCCACAAGCATCATGAATTTTTTCGCCGTGTCATGGTTTTCTGTCACAATGGCTTCAGAGTGCTTTGTACCGTATTGTTCAATATGATCAACAGCTTCATCCAATGAAGAAACTACTTTCACAGCAATATCCAGACTGAGATATTCATTTGCCCAGTCCTCTTCTCCAGCAAGCTTCGCGTCTTGTATGGCTTCAACTACACTTGCATCTCCATGAATGGACACGTTGAACTCTTTAAGCTTTTCGACAAAAGCATGCTTATTTTCATTAAACCAGTCTTCATGAAGAATAACCGTTTCAGCAGCATTACATACAGCTGGGCGGTCTGTCTTGGCATTGATGAGGATATTCAGTGCTTTTTCCACCTGTGCCTCTTTGTCAATATATATATGACAGTTGCCTACTCCCGTCTCCAGTACCGGTACAGTCGCATGATTGACAACTGCATTGATCAATGCCCCACCACCCCTCGGGATTAAGACATCGATATACTCTTTCATAGTAAATAGTTGACTTGTTGCTTCCCTGTCTGTCGTATTGATGAATTGTACTGCTTCTTTCGGGATATCTGTCTTTTCCAATGCTTCATGCATGACGTCAACAATGGCTTTGTTGGATGTAATGGCATTTGAACCACCTTTTAAGACAATGGCATTTCCTGATTTCAGAGCCAACCCTGTTGCATCAACCGTTACATTCGGGCGGGCTTCATAGATCATACCAATGACACCAAGTGGAACCGTCACTTTTTGCACTTGAAGTTGATTCTCAAGAGTCCAATCAGATACGATTTTTCCGGTAGGATCATCAAATTCAGCCACTTGACGCAGACCATCTGCAAAATCCTTAATCCGTTCTTTACTTAAGGACAATCGATCCATAAATGCTGCTTCAAAACCTTTTCCCCGGCCTCTTTCAAGGTCTTTTTCATTTTGCTCCAGAATATATTCATAATTTCCTTCTAAATGATCGGCAAGGATATGAAGAGCCTTATTTTTTTGAGCCGTCGTCAGCATACTTAGAGTTCTTGCCGCATTCTTGGCTAGTATTGCTTGCTTTTTCACATCAGTTTTCTCAATTGTTAAAGTCATCAAATACCTCCTGATTATTTTCAAAGTCAAAATCGACGTTTTCAATCCTTTTATCGAATATATTTACCATTCATCCTTGAACGGAATGATACAAAAAAGAATATTTCTTGTATTACACACCTACTGGAATCGGAACTTCTACGTGGCACACTAAGTGATCAATTTCAACTGCAATTTGATCGGACTTAATGTTAGTTGGATTTTTGAGGTTCCCAGAGCGGAAATTGACCATGCCCAACCCGATTTCTTCGTTTTGATGATCAAGAATTCTTACAACCGCACCTTTATCGAATCGACCATTTACTGCATAGATGTCTTCTATCGTCAGGCTTTCCTTTTGTTCTAAAATACGTTCTTTCGCACTTGCATCAATGGTGATTTCACCTTCTGGGCCTGAATTGAATGCGATCCACTGCTTTTTCGAATCAAGATTAACGGAATCTTCTTCGGATTCAAAGTAGGTCCCTTTGGCTGTATGTTGAACAGCGTCATAAATAATATTGCTGTTTCCTGACTTCCCAAGAAATGCGGGGATGCCTGAGGCCATCGTAATCTTGAATGCATCGATCTTAGACCTCATCCCACCGGTTCCAACGGCACTTCCCGGTTCCCCTGCCATATCTTCGATCTCTTCGGTAATCTCCGTTACACATTCCAGCAGTTTAGCATCTGGATTTTTCCTTGGATCCGAATCATATAACCCATCGATATCAGACAGAATGATGAGTTGATCAGCATCCACCAATGCAGCAACTTTTGCAGAAAGGGTATCATTATCTCCAAATTTCAGTCGGTCAATTGTTACTGTATCATTTTCATTTACAATTGGAATGATTCCTCTTTCAAGAAGGACATTAATGGTGTTTCTTGCATTGTTGTATCGGTCTTCATCTGAAAAATCACTACGAGTGATGAGAATTTGTGAAGCTACGTATCCGTTTGAGATTAACAGATCGGAATATGCTTCAATCAATAGTCCTTGACCGATAGCTGCAGCTGCCTGCTTCTCTGGCAGGGAGCTTGGACGTGTCAAGCAACCCAGTTTACGATAGCCGGCAGCCACGGCCCCTGATGAAACCAGTAGTACTTCATGGCCGTCATCCTTTAAACGGACTACTTCATCAACCAGGCGCTCAAGCTTTCGGCGACTCATCTCTCCATGTAAACTTGTTAATGAACTGCTTCCAATCTTAATGACGATACGTTTCTTCTGATTATTTTGGGACATTCAATCACTCCTAGTAAAAAGGTCCGTCCCTCGTCCCTCTTTCTTTATCAAGGGACGGACTTAAATTTCTTGCAGGTTTGGTATTGTTTAGTTGAGGTGTTTTTAAATCGATGTGTGTATTAGCTTGTGACTAATTGTTTGGACTGTAAGGAAGAGCTGATTTCCTTGGATCGTTTTTCTGCTCCCTTGACAGCTTCAGAGATAGCCTTACCTCCGCCGAACTCTGCCAGTGCATCGAGTCCAGCAGCTGTAGTACCATTTGGGGACGTTACATTTTTTCTTAGTTGAGTTGGTGATTCTTCTCGTTCCAGCATCATTTTCGCTGCTCCAAATATGGTCTGAGCCCCGATCTTACGAGCTAATGCAGGATCTAATCCGGCTTCTGCGCCTGTTTTTTCTATATGTTCCATTAAATAATAGAAGTAAGCAGGACCGCTTCCAGCGATTCCAGTGAAAATGTCCATTTGGCTTTCATTAATCACGAACACTTCACCAATACTCGATAATAACTCTTCAGCATTCTCCATGTCTTCCCTTGAGGTAAACCGTCCTGCACTTATAGCAGTAGCCGATTCTTTCAGCATACTTGAAGTATTGGGCATGACCCTGATAACAGGCTGACCGGCTGGCAATTGCTCTTCCATATGGGAAGTGGTGATTCCTGCCAGAACCGACATAATGACTGTATCTTTTCTTACAAGATGATTGATTGAATCCAATGCCTTATCGATATCTTTAGGCTTCATGGCCAGGATAAGGATATCTATTTCATCAAAGGGTAGATCATTTTTTGTTAAAGCTGAGATACCGTATTTCGATTTCATTTCATGAAGTCTTTCATGATTGCTCCTGTTAGAAACAATTATTTGGCCAGCTGGGATTTTCCCGCTTTGGACTGTCCCCGAAATCATGGCTTCCGCCATATTTCCTGCACCTAAAAAAGCAATCGTTTTATCTTTTAACAATCAAATCCACTCCCAATCCATCTAGATAATCTTATGAACATCACTTTTACCTTTTTGTTTTTAATCGTTCATTCATTAATAAGTTTCATATTTTTCACATTAATATAAAGGGTTTAACTTCATGTGTGTCGATCTTTAATCCTGTGTCAAAAACCTTTGTTTGACATGCGTTTTGTTCACAACGCTTATAATCGTAACATGCTGGTAAATGATATCAAGGGCAATAAAGGAAGTAGTAAGGAATCAGGCGAAATAGATAGTGGAAGCGCTATCATTGCTATTTATGTTATTCAGATTCCTTCTTAAGGCTCTAGATTGGCTGAGAAAGCCTATAATCAGAATTTTTACATTTGAACCACGGTTGTCCCCACACCGGATATCTTTCAGAAATCCAGTGTCACTAAGGGGGAACAGTTGCCCATGTTCCATCATAAAAAAAGTCCGACAAGCATTCGCTGCTTGTCGGACTCTTACTCTTTATGCAATGAAATCATTCGGAACTCTTACCATTCAGAAAATCGTTTAAAACCTGGATGTTTTCCTCAAAGTCAATCTCAAGGACGGAACCCACTCCGCTGTAGCTGTTAAATCCGTATGACCCTTCCACCGGGACAGTGAGCTTGTCCATATCACTGCTATTACTCAACAGGATATCTTTCGCAAGGGATATTTGATCAAACTTACTCATGTTGGTCTGGATATAGGGTTGAATGGAGCCCGCCATTTTAGGAAGCTTCGTGACTCCTCCAATGGATAATACTTCATCTTTAAGAGCATTTATGACCTTTTGCTGTCTTTCAACACGTCCAAAGTCTCCCTGAGCGTCAGCACGGAAGCGTGCATAACCTAACAGCTCCTTACCATTTAAGTTTTGAACACCGGGCTGAAGGGAAACACCGATGTTTTCTGACATGGCCTTCTCCACATCCATCTCTATCCCTTCAGGTGCAAGAACATCTACGGATTGTTCAAAGCCTTTGAAATCCACAACCATAAAATATTGAATATCTATATCAAAGTTTTGTTTGATTGTCTTTCTAAGCAGTTCGGGTCCACCAAGATAAAAAGCTGTATTAAGCTTATAATTTTGATATCCAGGTATCTCTACATATATATCTCTCATAAAAGAAACAAGTTTGGTTTCATTTGTTTTAGGATCTATTTGTGCAAGCATCATCGTGTCTGTTCTGGATTTCTCCTCGCCTCTGCTATCGACACCCAGTAATAATACGTTGACCTTTCCATTTTTATCCTTCACACCGTTGAATGTATATTCTTGTTGAAGCTGGTCGTCTCCAGCCATTTTATATCCGCTATAAAATTGATACGCAGAATATCCAAGCAAACTTAAAATGAGTAACAATAATACCAAAATCACTTTTTTTCCGCGTTTTTTCTTTTTCGCTTTGCGATTTATACGTGAATCCATTCTTTCACCTTCTTTTATGACATTCATGAATCAATGATGATAGCGAAATGGTACTCTATCCGAATAAAATTGACAATCACAGAATCTTGGATATACTGACACATTTCTCCATCCTATTTGAACATTCATTTTATCACAATTATCCATAAAAGTATTGATTTGTTCTTATTTAATATGGCAAATGAAGTGGATGGAAAAATGGGATGGCGAACTTTTTCACATCTATCTCATCTTCTTTGTTGTACGAAATGATAAAGGAAGTAGCCGGGCCGCCGGATTTGTCTAAATTAAGCGAGGAAGTGATGTCCTCCCTCCTTACAGGTTTCTCTATTAATAGAGAAAGCTCTCGGAAAACTCCCTTAGAGCCAACAGGAAGAATATCTATGACGGAAGAGTGATGAACACACCTCATAAATAAGGAAAGTGGAGCAACTGACGTATGTTGCATTATTACCTCATCTCCTACAAGAGGTGTTCCGATCAGTGCATATGCCAGATCTGCTGCCGTTGGGAAGGAATGCCGAAGCTTTTTTCTCTTTCCGATACATGTAATGCCAATAGCTGATTGATGAAGGATCATATTCGACTCTGAGCTCCCGGTAATAGGGATGCCATCCAAGCCCAATTCCATCAAGCCTTTTTTCACACCTCTCGTATACTCTTCCCAAGCATCCTCACTAGTAAAGTTCAATAGTTGAACAGCCTGCAACTGTGCGCCCACAGACAGACATTCCATGACAGCCACCCGGAAGCAATAATATCCTACAGTTTCCGGATCGGCAGTGACACCATCTGCCTCTTTCATACCAATCCCACCACTGCAGTCAGACGCGAGAATCAACTCTTCTTCGTCTGAGATCGAGAGAGGAATGACATCGCGATGCTGAATCATATGCTGGCCTCTGTTGGAACCCTCTTCACAAGAGGGGGATATAGAAAATGGGCGAGGGTCAGGTTAATAAAGGATGCTACTAATAAAGATGGGACGATTGTATAATAAAATGATGGGCTCAGTATAAAGACGAAAGGAATCCCTGCCACTACACCATTCCCTATTAAAAACAGTGTGGCAGCAAGTATTCGTCTCCCGGTTGAAAAAACAATACCAAATAGCCAGACAAATATTCCTATTTCAATCCCTATCAACAGATGAAAGGGCCCCAATGGGAAACCAGCATATAAGCTTGACAGAAGGTGTCCCCCCACTGCTACGATTGCCCCCCATCTTCCATTGTATAGGGAGGCAATCAATAGTGCAGGCATACTATCCAGAGCGACCGTACCGATCACAGCTGGGAACTTCACCATTCCACCAATTGCGGAAAACGCCATGAACAACGAAAGCAGCAGTAGAATCTTAAGGTTACTCTTCATTCTTCTTCTGCACTTTACGTGATGTAAAGACGGCACCGCTTCGAATGTATTCCACGTCCTTTACATGACTGCGATGATTGATCACACGTGCCAACGCAAAAAAGTAATCGGATAGTCTATTGATATATTGTAATGTCACAACCGGAAATTCCCCGTCCATTTTTGCAAGAGTAACCATTTTTCTCTCTGCCCTTCTTGTAATCGTCCTTGCTATGTGAATACTAGATGAAGCTTTCACACCTCCAGGTAGGATGAACCTTTCAAGGGGTGGCGCTTCATTCGTAAAACGATCAATTTTCTCTTCCAATACCTGGACCGATCGGGATTGTAATTTAAGTTGTCTGTGTTTAGAAATGTTAGATAGATCCCCACCACAGTCGAATAACTCATGCTGTATCGTCTCCAGATCCTCTACAATATCTTGAAAGTGCTCTTCACCCAGTTCTGACATAGCCTGCCCGACAAATGCATTGACTTCATCCAATGTTCCATATGCTTCAACCCGTATATCATCTTTGTCTACTCTTCCACCGATTAAACTCGTTTGACCTTTATCACCAGTTCTTGTGTAAAGCTGCATAGTAACCTTCTCCTTTATCCTTTAAGTGGTGTTGCCAGGCCGTACCAAACCGCCCATACCTGTTGACACATCGACGCAAGGTCTTGATATACCCACCCTGTCATATCTCTCCAACCCCTGGAGAACTTATCCATGGGAACGATTCCTTTCCCGATTTCAGAACCTATCCAGATTATTTTCCTCTCATAATGTTCTTCTTCCCATCGACTTAATGAATCCAGCATCATTGAAAAAGATTGTCTAAAGTCTGGCTCGTTCATTAACAGCGATGACCGAACACCATATTCAAGCCCCTCTATCACTATGAAAGGTTTGGATACATTCCATTCATTCAATTGATGAATGTTTCCCTCAAACAAAGAGAGCCAGGTTGTATCCGCTTTCGAAAGATTGAAATGCGTTTTCACCCACCTGCTCTTTCCATTAAATGAGCCTCCTGTAACAAAGTACACATTTGATTCCTCCAATCCCTATCTGTCCTCCGTACCAATTCATACCATCCATCGAGCTCAAGCTCCCATTTCCTCCAAAAGTTCTGTGAACACCCTTGGGAGCCAAGGATTAATAAGCAGAGAATGCATGAAACCAGAGAATCATCCATAAAACCGATTCCACTCCCTCTACGCTTCCTCCGATTGTATCCCCGTTCATCCCCCCAAACCATTTGAGAGACTTAGTGTAGGATAGCCAGAATACTACTAGAGTCACAACAGTGAATAATGCATAATAATAGACAGCTCCTAACAAAAAGCTGCCAATCCCAGCCAGCACCAAGGCACCAATCACCCAGCTTAAATCCATCACCTTCAAGTTCTTGCTGAAATGATACCCCATCCCTGCATTCCGGGCCGGGGGGATCAAAACAAGAATCGCAGCCATCATTATGCGGCTAAAGAATGGGATCAATACCAGGATGATACTGAAGGTTAAAGCAGAATCGGTATGGAGGACAGTTTCATATATAAATAAGAATCGTGAGGAAAGCAGCACCACCACTGACAAAACACCAAAAGCTCCCACACGGGGATCCTTCATGATGTCCAAACGCTTCTCCCTGTCACGATAGGAAAAAAGAGCATCACTCGCATCCATATAACCATCAAGATGGATACCTCCAGTTAATACGATTGGCAGGACCCATATGAAAAAAGATAATCCCAACGTGGTCATCTGTGTATAGGAATGGAGTATGCTATATCCTCCCAAGAGAATGACACCTACAAATAATCCTAAAAGGGGAAACGTCCGCACCATCCACTTGTACTCCCTATTCCCCATTCTCATTTCTCTTCGGATCGGTACAATCGTGAAAAATTGAAGGTTCAAGAAAAAACTTTTCATCAACAACATGGGATGCCCACCCCCTCACTTGAAGTGACCTTCTTCACAACAGGAATCCCTGAGGTCATTTCAATTGCAACAGATGCATTGCACACCAACCTTCTATGTAAAGAACCAAGGTGTTTCTGAAATAATAGAGTGCTCGAATCCATGGGAAGATCATAAACTAATTCGTTACTGACAAGAAGCAAGACATCGACTCTATTTTGTAAATGAAGGATAGATTGATAGATTTTATCTTCAATCTCCTGTTCCGT
This sequence comes from Bacillus sp. RO3, assembly GCF_012911895.1. Lineage (GTDB taxonomy): Bacteria > Bacillota > Bacilli > Bacillales > Bacillaceae_B > Rossellomorea. Next base: position 148,753 of record NZ_JAAXCV010000030.1, read on the forward strand.
TTGATTCCCATTGACATAAATCTCATTTGTCAGAAGGGTCGTGAGGCAGTCGAGGAGGACAACAGATTGTCGCGGGATTAGAGCTATGATATTCTCAATGGATTCTGGGCATTCGATCGTCATCCATTCTCCACCGGACTCTTCCCTATCCTGTTGGTGTTTGATGATCCTTTGTTTCATCTCGGGATCTGTGTTCACCCCACACGCAAGGTAAATCAATGAACGTCTTTTCTTTTTCTGCTTGATCGCCCAATTTTCAGCAAATGAGCTTTTACCGCTTCTGACCCCTCCGGAAATAAAATAAAGGGTCCCCATCTTCATTCCCCCTCTCCATCATTCCCTCATGTGATCCCAATACCGTTTGACGGCTTTTTTCGTTACCTCATACACCCCACGTCCTATTAACTTCCCTATTGGTGTAATCGACCCGGCAAATGGTTCAAGCTCCCCATTTTGACTGGAAGCTATCAGGATGCTATCAGTGGGAGTGCCTGTTGCTAACTGTCCAGTCCTTCTGTCCTTCACGTTCATATCATGAAGTGCCCTCACTTTAGCTTCTGTTGAGGTTACAAGGGCTTCTATATAAGCTTCATCTGACAGGTTGCCGTTGATAAACACCCATGTATTGATCGTGCCCGGTTTAAAACCGGTCTCATACCGATAACTTGTTGACACATCAATGGCATTCCCCACACCTGCCGTGACGACGACGAAAACAGATTTCCCGTTCCCTTCAAATTGGTCGAATACCACATGATGTAATGGAAGGGCGGTCATCATTCCAATACAGAAAGAAGGGTCAAGGCCTTCATTCGAAATGAACCCTTTCATGTCCTTTTGATAATCTGAGCAATCATAATCCCCGGGGACTCTTCGATTAATGAAGTTCTTGTACCAGCCAATTCCAGCCCCGATGATTCCAGAAGACATACATTTGAGAGGTCGGGGAGAAGCAAAATGAATATACTCTTCACTCACTTCGAGAAGACTCTCATTTAACGTAAGGGCTCCTACATCTCTATCTCCTTTTTCCGGGACAATGACCATTTGAGGTTTTGCAACCAGTGGATGAGCCTGCTTTTGGACCTTGGTATGATACACTCCTTCAATATGTTCCTCCTTCAGGACCTCTTCGGGGTGATGGAGAAGTCTTGTTTTTCCTTTCTCTAGGAGAAGCAGTCGATCACAGTAAAGACTAGCTAGATTTAAATCATGAAAGATAGCAATGACAGTCAGTTTTTCTTCTACCGTTTGTTGTTTGATCAAATCCAGCAGGGATTTCTGATAGGCAAGATCTAGGTGATTTGTAGGTTCATCTAGCAACAGGACCTGAGGTTCCTGAGCAAGGGCCTGGGCAAGGAATACCCGCTGCCGTTCCCCTCCAGACAGCTCATGGAGGTACCTGTGCTGAAAAGAAGCAATGCCAGTTTGCTCCATCACCTTCTCAACGATTTCGGTATCCCTTTCAGTCATCCCCTTTAAAAACCCTTTCTGGTGTGCATAACGCCCCAGCATCACAGTCTCCCTCACTTCATATGAGAAGGTTTCCGTCGAAATCTGGGGAAGTACCGCAACATGTGTGGCTAATTCTCTTGAAGAGTAATGATGAAGTTGTTTTCCTTTTAACGTGATGTTTCCTTCCAATAAGGGTAGAAGTCCTGTCATCGCTTTTAACAGTGTGGTCTTTCCACTCCCGTTAGGACCGAGGATTCCAAAGAATTCTCCCTTGTCTATGTGAAAGTTCATGTCCTCTACAATTTTCTTTTCGCTGTATCCTACTGAGACACCTTTGACATCCATCATGATGTAAGACCTCTTTTCTTTAATAGGATATAGGCAAACATAGGAGCGCCAATCAAAGATGTTATCACGCCGATAGGAAGTTCTGTCGGCGCAATAATGGTTCTTGAGATAAGATCTGCCAGCACCAGAAACCCACCTCCTATAATGATCGACAAGGGAAGTAAATGCCGATGATCATGACCTGCGATTCTTCTAAGAAAATGAGGGATCACAAGACCCACGAATCCAATGGTCCCTGAAACGGCAACCGCAGCTCCGGTCAGGATGCTTCCAGCGATCAATATGATGAGCTTCCTCTTATGTACAGATATCCCGATATGGTGTGCCTGTTCTTCTCCGAAGCTCATGCCATTCAATTCTTTACCGTTAAAGATCAATAAGATTACTCCCATGATGAAAAAGGGGAATATAATCGCTATATAGTCCCACCCTCTCATCGAAACGCTTCCGAGCAGCCAGCCGATGATTTGCCTTAACTCTTCTCCTGTCAGAGCGATCATTAAGGAAATGAGGGATCCTAAGAATGAACTGAATATGATTCCCGTCAAGATGATGGTTTCGACTTTCATGGTCCTCTCCACTTTTTGTGCAAACCATAAAACAATAAACACAGTGATAATTGAACAGACAATACTGAAAAAGGGAAGTGTAAACTTCCCAATGAACGGAATGCTCCAATTAAAGAACAATGTAATAACAGCCCCTACAGATGCTCCTGAAGATACTCCCAATGTATATGGATCTGCCAATGGATTTCGCAAAAGGCCTTGGAAAGAGGCACCGGCGATGGCCAGTGAACTTCCAACCAGTAGTGCGAGTATCACCCGGGGCAATCTGATAGAATATACAATGTTTGTATACATTGGATCGATTTCTTCAGGTAATCTGAAACCGAACCATTTTGCTCCAAGGATCAACAATATATCCTTGGCAGGTACAGAAATAGTACCTATGGATATACCAGCAAGGATTGCCATCAATAAGAACACTATAGCCAGTCCGTATGTTATCCATATTTTATTCTGCAAATAACTCCGGATAGATCGACTTTGCAACTTCCTCTACTCCTTCAACCAATCTCGGACCAGTACGTGTGACCAGGTCTGAATGTACGTCACGTACTTCATCATTCTTAACTGCATTCACATCTTTCCATCCTTCCCGGTTCATCACTTGTTCTTTAGGGTTTTCGCTATAATATCCGTAGGTTGTGATAATGGTGTCCGGATTAGATGCAATGACTGCTTCCTGATTCACCTGTACCCATCCTTCCTGGTCACTCATTACATTTTCAGCATTCACAAGTGTAAGCATTTGATCAATGAATGTATTCTTTCCAGTCGAATAGATGTCCGGTGCAGGGGAAACTTCCACATACACACGTTTCTTTTCCGTTACTTTACTTGTCTCATCCTTTATGGATTCAAGGTCCGTTTGCATGCGGGAAATGATGGATTCTGCTTCCTCTTTCTTCCCAACGAGAACCCCAATGTTTTCCATCGTTGTATATACTTCCTCAAAGCTAGTGGCATCTTGGACAATATATACTGTCACACCGGCATTTCGGAGCTGATCTAACCCCTCTTCTGCCGAGATAGCGGTGGATTCATGAGCAAGAACCAAGTCCGGATCTAGACTGATGATTTTTTCCACATTAAACTCCATCCCACCGATTTTCTCTTTATCAGCTGCTTCTTCGGGATAATTATCGAAATCCGATACTCCTACAATTTCCTCGTTTAAACCGAGCTCGAATAGTATTTCTGTATTACTCGGGATCAATGACACAATATGCTTAGGTTGCTCCTCAAGCGTCACTTTATTATCAAGGGCGTCATTTAGTGAAATGGGAAAATCAGATTGTTCCTTACTGACCTCTTCATTCTCTTTTTCTTTTTTTACATTTTCACTTTCGGCTCCGCAACCTGATAGGATCCCAAAAGTAAGTAAGAGTGCGAATATGACTTTGATCGAGTGTTTCATGCTTTTTCTCCTCCTGTGACGATACGTTTAGTCAGACAAAAAACATCTCCGGCGGGGCCAGAGATGTTGTGTAAGATGCATAGATATGATTCATTTTGTCAAACATGCACATTACACCTTTCTATCCGCGTAGATTTGGTGCGAAAGACATTAGGCAGGTCTCCTGGCTCATGGTCATTGTTTGCTGCACCTTCCCATACCCTTTGGTACAGTGGCATTCACACAGCTCACTTCCATTTACAGTGGCGGGACCGCGTTGGAATTACACCAACTTCCCTTTTAAGAAGCTAAAATTTTCTTTGAACTTCAGCTTCACCTAATCTCATATCGTATGTAATTGTTCCGTTCACATGAATTATACACAAGTTCGGTTGGTTAGTGAATTCCTTTTTGAAAAATTTGTTGAATGATAGGTAGGTTTGAGCCTGCATGCTTAATCTATCAATTGTGTGTAAAAAATAGTGAACGGCAATGAGATGGTACCGAGTTATCCCCCTTGAAAGTACGACCTTCCCCTAAGCTGAGGGGGCTTGTTCGAATTCAAATGCACATTCTAGTGGACAAAGAAATGGAGACACTTTGTTTAAAACAGCATGATATAACATAATGGTTATAAGAGCCGAACTAAAAGATTGTCGCCTCTTCACTTTCATGATAGAATCTTTCTCATGCTATTGCTTTACTACTTTAGAGCGACATATGATGGGGGTTTTTGTAAATGAGTGATAAGATTGAGATCGCCACTTTTGCCGGAGGTTGTTTTTGGTGTATGGTAAAACCATTTGATGAATTGCCGGGTATTTTGGATGTGGTATCCGGTTATTCAGGTGGTCATCTTGAAGATCCGACCTATGAAGAGATTAAAGCTGGTCACAGCGGACATTATGAAGTTGTTCAAATCACCTTCGATCCCTCTCTCTTCCCATATGAAAGATTATTGGAACTGTATTGGCCTCAAATTGATCCAACAGATGATGGAGGTCAATTCCATGACCGGGGTGATCAATATCGCACAGCTATTTTCTACCATAACGAACGTCAAAAGAAAGAAGCGGAGATGACGAAGAAACAAATAGAGGAAAGTGGCCGATTTAAAAAACCGATTGTCACCCAAATCCTGCCTGCATCTACATTCTATCCCGCTGAAGACTATCATCAAAAATTCTATAAAAAGAATCCAGCTGAATATAAAGAAGACCGGGTTAAATCAGGGCGTGACGAATTTATAGAAGATCATTGGCAATAAACAGTAGACAGGTGGATGATGACAAATTTCGGTGTATGTCCGGAGAATGAAATGAGTTTCTTTCGCCAAACTAATTGGCAGGAAGGAGTTTTTAGATATGAAGAAACAAGACGATTTCAGAGAAGATAAAGAGACCGTCATAGGGATTGAAGGTCCAGGAAAAGTAGTGAATTTCTTTGATCCTTACCCGGATAAAGAGGATGCAAAGGTGAATAATTCTGATTCTGTAAATGCCCAATTGAAGGAATGAGATGAAAAGCCGGAGGGAAGGCAGCCAAGCCACCCCTCCGGCTTTTTTTATCCAATATAACGATTGACCTTCACCTGTTCGTCTATAATCAATTCTGCCGTCAGTTGTCCTGAGAGCGTTACCATCGGAACACCTCCACCTGGATGTGTCGACCCTCCCACGAAATACATATTTGAAAGCACTCTGCTTTTATTCGGGATTTTAAATCCTCCATTCAGCTTTCGGTCCGTTACTGTACCGTAGATTGATCCACCGTTAGAACCATACAGGTTTTGAAGGTCATTCGGGGTGAATGAATATTCGTATTCAATATGGTTCCGTAAGTTGGTCACTCCCATTTTCTCCAGCTTCTCAAGCACTTTAAGTCGGTAGGACTCTTTATATTGGGACCAGTCCTCTCCCTCTTTCAATGGTGGAACGTGAGTCAGTACAAAAAGGTTTTCTTTTCCTTCTGGAGCCTGCGTCTGATCCGACTTAGATGAAATACCTATATAGATTGTTGGGTCATCCGCCAATTTATTTTCATCGAATATCTGCCTGAACTCTTTACGGGGATCCTCACTGAAGAAGAAATTATGATGTGCCAGGTGGTCATATTTCCGATCAACACCCAGAAGTAAAACAAGACCTGACACAGTAGGCGCATACTTACTTAACTCATCTACTTCCTTCTGGGAGGAATGATGATCCCCAAGAAGAGATTTGTAGCAAGGAATGGCTTCTAAATTCGATACGACGATGTCGGCCTTAAGCTCCTCTCCTATTTTCGTACGGACTCCCTCAGCACGGCTTCCAGATGTAAGGATATCTTCAACTTCACAATTCAAGTGGATCTCTACACCCAACTCCTCCAATACTTTCGCCATTGCCTCGGCAATCTTGTACATTCCTCCTTTAACATAATGAACCCCAAGGCCTAACTGTACATGTGTAAGCTGTGACATGATGGCGGGTGCATGGTATGGGGAAGACCCTACGTACATGATTAAGAAATTAAATAATTGCTGCCAGTACTTATCTTTGATGAATTTGCGATTGGCAGCATCCATTGATTTCATGGGATCCATCTGCAATAATTCCTTTACAGGATGCATGGTTCGTAAATCCTGCAGGCCGTTTATGCTCTTTTTGTAAAAGCTTTTCATTGTCAGCTCATACATTTTACTGCAATAACTTAAATAATTAAATAGGTTTCCGGCATCCTCTGGTGATGTCTTTTTCATTTCCTCCAGCATGGTTGGAATGTCCGAAGAAACATCAAGTTCTTTCCCGTCATGAAAAAATGTTCGCCAGCCCGGCTCAACCCTTACGATATCAATATAATCATTCAGATCGCGATTGGCATGTGCAAAAACTTTCTCCAATACCCAAGGCATCGTAAGAATGGAGGGGCCTGTATCGAACGAATAGCCCTTTTCCCCTCTTTTATTTAATTTCCCGCCGAGTCTCTCACCTTTTTCCAAAATGGTCACATTATATCCTTCAGACGACAGACGGATAGCAGTCGACATACCGCCCAGACCGCCACCCACGATTAACACTTTCTTTTTCATTTCTATTTCCTCCTTACGAGAACGATCGTCTTGACTAGATTGAAACCCTTATTCAGCTTTTCATTGTGCCCATTTTTAGAAAGTTTCAAAACCACTTATTTCCTGATCAATCAAAGAAGTCTCTGCATGAAAACCCTGCACCATCTCACAATACGTATTACCCATCCCTAAAATGGTTAAGATGTTGATAAAAATCGATCTTAAATAGAAGGTGAAGCAAAATGTATGTTTGGTTAGGAACAATCTTATTTACGGCATTCCTATTCTTCCGGATTCCATTGGTCAATAAGGCGATCCATGTAAGAAATAGCTTTCTAGTAAAAAAATGCTCCATCATCATCCCTGCCAGGAATGAAGAAGGAACGATCGGAAAGCTGCTGTCAAGCATTGAAAATCAATTCATTCAGCCACTAGAAGTGATTGTTGTGAATGATGGATCAAAGGATCGGACAAGGGAAATAAGTGAAGAATTCGGAGCGATCGTCATTGATTCTCCCCCTCTCCCCATGGGATGGAAAGGGAAGTCTTGGGCTTGTTGGAATGGAGCTAAGGCTTCAAAAGGTGAATTCCTGCTGTTCGTAGATTGTGATACATGGTTTGAGAAGGCAGGGCTGTTGAGGATATGCGAAACTTATAAACGCCAACATTGTCAAGGTGTGCTAAGCATTCATCCTTATCACAAGATGAACAGCGGTTATGAAACCCTTTCTATGATCTTTCACTTCATCATTTTCGCATCCACAAACGTTACCCATCTTCTTGCAGGATTGTTTAAGCCTGCAGGAGGGTTTGGTCAGTGCTTCCTTTGTTCAAAAGATGTCTACAGGAGGATCGGTGGACACGAAGCCATCAAAAGCGACATGGTGGAGCATTTTTCCTTATGCCGACGTGCAAAGGCATGTGGGGAATCCGTAGAAGCTGTGAGTGGGCAGCGAGCCATCTCCATGAGAATGTATGAGAACGGGTTGGCTGAGGTATTCCATGGATGGTCAAAAAGCTTCGCTTCAGGTGCAAGATCAACGAATCTTCTATTATTGACCGTTATTTCTATATGGATTGCCTTTCTCATTTCATTTATCATTCAGTCTCCTGATATGATCGCAGGAAACCCATATCGTTATATGCTTGAATACTCATTAGTGAGTCTTTATTTATATGTCATTGTAAGTAGAATAGGGAACTTCACTCTTTTGGACACGCTCTTATTTCCTATCCACCTTTTATTTTTTATTATGGTTTTTTTACACTCTGTTTGGAATACGTTTTTTACTAAACAGACGAAGTGGAAGGATCGGTATGTTTTTGTAGAGAAAGGAAAGGACGAAAAGATGAAATGATTATTTTCGTTAATATGCTCGCGTGGGTAGGGATCCACCTTTTGGTTTCTTTCATAACGTCCAGACTGACTCCGAATCAAGTTTGGAAGATTTCCCCTATACTTCACCCTTATAAGCTTGGAAGGGAAAGCGGGATACACAGGGTTTTAAAAATCAAAAAGTGGAAAAAGAAACTGCCTGATGCAGGAGGATGATTTCAAGGCGGGGTAAGAAAAAATGAAATTAATCTCTCATCTCAACAGGGGCGTGTTACCTTACTTCTCGAGTTGCGTGCAGAACTTTCTCATTGGCTGCAGATGATACCCTCCTCCTTATCCTTGTACAACGCTACAACCGACTAAGGATCACTCGGTTAATGCTGCAGTGCCAGCCTATTGTTGAAACAAGCATAACAGGGGATTCGAACTCACATCACATTTAATCATTTTATAAATAATGAATATATTGATAATAATTTGAACACTTTATGAATAAGAACCGAGGAAGTCCTCCACGATAAAATGCCATAGAATTCTTGATTTGCTCGGTTCCTTTTATCACTCTTTCTCTTCCATGAATACAAAGGGTTGATCCGTCATAAATCTGCCCACTATCTTTTTAATCCTTAAAGGCTTCCCTGAGATCCAATCACTAAAATCCATGAACACTCCTTCAGAGCTCTCCCCAAAGCCGATCAAGCATTGAAGGGTATCTGTATGAAAGACACATGTATGAATGGTTCCGGCCCATGAATCGTACCCCCGTTTAAATATCGGACTGTCCCCATGATTGAATAAAGCTAATGCTTCCCTCATGTTCAGTCCCGTTCCCTGCTTGGAACGCAGCCAGTCCAATCTCTTTTCCGAATCATTTAGATAACGACGATTGTCTCGTCTCATGTGATTCATCTGGAAATGATTCGTACAGCTTAACGCTGTATGATGGTATATTCCAACCCCTCTGGGAGATGCCTCTACAACAGCAGCCTTGCCGGATCGATCATACAATGAGTAATTGAAGCAGTGGCGATGAGGAAGGTTCTGCAATACTTCTATAGCTTCTTCTGTGTTTTCACAAGTGTCAAGAAGAATTCTTGCGATTGTTGTACATATCAATCCTTTTCCGGGGTTGAGACGGTTAACGAAATGAAAACCAACTGCCAACCCTTTTTCATTCAGTCCGTCAAGCCGGCCTATCCCTCTGCCTGAGAACCCTAAGGATGCAAACCCTCCAGAAGGCTGAACAAGCAGAAGTCTGCCTTCGTAAGTCTTCGGATGGTAATCATAATTTCTCACATAGATACCATTACTCGCTAAAGATGAGCACCCTGATTCGCCCCAGTCTTGTTGAAACCCCGAATATTCATGAACAGTATCTTCTATGGACCATTGTAAACCACAAGCCAACCCTTCCAATTCATCCCACAAACCAGGTGAGTAACGACGGATCAATTACTCCGCTTCTCCTACATCCACTTTGTATTGATGCAAAGACCTCTTGCGACGCTTTAAATGATGAGAATACAGGGGAGATTCCCTTAATTCCCTTCCCAACTGCAATCCAACCTCATAATAACTTCCTCTTGCCTGTAAAACGTCTAACAAAACTTTCTTCAACGTATACACCTCTCTTCATTATGTAGAATGATGTCGAACATTTCCCCATAATGATTCCTTAGACTTATGCTAAACTTAAGCCATCAAACACAAGGAGGAAATACCATGCAAAAAACATTCAAAACGTTCTTATTATTTCAAGAAGGAGTGAACGTTCAGGATTTCTAGAATATGAAACGACGCTCCTTCTTCCGGGTATTTATCAACATTTTCAGGAAGTAGGAGACATTTATGAACAAACATACACTTGCATCCCATAATATCAGGATGTTATTTTGGATTTCGTTTTTCGGTACGATGAGTTTTCTTCAACCAGTCTTGACTTTGTTTTATTTTGAAAGGGGATTAAGTTCTTCCCAAATCCTGATCGTGCTTATGTTTTGGAGTGGAGCTGTTTTGATTGGAGAACTTCCAACCGGTATGTTTGCTGACCGTTACGGTGCAAAGCAATCCTTTTTAGTTGGTTCCGTCCTTAAGATCTTCAGTATTTCCCTGCTTTTATTTGCATATGAACCATGGGTGTTTTATTTGTACAGTTTTATTAATGGATTCAGCGTGACTTTTTATTCAGGAGCAGATGAAGCACTTATCTACGACTCATTAAAGGAAACCAATGAAGAAAACCGGATGGACGGTGCCATGGGGAAAATACAATCTGCTACCTTTATCAGTATGCTGATTGCTGTGATCTTTGGGTCATATTTGGCTAAAGACCTGGCTGACAGCCAGTTTATTCTGCTGATCGGACTTGGCCTGATGTTCCATCTAATAGAGGTGGTCTTCGCTCTTAATATCAAGCAGCCTTCAATGGATTCTTTCAAAAAAGAAAATCCTTTTTCTCAAGTTAAAAGCGGGCTGAAGGTAATTCGGCAGGCACCGGAACTTTTGCTGATGTTTCTGAACGTAACATTGGTCTTCATACCCGCAGGAGCTGTTTACCAATACTTCGACCAGCCTTTGATGAAGGATGCAGGGTTGCCCGTTTATTTAATCGGTGTTTTTTATGCCCTTTCGGCAGTCGTGGGTTTTCTTGCATCGAACTCCATTGGATGGATGACCGGAAAGATATCCAGAGTAAAGCTTATGACCATATCGGGTTTTTTAGCCGTAACAGGGTTACTTTTATCAGCTGTGTTCACTTCATCATTATGGATTGTTTTGGGTTCCTTTTTCGTATTAAGGCTTGTTCGTGCGATCCGTTACCCGATATATTCTCAATTAAGCAACGAATACATCCCATCGGGGATCAGGGCGACAACCATTTCCCTGCTATCCATTGTCGATTCAGCATTGGATCTTATCGTATTCGGGTTTTTATCAGCAGTTGCTGTAACCGGTTACTCTTCTGTATTGATCGGGTGTGCTTTCATTGCTATTATTGGAACACTCATGCCCATTAGACCTGTAAAGATCAAGGGAAAACAAAACGGAATGTAGCATAGTTAAAAGAGTGCTGACCACTTGGTCAGCACTCTTTTATGTCTTTTACACTTTTGGAAAAGAAAGGACGTTTACTTCTTTAAATAAGTCCATCCTTCTTCCTGGTATACACGGTTTTCTTTCATAAGCTTACCGAGTGCTCGTTTGAATGAAGCTTTGCTCATGTTAAACCGATCCTTTATATCATCAGGCTGGCTCTTGTCCCAAAAAGGGATAGCCCCGTTTCTTTCTTCCAAATAGTCAAGGATTACATCTGCATCGTCTTGCATTTTATCCTGTTTTAATGGCAGGAAGGATACATTCAAATTTCCATCATCCTTCACATCGATCACTCTGCCTTCAACAAGTTCACCCAATCGGGGTTCTTCTTTACGTTCATTTTCGTGAACGAAGCACCGATATCCTTGTTCAGACAGGAAAAATGTTCCAACTCTCAATAATCGATAGACTCTTCCCTTCACTTTGGCCTTCATCATTTCCTTTGAAGCCCTTCTGGATACCTGTTCAATAATATTCTCGGTTGCCAGACGCCCGTATAAGCGGTCCTGTTTATCCCTATTCAAAGTTAAAAACAGCTGATCACCCGGGTTTGGCCATAGTTCCATAAACTTAGGAAGATCATCTGCCGATACTAAAATATCCTTCGGGAGGCCGATGTTTACGAAAACCCCCAAATCTTCCCGCTTATCCACTACCTCAGCCCATCCGTAAGCACCCACCTGGACTTTAGGAATCCGCATTGTCGCTGTTAGGCGAACATCCTTATCATGATAAAGAAATACTTTCACAGTACTTCCTTCGTGAATTTCTTCTGTTATTTCAGAATGATGTAGCAATACACGATCTATTTCATTCGTCAGAAAGAAACCGTACGGTACTTCATGATCAACGAATAAATCCACTACCGTTCCCGGTTTTAAAGAAGACATTATTCTGGTTCCTCCTATTTCATTAAGTATTAACTTAGTCATCTCTCTACTCAACATTTGTATTCACTAAATATAGCTTTTTTTCATGATAATGTATAGTCCATAGAACGATTTTTATAATAAACAATCAATTTAGAAAATAATGAATACACGAACATTTGCAGGTTCATTGACCGAATGATAGCAACTTGTTATGATGCTTCTAATTCAATTATAGCAAAATGCATACACCTTGTATAAGTTCAAGAATATGGCTTGAACGTTTCTACCAGCTACCTTAAATGGCTTGTCTACAAGATAAAGTAAGATGATTATTTTATCCTGTGGATAACGCTCTGGTTAATTTGGACCGGGGCGTTTTTATTTTTATCATCGGAGGGTTTTTATATGAAAACATTCTTTCAGTTTGACGAAAGGGAAACGACTTATAGAAAAGAAACGTTAGCAGGTATAACAACCTTCCTTTCTATGGCTTATATCCTTGTTGTAAATCCAATTATCCTTAGTCAGGCAGGTATGGATAAAGGTGCTCTCTTTACAGCAACGGCACTGTCTGCCATTGTCGGGTCGCTGTTAATAGGAATTCTCGCAAATTTCCCTATAGGAATAGCACCCAGCATGGGGTTGAATTCATTCTTCACCTTTTCAGTATGTATCGGAATGGGTGTGCCATGGGAAATTGCACTGACGGGAGTCTTTGTAGCAGGGGTCATCTTTATGATATTAAGTGTCATGAAAATAAGGGAAAAAATCATCAACGTCATTCCTCAGGATTTAAAATATGCCATCGCAGGGGGAATCGGGTTCTTCGTAGCGTTTATCGGGTTTAAAAATGCCGGGCTCGTTGTATCGAATCCAGAAACGTTCGTATCGATGGGGAACGTGGCTTCTCCCGGTACCCTCCTTGCAGTGTTCGGTTTTGTGATCACTTTAATGATGCTTGTCAGAGGGGTCAGGGGTGGTATATTCTATGGGATGGTCGCAACTACCATTTTGGGCATGCTCACGGGAAACATTGATGTGCCCCAATCGATCATAGGAAAGGTCCCAAGCCTTGAACCTACATTTGGAGTGGTTTTCACTCATTTAGGTGATATCTTTACCCTGGAAATAATAGCCGTTATTTTAACATTCTTATTTGTAGCATTCTTTGATACGGCAGGGGCTTTAATCGCTGTTGCCAGTCAGGCAGGCATCATGAGGAATAACAAGATACCCAATGCTGGAAGGGCTTTATTAGCGGATTCTGCTTCAGGAGTCGCAGGTGCAATCTTCGGGACATCCACTACGGCCTCCTTCGTCGAATCATCTGCAGGTGTGGCTGTTGGCGGAAGAACTGGATTTACTTCCATTGTGATCGCATTCTGCTTCTCTATTGCTCTGTTCTTCTCACCAGTATTATCTGTGATCACCCCAGAGGTGACGGCACCGGCTTTAATTATTGTAGGTGCATTAATGGCAACAGAAGTGAGGCATATTAACTGGAGCCGTCTTGAAATTGTCATCCCTTCATTTGTCACCATCATTATGATGCCTTTAACATTCAGTGTTGCTACAGGTATTGCCTTAGGCTTCGTCCTTTATCCATTGGCGATGATCTCCTTGAAGAAATGGAAACATGTACATCCAATCATGTACTTTCTGTGTGCATTATTCATCGGTTACTTTGCTTTCTCTTAAGCAGGGAACCATCATTTATATAAAACGAGAAAGTGAAGACCTCATTTAATAGTCTTCACTCTCTTTTTTATCTATCCACAATAATAAATAACTCCTGTAAAGACTCTCATTTGACTAGAGATAAGCCGAAACAATGTCCGGCTTTTTCTTTATTCTCTGTCTGGAAATACTCTTTGCAGCATTTCTGCAAATTCTTCTCCAAGACCCTCAACCGGTTTTCCGTTTTCCGCTTTGTTTGCATAGTCCCTCATACGGTCTGTGAAATCAGGATTTGTTGAAATATAAACATTATTTATATTCCTGTTTTGACTTTTCACTTGATCGGAGATTTTTTTCTCCAATGCATTTGAAACGTTACCATTCATTCCTTCTTCAAGGACTGCCGCTACATACGCGTTTTGATTTGTTGTCAGCACATAGGCACGTCTTACCTCTTTAAGACTGGCCACTTTATTCGCCTCTTTTTCTGCCAGTGAATAATCTTCTCTCATATTCCCATCATTGATATACTCCCGGTGATTTACATAATCCCGATTTGCCTGATTGTTTTTGTAATTAACCTTTTCTAAATTCCGGTTATTCATTTCTTGTCCTGCTTCATTCATATCATTTCCCATACCGCAACCCGTAACAAGACTGAAAAACATGAATCCCAAAATTGAAATCAACAGAGATTTTTTCATATTGACTACCTCCTATATGTTATTCAAATTTACTTTCCCCAAAGCACATTCATCCTATACAAAGGCCGATCGTATAAACGTTTATTTCACTCCTCATAAAGGATATGATGGCTTTGGTTGGAGGCAGATGGATGATTACGCTCATGAGGACTCCTTATACGTTGAACAGGGGACCACTTGTCATGTTTCTGTCTTCTTTTGTTGGTTGTAGAAATGGATAAAGAGGCTGGGTCAAAACTAAAAAACTCAGAACAATATCAATGAAGCCTCTTTATACCGCCATTCCCTGCATGACTCCGTTTTCCGCGGTTAGCCCGAGAGCCTCCAGGTAGGAAAGCGAGGGGCTTAGACGCTGGACAGGCCTCACATAAGCTTCCCGCAGGAGTCTACGTCTTGCACTCCAATCAACCGCTGAATAAAATTGAAAGCTTAGGTATATTTCGATAAGTATAAAACCCGAACTACATTGCTTTTATCCAGGCAATGTAGTTCGGGTTTCGTTTAGACATACATCCTTTTGTCCCAGCCTATTTCCTGATCAATCTTCATGATCGATGGTTAAACCTTCAACAAAACGCTTACCCATCAGCTTATCTTTTTTCCGGTTTTCTTTACTGTTGAAGATAATATCAAAGTCATAACCTTCAGGGTATAAATCTTGAGCGGAAACATAAAGGGTTAGCCGTTTATGGTTGATGGTTTTTTTCTCACCCTTGATCTGGACCATGTAATCTCCCCTCTCATTCGGTCCTTCATACACGATCCCGAATTCCCCGCTGCTTGACACCTTCACATTATCTCCTTTGTTAAATAGAGGACTGGTATTTTCTCTTTGTGGCGTTTTGCTCCGGACCCTGTTTTTATACTTGTTAACGATGACTTGCTTATTCATTTCCTTTTTCGCATGATAGTCCATTTCACCTAGATCATAGTTCTTCTTTTCCCTATACGTGATTTCATGGGCACTTTCAATGATTTGAGGATGCATGCCAAGTTTTAATGCAATGGCAAAAGCTTGACTCTCGCCTCCTTCACCCACTAAGAGCCTATACGTTGGCTGTAATGTATCAATATTGAATTCCATGCTTCCGTTCAAGAAGCCTTCATGTTCTTCTGCGAAATGCTTTAATTCGCTGTAATGTGTTGTGGCCAGTATAGTGGCTCCTTTTTCATACAATTGATACAATATGGCCGTTGCCAATCCCATGCCTTCAAGAGGATCCGTACCAGAACCCAGCTCATCCAACAGCACGAGCGTTCGGTCATTTGATTCCTTTAATAGATCGATGATGTTTTTGATATGGGAACTGAATGTACTTAAATTCTGCTGAAGGCTTTGACCATCTCCGATATCTAACAAGATCTTCTCATAGATACTGATTTCACTCCCGGCACTCGCCGGAATATGAAGGCCGCATTGGGTCATTAGAGTGAGAAGTCCTACGGTTTTAATCGTTACCGTTTTTCCACCCGTATTAGGCCCCGTTATCACAAGGGCATGAAAGTCCTCCCCCATTCTGATGGATAATGGTACTGCCTGGTTTCCGAGCAGGGGGTGTACTGCCTCTTTAAGATAGATCTTATGGTCTTCATTTACTATGGCACCTACGGCATCCATAGACCGGCTATACTTTGCTTTTGCAAATAATACATCGTAATGGATCATCGTTTCAATTGCCAATTTTAATTGAGGCTTGTACTGCTGAACCAACCCTGTCAAAGTCCACAATATGTTCTCCACTTCACGTTCTTCATCTAATTTATAGTAAAGAAGCTGGTCTTGCTGAATGCTTAATTCCTCAGGTTCAATATAGAAAGTAGAACCCGAAGCAGATGCATCCAATACGGCTCCTTTCACTTTTCCCTTGTATTCTTTTTTGACTGGGAGAACATATCTGCCGTTTCTCTGGCTGACAATCGATTCTTGAAGATACGATTTATACTTGGAAGACTTTACGATTGATTGAATCTTATCCTTTAATCGTTCTTCTTGAATACCCATTTGCTTTCTGATCCTTACTAACTCTTTTGTGGCATAATCGTCCACTCTTCCGTTACGTATACAGCGATTGATCTCCTCCCCCACTTCCGGGATATTTTCAATAGAATATACATAGGAAGATACCCTTGGTGCAACCCACTCTTTATCTTCCATAAATCTTTTCAGTTTCTTACATGCATCAAGGAAATAATAGAGACTTGTAAGCTGATCCGGTCTCAAAGGCACACCGTTATTTAAATTTGCCACAATGTTTTCGACACCTTCCAATGCATGAATCGGGATACTGGCACTTTTCTCAAGAATTCTTACAGCTTCTGTTACTTCATCCAAACGCATTTCAATCTGTCGTTTGTTAGTGGATGGGAATAGGTTCATTAGTTCCTTTTTCCCTTCTACTGTAAGGGCAAACTGTGATATGTCTTCTTTCACCTTGTTAAATTCTAATGTTAGATACGTCTTTTCGTTCAATGTTTTCTCCTCCATATACAAAAATAGGCCACAACGAACAATGTCCATTGTGGCCTTTCTTCACTCGTATACCAGACCTGACGGGGGCTGTGTGATGACGAAAAACGTGTGTCGTCCAACTTTCAGGAACGACAACACAGATTTTCTAATTTGTGCACAAAAAAGAGCTGTGCACAAAGACACAGCTCTCCTAATAAAGGTATGAGTATGCTATGACCATTGTTCTTAACTACATTTTGGGGGCATAATGAAATAAGCCTATCCAATAGCCTGTTAAAAGACTACCGCCTGCAAAATGTCCGTATTCATTTCACGGTTAGTTAAGAACGACACCTAACATATAACATACTCCTCTAATATACAGTATTTAAATTCATATCCAGTTTACGACGAATGGAACTCAATGTCAATAGGCTATTGAAGCGACCTGTTATATTGGAACTTTTTCCATTGAAATCGTAAAAAGCAGCCGATACAGAAGCCGGCAAGAGCGACGGATGCTGCCAGAAATACCATTCCTGAGAATAAATAAAAACCTGTTCCCCAATCAAACAAAGCACTCATGACCGCTGATCCAAGACAGATCACGGCAATAACATTGTTAAACTGCTGCTGATCAGCATCTTCTGGAGGATAAGATGACCATTCTTTTGTTAAGAAATATTTTCCTACCTTCATAACGGGATTGAAGCGAAAAAGAAGCCCTGAGAGTCCTATTACGAAGGGAATAAGCAAGAATAATTCAGATTGAAATAACCACGAAATGGAAACCGATAAAACGATAAACCATTGGTTCATTTGAACAAGGGGTCTTGGTATTGTATTGATTAAAGCTCTACCCATTTTAATCCATACCTTTCAGATTGGAATTATTGTATTTATAGTGTAGTGGATTCAAAAGAAAAAATCAAAAGAAAAAACCGAAAACCCAGGCCCATTTTTGGCTGTTTTCGGTTTGCTTATTTGAATTTCGTTAGTCCGTATTTATATTGTAACTCTAAAGGAGCCATCTTCACCATTAGCTGGAGGATGAAGGTGAATACCGCCAAATCGTCAACAATCCCAAAAAAGAGAAAGACATCGGGAATCAGATCAAGTGGCAGCCATATGTAGAAACCAACCAGCCCGACAGCGAGAATCTTCTTCACCAGTGAAACCTCTCCTGAACGAAAAAAATCAACCAAAAAAGGAAACGACTTTCGAAAATTCATGAGAAACTTCATCCGTTTCAAAAACCTCTTCATTCTTCCTCATCACCCTTCATTTTTTATAACGTTACCATAGCAATTCATAAAATGGAAAGGCCTTCACTTATCACCCAGGTTATATTTGAGTCTGTTCCTGCTAACACTCTATCTTTTTAGCCTCCTTGCATGTTATAATCTTTTAGATTGAGTATTAGGAGGGTTATTATACATGATTCAAGTATCAGATGTAAGCTTACGTTTTGGTGATAGAAAACTATTCGAAGACGTGAATATAAAGTTTACTCCAGGGAATTGCTATGGCCTAATCGGAGCAAACGGTGCAGGTAAATCTACATTCTTAAAAATTCTTTCAGGTGAAATCGAAGCTCAGACCGGCCATGTATCAATGGGTTCAGGCGAGCGTCTTGCTGTATTGAAGCAGGATCATTTCGAATATGAAGAATATGAAGTCTTAAAAGTAGTCATTATGGGGCATTCCCGTTTATATGAAGTCATGCAGGAGAAAGACGCCATCTACATGAAAGAGGACTTCTCTGATGAAGACGGTATGAGAGCTGCTGAATTAGAAGGCGAATTTGCCGAATTGAACGGGTGGGAAGCTGAATCGGAAGCTGCCATTCTTTTAAAAGGGTTAGGGATCAATGAAGAGCTTCACGGTAAGCAAATGTCCGAACTGACGGGTGGAGAAAAAGTAAAAGTATTATTAGCTCAAGCACTTTTCGGCAAACCGGATGTCCTGTTACTGGATGAGCCTACAAACCACTTGGACATTAAAGCGATCCAATGGCTGGAAGACTTCCTGATCAACTTTGAGAACACAGTCATCGTCGTATCCCATGATCGTCACTTCTTAAACAAAGTGTGTACACACATTGCAGACCTTGACTTTGGAAAGATCCAAATCTATGTTGGAAACTACGATTTCTGGTACGAGTCCAGTCAATTAGCTCTTAAAATGGCTCAGGATCAGAATAAAAAGAAGGAAGAAAAAATCAAGGAACTTCAAGCATTCGTTGCGAGATTTAGCGCAAATGCATCGAAGTCAAAACAGGCTACTTCCCGTAAAAAATCGTTGGAAAAAATCACATTGGATGATATCAAACCAAGTTCACGCCGCTATCCTTATGTACAGTTCAAACCAGAGCGTGAGATCGGAAACGATGTACTGCGCGTAGAAGGTCTTTCGAAAACGATCGATGGAGTGAAGGTTCTAAACAATGTGAGCTTCATTTTGAACAAGGACGATAAAATCGCGCTGGTCGGTGTAAATGAGATTGCTAAAACGACTTTATTCAAGATCCTTGCAGGGGAAATGGAACCAGATAGTGGTTCATTTAAATGGGGAGTCACTACCACTCAAGCTTATTTCCCTAATGATAACTCCAAGTACTTTGAAGGAAACGAACCTTCTCTAGTGGAATGGCTGCGTCAGTACTCACCTGAGGATGAGAGTGAAACATTCCTTCGAGGTTTCTTGGGCCGGATGCTATTCTCTGGAGAAGAAGTATTGAAGAAGCCGAGTGTCCTTTCCGGAGGAGAAAAAGTTCGCTGTATGTTATCGAAAATGATGCTGAGCGGTTCAAATGTTCTTCTATTGGATGAACCGACGAACCACTTGGATCTCGAATCCATTACGGCATTGAATAACGGTTTGATTAACTTCAAAGGTGCCATGATTTTCGCTTCTCATGACCATCAATTCATTCAAACCATTGCAAACCGCATTATCGAGATTACGGAAGATGGTTTAATCGATAAAGAAACGACGTACGATGAATTCTTGGAAATGAAGGCAGCAATGAAAGCTTAATATATTAAAAAATGCAGATGCTCAATTGGCATCTGCGTTTTTTATCTCTTATTTCAAGACAGGTCAATCCTGCCCATTTTTAGCCAAAAACCCTTTAATCTGAAAATAACTTATTTCGTTCGGCAGCTCTTCTTTAATGGGCTTTAAAAGCTCGGAGCCCACTTTTGAAACCGCTGATTCGATAAGGGATTCCTCCGTTTCTGAGAACAGGATTGACCAATCATTCATGACGCCTTCCTGAAAGGCACGGATAAGATGATTTTCAATCGTCAACGTGCTCATTCCACGCTCTTTCGCAATGCTCTTTATATCCATATGATCTTTGAACATCTCATAGCTGATCATGTAGGAGGCTTTGTCAGAATGATTGGTCTTTCGAGGCTTGGATGGCTTGACCACCTCTACAGCAGGTTCAGGATGATCTTTCAAAAAAGCTGAAATTTCATGTAGAAACAGATCTCCATACCGGGTCAGCTTGTTTTCCCCTACCCCACTGACAGACAAGAATTCATCCGGGTTCTTTGGCAACTTCACACACATGTCCTGTAAAGACTTATCGGAGAAAATAACGAAAGGTGGAACTCCTTCTGACTCAGCGATGGATTTACGCAGGTTTCGCAACGACTGAAACAAACCATCTTCTTTGGAAATGATGGCCGAAACTGTCGGCTGGACTTTTCTTGAAACCTTCCTGTCTCCCATTAATACCTCTTTGCCTTTTAACGAAACCTTAAGTATGGGAAAGCTGCCCCCCTCGACTTGAATGACTCCTTCTGAGATCAAATAATCAATGAACAGTCCGACTTCCTTCTGGGACTTCTCCTTCATTAATCCATATGTGGAAAGTCGATGGAACCCCCAATCCAGGATCTTTTTATTCTTTGACCCTGTAAGGACACCACTGATGAGTGACGTTCCGAATCTTTCATTCATCCGCAACATACATGACAGTACCATTTGTGACTCTCTTGTTACATCCTCTGAATCTCTTTCATCCAAACAATTACTGCAATGGCCGCACTCTATATCTGTATGTTCACCAAAATAAGCTAAGATGTAATTCTGTAAGCATGCTTCAGTGTGTACGAAGTCGACCATGTCCCTAAGCTTCTGCATTTCATTATCATGCAATTCCTGATTGACAATATTCTGATCGATAATATAACGCTGGGTCTGGATATCCTGAGGGGAGAATAGAAGTATACATTCGCTGTCCACTCCATCACGACCAGCCCTGCCTGCTTCTTGATAATACCCTTCCATATTTTTTGGAATTTGATAATGAATGACAAAGCGTACATTTGATTTATTGATCCCCATACCAAATGCATTGGTTGCCACCATGATGGAGATCGTATCATTCAGGAATGCTTCCTGCTGCTCCTGTCTTAATGTGTCAGACATCCCGCCATGATATTTACCTACGGAGAACCCTTTCTTCTCCAAGAATAGATAGAGATTCTCAACTTCCTTACGAGTGGCACAGTAAATAATCCCGGAATGCTGATGGTTCTTTTGAACATATTTTTCTACCCAACGCTTCCTGTCTTCCCCTTTTACCACCTGAAAAAAAAGGTTTGTCCGCTGAAACCCAGTTAATACTTTGAATTGATCCGGAATGTGTAAGTGATGTAGAATATCTGCTTGCACTTGGGGGGTGGCAGTTGCTGTAAGAGCAAGGATGGTTGGGTTTGAATGCAATTGTTTCACTGCTTGGTATATCCCTAAATAGCTCGGTCTGAAATCATGACCCCACTGGGATAAACAATGGGCTTCATCAACTGCGACAAGGGGGATCGGCAAGGTGTTGAGGAAACGGATAAATCCAAAAGATTCCAATCTTTCAGGTGCAATGTAAACAAGCTTATATTCGCCTAAAGAGATTTCTTCCATCCTTTCCTCTACTTCATTGGAAGAAAGGGTACTATTAATATATGTAGCTGGAATTCCTTGATGTATTAATGAATCCACCTGATCTTTCATAAGGGAAATGAGTGGAGAAATTACTAGGGTCACTCCATCGAGCATCAAAGAGGGGATTTGATAACACAGGGACTTCCCACCGCCTGTAGGCATGATCCCCACTGTGTTTTTCCCATCTAATATAAATTCAATGATGCTTGCCTGACCATCCCTGAATTCATCATAACCGAAGTATTGCTTTAAGACCTGTTTTGCTTCTGCAATCACATTCTTACCTCCAAAATCATACTTATTCCTACATTGTATTAAAGAACAGGAGACATGCCAAGAGGAAGGATGTAAGTTTTCATCCATATTCCCTTTAGCAGCTGATTTCTTATTTACTCAGGTTCATACCAATATGATTGTACCGAGTCCGTACCTCATCAGGATTGGGAGTCACTTCAAAAAAAGATCGTACACCTGTGATCATATGTGTACGATCTTTCATCAAGTCAGAACCACTTGACTGGTTTATCTTCTTTATTCACTTCAACAGGCTTTGCCAGTTTCCAAAAGCTATCCCATACAGTATCTTTCCCCTCTGTGGAAGTGTTTTTGGCTTCTTTTTCTTTCTTATTGGACATGGTGCTCCCTCCTTTAATACATACATACAATACATACTATTCAAAAGTAAAAAAAGAGTTAAATATCAATAGCCTGTAGAACGGTAGAAACATAAAAAAGAACCAATCAGCTGATTGGTTCTTTACAATCCATTAGGATGATTTCATGGTTGGATGGGGATTGTCAACCACTTGCAGTACTTTAGTGGAAGTCACCATATCTTCTTTACAAAGTGGACACTTAGGTGTATCTTCACTTTTGAAGTTATCTCTCATCCAGCCTTTACAATCTTCAGCGGAACAAGCCCAAATCTTTGTTTCCTCTGTTTTGATTTCTTCCTCGACTTGATTTCTACGACCAAAAGCCATTGAACGTCCTCCTTTTAGGTAAGTAGGATTTCCTTGCTATGCTTTCTAACAGGAAAAAATAATGATTGTGGTTAATGATTCGGCAGATAGTATGTGGACATTTATGTGTAGCCAGATTAATGGGAACCATATCTACGATTATTTCCATTATACCATACTTCACTCGAATTTAATATACGAACTCCTAAGTAAAGGAAATATTCAGCTTATGTAATGAAGTCCTATTTCTTCGTTCTGCTCCTGGAAGACTCAACCTTTACTCCCCCTGGTAATTCACGATTCGTGACACCTTGTCCTTCCACTTGAGAGGAACCTAATACAGCCTTTGACGGATCTTTTTTCTTTTTACTCATTTTCTTCACCTCCATCACTACCTTCCCCCACAAGTTAACCTTTTATGTATGAATGAAATCTATTTCCTTATAAATGAAAAGTACAACGACAAGTGAGTAATTAATGATTTGGTGGGAAGCCTAAATGGTAAATCGAGATTTAGGGTGTTGAGTTGTGTGTTTAGACGAAAAAATGTGAAGAAAGAGATAGATGAAGGATATCCCCACAGCTTTGATATCGAAACGTTTCATCAAGAGATACTCTCCTTGGTTAGCAACAGCGAGGATTTAGTCGTAAGAACCATTAGCATTGATGATGTGAGGATTGCAGTCGTCTATTTTGACGATTTAATCAATACAGCCTATATGCAGGATAGTCTGATCAAACCACTGGAGGAGCTTTCAGGTGAGATTGACTACCACTCTATCCACAATTCGATTCATATCGCAAAAATTACGGTTACCAATCAGATAAACGATGTCGTGAATAATCTTGTGAACGGAACTGCTTATGTCTTTAAGGAAAATGACACCTACGGTATTTTAGCTGATGTTGCAGACAAAGGTACAAGAGGTTTGGAAAAGGCAGAAACAGAATCCCTTGTGTTCGGTCCTAAAATAGCATTTACAGAATCCATCACGAAGAATTTGAACCTGATCCGTTCAAATATCAACGATCCTAAATTGTGTGTAGAAACTTTTACAATTGGAAAAAGAACAAAGAAAAAAGTTCAGATGATCTATATCAAGGATATTGCAGAAGAAGAAAACGTCAATAATTTCAGACAGCGCATCACGGATCTTGAAATTGACAGTATTATTGATTCGACTGTGCTTGCCCAAATGATTGAAGACAACTCTTTTACATTTTTCCCTCAATTGATGACATCAGAGTTGCCAGACCGGTGTACCCTCTCTCTCCTTCACGGGAAGATTTGCTTACTGGTTGACAGAAGTCCTACAGCGATTATCGGTCCCTCTACCTTCATAAATTTCTTCGAATCGACGGAAGATATTTACATGAGATGGAATATGGGGACATTTCTAAGATTCATCCGGTTCATTGCGATTTTTTTTTCTATCCTTCTTACTCCCGCTTATGTAGCGGTGTTAACGTATCATTATGAAGTGATACCATCCGCTCTCTTGATTTCCCTCGGGCAGTCAAGATCCAACGTTCCTTTTCCGCCTGTCTTTGAAGCTCTTCTTTTCGAATTCATAATAGAGCTTTTAAGAGAGGCAGGGGCAAGATTGCCCACTAAGGTTGGGCAGACGATGGGGATAGTCGGAGGGATCGTCATCGGGCAGGCATCGGTTCAAGCTGGTTTCACTAGTAACATCTTAATCATTATCATTTCCATTTCAGCACTGGGATCTTTTACGGCCCCAAGCTATACGATTGGAACTGCTGTAAGAATCATCCGGTTTCCCATCATCATCATGGCAGGCTTATATGGTGGGGTCGGGATTATGTTTTGCTTTTGCTTTATCCTCCTTCATTTGCTGAAAGTGACGACTTTGGGAAGACCTTATTTGTCACCGATATACCCTTTTAGGTTCGCAGACTTTAAGTATAGTTTATTCCGCCTGCCTTATCAGTACTTAGTCAAGAGGCCCGTTACGAATCATCCAGTAGATCAGGGGAGAATCCCTGAAAAGAAAGCAAAGCAAAAGAAAGACGTTGATCAGTAAGGATGAAGTGAATGGATATTAATCTAAATCCGAATAGGCAGTTAATGGTGAATGCTTTTTTAGTCATGTTTATTTTACATTCTGCTCAGACAGGTGTAGGAATTGCAGGCTTACCACGTGTGATCTTTGCTGAAGCGAATCGGGATGCTTGGATCTCCATTATCATTGCTGGAATGGTTGTGTCAATAGTCGTCACAATCATGGTGAAAATGCTTGAAACCTATAATAGCGCTGATCTTTACGGCATCCATATGGATCTTTATGGAAAATGGGTCAGTAAAGCTTTCAATAGCCTCTATATAGGTTACTACCTTTGTGTCACCTATGTCATTCTGATGAATTATATTGAAATGGTCCAAGCGTGGATATTCCCCAAAATGCCAACATGGCTTTTAATGGGGTTGTTGATTTTTTTAATGGTCTATGGGGTATTAGGTGGCGTACGGGTCGTTGTTGGGGTTTCTTTCCTTGGTGTCATCTTCTCATTCTGGCTTTTGTTCATGTTTTATACCCCTGTGAAACACATAGATATTACACACATCCTACCTGTGTGGACCTCTTCTTATAAGGAAATTATGATGGGGGTATATAAATCCAGTTTTACTCTTGTTGGATTTGAACTCTTATTATTCATCTATCCCTATATTAAGGAAAAAGAAAAGGTCTTGAAATATTCCTTGATAGGTGTCGGGTATTCCACTTTATTTTTTACATTCGTAACTGTTATTAGTATCGGATTTTTCTCGGAAGACGCCCTGGAAAAGACCATATGGCCCGTACTTTCCATGTTCAAAATAGTAAGGATCCCAAACCTCGAACGTTTTGAATTTATTGCGGTATCCTTTTGGATGCTCGTCATCCTACCAAACATCTGTTTATATTTCTGGGCGTGTTCACGAGGGATGAAGAGGGTTTTCAATTTCTCCCAAAAGAAGGCCATTTACATCTTTGCCATTCTTCTTTGGATATTATCACTCTTTGTAAGCGACCGTCTCACCATGAATACCATTACGGATAAAGTCGGAACCATCAGTTTTATTCTCTCATTTGTGTATCCTTGTTTCTTGTTTCTCCTCGTTAAACTTAAATACTTTGTAAAAAGAAAAAAGGTGTGAATCTATGAATAGATTATTCCTCCTCCTTATCATTTCAACATTGCTTCTCAGCAGTTGTGTAGAGAATAAATATCTTGAGAAGCTTGGTTTGATAACAGCTGTCGGGTATGACGAGGGTAATGGTGAAAAGATCAAAGGAACATTGGTCCTATACCAGTTTAACCCTGCAATGGATGATGTGGAAAAGATTCTTACCAGCTCAGCCAAGACCACCAAAGGTATACTATTATCTCAAAATTTGGAGACGGATCATACGTTGGTTTCAGGTCAACTCAGGATTGCCGTTTACGGACGTGAGCTTGCGGAGAATGGAATAGCTCCTTTGGTTGATACATTGGTGAGGGATTCATCGATTGGGAATATGGTATATTTGGCTATCGCTGATACTTCGGCAGAAGAGATCCTTTCCTTTCCTATGGAAGAAAAGACATCCAACATGGGAACGTACCTTTATAACTTAGTCCGGCAAAACGTCGAATCAGAGCTGCTCGTTACTCCTACCCTCCAAGAATTCATCACAGATTATGGCAGTGTAGGGAAAGATCCCATCCTCCCTTTATTTAAGGCATCTGACGGCAAGGTTGGTGTTGAGGGCTTTGCTTTATTCAAAGAAGATAAGTTCATTAAGGAACTGGATAAAGACAAAATCTTCTATATTCGTTCGCTTATGGAAGACTTTAAAGCAGGTACGATTGAGATTGAATTGCCACTTGAAAAATTTAAATCTTTTTTAACCAACTCTCATTCCGGGGAGGAAGAAGAAAGTGTTTACATCATGATTGACAGTATCAAATCATTTTACAAGATAAAAGACAAAGCCAAGGATATTCCTGAATTTAACGTAGAGCTGAATATGAAAGCACGATTGCTTGAAATGTCTGAGGAAATGAACCTATCAGATCCGAAAACCCTGAGATTCCTGGAAAAAGAAATCGGCCAATATATCGAAGATAGAATGAAAGAAACAATTAAGATGCTTCAATCAGAAGGAACAGACCCTATAGGATTCGGGATGGTGTACAAAAGTAAAAGGGGACACGAGAAAATAAGCAGGGAAAAGTGGAAAGACATTTACAAACAGGCCTCTTTCAACGTTAAAGTAAAGAATACAATCATTCGTACTGGGGTCATTGATTAAATTGAAAAGGGTCTAACTGTGGTTAGACCCTTTTTTAGTCGCAATCAATATGTGCGCCAATTTTCTTGAGATCCAGTTCGTCATCCATTTCCATTGGACGATCATTCTCAAAAATAATCAATCCATGATACACCTGTAAATCATCATCACAAGCTTCACAAAAGAATATTTCTTCAGGGTTCCAAAACGCAATGGCATTCAATCTTTTGGCCTTTGAATTGGGATATAATGCACTAAGACGCTTTACTTCCGCCTGATACTTTTTCATAGCTTCATCCTTCGAATGATATGTCCATTCATGAACGATATCTTTTTGCCAGCCTTCAAAAAACCACCAAGGCTCTGCATCACTTTTTGTTGTCATCACTCGCCAGGAAACTTTCAATGCTTCACCCTCCTTAAATCCATGACCAAATTGTACATAAAATCCCACAGAAAGAAAACTATTTGATACATGCTTTTTATGATCATGGGCAAGTTTTCCCCTGTACAAGCATAGGCTTAATTAGAAAATGATTAACGTTTGCTTGAACACATGACTAAGGGGGGGATCCAATTGAATTTTATCGTATTAAGAAAAGGTCCGATCATTGCTATACTGGTAACGATTATGGTCATAACAGTCGGGACGATATGGGCCTTGAACTCTAATAATTCTTATCCTACTGTTTCAATTTCAGAAAGTGCGGGCGAGAAACAAGTCTTCCAGCTCGTCACCGGAGAATTCAAGTCAGAAACCGTTTCCGGAAAAGAGCTGGAAGCCTATCGATGGGACCCAGGGACGATTGTAGTCGAGAAAGACATCCCGGTGGAATTGAGGATCTACGGGGTGCATGGGATGGAACATCCCTTTTATATTGAAGGTACGGATATTAAAGGAATGGTGAAAAAAGGAGAAGAAGCCGTAATAAACGTCACGTTCTCAAAAGAAGGGACCTATAGACTGATTTGTGAGACTCATGAAACCATAGATCGTAATGGACCTATGATTGCCTATATTGTGGTTGACTGACAATGTTGAATATATGATGGGATCTAAAGCGCTTCCGTTGGCTCTGCTTTAGATCCCTTTTGAAAGGTGCCATGGATGATCACTTAAATACAAGACCAATCATATAGCCTGCCACCCCAAATCCCAATCCAATGATATAACTGCCAAAGAAATAGATAAGGCCCCATTTGAGATTGTCTTGAAGAAGCTTTAATGTTTCCCAATTAAAGGTGGAAAAGGTGGTAAAAGATCCACAAAAACCGACTCCTAAAAAGAACATTGTGTCCTCCCCGGAACCATTACCGATCAATAACCCTAATAACATGGATCCCAATGCATTGATAAATAAGGTTGCCTTTGGAAAACTGGACCTGCTCCAATTTTTAATGGCATTGGCCATCAGGAAGCGTCCAATGGCCCCTAAACTGCCTCCGAATGCAATTAGAATTAGATTAACCCCCATGCACAAGCCCCCCTCTCTTCCTGCCAAACACAAATCCAATCCAAGCGAATAGAAGGCCCCCCATGGAAGTGAAGGCAAAATATATGAGGAAAGAAACCCATTGTTTTTCGATCAAAAAGGCCAATAACTCGATGCTCAGCGTGGAGAAAGTTGTAAAAGAGCCCAAAAACCCAGTAGCTATTAATAAATATGCTTTTTCATTTTTTGCGGACCATTTGGAATAAAAATATGCCAACAGAAAACTTCCCAGAAGATTCGCTGTCAGTGTTGCAAAAGGGAAACCACTTTCAATGGTCAGGAAGTAACTGACACTCCATCTGGATACACTCCCCATTGTTCCTCCAATTCCGACTAAAAAGTATCTCATTTTGGACATCATCCCAATTTCCTCAGATATTTTTTGAAACCTTTTGCCTATGAAACCGTATGTAAAGCTAACTGCATCATTGTATGGGTAAGCTGTATAATTGAACTGATTTATATGTATAAAACGTAAATAAAGGAGCCGCAACCATTGACATTTATCATTATACAAGACTTGATGGACTTTTTCTTAAGTCCGTTGCATTTAAGTCTTGTACTCTTATTCTTTATCACGTTCATATGGCATCGCTTCCCTCCTGCATTTCAGCTTTCTGCACAACCTTATGATCACAATGCTGAAGGAACCGTTCCTTTAACGTTGTCTGTTTCAGCGATCAACATTATATCTAACGTAATCAGATTTACTACATGTATGAAATTACAATTTTATCCTGACGATAATGATGATGAAACCTCTTCTGAAAGTTTGTGAATAAGAAGCAAATTAACAGAGGAGGAATCATCATTGAAGAACATTTCATTCATTTTAATCTTCGTACTATTGACATTATCAGGATGCCAAAGCGCTACAGCTGATGGAGCATTCTTTCATGACTATCTCGTACACCCGTTTTCATTCCTCATCCATGAAATTGGTACCTATTTGGGTGGTAACTTTGGGCTTGCTATCATGATCATCACCCTTCTGATTCGAATCGTTCTTTTCCCCTTCATGCTTAAAACGTATAAGGCACAGCAGGAAATGAGAGGCAAAATGGCTAATCTGAAGCCTGAGATGGGTGAAATTCAAGAAAAAATGAAAGAAGCCAAAACGAAAGACGAACAGATGCACCTGCAGCATGAGATGATGATGGTTTACCGGAAACACGAAGTAAACCCTCTTAGTACGGGCTGTCTCCCTTTCTTGTTTCAAACCCCGATTCTGATAGGGTTATACTACGCCATCCGGTCTTCATCTGAAATAGCAAGCCACTCTTTTTTGTGGTTTCATCTAGGGCAGCCCGATTTTTCCATGGCCGTGATCGCCGGATTGGTTTATTTAGTTCAAGCAAGGACTGCACTGATGACTATTCCCGCAGATCAGGTGACTCAAATGAAAGGAATAAGTTATCTTTCACCCATAATGATCTTCATCTTTTCATTTAATGCACCAGCTGCCTTACCTCTCTATTGGACGGTCGGAGGGGCGTTCCTTATCTTACAAACGGTGATAGGTAAGAATCTTTACCATCAACCAAAAGGATTGAAAAAGCAAGAAAGCCAATAAAAAAGGGCCTCTTTGGCCCTTTTTTATCGTTATTTATTAAATGACCCTATTCGAAAGATGGAAATCCCTGCGATGAAAAGAAGGATCAGATAAATAAAGAACGGATAAAACAAATGTTGTTGATTTAACTCCCATTTGTTAAAGAATCCAGTACTTTCCCGAGAGGCAATTGACTCTTCCGGCTTTACAGAAGAGTTCTTCTCAAGAATCAGTCTGGCTGTATCCATTATAACCTGATCTTCATTATACAGCGTCAACACCCCATCGCTGTCGAGTTTCTCAGTGAACTTTCCATTCTCAGGCTGAGTATATTGAAAATCCTCAGAAACCTTAAAAGAAGCCCCCTCAAATTGAAAGACCGTATCCTTTGGAATATAGCTCCGGATGAAGTTATTTAGTCCATAATCAAGTAGTTTCGTTGTATCTGAATAGATTGCTCTTTTAGTCTGGGCCTTCAACGTAACAACAACAATAGAAAGATCCTTATTCTCAGCGGAAGTCACCAGAGTATGTTTGGATTCATCAACAAATCCATTCTTCCCGCCGGTCACTTCCGGATAAGGAAGTTCTCCTTTCACCATTTTGTGATGATTGTAAAGAGTGGTATTCCATCCTTCAGTAGACCAATCAATGGACTTCAAACTAAATAATCTTTTAAAATCATTGTTGTTCAAGGCATAGCTTGTAATCAATCCCATGTCATACGCTGTGGTAAAATGATTTTTGCCGAACAATCCATGAGGATTCTCAAAATGGGTATCCTTCACCCCCACCCGTTCCTCCAAATACTTGTTTAATTTTTCTGCAAACGTCTGGACGGAACCCTCAGTATGTTCAGCAATGGCCACTGCGGCATCATTCCCGGAGTTGACCATCAATCCTTGCAGCAGCTGCTCCAGGGACACTCTTTCCCCTGCTTCCAGATAAACAGTGGATCCCTCTGCATTACTTGCTTTCTCGCTTATTTCAACCTGATCATTCAGGTTCCCATGCTCTATGGCATAAATCGCTGTCGCAATTTTTGTAATGCTTGCAGGATTCATTCGTTTAGTCGAATTTTTTGAATACAACACACTCTTTGTTTTAGAATCTATGATAATAGCTGAATCGCTAAATAAATTTTCTGGTTTTT
Source organism: Bacillus sp. RO3 (assembly GCF_012911895.1). Taxonomy (GTDB): domain Bacteria; phylum Bacillota; class Bacilli; order Bacillales; family Bacillaceae_B; genus Rossellomorea. The sequence goes on from NZ_JAAXCV010000030.1 coordinate 180,091, forward strand.
TTACATTACTTTCCTGCGCTGTTACCGTGGAAGCAGAATAGAGGAACAGTACCAGCACAACGAACCATTTTTTCATATATCCACACACCTGTCTTGTCATTGTACTAACCCATTCTACCAAAAAATCATTTCTTTTAATCAAGAATGTGAGAAATGTTAAGAAATTGAAAGAATGATGTCAATTCCTGACATACTCCTTTCGCCCATAGATGTAGCGAATATTTCCATTTGGCCCTGAATTACATTAGAATAAAAGCAGACAATATGAAACCTATTGTCATGGTAAATCGTACTTAATGGTAAGCATCTTTATTAAGGGGTAGATGAACATGAATACATTTCTTCAGTTTTCAGTAAGATCGGTCATCTCTTTCATTGTTGGGACGAGTAGCTTTATCCCCTACGTACTCCTATTTGATATAGGGTTTCCACTTACATTTTTATCAAGTCTTGGGACCGGTATTCTGGTCTTCTTCATCACCAAGGGTATTCAGAAGAGATGGTGGCTTAATAAAAATGGACTTTCCTCACAGGAATTTCGCTATATAAACAAGAATTTAAAAGAAGCCAAAGAAAAAGTAAAACGGCTCCAGAAGCAACAGTTAAAAGTCCGATCACTCGGTGCCTTCAAGCAGATCCTTGAACTGAACCGTTTGAGCAGAAGAATTTATCAATTAGTGAAGAAAGAACCGAAACGATTCTTTTCCGCGGAATCCTTCTTTTTCTACCATCTGGATTCCGTTGTTGAAATATCTGAAAAATATACCTTCCTTGCTGCTCAACCAGGTAAAAATAAAGAAGCTTTCTTATCTCTTCAACAAACCCGGACGACCTTGGACGACCTCACAGTTTCATTGGAAAAAGATTTACAAAATGTTCTAGCAAACGATATGGATACTTTACAATTTGAACTAAACTTTGCCAATCAACACTTGTCGAATAAAAAAGACTTAAAATAGATTTTAGGAGGTATGAATATGGAGCAACGAAATGAACAATCAGAACTGGATATGCTGATTTCCAATCCATTTGGGGAGGAAGTCCCCCTTGTCAAAGACCAAACAAAGTCTCCTTTATTACTTGACCGCTTACCCAAAGAGCAACAAGAAAAAGCCAGGCATCTCGCTGAGCAGATTGATTACAAAGACTATGAGGCCATATTAAAGTACGGTACTGCCGCACAGTCTCAGCTTTCCACTTTCTCACACTCCATGCTTGAACATGTTCAAAAAAGAGACATCGGTCCGATAGGTGATGTGTTAAGTGATTTAATGAAGAAGCTCGAGCAAATGAATCCTGATGAACTAAATACGAAACAAAGAGGCGTGTTTAAAAGGTTCTTCCGTAAAGTCTCTTCATCTTTACAAGAAGTTTTATCAAAGTATCAAAAAATCGGTTCTCAAATTGATCGAATATCAGTCAGACTGGAACATTCGAAGAAAACATTGCTCGATGACAATCGTCTACTGGAAACCTTATATGAAAAAAACAGGGACTATTTTCAAGCCCTTAATATGTACATTGCCGCAGCTGAAATCAAACGGGATGAAATTCAGCATACCCTTCTTCCATCATTGCGTAAAAAAGCAGAGGAAACGGATGATGAGCTGGTTTACCAGGAAGTAAATGACACGATGCAATTTCTTGATCGCTTGGATAAGCGTATCCATGATTTGAAATTAAGCCGTCAAATGACGATCCAATCAGCACCGCAAATCCGTTTGATTCAGAATACCAATCAGGCACTTGCCGAAAAGATTCAGGCCTCTGTGCTCACAGCTATTCCCTTGTGGAAAAATCAGATTGCCATCGCTCTCACCCTACTGAATCAACAGAAGGCTGTAGCTGCACAAAAACAAGTATCACGTACCACTAATGATCTTCTATTGAAGAATTCAGAAATGCTAAAGACGAACAGCATCGAAACGGCAAAGGAAAATGAACGGGGAATCATAGATATTGAAACATTAAAGAAAACCCAGGAAAATCTTATTTCCACCATCGAGGAAACATTGGCTATTCAAGCTGAAGGCAGACAGAAGAGACAGCAGGCCGAACAGGAGATGGTCACGATGGAAAACAACCTCAAGCAAAAACTGATTGAGATCAGGAAGTAACAGATGAATGGAATGATACAGGAACTACATCGAGGTCTCAAACTTCTTTAAGAAGTAAAAAGCTAACGGCCATTAAAGGCTCGTTAGCTTCTTTTATTGTTGTATGTTGAGTTCTCTACATCAGCTTATGAGCGATTAAGAAATGCCTCTTTTCGTAAACATTGTTGATTGACACATTTAGCTACATCACTACGAATTTTTCAAGATGGAGAGGCTCAGCCGAACACCAGCTGAAAGCGGGGCAGTTCCCCTTACCCTTCAGCCCCTACTAACTGAAAGAATAGTGCAGAGATGATGGTAAATGCAACAATAGCCGGGAAAAGAGTGTAAAAAAAATATGTCCCATTTCGGACATGAAACATATGAATCATTACAGATTTTTTAACCAGTGCGAAAAATATTTCTTCTTATAGGCTTTCTCTCTCTTCCACCCATATTGATTCAGATTGTGATTAAGTCTATGGTATTCATCAATGACGACATTCATATCAGAAAGATTGTTCATCTTCCACAACTCCTTTCATTCTGGTACTTTCAGTATATTCCAGTTAAAAGGAATCTGGATGGGATGGATGATTGATTCTGACTCATCCTAAAGTCTGATTTGTATTCATCCTCACATAAAAAACCGACTGCATGTATAACAAGCAGTCGGTTTCACATCTCATCTAGATACTTTTGTACAAAAGCTTTCTCAATAAAGGAAATAACACTTCAGGAAGTTCTTCTACATCTGAAACAAGGATACTGAAATTCCCGTAAATATTCTGAATGGTTTTTCTTTGTCCCTCATCAATTTCACCGTTGGCTAAAAAGACGTTGATGACTTCTATCCCCTGTTTTCTTGCGTCTAATACGGCTTCATGAGTATCAACAATCCCATTTTGTTCATAATCCATTGCTGCAGGCTCACCATCTGAAAAGACAAGAAGGAATTTCTGTTTTTCGGTCCGTTTAAGAATTCTTTCTGTCATTAAACGGATAGCAAATCCATCCCTGTTATCTTCTTCTGGCTGGAGCTGCATGATCTCTGAACCACTTCCAGGCTTCAGAGACGAGTTGAAATTCAGCACAGGATTCATATAATTTGGTTGACTGGTCTTGGTAGCTTTGTTCGTATCTTCCCAGAAACCTACAACTTCATGTGGAACCCGGACAGATTTTAATGATTCATGAAATAACGTAATGCCAAGCTTCGTTTGATCCATTTTATCGTACATGGAACCTGAACAGTCTACCAATAGTGAAAAAACAGCGTCAATTTCAGAAGACGGATTGTGCTTTTTATAAAACAGTCTTGGATTATCGTCTGTTATAAAACGTAATAACTTTTTGTTCAGTCTGCCAAAGTGCAAATCAGTTCGAGGCTGAATTCTCTTGTGTTCCAATGTCTTTTCGATCATTTTTTGAAGTTTCTTTTGATAAGGAGCGATTAAACTCTTATTATGATTGTACCCATGCTTCTCGTCTATGGTTGGGACGGAAGGAGTCAGGAAATGAGGGACTGCAAACTTATTATCTTTACCAAGGGCACTTTCACCACTTCCAAGATTCTCTTTCTCCCGCTCCTGTGCTTTGACATTTTGGTACTGCTCCTGCTCCGTCTCCTGGGCCGACCCCTGTACCATAGCCATCGCCTGGTCACCATCGTCACCTTCACGTACACCTTCCCCCATCAGGTCCGATTGAGAGCCTTGATCAAGATCAAATTGTAGAAAGGATTCTCCTTTGTCGCTCGTTTCTCTGTGCCAGGTACGGAATTCTTCATCCATCACTTCTTCTTCTCCTGTACTCTCTTCTTCCAGCACATCTGTATTCTGAAGGGGATCTTTTCTCTTTAAATCTTCGAAGGTATCAGGAGAATGCCCCTCCATATGATACACATCTTCCGGTAAGTGGAAGTATTCATTTAACATATCTCTTCTAACGATTTCATCTACTACTTCCACCATTTCAAAGCACACCTTCCCCACATCTTCCGTCGAGCGGGTTTCGAATAAGCGTGTTACTTGCCGATGAAGAAAAGGCATAGCCAAATCGATATCTTCATTTATCCCGACTGGTTCAACCATTGGGGATTGTGCATGAAGTAGAAGGAATAAGGAATTGAATAGTGCATCTGTAAAAACACTTTTCGTTAAGTTTACTGTAAGCTGTGCTTCAAAGTGCTGACGATATAATTCCCGTCTTATTTCAAAAGACTTCGTAGTTCCTGGACGCTTGGATTTGCAAATTTCTTCCAAGCGGATTTCTTCCCCGATGACAAATAACTGTTTGGCAAATCGAGGAACAGAAGTTGATTTCACCTTATTGATATAATCGATTACCTCTTCCTTTGAGGTTTCATGGAGATTACCAACCGTCCTTAAATAGATATCACTTTTTAAGCCGTGTACTTCTTCCTCTTTTTTTCGATGATCCCAGAAATGACTGACATATACCGTTGATTCCTTATAATCAAGATAAGAAAACGGTCCATATTTCAAAGTCATATCTGCATCTTTGGCAAGGGTTTTTGTTAGATCGGTCATTTCCATCACAAGAAAAGAATCTATGGTTTCATCATTGAATTGAATAAATCGATGCATTACATGTCCCTCATTCAAATAATGTTCCTGCTATATTCTGAATAGCTGCTTTTTCTCTTTCATCTTCCAATTTATCAACAATCCCCCGTTGTATAGCCCTTTTTGCCGGTAGGTAAACTGCAAGGTCACAAGCATCTAAAAGAGCTCGGATGGAAGCCGCCTCCTCTGAAATCTGGCCGTTTTTGACTTGGACCAATAAATCTGATGACAGGTCTACAAATTGGGTGATGAGCTTTGAATCAGAGAGCTTGCTTTGACTTTGAATGACACTCTTTAATGTTTCCCCTTCAATGTAAGGTACATCAATGACCACAAACCGGTTTTTTAACGCTTCATTTAATGGTACAGTTCCTACATATCCTTCATTGATGGCGGCAACTACGCCGAATGTAGGTGAAGCTTTTATGATTTCCCCTGTAAATGGGTTGGTGATGCTTCTACGGTAATCCAACACCCCATTTAATATCGGCAGGGTCTCAGGCTTGGCCATATTAATTTCATCAATATAAAGTAGATGGCCATTTTTCATCGCCTGAATGACAGGACCCTCGATGAATTCAATGGTGGTTTTCCCATCTTTTTCGCTGATTGTTTTATACCCTAACAATGCTTCTGCATCCAAATCCACCGAGCAATTAATGCTGTGCATCGGTTGTGAGAAGATGGATGACAGGGTATCGGACAGCTTCGTTTTACCTGAACCTGTTGGTCCTTTCAGGAGAAGATTTTTACCCATGGAGAGGGAGATGATACTATCTTCGATAATATGGTCTTCACTTGCCGTATATCCGCCTTCTCCAATTAAAGAGGAGTGGGCAGTTGAAGAGAATAACTGTCTTCTTTCGTTTATTGTCTGAGTTACCGTTTCTGGTAATAAACGTTCAACATTCATGTTTTGACATCCTTTCCATTTCACATATAAGACATTCTACATGTAAAAACCCTTACACTGCAAAGGCTCTGTTTGTTTTATGCTGGTAAACTTGCCTTTTGGCTTTATCTAAGCCTACAATAATCTAGAAAATTTAAAAAACACCCTCTATAGGGGTGTTTCTCAAATTCTATACCTCTAAATCATATCTTGTAAAGCCGCGATTCACGTACATGCCTGCTTTTTGATATACGATGATTGCATCAGTATAGCTGTCACTGTCGACAAGGAGGGCCACGGAAACCATTCCCTCCCCTTTTAACGTTGAGAAAGAATGATACAGCAAATCATGTGCAAGTCCTTTACGACGCCATTCTTTACGTACCCCCAAATGGGTGATTTCTCCTAGTTTTGTTTCAGCATTAACTGTGCAAAAGGCAAAACCAACAAGTTCCTTCTCTTCTTTTAATACAAACCAGAGGTCTGGATTGAAGGAAGAGCGGAGAAAGCGCTTCTTAAAGTCCTCCAGGCTTGAAGGATGATAATCAAAATGATCTGAGAATACTTCTTCAAATACCTCATGGAGACTCACAGTCTCAGTATCTGGATTGAATCTGGTTATACGGTAAGAAGAAGAGGATGATACAATCGGTAGATCTTTTAAATCTTTTTTCATTTCAAACCAATAGCGGGTGGGTAAAAAACCGAATTCCTCATACGATGCTTTCTCTTCCTTGATATTCGCAGAGAGTATAATGGTTTTTGAGTCTGAAATCGTTTTTTTCTTCCTCCTTGCAGAAATAAGAAGCTCTGCTACCATTTCTCCTATATACATCTTCATTTGTGTATTAGGAAGAGCGAGAATTAAAGAGGGTAACCGGTGATCTTTTTCGGTCAGAATGGAGACAGCCACTAATTGCCCCTTTTGCCAAAGCCCTGTTCGATCACCTTCAGGGAGTGACTCTATCATCTCTTGAATCTCGCATTCACTCGTTTGAATCTCTCCATATACCTTCGTTTCATAAAGATTGAAGAGTCGGATGATCGGTGACCGGTCTTCCAATGAAAGGGTTCGCTTCTTTAATGAATGATTCATTCTTTTCTCCCCATTTCATTTATATTGGAAATCTCCATTAAAAAAGCTGATTTCTTCACGTTTTGCTAAAGAAATCAGCTCCATGAAAGACTTACAATTCTTCAAAGTATTCTTTGTAGAAGCCTCCCATTTTCCCACTTTCATCAACGACGAAGTAATATTCTTCAGACTCGTTTTTCACTTCGTATTCTTTCCCGATGGTTAAGACATTTGCAACTGTATATTTCTTTGCATCTGTATGTACACATCTTACTTTTTTTCCAGTAGTGCTTTCCGTCCAAGTTTGATGGATCAAGACAATACCCTCCTCTATGTAAGTACTATGCTAATAGTATATTCTTACACAGCTATAAGTTCAACTACAAACTGAACACATGTAATCATGAACCCTATATCCAACGGATTGTCATTGTAGTATTCATCAAGTATTCCTCTTTTCCCATGATTTTTGATGATTATTATTCTGAATCCTGCCTCTTTTTATATAGAAATATGGTATATTATAGTAGGAATTTGATAGAGAGGTTCGATTATTGTGAGACATGGATTTAAAAAAATAGGCTTGTTCGTCATCATGATTCTATTCATTTATATGAGCACCCATAGGCCAAGCGAAGATCAGTTTTACTCATGGCTTCTGAATGAGTATAAGATTGATTGTCAGGGATCGATGACGTGTACGAAGAAACTGGGAAATGATTCTTCTTCCATTCTGATAGAAACTGGCTCAAATATTAAAAACGGGTACTTGTTATTTAACACAGTAGGAAAAATATACGAGGATCAGAATGGCTCTAGGACAACCATTAAAGCAATGGGGGTTTTGGGGAACTATTTTACGATTATGAAAGAAGATCGGGACAAAAAAGACTGATTAAGAAGTTGGACTCCTTGATCAGCCTTTTTATTTTCGGTATCGTACTTTTTTCCATTTAGAGATATAAGAGGTCTTTTTTAACGTAAACACAACACTGTATCCTATTATAACGAGGAATAAGATGGAGAAAAAAATCCCTGCTTTCACGCTCATTTCTTCCAGGAGTCCTTGTAAACCACTTGGAAAATAACGTCCAATCTGAAAATATACAAGTGCCCATACTAGAGACGATGGAATCGCATATAGAAGGAATTTAATGAAAGAAATACCTTTTGACGCTCCTGCAATGTAAGGCATAAATAATCGTATACCTGGAATGAAATAGCTGAACGATATTGCAAATGGTCCATACTTATTTATCCAATACTCACCATTGTCAATGAGTTTCCTTGATTTATCACCTTTCACAAATCGTGAGATGATTTTTGTCCCAAAATAACTGCCGTTCAAAAAGCCAAAGATTCCATAAGAAATCAACCCGCTATACATGAAGAAAAAAGAGGTATACGGATTAAAATGCCTCCACTCAGATAGATACCCTGCCAGAGCTGCAGCCAATTCGTTAGGTACCGGTAAACCCAAAAATACAATCCAGCTGAAAAGGAACATGGCTATATATCCAAACTGATCCACTAATTCCAGTAAAGTCTCCACCTGCCACCACCTCATTTCATCAAAAGCGTCTAAATATTCATCATTCCTCTACGGCATCAAGAAATGTCTACCCATTTCTTGTACATGTGCTCCTCAAGCCCTTTCAACAAGATGTCTCTCTAATGGTATGAAAAGGTTTCTCTTTAAGGGGCTACGCTTTTTTATCCACTACCCAATATTGATAGGTTGAAAACAATTGGAAGCCAAGTCTCTTCAGAATGGGTGCAGAGTGACCGATTCTGGCCTGGCAGGTGACGAGGCGACACTGGGATTCATAAGCCATTGTCAGTCGATGGGACACCAGTGAAGAATAGATCCCCTTATTCCTTTCTTCGGGAAGTACACCGCCGCCATTGAGGTAAAGGACATTGCCATCAGTGCTGAAGCGATAATTAGCATATCCCACGGGACGCCCTTCTTTATTATATGCCAGAGTGAAGCCGCCATCAGTCCCCCATCGACTGATGAAATCTTTTCTTTGCTTAAAGATAACCGGCCATTCGGACTCTTCGTATCCCCAGATCGAGGAGCTGACTTTCACAAGATCATTTATGTGCTCGTCATCTTTAACCGTAATGACTGTGTGGTTCAAGGGACGTACTGTATATTCACGAACCACATCAAATACAAGTCCCTCGTACCGTTCTTCCACAACACCGAAATGGGATAGCAGGAAATCCTCTTCCCCTTTGATAAGCGGTTCTCTTATCCATAGACTGTATGGGGACTCTCCATAGAAATCCTCAATCACCTTCCACTTTTCTTGGAGATCATCCGTATTCTTCGCAATGAATTGAGGAACCTTATTGGCAAACACATTCTTCAATTGATTATTCTTTATCGCCACGATCCCGTCACGGTGTAAACTGTCCACTTCAATCGGGATCAAACGGTCAGGGTAATCCCAATGATGGGATTCTATTGCATTCAATACTGTTTTATCCTTTGCCTTCATGACATCCCCCGGATAGATCATTTATTTGTCCATGATAAGTAGGTTCTTCACCTGCTCATTTGTCATTCCGATTGTTAATAATTGTTGCTGCAACTTTGCATGATAAGATGAGCTTACATGGGCGTGACTCCCTCGAAGAATTTCTTTAGCGTAATGTTCAGGGGGGCACGTTTCCTCAAACTTATCCTTCACGATAAATGTTAAAACGTCCTTATGATGCGTTCCACCAATCTGGATATCTATGAAAGCTACTCTGTACCATCCTGGAGCCACCCCTTCTCTTGTAAACAAGTATTCTACTGCTTGTTGGGGTATATTATATACTACCCCTTCTGTTATCCCGCCATCTTCAATGATATCCCCCCTGCCCCCATCATCAACTTTGAATAGGTACTTCATGGAGTATCCCTCTAACACTCCTGCACCCAGGCAGTCTTTGAAATGGTGGTCCACTTTGGCTGTTTTAAAACGCTCATCATCCATACAAGATCCATACGCAAAGTAAAGGACCCTCTCAGGCTGATCATTCAGAAACCGATGTACTTTCCAATCTCCAGAAGGAATTTCTTCCTTAAACAATTCTTCGTTTTCGGAATAATACACATAAGCTTCTTGAGTTCCTTTGTCTGTGTTGACCCTTTTCAGCTTTCGAGAATAAAGGTTCACATCACGTTCTTCAATGAAATCCTCCAGTTCATCTAAATCTGCCAGAATATCAGTGTCAATAGAATATACTTCGCCATATGTGATCCCCATGCCTTCTTTGAGTGCCGGATATCCTCTTTTTGTATCAAAGAGAACACCGTCCACCCAAGCCTGTTCACGTTCCAGGGTTGCGCCCTTTAGTACAAAATGATTCTTTTCGTGCTTTCTTAATGTTCCATAAACAAAAACGTACACCGATTTTCCCCTCTCGTTGTTTACATAATGATATTACTGTTCAGTTCGCAAAAGCTTCTTTTCTATAGTTTACCAAATAATCTCTGAAATTTCAGTTTTATCTTACTCTTATTGTACTCTTTATCCAACGTAAAAAGGACACTCCCTTTTCTTCAGGAATGTCCTCCTTAAACAGGAAACGCTTTCAATCTCTTAGTGACTTTTAGGCAGAGCTGCATCCTTCGCCTGTTCTTTCAGACGGAATTTCTGAATTTTCCCTGAAGCAGTCATAGGGTAAGAGTCAGTAAACTCTATATACCTTGGAATTTTATGTCGTGATATTTTCCCTGTGCAATATTCTTTGATTTCATTGGGTGTAGCGGTTTGACCTTCCTTTAATATGATCCAAGCCATCACTTCTTCACCATATACCTCATCAGGAATGCCAATCACCTGAACATCTAACACTTTTGGATGGGAATATAGAAATTCCTCAATCTCTCTCGGATAAATATTTTCACCGCCCCGAATGATCATATCTTTTAATCTGCCAGTAATTCTGCAATAGCCATGTTCATCCATGACGGCTAAATCTCCAGTATGAAGCCAGCCCTCATCGTCTATGGCCAATTTTGTAGCCTCTTCATTCTTATAATACCCTTTCATGACGAGGTATCCCCGGGTACAAAGTTCCCCTTGAACTCCATTTGGAACTTCCCTGCTGGATCCTGGTTCCACAATCTTCACTTCCACATTTGGCAAAGCTTTACCCACTGTTTCAACCTTCAACTCGATTGGATCATGGGTACGCGTCTGAGTTATAACCGGTGAAGATTCTGTCTGTCCGTAGGCAATGGTGATTTCACCTGCACCCATCTTATCCATTACCCCTTTCATCACTTCGATTGGGCAGTTACTCCCTGCCATAATCCCCGTTCGCAAACGTGACAGGTCATATCGTTCAAAGTCTGGAAGATTCAACTCTGATATGAACATGGTAGGTACCCCGTGAAGAGCTGTACATTCTTCATCCTGTACAGTTTGAAGGACTTTCTCAGGGTCGAATTCCTGTAACGGCACCATTGTAGCCCCAACTGAAACACATGCGAGATTTCCCAGCACACATCCGAAGCAATGGAAGAATGGAACAGGGATACATAATCGGTCTTCCTTCGTCAACCTCATACATTGCGCAATATTATAGCCATTGTTTACGATATTGGAGTGAGTAAGCATGACGCCCTTGGGAAACCCGGTCGTACCGGATGTGTATTGCATATTGATAACATCATCAGGTGAAAGGCTCGCGAGCCTTTCCTCCAATTCACGTTCAGGAACTTCCTGCCCTCTATCCATAATATCCTGCCAGCTATATGTACCGGGATAAGATCTCTCCCCTAATACAATGACATTTTTCAAAAAAGGGAGCTTTGAGCTCTTCAACTCTCCGGGTTTGGACGTTCGCAATTCAGGACAAATGTCATAAAGCATATCAATATACGATGCCCCCCTGAATCCTTCCATCAAGATAATGGTCTGGCTGTCTGATTGTTTTAAAAGGTACTCCAATTCAGCGGTCCGATAATTAGTGTTAACGGTTACAAGCACTGCCCCCATTTTCCCTGTAGAAAATTGGCTGACCAGCCATTCAGGTGTGTTAGATGCCCAAATTGCGATATGATCTCCTTTATGAATACCAAGCTTCATGAACCCCTTTGCAGCTTGTCTACACAGTTGGTTAAATTCATGATAAGACCATCTTAACCCCCTGTCAGCATAAACGACTGCATCGACATCAGGTTGAATTCGAGCCTTTTCTTCAAGTAAGTCCCCTACAGTAGCATGTAAAATATCCGACAAATGAATATCCCCCTTTATCTTCAAGTATTGCTGGAACCATTCAGTTTATGGAATCAAAGAGGTAAAATTTCAGTTCCTTATGCGTGTAATATTATCACAAAAATTAAAATTTTCAAACTAATTCCAGACGCATCTTTCCTCCATCATCGTAGATGTTTTATCCTTCACGAATGGTGGAAGGGGATATGACAAGCCTTATTCCTTATGTAAATTGAAACATTGTTTAGTATATAGGATCAGGAGGCACGCAAAAAAGTCTTTAAAAGAACAGAAAACAGCGGACATAATGCAACAGTTTTCAACAAAATCATTTGCATCCAAACTTATATATATAGACAATAAACGGACTTTCTAAACCTATTTCAACAAATTCCCTAAAAATAATACTTTAGAAGTAATTTGTGAAAAAACCCTTTTCAAATGTATAGTTTCTATGTAGAATAAATAGAAAATATAGAAAATTCTATATTTCAAACAATCCTAGGAGGTTGGTCATGAAAATCTTAAGTAATGAACAGTTGGTGGCAGCTTATCGGGATGCTGAGAAACAAGGGAATGATCAAGACTGGATTTTGCTTCTTAAGAAAGAAATTCGTAACCGTGGATTGAAACCTTTTAGGAAATCGTAAATGGAAATGTAAACAGAATTTGAACCTAAATCTAAATCTCACCCCCCGAGATGAAATTTTTACGACAGACTCACTTTTATCTGAGTCTGTCTTTTTTCATGAATCTTACTCCCATTTTGAGCGCTTTTTATAATTAGACCCATGGTATTCCTCAATTTGTTTTAATTGCTCGTTATCTAATATCCCGATTTTATGAAACAGATATGAGTATTGAATCACTTTTTTTGAATTGAAATTCTTCATCTTTATCCCCCTTTCTTCTGTATGTCCGAAAGTTTCCTTAAGTAAACTTTATTTTCTTTATACATATTTTATTCTCTTAGTAAAAAAACGTGAAAAAAAAAGCTGATTCACAAACCAGAAGGTTTATGTGAACCAGCCAAACATTCATCTTTTTTTATTCAATCAGGACCATTACCCTTCGAGAAGTAAATCTTCTGGATTTTCAAGTAAATCTTTAACCATTGCAAGGAAGCCGACTGCCTCTTTTCCATCGATGATTCTATGATCATATGATAAGGCAATGTACATCATCGGACGATTTTCCATTGTATCTTTATCAATGGCTACAGGGCGAAGCTGGATTTTATGCATTCCCAAAATACCCACTTGAGGACCGTTTAAGATTGGTGTCGACAATAATGAACCGAATACTCCTCCATTCGTGATTGTAAATGAACCACCTTGGAGATCTCCTAGTGACAGCTTATTGTTTCTTGCTTTGGTAGCAAGTTCAACAATCTCTCCTTCGATTTCGGCAAAGTTTTTACGTTCACAATCTCTTACAACAGGTACCACAAGTCCATCATCAGTAGATACTGCTACCCCAACGTCATAGAATTTCTTGAGAACAATCTCATCCCCATCGATTTCTGCATTCACATACGGGAATTTTTTAAGGGCTGCTACAACTGCTTTGGTAAAGAAACTCATAAATCCAAGTCTGACATCGTGATCATCAAAGAATTTATCCTTTTTACGCTTACGCAACTCCATTACTTTACTCATATCGATTTCATTAAATGTTGTAAGCATGGCAGCGGTCTGTTGAACCTCAACTAAACGCTTTGCAATCGTTTGACGACGGCGGGACATTTTTTCACGTACCACTGGCTTTCCATCATCTTTCTTAGCAGGAGCTTTCTTCTCTTCAGAAGAAGGTTTTGAAGGAGCATCAGCAGGCTTATGGCTATAAGCTTCAATATCCTGTTTACGAACACGTCCAAGTGGATCAGTCGGTACATCAGACAGATCGATGCCTTTTTCACGTGCCAGCTTACGTGCAGCAGGGCTGGCGATGGGACGATTCTTTTTGTCTTCCTTGGCTGGGGCAGCCTGAGTCGGCTTTTCGTCCTTCTCTTCTTGCTTAGGAGCGCTTGATTCGTCCTTCTCTTCAGTAGTGGAAGACGGCGCACCCCCTGCACCTACAATTGCAATAACCTGCCCAACTTCGACAGTATCGCCTTCATCGGCTTTTAGTTCTTGAATCGTACCTGCCTCTTCTGAAATCACTTCAACATTTACTTTGTCCGTTTCAAGCTCAACGATGTATTCACCTTTCTCAACATAATCCCCTGGTTGTTTCAACCATTGAGCAATTGTACCTTCTGTAATTGACTCTGCTAATTCTGGAACTTTTATTTCTGCCACTGTGATGTCCTCCTCTTTCTTATCGGGTTAACGCTTCTTTGATAATGCGTGATTGTTCTTTTTTGTGTACGGTTGGTTCACCTTCAGATGGACTTGAACGTCTGCGACGACCGACGTAGTGTACTTCTACACCCTCTGGTGCAATGGCACGCAGTCTTGATTCTGCAAATGTCCATGCCCCCATATTCTTAGGTTCCTCCTGAACCCAAACCATTTCTTTTAAGTTTGGATACCTTTCAAGAATGGTTGATATATCACCTTTAGGGAAAGGATAAATTTCTTCTACTCTAAGAATGTGTAACCAATCTTTATCATCAACATCCTGCAGCTTTTCTTCCAAGTCGATGGCTATTTTCCCACTGCATAATACAACCCGTTCCACTGAATCATGGTTTTCTCCAAGACCCTTTTGCTCCAAGACTGAATGGAATTCTCCATTGGCCAGTTCTTCGGCGGTTACAGCTGCAAATTGATTACGGAGCAGGCTTTTAGGCGTCATGATGACCAGGGGTCTCACTTCGTCTTTTTGCAGAATGGCTGCCTGACGTCTTAGGATATGGAAGTATTGACCGGCTGTAGAACAGTTGGCAACCGTCCAGTTATATTCTCCCCCCAATTGAAGAAAACGTTCTAAGCGGGCACTGGAATGCTCTGGCCCTTGCCCTTCGTATCCGTGGGGCAACAGCATGACCAGACCCGTTTTTTGGCCCCATTTAGCACGGCCGGCTGATATAAACTGATCGAACATCACCTGTGCCATATTGGAGAAATCCCCAAACTGCGCTTCCCATAGAACCAGCGTCTCAGGAGCAAATACATTGTATCCATACTCATACCCAACAACGGCCGTTTCCGTTAGAGGACTGTTTAGAACAACAAACGAAGCATGACTGTCTTTCAGGTTGTGAAGAGGGATGTATTCCTCACCCGATTTTTCATCATGAAGAACGAGGTGACGTTGAGCAAATGTCCCACGCTCTGAATCCTGACCGGTCAAACGAATCGGGGTCCCGTCTTTCAGGATGGAGGCAAACGCCAACGTTTCAGCATGAGCCCAGTCAATTTTCCCTTTCCCTTCAAATACCTGGCTGCGACGCTGCAAAATACGCTCTAATTTCTTGAATACATTAAAGCCGTCAGGCCATTGAAGAAGTTCTGCATTTAACCCCTCCAGCTTATTAAAATCAACACCGGTTTTAATGTTCGGTAAACCATTTGCTACATACTCAGGCGGAGCAAGAACAGTATCGGGATCATCGTCTTTAGCCGGGACTTTATCGTAGGCAGCTTTTAATTCCTTTTCGATATCTGCATCCATTTTTTCCACTTCAGCTTCAGTGACGATTCCTTCTGAAATTAATCTTTCAGCATAGAGATTCTTAACATTTGGATGATTCTGAATGACAGAGTACATTAATGGATTTGTTACCATCGGCTCATCCATTTCGTTGTGTCCAAAGCGGCGGTAACCGATTAGATCAATGACAAAGTCTTTTCCGAATGTTTTACGATATTCATAGGCAAGCACCGCAGCTGCAAGACAAGCTTCTGGATCATCTGCATTGACATGGACAATCGGAACCTCAAAACCTTTGGCAGTATCAGATGCATATTTGGTAGACCTTGAATCACGGCTCTCCGTTGTGAATCCAATCATGTTATTTGCAATCAAGTGGATGGATCCACCTGTGTTATATCCGCGCAATTGACTCATGTTTAATGTTTCAGCTACAACACCTTGTCCAGGGAATGCAGCGTCTCCATGTATCATGATCGCATAAGAGGATTCAGGTGATTGCTCAGGGTAACCCCGATCTTCACGAACTTCTTGGGCAGCACGTGTATAACCGGCAACAATCGGACTGACAACCTCTAAGTGGCTTGGGTTGTTAGCCAGCGTCACCCGTGCCCTTGCAGTCGATGACTGAAGCGGTGAGATTTCCCGATCAGCACCTAAATGATACTTCACATCACCTGTCCACCCGAATGTAATGCCGATCGACCCTTCGGAAGGAATCAAATCCTTGCTTGGTGCATGCTGAAACTCTGCAAAGATCATTTCATATGGTTTACCGATGACATGCGCCAGTACGTTTAGACGTCCACGGTGTGCCATCCCAATATTAACTGTTTTAGCACCTGATTCTACTGAGTAACGAACCATTTCGTCCAGTAGGGGGACCATGGAATCAAGTCCTTCTATAGAGAAACGCTTCTGACCTACAAAGGTACGATGTATATACTTTTCAAATCCATCCACTTCGGCAAGCCGTTTTAGTAACGACAGCTTTTTTTCCTTAGAAAGCGGTGTGAAATAGGACTCGGATTCAATCTTTTCCCTTAGCCAATTCTTTTCTTCAAGCTCATGGACATGGGCGTATTCGAAAGCAAGCTTTTTAGTATAAACCTGTCTTAGATGATTGATTGCCTGTAAACCATCCTTGATGTGGGAAGGTGCATTCGGACATAGGAAATCGACAGGAATCTGCTTTAAATCATCCTCGGATAAATTGAATTCGGAAAGTTCAATCCTTCTCGTGTCCTTATTCCTGTCATTAAGGGGATTGATGTCCGCAGCTAAATGACCATATGTACGAATATTATCTGCCAGTTTGACAGCAGCTACCACTTTGCTCAATGCAGTCGGCTGAGCAGGTAAAGTAAATGATGTATCCCCGTGCTGAGCGCTTGCGATTACTTGTACGTCTTCAGCTGTAGGTGGGCCCCATTGTTCGAATAATTCCTTCAATTCAGGATCTACATCCGTTGGATCCTCAAGGAATTGTTCATACACCTCCATAACATAGCCTAAATTAGGTCCGTAAAACGATTGCCACGGTTCCCCTTTTGCCGATTGCTTTTTCATTGTGAAAAACCTCCAACTATTTTGCCAGTTAGTATAATTTGGGTATCATGTATTCTTACATGTCTAAAACAGAATTTCATTATGCAAGAATAGTAATTTTTAACACATTAAAACGCTTACAAGGACATTTTATCACTGTGCAGTAGTAAGATAAAGTCTTTATGACAAATTTCTTAAAATTTTGTTTTCCGCTGATGGCATAGGAATATTACTTATATTCCCATAATAAATTACAAGAAAACCACTTTTTTGATCGACTATTCTGAAATAATATTTTATTAAGCGCTTTCTCATTCACCTTCTTATCCCCTGTCATAAGGGTGCTTTTTTCATAAACCATCTTACTACTGTTACTAAAAAAAACCAAATATTTTTTGTTATTTTTCTTCATTTTTTATAAATTATAAGATTGTCAGAATGATAGAGGAAGACTGCGTGATGGAGGAAGGTCCGCTCCTTTTAAATATTTATCCATCCTTCCTTTACCCCCTATATGAACTTTTCGCCTATATCCTGCATAGAATGTAACGTCAAAGCGGTTGTTAAATAGAGATGAAAGTGAGGTGGTTCACATGTTCCCGTGGAGTTTATTCCCTTTCAATAAAGACATGAAAGATCAATTGAATCAAATGAATCCGAAAGAAATGGATTCCTATATTCAAGGAATGATGAAGAAAATGTTTCCCGGTGGCTGGGAGAGTATGATGAATCCCAATGATATGATGAGCGGGGCACAGCCTTTTATGAACCCTGCCGGCAATCAGGGGGGGAATTCCAAAAGAGGTCAGCCAACTCCTTCCTCATCTTCAATACCCGCGAACGTGTTTGAGTCCTTTGAGGATATTTATATCCGGTTTCAAGTTCCCGATGAAGAGTGGATGAAGAAATTAAAAATATTCCATACATCTAATCAGGCCATTATTGAGAATATACCGGAAAGTGGAGAAAGACAGATCATCACTCTCCCTTGCCTGGTAAAGAAGAAGGGTGCTGTAGCTCAATACAAAGATGGAATACTGGAGCTGAAAATACCGAAAAACATTGATATGCAATATACCGAAATAGACGTCTCTGATAAATATTGAGACGTCTTTTAAGCTGGAAAAATGGTTTATTAAGAGGACTTTAGAGAAATTTGTATGATGGTTCCTACAGGTTGGTTTCTTAAGGCAGTTATTTCACCGTCATATTTCTGAATCAGCTTTGATGCGATGGCAAGGCCCAGGCCATACCCGCCATTTTCTCGACTTCTTGCCTTATCAACTCGGTAGAAACGATCAAATATCTTCGGTAAGTCTTCGTTGGGAATACCTATCCCTTCGTCTTTTACCTCGATCACCACTTCCCCTTCATGTTCCATTAGTTTCACTTCGATCTTTGAATGCTTTTCTGAATACTTAACAGCATTATCCAGCAGGATGATCAAGATTTGTTCAAGATGCCTGGGCAATATGAAGACAGACGCTTCATGGTCCAACTCATCCAAACAAGAAAATTCATGTTCTTGATGAAGGAATTGAAAGTCTCGAATCACCTTATCGACAACATTCTGAGCATGTGCCTGAGCGTTCTGAAAGTCAAATTTTTCTCTGTCCGCTCTTGATAATTCCAACAATTCTGAAATGAGGCGTTTGACTCTTTCAAGCTCTTCTAATGACACTTGTAAAGACTCCTCTAGTATTGTGGGATCCTTTTTACCCCATCTGTTCAATAGTGCAAGGTGCCCTTCTAATACCTGGATAGGCGTTCGTAATTCGTGTGAGGCATCCTCGACAAATTGCTGCTGCTGCTCAAACGACTTCTCAATTTGACTCATCATCTTATTGAAGATCTGTGATAGTTCACTGATTTCATCATGGGCCTTCACAATCTCTACTCTTTCATGAAATCCTTTTCTTTCGATGGATCTCATAGTCTCAGAAAGGCTGTTCAAGGGACGGACGAAACTTCTGGCCATGGAATATCCGATAACAGCACTGATTAAAAGGGCTAATATCCCAGTGATGGTCATCATCCAAAAAAGGTTTTGCATGATATTCTCGTATCGATTCAATGGCTGGATCATTTCCACATACCCATTGAATTGACTTGATCGGATAGGAGATCTCCCAATCAGCATCTGCTTACCCTCAGACTCAAGCAGTAGAACAGACTTCTCTCTGACAGGTTGAAATGATACATAAAAGGCTGAATCGTTTTCTCCCCTTATTTCCAGGACTTGATTACCCTGCCGGTCTAAAATACGTATCGTCTGGTCCTTTTCAGCTATTTGTTTCATCAAGTCCCTGCTATCATAAATGTCCTGGAGCAGTATATTCGGCCCTCTCTGTTTAAAGAAAACGGTGATTTCATCCAAGACCCGGCCAAAATTATTTTCTTCTTCATCAATCATCCACTTGCTGATGGCATGATATTGAAAAAAGCTGAATAAGGAAAAGGCAAGGAATATGGCAGAACCTGCTGCTAACGCCCACTTTACTTTCAGGGAAGTGGGCTTAAAACGATTGAAGATTGTTTTCATGTCCTCATCACATATCCCGTACCACGTATCGTTTGGATATAGCTCTCCTCATCAGGAGAATCAATTTTGTTCCGAAGATATCTCACATAAACATCCACTACATTCGTTTCCACCTCTGTATCATATCCCCACACTTTATTAAGAAGGACTTCACGTGTCAAAACGATATTTTGATTTTCCAAAAAGGCAAGTAAAAGGTCATATTCCCTTTTGGTCACTTCGATTTCATGTTCAAATTTAAATACTTGACGTGACTCCTTATGAACGGTGATATCTCGGTAATGATAGGTCGTTGAACCTGCTCCCTCACTCTTCCCCCGTCTGAATAAAGCCCTCAACCTTGCCAACAATTCTTCAATGGCAAATGGCTTTACAATGTAATCATCTGCGCCGCTGTCTAATCCTGATACACGGTCCATTACACTATCCCTTGCGGTAATCATGACGATGGGGACGGTTTTCACTTGGCGGATCCTCCTGCAAACCTCAAGACCGTTTAACTTTGGTAGCATAAGATCCAGTAGGATGATATCCCAGTCTTCAGTTAAAGCTTTCTCAAGTCCCCCCCTGCCATCATAGGCAAGAGCTACTTCATACCCTTCGTATTTAAGTTCCAGTTCAATAAACCTGGATAGATTTTTTTCATCTTCTATGACGAGTATCCGTTTCACAAACATCACCTGCTTCAAAGCTTAGTACGTATTATTTTAATTTACTTTTATCGAAAATAAAATCATTAAAGGCTTGAAAGAGTTCAATGCCCTGATATGACAGTACATCAACTTAACGGCCGTATAACAAAAAAATAGGAATAATCCGAATCCACATGATTCATACCCCCTTTTATTTTCGTCCATCATCATTAAAATCAAATGAGAAGCGGGTAATATTTCAGTTAGAGACATCAGTTTACATAATAATTTTATAATAAATTAAAGTGGAGGTATGAAAATGATGGTCTTGAAGAAAATAAGATCTGTATAAATGAAAATGAGGTGCAAGTAGATGGGAAGCGAAAAAAAATTAGATATATTGGCCTTATCCTCTATTCCTTTAGTAATGACTCTGGGGAATTCGATGTTGATCCCTGTTCTTCCCCAATTGGAAAAAAAGCTTGCCATTACGGGTTTTCAATCAAGCTTGATCATAACCGTGTATTCCATTTTTGCTATTCTCTGTATTCCCATTGCCGGTTACTTATCCGATCGTTTCGGAAGAAAAAAAGTTCTGATCCCCAGTCTGATCATTGCAGGAATGGGAGGTCTCATCTGTGGATTCGCTTCCATTTACGGTACAAACGCCTACGTTTTCATCATTATAGGAAGGGTTGTTCAAGGAATTGGTGCAGCCGGAGCCTTCCCGGTTGTCATCCCAACGGTAGGTGACCTGTATGAAAATGATGATGAAATCACCAAAGGTTTAGGCTTAATAGAGACATCCAATACGTTCGGTAAAGTATTGAGCCCTGTACTTGGTGCATTATTTGCAGCCTGGATATGGTTCATTCCATTCTTCTCTATCCCCGTATTTTCACTCCTGTCCATTTTACTGATTGTCTTGCTTGTAAAGGTACCTATCAGACAAAAAGAAGGAGAAGCCAAACAGACCATTAAGGAATTTATTCATGAAGTGGGAGTGATCCTTAGAAGGGAAAAGAAATGGATATTCGGAATTTTTATAATTGGAATCGTATCCATGTTCACATTATTCGGCTTCTTATATTATTTATCGATCCGTTTAGAACAAGCTTATGGAATGGATGGTGTGATGAAAGGTTTATATTTGGCCATCCCTCTTCTTTTTTTATGCCTGACCTCTTATATTACTGGGAAAGTGATTGGAAAAGGGAAAGACAAGATGAAATGGGTCATCGTATTTGCATCCCTTTTGAGTTCAGTGGCTTTCATTCCGCTGATTTTCACAGAAGGCAAATGGATGATCTTAATCATATTTTCAGTTGCCGGTATCGGAATGGGTGCAGCCCTTCCATGTTTGGATGCATTGATAACAGAAGGGATAGAAAAAGAACACCGCGGTACCATTACCTCCATCTACAGTTCAATGAGATTTACAGGTGTCGCTGCAGGTCCTCCGTTAGTGGCGTTAATTGAACCTTTTCATACTTTTATCACATTCATTGTCCTCAGTATACTATCTAGTCTCGTAGGGATGCTTTTCATTAAAGTGCAGGGAAATACCCCACAGGTGATATCCACTAAGAAGGCTTAACGAAATCATCTCGAAAAAAACCGGAGCTGTAAATATGCTCCGGTTTTTACTTTTACCGGTATTCCTTATAAAAGAAAACATTTTTTTGATTCAGCCAGGTTTCATTCGATTCATAATGTGGTAGATATATCCATAAACTTGTTAGGGACCGTAATCGTAAGGGGGAAAATGCATGAATTGGTTAATCATTTCGGTATCTCTTTTTATACTTTTCATCCTAATTGAAGAAATTATATATTTCTATTTACGAACAAGAGTGATTCATTACCACCCTAAGAAAGAGAAAGAGATGGTAAGCGATGGAAGGATAAAAATTTGGTACTATAAGGTAAAACACAAGCTCACCCATTCACAATAGAATTAGTACATAGAATAAGAGGCAGAGACACCCTTCTGCCTCTTTCAGCATTGCTACCTTGTCACTTAAACAGGAGACGATTTCCTCCCCCCCTAGAAAAGGTACATGTTCTATGATACCTCCCCTACCTCATACCTTTACTTTATAAAAATCAGGAACGATTTGATTACATCTAAACATGAATTGATGATAAGAATCAATATCTGATTGGAAAAAGAGGTTTTATCTCTGTCAGTCAGTCAGTCAGTCAGGAAAAGCATCCAAATGAGATGTATGATATGATGAATAAGAATTCTGAATGTTACAATTCATTTCATATGGATGAAAGGATGGAACAATGAAAATCGATTTAAACTGTGACTTAGGAGAAAGCTTTGGTACATATACGATTGGAAAAGATGAAGAAATGATGAAATTCGTTTCCTCTGTTAATATTGCCTGCGGATATCATGCAGGAGACCCACTGGTTATGAAGAAAACGGTCACGCATGCACTGGAGAATAATGTAAAGATAGGTGCTCACCCGGGTTTGCCCGACCTGCAAGGGTTTGGCAGAAGGATAATGAAAGTAACCCCCGAAGAAGCTTATGCCCTAGTACAATATCAAATAGGAGCCCTTCTCGGTTTTACAAAGGCACAGGGAGGAAGTTTATCCCACGTAAAGCCCCATGGAGCACTATATAATATGGCAGCAAAGGACCCCGTCCTCGCTGGATCGATTGCTAGAGCCGTATATGACCTTGATCCCGGGCTGACCTTATTCGGACTGTCTCAAAGTGAGCTGACAAAAGCTGGAGAAGAGATCGGATTGAAGGTTGCACATGAAGTATTCGCTGATCGAACCTATCAATCGGATGGTTCCCTCACCCCCCGTTCCCATGCCAATGCAGTTCTTCATGATGAGCAGGAGGTAGAAGAGCAGGTGTTACGAATGGTGGACAAACAGGAAGTGGTCACTGCTGATGGGGAGGTAATCTCAATTAAAGCGGACACAATCTGTCTCCATGGAGACAATACTGCTGCTTTGAACCTCGCTAAACGATTATATTCAACTTTACGTGAATAAGCGCTGTCTTCAGCCTTATTCACGTGCAGGACCAGGTTATAGAAATAATCCATCGTTCAGAAGATAGGAGTAATCTCAAATGAATAAGACTTTACTACTAGAAGGATTCCGCTGGATGTTCCTCTTGCTCGTTGCCTGCGTTATTATTCTATATGGCTATCAGCGGTTCATTTTACACTCAAGCATTGAATCGGCGCTACATAAAGTTTCTCCCGATGCCATCATCATTGGCATCATTCAAACTCATATTACAAATAATCAAGAGAAAGTGTATGAAGCTTTATACAAAACGACTGATGGAAAATGCTTCAGAGCTTCATTTGACCGAGAACAACACACGTTCTTAAGAAAACAAGAAGCCACGTGTGGATCAAAGGAGTAAAATCGATGAAACGAGCCATTCATATCTTTCCCGAAATTGAATCAGAAGAAATACAAAGGATCAGAAAGGTCCACGATCCCTTATGGGATAAAATCCCACCTCATATTACACTCGTTTTCCCATTTACTTCTAACATACCCCAGAGTCAGATCATTTCACACGTATGCAACGTAGCTTCTGAGATGAATCCCTTTCCTCTTGTATTAAAGGAAATCACAGGGGCATCCGACGAATATTTATTTCTTAATGTTAAAAAAGGAAATGACTCGATCATCCATTTACACGATCAACTATATAAGGGATTGCTGCATCCTTTCCGAAACCAGTTCAATACTTACACCCCTCATATTACCGTGGGGCGGATTGGTATAATGGAAGAATTCCACAGGGCTGTAAGAGAGTATGAGAAATGGTCTGATTGCTTTCACACAGACGTAACAGAAATCGTAATAGAGGAAATCGATGAACGGGACGTTTCAAGGGTGATCAGTGTGATCCCCCTTGAAAGTCAGTAAGCGATCATGAATGAAAACTATTAGTTTTAGAAGGACGATTAAGAGGAATAGGAAGGAAAAAGCCAAACACAGAAAGGACTGTAACCATGATTACTACACTTACGTTTGATACGAAAAAACGGGATGAAATGATTGACATTACCTCATATATACAAGACATTATAACCAATGCGGGTATCAAAGAGGGTATCGTGGTCGTTCAATCCTTACATACCACAGCCGGGATCACGGTGAATGAAAACGCGGATCCAGATGTTCAAACGGATGTTCTACGGCGATTGGATGAGGTATACCCCTGGGAACATACTCTGGACCTTCATGGAGAAGGAAACACAGCTGCCCATTTAAAAACAAGTACAGTTGGCCACTCCCAAACAATCATCGTGACGAATGGAGTACTTCTATTGGGGACCTGGCAAGGCATTTACCTCTGTGAATTTGATGGTCCCCGGTCAAGAAGAAAAGTATCCGTAAAAACAATCCAAAGTGAATAAAATAAAAAGACTTGAGGAAATCCATT
This sequence comes from Bacillus sp. RO3, assembly GCF_012911895.1. GTDB lineage: Bacteria > Bacillota > Bacilli > Bacillales > Bacillaceae_B > Rossellomorea. Next base: position 204,724 of record NZ_JAAXCV010000030.1, read on the forward strand.
TTCCATCAAGTCTTTTTGTTATAAAAAGCGGTCTTTACTATCTGGCGGTGGCACCATACATGATTCTTGCCTGCCGAACCATCTATATCTGTTCTTGGCCACCCATCTGTAACCCTTATCTCGTACTATTTTCGGGATGATCATCCCGACACGGAACATCCTCCAGGGCCACTTTAATTGGGAGCATACCTTTAAAGCAGCTGTTGATTCGACATAAGCTTTAGTTCCGTCTATCAACACAATGCTGTCTGTGTTTCTCGAAATGCCATGTTCCTTAATTAATTGTTTCCCAATTTCACTTTGTAAAGAGGCAAATTTAAATATACCTTCAGGGTCCCTGTCGATAATAAAGCGTACACTGCTGTTGCAGAAATTACAAACACCATCAAACAATATGACAGCCAAACCAATCACACCAATCTTTTCTCATTTCATTTATAATTATAGTAGAATCTGTAAGAGTAGTTCCAGCTTTATGCATGCTCCGATAAATGACCAACTTCATTATAGGAATGTACGGACCAACGGTTATTCTTGAAATGCAAATGGCTGAGACACCCGTTAAACAGCTTCAAGTGCTCCGATTTCTTCTCCTCTTCAAGAAACTCTCTTAAGATTGCACTGATGACTGCACCGTGAGCCACCACAAGTACCTTCTTGTCAGGAAACTGAAGCTGTATCTCCCTCAATCCTCCCTGCACCCTATCTACCAGTTCATTGTATGTTTCCATTTCAGGGAAGATAAAGGCCGGATAATTCTTTTCTCTTTCTTCACGGGACAAGCCCTCTCCTAAACCAAAAAAGCGTTCCTTGAATTGATCCATTAAAACAATGTCCAGGTCCAAGGCTTCATTGATAATATCCGCCGTTTTACTTGCTCTCATCAATGAAGTGGTTATAAGTACATCCCATTTTTCCATTTTTAAGTATTCTCTGCATTCTTCTGCTTGCAATTTCCCGTTTTCATTTAATGGTATGTCTGTTTGACCTTGTAATTTCCCATGAAGATTCCAATTTGTTTGCCCGTGTCTTACTAAACATAGATGTGTCACTTCAATTACTCCTTCTTTTTAACATAAACAGTAATGACCGTTTCAAGATACTCTGACTTCGAATAGGTATAATTCTACAGTTTTCTATGTTATACTATACTACCATTAAAAGAGATTATTGCGAAAGTTCAAATAAATCACCTGTAAATAAAGGAGCTGGCTGAAAAGATGGAAGATGAATTACTATATTTAGGACAAGAGATTATTTCTCATAAATCTGAAATCACTCATATGGTCTACGAAAATCAAGGACTGCGGTATTCAGAACAGATTAAATTCTCAGGAATGACGATGGAAGAAGTGTCAGAGCGGCGGAATGAATTAATTCATACCCTTGGAGAATCACTATATGAAGATCGAAATGATTCTCTTATTAAAATAAATGAATGGTCACAGAAAGTTGGAAAAGCCGTCATTGAACACGGTATATCCCTGAATGAGGTCTTAAAAATCTTATCCAAGTACCGTACAGCGATTTGGGAATTTTTCAGCGAACAAATTAAAGACAATAAAATATCGGCCTCCCTCATGCTACAAGCCAACAATAGAATCAATCCCTTACTGGATGAGATTACATACATGTTCAATGAATTGGCTATAAAGCAGCAAAATGATCAGCTGGCCCTTATTCATACGGCTATGGATGAACTCTCCGCCCCGATTGTCCCTATTGCTGACAAGGTTGCAATATTACCTCTAATAGGTGAAATAGACACCCACAGAGCAAGCTCTGTAATGGAAACCGCTTTAAAGAGAAGTTCAGAATTACAGTTAGACCATTTATTCATAGATATATCCGGTGTGGCCATTATGGACACGTTGGTTTCACATAATATCTATCAGATCATCCATGCATTAAAAATGATGGGTGTTCAATCCGTATTGACAGGTATTCGCCCTGAAGTGGCCCATACCCTTGGAAATCTGGGGATTACCTTCGATGATTTGAAAACAAGTGCAACTTTAAAGCTGGCACTCGAAGATATTGGATTTACTCAGGATAATGCACTCCTTCCCAACTAACAAAAAACCAGTAGCCTCTTGGCCACTGGTTTTTTTCCATTCCTTCAGTTACTTTTCTTCACTTTATGATGAAATAGAAGTTGGATACTCTGAACCGCCATATAAATAGGTATGGACCAATACATTTCATACCCTTTCTCAAAGTGAAAAATACCGATTTTTAATGTGATCCACTCCATCAGTATTGAAAAGGCTGTCCAGATTAAGATATATGCAAGATTCATGATTCCCTTGATATTCAACTTCTTATAGATATAAATAAAAAAATAACTGTAAGGCCCATACATGATATAGCTTATAAAATCGATGGCCTGGTAGCTTGAACGATCATTCACGTCATAATAATCCCAAGGTGGGATACTGATTGTATGATCATAAAACATCCCAATCGCTATTCCATAAATGAAGTAACTTAATCCTTCGAGAAATGAAAATATTTTTGGGGTGATCCATATTAATAAAAGGAGGGTCATGAGACTAATGATTATAAACCACTCGTTTAAGTCAAAAGACCTCTCATAAATTCTGTCCACCCTTTTTAACCTCCTTTTTCTGCAGTTCATACAGCGCTTTTCCCAGCCCAATTGAAATAATCAAATAAACACTGTTCATGATAACGGTATTTAATAGACTCCACTGGGGATAATCTATTGTTTTAAAATGCAGATGAAGAAGATCTAAACTGGTGATAAAAAATAATAAGCTAATGAAGAGAATGGATTTATGAATTACTGAGTCAGAATTCAAATACCTGTTAATCATAACCACTCCAACCAAGGGCAATATGCATTCACGATTAATGAGTAAGCTGATGAATTGGGTGACGTCCCTTGAAGCTCTAATCCATTCTAGCTTATTGGTCATTACGGTAAGGTAATTCGTTGAAATAATCGATAACACCATGAACTGTATGGAATTTGTGGTGAAGGAAAGCTTTTTATCCATAAACAGAACAATGTAGATAAGGACGATAAATATGGTAATGAAAAAAGGGAGTGACATCGATTTCTCCTTTATCTTTTCTCTCTATTCTTGCCTTAATCTCATCAATGCATAACCACGATATCCCACGCAGACAGTTTGTATGTTTGAATTTATTATTCAGGGGAAAATGGATAAGAAAAATGGAGGAGGCATTTCGATGAAACATGAATCTATCAATCCACAGTATGCTGAAGACGAAATTAAGGAAGTGTTTCTGGATGGCTTACAACGCGACTTTTCACGAGAGGAAGAAGTGTTGATCTCACGTTTGACACAATCTTTCAATAAAAGCGAACGAGCCACAATTATTAACCTTCTTAAAGAGTTACTCAACAAACATAAAAGACATGACTAGATTTCAATCAGTGGCAGGAGACGACTGAATAAATTAGGAGTTCCCTGCCACTATAAGAAAAGGCAAGCCCTTATTCGAGGGCTTGCCTTTTCTCATTATATAGTTAGTTTCCCTTATAGATCACTCGTCAAATCCAGAAGCTTATCAATATCGACGCGATAGATTGGGCGTTTAATATCCTCTTGTCCAAGTTCCGTGGTATCTTCTAGTACATCATCAATATTCATACCTTTAAATACCTCCCAAGTTGTCTATTCATTCAGAATGTCAAAAGGCCATATACATTCTTATCATAGAATACGAATGAAAGCTATCACTCATGGGGGTACTTTATCATTTTATTATAATTGAGCTCTATTCGTAAATAAAGGTAGTTTTCCTTAGAACGATGCTTCCCTTTCTCTAGAAAGTGCCGGATTTCTTCCTTTTGAACCATACAGTGATTGGCTACATACTTAACCCCAATATTTCCAAAAGAGTGTAACATCCTAATCAGAAAGTTGAATTAAATCTTCGGGTGTGGTATGGTTAAACGAATATGGGACTGCTTGAAACATCAATTAGTAGAATACCTCTCTCCTTGAAGGAGGCATTATGATGAAACGATTTTCCATGCTTCACGTACCACGGGATAATAGGCATAGCGGACGTCCAGCTGTTACCGTTCACGTGCTCCCTGTTCATAATGAATTTTTTGCAATAGGGAAATCATCAAAAAGGAATGGGAAAGCAGCAAACAACAACGAAAAACTAGCCGCATATTATGCGTATCTTGATACATTGAAATAAAGGACTTATGATTAAGCTGATCACTTGAGATAGTGAATCAGCTTTTTTTGTATCTCTGTCTTTAAATGGCGAATCACATCTTTCCCTTTTTCAAACAGGACCACCTTACACCTAAACTGATGAACGGAAGAAGGCTAAATGTTCCCTGGTCAATTCCTCCAAGTTCAGCTTTTTTTGTTCAATACGTTGAACGAGTCGTTCACATTCCGTATTAGCGAGCAAGTAGTCCACCTTCGAAATAACTTCATTTTTATAAGCGTCCTGCAATTCGTCCAAATCTTTTGTAATCATATTTCCATCAGGCAAAACGATGATGTCCAAATATAAATCATCCATCCATGGTCCTCTTATGGCATCATATCCATTTTCTTTGGTGATATCAATATACCATTGGATAACAGCTTGTTCCTTGTTCAGCATAGCAGTAATGGAATAGTGGCACTGATCAGGAAAGAATTGCAGCCATGAGAATCCATCATTCGCAATACATATGGAAATATTTTCATATCTTGCATAAAGGGGATGAGAGACCTTTTTGAATGTAACAAGGGAAAGATAGCCATTCCGTTCTCCTGAAGATGTATATTGAATGGAGACTTCTTTTTCCAATATACGAGACCATCCCTCCCGTGTCCCGTATTTCCGCTTTAACAATGTCCTTCCCCTGATGGGAAATGTTTCTTATAGTCATGAATCATTCTCTTGTGGCTACTAACTATTGATTCTGGTAAATCCTCAAGATCATAGAATCTTAACTGTATGGATTCAGTCCTTTCCGCTTTCATTTCCCCTTTAAATTCATTTGTAGAATACACTGTGGTGACAACGTAAAATTCGTCCCCATTTTCAGCTTGTATGTACTGATCCTTTCCAGAATATACGTTGAACAAGTGCAATGAACCTAATTCCAGATTCGTTTCCTCTTTCACCTCTCTTTTCGCTGTCTCTTCAGTTGATTCCCCTAATTCCATCAATCCACCGGGCAGACCCCATGAACCACTTGGAAATCTCCGTTGCTGAAGGAGAACCTGATGCATTTCATTAAACACCAATACGACAGACCCTACAAAAATAAGAGGGCGCGTTCCAACCATCTCTCTTAATTCTTCAATGTATCCCACAGCTCCATCTCCTACCTTCATTTATCTCTTATCACGAATCTGGGTTTGATTTAGATACTCATATATTGGCATGCCTCAAATCCATTTCCATCTAAATCCCAAAATTCAAAGAAGCTCACCTCACCATCCTCTTCTATCTCTCCCACGTTCACACCTTTCTCTACAAGCTTTAAGCGTGTCTCTTCCAACGCATCAGAAAAAAGAATCGGCTTAATGGATGAGGGACGGACCTTTCCCTCTTGAATCGTAAGTGTGGTACTTGCTTGACCTATTTGAAACACAATATATTGACCAGAGTCAAAAACCTGCTCAAACTCCAATACCTCTGTATACCATTGAACGGACTTCTTTAAATCGTCTACTATAATATGAACTGTATCCACTTTAGAAAACAATGGAATCCCTCCTTTTCATTTAGTCTTTTAAAAGAGTCAGGTGCCCAATAAGCTCTTTCGCTTCATGCTTTTCCATCGGCGGAAGCGCTACCACCGTCAGGGATCCTGCTTTAATTTCAGTTAGCCCGCTGTCATGAATGCTGAAGTATCCTTTCTTCTCCAGTTTCTCCAGCTCTTCCGCTTTACCCTTTAGGACAATCTTTTTCATCCCCGTCTGCACCCATTCTACGAAGTCAGTTTGACGATTAAGAAAAGGTGAATCCGATGACATCATAGTCAACGTAGTAAGCGTAGCAGCATGCGCCACTTGTGCTGCCGTTTTACCTTTTGACATGTTAATATCCTTGTTAACGATATAATATTGTACGAGATCACGACTGTTCATTCATTTCTCCCCCTTTTTCATTTATTTACGTATCTTCCCATTGAAACAGATCACTTTCTTCTCAGTTTTGCATATTCGTTATCAACTGTAATGATCCTGACCTTCTCTCCTACATTGAAATCCAAATACTGGTCACAATCCACCTTGTACGTTCGCCCGTTGTCAAATCTCATAGAACATGAAGGATACCTGTTCTTTTCATCGATGATTTCTCCTGTCTTTATCCCTGTTGAACCTTTATTCCCATTTACCGGAAAGTACTTTTCCTCAATCAATACCCATTCTTTCTGGCTAATAACCACTATCTTCAGAACAAAGAGTCCCATCAATAAAACAAGCAGGATTCCCAGTATCATTACTTTAACACGTACGTTCACCATTTGGATCATTTTCCTTTCATATAAGATCAACAAATGATTATATGAAGGAATTCTCCCATTCATTCGAAAACACTACAGAAATGGATAAATCATCCAGCTTGCATTTGGATAGAAAAAGGACTACAATAAGACTACCTACCGTTAGTTAGTTAGGAAGGAAGTGAAGTCAATATGAAATCGGACAACAAACAACTCATTAAAGCGGCAGCATTAGATTTATTCGGCCAGCAAGGATATGAGGATACCTCCTTGCAGGAAATTGCCACCTCTGTCGGCATAAAAAAGCCTTCCATTTACAATCATTTCAAAAGCAAAGAGGATTTATTTGTGGAAGTGCTTGAAGATTTAAACGTGTCTGAAGTAAAGGCATATCGCAGCGTTCAGGAGAATATGGATCCCGAAGAACCGCTAACGAATATACGTACACTTTTTGACCTGTTTTGTCACAGATTAATGACGACTAAGGAAGCATTATTATGGAAAAGAGTAACATTCTTTCCGCCTGAAATGTTTAAAGAACTTATCCAAGAGCATTTCATCTATTTTGAAGAGGTGACGTCTTCGATTTTGGTATCCATCTATAGAGAAGGAATGAACCAAAATCTATTTCATGACATTGAGGAAGAAGAATTTGTTGCCTCATTTTTATGTTTAGTTGATGGTGTTTTTTTAGAGCATCATTATTACACAGAGGAAATATTTCAACGACGAATTGAATCGGCTTGGAAGGTATATGAACTGGGGATTTTAAGTCGTAAAGGAGAGTAGCATCATGGGTTGGATTTACGTCATTATAGGCGGGGTTTTGGAGATTGGCTGGGCAACCGGTTTATCTCTTTCAGAGGGTTTTACTAAACCCGGCCCAAGCATCATCACATCGGTTCTTATTTTGATCAGTTTTTATTTTTTCTCTAATTCCATGAAATTATTGCCCATTGGTACTGCTTATGCCGTCTTTACAGGCATAGGTGCCGCTGGAACAGCTGTTGTGGGTATGGTGTTTCTGAATGAAGGATTTAGCCTGTTGAAGGTTGTTTTTATCTCACTGCTCATCTTTGGTGTAATTGGTCTGAAGATGAGTGACAAAGAGGAAAATGATGCAGGGAGGTCATACTAATGGGATGGATGTTACTGATTTTGGCAGGATTCTCTGAAGTAGTCATGGTCACATTCATGAAGGTGTCGGAAGGATTCAAAAAGCTTGTCCCTTCCCTTCTAAGCTTTCTTGCAGGTGCATTGAGCTTTTATTTATTGTCACTTTCTCTCCTTGATATCCCTGTGAGTACAGGATATGGGATATGGACCGGGATCGGATCTGCTGGTGCTGTTATGATTGGAATGATATTCTTCAAGGAAACAAAAGACATTAAGAGAGTGTTTTTTATCTTCTGTATCATTGGTAGTATCATTGGCTTAAAGATCGTTTCATGATTATTTTCTTAGAATGGCCAGCCTTTCTTAAAGGGTGGCCATTCTACTGATCATGAAAGAAAATAGATTCATTTTCTTATTAACCCCATTTGTTGGGCTACCACTCCGGCTTCGCACCACCCCATACCTCTTTCAACATGCTAAAAAATGTTTGATTTAGTTCATCCCATAAATCAGCTTCATTTATGATCAGTCCTTCTACGAGTTCCTCCATCTTTACTACATCATGATGGATACTGACTTCCAGATTCTTCATGAAAGAATCTGATACCTTTCTTTCTTCCACTCTTGATGTGATGAGGAAGATAAGCGTGTCCTTTGTCTCTCCATTAATGGGAAGATGTTCAAGCATCCTGAAGATCTCGTTAGGTGGAAAGGTACGGTACTTTATGATCCATTGATAAGAGAGCCACGGTCTGATGATGGTCATCCATTCTTTAGGAATGGCCGCCCCGTCTTTTGAACGCTTCTCGAAATTGCGTTTAGTCATGTGAAAGTAATGAATGATGCATCGGTCCGGGGAAAATGCAATATCCCTCATTTTCCGTATTTTCTCTATGGACGAATGCTCCCAATATATATTTTCTGGTGTAAGCCACTCCAATAAAGAAGGATTCGACTTACGGAGAAGTTTAAGTGCTTTTTTCAGATCCCATCCACTACATTCAAGGCCTTGATGAGTGCATGTTTCAATCACGTCACTGGTCTCTTGGAGATTCAGATATGCCTTTACTTCCCGAATATAAATGAACCTCACATCAAAGTCACTCCGGTCTGTGTGATACCCCCATGCCCGACTACCAGCTTCAACGGCGTATAAAACCTTCACTTTTTCCTCTTCTTCAATGCGTTTAAGCTCTTCCATAATCCTATTCTTCACAAACATTTCCCCTTTTTCTGTACATAGTAGTAGGGTTTACGTCTCTGTTTTTGATATACTTAATCACACAAACTAGTCGATAGGTAGAGGTGAATGGGTTGTCCAAGAAAAAGATGTATTCATGGAGTTTACAAATTCTGATTATACTTACCATTATTTATGTATCAACAAAGATATCATTTTTATTCGAGCCAATTGTTGTATTTGCTTCAACGTTATTTTTTCCAATTATCATTTCAGGTTTTTTGTACTTTTTATTAAATCCAATCGTCAATCTTCTTGAAAAAGCAAGACTGCCGAGGACCATCGCCATCATCGTGCTTTATGCTGCCATCATCGGTGTAATGGTGCTGGTTATAGGAAATATCGCCCCTGTGCTTACAAGACAAATCACTGGGTTGTTCAACGAGTTGCCTGAGTATGCACGTCAAACAAGGAATTTTATCGAATACTTATCTCAAACTGAGCAGTTCAAATGGATGATGAGTCAAGATTATGTATCCCTTAAAGATGTGGAAAATCAGTTGGTTGATTTCGCCAATACACTCCCAGATAATATTACAACCGCCTTAAAAGGATTATTAAGTGTTTTGACCAGTATTACCATTTTGATTGTGACTGTCCCATTCTTACTATTCTTCATGTTCAAGGACGGTCATAAATTCCCTAAGGCCCTTTCGAAGTTTCTGCCATCTGAGTACCGTGAGGAAGGAATCAACACGTTAAAGGATACAAGTGATACCCTGGCTGCCTATATACAGGGGCAATTAACGGTAGCCTCATTTGTAGGGACACTAACGTTTATAGGGTATTTGATCATTGGATTACCCTATGCATTGGTCATGGCTCTGATTGGTGCCGTTACTAATATCATTCCTTTTATCGGACCTTTTATCGGTGCTGCACCGGCAATCATCGTTGCATTGTTTGATTCACCTACCAAAGCCATACTCGTTGTGGTAGTTGTCACAATTGCCCAGCAAATTGAAGGAAACCTTCTCTCCCCTCTTATTCTAGGGAAACGCTTGGACACACATCCGGCCACCATCATCATTTTATTACTTGTAGCAGGGAACCTGGCCGGTATATTGGGAATGATTCTGGCCGTGCCATTTTACGCAGTGACGAAAACCGTTGTGTTAAATTTGGTGAAATTCATTAGACTGAGAAGATCTACCATTCAGAACGATTGAGGAAAGAAAAAAGACAACCGGCTATATCCGGTTGTCTTTTTAGTGCGAAAGATTGCAGGCAATAACAAGCTGTAAATAGAGGATTCATCATCTTCCTCGTCATTTATATATGTTTATACATTATCACATGCGGTCCGATAGGCTCTATTTCAAATATGTCCCCCATTTGGTTTAAACCCAGCTTTTCATAGTAAGGACCCGCCGAGATCCTGGCATTACACCACCACAAGTCACAGCCTCTTTCTTTAAGGATACCTTCGCTGTATTCGATAAGTTGCTTTCCAATGCCTTTTCCTCTGTATTCGGGTAAAGTGGCCATCCCTCTTAAGCGGTAAGCCCTTTTCCCTTTCAATCCATTCTGTGATTCCTGATAAAAAGAGCCGACACTGACCAACTCATGTTCATCAAAAGCTCCGATATGAAAGGAACTTAGGTCTAAATCTCCTTCATACTGACATTCCTCCAACGATTGAGCCGGTCTTAAGATCTGTTGTCGGATTCTGTATGTATCCCCCGCTGATATCAATTGAAACCGTATCATTTTTTCCATCCCCCATCATTTTTGACTCTCTCACCATCCAGTATCAGCATACCAGCTTGAGGAGGTGAATAAAAAAGAAGCACTTCCATTTTAATATGGAATATGCTTCTCGAGTGTCACTTTTTGTTAAATAATTTATCCGATGCATTTTTCACTGCCTTGCTTGCAGTATCTACTGTTTTTCCTACTACTTTGTTCCCTGTATTGCTGACATTCTTGACAAAATCAGCAGAGGTGTCGGACACTTTCCCAACCAATCCCCCTTTACCGCTAACATTCTTGATTATATCATTAGCGGTGTCTGCAGTTTTATTCACAAGTTCGCTGGCTTGTTTTGACGTCTTCTTTACTAATTCACTCGGTGTGTTTCGTTTATCTTGCCTCATGATGCTCTCCTCCCTTTAAAAAGACTCATCACTATACCTATGTGGAGGAATTAGGGAGTATGCAGTTTCAACAAAATCAATTCCTTATCCAAGATATTCTTTAGGTAAAACCTTTTCATGGATCCCCTCAGCTCTCTTCTCAACCCAATAGGCAGAAGCGTGCTTTCTGGAAGACACTACTTTATAAAGCCTATCATTTATAAAGTGTAACGCTGCCCCGTCATCCACACCATATCCTGCTTGCAACTTTTCTTGATGAATAAATGAATGATAAAGGGGGCGGCGGTTTTCTTCCCCATCATAGTGGGGGGAGTGACTACTCTTTATGAAGCCCATGCCGTTAATGGTTTCCAGACCTTCACCATAGGAATCCGTGATGCCTTCTTCAAACCAGCAGATTGACCCTGCACTCAACCCTGCCATTATGATCCCCATTTCCCAGGCTTGCCTCAGGATCGCATCCACCCCCCACTCTCTCCATAGGGCGAGCATACTCTTGGTATTCCCTCCCCCAACATAAATAATATCTTTATCCAAAATGAAACCTGTTAAGTCTTTTGTTGGTAATTTGAAAAGTGATAAATGGGAAGTCTCACAAGGAAGTGTACTAAAGGAGTTGTAAAAACGCTCTATATATCCATCTGCATCTCCACTGGCAGTAGGTAAAAAACAAACCTTCGGCCTTGATCCCCCAGCCTGATTCAGTATGTATTGATCGAGAAGGAGATTTTCTGGTTCCATGGAAAATCCGCCCCCTCCCATTGCTATGATCTGCTTCATATCATTCTTCTCCTTAGTTCAAACTATTTGCTACATACATCGTACCAGAATTGTATAAGTGGAAGTTGATTTCCTTCAATCTTTTACGACTAGAAAAGAATATACACTACATCATCTTGTACAAAAAAACAGCAGATCTCATCCCTGCTGAATGAGCTGCTGTTTCTTCTTTCACTGATTTAGACCCTTGGATGAAACCATTCATTTATTATGAAGGGTCCCATTTATCCGTAATTCAAGCCATCATTTCTTTATATCAGCTGTTCTGTTCCTTTTTTTCTCTCTTATTTCTCTTTGGAATGAAAGAACCAGCCCATAGGTCATAACAAATAAGATGATCCCTAAAGGTAATGCAGTGATGATGGTGGCCGCCTGCAATCCGCTTACCCCGCCAGTTCCCATCAGGATCGCCGCAATGGCAGCTAATACAACTCCCCAACTGAACTTTACAAAGAAGGGAGGATTCAGGCTTCCATTCGACGTTTGCATCCCTAACACAAATGTAGCCGAGTCAGCGGAGGTGACAAAGAAGGTGATGATCAGGAATAAGGAAATAATGGAAAGCATAACACTTAAAGGCAATTGGTCGTATACGTAAAATAAAGCTGTTTCTAAGCTTTGACCGGCTACATCTACACCTTGCACAAAATCAAAATACAATCCTGTACCGCCAAAAACCCCAAACCAGAGAGCGCAGACGAAGGTAGGCACAAGAATGACGGCAATGATGAATTCCCTCACCGTTCTTCCTCTTGAAACCCTTGCTATAAAGGTACCTACAAATGGTGTCCACGAGATCCACCATGCCCAATAAAAAATTGTCCAATCCTTTACCCACTGATTATCCTCAACATTAAACGGTGAAAATCTAAGCCCCATGCTAGGAAGATTCTGAATATAACTCCCAAAGGTGGTCAGAAACAGCTCCAGTACAAATTGGGTTGGACCTAATATGAGAAAGAGGACGAATAATACTACCGCCAACACCATATTGGCATTACTTAAATATTTAATTCCCTTCGATAACCCTGTAGGCGCAGAAGTGATAAACAACACCGTTGCAATTCCAATAATGATGAGCTGTACTTGAAAGTTAATCGGGGTTCCCATTAGATAATTCAGTCCACTGTTGATCTGCTGTGAACCGATTCCCAGTGAAATCGCTACACCGAAAATCGTTGCAAATACTGCAATGATGTCTACAATATACCCAATCGGCCCTTTGACCCTGTCCCCTATGACAGGATATAAAGTAGCGCTCATTAGTCCAGGCATGTCTTTCCTGAATTTATAATAGGCAAGGGCCAAGGCGACAACGGCGTATATCGCCCATGCGTGGAATCCCCAATGAAGATATGTATAGCGCAGACCGACTTGAGCCGATGCAATGGTACCGGCTTCTCCAAATGGAGGACTTGCATAATGAGAAACCGGCTCTGAAACTCCATAGAACAGAAGTCCGATCCCCATTCCCGCGCTGAATAACATGGCAAACCATGTCAGTGTGGAATACTCTGGTTTGTCAGCGTCTTTTCCTAAGCGGATCTTACCATATTTGCTAAAAGCAAAAAAGATGGCGATTAGAAAAAAGAATGTGGCAGAGAACTGATAAAACCAGCCAAATTTGTCCAGTAACACTCCTTGAGTATTGGACATAATTTCAAGCATTGACTTAGGGAAAATAACACCCCAAGCCACAAAGATTATGCCCATGGTAATGGCAATCCAAAACATCGGTCTAAAATTCTTCAACTGGCTTCCTCCTTAAAACATTGTGATCGCTTCCATATACAAGTAGATGTATGTAAAGAAAATAAATGCATGGACTTATTCATACCCCACCTTCTATCACTTTAAACTAGTAAGTAATTGGAAAGGGACGGGACCTCCATCGTATAAAACAGAATGATGGCCACCAACTTTTCAAGAAAATAAACGAATACATTTACTTCTCACTCTAACATTTAATATGTATCTATTTTTCATTTCCGGGCACATTATAGTAGACGGAGGTGATAAAAATGGCAAACAACAACAATAAACAACAGAAGAACCAGCAGCAACAAAAAAATGAAGCAGAATTTGCTCAAGAGCAAAACGCTGCTGAAAGAGCAAGAAAAGCAGCTAGACAACAAAACCAACAAAACAAATAATCACATAGCATAAAAAATGAATACTTAAAAAGAGACTAGTCTTTTGACTAGTCTCTTTCCATTAGGTTCGCTCGTTTTTTTTAAGCGGCTTATAGGCTATAAAAATGGCTATGACTGCAGAAGTAACATTGATCAGTGTTCCAATTATCGGAGAGCCCTGATACCCACTTTCTTCATACATATAAGTCAAAATCAGGCCGGTGATAATGGACAGGATAATATTGCTTACGATAAATACTCCTATAAACATAAAAAATTTCTTAGCATGAATCCACAAAATATTTCAGCACTCCAGTATTAGATAAATGATATAGGTGTAGAGTAACAGAACTGTAGTTGAAAAACCAGAAAGAGTTTACTGTGCCTCCACAGTGAGACGCAAAAAAACAGAGTACGTCAGATGACGTACTCTGTTTGAACATTCATTATTGAATTACTTTTGAACGTTAGCAGCTTGTGGTCCACGAGCGCCTTCAACGATTTCAAATGTAACGTCTTGACCTTCTTCTAATGATTTGTATCCTTCACCTTGGATAGCAGAGAAGTGAACAAACACATCGTCTTGACCTTCAACTTCGATAAAACCGAAACCTTTTTCAGCGTTAAACCATTTAACTTTACCTTGTAACATAAAACAAGTACCTCCTAGTGCAGTTGCACGTATAAATATTTATATTCCTGCTCTGATTAAGATTCAAGACGAATGTCCTTCAATCATGCATATTAACCGAACAAAAATAACTATCTTTACTATAACAGATTCAAATACAGAACTCAAGAAATAAATGGGGCTATTTGTAAAATGCAACACCGATTTATTCTACACTGGTTGATAGTAGTTCCTTTGTATATAGTTTCTTTATCATTCGTATTTGTCCCCTATGATTGATCTCATCTTCAAATACATGAAACCATTTAAAAAAGTTATTGCCTTTTTTTCCATTCCACCAATCACTTTCTTCATAAAGCCAGGATTCATCAAATTGCTTGAAATACTCAACCGTTCTCTCTCTTGTGACTTTTAAATTCTCAAGATAATATTCAAGCTGTTTCCCTTTAATCTTCTCTGCTGCCTGGCCACCCAGGCTTAATGCAGGTTCCAAAGATTCAGCGTATTCCTCGATTTCACCGTCACTTACATTCTCAAACGTCAATGCCTGATAAATCTTTTCTACGGCATCGAAATGAGCAAGAAGCATCCCGATAGAATTAGCTTCATCGTGGCAGCGATAATCAAGTAAATCAACCCCTGCCCCTTCCACTTCGTTCAATGAGGTGAACCTGACATAATCCATCATGGAAAGAAGCAAAGCGAAATCTTTGTTCATCCCATCTTTTTCTTTAATCAAATAAATTGATTCCTTATCCATCGTTATACTCCCCCTTATCTATCATGTTATATTGGATAAATAACGGGAATATCCTTTATTATTTTTTTCAAATGAACCATTATTTGGTGGTTTGATTGAATGTTTTCAACAGATCCCGTATCTCTCTGAGCAACTCCTCTTTCTGATCAACCTTCACCTCTGCCTTCACTTCTTCTTTTCGCTCCATGCGCTTATACAGTCTTACTATAAAGAAAATGACAAAGGCTATAAGAAAGAAATCGACTACGTTTTGCAGGAATACACCATAGGTAATGGCCGCTTCTCCAACCTTAAGCTTTAAATTCGTCAAACTAATACCGCCAAGCAAAATACCAAGAAAGGGCATGACTATATCATCAACCAGGGATTTGACAATTTTTCCAAAGGCGGCTCCAATAATCACCGCAACGGCAAGGTCAATGACATTCCCTTTAACGGCAAACTTTTTAAATTCCTGCCACATACTCATTCTCCTTTTACTGTTAAGTTTCTTGTAAGCTTTTAGTTTTCCACCGTTATCCATTTTTATTTGATCATTTTCGGTTCTATTTGATAGACAAAGGAATTGATGATGGCCGTTTCCCTCGAAGATTCTCAAATCGACACATTCCAATCAGGAAACCGACACACCCATATATCATCAAGAGGAGCTTCTTTGATACAATTTTCCAGAGGAGGGATAAGATGATTTGGATATGGCTTGGTCTCATACTATATGCACTGTTTCTGGCACCTGGTGAAGGCTTTTCGACTGACCCCATCATACGACAGTTGGTGACAGGGGATGTTGATGCGGTTGATCCTCTTGTGGTAACCGTGTTCTATTTTCTCGGACTTTTTCCATTATTGTTCGCATCATTGCTGATCCCCGATGACCGGGGGAAAATTCCTGCCTGGCCATTTGTATTAGGATCATTCATTTTAGGAGCTTTCAGCCTTCTTCCGTATTTTTTCTTAAGAAAGACTGGTACCGTCCCATCTCAAAGTGCTCCTTCTTTGTTTCATAAAACATTACGTTCCAACGTTTTCAACATTCTCCTTATCCTGATGGCCGTTGCGTCACTCTCTTTTCTTCTTGGTGGATTTTCATTGAGTGATTATGGGATCGCGTTTCGAGATTCAAAGCTTGTAAGTGTTATGACTGCCGATTTTTTAGTTCTTGTCTGGCTCTCATCCTATACGATGAAACACATTTATGGAGTCAAACATTTTAACTTTTTAAGCTTCATTCCTGTCATAGGGCCGGTTATGTTACGATGGAAGAAACAGAATGGGAGGATTAGCAATGTATACAAAGATACCGAAAGAACAGAAAGACACGATGATTGAACGAATCCAGACGTTTCACTATGAACAGACCGGGGATGAGATCGGGGATTTAGGTGCTGAAAATTGGTTTGACTTTTTCATGAAAGAAATCGGCCCCTTCCTTTATAATCAGGGGGTAGAGGATTCCAAAAGTGTATTAATGGATAAAATGCTTCTTCTTGAAGATGATTTGTATGCTTTAAAGAGACCCGTCCATAACCGATAGCCTTCATACACACAAAGGAGTAGGGACCCTGTCTCCCTACTCCTTTGAAACGCTATGCAGAACCTCTTCATCGATTCTGCCAGCATCATTTATTATTTCGATGGTGACCGCTTTTTCTTCTTTGTTTTTTATTTCATTTACCAATTTGTCAATCTCTTCAGGCTTTTTTATGTCGATCGTCTTCCGTACTTCAATGGTTTCCGAGGCTTCCCCCTGTTTATGACTTTTAAATTCCCCGTCAACATACACCAAATCGGTTCCAAGGGCATTCCTGACCGTTTTCCCTTCCAGGTAGAAACGCACCTGAAATGGAGTGTCCGGTTCAAGCTGCTTGTCTGTAAGTGATCCTTGAAATGTCACGGTATTTGTCTTTTCATCGATGGTCACTCCACCGTCTACGACCATATCAGCAGCATTCCTGTTGCATGCGCTCAACAGCACGGTCATGAGTATACCCGCTATGATGATGATTTTTGTTCCTTTCACAAAGATGTCCTCCTTATATGTAAGTGCTCTCTTATCTTATCAAATGTTCTATAAGAAGCGCCAGAACAATTGATTTCTCCTCCATTGTCATGGAATAGTAACAGAAACGATGGGAGTTGATTGTCATAGAAAGAACCAAGGGAGAATCGAGGTGGATAATGGATGTTGGAAGATGTAAAGAAACGAAGAGAAGGGATGCTTGCTGCCGCTCTCATGAACTCTCAATAGGAATATAAAAATCACTTGGCGGCTGGATCAACGTTGCCATGTCACTCTTATTCGAATGAAACATACGAAGAGCAACTTACATTAAGACATATAAATCCATCTGTAAGTCGTTTTGACCTGACCACCAACCGCTAACGGAATACGATCATTTTATGAATTTTAATAGTTGTATTGTAGGTTCGGAGCATCCAGTTGACATGAATAAGCTTGACAATCTGGCGGCATGAGGAAGTTACTAAGAAGCAAATAAAAGAATTGTGATTCACTGCTTTTTGAGATGCTTATTGCAGACAGCCTTAAGTATAAACATCTTTTCCTGGACACTTAACATTCTCCAGCATTTTGCCCGAATAATCATGGTTACTTCCCCTCTCCTTTTCATTATTCCTTTTTGCTTACTATTCTTTACCTCCTAATGAATCATGACAAACACTTCAATTTGCTACAATTTCACAAATAAAAATACTTTCTCCGACAAGTTCAACTATCGAAAAAAGTATGAATTCAAAAGTAATGTCAATTCGTATAGGTAAATGTAGAATTTCTTTTCCATCATAGGGATAAAAAAATGTGCAGCTATGTTTATAAAGGCTGTATCCGAAAACGATTTTAGAGAGAGGAAGGGGTGACTTCAGCCCCAGGGTCAAGCTTCCTGTCACAATACTTTAGAATTTGATTACGAGAGTAGATCAACAAAATGATGAAGTACCCTTGCAGTAAGCCCCCAAATCACCTTGTCTTCATAGTAGTAAAAGTGTTCTTTAATGTGCCTCGCTTGCCAGTTATAATTTTCTCCGCCTGGGATTTGCCCGAAAGGAAAGCCTTCTTCAGGTTCCATATTAAATTTAATCGAATGCACATCGGGTCCACTCTCCTGAAAGAAGGATAATGGAACCGTAAATATTTTTTCCACCTCGGATGGATTTGGTCTTAAGTCTTTTATAGGAACATTTAGTTTGCCTGCGAACGGATAGATGATTGTCCCAAACGGAGATACGATATAATCAAGTGGGTGCACTTCGGATATAACGTCTGGATGAATACCCAGTTCTTCAGTTGTCTCACGAATGGCAGCACTTTTCTCGTCAGAATCTTTCCGGTCGATACGTCCTCCCGGAAAACATATTTCCCCGGGCTGTCTTCTCATATTCAGGGAACGGACCTCGAACAAAACATGAGTTTCTTCATTGACCTCAATCAAAGGCAGTAATATGGCGTATTCTGTGAACGATTCACTCCCAAGCACCTTGGGTGATCTGTCTTTGAAACGCTTCAGGATGTTATTGATGTCCATTTTATCCCCCCTCCAAGATAATCTATTCTATGATTTTCTTTATTATAGTATGAACAGGTTTCAAGACCAAGTGATACGTTCTCCTGCTTAACTGATGGATATACCTGCTGGTAAAACCCATTCCCTGGCACCACCAAGCCATAAAACAACCTGCCGGGGAATCCTGGCAGGTTGTTCACTAATGACGTTCTGGTATACTTCCTTTCCACTCCTGATTCCCATGATCCTCAAGGATTCCAAGCGTTACGTCTGCAATATCCGGGTCTTTCATCAATTTATCCTGTATGGAAAACTTAATATCATCCGCTTCTGAAAGTGGTAATCCCTTTTTTAGTTCAAGGTAAGATTCAACATGATAATACCGGCCTTCCTGAGTGATTCTCAGCTTAAAGATGTCGATTACGGCTTCATGTTCAAATATCACGCTTGCTATACGGTCCTCCACTTCTTTAGGTGCTGCCACTCCTATGAGACCGATCATATTGTCATATCCTACCCTGAAAGCCACCCCCACCATGAGGAAACCTATGACGATGGTGACGATTCCATCCAATAGCTGAAAGGTGGAAAAATAGGATACCAATACAGCAATTAAAGCCAGGGCAGCTCCTGTCACCGCGACCAAATCTTCATAAAACACCAGTCTTGTCGGTGGTGATGCACGCTTCACATGTTTAAAAGCATTCGAGAAAATGTGTAAACCTGTGCTTTCCGCTCTTGCTTCCTGTCCGATTTCTTTCATTACTTTAATGAGAATGACTCCATCGATCAGGATGTTCAATAACAATATAGACACATTCAGCCAGATTCCCTTCACATCTGCCGGATGTTTTACTAAATGGAGCCCTTCCCGTATCGTTTCATATGCCATAATCGAAACGACAATAACGGCAACCATACAAAAAAGGTTAATGACTCTTCCGAATCCTGTTGGAAACTTCTCAGTTGGCTTTTTTTCAGCCAGGACGCTTCCAACAAACACAAAACCCTGATTTACTGCATCAGCCAAAGAATGCATCGCCGAGGCAAACATTGCCCCACTCCCGCTTATGAAATAGGCTGCTCCCTTTGCAATGGCAAGTATTCCGTTTCCCACCATAGCAAAAAGAGATGACTTGTTCCCTTTCTTTACTAAAGATAAAAATGAATCATTCCTCACATCTCACACCACCTAAATGTATTCACACCATTAGTATCTCACTTGAATGGACTTTCATTACTCGATTGACGAACCTTTTAAGCTTTTCTATACTGAACAATGAGTATATAGAGGAACATCTAAAAATACGAATATTATAAGGTCAGGAGATTGATACATGGATTTTACTATTCAGAACCTTTCCTTCTATTTAATCCAAATTGAAGGAAAAGGCGAAGAAGCCGATAAACGGCATAAGCATTTTCAAACGTTAAGCGGGACAGAGTATGAAGAAAGTCCCCTCAAAAACTTCCTTGATGGCGAATTGACCAAAATCGTGAAACGAAAAGTAGATCGTCATTCAAAGTCAGAATCTGCCCCGACCAAAATTGGACGGTTCATAGTGGAGCCTGGACATGAGCTGACTTCGAATCCGAACTTTAATTTATTTCACCGCACACGATATGCTGAGAACAAAGAAGTCTTTCGGGAGGCATGTGATCAAATCGTTCAGATGTACCTGGAAGCAAGTGCAATCCGAGGTGGTGCATTCCTGGTTGCAACTGCTAAGTTAACGAAGTTTTTTGATGATCCGTTTGTGTTTATCATGAAATGTGACTTCGAACCGAAGGTAGCTACTATTACCGACGAAGCGACATTGATACATAACGTGGAAATGGCCATCACGACAAAAAACATGAAATCCATTCAATACCCATATATGCCGGAAGAAGGGATGATGGATTCAGCCGAAATCAAAATCCACCAAGCATCACACGCCAGATACTTTGAAGATTTCTTAAAATGGGTGGAATATGAAAAGTCCATGCCTGAAATCGTTAAATCCCAAGTTTACGGAATGGTAAAGGAACATATTTCTGAAACATACGCCGAAGAAAGCGATGAACGGGTTGAATTTGAAGAAGCCGTTGAAGAATGGGCCATCAGCCCAAAACGGGAACTTCAGGAAAGATTCACGACAGAACAGGTAGTTGAAGCGACAAGCCAAATCGTCGAGCATTCACCTGAAGTGGAGCTGAAAGTGAAGCTTGACCATGTCTCGGTGAAAGCCCTTCTATCTGACTTTGGTGACAGCGTTCATTTGGCTAAAGTGAACGGAAGGTATGTATTGATGATTGAAAGTGAGTCGGTCATGTTTGAAAAAGGATTTTCCCCATTGGAATTTTTAAAGCCTGACGAGCTCCATGAGGTGATACAGCGAATACAGGAAAAGGATTAAGAGGTCATGCATGGGTGCATGACCCCAATTATTCTTTCTAGAAATCCATTCAAGGATATGGAAAATTTCGAAAGTTTCTATTGTCTAATCAATGTAAGTCCCATAAAATCAAATAAGGAAACACACTACATTTCTACTAATTGGGGATGACTTATGCTTACTTCAAAAAAGCTTGAAGACATTAAGATCTTACAGGGAATTTGCGAAAAACATGATGAAATCAATTTAAAACTCAATTGGGATATGCTTAATAGCCGAAGAGACAGCCTTGATGATTTCTTTCATTATCATGAAAATCAACTGGTTGGATTTTTAGGGCTGTATGGGTTTGGGGAAACGTATGAATTGTGTGGTATGGTTCATCCGGATTTCCGTGGAAAATCTTTATTTCCAGCTTTATTCGAAGAAGCCATCTTGTCCCTTAAATCCCGACCGGTTCAAAAGCTTTTGCTTAATTCTCCAGGCACCTCCACTTCAGGAAAAGCGTTATTAGAGAAAATGGAAGCTGTCTATGATTTCACGGAATTTGAAATGAAGTGGAAAAAATCACAACTGATGACAACCAGTAGTGATGTTCAGTTGCGAACTGCTTCTGAGAAGGATATAGGGACGATCATTGATCTTGATGAAAAGTGCTTTCAAGTAGTTAGGTCTGACGCTGACTCCTACACAAGGAGACTGCTTGAAGAATCAGGTGAAGGCAATATGATGATCGATCATCGAAATGAAACAGTAGGAAAAATCAGAGTAGAGCGAACAAACGGCCAAAGCTTCATCTACGGATTTGCCATTCTTCCATCCTATCAAGGAAGAGGCATAGGCAGGAATGCCCTGTCTCAAGTTGTCTTGAAGGAGTCCAAGTATACCAATGACATTTTCCTTGATGTAGCAGCAAATAACAGTCACGCACTGAAACTTTATGAGTCCAGCGGTTTCCAAACCTTTTATAGTCAGGATTACTACCGATTCCCTTTATAAGATGTGAATCCGCACCCAGGCCTGACGGATGCGGATTTCTTTCATTGTTCATACATAGAATTTATGCTCTATTTTCCACGAATCCCCAATTGTCAGGATTCCATGTGAGAAGTAAGGGAGTTTGCGCTTATCTGTAGGAGATCCGGGATTAAACAGGAAAATCCCATTCTGATAACGGGAAAACGGGATATGGGAATGACCGAAGATAATCACACCTACATCATCGTGCTGAAACGTTTCTAATGCTCTTTTCTCTGTCGTTTTCCCCGCCCCGTCTCCATGCACCAAACCGATCTTCAGCCCTTTTTTCTCAATGATCATTTTTTGTGGAAGCAATTCCTTAAGATCCGGATGATCTACGTTCCCGGCTACGGCGATCAGTTCACCGAAATCCTTCAACTGTTGATATATCTCTATCGTTTGGAAATCTCCGGCATGAATGATCAAATCACTTTTCAAGAGATCGATCCTCAGTTCCTCCGGGAGTCCTCTGCTTTTTTTAGGTAGATGGGTATCGGCTGTGACAACGATCTTCATGTCATTCTCCTTTTAGATTTCATTGAGACCCTTTAATCAATCGATTTCGTTCAATTTCAATTTGATCAGGGTCAATCCTGGTGAACAATGGGGCTCTCGCATCAATCGTAATATCCAAAGGCAGCTCAAAGGGTTTCCAATGGGAATCCCCCAGTATGCCAAGCTGTTCTGTTAATTTTGAAGAAGTGAAGGGTAAAAATGGCTGTATGAGATTCCTGAGATTACATATGACGTACAGAAATTCTTCAAGTATGACCTTTCCTCCCTCCCGATTCTCCTTTATAACATTCCACGGTTCCTGTTCATCAAAACGCTTATTAGACCATCGAATGAATTCAAATATCTCTTCTAATCCCTTTCGGACATATCCTCCTTCAATGTATTGACCTGCTGACTGGAATATATTCGCTGTCTTGCTTTCTACTTCCTTCGATACATACGAAAGGGTTAGATTCCCACCAAATTCTTTTTCATAGAATTTTAACGTACGCTGCACAAGATTCCCCAAAGCTCCTAGAAGTTCACTGTTATGACTATAGATGAATTCTCTCCAGGAAAAATCCGCATCCCTTTTTTCCGGTGCATTGATTGTAAGATAATAACGAATTGAATCTGGATGATAGTTCCCCAGCAGGTCATTGACCCATACCGCCCAATTTCGGCTCGTTGAAATCTTCTTCTTCTCAAGGGTCAAGTACTCATTCGACAGAATATAGTCCGGGGGATTTCTTTCCCCGATGCCCATGAGGATTGCCGGCCAGATAATACTGTGAAAAGGGATATTATCCTTACCGTGAACATAATAGGATGTGGTGGATTCCTGCCAGAAATCCTTCCAGTCACGCTGATGCTTTTCTGCCCACTTCTTCGAAGCAGTTATATATCCACTTACCGCTTCTATCCATACATATATCTTCTTATCTTTAAACCCGTCGATGGGCACGGCCACTCCATTTTCTAAATCCCTGGTCACAGGTCGGTCATGCAACCCCTCATCTACATAACGCCCCGTAAGCTGAAGAGCATTATCCCTCCATCTGCTGCTGCTTTCCTCCAAATAATTCTGTAGTGGTTCTTGAAAATTTGATAGTGCAAAATATAAATGAACGGTCGTTTTTAGTACAGGCTCATGACCACACAGGGTACAGATTTTAGTTCCTAATTCTGTGGGGTCCAGCACGGTTGAACAATGGTCACATTGATCCCCCCTCGCTCTTTCCCCACAGACAGGACATGTGCCTTCCACAAACCGATCAGGCAAGAAACGCCGATCGTGTTCACAATAGGTTTGTTCCACTTCTTTTTCATAAAGCAATCCCCTTTGATATAGAGTCGTAAAGATGCTTTGAACTTCCTGATGATGGTGGGTGTCATCCGTTCTTGTATACTCATCAAAACTAAAGCCTAAACCATGGAAACACCTGAGAAACTCTTCATGATATCGATCAGCAATTTCCTCTATACCAGTTCCTTCCAATCTTGCCCGAATACCGATTGGTGTCCCGTTGCAATCACTCCCTGATACATAAAGGACATCCTCACCCTTCAAACGGTAATACCTTGCAATGATGTCCCCCGGTAACAGTGCCGAGATATGCCCCAAATGTAATGAGCCATTTGCATATGGCCATGCACCGCCTATCAAAATCGTCATGTCTTTTCCTCCTTCAAACATTATAAAAAACCCCTCGTCTCAGATATCAATCGACATCTAAGGACGAGGGGTTTAACTCGTGGTACCACCTTAGTTTATAGCTTGCTCACACAAGACTATCTCAGCAAGTACGGAGTATTTCATACTCTTATACCGTGACAATGATAACGGATGCCCACACCCGTCCTACCCTACACCAAAGTGGTTCGAATAGAATGCTCAGAGATCATCTTCCATAACGTGTCACCCTGCTTCTTTTCAGCTCCCGAAGCTCTCTGATAGGGGACACCCTTACGTACTCTTCTCTTCAACGCCAATAATATTTAAGTATATTATGCCATTTTTTCTACATTTTGCAACAGAATGTTTACGTTTGACGTGATTGAATTGGTGGAAAGAGGAATATACATGGTTTTTTTTGAATACAAAAGATTGGAAAAGAGGTGACACCCGTGTTTTCCCTCCAAAAGCAGTTCAAACGCCCGAATGGAGTACTCGGCTGGTTTGTCGGAAAAATAATGGAAGTTGATAACCGCAAAATAAATAATTGGTCCATCAGGCAATTATCCATACAAGACGGGGACCGTGTCCTTGAAGTCGGGTATGGACCAGGATATTGTATACATCACATATGCAGACGTTTCCCTCGAACTTCTGTGGATGGGGTGGATATATCTGAAACGATGAAGGATACTGCATGGAATAAAAATGCTACCTTCATCGAAAAAGGGAGAGCCCGCCTATTCGTCCATGATATCAGTCATTTCCGGATAAACGACGCCAAGTATGACCGTATCTTCTCCGTCAATAACTATCCATTGTGGAATAATCAGAAAAAATCGCTGTCACATCTATACGACATGCTGAAAACAGGCGGCATCCTGGTTATTACTGTTCAACCAAGAGGTGAAGAAGAGAGGGACAGCAGGGCGATACAATATGGGGAAAGGATTTCGGACGCCCTTCATGAAGCGGGCTTCAAAGATATTACACTTTCCTATAAGAAAGTAAGGCCAGCATTAACGGTCTGTGTAAAATGCGTAAAATAAGGAATAAAAAACCTCCTGAAGAAAACAGCCCTCAGGAGGTTTCATATATTTCTGTTAGCCTTCTTCTACCCTGTACAAATCATCAGTAAATTCCCATTGATATCCCTGAAGTTGAAATAAGAAAAATCAACAAATGTAGTGACGTCCGACTCTATTCTGACTCCTTTTTCTTGAAAGCTTTTTTTTACTTCCTCAATTTGTCCGTATGAAAATTACATAGAGGGACGCTGGAAGCAGATGACGTATATCCCTTCTCTTCTTCAAGAGTAAGAGATGTTTCACCCATCTGGAAAGTATACACCGGCAGCTTATCGATGTGTTGATATTGCTCCGGATCCCTTTCAAATCCGAGCACCTCCCCATACCAATCTACAGACTCTTTCAGGTTTGCGACCGGGATGAAAACCGTATTCAGTTTTCTTTCAATCAAGTGAACTCCCCCTCAAGATACCGGATTTTCTTTCAGACGAAAATCGATTTGTTTTTCATTTACTGTTATTTCTGCCTGTATTCCGTTTGGCAGAACGAACATGGGGTCCGTGTGGCCGAAGTCAAGGTCTGTGACGACAGGAATTTCGTATCCTTCCGTGACACGGGATAAGATCTCAGCTAGTTGATTTTCTTTAAAACCCACATGATCATGAAACCTTCCAACGACTAGCCCATTGATTTCCGCCAAAACCCCCATATGTCTTAATTGGGTTAAGTAGCGGTCGATGGATGACGGGGTTTCATCCGGATCATCTTCAATACATAAGATGGATCCCTTCCATTCAGGAAAGTATTCGGTCCCTGCCAGAAGGAGCATGGTTCCCATATTGGCAGCGATAATCTTCCCTTCCGCTTTGCCTGCTTTTACAACCCGTGGCCCTTCATTGCTTACTTTCTCCCTTAATCGAACATCTTCTTCATCCCACCATAAATGTTCCATTACATAATCGAGAGAAGAGTCATATTTCGCCCTTTCACCTTTTACGAACGTTTGAAAGAAATGGTCCCTCGTATACGTCAATAACCCGCCAAACTCGCCAAATTGGGGAAGAACAGCCGGTCCCAGATAAGTGGTAAGTCCTGTCTTTTTATAGATAGCTAGATGCAGAGCCGTTATATCACTGTATCCTAAAAAGATCTTCGGATTTTGTTCAATCAGTCCGAAGTCAAGATGTTCCAGGAGCTGGTGAGAACAGGTTCCTCCTATGGTAGTGATGATGGCTTTTACTTCTTTATCCTTAAATAAATCATGAAGATCGTCCACTCTTTCATCGATGGTACCTGCCATATATTCTTGTAATTTTAATGTGTTTGGCGCCACTTTCACATTGAAGCCCAATCTCTTAAGTTCTTCCATTCCCCGCTTCAGCCTCTTTGGGCAATGAGCTGCCACAGGAGAAGACGGGGAACAAATGCCAATGGTGTCACCCATCGTTAATCTAGGTGGTATCGTCATCCTTTTGACCTCACTATCGAATATGTCTTGTATTGTCAGATTAATAGAAATAGTCGGTATATACAAGGTTTTTATTCTTTTATGTACCGTTCTATAAATGAAAAAGCCAGCCCCATAAGGGCTGACTGTCATGGATTATTCCTCTGTACCGCTTTCTTCTTCCATGTTTTCTTCCGTTTCCGTTCCTGTGTCTTCCTCGGAGTCGCCGCTGCATCCGGCTGCAAATGTCACTACTGATAGAGCTGTCATCAACATTAATAACCATTTTTTCATTTTAAATAGCCTCCTGTTATGATGCTTTGTTCAACTACATCTTTATCATACTGACTTTCAGAAGAAAAAGAAGACTATTTACCTTTTTTTAACATTCCTTTAGAATCTGTTAATCCAGCTTTTACAAATATCTCTGCCATCTTCACGAATGAAGCGCAGAAGATTTTGTTGCATCGATTAATTCTTTGATCGTATTTAACTTCCCAAGCTGGATCAGTTCGATGATTTTGCTTCCAACGACAACGCCATCACAGTTCGCACTCATTTTCTTCACATGTTCCGGTGTTGATATTCCGAAGCCGGCAAGTACCGGGACGGGGCTGTTTTCTTTCAGCCTGCTCAAGTGATCTGAAACGGTGTCTTCAAATCCTTCTCTCGTTCCGGTAATACCGTTGATTGTAACCGCATAAAGGAACCCTTCTGTCACGGAAGCCAACTTCCGGATTCTTTCTATTGGACTCGTCAGTGTTGCCAATTGTATGATGGCGATCTCATTTTCATTTGCCGGCTGTTTCACTAAATCATGATGTTCAAGTGGCAGGTCAGGAATGATCACACCGTCCACCCCTGCAACAGCACAATCCTGAAAGAATCGTTCTACCCCATATTGATAAACAGGATTTACGTAAGTCATGAATAGTATTGGAATCCCTATTTCTGCTCTCCTTTTCTTCAGCACGTTAAAAACGTTTTGAAGTGACGTTCCTTTTTCCAGGGCACGTTTTCCTGCCTTCTGGATAATCGGCCCATCGGCTACGGGATCTGAAAAAGGGATCCCCACTTCAATCGCAGTCGCACCGGCATCTTCCAGCATTTTGAGAGTTGAAGTTAAGGACTCAATCCCTCCATCTCCAGCCATCACATAAGGGATGAACAATTTATTTCCAGTTTCCATTTCTCCTTGAAGCTTGTTATCTAGAAATGATTTACCCATGTTGACTACCTCCCAGTAACTCCTTTACTTGCTCTACATCTTTATCCCCTCTGCCGGACAGACAAATCACCACTGATTCTTCACTCTCCATGGTTGCCGCTAGTTTCACTGCATACGCTACGGCATGGGAACTTTCCAGTGCAGGTATAATCCCCTCCGTCTGGGATAATTGCTTAAAGGCAGCCAGCGCCTGCACGTCAGAAACAGCTGTATATTGAACTCTGTCAATCTCCTTTAAATAGCTGTGTTCCGGTCCAACGCCCGGGTAATCGAGGCCTGCTGATATGGAATGTGCTTCTTGTATCTGCCCTTCCTCATTTTGCAGCAAATACATCATGCTTCCATGAAGGATACCTACAGACCCTTTCGTTAATGTGGCTGCATGTTGATCGGTTTCAACCCCGCTTCCTGCTGCTTCCACACCGTATAAATCCACTTCTTTATCTTCTAAAAAAGGGTGGAACATGCCGATTGCGTTACTTCCACCGCCAACACAGGCTACAATGGCCTTTGGCAGACGCTGTTCCTTTTCAATAAATTGGCGCTTCGTTTCTTTCCCTATGACACTTTGAAAATCCCGAACCATCTTTGGAAACGGATGGGGCCCCAATACGGACCCCATGATATAATGAGTGTCTTCGACATTTGCCACCCAATATCGCAAGGCTTCATTGACTGCGTCTTTTAATGTGGCGCTTCCCTGTGACACACTGACGACTTTCGCACCTAGAAGTTCCATTCGAAAAACATTTAACTTCTGTCTCTTGATATCTTCCTCCCCCATGAAAATGACGCAATCAAGGTTTAAAAGTGCGCATACGGTAGCGGTGGCGACACCGTGCTGTCCAGCTCCTGTTTCAGCGACGATTTTTCTTTTACCCATGCGTTCTGCCAGGAGTGCCTGGCCGATTGTATTGTTTATCTTGTGGGCTCCCGTATGATTTAGATCTTCACGCTTTAAATAGATTTTTGCTCCTCCCACCTGTCTGCTTAGATTTTCAGCCAGGTAGAGTGGATTTTCCCTTCCCACATAATCTTTTAAATAGTTTTGAAACTTCTCTTGGAATTCTTGGTCCTGTACCGCTTCATCATAAGCCGTTTCCAATTCCTGAACGGCCTTCATCAAGGATTCGGGGACGAACCTTCCTCCAAATTGTCCAAATAACCCTTTTTGATCTGGTTGTGCGTAAATCATTTACATTCCTCCATTCAGTTCAATTAAGACCTTACAAACTCTTCGCTTCCCGGATGAAAGATTGAATCTTTTTCCGATCCTTTCTTCCCTCCGTCTCTACTCCGCTTGAAACATCGACCATATAGGGACGGACCTTCGTAATGGCTTCCCTGACATTCTCCGCTGTAAGCCCTCCTGCAAGGATCATCTGTTGATGGTAGGTCGAAGCATCGGCATAACTCCAGTCGAACGTCGTCCCATTGCCTCCCCGGTATGGTCCATTTCCACTATCCAACAGAATCAATCCACCACCAAAGTGTCCAACTCCCACTAAATCTTCTTTTTCCTTTACTCCAATCGCTTTGATATAGGGAAGACCGAGATCATGACAAAAATCTGCCGATTCATCTCCATGGAGCTGAACATAATCCAGATTCACGTCCCTATAGATTTCTTCGAGGAACTCTTTCGTTTCATTTACAAACACGCCTATTTTCATCACTTCAGATGGGAGTCCAGCACATATATGCGCTGCAGATTCTACATCAATTTTCCTTTTACTTTCTGCGAACACAAACCCCAGTGCATCAGCGCGGGCTTCAAGTGCCCAGCGAGCTTCCATTTCGTTTCTGATTCCACATATTTTCACTTTTGTCATTTCGCCACACCTTTACTTACTTGAAGAGACTTCAGTTTAGCAGCTGGATCGTGACTTCTCATTAAGGTTTCACCCACTAGAACACCGTTAGCCCCTGCATTTACTGCCCTTGTGCAATCATCCTCATTCCTTATGCCACTCTCACTGATGAAGACGACATCCTTCCCCTTGATCATTGTTCCGAGTTCTTCAGTGGCGTGAAGATCTACTTCGAAGGTCTTGAGGTTACGGTTATTCACACCAATCATGTTTGCACCCAACTCAATCGCTGCCTTCATTTCTTCTGCATGATGAACCTCCACTAACACTTCCAGATCACATGTTGCAGCATATGAATATAATTCTCGCAGTCTTTCATTCTCTAAAGCCGCTACGATCAAAAGGATGACATTTGCCCCGGCGTCCTTTGCACGGTCGATCTGTATTTCATCAATGATAAAGTCTTTACACAGAATAGGGAGACTGACGGCTCTGCGAACATTTGCCAGATCTTCCATGCTCCCTTTAAAGAATTGAGAATCGGTCAACACTGAAATGGCACAGGCTCCGGCTTCTTCATATTTCCTTGCCTGAACAACAGGATCCACTTCTGTTCGTATATCTCCTTTTGATGGAGATGCCCGCTTTATTTCGGCAATGACCTGCAGTCTTGATGCCGCCTTCAGGGTTTGGAATAATGATGGAGGTGGTACACTTCCATGTTGGTAGGATGCATATCCTTCATTCTTTAACTGTGTCACTTCCTTTTTCTTCACTTCAATGATCGTTTCCAGAATGGTAGACAATTAAATCACCTGCTTTCTTCGTTGTCGGCTGAAATGAACCACGGATTGATAGGTTTCATTGGCCCGGCCGCTTTCGATGCTTTCTCTTGCAAGCTTCACACCTTCTGTAAAGGTGGAGGCTTTCCCATGTGCATAGAGGGCAATTCCTGCATTGAGGAGGACTGTATCGGTATAGGCCCCAGGTTTTCCTTCTAATACTTCCTGTAGAATTCTGGCATTCTCTCTGGCATCCCCGCCTCTAATCTCATCCATTGAATAATGTTGTAGTCCTACATCTTCTCCTGTCAGAGTGAGTGAAGTCAGTTCACCATCCTCAAGGAGAACAAGGTGATTTTCCCCGGCTAAAGAGGCTTCATCCATGTAATCGGCCCCGTTCAGTACAATCGCGCGCTTTCTGCCCAATTCATGTAATACTCTGGCCACCGTTTCCAATTTATCTCTTCTGTAAACCCCCACCAGCTGCGTCTCCAGGTGGACCGGATTGGTCAGGGGGCCAATCAAATTAAAGATAGTTGGAATCTTCATTTCCTTTCTTATGTTCATCACCCTTTTCAATCCTGAATGAACGAATGGAGCATATAAAAAGGCTATATTGGATTCATTCAGCAGCTTTTCAATTTCATGGGACTGGAAATCGAGGGAGATCCCTAAATGTTCCAATACATCCGCACTTCCTGTTTTACTTGATATACTTCTGTTCCCATGTTTCGCTACCTTTACTCCTGCGCCGGCAAGGACAAATGCGCTTGTTGTACTGATATTAAAGCTCTGAGATCCATCCCCTCCTGTGCCGCAGTTATCCATTACATCCGGCATGGTGCTCATAACCGGCATTGCTTTCTCCCTCAATACTTCCACGAGAGCCGTCATTTCATCAACCGTTTCCCCTTTCATTTTCAGAAGGGTTAGGAAACAGGCAATCTGACTCTCTGTCGTCTCTTCAAGGAAGACTTCCTGAACTGCTCTTCTCATCTCATCTCTTTCTAAGGAATGACCGCTAGATAGCTTTTGTAGATATGGTTTCACGGTTATTCTCCTTTCTCATCTCATTTATAAAGTTCTGAATGATTTTCTTCCCTGTCTTCGTCCCGATGGATTCCGGGTGGAACTGGACCCCGAATAATGGATGCTTCATATGCTTGATCGCCATGATTTCTCCATCATCCATGGCCATGGCCACAGTCTCTAAAGGTGGAGGCAGCGTCCCTTTCTTAATCACCAGGGAGTGATATCTCATGACCTCCAAAGGCTGAGGCAGATAATCGAATAATCCTCCTCCACTGTGTTTGATCAGGGAAGTTTTACCATGCATGACTTTGCCGGCTATTTCGATTGTTGCACCGAATACCGTTCCAATTGCCTGATGACCCAAACATACCCCGAGAATCGGCACACTAGCGTGAAGATTCTGTATAATCGGGATACAGACCCCCGAATTTTCCGGCTTCCCCGGACCTGGAGATAAAATGATCCCCGACGGGTTCAATTTCTTGATCTCTTCCAAAGTAATTTCATCATTTCGTTTCACGAGGACGTCTTCACCAAGTTCTTCAATATATTGATACAGGTTATACGTAAAGGAATCATAGTTATCGATAAGAAGAATCATCCCGTCACCTCCAGTAATGATTTTGCTTTATTCATCGTTTCCTCATACTCGCTGGCTGGATCTGAATCATAAACAATCCCGGCACCTGCTTGAACATATGCTGTTTTATCTTTAAGGACCATCGTCCGGATTGCAAGGGCAAAATCCAGATTCCCATTCACCCCGATATAGCCGACGGCTCCCGAGTATACTCCCCGCTTTCTGATTTCCAACTCATTGATGATTTGCATCGCCCTGATCTTCGGCGCCCCGCTGACAGTACCTGCCGGCAGACAGCTTGTTAATGCCTCAAGTGGGGTAACATCCTCTTTCAATACGCCTTTTACCTCTGAAACGATGTGCATAACATATTTATATCTTTCTATCGTTAAATATTTGGAAAGGGAAATGGAGCCGATCTCACATACCCTGCCTAAGTCATTCCTCCCCAGGTCCACCAGCATCCGGTGTTCAGCAATCTCTTTCTCGTCTGTAAGTAATTCCCTCTCAAGCTCCACATCTTCTTGTTGTGTTTTCCCTCTAGGCCGTGTTCCGGCGATAGGGTTTGTCGTGATCTCCCTCCCCTGAATTTTCAACAGGCTTTCGGGTGATGCACCCAACACGACGTACTCTTCGAAATCGATAAAGAACATATAGGGTGATGGATTTGATTTTCTTAAAGACCTGTAAAATAAGAAGGGATCATCAGAAAAGGCGGCCTGCAGTCGCTGGGACAGTACGACCTGGAATATCTCTCCTTCCCGGATCGATTTTTTTGCTGTCTCTACTTTCTTCATGAATTCACTTTTCGACGTTTGAGAATGAAATGAAAGCCGACTGAGTTTTTCTTTATGACTTTCTAAGTACACACTGGAAAGCTCCTTTTCCACTTCTAGTACCTTTCCATCAAGGCATTCCTTCGTTTCTTCTGTCCAATCATTCATGGCGACAATAAAGACTTTGTGCTCAAGATGATCGAAAACGATGACTTTCTCATAAAACATTAAATGTATATCCGGCATCTCCAATTCGTCCTGTGGGGTTATCCCGATTTCCTCATATAGCCTGATCACGTCATATCCAAGATACCCGATTCCCCCACCGGCAAAAGGGAACGGGACATCCTTCAGATCGTGGTAAGGAATAAGTCCCTGTATGATTTCAATGGGATCTCCCTCTATTATTTCTCTTTCAGTTGTCGAGTTTTTTTGTAAATGAACGGTATTTCCATACGCTCTGCATTCAAGAAATGGATCACTTCCCACAAAGGAATACCTCCCGGATTGTTCATGCTTCAATGAACTTTCCAATAAAAATTTCTTTTTACCCTTTAATGATTGAAAAAGGGATATGGGTGTAAAGATATCTCCGTTTAATTCTTTCACTACATAATTCACTGCTAGCTGATTCATCGTGTCCAATCCTCCAGTTTACTATTTACAATAAAAAAATAAAAAAAAGTCCCCTATGAACAGAAAAACCTGTTCATAGAGGACGATGCTGACCGCGGTGCCACCTCTTGTTGGGATGCACAAACGACATCCCCTCTTGTTTCAAGTACGGGGCGTTTTCACCCGATACTCTATCCCTTTAACGGCGGAATTCCGTACAGCCCTACTGTTATTCAGACCGTCTCTCATAAGTCCATTCCAGACAAGCTATCATGCCAAGGTCTCACCATCCCCGGCTCTCTGTCATGCATCACTTGAATGTACTCCTCTTACTCTACGATTTATCAGTATTTAGTTATAAAAAAAAGAGCATCTCAAATCCATTTACATCATGTAAAGGACGAGATACCCGTGGTGCCACCTTTGTTGACTGCCTAAACAGTCCACTCAATCGTATCGAAGCTATAGCTTGAATACGCGTCTTTTGTAACGATAAGACATTCGCCAAAGCCTACTCTCCATGATTTCGGTTTGGAAGCTCGGAAGTCCATTCCCTAAGATCGTTCACACTGGTTCGCACCAACCACCAGCTCTCTTTAGTGTCGATCAAAGGTACTCCTCTTCGTCAAAGCCGTTCGCTCATTTAATTAATTGTCTATTATACTAATCCCTTTCATCTCCAATGTCAACTGTTTATATAAAATATTATTCACTGTTTCATGAAGCGGTTCATGCAATCGATATCATCAAGGAATCACAAACGGGCTTGTAACCGATTTCTTTATAGATCTTGTTGGAAGTGGGATTATCAAGGTCCGTATAGAGGGTGCAGAAAGAATAATCCTTGAGTAATAACCGGCTCAATTCCGCTACGACAGAAGAAGCATACCCCTTTTCCCTTTGATTTAGGGGGGTGTATACAAAGTTTACCGTTATGCCATTTTCCGTTCTTCTTGCTCCCCTTGCCATGGAGACCGGTTCTCCATTCACTTGCCAAAAATACACATAGGATTCATTTTCAATCATATCCCCCGCCCTCTCCAAGGCCTCATCATAACTCATGGGAAGAACTTCGGTATCCTGGACAAACCCATAGATCCACCGGGCAAGGATTTGTTCATGCCCCTTCTGTACCGGCACCAAATCACCTTCACTCATTGGAATATCATTCACTTCATTCAATTGATAGACACGCTGATTCATCTTTACCTCAAAACGATCTCCGGTAACATGACACCATGCATGTGTTAAATGAAGTGCAGTTTCTTTTTCTGCAACAAAACCGGGAAACGTTACTCCATTCGCTTCACAAAAACCTTGAAGCTGTTCGACAATGCCCTGAATATCCTCTTTTCCCACCTTAAGTGTACTGACAAGATAATGAGGAGGCGTCATAATAAATGATCCCACCACCGAGTGACTCTCATCTTCCACTAACAGAAGCAATGGATCTTTGTAATTATCACTCATTATCATACTGTTCAATAATCCAAGTGGCAGGTTATTGGCGGCTTCATTTTCCATGAGCAGCGAATAGACCCTCTCTTTAAAAGTGGCTGCGTCCCTATACTTTGTGAGTTTAAACATTTCATCACCCCATTTCTTCATTCGACCTGCACCGCTGAAAAACCTGCTTAAGCCGGCAAAGTTCTTCCGGTAATGGAATGAAATACATGGTAGGCACTGACCGATACGCCAATGGTTCCCGCACCTGGAAAGACCGAGTCGCCGCACATCCAGATGTTCTTCAAGGAAGTCCTATGGGAAAGACTATTAAATAGGGCATGGTCGATGGTTTGGGGAAATCCCCCGACCATGCCTCCAGGCCGGCCTGTAAATCGTTCCCAGGCTTTCGGTGCCCCGGGATACACTTCCACCATACCATTCCTAATCGAAGGAAGGACCGTCTCTATGGAACGAACCATCTTTTCCTGAAGTCTTTCTTTATAAGAGTCATATTTTTCTTTGGTGCTCCATTTTTCCAATTTTGTATGGGTTGATATGGTTAGGGTACGAAACCTTTCAGGAGCACGCTTCCTGTCATTTTGATGGGATAATGAAAGGAAAAGGTGGTCCCCCTCTGTCATATTTCCATTTTTACTGGTGCAAATTTGTGAGTACAATGGAAAATGTTCTGGTATTGATTCTTCTTTAAGTAACATGTAGAGGGACATGGTTCCCCATAATGCTTCATTCTCTTTGCCTTCTAAATACACTGCTAGTTTTTGTCTATAGTGTGAAGGAAACAGACCTTTCAAGGATTGAACAGGAATATTGCATATAACATGGTCTGCACGGTATTCACTTCCTCTATGGTCAACGACTACCCACTTATGATCCTGAGGGTCACAATTAATACCAACTACCTTTCTGCCTAAAATCGGCTTAGCTCCAAAAGTTTCTGAGGCCCTAACAAGAGTGTGGGCAATTTGAAACAGCCCGCCTTCGAGGTAATAGGCTCCTTCGTGATAAATATCCAGAGCCTGGCACCCGAGGATTGATGAACACTGATCGCTGGTTGTTTGCATACTATCAATAAGCTGGCCGTCAATAAAATGCTTAAAGGAAGGGTGGTCGTGAAGCTTACATTTCTCCAATAAGTCGATCATGGTCTGTTGAAGTCGAGGAAGAAGTCTAATGGATCCAGGTCGTAAGCTAAGGATGAGCCCCTTCCATTCTCCTATGGTTTTAGGCGGAAGGGCCGGAAGGGAAATCATAAGCTTTCTGATTTCTTTCGCTACCTTGTATACTTCTGAATAAAATCGCGTCAGATTATCTGAGATTTCAGGGAAGGCTTTCATCAATTCATGGACATGTTCTTTCCTATTTCGGTGAAAGCTCAGGGTTTTGTCCGGAAGATGAATATCCATGACCCTTTCAAGCAATTGAGAATGAGGGGGCTCTACCTCCAAATAGTTAAAAATCCGGTTATGGATCCCCCCATTTTCAAAGCCCATGCCAAGAGTCGCCCCTACAGGAAATAAGGCTTTCCCTCTTTGGAATTTACCTGCGCATCCTCCCCATTCCCTGGAAGCTTCTAACACCAGTACATCATAATCTGCCTTCCCAAGAAGGGCAGCAGCTGTGAGTCCGCCAATTCCTCCACCAATGATGACAACTGATTTCTTCATAGTCTCATTCACCCTTTTCTTGATACTACCATCCAATGTACTTTATTATCTTCACAATGACAAAGATGGATGGGTTAACCCCATCCATCTTGTCGAGATTGTTGTTGAGTTGATAATGAAACCAGTACATACATGCAAAAGGAAATGATGACCGGAAATATGACTGTGTGCATGTCCAGATAATTAGGTGCGAAACTGTGAAGCAGGACGTACGATAGAAGTCCTGAAATCATTGAAGCCATGGCGCCATGTGCGTTCCCTTTTCTCCAATATAAACCAAGTACAATAGGCCAAATGAATACTGCTTCAAGACCACCGAATGAAAATAGATTCAGCCATATAATTAATTCAGGAGGGCTTAACGCCATTAAGAAAACAAGCACCCCCGTTACACCGGTCACCCAGAAGCTTATCGTTTTGACCTGTTTCTCTTTCGCCTCTTTGTTGATGAAATTCATATACACATCTTTCACGATGGCCGAGGATACGATCAATAATAAGGAGTCGACAGTTGACATGATGGCGGCCATGGGTGCAGCCAGGACGATTCCGGCAAGCCATGGTGGAAGAACGTCTAATGCAAGAAGGGGCATGACCTTATCAGCCACTTCGATCCCGGGTATCACCGCTCTTGCCATCACCCCTATTAAATGCATTCCGAGCATGATTGAACCGACTACAATCGTGCCGATTATTAATGCCCTGTGCAGGGACTTCGAACTTTTATAGCTCATGGCCCTTACTGCCACTTGAGGTAAACCGACAACGCCAACCCCCACAAGAACCCAGAATGAAGAAATATACCTGGCGCTCAATTCTCCATCCGGTCCATATGGCGTCAACAGATTAGGATTTTCTGCTTGCAATTCCAACATGATTTTTTCCATGCCACCGCCTGCAATGATGGTGGCTACCAATAAAATGATGGTCCCCCCAAGCATGACCACCCCTTGGACGGCATCAGTGATCGCTACAGCCCGAAAGCCCCCGATGATAACGTAAACAAGAACGGCAACAGCGAACAGGAAAAGGGCACTCTCATAGGATAAACCTGTTAATGATTCAATGAGCCGTGCTCCCCCCACCCATTGAGCTATCATAGCTGAGAATAGAAATAGGATAATGCTTACGGCTGACAGTATCGTGATTTTACCGCTCCCATACCTGCCCTGCAAGTAATCGATAAGGGTGACAGCCTTGTATTTACGGGCCATTATCGCAAACTTTTTTCCAAGGATGAGAAGGACAAAGTAACCCGTTACAACCTGTGACATGGCTAATAGAACCCATGATAAACCATATGTATATGCTGCTCCCGGACCTCCGATGAAACTGCTTGCACTTCCATAAGTGGCAATCATGGTCATAGCCAAAATAAATCCACCAAGCTGGCGGCTTCCCAAGAAATATTCCTGAACGAAGGATTCGGCCCTGCTTACTTTTCTTGCCGTAAATATCCCCACTAGAAAGATCAAGACTAAAAAAGCAAATAAGGGAATCAATGCCATACTATTCATGATCTTCCTCCTCATCAAAAGGAATATCGGTAAGCAGGTACTTTACGACAATCATCACGATAAAGACCATAAGAATAAAACCAACTATGCAGCTATAAAAAAACCATGAGGGCATACCTAGAATCCATTCATAATCTGAAACCGCCTGCCCCCCCATTCCAAATGCAAAACCATACCACCATAAAAAGTTTATAAGAACGAGTGCGATCCCAATAAGTGCCTCAAACCGGGCAACCTTGAACCGTTTATCTTCTTGATGATTCACTTACTCTGCTCCTTCCTTTACACATACATTCTTTAACAATTTACGACAAGGGGCAATCAATTGCAATCATAAAAGGAGAGAAGCCCAAGTTACTGACTTGGGCTTCTCTCCTTTGTATATGATTAAAGGGGGTTTTTCATAAACCATTCTCTTTATTGAAAGAGGGGGAACTCTTTTGTTTAAATGAGAATGATTTTCAATATCATTGTAATTTCTCCGCTGCTAAAAGTCAAGAAAAAACTTATCACTTAGAAAGGAAATATTTGGTGTTCCCCAATGTGAATTATGGTAAAATTCTAAATTGAACCACAATGATGTTCACACCATATAGAGAAAGAATCGAGGGAGATATTAGTTGAGAGCGAAATTGAAGGCATTTGGTATTCCATTACTGTTAATCGTTCTGTTAATCGGGGCACTTTTTTTCCACCAGCTGCTGCAAGTCAAAAAACAGCCCCATCCAGATTGGAGCAGGTCCATGCCGTTAAATTATACCTCTGAGGAGCGACCTGTTTCATTCCTTGGTGAAGAAGCTTTATTCTTAGCAAGTAATGGGAAAATTACCGGATTTTCTTTGGAGGATCCAATGGGTTCCAGCAAGGGATCGACACTGGAAACAAGTGTAACGCGAGGGTATCCTTTTTGGACAGACGGCAATATGGTCATTCATTTCAAAGAAGGTCAGATCATTTCTACACAGAAAAAAGAAGAAACCGTACTAGCAGAGGAAGCAACTGATATCAGCACAACAAAGAATACTATCTACTATTGGAATAACGACAGGTTATTCTCTCTTGACCCTGATGATTTATCAGTGACAGAGGTTTACCGTTTTTCAGGAGACATTCTCCAAGCATATATCGGTGATACCGGCAGTGCCATTATACAAGTAAGGATAGATGACGGTCATGCCCACCTCTTTTACCTGACTTAATCTTATACTTGTTCCATTATTTTTAGTTGTCATTACTCGTTTGGCGTCAGAATAGACGACATTGGTCACGCTTCATCGTAGATCATAGTGATAGAAGAAATATTGATTCTTGTAGTTTCCATCAAAGCGCTTAGATGCGACAATATCAACGGCAGGATTCAATACGTTCTCTGTGGTTTTCTGATGATTCTCATCCGTTGTATACAAGACGGCATCCTCATCATACACATAGTTCGTGATGATCCCATTTGTATCCCGCTGAACACGTTGTCCGTCTCCATTAATATAAATTAAAGTAAAAAACCTTGAAAGACATTTAGCCAATCAAGGTTCTCATATTTCTCCTTATGGTAGTCCCCAAACACTTAACTCATAAAAATATTCCGTTCGTTCAACAGACAAACCAAAATTAAAATTTTCCGCAACTAGGATAAAATCTCCATATCCAATTGAAAACTTTGTTAACTCAATGATTTCGTTTAAGTTACTAAATACTTCATTAACATAAACCAACACTGCTTCTATTTCGTTTTCTCTAAAAAATAATAGTCTTCCTTGTTTTGGTGTTTCTTCGATATTATCAACAATATCATTTAACAATTGTATTGATTTTTTAATATGTTCTTTATAGCTATTTCCTTGCAATTGAATCTTATTTTCCTTTGTGTTAAGTAATGAAAACACATTCTTACAAAATAAATCGTTATCTTCAATATCTAAAAATGGTTCCTCTGTAAGATTCATGAAGTTTATTTCTTTCAACAAATTCTTCCTTCTACTTTTTCTTTTTAACAGCTCCATTTTTGTTCTTCTTTCGTCACTCAAATTAATCACCTTTCTCATGGTCTACCCTTCTATTTATAACCAACAAAATCTTCCGGGGAATGTCCAGGATACTGATTATATCTTCCTTTTTCCAATGGGCTTCCCTTTAAATCATCAGCGCCATGAAAATGAGGACCTCTCCCGAATTTATCCTCTCGGTGCTCTATGATATATTTTTTCATACCATCTATTTCAAATTCATATACTCTTCTATTCTCAGTTGTTCCATCATAAACATTGACAGGTTTCTTGTGCTGAGTAGAGTTAGGTATTCCCGCCCTTCTCTTGGCATCCCTGAATGCTCCATTTTTTGTTAATACCTTATCAATTTCATCCGTACCCTTAAGAAACTTACTAGAGGTCCGCCCAGCCTTAATCCCATTCTTTAGGATACTTCCACCTGGTAACACCGCAACCCCACTTAATGCTGCGTTTTGATAATCTCCATCCGCAAGATAGATCAGCGCATTCACCCCATCGGATACAGCTCCCAATGGACCGGGGACGTTTCCTGCCAGTTCTAGACCATTCTGAACCCAATTTTGTATGGATCTCCGTTTGGAAGAGGATCCTGACGATTTCGCCTGTACCTTTGCTTTCGCTCTCTGGGCGGACGGTTTACTCTGTTTATGGCTACTTGGCGTACTTCGGTAACTAGTACTTGGTTGACTCGGTGAGGCAATATATTTACCTGTTGGCAAGATCTTATTCCCATCGGGATCTACATGATAATGGCCTGTCGGATCCACAAAGTTAATTGGGTTATTGCTGGTGTAGGTATACAAATGCTGCGTCCATGGATCGAATACGTTCCCAGAATACGTGTCTTGGGAGATAAATCGTCCCGTGTCCGAACTGTAGTAACGGGAATTCATATAATGAAGGCCCGTTGAGGTATCCTGCACGGCTCCGGTAAACTTCACATCGTTTTGGAACGTTTTATCGCCCACTTCCTTGATGTTTCCAAAGTCATCATAATCGTATCCTTTGACTCGTTTGGCGTCACAATCAACGACATTAGTCACACTTCCTCGTAGATCATAGTGATAGAAGAAGTACTGATTCTTGTAGTTTCCATCAAAACGTTTGGACGCCACAATGTCTCCATCAGGGTTCAGAAGGTTTTCTGTCATTTTTCGGTTGTTTTCATCGGCCGTATATAGAACCGCATTCTCATTATACACGTAATTGGTGATGGTTCCATCGGCATCCCGGCGTGTTCGTTGTCCGTCTCCATTATACCAGTTCTTCACCTTGGACGTGTCTTTCCCTGGGGTTAGGATTTCGATTTGAGCCAATTGGTTCGCATCATCATACGTATAATTCGTCGTCACGTCTTTTAAGACACTATCGATCTGTTTTTTCACGATTTCTTTTTGTTGATTTCCACGCTTGTCATAGACGTATGTTGCGTGAAGGGATCCATTTTTAGTCGTTTTTTCTAATTGGTTGAATTGATTATAGGAATAGACAAAGCTGTCTTTTCCTTCCGTCATCGCCTTTCGGTTTCCGACTTCATCGTAGGCGTAGGTCGTGATGTTGTCGCCTTGTTTCGACTCGGTTAGTTGTCCGGCTTCATTGTATTGATAGGACTTTTCGATGGTTTTCTCTTGATCATCAAAGTGTGTATAGGTCGTTTCGGTCTTCATATACCCGCGTTGATCATAGTCCATCTGGTATTCTTCCATCTTCACCTGACCATCTTTGGTGTATCGGATGGTTTCCGTTTTACCTAACGTGTTGTAGTCATAATCGACTTTCACAAACGAGGATCCACCGGTGTCAAAGGCCAAGTAGTTGTTGGTATGATCCACTTGTCCGGCTTGATTGTAAGAGAAATCCTGCGCTTTCTTCCCTTCCACCAAAATGGACTCCAGGCGATCGTATTCGTCATACTGGTAATCGATGTCTTTTTGTTGATCCCCTTCTTCGGTTGGATAGGAGACGCGTGTCACGTTGTCACTGCGATCGTATTGATACTCAATTTTCAAGCCATTTTGGACTTCTTCTTT
Source organism: Bacillus sp. RO3 (assembly GCF_012911895.1). Classification (GTDB taxonomy): domain Bacteria; phylum Bacillota; class Bacilli; order Bacillales; family Bacillaceae_B; genus Rossellomorea. The sequence goes on from NZ_JAAXCV010000030.1 coordinate 247,014, forward strand.
CAAACGGTCTTTTGGATCATATGCATACGAAGAAGTCGTCGTCTTGCCGTCTTTCGAATCGACCATGAGTTCGCGATTCCCGTTTTCATCGTATTCGAACCGGGTCCAGTGCTTCGGACCGTAGGTCACTTTTTTCATTAAATTGCGTTCGTCGTATTCTTGCTGGACCGTCGATCCATCATTGTGGATGGTTTTTGTCAGGTTCCCATTCAAGTCATACTCAAACGATTGCTCCATCTTCAAGGAGTCCGATGTGGTTCCTTCATTGACTTCCTAACGGACTCGTCCCAATGCGTCCAAGTAGGTGGTCTTTTGTCTACCGAGCGCATCCGTGACTTTATTTTTCACCCATGTACCGTCTAATAGATCATACTCATACGACGTAACGAGCTGCTTTCCATCTACTTGTTTCGTCACATTCTTTAGGCGGTTGATCTTATCGTACTGATAAGAGGTACTATACCCTTCTCCGTCAATGCCTTTGACGACATTCCCTTGTTCATCGTATTGACTTTGTGTGACCACTTTTTTCCCTGATGGGTCGACAATCACTTTCGTTTGGCGATTCAGTTCATCATAGATGGACTCAACAACTCGCCCTTCCCCGTCAGCCACTTTCGTCATATTGCCCACGTCATCATAGGCAAACTGTGTCGTGGTGTTTTCGGCTTCTGTTTGAACGAGCTGTCCTACTTCATTGTAATACTCTGTGCTCGTTCGTCCTTCCCCGTCGGTATAGACGATTTTTTCGTTTTGCTTGGCATCTACGAGGTACTCAATTTCTTCTGTATCTCCATTTCTTTCGCAATCGCTCTTCCAACACTTGCTGTCACGGCTCGACGTTTGCATGACACTGGTCGAAGTGGATGGTGGCAGTTGCTTATGTTTATCCCATTAGTTGGTGGCATCGTTCTAATCATCTTTACATGTCTCGATAGTAACCCTGAACGAAATAAATACGGTGAACATCCTAAACAACAAGAAGTGGCATAATGCCTAAATGAGGGTATAAGCTTAGACAAACTATACTAGTTAGATGGAGTTTAGAAAGTTTGTAGAACATAATCACAAGTGGGAGACCTCTCATTTAAAAACCCTCTTCCTGCACTGCAAAGGAAGGAGGCTTTTTGGGTCCAAGTTTTTGGAATAAGGAAACACGGTTTGGATAATACTAATAATCACCAAAAATATTGACTCCATGTCAAAACCCCCTTCACATTGAAGGGGGCTCTTTTTTGTTTTACATTAAATTATCTCTTTCCTGAGAAGGAGAGAATTCTTATGGTGCCTTAATATCAAAAAAGTCACTGGCCTTAACGTCAGGCTCAATCCTCCTTACGACCTCCATTACTTTTCTAATTGTTTTAGGTATTGGAAAATGACTAGGGTCTTTGCACAATTTAATAATTGTACTTTCATTCACGCCAGATTCCTGAGAAAACTCTCTCTTTGTATACTCGTATTTTTCTAAGAATTTCCCTAAATTTGTTAGCTCTCTATCCATTGCCTTCACCTCGAATATGTTTATCGGAATAGTTCGTTATTTTTAAATGGTTAAAACATCCCCTCTTTCTGGATATCTTTGTATTAAACATAGTAAATATAGATGTTTACTGTAGAGGACTGGAGGGAAAAGGATTGGTAAGATGCTGACTACAATGGAAAGCCCCCTTCACATTAAAGTGGGTTCTTTTTTGTATATTCTGTTTGCTTGAAACATACACTTTATTGTTCAACCTCTTCGAAATGAAGAAAGACCTCTTATCTCCTGGAGAGGTCTTCCTTTGTTCATAATGTGGGGACATGCTACATAGGATGTTTTGATAGGTTTTGAATGGCAGCAAGATATAACATTAAAAATCCCTTTCCAAATGGAAGGGGATTTTCTAATTGATCTATCTCTCTTCAGATAAAGTAAGGCTTTTTTTCTGGCATCGTGGTATCAAAAAAATCACTGACCTGCGCTTCGGGTTCAATCCTACTTACGACATCCATTACTCTTTTAATCGTTTTAGATCTAGGAAAATGACTTGGGTCTTTATACAATTGATTCATTGTACTTTCATTCACGCCAGATTCTATAGAAAACTCTCTAATTGTTATATCATGTTTGTCTAAGAACTTCCCTAGTTTTGATATGATTCTACTCTTTCCCCCCCCTTTACTTAAAGATACTTCTAGTTTAATGTAGTTAAAAGCAAATAACTAAGCACTAGGAAGCTTTATTTTAAACAAAATCCTTTACGTTACAATACGTCCAAATGTCTTTTCCGTTAAATGAGTGGTATTTGATGAAATGGAAATACATCTCAGAGAGTTTTTATCGTTAGGATTAAAAGAAAATACATGCAATTCACATTTAATTTCCATGTCTCCCCAAGCGATAAAAAGTTGGTCATTCAATCGAATTCCGACTCCCTGGTTGATCTGCTTTTCTCCCAAATACCAACTTAATGAATAGGTATCTATCTCTTTATGGATGTAAACATCCAAAGTGACCGAATCTTCTTCAGGTGCAAAATACCTGACAGTATATTTACCTTCAAGCTGTGGACTCCTATCACTTTTAATGGCTATACCTGAACCCAAGTAAGAATCGTTGATAGTAGTCCATAGTGCCGCCAACGAGCGCTGATCACCAATTGGTGTATAGATACATACTCCTATAATTGGTTGCTCTATCAAGTTCGAACAACTATTGAAAGTAGCCATTACAAGATGATTCCCTAGATCCGTCCCAACCCCATGTTTCATTTCAAGATAATCCTTCTTGTTTTTTAAATTACAGCGATAAGATTCCCCTTGTTTATTAATTGTAAGTGTGATGTCAGAACTCTCAAACGTTCCCCTAAATACGGTCATTGTTCTCTCCCTTGTAACTAATTTATACCACCATACCATTCAATATATGTTTGAAATATCCTTCTTTTCATTGGTGAGAGACAAAAACCCACCATTGAAAAATTATAAAAAATGAAGATATTGACAATTTTATATTAGCAAGCTATTATTTACCTACCAGTAAGTAAATAACGAAAGGACGTCCATTATGTCAGAAAAATATACAAATATTCTCAATACTTCCTATCGGCTATTTGCTGAGAAAGGATTCGATCAAACAAGCATGTCTCTTATTGCGAAAGAAATAGGGATAACGAAGCCCGCCATTTATTATTATTTCAGCTCAAAGGAAAAACTCATTCAAACACTATTTGATTACATCATTGAAGAAATAAAATTCACCAACTTTTTCAATCATCAGGAATACACGAGAGAGAACTTCCTGACCAAGCTCACAGAAGATGGTGTGAGCATGATGAACAAACAACTCCAAGATCCCTATTACAACAAGATCATGAACGAGTATTATGTGTTGAGCACTCGGAATTCTTATTACGCTCAGGCACTAAAGAAGGTATTAGATGAATTCCTGAATGGATTCGTGGCTCTCTTACAATTAGCACGTGATTATGAATTACTTTCGGGGCTTGAGATTCAAACGAAGGCGGAATTTTTGACCATCATAGTGGACGGATTAGACCAGTATTCAAACGAAGAGTATTCCTTTAATCCTACTGCAATTTGGGCTTTCTCTGTAAAAAGTATTTTTCAATGAGGTGAATGGAAATGGAGGAATCAGCAAAACGAATCATTGGCTTCGATATGGCTCGTGCCTTAGCCATATTAGGAATGGTGATCGTCAATTATAAGATATCAATGAATGCAGAAGAAAATGGGCCGGAATGGTTAAAGACCATGACTGGTTTACTTGAAGGCCGTGCATCGGCCATTTTCGTGATACTTGCAGGAATCGGTATATCTTTGATGACTAAGAAAGCACGGATGAGTGGTACTCCCTCTAAGAAATATCGGAAGATGATATGGAGACGTTCATTGTTTTTATTCGTTCTCGGGATGATTCTGTTTCTCATGCACTGGAGCGCGGACATCCTTCATTATTATGCCTTTTATATGTTCATTGCTTACTTCTTCATTGTGGCGTCCTCCAGACAATTAATTATCGCCGCAGTTGGGATCGTTCTGACCTCACAGATTTCTCAACTTCTTTTAAACTATGAATATGGTTGGGATACGACGTTTAAATACTACGAGACGTTTTGGACTTGGAAAGGATTCATCAGTAACCTGTTCTTTAACGGGTACCACCCCATTTTCCCCTGGGTTGCCTTTCTGTTGTTTGGAATGTGGTTGGGAAGGGTCAATGTTCAAAACTCTACACTTCGGAAAAAAATGATGTCTATATCACTCATCGCGTTTCTCTTAACAGAAGCTGCTTCCTATACTCTTATCAAACTGTCTGAACCGGCAGTGGGACTTGAGATTGCGTATTATTTATTCGATACGAAACCGATGCCTCCGACCCTGCTATATATGATCTCCAGCACAAGTACTGCGATCATCGTAATCCTTCTATGTGTTATGATTTCTGAAAAATGGAGAGAAACAGCCGTCATTCAAGCATTTGTGTACACGGGCCAGCTTGCCCTTACCCTCTATATTGCACATTTTCTCGTCCTGGCTGTTTTCTTTATGTTTGGAGGACTGGCAGAGAACACCTTACCACTCGCTGTAACCACTGCGTTGATATTCTTTCTATTTTCTACAGTCATTTCAACTTGGTGGAGAAAAAGTTTTAAGAGGGGACCTATTGAAGCAATGATGAGAAAAGTAAGTTGATAAGACAATTATCTCTTTTAAAGTAAGGAAAGGTGTGACTTTGAGCTCGTTACTTTAGATTATAGAGATATTATTATTGATAAATCTCCCGGATAATAGACGTTGTCTTATAAGATTTTCAAACTCGAGGCACCTGTTGATGAGTTAGGAACATCCATTTTGAAGCCTGTAAAAATGGAGTTTATAAATGAAATCTCCGGGAGCAAACTTCAAAGCCTAAGGTCTGCACAATTCGTTACACTTGAAGGCGAAGAATCCATACTCTTCACAGCTGAAGGGCACCGTGTCGGAGATGATAACGCCATAAGTCTATATAAGGCATCTTTTGCAGATTCCACTCAATTAAAGGCTGTACCTGTCAGCACCACAAAGTATTTTTCATATCTTCCCCTTCAACTCACGGATAAAAGAATCGCCTGGTTGGATTATGATGGTGACAGATATGAATGATTCGGGGCTTCACAGGAAGCATCCGCTATCTCGAAGAGCACTGAATGGTCAGAGCGTAGTGTAAAAGAAGCTGTTAACAATGCCATTCTAATGCTGTTCAGCAGTTTAATAACCATTTTGGTTTCGTTTTATTGGGTTCTGCCATCCCTTTTCATACTCATTCTCCTCTATATGTTTAAACCGAACATATTTGAAAAGGAAGAAATCAATTGGGTTGAATACACCTGCATCATTGTATTTTTAGTCATGCCTATCACCTTCATTACGAAAGCCATGGGAGATTACTATTACTCCTCTGCTCCTGGTTACCTAATATTTTCTGGAAGTGAATATGTACTATTAATCGTTATCAGCGTCATTTCTTCCTTCCTCTGGAAAATGGGGAGAGATCCTGACTGGGGCACATTTGGAGGCGTATTTTATTTCATCGGCATTTACATCCTTCTTTATGCAGCTTCTATCGGACCTTACATATTTAAATTATTTTAACGTATTGAATAAAGGAGAGAAAACGCTCGTTCATTTAGTACCGACCCCCGAAAGTTAGAGTGAAAAACTAACTTTTGGGGGTGTTTTTTTTGCTATTACTTCACTATGTCCTAGTTTCTTCTTTTATAAAAATATGCATAGATGACAATGCAAAGCGTCAACCATGCTCCTCCTGCAGTGAAACCGCCCAATATGTCACTTGGATAGTGCACCCCTAAATACACTCTGCTTATCCCAATGAGAAAGACCATCACACCAACCACTAGGACACTTCCCCACTTATAACGTTTATAGTCCAACGCACGGAACAATATGAACGCCAGGGTCCCATAGAAAATAAACGAGCTCATGGAATGACCGCTTGGGAAACTATAGCCCCCTTGTTCGATAAGGGCCTCGATATCCGGGCGCTCCCTTTTAAAGATCCATTTCAAGAGCCAATTAAATCCAGCTCCAGTAGTAATGGTTATGACTACAAAGAAAGCAAGGGGGTATTTCTTTAAAATTAATAGAATGGCAACGACGATGATGGTGAAAATGGAAATCCCCATCACCCCTCCCAAAAAGGTGATCGATGTCATAAAAGTCGTTAGACTAGGGGAAATACTCCCCCTCACAATCTCAAATACACCATTATCAAATTGTTCAATTTCATTTTCCTGCAATTCATCGACAATGCTTACAAATCCCCATGTAAATGCGAACAGGCAAGCGAGAGCGAGTCCAATAAATACTCCTTGCTTAATTTGTTTCTCCTCCAAAACGAGTCCCTCTCTTTACACACGACTTTCGATCTATTGGGCTTTTTTCTTTGAAGTCGCTTTCTTTTTCGTGGTCTTGGCCTTATTGGGCTTTGACGAATCAATCGAAGCTTGAAGTGCGGCCATTAAGTCTGTCACATTCTCTTTAGGCTCTTTTTCTTTGGCTGTGACGATCTTTTCCCCGGTCTGCTTAGATTCGATTAATTGACTTAAGCGTTCACGATACAGGTCTTTATATTTCTGTGGTTGAAAATCCGTAGTCAGTTGTTCAATTAACATCGTAGCTGTTTCGAGTTCTTTATCTGTTATCTCATCTTCTTCAGGGACGTTTGGAACATCCCCTGTGCCTCTGACTTCATCTGGATAGTGAATGGTCTCCATTACGAGGGTATTTTCATACACTCTGACAATCGATAACTGTTCCTTCGACCTCATGGTGATTTTGGCAATCCCTACCTTCCCAGATTCCTGAAGAGCCTTTCTTAACAAGGAATAGGCTTTCTTCCCACCATCATTTGGTGAAACATAATAAGTCCGTTCAAAGAAAATCGGATCGATTTCTTCCATTTTTATGAAGTCTACAATCTCTACTGCTTTGTCACCGTTCTCTTCCTTCAGTTCCTTTAATTCCTCTTCTTGAAGTACGACAAATTTACCTTTGGTCACTTCATATCCTTTCACGATGTCATGATGGTCTATTTCTTTTTCACATGCAGGACACACTTTCTCATATTTAATCGGTGTATGGCATTCTTTATGAAGTGATCGGAGCTTAATATCCCGATCTTCAGTGGCCGAATGAAGTTTGATGGGGATGTTCACCAAGCCGAAACTAATAGAGCCTTTCCAAATCGTATGCATATATAAATACCCTCCCTCACATAAACTAATCACTTATCTTTAGCATTTAGTTGTCAAACACTCTTCATCCCCTAAAACATCTGGAAATAAATCCATTCATATGTGGTCACACTAGTAGAAAAAAGGGGTACAGTCATGAAACCTATGCTTCCTACTCTACACGAAGTACTTCCTGACAATGGGGATTGGCTTTATGAAGTGAAATATGATGGATTTCGAGGGGTTCTTTCCATTCTTTCTCATGAGCGTATAAGCCTTCAAAGTCGCAACGGCAAGGAATTGCTTCCACATTTTCCGGAAATTGACGAACAGATCAAATCTTTACTGAAAGGAACGAACCTCCCTGTCCCTATCGTACTTGATGGTGAGGTTACTTTATTACGTTCAGCCAACAGCAGTGAATTTTTTGAATTGCAAGTAAGGGGAAGAATGCGTAAAGAAGAGAAAATCAATGATGCAGCAGCACGAAGACCAGTTACGTTCCTCGCCTTTGATTTACTCCAATACATGGATCATACGTTGGTGGACGAGCCTTACTATATGAGAAAAGAAAAGCTAAAAGAATTATTCACCCTTCTTCAAATGCCTCTGGAACCATCCCCTGATCTTCCATTTTCCCTGCAGATGGTTCCGTGTTACAAAGATAAGGGGGAACTATGGAAATTAGTAGAGAATGAAGAGGGTGAAGGTGTTGTCGCGAAGCGCAAGATGAGTAAGTGGGAAAAAGGAAAACGAAGTACGAATTGGATAAAAAGAAAAAATTGGAAAAAATGCAAGTGTTTTATCACTTCTCTTGATGAAAATAATGATTACTTTCATATTGGGGTATATGAAAAAGATGCCATACGTCCTATTGGTTCATTTCACTTTGGGCTTTCCCCAGAAGAAAAAAAAACGTTGAAAGCATCAATCAAAATGAATTTTACAAGCAAAGAAAACTCCATGTATTTCATTGATCCAGCGATCACTGTGGAAATAGTGTATTTAAATTGGTATGATGATCAACTCCGTGAACCTCATTTTCACCAATTTCTGTTTTCCACTTCCCCTGAAGCCTGCACTTTTGAGCAATTCATGATGGATGAAGGGTCCCTTCCCAATGATGTAGAAATCACTCATTCAAACAAAAAATTGTTTAAAAAAGTGTCGATGACCAAGCTTGACTATATTCGTTATCTTCGCAAAATGTCAGTGGTTTTCCTGCCATTTTTAAAGGATCGCCCCTTAACGTGTATTCGTTTTCCCCACGGGATATTTGGTGAGTCCTTTTACCAAAAAAACACACCTGATTATGCTCCTTCATTTGTTGAGACGTTTCAATTGGAAGGAATTCATTATACCCTATGCAACAATCTTAAAACCCTCATTTGGCTTGGAAATCAATTGGCGTTAGAATTTCACATTCCCTCGCAAAAAGCGGAAGAGGAATACGTCAATGAAGTAGTCTTCGACCTTGATCCACCAAGCAGAGATCAATTTGGTCTTGCTGTTAAAGCTGCCGGCATGATGAAAGGACTATTCGACCGGTTGGGCCTGCACAGTTTTGTCAAAACCTCAGGGAACAAAGGGCTTCAGGTATATATCCCTCTTCCAATCGGCTATACATGGAAGGAAACGGGCTTGTTCACTGAATTTATAGCTCGTTACCTTGTTACCAATAACCCTGATGACTTTACAATCGAACGATTAAAGAAGAATCGGGGAGGAAAGCTGTACGTGGACTATATTCAGCACGGAGAAGGCAAGACCATCATTGCTCCTTATTCTTTAAGAGGAAATGAGGAGGCTTTAGTTGCCACACCTCTTTGGTGGTACGAAGTGAATGACGACCTTCATCCAGAACAGTTCACCATCGAAGTAGTGATGCGAAGGTTCAGGGAAATGGGTTGTCCATTTACGGGTTACAATACAGTGAAAGAGCTTCAGCCTTTTGAACAAGTGATTCACTTTCTAAAGAACTCAGACCATGAAAAAGAGGGCCTCCCAAAAGAGTAACTTTGGGAGACCCTCTCACTTTCAAATATGTCACGCACTCATAAATACTTTATTATCTACAATCGTCTTGGCATGGTTTTGAAGAAGTTCATATGCACCTTCTTCAGTAAAGTCCTGCCTGGAAACCTCACGATAGTTTTCAGGATGGGAGATGGATAGTTCGATTTGGGCTTGATAAAGATACGTTGCATTCCCGATCAATTCCATATTGTATTTTCCATCGCTTAATTGGTTCACGATGACTCTTACTTTCCCACCATTATTATATACATCAATCTCTTTACCAAACTCGTTCTGATTGAGTAAGCATGTAACCAGACTCGAAGCAGACATAGCCGTTCCACAGGCATTTGTAAACCCTACCCCTCTTTCAAAGGTCCGAACGTATATCGCCCCTTTATCTAATGGATGAACAAAACTCACGTTTACTCCATCTGGAAACAGATTATTGGGTCCATTGACAGTTTCAGCAATCATTTTCTGTTCGTTTGAAAGAATCTGTTCCGTACTGACAACGCTGATAAGATGTGGATTGGGAACTGCGAGGGCAGTAAACGTCAATCGATCTGAAATTTCCGGGATAGTTTCATCCACCAACGACACACGATCCAGATTCATCGGCAGTTTATCCAATTCAAAATAGACAGGAGAAATCTCCACATTATATGTCGGGATATTTTCATAAATAGGTTTTTGGGCAGAGACACGCAGATCCGCTTTCATCGTCTGTATCACAATCGATGTTTTATCCAAAAGCTCGCACACATAGCGTCCTACACAACGAAGGCCGTTCCCGCACATGGATGCTTCTGATCCGTCAGCATTGAATACCCTCATTTGTGCGTCACAATGTTCACTGGACAGCACGAATAGTATTCCATCTGCTCCAATACCCGAATGTCGGTCACATAATGAAAGGGCCAGATTTTGTCTTGCTTCTTCAGTAAATTCGTATCCATTGGTCATTTCATCAATAAGAATAAAGTCATTTCCGGAGCCATGACATTTAATCAGATTCAAGTTCATCGTGAATCCCTCCACGCTAATTTACTAGTAAACTATTCTTAATAGTCTTAGCTTGCCACAAACAAGCTCTTTTCGCAATCCTCCCACACAATATTTTGATTATTTATCGCACATGTTCGTCTTTCATACAACTTTAAAGTTGTATTATCCCTTCCGTTCAGAGACAATGGAAGAGGTGATGATTCATGAAAGAAGACATACACTTCCGTTTTCAAGTTCATAAGGTGGAAGAATCGGGTGACGAATATCAATCGAGGGATGTTACTGTACTCGCCCGTATCCTGAACGAAAAAAAAGACCTCTTGTATGAAGGTCTCTTCCGCGTACGATTCAATCAAATCGGTATTTACCCTTCCCCTGCTGATGTAGCCAGGCAAATAACAACCAAACATGTGCAGCGATTACTTATCGTTGAGTTGAAACGATATATTAAGCCCCAAAGGAGATACCTGACTCCAGGTGAATATAAACCGGTCTGGTAATTAACTCATCTCTTCTACTTCATGATGTAAGAGACCTTCTGTCCACTCGCAAGAAGCTTGATAGCTCTCTACCACATCACTTTTGGAGAGGTTCAGCTCTTCCAATTTCCTCTCAATCAGTGTCCAATCAGCCTGTTCAAATGCCATAACCAGATCAAGGATGTCTTTTAAGTCATTGGACGATCCCGTTAAGGCCTGGCATATATCATCATTCAATGGCAGATCATTGAGGATCACTTCGATAGGCATAGACAATATCGTTTCCATTAATGAAAACATACCTGTAAGGAAAAAGCTCGACTTCATTGATGGACGTTTGTACTTCATTGCCAATAACTCACACATCTTAGCTCTCGTCAAACATAACGTAATCACTTCATTCTCCAATTTCTTCTTTTTCCCTATCCGTTCCCTGACAGCGAGGACGTATATCCATCTCTTGATTTCAAGAAGTCCCAGGAGAACAATCGCCTGACGAATGGAATGAATTTTATGTTTAGGTCGGTATGAAGGTGAATTGATTAACTTTAGGAGCTTATAGGATAAAGAGAGATCCTGTTCGATCAATTGACTTATCACTTCAATGCTTGGTTCCGTCATTTCCAGGCTTTGAATGATCGAATAATAAGAATGAAAATATGTCGGAACATCACTGGTAGCAATGATTTTAGGTTTACTAAAGAAGTATCCTTGAAAGAAATGGTATCCATTCCTTAATGCTTCCTCATACTGTTCAGGGGTCTCCACCTTCTCTGCCAATAGTTGGTATCCCAATAAACCGGACAGAGTTTGGAGATTTCCCCGCTCGGTCTCGGTTGTATGAAGGAAATCAACCTTCACATAGTCAGCTAGCTTCATCAGTTTAAAGTAGTTTGGATCTGATTCATTCATGACAAAATCATCCAAAGCGATCTTATACCCCAATTCCTTCAATTCGACACAGACGGAGAGAATCTCAGGACTTGGAATGACCTTTTCAAGTATTTCCACAACTATTTCTCTTGGGTTGAAATAGGTAGGAACCCTCAGTTCCAGAAGATTTTCAGTGAAATTAATAAAGCAGGGCTTGCCTGCAGACAAACTTTCAAGGCCTATGTTTAAGTAACTATTAATAATGACATCCGCCGTTGCCTCATCACCATCGATATTAGGAAATATATTTATCTCATTGTTTCTGTAAAGTAATTCATAGGCAACTGTTTCACCATTTCTGTTGAAAATCGGCTGTCTTGCTACAAATACTTTCATCCCACTCACCCCTGCTGTTCCTGACGGAAAATAGTTCAAAAGTTTCAATAATTAGTATAATAATATCAACAAACATGTAGAAAGTCCACGTATTATGGACTTCCTTATAAGACAAAAAAACTCAAGCAGAGATGTCATCAGTCGATCTGATTAACATCTTCACTTGAGCTCTTTACTGCTTTAATGTATTGAATGAACAAAGAAGTTCATAAGGAACAAAGCCGCAATAATATATAGGGGTATAGATACTTCTCTCGCTTTACCCGTAGCCAATTTCAAAATTGGATACAAAATAAAGCCGATGGCAATTCCGTCTGCGATACTGTACGTGAACGGAATCATCGCTATGATGAAGATGGCAGGAAACGCCTCTGTTACATCACGTAAGTCCATATGTCGTATATTCTGAATCATCAAGCCGCCGATGATGATGAGGATCGGGGCGATGGCATGGTCCGGAATCCACTTAAGATATGGGATAAACAGCACTGAGCCCAAAAACAATACTCCAGTAGTCAGTGATGTTAATCCCGTGCGTCCACCTGCTGTCATAGCTGCAGCACTTTCCACCGTGGACACGGTCGGACTTGTTCCGAAGAATCCAGATGTAAAGGCAGAAAAAGCATTCGCTTGAAACGCTTTAGAGTATTTATGAGGCTGGTCGACCATATCCGTATGTCCATGTATGAGTCCTATATTCTCAAATACCAGGACCATGGTTACTGAAAATACTGCGATCCAGAATGGAATGTCCAAAATAGCTCCAAAGGATATTTGACCGAATACCTGACTGTATTCACTCAAATGGAAGGAACCGGATTGAACGGATGGTTCAATGCCAAAGATGAATCCCAGCATGGTCCCAAAAGCAATGCTCCATAAAAATTGACCCTTTACATTACGGATGAAAAGAAAAATCGTCACCAGAAATGTCAGCACCGTTGCCAACACCTTTAATTCCCCAAAGTCACCTATCATGATAATGGCACTCTCTCCTCTCTGGATGAGACCGCCTTTCTCAAGACCGATGAACATTAAAAACATCCCTAACCCCACCGTGATGGCTTCCTTTAATGTTTTGGGAATGGCTTCGGATAATACTTTAGATAGCTTTGTAAATGCAATGATCATAAAGAGTATTCCTGAGATCACCACCACAGCCAGAGCCTCTTGCCAAGTCAATCCTGAAGATTTTACCAGAGTGAATGTAAACATCGCATTGATCCCCATACCTGGAACCAGAAGAATTGGTGCATTCGCCCAAAAGGCCATGACCAAACACCCAACGAAGGAAGCAAGTATGGTCGCCATGACCGCTCCTTCAAATGGAATTCCAGCTTCAGAAAGGATCAAAGCATTTACAGCGATAATATAGACAATCGTAAAATATCCGATTGCTCCGGCCATCATCTCCTGCTTCATCGAAGTACCATGATTCTTTAACTGAAAAATACCTCCACGTGCTTTCATATAATCTTCCTATAAAACTGCCCTCTCCCTACCCGCTCCTCCAATTGAAGGGGAGCCACAAGATACTATTCTAGCAAAAAGGCGAATGTTTGCCAATATCAATTTGATGGAAGGAAACATGTTCTCTGTACGAAGAAACCATCCCCATAAGGAGAATTGGCTACCGTGGTCCTATTGATCAATTTCACGGATGAGGTTGGCCATTTCGATGGCTGAAACGGCTGCTTCCCATCCTTTGTTTCCTGCTTTTGTTCCGGCTCGTTCGATCGCCTGTTCAATGGTGTCGGTTGTCAGCACACCGAATATGACAGGGACATCTTCCTGCAGGCTGAGATTGGCAACCCCTTTTGCTACCTCGCCGCTTACGTATTCAAAATGAGCGGTTGCTCCGCGTATGACGGTTCCCAATGTCACCACAGCATCATATTTCCCTGAACGTGCCAGCTTTTTTGCAATCATTGGGATTTCGAATGCACCCGGAACCCAAGTCACAGTTACATTCCCTTCTTCAACACCATGGCGTTTTAACGCATCCTCTGCTCCACCCAATAGCTTTGATGTAATAAACTCATTAAAACGTGAAACGACAATCGCAACTTTCAATCCAGAACCTACCAAATTACCTTCATAAACTGTTTTCATTGTATATTCCTCCTACTAATGTTGAATTAAAATTTCAGCAAGTGACCCAGCTTAACGTGCTTTGTTTTTAAATACTTTTCATTTTCAAATTTGGTTGGCAATTGAATCGGCACACGATCGGCAATTTCCAAACCATATCCGTTGATTCCGGCAATCTTCCTGGGATTATTGGTGAGTAACCGGATCCTTTTGATCCTTAAATCCCTTAATATTTGAGCACCGATTCCATATTCCCTTAAATCAGCCCCAAATCCCAGTTTATGATTTGCTTCCACCGTATCATAGCCCTGTTCCTGCAGCTTATATGCTTTAAGCTTATTAATTAATCCGATACCCCGGCCTTCCTGCCTCATATAGAGGAGGACTCCTTTTCCTTCTTCTTCAATTTGAGTCAGTGCCGTGGCAAGTTGCGGTCCGCAATCACAACGGTTCGAACCGAATACATCCCCCGTCAGGCATTCTGAATGAACCCGTACGAGCACATCTTCATCCTCGGACCATTCCCCTTTTACAAGAGCGATATGTTCTTTTCCTGTGAGTATTTCTGTATAGGCAACCGCTTTGAAGTTTCCGAATTCGGTTGGAAGTTCAATTTCAACTTCCCTTGTCACGAGCTTTTCCTTTTTCCTTCTGTATCGTATCAGGTCCTCGATTGAGATGATCTTCAAGTCCCATTTTTCTGCTAAAAGCATTAATTCAGGCACTCTCGCCATCGTACCGTCTTCATTCATGATTTCACAGATGACCCCAGATGGCTGTGCACCTGACAGAACAGCTAAATCAATGGCTGCTTCTGTGTGCCCTGCCCGTTTCAATACTCCGCCTTTTTTGGCAACAAGGGGAAATACATGACCGGGTCTCTTGAAGTCTTCAGATAGTGATGAAGGGTTGAGTAATTCCTTTATCGTGGCCGATCGTTCGAATGCACTGATGCCCGTAGTGGCAGATTTATGATCTACTGAAATCGTAAAGGCCGTCCCATGAGGATCTGTATTGGACATGGTCATGGGTGAAAGCTTTAATTTCTGTGCGAGCTCCTCCGTTATTGGGGCACAGATTAACCCTCTCCCCTCTTTCGCCATGAAATTGATGACTTCAGGGCTGGCTTTATCAGAAAGGGCAACAAAGTCTCCTTCATTCTCACGGTTTTCATCATCAACCACGATAACGACTTTTCCTGCCTGGAGATCTTCCAGGGCTTCTTCAATCTTATTGAACATGGGGTCATCCCTCCCTATTAGTCAGCAAACCCATTTTGTGATAAAAATTCATAACTGAGGCTGTTTGAATTACTTTTTGACTGCTCCTTTGCTTCGTAGAACCGGTGAAAATATTTCGCCATTACGTCACATTCAATGTTGACGGAGTCCCCCACTTTCTTACTGCCAAGAACCGTATCTCCACGGGTCTGGGGAATTAACGAAATCGTAATGGAATGATGTTTCACATCAAACACGGTCAGTGAAGTGCCGTCTATGGCGACAGAGCCTTTCATGATAAATAAATGAATCTGTTCCTCGGGTATGGCAATGTCCATGTACCAGGCATTTTCAACCTTTTCTATCCTCAGGATCTTACCTATCCCATCTACATGACCGTTAACGAAATGACCTCCGAAACGACCGTTTGCGGCCATAGCTCTCTCGAGGTTTACTTTGGATCCATACGAAAGGATTTTAAGCGTCGTACCTTCAAAGGTTTCGGGCATGACGTCCACTTGGAATTGCCTTGAATTGAATGAAGTGACCGTGAGACAGACACCATTCACACTGATGCTGTCTCCGATATGAACATCTTCCAAAATGCTGCTTGCTGCTATCGTTAGTTCCATAGAAGAGGAAGATTTTTTCATGCGCTCAATAGAGCCAATCTCTTCAATTATTCCAGTAAACATCCTTTCCCCCCCTTTCAAACTGATTTTTGTGGGAATGCAACGATTTTAATGTCTTGCCCTACACGATCAATGCTTTTGATCTCCATCTTCATTCCTTCTGCAATGGTCGGGTATCCTTCTCCTCCAAAACTGGTGTAAGCGGACTTTCCTCCGACAATCTTGGGAGACATGTACATAATCAACTCCTGAAACCCACCTTCCATTAAGAAAGAGGAATGAATTGTTGACCCGCCTTCTACATAAAGGGAGAGAATATTTCTTTCACCGAGTTCTTTTAAAACCGTGTGAATGTCAATCCTTTCATTTGAAGTGCTGATGATTTCACATCCCTTTTCTACAAAAGGCTGCCTTTGATCTTCATTGACGGTATTACCCGTAAATATGATTGTCTTACTCTCCTGATCTTCCACTACATGAGAGTGCAGGGGTGTACGTAAAAATGTATCCAATATAACTCGAATGGGATTTTTTCCACCTTGGGGCAGACGGGTGGTAAGGTGTGGGTTATCTTTCATGATGGTATTGACTCCAACCAATATCGCGTCATGCCGGTGACGATCATGGTGGACGTCCGTTCTTGAAGTTTCTGAAGTGATCCATTTACTATCCCCTGTGTCAGAGGCGGTTTTCCCGTCCAGGGTAACAGCCGTCTTGAGGGTAACAAAAGGTGTGCCGTGTTGTATGAAGTGAAAAAAATGCTTGTTTAATTCGAGGGCTTCAAGCTCAAGCTCCCCAATCATCACTTCAATGCCTGCGTCTCTCAGTTGCTGAATTCCCCTTCCTGCTACCAAGGGATTAGGATCCGTGCAGGCTATGTGGACCCGTTTCACTCCACTCGAGATCAGAAGCTTCGTGCAGGGAGGTGTTTTCCCGTAGTGGGAACACGGTTCCAAGGTGACATATACGTCACTTCCCTTCGCCTTCTCTCCTGCAGCTCTGATGGCATGAACTTCTGCGTGTCCTTCACCTGCCTTGAGGTGTGCACCTATACCAACGACTTCTCCGTCCTTCACCACAACCGCTCCAACAGCAGGGTTGGGTGAGGTTTGGCCATTGGTTGCCTTTGCCAGCGAGAGGGCGAGCTTCATATAAGGTGAATGGTTCAACATGTTACCTCCCTTCTCACAACACTATTATTCTAAAATAAAAAACCCCAAGTATTTTTACTCGGGGGCAATTTGGCATGACTAAATAGAGCATTTACAGAACTCGATTTGGAAATAAAATCCACAGCAAAATAATGGACTTTCCCTATCTGAATCATGTAAACACTGCCGTTCCTTCTCCCATCCAGACTATCACTGTCGGCTTTGGAGTTTCACCAAATCCACCGTCTAATTTTCATTAGCCGGGTCACGGACTGAGAGCATTCGCTCATCACCGCCGGTAGGGAATTTCACCCTGCCCCGAAGGAAACCTATTCGATTATCATTATTCTATCATAGTTTATACAATAAAATCATGTGAGGAGTGCTAAATAAATTATTTTGTTCTAATTTTAATACAACGATAAAAAAGAATGCCCCCATATACAGAAGCATCCCTTTTATTCATGCCAGCAGCTTCCTGCACTCTTCTGCACAATCAAAACAGGCCTTGGCACAGTCCTGACAATGTTCCTGGCCATGGGACCTGCATTCTGTGCCACACTCATCACATATTTCTGCACAGATGGCCAAAAATGAATGAACAAATTTACTGCTCCGCTGCATGAGATTTATGGTATATGTGCATATATCTGCACATTCACGGTCAAGCTCTATGCAAGGTATCATTTCCCTTTCTCCCTTAAGTGATGCATGATAACATATGTTACATGCCTCCACACACTTTTGTAATGCAGCTATGCAAGGTTTGTATGCAGCATTCATCTTCTCACCTCCATATTCATTCTTTAATAGCTTGTCCATGAACGGGAAAAGGATGTCTATCCCGTCAAGAAATAATCGCTGTCCACAAACCAAAGAAAGATCAGAAGCCAGTCCATTTCCTCACTATATGTCTCATAAAACGAAACATAGCTGTGGTGATAATCGAACAATTGCTGAACCGTTTGAGGAAGATATCCTTTATGCAGTGATAAATAATTTTTTTTATTATAATTCAAGATCCATCTCTTATTGGCTTTATACATGATGATCGTATCACCCTCGTCACTCTGCCATTCAATAGCTGTAGAACTTTGATATTTCAATCGAAAAATCTTTCCCTTTTGCCCATGATCGATTTTTAACGTTCTGCTCCATTTATAAAATACCAGAGGCTGTTTATGTTTTCGGTGGAAAAGGTAGTGCTTTGGTTTGTTAATCAAAGAAGTTCTCTGAATGAAGTATTTCGACCATCCATTCGTTTTTAAGTAGTAAGATCCTTCTGTTGTCTGCACACCGACTAATGCATGCTCTGACACTGGTATCGTTTCATAGAACAACCGTGTTGCTTTCTTTATTTCCTTCTTCAGGCAATAGGAAAGGTAAAGGTTTGAACAGGCAGGTATAAAGATTAACAAGGGAAAATAATATAATTGTTGAGTCACAACAAGCATTCCAGTTCCTATTAGAAAATACATGATACTTCGATAAAGCAGCGTATATTGTTCATTTTTGTAGATTTGATAAAGGTTCATAGGATGCTCGTCCTTTCAAGGAATCTCTATCATATGTATGTGAAAATTACTGAAATAGACCTGGAGAAAGAAATAAAGCCACCGGATATTTCCTATCCGGTGGCTTTATTTTAAGTGTGGACTGGAGAATTGTTATTCCATTCCACCATCTTCTTCACTTTGGCTTCTGCATCCTGATAGCCTTGCCAGTATAACTCGTCCAGCTTTTTTGGATTCTTTTCAATCCGGCTCACTTTTAGGGGGTGTTGAGGTTGAATGATCAGGACCTCCCCTTTCATTTCTTTCGCTTCTAAATCCTTGATTGTTTGATTGTAACGTAAGTACCGGTTCATCATCGTTTTATGTAATTCAGGATATTGGGAGTACTTTCTTTTTACAAGAAATGAAAATCGAGAGGGCTTTTTATAATAGCCTCTGTTTCTCGTCAGGATCACTACATTTCTCTTAAATCCATCCCGTTCTGCTCGTTCAATTGGGACAGGGTCGCTGATTCCACCATCGAGAAGGTGATAGGATTCATATTCAACGACTGGTGCGACAAATGGTAGGGAACTTGACGCCCTGATAATGGTGAGAAGCTCTTTACCATAGTCTTTACGTGAGTAATACCTCGCCTCCCCCGAATGACAATCTGTTACCCCTACAACAAATTCTGTGGAATTTGAGTGAAAGGCCTCATAATCGAAGGGGACAAGCTTATTGGGAATTTCATTGAACACATAATCCATTCCAAATAATTCACCCGTTTTCCAGTAATTTCTCCAGGAAAGATAATGAGGGTCACGGATGAAATCGACATTCACTTTTTTATTGCGGCCATTCTGCTTTGATAAAAACGATGCTGCATTACATGCTCCGGCAGACACACCGATTACATACGGAAATTCAATCCCGTTTTCCAAAAAATATTCCAAAGCCCCGGCTGTGTAGATTCCTCTCATTCCTCCACCTTCTAGAACGAGGCCAGTGTTTTGAATCATCATTTATATACCTCCCCTACAGATAGAAGAATTTACTTGGGTAGATCCACTACCCCTTTTTTATCAACTTCATCATAACCTCACTTTATCTTTATGGTTTCTTTCTTACTTCCTCGAAGTTCCACTCCTTCTATTACCTTTATTCGACATAAAGCATTCCAATCCTTCTCTGGAATTCGAGGTCCGTCCCCCATGAAAGAAAAGCTGACCTTTATAGTCAGCTCAATTCTTTTCTCCGAAAGAGATATGGTGTAATGAAGAGGATCGACAGGCTAAGGAGGATTGTGAGGACGATGGAGCCTGTCAAGTGATCGGGCCATGTGTTGTGTAGGATAATCTCATTTACATAGTTGGAAAGCTGACCGGGGGACCACTTGAACCTTTCCCTTAAATATCCTGAAACAACGGTCAGGAAAATAGATAGAGAGATTGTGAAAAACGCTGCAATCCCCGGTATTTTCACTAAACTGCTAAAGAAAACAACCACTGTTAAAATAAAAGTCAGCCATAAACCGTACACCAAGAAACCTTCCATGAATGCAGTGAACGAAATCCCGTAAAATAATAGATGAATATAATACCAACTTGAAATCATGCCTAGTCCATAGGAAATCCAGACAAGGACCACTACTGCAAACCACTTGGAATAAATGTAAGCAACGTATGAGACTGGTTTGACAAGAACCATAACAGCGTTACCGCTCTTCCTCTCCCCTGCGATCACCCCCATAAAACCAAATGCAATCAATAGGATGCCGAACGTGTTAAACTGGCTGATCGTCGACACGAACACTTCTTCTGATGAAGGCGTCGGAATCTCTATGACCGTTCCTTCAGGCAGGTCCCCTACTGATTGAAGAATATCAGGCAGATAATAGGCCGTTAAAGGTTCTGTTAATCCCAATAATATGAATACAATGGGCATCCAAATCAATTTATAATTTCTTGTTAGTTCAAGCCATTCTTTCCTGAATAATACCCAGCCGGTTTTCATTTTCTCATCACCTCCATGAACAGATCTTCAAGGCTCTGTTCACTGGTTTCGAATTTAGTCACTCCCCAGCGATATTCCGAGATCAAAGAGAATAATCTTGCTCTATCCCTTTCCAGATCACGTACTTCCAAGGAAAGTCGATTTCCTTCAGTTGTAAGACGGACGATCCATTCGAACTTTTCCAAAAGCGGTACATACTGTTCGCATTCCCCGTTAAAATATACATTCAACCTTGGTGTCTGCCACCTTGCTTTCACCTCATCAAGAGAACCTTGTTCGATCAGCACTCCATCGTGCAGAAATAACACGTCCTCACACACCTGTTCTGCATCATTTAAGATATGGGTGGAGAACAGGATGGTCATCTCCTGCTTCAACTCCTTTAACAGCTCCAGCACTTCTCTTCTTCCGAAAGGATCCAATGCGGACACCGGTTCATCCAGGATCAAAAGGGCAGGTTGATGAATGAGAGCTTGCGCGATCCCTAAACGCTGCTTCATTCCACCGGAATATTGACCGATTCTTCGATGTTTCCCTTCTTCCAAACCCACCAGGCTTAAAAGCTCTTCACTCCGCAGTCGAGAGTCTTTTCTGGTCATTCCAGCGATTTCACCGGAAAACTGGAGGTATTCTTCCCCCGACATCCATTCAAAAAAGGATGGATATTGGGGAAGGTAACCGATCATTTCCCTGATATCCACGGGAGATTCATCTGTTGAGATCGAACCGTTAGTCGGTGTGACCAACCCTGCAAGCATATTCAGTGTAGTGGTTTTCCCAGCGCCATTTGGCCCTATGAGTGCTACGCAGCGGCCTTTCTTCAGATCAAACGAAAGGTTCTTGACGGCATGCTTATCCTTATACTTCTTTTCTATAGAATCTACCTCCAATACGTTCATCCATTTTGTCTCCTTCCAAAGATGAAATACACCACCGGCCCGATGATATTGATCAACAGGATAATGAGGACCCATAACCATTTCGGTCCATTTGTTTCTTTAATGCGGATGAGATCAACCAACGCTGTCACCATGAGAATGAGTTGGATGAGGATGACAGGAGCTACGATCCCCCAATTTATGGATTGTAAAGCTTCTTGTATTTCGTTCATGTTCCATTCCTCCTTTTACTTTCACTGATAAGACGGAGAAAGATGAAATTCGTTCATACATTTCTCAAAAAGTTTCATTTGATAAAAAGCTCTTTTCACATAGTTTTTTGCTTATTCACATAAGCTCTGCAAGGCTTTATGAATGAATATATGCCGAATGATAGGTTTGTAGCATCTGAGTAAATGAACCATGTTAATAAAGAGGAATGCAATTCCAATCCCCTTAAATTCAGGTTGTTTACTAATCTTTTGTTGTGAATTTTTTCCCATACATGCTCAGAAACTTGATTATCGCTGCAGGAAAGCAACAATGTGTACGAAAAGAGCCTAATAAAAAAAACCCACAGCTAACCGTGGGTTCTCATTTCTTATTTAAGTAATCGAAAGACCGTTGGAATTTTATAATGTTCTCCTTCGTAGGCTTTGATCGCTCCAAGGATCGTAAAAATCAGAGCAAGGACTCCGACGATAGGGGCCAGAACGAATCCAATCAACACCACCATCAAAATGGTACTTACCAAACCATAAACAGCGTAAGAGATGAGAAAGTTGAAATACTCCTTTCCATGGAAGTCAACAAATTCCGACTCTTCTTTTTTCATCAGCCAGATGATCAATGGTCCAATGAATGCTGTGAAGAAGCTTAAAATATAAATAAGTGCAGCCATCATTTTTTCATCTTTTGTAGGCATATGCGGTTTCCTCCTTTTCACCTTTCACCCTCTTCCGGGCAAGCGGCAAATGTTTTATTCCTCCTCTATATTTACGTACATGAAGCATGAAAGTTTCATTAAATCTCCTATTTCTATTGAAACGCTCAAAAAGATATTCATCAATATGGGGACATTCTTCATGAAATGCGAATGAAAGGAATATATGTGTAGAAAAGAAGTTTGTCCTATGTGGACTTTCAGAAAGGTAGTGGTGGATTTGACTAAAATTGAAGCCTTTATTTTGGGAATCATTCAAGGTTTAACCGAGTTCCTTCCCATTTCAAGCACAGGACATCTCTATCTTGGGAGACTCACCTTTGGACTGGAGGAAGCCGGGCTGTTCCTGGATACTATGCTTCATATCGGAACATTGATCGCTGTTCTGGTTGTGTACCAGAAGGAACTTCTCTACATAGTGAGACACCCATTTAGCAGACTTTCTTTGATACTCATCATCGGGACGATCCCGGCTGTAGTGGTCGGTTTATTGTTCGAAGACTTTTTTGATTCTATTTCGAAGTCAGGTTCCACCATCGGATGGGAGTTCCTTGCAACGGGATGTATCATGTTTGTGGCAGATGGGGTGAAGAATGGCTATAAAAAACTCGATGATCTCTCTTACACAGACGCGGTTGTGATAGGGAGTTTCCAGGCTGCAGCGATTTTCCCTGCATTATCAAGATCAGGATTAACCATCGCGGCAGGTTTATTCAGGAAACTGGACAGGGAAACGGCAGCTTATTTCTCCTTTCTTCTTTCTACACCTGCCATACTGGGTGGGATTATACTCCAAGGAAAGGAAATGTTTGGAGGACATGTTGAAGCGGTATCCTTCACGAGTTTAGCCATTGGAACAATCAGTGCAGCGCTGTTCGGCTATTTCGCTATCGTCTCAATGGTCAATTTTCTTAAAAAGCACTCCCTGAAGATGTTTTCCTATTATGTCTGGGCATTAGGCATCTTGATTCTTTTACTTCAATATTCAGAAGTCATGTAGGAGGAAAATGATGAATCACGAATGGATTTTACACATCCTTACCCTATTAACAGAACTTGGATATATCGGAATAGCCGTGGCTCTCATGGTGGAAGTGATCCCCAGTGAACTTGTCTTAAGTTATGCTGGATATATGGTGAGTGCAGGGAAAATTTCCTTTATCGGCGCATTTCTAAGCGGTGTCATCGGAGGGACTCTTGCACAATTATTTCTGTACTGGCTTGGTTATTATGGGGGCCGCCCGTTTTTTGAAAAATACGGGAAATACCTTCTTATTCATCAGAAGCATTTGACTTCTTCTGAGAAATGGTTTAAAAAACATGGTACCATCGTCATATTCACCGCAAGGTTCATTCCTGTCGTCCGTCATGCCATCAGTATCCCGGCAGGCATCAGCCGGATGCCCCTTCCTGTATTCACCCTTTATACCTTTGCTGCCATGCTTCCGTGGACATTATTATTCATGGTCATCGGTATGGAACTGGGGACACATTGGAAACATATCGAAGTGATTGGCATCCGCTATATTAAGCCCTTGAGTTTGATAGCGGTGTTTGCAACCTTCGTATATCTGATTTTTTCCAATTGGAGAAACAAAAGGAAGGATTAGCTTCATTTTTCCCTGGATTTTGTTTAAAATTAGGAAAGAACAATGTCCATGAAAGGAAGAACCATGAATTCCATATTATTAAAGAATGCAACCATTTATCCCATTACATCAAACCCCATTCATAACGGTTCCATACTCATAAAAGACGGCAAAATCAAACAGATCAACACACAAAGTGAAGATTATTATCCAGACGCTGCAGTCTATGATTGCCAAGGGAAATTTCTTTTGCCCGGCTTCATCGATTCCCATACCCACTTAGGTTTATATGATGAGGGAACAGGTTGGGCAGGGAATGATGCCAATGAAACCATCGAACCTATGACACCCCATATCAGGGCATTTGATGGCGTATATCCTTTAGATCCAGGTTTTAAGGATGCCCTGAAATATGGTGTCACCACCGTTAACGTCATGCCGGGAAGCGCAAATGTCATAGGTGGACAGACAGCTGTTATCAAGACCCATGGCACTACGATTCGATCGATGTTAATTAAAGAGATCTCCGGACTTAAAATTGCTCTCGGGGAGAATCCAAAGCGTATTCATAGTACAGGAAACAATGATAGCATAACCAGGATGGGTATAATGGGGATGCTCAGAGAAGCCTTTTTTCAAGCTAAATATTGCGATCAACCGGAAGAACTCAGGGTCGCACCTTTAGTATCTGCCTTAAAACGTGAAATCCCGGTCCGTATCCACGCACACCGTGCAGATGATATCCTGTCTGCAGTAAGGTTTGCGGATGAATTCAACTTGGATTTAAGAATCGAGCATTGTACAGAAGGACATCTCATTTCAGACGAATTGCAAGGAAGACACTTAAAGGTTTCTGTCGGTCCAACCTTTACGAGAAGGTCGAAGGTCGAACTGAAGAACAAAAGCTGGATCACTTATCAAAAACTGACGGAAGCCGGTGTCGAAGTTTCTATCACCACAGATCACCCCTATACACCTATACAATATCTAAATATGTGTGCCGCCATCTCGGTCCGCGAAGGATTGGATGAATTTAAAGCTCTTGAAGGCATCACGATCCTCCCTGCCAGAAACCTTGGTGTATCTGACCGTATCGGAAGTATCGAGGTAAACAAGGATGCGGATCTGGTGCTTTGGAGCCACCATCCATTCCACTTTATGGCCAAGCCTGTCCTAACGATGGTGAACGGAGAAATCGCATATCAAAATGTGTAGAAATTTGTTAAAAATTTTCATTAAAATTTAGCATTTTACCTATTTCCTTTTTGAGATATTTCGTATATGATACAGATGGATAATCTATTTCCAATAACATTGTTCTTAAATGCGGTCATTTATATAGAGTGAATGCAATGAAGGGAAGGCAAAAGGTGCGCCACCAGTTTCTTGACTGGTCTTAGTGGGTTCGATTCCCACCCCGAAATTTTTTAGTTAACTTTTAAAAATTTCGAGGGTGGGATCGTACGCAAGTAGACTGCCCTCTAGGAGGGTCTACTATGATCAAGAAACGTGAATTACATGAGTGTCATGAGTTATATGACCTTATGGTGCACCCGGATGTCTTTCCTTTTGTGCGTCAGAAAGCTCATTCTTATGATGAGCTCTTATTCTTAACGAAACAAACGATTGAAGCAGAGGAACGTGGGGAGCTCATTTCCCGTACCATTTTGGACGAATGGGGAAATCCGATCGGCACGATCAATCTATTCGATATTCAGGAAAACGCAGGATTTCTGGGAACCTGGATCGGCAAACCGTATCATGGAAAAGGCTATAATCAGCCAGCGAAGGATGCATTTTTCTCAGAGCTTTTCTTTGAACTTGGTATGGAGACGATCTTCATGCGAATCCGTAAAGTGAATACCCGCTCCCAAAAAGCAGCCGAGAAACTTCCTTATGTAATAAAGGCGAACGAATCAAGAAAATCTCTTTATGCACAATTAAATGCTCAAGATGAAGTGTACGATCTGTATGAAATCCCGAAAGACCTCTATACACTTTATCTATATCAACTTCAACAATTCCCGGAAGAAGAGCAGGCCATGGAAGCTTAAACATAACGATCTCCCAAAGAGGAGATCGTTTTTTGTGTTAAGGGTTTGGTAACAAATAAGCTGCCGGTAGTCAGCCTCAAAGCACTGACTACCGGCAGCTAAAAATGATTACTTATTTCTATCTACCATTTGGAATTATAGATTCCTGACTACATAGGTCTTATAGTTTTCCAATTTTCTTTTATCTTGTGGATGATAGTTGATTCCCATCTTCTTAAGCTCCCGGAGATACCATCCTTTTGAAAATTGATAAGCCATTTTCCTTCTCCCCTTCACCATTTATATACTATATGCCACGAGGGGAATTCAATGACTCATTATCTTGACATGGAAGAAAGTTCTTCATACATGTCTTGGATGGTATAGGCTTTTTGGCCTTTATCCATGTTGTGGATCATGGTTTCTTTGTTTTCCTGCAATTCTTTGACCTTCTTGAGGAAAGTCTCTTCATTCAGCTCTTCTTCTTCAAGTTTTAAAGCATATCCATTTTTGACAAAACTGTTGGCATTAAGGATCTGATCTCCACGGCTCGCTTCTCGTGAAAGTGGGATCAGTAACATTGGCTTTTTCAATGCAAGGAATTCAAAGATTGAATTCGATCCTGCACGAGAGATCACATAATCAGTCATGGCTAAATAGTGAGGGAGCTCTCCTTTAATGAATTCATATTGTCGATAGCCTTTCTGGGTGTAGGCTTCATCGATATTCCCTTTCCCGCAGATGTGTATAATCTGGAATCGGGATAACAGTTCAGTAAGATTACCCCTTACCGCCTCGTTGACCTTTCTCGCACCAAGGCTTCCCCCCATGATCATCAAGACAGGCTTTTCTTCGTAATACCCTGTCAGTCTCTTCCCTTCACTTTCATCTCCAGAGAACAGTTCCTCACGAATGATGGCTCCTGCACATAAAGATTTGTCAGCGGGCAGGGAGTGGACGGTTTCAGGGAACGTCGTAAAAATTTTGGTGGCAAAAGGGACCGCCAATTTGTTAGCGAGGCCGGGGGTCACATCGGACTCATGAATCGCAACAGGAACCTTTGCCAATTTTGCAGCCATGACAACGGGAACGGAAACAAATCCACCCTTGGAGAAAATGATATCCGGCTTCGTCTTTCGGATGACGGTCAATGCGTCTACTACACCTTTCATGACACGAAATGGATCTGAAAAGTTTTTCCATGAAAAATAGCGTCGGAGCTTCCCGCTAGAAATGCTTTCATACGGAATATGGGGAAATTGTTCTGTGATCATTTCCTTTTCGATTCCGTCCTCCGATCCTATATACGTTATCTCCCATCCTTCTTTCTCGAAGTGTGGGATCAGTGCTGTGTTAACCGTGACGTGACCTGCCGATCCACCGCCTGTAAATACTATACGTTTACTCATATGTACAAACTCCTAACTCTTTTCTTCTCATCATTATACACTTTATCAAATATGTCCTGAACATAGAACTACGAAAATTTGACAATAACGTTATTTATTATAATGAATCATTTTCACTGCTCTACAATCCCATCTCTTTCCAGAATATAAGCCGCGACATTTCTTCCGCTGATTGTCACCATAGGGGACCCTCCACCAGGATGGGTAGTCCCCCCAACATAAAAAAGGTGTTCAATATCTTTACTGACATTGGAAGGACGAAGAAAGGCCTCGGTCATCCGGTGTGAAGCCAGGCCATAAAGGGACCCTTTATAGGCAGAAAATTTCCGTTTGATCGTATCTGGCGTAAAGACTCTCTCCACTTCCAATTGTTGACGTATCGAGAGCCCTTTTTCTTCTAAGGTTTGATAAATCTTTTCTTTGTACTCCAGGGCTTCTTCTTCAGACAGCTTAACGGCCGGGGCATTCACAAGAATGAACAGATTGCTACCTTTTGTAACGCTCCGATCTGACGCAGCTGAATGACTGATATAGATTGTTGGATCATTAGGCAGCTGTTTTTTACTGAAAATCTCTTTAAATTCCCTTTCATAATCCTTTGTGAAATATACTTGATGATGATGTACGGATTCCTGAAAGGTCTTTAATCCTGCCAAAATCACAAACGCGGAGATGGAAGGTACATAAGAATCCAATTTTCTGTCAGGATGGCTTGGTCTATCCTTCTCCTTGATCAGGTCTTTAGTAGCCGTGATAAAATCACCATTGACAATCACATCATGGGCAAATAACCTTTCTCCTTCTCCGGTCACAACACCCACTGCCCTTTTCCCATTCACTACGATTTCCTTCACCTTTTCCCCCAAATGGACAGTACCACCCAATTCCTTAAAAAACTGATAGAAACCCTCCGCTATCTTCGTGTTTCCGCCGTTCGTATAATACACCCCTTCTTCCATTTCAAGGTGACCTATCAACGAAAAGGTCGCAGGGCAGGAAAATGGAGAGGATCCAATATACGTTGCATAACGATTGAACACCTTCAACACATCCTCATCCCTAAAAAACCTGCGGTGAAAATGAGCCATCTTTTCAAAGGGACGGACCTTAATAAAGCTTGCGGTTAACTGAGGGGCAAGATAATCCCTCCATGAACCAAAGACCCTGTAGAAAAAACCGTTCTCAGCCAGTTTGTACAGCTTTCCTACTTCCTTTAAGTACTCTTTGTAATGAGCTGCGCCATAAGGATCGAATTTTTCAAGTTCTTTCCTCATTTCCATGGGATCCGCTGATTGATACAGTACCTTTCCATTGTGAAAGACATTTTTAGTATGTCGGACCAATCTTTCAAACTGAAAATACTTGGAGGCGTCCCCTCCAGCATCATTGATAACTGATTGAAACACTTCAGGCATCGTGATGGTATTGGGTCCAAAATCAAAGGAATATCCTTCTATTTCAACCGGCATCATCTTTCCACCTGGGTGGAGGTTTTCATCAAAGATCGTGACATGATACCCTTTATTTTGAAGTGAGATCCCTGCAGCTAAACCTCCTAATCCGCAGCCAACGATAATGACTTTTTTCATGAATAAGTCCTTCCTTTCCAGACATATCCCTGCTTCTTCAATCCCCTTAGCATGGATGCCCACATTATGATGATAAAACATATTGCAGCAAAGGGCATGACAAGAAAATGCCACTTGGCTTGATTCGAGACAAGATCAATCATGAATGTTTGCAACCATATAGCCAGAAGTGGAACCAAATATCTCCAATCCCCTGACAATAACCCGTAAACGGCCAAAGGAAGGGGCAGTATGTAAAAGATAGAATAAAATAGAGAAAGCACTGCAACTGACAATGGGTTTCTACCTAAACCAATATAAATGTTCTTCAAGAAACCTGACCATACTTCCTTATTTGAATTGTACATATGGCATGTTACGTCATGGGTATTGTTGACAATGGTCACTTTCCTGCCCTTTTCTTTCAATCTCCTCGCAATATGAACATCTTCCAATAGTGAAGATTTCACTCCTTCATGACCACCACACTCATCATAGGCTTCCTTCTTAAAGAACATGAACGCACCGTGAGCCGCCGTGAATGCTTTTTTCGTTGTATGGTTGGCGACGGCAAGCGGGAGATGAAAATATACCAGGAAATGTTGAAAAGGAACCAGCAGTTTACTGAGTAAAGTAGGTATGGGGAATTGTGGAAAACCCGTTACAAGTCCTGCATTGTAGCGGTTCATCTGGAATAATACTTTCTCAATGATGGAAGGTGACACCCTGACATCTGCATCCAGGAATAAATAATATGTACCCTTTGCCTGCTCACTAAGCTCCTTGCATGCATGGACTTTTCCTACCCACCCCTTAGGAAGGGGCTTTCCGTTGACAACGGTGAAACGCTCATCCCCATTTATTTGTTCCGAGAGAAGTTCAGACGTTCGATCCGTCGAACCATCATCCAGTATGATGAATTCGATCGGTAAATAGGTAATCTTCTTTAAGCTCCCGATTAATCCTCTGACATTCCTTTCTTCATTCCTCATGGGAACGAGTACAGAAACAAGTTCACTTGATGATTCTTTACGTGAAAGTCTCGGCAGAAAGCAAAGGTTGATGAACGTAATCAGGACAAAGACGATCGTGATCAGGATATAATAATTCATTGACCTTTCACCCCTGCTTCCTTCTTTTCCAAAAGCTAAGCCATTCGCTGTTGGTGGGAAATCCTTTAAGCAGCAAATGATAGGCTGAAATGTCTCCATGAATGATATCGGATTTTATGTTTTCGAGCCTATTTTCCATCACTGTCCTTAAATAGTCTGTAAGGACTTTTCTTGTATGCTGCTGAGTTGCATCGACTGCTGTTTCACTTATCTGGATAAATAATTCAGGTCTTTGATCATGCCGAAAGGTGTAGTAAAACGTGACCATCGTAATCTTAATTTCTGGATTACGTTCGATTAAGAAACCCGGCCCGCTCATAAATGAAAGGGGCCTTTTCTCAAGATGTTCTTCCCTGCCCTGGGGGAAAATCCATACGGTCTTTTTCTCTTGCAGACACTTTTCAGCATATTTTAAGGATTTCACTAGGTCTTTTGGCGATTCAGGGTTAACAGAGAATGCCCCTATTTTACGAAAGAATGGGAAATCCTCCATTCCTTGTTCACTCATCATGGCATAGCTGTCTTCTTTGATTACCTTGTCATTCAAATAAAAGAGCATCAATCCATCCCACCAACTCGAATGATTCGCAAGTACCAAATGTCCTGAAGAGGCATTTCCTTCCTTCCTTTGATCATCGATCCATATACGATAAAAATGTTTTTTGAGCTGATAAGTAAGATAATGGGAAAGAATGTGTTGAAATCCTGGGCTTTTTCTAGGTTCAATCATACTACTTTCTCCAATCGTTTTCTTAGAATGAGAGAGGCCCCATAAAATGCGGATGTAACCATGACGGCGATCCATAACCCTTCTACCATGGCCGTCACTATAAACATCAGGATGACCAGGACATAAAGTAGCCTCATCCGCTCGCTCCATTTGACAGGTACATCAACGTGTTTCAATAAGAAGTAAAGGAAAAATTGAATGAAGAATGAAACAAAAAACCAGCCTAAAAAATTCTGAGTCGGAATATCATAATACACTCCATCCTGATCCCATATCCAATACTGTCTTCCTTTAAACGCGACAGGATCGATAATCAAATCCATCGTCACCGCTAAAAGAGAGGTCACCGCACTATACTTCAAGGCACCCATAAACGTCTTTGGCCCTTTAAGGAGAAATTCATAATGGGCCATACTTGTGAATATCACCATTACCCAGGCAAAGCCAATCGTGACCGGCACTCCAAACAGTTGAAAACCAAAGTCCTTCTCATAATGATAGGACCCGAAGATCAGACCATAATGAACGCCTAGCGACTCTGCAACAATCGTCAGGAGCATGATACATAAAGCAACCATCAGTCCAAACCTTCCCTTGAATTTCTTCACTGCATAAAGAATAGCCAAAAAACCAGCCAGATATAAAAAAACGGCAATTGCCCATTGAAGGGCCGGAGGAAGCAAGTCTAGAGAAACGAGGATGATCCCAACGCCGTACCATATTAAAAAAACAATCCAAATCAAATCCTGCCACTGTTTAATCATTCTTTTCCTCCCTAAGAAATCATTGGTTTAATAAGTGTAAACCATTTCAATGCATATTGACTCTCTTCAACTCAAAAATATGGTACAGTATGATAGTGAATTTATCATACATTTAAGGACGCTATTCAAAGGAGTTCATTCCATGAGAGAAACGAATACGATAAGAGACAAAATAAAACAATTATTGATTATACTCATCCCCATTCTCATCACTCAGTTGGGAATGTTTGCGATGAACTTTTTTGACACCATCATGTCAGGAAGATACTCTCCAATTGATCTTGCTGGAGTCGCCATAGGTTCTTCCCTTTGGGTACCGGTGTTTACAGGATTGAGCGGCATTCTTCTCGCTGTTACCCCTATCGTTGCTCAATTAATTGGAGGAGGCAACCGTAAGGATGTTCCTCAAACTGTACTTCAAGGTGTGTATGCTGCCATAGCTTTATCACTTGCCATCATGGCTGCCGGAGCACTTGTTCTGGATCCCATTTTAAATGGAATGAATATAGAAATCGGGGTACGTTCCGTAGCCAGGGATTATCTGATCGCCCTTTCATTTGGGATGGTCCCGTTATTCATCTATAATGTTTTGAGATCGTTTATTGATGCCCTTGGTATGACACGGGTCACGATGATCATTACATTGCTTTCCCTTCCCATAAACGTACTGTTTAATTATTTGCTGATATTTGGAAAATTTGGTTTCCCTGAACTTGGAGGAGTGGGTGCGGGGTATGCCTCAGCCATCACCTATTGGACCATCACACTCATTGCCTTTTGGGTGGTACATACTAAAGCTCCTTTTAATGAATTCTCAGTATTTAAAACCCTTTATAAACCCAACCTCTTCAAGTGGAAGGAGCTCTTTTTAATCGGTGTACCCATCGGCTTATCGATTTTCTTTGAAGTGAGCATTTTTTCTGCCGTCACCCTGTTAATGAGCAACTATGATACAGTAGTAATCGCAGCTCATCAGGCAGCAATCAATTTTGCATCTTTTCTATATATGATCCCACTCAGCATTTCCATGGCTTTAACCATTGTAGTAGGGTTCGAGGTAGGGGCGAAACGCCTCCGGGATGCTAAAATCTACAGTTGGATGGGTGTTAGTTTCGCCTTGCTGTTGGCAGTTATGTATGGTGTGATACTGCTTGTGTTTCGATCAGAAATTTCATATTTATACTCGGATGATCCATACGTTTTGGAATTGACGGCTCATTTCTTATTATACGCCGTGTTCTTTCAGCTGTCGGATGCCATACAAGCTCCAGTACAGGGTGCTCTTAGAGGATACAAGGATGTTAACATCACCTTTATGATGGCACTTGTCTCCTACTGGGTGATTGGCTTGCCCCTGGGGTATGCACTGGCAAATTATACTGCCTTTGGTCCTTATGGTTATTGGCTGGGATTGACATCAGGCCTCACTGCAGGAGCCATAACGTTGTCAGCAAGATTAGTGTCCATACAAAAGAAGTTTCGAAAACAATATCACTTTAAAAGTGAATAAACCCATTTTGAAACCAACAGACACGGCTGATCTTTGCTGCCGTGTCTGTTGATCAATTCACTGATGAAATATCTTCCCTAGAACATCCTTACCTCCTGTTACGGGGATAATGGAGCCGGTGATAAAATCGGAATCTTCTTTACTAAGGAAAAATATGATCCGCGAAAGGTCTTCCCCTGTGCCAGGACGGCCTACCGGGGTTGAGTCATCATGGTATTCCTTTGCTCTGTGGATCTGTTCTTCCTTCCACTCCCCTACAATATCCCCCGGACATACCATATTGGCTGTAATGCCACTTGGAGCTTCTTCTATCGATATGGTTTTCGTAAAGGATGCGAGGCCCGCCTTTGCTGCAGCGAAAGCAGAACGATAGATCCAGCCTGGAGCTGTTTCAACCCGGTCATATCCAAACGTAATGATTCTACCCCATTTCTTTTCCCGCATTTTAGGGATGATCAGCCTGGATAAATAAAAGACGCTATTTAAATTTCCGTTTACTATGTAATTCCATTCCTCAGGGGTATAGTCAGCAAATGACTTCCGTTCTTTTATGTAAGGGCCGGCATTATGAATTAAAATATCTACACTTCCGACTACATTCCAGATCTCTTTCACCATTCGTTCGCATTCTTCAGGTACAGAGATATCACCTTTAATCGCTATTATATGATTGTTATATTTATCCTGTAATTGAGATACAAGATCTCTAACAAATACATCGTCCTGCCTGTAGTTCATGATCACGGTATAGCCCTGACTTGAAAATTCCTCCACAGTCCGTCGGCCGATCCCCCTGGATCCTCCTGTTATAAGTACAACTTTTTCCTTCATAAGGCTCACTCCACGTACGCGTTATACTTCAATAGTAAGAAGGATTATGCTGAATTGCAAATGTAAGCTCTTAAATGGGACATTTCAGAATGAAAAAGTCGTACTTCAAGACGGTTATCCCCCAGTGCCCAGGTACAACCTTTCATCCATTTTTGGAATATGCGTGGACGCAAAAAGGTGCAAACAATAAACAGATTCATTACTTGAACCCCTCAGGTGTGTCTGAGATTGTGTCTTTATTGAATTTAGTTGTAGTACGGTATTGTTTTCTCATTGTGAGGATTTCACAATGTCCGGATTTGGTATAGAGAATTCCTTATTCAACCATACTGATTGAAAAGATTATGAGGATGTTCTGCCATGAAGAATGATCAAGAACTTTATCAACTTTCCCAAAAGTTGAATACATTTATCTTAGACCACTGGGGTACACAAGAATTTTGGAAGAGTTCCGCAAATGTGCTTTATGTAAAATAGAGACATTTCTATTTAATATTATTACTAGTAACAACTAAACCCTACATCCTTTGATGTAGGGTTATATATTAAGCATTATTTGCTGCTAGGACATTAATAGTTTCCCAATTTGTGGCTAAGTTAATATTTGTAACTTCTTCTTCAAGCGCAATATCAAAGGTATACTGACCTGGTTGTTTAAATGTCAGGAGTAAATTTGAACATGTGTTTAATAAAACAGGAGTAAAAATAAAACTCCCTTGTTCAGTAAATTGCACTTGTTCTCCTGTCGATTCAAATATGACTTGAACATCTTCTGCTTGATCTGGATTGGTTAACGCTACTAAGATTTGTGCGTCTAAGTTATCATTTGGATCAGATGAAACCGCACAAATTTGAATCCGTTGTTGTTCATTTACTACGAAATTCAAACTGCGATTTACAGGAACTGCATAACTTGTTACCTCTACTTTATCTTTACCACCATTGTGGTGACGTCTTTGTTGATAATAATATTTAGCCATTTTTCTCACCTCTTTCCATCAATACGATAGTATATGAGGATTTATATATATATGATTGGGTAAATCTACTAAGATAATCTATTTACTAATAATAGGCTCTGGTATGAAATATACTTATTTTAGAGATTGATTAATATTAGGAAGGTGGAAAGGTGAGTGTCGGAAAATAGTCTATATGTATACTAGATCAAAAAAATGATTATATACATGACTTAAATGTCTATGTAAAACCCAAGAGAGCACCTTCCCCGCGAAAGGAGCCCTCTTGGTAAATGAGTATATGTTAACTCTTGGAGTCAATATAAGATATGTAGCACCTCTTCAGGAGTGTGCCCCCAATAACACCCTTTATTAGAAAAGAGTGTTTTTGTCCGAGCAGTTGAAGATGGTAGGGTTAACTGAAGGTGCCGTATATCGTATGCAAAAGAGGACAAGCTTGTTACACCTATCTATAAGCTAAGGGTCCTTTTTGAGACATATTTAGTTTACTAAATTCACATGTGTAACCGTCCGTTGATCCGTATCCACTTGCGGGTCATTCCCAATAATGAATTCTAGGTGATACTCCCCGACGGTGTAAAGGAGCTTTGATTCACGACTGTCGAGTATAGGGGTGATGCTATCAGGGACCCCCAGTTCATGAAGAAGCTTTGCCTCTGTGATACCACCAAGGTTTGTTTGACGCTGTATGTTTGTACCTAAGTATCGGATTTCCTTAATAGTCCCGTCATCAGCGTAGCTGAACGCATATCCAGGATGTCCCATATTGGCATAATAAACATCAAAATCGCCAGTACTGTCCTTTGTTGGCTGCCCAAGTAAATTAAACACATCTTCCTTAGTGCTTTCATTCAGTTTTAGCCCTTCCACTACACCTGGGAATTCTCCTGTAAATGATGAATTGTAAAGTTCATCCAGAATTTCATTAGCCTGCTGTTCCTTGGTGTTTTGTTCTGGCGCCTCTGCAGCAACTGGTTGGCTCATTGGCAAAAACCCTGCTGTTAGCGCTGAAGTAGAAGGAATTGTAGTCGTGACGGCTTTTATTGTTCTTTTTTTCATGATGAATAGCCAATCAAGGCTTATCCATTATCTAATAGTATATTTGTTTATCCAATCCTTAATATCTTGTTCTACGTGTAAATATTCATCTGGGCTATCTTTTAAGTCCACTCCAGAAACAATTTGAAGTAACTCCCATACAATTTCATCTGTAATGTTGAGTTCATCCTGCATTAAATATTCTGATGCCCAATCCGCAACTTCTTCTCTAGATATTGTTCCTTTTAAAATAAGTTCTAATTTACTAATTATCTCTTCTTTAGTTGGTTGTCTCATTTTCTCACCAATTACCGATAAAATTTCCACTATTATCAAATCTGAAATGAACCTTTGTTCCACCAGTAAATTTAACATCTGGCCTTACCTGCCTAATCAAACCATTATGGCCTACAGGTTCATGCCATGTTCTCTTAAGACCAGTTGACGGGTTCCATTCTCTAACTACCCTTCTTCCTGCCATTTCACCAGCTTTAGAGGCTGGAGTTATCTTACCATACTTTTCTGCCTACTTACCTGTTGGCAAGATCTTATTCCCGTCGGGATCTACATGATAATGGCCTGTCGGATCCACAAAATTAATCGGGTTATTGCTGGTGTAGGCATACAAATGCTGCGTCCATGGATCGAATACGTTTCCAGAATAGGAATCCTGAGAAATGAATCGGCCGGTCTCTGAACTGTAGTACCGAGCATTCGTGTAGTAAAGACCCGTTGAGCTGTCATGCACCGCCCCTGTGAACTTCACATCGTTTTTGAACCCTTTATCGCCATCTTCTTTAAGGTTTCCAAAGTCGTCATAATCGTATCCTTTGACTTGTTTGGCGTCAGAATAGACGACATTGGTCACGCTTCCTCGTAGATCATAGTGATAGAAGAAATAAATAGATAGTCTTTAACAATAAATATTTAAACATGCGTATAGGGTCGATAGCATTTCGACCCCTATCAGGACAATATTTATCCTTAGGTTCATCAAAAACAAAAGTGAAATCTAACAGATCGTTTAGTTTACGCAGAAGATTATTCTTGGAACAACTAAGTTATAAATCTCTATATAAGGACTGAAAGTCATCGATTGTTGTTTTTGAATCATAATAGCCACCCGTTTCAAATTGATAATCTAATTATACAACTAAAAAAGGTATCATTCTCTGAAATTTTTAGAGAATGATACCTTTTATTTTCAAAGGACTTTTTCAGTGCCCTCTTATCAAAACGAGACGCTTCTTTCTTTCTATTTCACTGCACCGAAAACTGGGTTACTTTCGTCAAATTGCTTTAATGTCAATAGTTGTGATACCGTTACAAATTCATATCCTTGATCTTCCAATGCCGAAAGCAGTTCCGGCAATGCTTTGCCAGTGGAGGGATGGATATCATGAAGAAGAACAATGGAATTCGGTACAACTTCATGCTCTACGGTGGTAATCACATCTTGTTCGTTCAAACTTTGCCAATCCAAGGAATCCACTGACCAAAGAATCAGCGGTTCGTTCGCTGCTTGTGCTACTGACTCCACTTTATCATTATAAGCACCGTATGGAGGCCTTATCAGCAAATTCTCCTGACCAGTCGCTTTAGTGATGATCTTCTCTGACTCCTTAATTTGATGTTCGATCTGTTCTTGCCCAAGTTGAGATAAGTCTCGATGATGTAATGTATGATTGGCGATTTCATGGCCATCTTCAGACACTTTTTTCGCAAGATCCGGATAAAAGTCTACTTGGCTACCCAGCATAAAAAAGGTGGCTTTGGCGTAGTGCTCTTTCAATGTCTTGAGTATATCAGGGGTCACCTTAGGGCTAGGTCCGTCATCAAAGGTAAGGGCCACATATTTGCCATTTGGATCTAAAGGTTTTATTTCTCCATTTTCCTTCGTACTATTTGAACTCTGATGCTCCGTCGGTTCTCCCTGTATGTTAACTGAAAGCTGCGATTGCACTTCCTTCATAGGGATTTTCACTTCTATCCCCCCGGCAGCACCTGCTGCAATCTCATATTCATCAAAATACATGCGAAAGTAATTCGTATCAATCGACCATTTCCAATCATTCGGATCTTCTAACGCCTTTTCCAGATACTCTTCAAATACGTATGGTGAGAGATTTTTATCATTTTTCAACTGGTCTTTAATCTTTCTTCGTAATAGATCAAGATTCTCCTCACCATCTACAATGTCGTGAATCGTGAGTAACTTTTGGGAAGATGTATCAATATTGAAGATTTTCTTTTTCTCTCTTCCGTTTGCTCCCCCAGCAAATTGATAGCTTGTAAATTCTACACTATACAGATGTTTTTCCATCTGATGGGTATCGACCGTGATTGTTATATTTGCCCTGTGATCTGTATTCAGGATGGACTTATTCTCATACATCTGATTCATAAACTGTTCTTTCTCTGAAGAAATCCAGTCTTTAATGGTTTTGTTGATTTGTTTATCTTCTGTAATGAGATAACTAATGGAAGAGGTATAGAGGTCCGTTTCCTTCGTCTTTGTTTCAAGCTCCAGACCTGGATATTTACTCCAATCCTTCCTTTGCACCTTTTCTATTGGTTCCGCATCTTTCGGTTGAGTCATACCGATAATTGTCGCACAAATTAATATTGCCGTTAAAATTCCAGTGACTAGCCATGTTATTTTTTTACTCATCACGATAGGTCCTTTCTAAAGATCAAATACTAGCTGTTAATGACCTATTATATCA
The DNA here is from genome assembly GCF_012911895.1 of Bacillus sp. RO3. GTDB lineage: Bacteria > Bacillota > Bacilli > Bacillales > Bacillaceae_B > Rossellomorea. The sequence goes on from NZ_JAAXCV010000030.1 coordinate 285,738, forward strand.
TAATGCATTCTGACAATTACCATAGTAAAAAAACTCATAAACATAAATAAAAATGTTTGAATAGTAATGAAAAGAATCAAAATTTCGTTCATCATAAAATTTCCATCTCTTTTAATAACTAAATGGCATTCTCATCCTCATAACAATAAATATTTAAACATGCGTATAAGGTCGATAGCATTTGGACCCCTATCAAGACAATATTTATCCCTAAGTTCATCAAAAACAAAAGTGAAATCTAACAGATCGTTTAGTTTACGCAGAAGATTATTCTCTGGAACAACGTAAACGTCAAATAGCCCAGGGCATGAAATGCATTCTCTGGGCTTACGTTTAGTGAAGTCCTTTTTTCGGCACTCTGCAAGTGGACGGAAGAGTCGTTGACCAAGGTAAGACTTCATCGATTTCTTCTCTATTTTTCAGATCGATATTCGGTAGTGTCTCAAACAAATACAGAAGATAATGATAAGGACTTAACCTGTTCTCTTTGGCTGTTTCCACGACACTATACATGATGGCACTTCCCCGAGCACCTCGCGGTGTATTGGAGAACATCCAATTCTTCCTTCCGATGACAAAGGGCTTAATGGAACGCTCACTTCGGTTATTATCGATAACCAAATTACCATCCAATAACATGAGTAACGTGTAAAAAGTATGCGGGGATTATTTGACGCTTACGAATATGCATCGATCACCAACTATATAAGGTTGTACGTCTGAGGGAATGAACGTTCCTACACCATGAGAACGAAAGAATTCATGCTCTACCATCATCCACCGTATATTTCCATGTTAATCGTTAACACTAAGCTTATGTAACATCAATAAAAAATAACCAGCCCCTCAATATGAGAGACTGGTGTTATGAAGATGCATGATTATTTTCCGATGAACTGCTGAGTCCAATAGTTACCGTTTTCTACATAACCCACTCCGATGTGAGTGAAGTTAGAGCTTAAGATATTTTTACGGTGACCATCACTATTCATCCACGCTTGTACTACTTCTTCTGGAGTAGTCTGACCCATAGCAATGTTTTCACCGGCAGAATTATATTGAATGCCGAATTGCTTCATCATATCAAATGGTGAACCATATGTCGGGCTATCGTGAGAAAAGTAGTTATTCGCCTGCATGTCACGAGATTTTTCACGGGCAACCTTGCTTAGCTCAGTATCTACTTTAAGAGCTGGAAGACCTTGCTTTGCACGCTCTTGGTTTGTTAACTCGACTACTTTTTGCTCGTATTGACTCAATTGACCTGCTTCTTCACTTGCCTGCTGCTGCTTCTGCTCATTTGCTGCAGGCGCAGGAGCTGGTGCTGGAGCCTCTCGTTTTGGTGCTTCTTTCTGTTCAGGAGCAGGAGCTTCTGCTTTAGGTGCTTCCTTCTGTTCAGGAGCAGGGGCTTCTGCTTTAGGTGCTGCATCAGCTGGCGCAGGAGCGGCCTGGCCTTGAGGTACATGCCCTTTTAACAGCTCTTGAATATTGATGTTCTTGCCATCAATTTGATATTTTGCTAGAGTATCCTGTACAAATTTATTTACATCTTCTTGATTACCACTATATATAAATGCGTTCACTTGATGTGCAACCTTATCTGTCGGGAATGGTGCTGCAGCGTCAGCTTTACCTCCCGCAAACGGTGCTGCTAATAGAGTGAATGCTGTTGCAGTTGAAATAATCATTTTCTTGTTCATAAAAATGAATTCCTCCTTAGTGAATGTGTTTTTCCCTGTTGCACATTCATCATACCACCCTATTTTTGTTACATTTACGGGAAAAGTTGGGAAAGAGGAATCAATTGTTCTGTTTTGAAAACCAATTTCACTATAGCACAATAGTAATCACTGATTCTAGTAGGATGAATGGGACTTTACCATTGATTAACTTTCATTTCCAACGTTAGAATAATTAGTTTTGAAGACTAATAATTACCTGTATATCAATATTGACAACATTTTAAAGACCCTCATTTTGTAACGGATGTTACAGTAACATTTCACGAAGACTGTAATTTTATCCTAATGATAGGTATTCGTTACATTTTTTGTCAGATTCAATCATTAAATATCCTTCTACATTAAATCCATGACGGATTAGTTGCCTGACTCCTACATTACATTCAATTGGATTGCTCCCCATTACCAAGATGGGACCATCAGGGATATCATGTGAATGCCTTTTAATATATCCACATGGAATTGCCACGATGTTAGGGCAGTTTCCCCTAGATGAATCTTGATAATCCCTCACATCCACAATGACATGACGGGAAGATACCTCGGGGGAAGTCCACTGCTTTATTCTTACAGGAAAATAACGATAGTACATCATATAAGATAGGACACTAAATATAAGTAAGCTTATCAATAGCATACCTGCATCATCCTTTACACTAATCTAGAAATCATTATATACATACACAGGTATATAAGGAAGGAAAATGCTCAAATGGTTACGATAGATAATTCAACCATAAGAACGTCGTCATGACTCTTTACTGCTGCCATCCATTCTATGTACGTTTATGTAAGATGTGATGTCAACCTGCCCTTATTCTACCCCTCTCTCGATCATATCAATATGTATTTGTACCAATGCCACTTTCTCATCATTAGTCAGTTCCGATTCAATGATTCTCTTCGTAGCGGATAAATATTTTTCAGTTTTTGATTTACGAACTCTTGGATGACTGTTGCCGTCAAGTAATTCATATAAAACGGTTTCCTTGAGGATTTCTTCTGAAGTAGAACCGTCCGTTTCTAATAACCTGTTCTTCCAAACCTTCCTGTAGGCCTCTAATAATTCATCGAATGATTGTGATCTCATGTCCCAACTACCTTTACATAAAAAGTTTAATTCCAAAGCATACTATTAAAAAAGAGGAAAGGTGATGTTCATGTCTACACCCTATCGCTGTCCAAGCTGCAAGACGAATCGTACCCGATTTAACATTATACAACAAGTATCTCAGAGTGTGAAACTTGATCCAGCCTCGGGAGAAGTAGTTCAAAATTATGAAGAAGGGCAACTCGAACCGTTTCATCTCGCATATAATGGGCCGGAGTTAAAAGTTCAATGTGCCGCTTGCGGACTGGTGGAAGATGAAATGACATTTAAAAAATTCGGAGAAAGTTCGGTGCAATGAATCGAAGGGTAAAAGAGTGGCTCGAAATTCGAGACAGCACTTTTACCCTTCTTTTTATTTAAGTGGGAATCAATCAATGATTGGACGCTTCTTTAAGCGATGAATCTTTTTCTTCATCGGCTATGTCTTTATTCGACATTCTTAAAGGGATTTCGTTCATAAAGAACGTTAAAACCAATCCAAGGAGAAGGATGACCGCTCCAATAAAGAAGACATTGGTCAGAGCAAAACTTAATGACTCCCTGACACCGTCCAATATCGAGGAGTAAACCCCCTGATATTCAGGTGGTAAGGTTGATTGCAGTTCTTTCAACTTTTCACTGTTCATAATGTTTTGAGGATCCTGGAGTTGTTTGAATACTTCACTGGTTTCGGGAGTCATGTGTAATGGTAAATCCTTCACCTCAGCCATTTTCTCTGTCATTCTGGATGACATGGATGTATTCATCACTGTACCCATGATAGCCACACCAATCGTTCCTCCAATCTGCCTGAATAATTGAGTGGCAGCAGTGGACACACCGAGGAATTTATGTTGGACTGCGTTTTGAACGGTTAAGGTAAACACAGGGAAACTCAATCCAAGACCAGTCCCTACAATGATGATGTTTACAAGAGCTGTTGAATTGGTGGTATTGGAATCCATAAAAGATAAGAGGATCATTCCAATACTCATGACCAATAATCCTATAAGGGCAAGGAACTTATATTTGCCTGTCTTTGTGATCATCTGACCACCTACTGTACTTGCTATCACCATACTTAATGTCATCGGCATCATTACCAAGCCTGACTTTGTTGCAGATGTCCCCATGACTCCTTGAATAAAGAACGGCATATACATGATGGCTCCAAACATTCCTGCTCCCAGAATAAAGCCGATGATATTAGATAATGTAAACACCTTATTTTTAAATAAATGAAGAGGCAGAACTGGATTACTTGCTTTCGTTTCCGTAATGATAAATAACACAAATGAGATTATCGTCGCTGACAGTAACCCTATAATCGGCAGGGAAACCCATTCATACTCATTTCCTCCCCATGTAAATGCCAATAGTAACGGGATAATGGTCAAAGTAAGCATAATCGAACCTAGATAGTCCACTTTCAGCCCTTTATTTGGCGTCTGTGAAGGGAACATCTTATAAATCATACCAAAAGCAATGAATCCTACAGGAAGGAAAACCCAGAATACCCAGTGCCAATCTGCATTATCAACGATCCAGCCGCCCAAGGTCGGGCCAAATACACTCGCAAGGCCGAATACACTGCTCATTAACCCTTGCCACTTGCCCCGCTCCCTTGGAGAGAACAGGTCGCCTACGGCCGTAAATGCGGTAGACATGATCATCCCGGCCCCAAATCCCTGAATACCCCTGAATATGATTAATTGAAAAATGGAAGAGGAAAGACCATTCAAGAATGAACCAACCATAAAGACACCAATTCCAAGAAGAATAAACGGCTTTCTTCCATACATATCAGATAATTTCCCCACCAGGATGGCAGTGACCGAACTCGTTAACATGAAAATTGTAAATACCCAACTATAATAATCAATTCCACCTATTTCTGAAATGATCCTTGGTAAGGCAGTTCCTACAATCGTTTGATTTAATGCAGCGAATAACATAGCTGACATGATGGCTATCATAATCATTACTTTTTTTCGTTGTTCTAAATGCTCCATATATTATGCCTCCCTTAATATTGAATTTATGAATAGTTAACCTACTTAAGTAAATGGACAAAATGGAGGGGGCGACCGTCTGGTCAACCCCATGTGCAAGATACATCTTTACATTATTTACGATTGGATGAATGCAATAATTTCTCAAACAGTTCAATTAAGTGCTGTATTTCTTCTTTATCAAACGTTTGAAATAATTCCTGGAAATATTGAGACTTCTTATCCTCACATTGAACCAGGACTTCAATGCCTTGAGGGGTAAGGGCCAACTCTACCACTCTACGATCTTCGTTCGATCTTTGTCTCGTAATATAGCGCTTCTCTACTAAGGTATCTGTAATGGATGTAATGTGGCTTGCCGATACTTCCATACGTTTAGAAATTTCGGAGGATTTCAATGCTCCATTTTCCCTGATGAGTTGAAGGACTCTAAATTCTCCATTGGAAATGAACTCCCCAAAGATGGTTCGAATATCAGATCGCATCATTCTAAATACGGACCTAAATAAGCCCTCTAACTCGAACAATTCTTTTCCCACTAAAAAACGACCTTTCTTAAACTCAATAAATAATTCACTAAGTTAACTTTTTTAATTTTATCTTTTTTCTTCCCGGGTGTCAATGTTATGAGCCCGTCATCATCATGATAACCTTTACTCCCAACCTGGAAGAAACAATGATAAAAACCGATAATCCTGTTCCACACAACATTCCAGTAAGCAAACGTAAAAGATTCGTACTTTTTCTCCATTTCCAAAGCTGAGTGAATCCGTCCACTAAAAGTGGTATGATCAAAAGCCCTCCGTAAATCAAATGATTGAAAACCAACCCTGGGCAGAACATCCAAATGATCGGTGCACCTAAAAGCATTCCTATGAGGATGCCCATACACCTGAAACATAGGGGGAATTGCACCCCCCTTACGAATAGTGAACGTTCAGGCAATCTGTGACATGGCATAAAGTTCAGGATTTCTTTCATTCCGTTTTCCTCCTACGGGGAGCAGTCAGGGGTGCAGTCACAATTAGGTGAATCACAATCCAACCGTTTCATCACAGGTGGTGAAGGTAGACAATCCGGTGAATACATGCCACAGTCCCAACAATCATAAGACCTATCCTTTTTATGCTTTTTCCTTTCATAGTACACAACGGTTGTCAAAAACATGACAACACTGAGTGCAATCAACCCGATAAAGATCATGAATTGCAGTTTAGACTCATAAATACTCAACCCATAAATTCCACTGATAAGAAAAATAAGTTCAATACTAAACAAAAGAAAAACCATAAACGTTTCTCCCCATATACCGTTATTCGATTATGTCTATTTCTTCAAATGAACGTATTAATTCTGACTTATGTAAATTTTCTCCTATTATGACAAAATTGGTTGGATAATTCATATCCCCTGGCATGAACAGGGGCATACCATATGAATATTGAAACAGGGTTGGATATTTGCGTCCCTGCAATGGAACATAACCCTTCATTCTGTATATGCCGTCCGGCTGATTTTGGAGCCATTCTTCAAATACCTCACCATTAACCGTTCCCCTAAAGGTATATATCACTGCCTGTAAGGATAATTGTTCACCGATGGATGCTTTCTCATATGAATCGAACGAGCTTTCAACTGACAATGCGAATAAATCTTTCAATGCTACCTTAGAGTAGTTGGTTAAATATACCTTTGCATGTTGGTTGATTTGTTGGAGTTCATAAGAGAATCTCCCCTGTTCCATTTCTGTTAACAAATCCATTTTATTCGCGACAATATATTGAGCGTGACGTATTTGTTCTCTCATCAAATGGAGAACCGCCGGGCTGAATTGATCCCGGTTTTTCCATTGTAATCCATCCACTACCGTGACAATTCCCTTAAATTCAAATTGATTGGCAAACAGGGGCGATAGAATGGAATCGACAACTTCAACAGGATGAGCTGCTCCAGTCGTCTCTATCACTAATACATCAAAATCTTGGTTCATAAGTAACTCTTGAAGCTGGGATTCAAGCTTCTCTGAAATGGTGCAGCATATACACCCGTCAAGCAACTCCCTTAATGCCGTATCTTCCTCGACTTCATCACTATCTATGGATACATTGCCTAATTCGTTCATTAAAACTGCCGGTTTTCTATCTTGTTCTTTTAAAGCACGCAGAAAACTTTTCAATAACGTCGTTTTACCACTACCAAGAAATCCGGAAAGTATGTAAACATCTTTTTTCATGGTATCTTCCTTTCTATAGATCTATACATAGTTTATTAGAAAGTGGGTATGAACACAATGAATGAAAGTTCCAAACCATAATATAGCATAGAACACCAGTAAGAAAAGAAGCAACCTTTACGTGATTTCTTATCTTTACATGCATAGAATGAAATAAACAGGAACAGAATGTGTTGTCCTTATCAAAAATGTATCGATCCTGTATTCGAACATCGATCAAAAGTGTCCATTCCGAGAAATCATTCACCGCGAACACGCTAAAGGTGGGGTTGCCAATGTACTATGAGAAGATTGTTCCGATTAAATTGAGAGACTTCTTGAAAAATCCTTCTCATGAAACGTTGAAGGATTTGTTATTTCATAATACTGGTGAAACGGATTACGTGGATTTCAAATCAGATTGGATTGAATTCACAAAGATGGCTAAGCATATCTTGGCGATCTCCAATACAGGTGGTGGATGCATTATTGTAGGTGTAATGCAGGATGACGATGGGTCTTTGGACTTGAAGGGATTGTCGGATGAGGAATTTTTGGATAAGGCAGACGTTGATAATAAGCTTCAACACCTGCTTCCCAAATCTCTTCGCTATAGAACGGAAGATTTCATTTTTCCTAAAGGTCTGCATCCCTTGTTGGAATTAAAACGTTTTCAGGTTCTCATCATCGATTATGACCCTCGTTACGTCCCTTACACATCCATTGTGACAAGAGGTGAACTGCGCTATGGAGCCATCTATGCGAGGCAGGGAACAAAGACGGTCGAAGCCACACACGACAAATTGGTGGATGTCATTCTTCGAAAGGTCCAGTCTGGTGGTTCTGACAGCGATGAACGTACATTAAAAGAGCACCTTGAACACCTAAAAGTTCTTCATCATGAACATAGTCATGCGGAAGACCGTAAGTACAAGAACTATTTACATGATTTGATTATAAGAAAAATGAAGAAGATCGAGTCTTATCTGGACCTTGATTCTTCTGAGTTCCACTCATGGTAATTCACTCAACGGACTTAAGGAAGTGTTCGATGGCTTCTTGATTTTTCGTTTCATCCATGTCTAGTACGAGACCAGCGTGAACGGTGGAAAGATCCGTAAAGCTTCCTTCAATGGGAATACGCAGTGTATCTACTTTTTGTAAAGGATTCATCATGAATGATAACCCATACTTAATCACTTCACTGATAGGGGTAGAGGTTTCAACGTTCTTGAAGCCTTCTCTCATTAAGGAAATTGCGGTTGTAATCCCTTCGCCGGACTCCATCTGATCCTTCAGACTTTTTTCTGCCAATGCCATAATTTCCTGCTGTCGCTCCACTCTGCCGAAGTCACTCTCAATATCCCCCCTAAACCTCACGTATTGTAATATTTCCTCTCCTTTTAATTGTTGTCTACCGGAATCCTTTGACCATTTCCAATGTTTAATCATCGGTTCAGTTATTGTGACTTCTACTCCATTAGGAAAGACAAGATCCATAACATTGATAAAATGATTGAAGTCTACTTTGATGGAATGCTGAACATCTATATTGAAATTCTCACGTATCGTTTCAGCCAGAAGCTCTTCCCCACCCCATGAATAGGCATGATTAATTTTACTCTTATGGTATCCCGGTATGTTCACGTAAGTATCCCTCATGATGGACACGACTTTCATGACAGATGATTGCGGAGTATATTGAGCAACCATCAGAACATCCGCACGGGCAGGTTCGTTTTCCCTCTGATCCGATCCAATTAACAGTACGTTAACCGGTGCTTTATTTTCATCTGGAAGCAAAGGAAAAAAGGGTTCATCTTTTTCATTTGATAAAAGCTTTTCTGTTGACGTGCCTTGTCTGTTTGTCTGTTGTCTCCAATCTTGAAAGAAAGGTGAACAACTCACAATAAAGACGACAGAAAATAGTAATGCCATGGGAAGCACCGTTTTTTTCATAAAGATCACCTCATATATACTCTCATTGTCGGTAAAGCTTCACGATTCTATACGAGTAATAACAATCCAATAAAAAAAGACCCCAGGCAGCATCACCTGAGATCTTCCAATGCTCTTAGTTTTTTTTGTTCAATTCCTCAATGGCTTTCTTCACTTGAGGATCGTTTTCTTTCAGTTTGTCACGTAGATTAGACATGAGCTTTAAGGTCGTCTCTGCATTTAACGTTCCGGTAACGTCTAATTCATTCTTTTCCTGGAACTGCTTAACCGCTTTTGTCGTCTCTTCATCATAATATCCATCTACATTTCCTGGATTCAAATCAAGGGCATTGAGCATTTGTTCTGCTGTTTTCACTTGATCTGATAGGTCTGATTCCTTAAGTTCCTCATCAGGATTGATATAAGGAAGCTGTGCATATTCCGGCATCTTCACTTCAATATCCGGTGTGATCCCCTTTTCATGAATCCAATTGCCTTCAGGAGTCAACCATTTGGCAGTTGTAAATTTCATATTGGAGCCATCCTTGAAGTTTTCTGCTGTTTGCACCGTTCCTTTACCAAAGGACTTTGTGCCTACAAGAGGAATATCATTTGATTCATTCACAGCCGCTGCCAAGATTTCTGCAGCACTTGCGCTACCTCCATCAATCAGAACGGCTGTTGGAATGTCTATCTTCTGCCCGGATTCTGAAATATATTTTTCCACTTTCCCATTACTGTCTTCCACTTGGAATAATACTTCGCCTTCAGGTACAAACAAGTTGGAAATTTTAACAGCTTGATCAAGTAATCCACCTGGATTTTGTCTTAAATCAAGAACCAGTTTCTTCATGCCTTTATCGTTCATATCATTTAAAGCTTCGGTTAATTCTTTATAGGTATTTTCCGAGAAGCTTGTAATTTGGATTTCAGCAACGCCATTCTCTTTCATTTCTGCATACACGGTTTCAATCGGTATTTCATCCCTTGTGATGGTCACTTGCATGGGCTTTTCCTGACCTGGCCGCTGGATGGTCAGAGTAACCTTTGTCCCTTTTTCACCGCGTATCAGAAGAACTGCATCGGTTACGGACATTCCTTGAATACTCTTGTCATCCACTTTCGTGATCTTATCATTCGGCTGTAAACCGGCTTTCTCAGCAGGAGAGCCTTTAATTGGAGACACGATGGATATATATCCTTCTTTCTCCTGGATTTCAGCTCCTATTCCTTCAAATGAAGAAGAGATGCTTTCCTGGAATTTCTTTGCTTCTTCTACATCCATATAATCAGAATAAGGATCGCCAACACTATCCAGCATTCCATTAATAGCACCGTTCACCAAGGTGTCCTGGTCAAGATCCTTATAGTAATTTTCATTTAACTTGTCATAAGCTTCATACAGTTTCTGAAACTCTGAACGTTCTGGTACCCCTACATTTACTGCTTTTTCATCTCCAAAAGCAAGTGCAAATGTTGTAATTCCAGCAGTTGCAAACACCAGGAAAAAAAGAAGCATAACAAATTTGAATTTTTTAATTTTTATAAAGCTCGTTTGATTTTCTTGTTCCGTGTGATCTTGTTCCAAAGCTTCCACCACTTTCGTTGCTATGTTCCATTTGCGAATTTCCGTTTAGAATATCATGAATCGTCATTATGAGCAATCTTGTGCCCATAGCTTCTTTATTCTATCAGCTTTTCCATCTTAACGAAAGGAAAATCCGCTGTCATGATTATGATGTGTCAATAGTGTTGTAAAAAAACCTACTGTACTGACAGCCAATAATGAATACAAAAACGATTCGACTCCTATCACCGGCCAGCCTACCATTAACACAAGGCCATCAATGACAAAGATGATTTTTCCCACGTTCATCTTTACACTCCTGCCGATCAGCTGTGCCAATAAGTCCGTGCCACCCGTCGCAGAATTCCCCCTTAACATCATACCGATGCCTATACCTACAAAGGCACCTCCGCACAATGCGCTGCCCATGGGTGGAAGGATGAAGGCATCTTTCCATTGATAAATAACATCGATCATCAAAGATGATAACCATAGGCCATGAATACTATTATAAAACAGTCTTTTATCCATAAAAAACGCTAACATATAGAGAGGAATGCTTAAAATGATCATTGTCAGGCCTGGCTTGAACCCGAACCAATAATGTGAAATGAGTCCTATCCCTATCATCCCCCCATCCAGAAAAAGATGGGGCACAAAAAATAAATTGATGCCTATCCCTACCAAAACACTGCCCAACACAATGATACCAAAATCTCTCCCCATACCTTTCCCCCATTTACAGTAGCTTGGACACCCTCTATTACTGTTGTATGAGTGGATGGTGTAAATCATTATTGATTTTCACTGAACGTCTAAACTTCCTTGTTTATATGCCTTCTTTGAATGGAAAAAAAGAAGCAATAGGGGGAATAGGAAACCTACAATCATTTTGTAAATTAACGCGACCTGGATGAATTGTTGAAAAAAAGCAGTATTGGGGTAGATGATGATGGAAAAATACCAAGTGATGCCACCAAGTGGAAAGACACTCAGTTTAACACTTCTAAACTTGAAAAGGTGGGTTAATGACAAACAGGTAACATAGTAGCAGAGAAGCAGCTTGATGAATAAACTGATGATCCAGACAGCAGCAATGATCACTTCTACTCTTTCAAATATGTTCGCCACATTTATCTTCTGGGCTAATAAAAAGGTGGGATAAATATAATGTGATGATAAATCATGTCCGAATACACCAATGATCAATACCGTAATGATAATAAGGATAGCCCCTCCTACAGCCCCTCCTTTCAACAGGGATTTAAGAGCATGATCCCTTTCGTTCACATGGGGAAGAATCATCATGAATATAACCATTTCCAAGTACGGTAATGAAAAAATGGACAATGAACTCTTCAATATGGGTTTCACGCCGGAACGGGCAACGGGCTCCAGATGATGCCAATCCACTTCAGGGATGATAAACATAAAGAAAATCAAACATAAGATGATGAACGTAGGGTATAAGGTTTCTGTCGTTCTTGCTATCACCTCCAACCCCTGCCTGGCACCGTAAAGGATGGGAATAAGAAATAACAGATGAATGTATTCCTTCGGGGTCACCTTCAATACGGATTCTGCTAAAAAATCCCCGAGATTACTCAAGACCTGGGCACTCAATAAGAAAAAATACAAAAAATAGATAGTGTTCACTATTTTACCCGCAACTGGCCCAAGTACATCGTCATGAATTTGAAACATATTTTTGTAGGAGTGTTTCTTCGAAATGATATAGTAAAGAACGAATAAAAACATCCCTGCCGCTGTTCCAATCAATCCCGATATCCACCCATCATTCTGTGCCTTAATCAGTGCAGGCGGGATCAATAAAATCGTACTGCCAATGGCATACATCAGGGTCAATAGATAAAGTTGATAAGGTGTAATTCTGATCATATCTGATTTCAACTCCAGCCCCTCCTATACCAGGCATACATTTCATTAAGCTGATTGTTTAGAATGAAGTTTATTCTTTATTTTCAAGGAAAATAGGCCCAACAGAGGGATAAACAGACCGAACAACAGGGTGTAAGAGAGGATGACTTCATTTACAAACATGGTAAAAAAAGCAATATCAGGGTAGATCGTCACAGAAAAATATAAGATCGGAACAAGTAACGGAAAGATCAAAACAGTATGGTTTTTCACGTGTAAGATTTCTCCTAATCCGTACACAGTAGAATAAAAACAAATCAGAACCTTAAAAAATAAACTCATGATCCATACAGCCGCTGCCACCACCTCCACTCTTTGCAAAAAGTCTGCGATATTTATTTTTTTGGCCAACACATAGGTTGGATAAGGCAGATGGGAGGAAAAAGAATATCCCAACACCAATATAATAAGGAATGTCAATGAAATCAGAATAATACCTCCTGCTAGTCCTCCGACTAAAAAGGATTTCCCAATCTTCGTTTGTTCCACTACATAGGTTGAAATCAATATTAGTGCAAACATTTCCATATAAGGAACTGTGAGAGTAGACAATGCCCCTTTTACGACAGGCTTCATTCCTTCTCCCAAAATGGGTTCTAAATTAACCAATTGCCCTTCCGGTATTAAAAAAATCACCAGGAATACTAAAAGTATGATGAACGTGGGATATATCACTTCAGCAGAACGGGCAATCACTTCAATCCCCTGCTTCACTCCATATGCCACCGGGATCAAAAAGAGCATATGGATATACATTTTAGGTGTCTCAACCATAATCTGAGTGACCATGAAATCCCCTAAGTTACTTAATACTTCACAGGTCAGAAAAAAGAGAAAAAGAAAATAAAAAATGGAAATCACCCTGCCTACGAGTGTCCCAAATGCCTTTTCCAGGATAGAGAACCAAGAGAGACCAGGATTGAGTTTAATTAAAGAAACATATATATAGATAACCGATAAACCAAGTGCAACACCGATGATTCCTGATATCCAGCCATCCTGCAGACTTGCGTTAATCAAAGCCGGCGGGGTTAACAGGATTGAACTTCCTATCGCGAAAAACAAAACCAGCAGCTGGAATTGTCGAGAGGATATTTTTTCTACTTGGTTATCCATGTTTCATACTCCTTATTTAAACAGTTTATTGATCCAATCTGTTACAGGCTTAAAGACGAAAATGATGGCCTCCAGTGGGTTGGGGACCTCTATATGAAAAGCTTCTGCTACAAATAAACTTATCCCAAACAGGATAATTGATACATACACCGCCAATTCTTTCCTGGATTTCTTAAGGTGAGGAAAATCAACGAAGAACATAATGAAGGAAACGGATAGTATGATTAAGACGTTTACCACTGGATTCACCTCCTAGTCCTCAAGGGCCTCACCTAACGTTCCTGTATTATGAATCTTTGCTTTAACGTTTACTTTTGAACGGATGTCAGGGAATAATTCATCCCACTCATCTTGATGCTTCTTCCAATATGATGGCTCTTTGCGGTGGAGAGCGCTCCCAAATCCTATGATATCGGAATGAAACTCTTTTTGAGACACTTTGATACTGTCTTCAACGGACGATTTGATGTTGTCTGCCAGTTGATTTTGTATGCTTTCCAACACTTGTAAATCGGACGGATTCAATTTACATTCCACATCGACAAGATTGCCCTCGACTTCAATCTCACTCAGAATGACCGGGGATTTCTTATCGATCCTTGCTGTGAGTTTACTATCCGTCCGGATGATTTCCACCGTCAGCTTCCCTTCATGACTACCTGGGCAATTCAAGACTTCTGTGCTGCTTATAATATTCCCTTGTGAATAATTGTATCCTTTACTCTGTTTCTCATTAAACCACCCGACCAATTGATCGTCTTTGAATACGGCTAAATTATCCAGGATCACTTTCGTTTCAGGAATGGAAGATTCAATATTCCCTGAAGTTCTCCCCACTAGAGGATCACCTTCCAATATAACTCCTGTAATGGCTAGTTCTTTCCCTTTGGTACTTAAGTCCTCCAGCATTTCATCAAATTTATAGGCGGTCACGCTTCCGTAATGCTCATTGGACGAAGTAATCATTGATTTTAACGAAAGAGCCGGGATAGGTTCTATGTATGTTAAAATAGACAGTACGTCTTTGGCACTTTGATTCTTGGAAACGACAACATAGAAATCATTTCTTAATTCGTGATCCCTTATCAGAGGATCAAGGAGACTTTTCAAACCTTCCTTTACCAATTCCTCATCAAGGACCAATAATTGAACGTGTGCAAAGTATACTTTTCTAGGGGTTAATTTCGTCAGTTTCCTCCATGCCTCGAATAACGTTTCCCCTTCGGCAGAAGTGGATCTTACTGTGGCTCCAACGGCTCCTTTTTTCGTAGCCTGTGAAGAAGTAGTAGGGTTTATCAACTGAACGGTAAAGGAATAGCCATTGTCTGTTTTATCCACTCCGATTGCCAGTGCAATGACCAACTCGTTAAGTTCCCTTCGATTCCAGCAACCTGTAAGCAGGATGATGGCAAGAAAAACAATGGCAACCTTTTTTACATGCTTCACCTGCTTACTTCCTCCTTTCACCATTAATTTTTTTGAAATTTATTCTTCGATTGCTGTCTTGTCAAATTTGCTTGATTGATTAACCTGGGACGTGTCGTTAACCACTTTATTGGCAAATGGAAAATGGCATCTTTTTGATCCGTTTTATTATATGGAGCAATTGGCGTCATATAGGGGACACCAAATGATCTTAAGCTGCATAAATGGATGACTAACAAAAACAATCCTACCGTCACCCCGTACAACCCAAACGAAGCAGCCAATATCATAAAGGCAAACCTTAATCCCCTAACCGCGATGGCCAGATTATAAGCTGGAAAGACGAAGGTGGATATGGCTGTAATAGACACCACGATGACCATGGCAGGGGTCACAAACCCGGCTTCTACCGCCGCCTGACCGATAACGAGGGCACCGACAATGGAAATGGCCTGCCCTACTGCCTTTGGCATCCGTATCCCGGCTTCCCTTAAGATTTCAAAAGTCAACTCCATAATCAAAGCTTCCACGAACGCAGGAAAGGGCACTCCTTCCCTTTGGGCAGCCAGGGTAATCATTAATGGTGTCGGTATCAATTCCTGGTGAAACGTTTTAATCGCGATGAACATGGATGGACTTAGCAGTGCCAGAAAGAAGGCTGCATATCGGAGCATCCTCATGAGACCGAAGTCCGACCGCTGATAGTAGTCCTCTGATGATTGAAGGAATTGCGGAAACACCACTGGTACTAGAAGGACAAAAGGAGTTCCATCCACTAAGATGGCGACCCTCCCTTCGATCATCCCTGCTGCAACCACGTCGGGCCGCTCTGAGTTAAAAATGGTTGGAAATGGTGAGATGGTGCTGTCCTGGATCAATTCTTCAATGTATGCACTCTCAAGAATACTGTCAATATCGATTTCATCTATTCTCCGCCGCACTTCATCCACAATGGTCTGATTTACGATCCCATTGATGTACATAATGTTTATTTCTGTCTTCGTGTATCTTCCTACAGTCTTCGATTCTAGTCTCACATTCTCATTTTTTATTTTTCTTCTGATCAATGTACTATTCGTCCGAATGTCCTCTGTAAACCCTTCCTGGGGTCCTCTTACAACACTCTGTGTCTGTGGCTCCCCGACGTTCCGTTTAGTCGGATCCTTCGTCTTGGCGATGATTGATTGGTTATACCCTTGGATAAAAATAGCCGTTTCTCCTGAGAGAACATTGGAAAACACTTCCTCAAATAAGTCCGTTTGGGTAATATCCCCAATTGTCAAACTTGTATCAGAGATACTTGAAATCAGGGCACCAGGGTCTTCAATCACCTTCGTAGTACCAAACCAGTCCAACAGTGACTTGATCACGCTGTCTTGTACCTGCTGTGATCCTGCTAATCCCTCCATATATACAATGACCATTGAAACATCCGGATGTGGATGGAGCTTCCGGGTTACAAGATCTGCACTCTCTCCAAATACTTCTTTCAGGTAAGAGATATTGATATCCAGGTTTGTCTGAATTTCTTTATATTCGGGGCCGCTCAGATTATCAATGGTTTCAACAGGCTCATCTCTTATATATCGCGGATTCTTTTTTTGTCTCTTCTTTTTAGGAATAATTTTTATTGGTGTCATTAGTCTGTACCACCTTAAAATCCAGCCTTTAATCATAATGTCTGCAAATTCCTGCCAATTATTCACACCCTTTACCAAATGCTTCTACTGTTGCACCATATAAAAACATGTCTACTAATAGAAAATGACCGGAAGGATAATCTTCCGGCCACTTTCATATTTCTTTGACGTTTTTAAAGTATTCTTCCAAAGTCCAGTCATTTTTTTTGATTACGTTTGCAGCTTCCTGCCCTACATATCGGAAATGCCATGGTTCGTACTGATATTGTGTTACTTCCACTTTATCTTCAGGGTATCGGAGGATGAATCCGTACTCATGGGCATTCTCTTCAAGCCATTTTCCTTCTTTTGTATCTCCGAATTCAATGTTCACTTGAAAATCATTGCTTTTGCTTGAAATGTCGATTGCCAAACCAGATTGATGTTCACTTTGTCCTGGTGGGGCAACAGCCATGACTGCTTTTTCTTCCCCGAATTGTGAAATCTCTCTTTCCAGTAACATTTCCTGGTATTCGTAGGAACGATAACCGGAAATCGCTGTTAGATAAACCTCGTCGGCTTCTGCATCAGCAAATAGCCGTTCAAGCTGTTGGGCAGCTTCTTTCCTAAGATATGCCTTTTCAATTTCCTGATTTCCGAAAACAAAAGGTACGTTGGGGCGTGTTAAGTCATCGGGCTTATAGTCGCCAAAAGCATATTCCTTATTGACAAGTGCTAATAGGTTATCTGGATTTTGAATGACCTGTTTCCCATCCACCAGTTTTACCTCATTAAAATATTGAGATTCTAATTGAAGTTCAGGAGGAACAGATTCCTCACTTGTCTCCGCATCTTTCGATTCATCAGAATGTTGATTCGCATCTTCTGTATGTTCGGAAGGTTGCTGATTTGAATCATTATTCTTTCCTGACATTTCTTCTTTCTGTTTTTCACCAAACAAATCTTGTGACCACTCCTGTATAGACCCACAACCAGTTAGAATAAGCAGGGCAGCAGCAGTAACCAAGATGATTTTCTTCATATTCTCACCCAGTTTCTCATTATTGTTCTTTTGACATTTTATCACGTTTAAAGATCCATGTATGCAGGATAAACATCACAATAAAAAAACTGCTTATAACCGTTCAGTTGATAAGCAGTTTTTTTATTTTCATGCTTTCTAATCCATTTATTCGTTGATAGCCGCTTCTAAAGCCACCTCGATCATTTCGTTGAACGTTGATTGACGTTCTTCTGAAGTTGTTTCCTCTCCAGTTAAAATATGATCACTTACTGTAAGGACAGAAAGGGCATTACGTCCGTATTTAGCCGCTAGCGTATAAAGGGCAGATGTTTCCATTTCAATTGCCAGTATACCGTATTGAGCCCATTTTTCATGATCAGCATTGTCATTATAGAACATATCTGCTGTAAATACATTACCTACCTTTAAATTTAGACCTTTTTCCACACCGGCGTCATAGGCACGTTTAAGCAGATCAAAATTAGCCGTTGGTGCATAATCGATTCCATTGAAGGTCAAACGGTTCATTTGTGAATCGGTTGATGAGGTCATGGCAAGAATGACATCCCGAACTTTCACATCTTTTTGGATGGCACCACAAGTACCCACCCTGATCAAGTTCTTTACGTTATAGCTTTGCATTAGTTCGTTAATATAAATCGAAATGGAAGGAACACCCATCCCCGTTCCCTGAACAGAGATTCTTTTTCCTTTGTATGTTCCTGTATACCCAAACATATTTCGGACTTCGTTATAACATGTTGGATTTTCAAGAAATGTTTCGGCAATATACTTTGCTCTAAGTGGATCCCCTGGTAATAGAACCGTTTCTGCTATTTCGTTTTCTTTTGCATTAATATGTATACTCATTTTTCTTTTCCTCCTAACAAGAGTGTTGAAACACCATTGTAATCCTTTTTCATTTCTTATGCAACGCTTGAAAATGGAAGGATAGGAAGCGCTGTCACAGGTCAAACTAATTTCAGAAGGAGTGATTATGATGTCCAAAGAGAAAATGAGTAAAAAATTGAAACAGGCTGTGCAGCACGCAAATGAAACAAATCCTTCTAGACGGACGGGAACACAACCTAACTCTTCGAGGACTGAAAGACTTAAATCATAACGGGGAGGAAGATTGATATGGGTAAAAAACACAGGAACCGGGTCAATGCTCCAAAGAAGAATAATCATATTCCAAAAGAAGCTCTGGATGCTGAACACAATGCGAACGGCAAGGAACATTCAGCCCTGAAACGGAAAAACGGTCCAGGCAATCACTTATAAGATAAAAAATAAAGGAAAGAATCCCTTTTGGAGATTCTTTCCTTTTCAGCTTGGTTACAGCCTTAGTGAATCACAATCCGATTCACCCTTTTCCACCCGTTTGACTGAAGGCGATAATAATAGTGTCCTCTCCGTCCTTCATCGATAAAGATAATATCACGTGTCGCCATATATCTGCCTTGATAATCTTTAGGCATTAAATCCGGGACATTAAACATTCTGAATGTCTCATACAAAGCTTCTTGATGATTATTTGCCTCCATGGAGATACGATAAACCTCTTCATAACCTTTATCCTCTCCATAATTAGGCGTTTGGAAAATGGTCACGTCATAAGTCGATCTCAAAAGCTTAGGACGAATGATTTTTTCAAGTAAAGGCATGAGTACCCCTCCGTCATTATGTTGTACTCATACTATTACACATCCACCTTGTCGAATCCTTTAAAGAAAGATAGGATTCTTTGTCGAATCGACTGATTAGGCGAATCGATTAATCACTTCCTGAAGTTTAGATGAAAGGTGGGGGATATCAGAACGTTGAATCGACAGCTTCACCATGGATTCGTCCATTTCAAGCGCCTCGGCTAAAAAGCCCCCTAATCCCCTTGCCCGTCGATCCACTTCCAGAAGCAGATCCACGTGCTCTTCAGATTGATTCATAAACACCAATTCAAGTTCATCCAACTTCCGCTGATACTGACCATCTACAGGAACAAATTCGAATTCCTGGATGAATGGATAGCGGCCTCTGTACCGGCGTGGTGCTTCCTCACATTCCACTTTACGAATTCTGAAGCCCAGTTCCTGAACAGATGTTAGGACCGCATTTGTCAGTTCATTCGGGACGATTTCAATATAGTCCTTGTCTTTAGGGTCGACTGCATTTTTGATATCCAGCCCGGTGGCTACCCAGACCCTTGTGTTACCGTACGTAATTGGGGTTTCAAATGGTAAGGTAAAAGTAAATGGAAACTCTTTCTTTTCATTCTCCTTGATGGTAAATGGCTCTGAAATTTGCACTTTTTGAATAGGTGCGTAATCTGTGTACTTCTTGTCATCCGATTCCCTGATATATGTAGTATAGAGAGTTAAATAAATGGAATCAATGTTCTGCTCGGCACTTCCCCCAGTAATTTCAACTATACCTTTTACTGATTCCCCTGCATGATAACTTGATCTTTCTAACTTCGTATCTACCGTTGCCGCTCCGATACCAATCGAAGCAAACACTTTGTTAAAAAATGACATCATTTCTTCCTCCTCGATTAACTTTCTTGGATAGACTGCAGAACTTTGGATAATTCCACCAGAATTTCTCCTGCATCACTGAATGCAGTGTCAATTTGCAGAAGCCTTCTGATCATCGCCCTGGTATCAGGATGAATGTCCAATTCTTCCTCCCAGCTTTTCTCCTTTTTCGCCACTGGTTCATACGATGAATACAGCAGGAATAAAAGGAAATGGCCAAGTGCATAGAAATCACTCTGTGGCGACAGCTCCCTCATATAATCCCTATGCATATTCGACTTTCTTTTAGTTGAGTGACGGATCACGCCAGCTAGCCCGAAGTCTATGACATGAAGCGTCCCTTCATGCATCAGAATATTTGGAATCCTCAGGTCTCGATGAACATAACCATTTTCATGGATCCATTCTACCAGGGTGACTAATTGAATACCTAGCTTAACTGATTCTTCCTCCGAATACGTTTTTCCTTCTTTAAAAATCAACTCTTCAAATGTTTGACCTTTCATTCTTTCCATTATGAAATAAGGGGTATTTCTATACTTTCCAGATGTATATACGGTGGGAAACTGATGATGAGATAAAGTTGCCAGTGCATTCATTTCATTTTGAACATATTGGACGTGATTGGAAAATAACTTTTTGTAAGGGCGTATTCTTTTCAAAATAGCTTCTTTGCTGTTAGATGGATCGATAACAGAGTATGTGGTGCCATAGCTTCCCCTTCCAACTAAACGTACTATGTGATAGCCTTCAATGATTTCACCCGGTTTCCACGTTTGTTCGAAACCATCAATCAGCCTGCGCAAAAGAGCATGCACCATCTCTCAATCCACCTCAGCCCTAACTGCTAAAAAAGCTGGAGAAGAAGCTTTTACTTTTATGCTTCTTATAATGATGATGTCCAAAATGTTTATGCTTTGGGTTTCTATACTTTTTCCAGGCATCACTCGAGCTGTATCGGCCATGATACTTGGAACTTAACAAATGTTTCAATAATTTTCTTAACATAACCAAACCTCCCAATAGATATCATCCTCACTCCTAAGACTATATACGTTTTGGTTAGAAAATAGTTTCATATACAAAAAAATTCATAAAGGAGAGGGACCACTTGACCTTCTCATCCATTGGAAGCATGTTAAAGTTATTCAAAATCGGGAGCAACGAAGAAACGATACCTCTCCTTACACAGGAATCCATAGATGTGCTTTACGATCACTCAATCGGGGATCCTTCTCCCGTCATCTATCTTCCTCATGATCTTACACTCTATGAATCCATAGAGACAAAAGTAAGGAGTGCTAATCTTAATAACATGACTCGAACCACATGTTACCTGGATTTCTTTAAGCGAAACCCTGAAATCCCCTGGTCTTTTCTTGCTCATATGGTCTCAAGAAATGCAGGTTATCTTATGACGGACCTCCGTAGTAACCTGCTTTCACAGATCCTGAGTAAAAACGAACAAAAAGCGATATTTTCCTTTCTCGACCTTTGTAATGCAGCTATTTTTCAGGATGCTTATCCTCAATTATTACTTTATGAACAGTGGAAAAAAACCGGGAATTCCTCCTTCCACCTCTTAAGAAAATTCAACATTTCCCAATTCATGACCGGTATTTGGAAGGATTATCTTACATCAGGAAATAAACGGGCTTTAACCGTAGGACTGATTATGAACGAACAGCATATGATTCAAAGGAGAATCGTATCAAATCAAAAAAACATGGGAATAGAAAAATGGCTTTTTTTATTCCAGGATCGCTTACAATTCACTTCTATTCTTTTTCCATATGGAAAGCGCTCCCCCTGCTCTCTTGCAGGTCTTTCAGTATCTCACTTTGAACAGGTTAAATCCAGAATCCAGTTGGGAAAGAAACTGTACAGTATTTTATTTCACGAGAAAGTCTTTCCAACTGCATACTCATTTGCCTTAAAACATCCTCATAGCGGATCAAGAGAAGATTATTGGCCACATATTTATTCAAGTGAAAATAAAAACAAACGGCTGTATAGCCCCACACTCAGATCCGTTTGGGATGATGCGCACCCTTATTCAATCTCTCCAGCTGACTGGTTTACAGATCAGTCAATTGATGTAATGGAACCTCTGCTGACACTCTTCATACCCGGCGAATATTCCATGACCAAAAAGTGGAGAATGTTAACCTCCATTCTCATGAACTTAAAAAGGGATTGACTCAAAATGAAGTGCCTCACATGTTTTACAGAATCTGTAAAACATGGATGACACTCAAGAGTCAATCCCCTATGCCAAGTTCCTATAATATAGGTCAAAAGATCCTAGACATCCTCTTCCCATTCTTCATCAATGATACATTTGGCAATCAAATACTCGAATGTGATATCCGCTATTTCTTCCAGCTCATCTTCTGATGGTATATACCCTCTTTGAATGAGTTCTTTCATGAAGAACTCTGCAATTTCCTCAGTGTCGATAAAGACTTCTATCTCCCGCATGTGATCGCCCCCTTTGATTCTCAATTTATGACAGCAATCCTACAGTTATGCTTGAAGAAAAAAGTTTTCATAAGAGATGATGGACAAGCATACACTTTATCATCAAAGATAGAGGAGAGATATCATGTTAAACGCATTCACTCAAAAGACAAGAACCATCATAAAAGAATTAGAAAATGGTGAGGGATGGATCGTTTCTTCGATGCAATGGATACTCCGGATCGTACTGCTTACTTTCTTAATCATAAGTGTCCCTGTTTTCCTGTATATCATGTGGCTTATTCCTTCTCTTTAACGATGGATTGGGAATTAGTGTGCTTTTTTAATTGCTCAAGCACATAATCCATCTTATTCTTATATTTTGTATCCTGAAAAAGCAAATACAGCGCTTTGTAATCATTATAATGATCAAGAAGCTGATCAATCCAGCTTGGTTTAGGGGACGTTGATGAATGAAGCAATTTTGTCTTGCCTTCTTTTTTTTGTGGAAATACAAATCCATATTTCTTGATAAAGGCTTCTGCCTGCTCTTCATCTGCAACTAATGTGATTTCTTCTTCGTCTGCTTCCAGCCACTCGCCATCTGTGATTCTCATTAACTCATAAATGACATCTTCCCAGGCATCATCTTTATAGCGCCAAATTTCCGTCCTGAAGCCTACCACTTTAAAGAGATCCTCATCATATCCCTTGACCATGACAAGATCGCCAAATAGAAATTTATATTCTATATCTATTTGTTCCTGTTCAAAAATGTATCCTTCATAAGAATCAAGCAATTCTAATGCCTTCTCCTTGAATAGTCCTTCACTTTCGTTTACCTCATATAAAAACTCCCCGTCGAGTTTTTTTATATCAGTAATTTTACCGACTGTACCATAAATCGTTACGACTACTGTTTCCCCTACTCTAAATTTAGGCTCTTTTCGTTTCTTCATTCTCCCCTCACCCTTAATCGCCTTTTTTATATGATATGCAATTACAACCATATCGGTATACACGATTGCATCACTCTTTTTCTAAGGAGAAAAAAAGACCGACATAGTGAGAACATATGTCAGTCCGGTAGATAGAGATATTTAGTCTATTCTTTTTCATCTAATAGATACTGCTCCCATGCAAGGTCGAAAATGGACATACTTTCAAGATAATAGCCATTCATTTCAAGATAAGAACTGACCTCATGATAAGCTTGAGATTGTTTAGGAAAGCTATGGTCATCATAAGCTGAATTGGCAAATCGGGTTAATTCATCCCTGGCAGTCGGCTGCCTGTATTTCATTAAATAATGATAAAAGGATTTTTTCATATTTTCCACCTATCCCTGTCTTTTCTTTTCTAAAAGGATAGCGGAAGAAAATGAATTCGTAAAGTTTTTGCTTCTAATAGAAGATTCTCAATCATGAAACATCCTGGACTAGAATCGAAAGTAATTTTTTTTCAAAAATCGAGGATGGTCCATTAATTTTGTATAGGTGATTACTTTGTCGATCGATTTGGTATCAATCAACATGAGTTGATCCTCAATTTCGTTGATGACCGCCTCTTCTTGATATTCCATTCCGCAATGGCTGCAGGAAACGCTTGGGACGCCTGTGATCTGAATCGCTCGTGAGCCATCGGGAAGTTCCCAAAAAACGTTGGATTGACTATCATTGGCCGTCTTTTCTTCACACCAGTCGCATCGTTTCAATGAGGATTTACCCATTGGACTTTTCTTCCTTGTCTTCATTCTTATCCTGCTTCATTTTCGACAGCATCGCTTTGTGCTTCTTTTCCTTAAGCTGATCCCTTTTGCCTCTGAAGTCTTTAAGGGAATTATGCTCAGGGTTTTCCTCATATTCTCTCCTTCGCTCCAACCGTTTTAATCCACTAGGTGTAAGAGAAGAATGCGTTTGGTTCATCAAACCTGCGATCCCAATGGCAGGTTCTTTGATTTCCTCATCGTGGTACACTTCTTTAAAGTAGTCATCTGCCCTTCCTGGCACGTATTCTTCTGGTTCCGGATAAGTGGAGATAACTCCTTCGAAATTTCGGACTACGACTTTTGAAGCACTTTGGGAAATGAGATAATTTGGTTGCAAGGAAATTTTCCCTCCACCTCCGGGTGCATCCAGCACGAAAGTCGGGACTGCATAACCCGATGTATGTCCCCGTAACCCTTCAATAATTTCTAAGCCTTTGGAAACGGGTGCCCTGAAATGTCCGATCCCTTCTGATAAGTCGCATTGATAAATATAGTATGGCCGTACACGAATCTTGACAAGATCGTGCATGAGCTTTTTCATGATTCCCACACTGTCATTTATACCGGCAAGAATAACCGCTTGATTCCCTACCGGAACCCCTGCATCTACGAGCATCTCACACGCTTTCTTGGATTCTTCGGTGATTTCGATGGATGTATTAAAGTGAGTATTCAACCAAACCGGATGATATTTCTTTAGTATTTGACACAGATTCTCTGTAATCCGTTGGGGAAACACGACAGGTGCTCTCGTGCCAATCCGGATGATTTCAACATGTGGGATTTCTCTTAAGTTCTTTAAGATGTACTCGAGAATTTGATCATTTATCAAAAGGCCATCTCCCCCAGAGAGAAGGACGTCCCTTACACTTGGTGTCTCCCTGATATATTCAATGGCTGCATCGAGCTGCTTCTTTGGTACACCCATTCCGATTTGTCCTGAAAACCTTCTTCTCGTACAGTAACGGCAATACATCGAGCATTGATTGGTTACAAGAAACAATACCCTGTCCGGATATCTGTGAGTCAGCCCTGGAACAGGAGAATCTTCATCTTCATGTAAAGGATCCTCCAAGTCATATTTCGTTTTATGAATTTCCTGACCTATAGGAACAGATTGCATCCGAATAGGGCAGCGGGGGTCTTCCTCGTTCATTAACCATGCATAATAAGGGGTTATATTAAGCGGGATGGTTTTAGTTGAAATCCTGACACCTTCTTCTTCTTCGGGAGTCAGGTTCACCACTTTCTTTAAGTCATCAAGGGTTCTGATGGTATTTGTGAGCTGCCATAACCAATTATTCCATTGCTCATCTGTTACGTCTTTCCATAGTTCAATTTCTTTCCAATCTCTTTTTGGTTTATAGAGATTCATTTTCATTTTCTCCACCCACTTTACAAAAATATCTTTCAATCAGAATCCATTATTGAAGCTAATAAAACGCTGTAGATCCAGGAAAGGAAAACAAATAAACTTCTTTTGAACTAATGGATTTTAATCAGTATGGATTACTGGGGAACAGGATAATCAATACTTACACTTCACTCAAATCTTTTTGCCAAATGTTCATGTCTTCCATTTTGTCAAAGATGATGCAGTTATTCGCCAATCTTCCCCCGTACCGATACCCAAGCTGCTGAAAAACGGCATTCATCCCAAAAGAAAGTGCCCTGGCTATCGTATAAGCACAGTAGATATTCCGCTCCTGCAATTCAGCTTCTAACTTTCGTATAAGGTGCTTCATATACCCTCCCTTGCGATGGGAAGTACGTGTAGCACAGTCTGTGAGTTCTGCATTTTTCCAGGTTGATGACACTTCGGCTGAAGCTGCGCTGATTATTCGGCCATTCTCTTCGATGTATACAAAGATTGTCCCACTCTCCATTGACTGTTTTACATATTCAGGATTGTGTAATGGAACAGGATAAAGCTTAAACACTTCCCGATACAGATCGGCTAACTGAGAAACATGCTCCTCAGTCGCAACAGAAATTGGTTTGGAACACGGCACCTCGTGACTTTCAAGTGCCTGAACGGTTTGGAGAATGACATCCTCATCCCTCCAATATGAGCTGTTCCTTCTTTCATTTGTTAAAAAATTACTCAAGAAAAGAACTCTATCTCCGTCAAAATACCCTTTTACTCCCCCTTCCAGGATGAAGCCCCTTTCCAAAAAAAAGAGAGATTGATCCCATTTTGACTTAATGATCACCTTTTCATAAAGATTCGATCCTGTTTGTCTCTTAATATACTCCCATAACAACCCTGCATTTCCCCTAAACTCATCCACCCGCAGACGCCTGTTGTATTCATCTTTATAAACAACAGCTTCAAGCTTTGGTTGTTTGATATATTCGTAAGTTTGCATTCAAATAAGCCCCTTTTTAACCAACATATGAAGCGTGAAGCTCAGTTATGAAACATAGAAGGATAAAAAAGGAACAACCCCCTGTCTTTCATTCAATGAGTTGTACTTGAGATAGATAGTATGAAGAGGGTACGTTTCCTTGAAGCCCACCATTTATATCCTTACCCATAAAAAGATAATCATTTCTTTTTATTGCACCAATCCAGAATGAATAAGGAAAGAATTTCAGCAGTTTGGTAGATTCTGTCCAATTCAATATATTCGTCTTTGTCATGAGCTACTTCTGTAGTACCTGGACCAAATACGATTACCGGGATATCTCCACCTTTGGAAAGAATACCGCCATCCGTTCCCCATGGCGAGGCTTCAACTATTGGAGTGGTCCGCAACACTTGTTTCATATAATGGCTGAGGCTTTTAACTAATTCATGATCGCATGGAAGGTCTCCAGGCTGCCATCTTCCACCAAACCATTCGATTTCCACTGGATGATGTTCAAACCATGGATCCACCTTGTTCAGGTTTGAAATGACCGCTTCCACTTCCTTTTCCACTTCAGGCATCGTTTCCCACGGCCCAACCCCTACCCTCCCTTCAATGACAGCCAGGTCAGGGACTGAAGATGGCCATTTTCCGCTTTCAATCCTTCCGATGTTTATTGGTAACGGAATGGGTATACTGCTATACAAAGGGTCCTCCACTTTCCCATTCCTTGAGGATTCTAAATGTTGTAGAGCGTGAATGACAGTGTAAGCTTTATCTATCGCATTTACTCCTTCATACCTTGTTCCTCCATGGGCCGGTTTCCCTTTTACTTTTATGCGGAACCACATGGACCCCTGCTGCTTAGGAAAAAGCTTCATATTGGTTGGTTCGGGGATAATGGCAGCGTCAGCTTTATACCCTCTCAATAAGGCCGCAAGGGTTCCGGTTCCGCCACTTTCCTCTTCAATGACGCTTTCAAAGATGATGTCACCTTTAAGGGGGACATTCAATTCCTTTATCACTTCAAGTGCAAGCAGTAAAGCAACCGATCCCCCCTTCATATCCGTTGATCCTCTTCCATAAAGCTTTCCGTCTTGGATCACTCCACTGTATGGGTCATAGGTCCATCCTTCCCTTTCACCTTCAGGTACCACATCGATATGTCCATTTAATAGGAGACTCCTGCCTCCTCCGCTGCCTTTTAAGACACCCACTACATTTGGGTTACCTTTGAAATGATCACGGTCACAACGATAGAAAGGATGATCTTTCACTTCCTCTTCTTCCACTTCCCAAATATCCAACTCCAGGCCAAGTTTCCGGCACTTCTCGATGACAATCGCCTGGGCTTTGGATTCATTTCCCCTTACACTGTCTTCCTGGACTAATCTTTGCAGGAGCTTGATGGTACTTTTCTTTTTCGCTTCTATTAATTCCTTGATAAGACGGTGATATTCCATAGTGGTTCCCCCTAATCTATATATTTGATAGCAGGGCTCAGGAAATATGAAGCTTCTGTTGTCTCTTCTATGTCCTGAAGAGTATATGGATTAAAGATCTCTCTTAGTATTAATCGACCATCTTCAATGGTAAAAACAGCCCTGTCTGTAATGATCATAGAAACACATGCTCTTGCCGTTAATGGAAGGGTACATTCCCTTACGATTTTACTTCCCCCTTTTTTATCTAAATGAGTCATGAGCACGATGACTTTCTCCGCCTTGGACGCAAGTTCGGTAGCACCCCCCATACCAGGAACTTTTTTTCCTGGTATGATCCAATTGGCAAGATCACCCTTTTCACTGACTTGCAGAGACCCAAGAATCGTTAGATCGACCTTTCCTCGTCGAATCATGGCAAATGCGATGGAGCTGTCTGTATAGCTCCCTCCCTTCACCAATGAAACCGGAAACCCTCCTGCATTGCACAGGTTCTCGTCCTCACACCCTTTACCTGGTGCAGGTCCTATCCCAATAATCCCGTTTTCCGATTGAAAGATAACAGGAAACCCAGGGGAAAGATGATTCGGAACTAGGGAAGGTATTCCAATTCCTAAATTGACAATCATATGTTCTTTCACTTCCATAGCTGCCCGCTTTGCTAATTTATCCTTCACTCCGTTTCCCATGCCCATTTCCAGTCGACTCCTTTAGACAATACAATATGATCTACAAAGACTCCCGACGTTACGATTTCCTCAGGATTCAATTCCCCTGCTTCCACAATTTCTTCGGCTTCTACAATTGTAATATCTGCCGCCATAGCCACAAGTGGATTCGTATTCCTGGCACTTTTGTCATAAATCAGGTTTCCGAATGTGTCAGCCTTTTTGGCATAAACGATCCCTACTTCTGCAACCAGTGCTTCTTCATATAAATAGCGGCAGCCTCCTATCTCCAGTAAGACTTTTCCTTTATTTAGATAGGGATCATCCACACCTATTTCGGTTACAATCCCCTTCAATCCGACTCCACCTGAACGAATCCTCTCAGCCAATATTCCTTGAGGAGAGAATTCAACCTCAAGTTTCCCTTCACTCATTAACCGTCCAGCAATGGGGTTCGAACCTATGTGAGAAGCAATCACTTTCTTTACTCTGTTTGCTGCCACAAGCTGTCCGATGCCGATATGGGGAAAACCAGTATCGTTTCCAATCAAGGTGATATCCTTCGTACCCCAATCCAATAAATGCTTACAGATTGTTGGCGGGGAACCCACTCCTCCAAATCCGCCAAACATCAGGGTCATGTGATCGAAGAAAAAATGTTTTATGCTTTCATAGCTGCTTGTTTTATTGTGAAGACGGGACATATTTAATTCTCCTTCCCATTTTCAAGTACCAGTTGAAAGGTTCTTCTAAGTCTTTTAACCATTTCTTCAAGTTCCCTTTTCGAACTGTTCAATGGGGGGGCAACCATAATAGCAGATCCTTTCCTCCCGTCAATGCCGGCAGCCGCGGGGTATAATAATATCCCGCTTTCAACCCCTGCTTGAACAACGGACGATGTAAATGCTGCTCCAAGGGATGTAAACTCTATTCCTAACAGCAGCCCCCTGCCTCTTACATCCTGAATAAATGAAAATTCCGTTTTTAATTTTTCAATGAGATTTTTCAGGTACGTTCCTTTAGAATGGACACCTTCAATCATCTTCTCAGAATCAATCAGTTTAAGAACAGCAAGTGCCGCTGTTGCCGACATAGGATTTCCACTGAATGTATGGCCGCTCATGATCATTTTAGATCCATTCTCGATTGGCTCCATAATGTTGTCAGCTATAAGGGTGGCAGCAATGGGAGCATATCCTGCGCTAAGACCTTTACCAATCGCTACAATGTCGGCTTTCACCCCCCACTGATCTAACGCTAAAAAGGTCCCTGTCCTTCCACATCCGGTCATGACTTCATCTGAAATAAACAAAATCTCATGTTCTTCACAAATCGATTTTATCCGCTCATAGTATCCTCTTGGAGGGGTAATGGCGCCTCCTGCTGCACCGATGATCGGCTCTGCCATAAAAGCAGCGATATTATCTGCCCCTATTCTCATAATCATCGTTTCTAATTGGGATGCGCAGACAAGATTACATGATGGATACGTTTTTCCAAAAGGACAGTGAGAACAATAAGGAGGTTCTATTGTAGGCCAGTCTCCAAGATAAGAATCAAAGCGTTCCCTGCGGGCTGGATGACCTGAGGCGGATAATGCACCGAAAGTAATACCGTGGTAGCTGAGCCATCTGGATAATATCTTTCTTTTCATCGGTCTTCCTTGTTCCTGCCAGTGTTGAATAGCTATCTTGATGGCCGTCTCAACAGCTTCAGATCCGCTATTTACAAAGAAACTCCATGGATAGCCTGTCTTCTCATGAAGAAACGTTGCTAAATCCTCAGCTGGCTGATTACTGAATTGAGAACGATACACGAAAGCAACCTTATTTCCTTGACTTACAATGGACTGAAGAATTTCTTCCATGCCATGTCCTACATTGGCCGTTACTGCTCCTGAACAAGCATCGATATACTCCCGTCCATCAGTATCGTACAAATAAACACCTTTTCCGTAATCTATGGTCGGATAGTGTTCCCCAATCAATGGTTTTATTAAATGCGAATGAGGCATAATCCCCCTCCTGAAAGAATCAGATTCGTACTCTCTTTCGATTCGATCATCTCGTTGCTCATAAAGAGTTCCCTATCACTATTCATATGTATGAAAAGCACAATCTTTCTTTTCTTTTTTTCTTTATGATAAAGAATCATTCGAAAGTATTCTTAGATGAAGCTTATACCGATATAGAACGACTGTATTTCAGTCGTTAACAAGATATCATTGATTGAAATATAATAAGATTCTCAAAAATTCGACAGAAAATGTACAAAGTGACTAGATATATTAGGTCGATATGTATAAAATAATGGTAAGTTCATCCTTTGATGCTACTTTTTGCTTATCTTCAGGAGGGGGAAATGGTGAAAAAGACAAAAGAAAAACAGACAAAAAGAATAAAGAGTAAGAAAGAGAGTAACAGAAAAGGTATAGGTCTCTTTACTTACTTTCGTACAATCCGGGGTAAAGTCATCCTGTCATTCGGATTATTGACCATCGTCCTATTAATCCTCGCCTCTACTTCTTACTTCAATATGATGAAGCTGGAAAAAGAGATCAACACGTTGATTACATACGATATGCAGGTTGATACGAAGGTAAAGGATTTATCCAAGGTATTGAATGAAATTGAAATTGGTGAACAGGGGTTTGTCATTACTGGGGCTACAGGCTTTTTAGCACCCTATCAAAATGGAAAAAGGTCCGTTGAAAATCATATAGAAGAGTTGAATACCTTATTACAGGGTAATCAGGAGCAACTTGATAAACTAGATAAAATCGAGGCACAATATGGTTTTTGGATTCAATTTGTCGACCGTGTCATCGATACAAGGAAGGATAAAGGGCTTGAAAAGGCTGCCACTCTTGTTGAGTCCGGTACAGGTAAGAAATATCTTGACGGAATCCGTTCATATGTAGATATGATTGTAATCGACCAGGAAAAAGATCTAAATGATCGAATCGATTCATTAAATCAGCAAGTTTATTTATCTAAAATCATAACGATTGGCTTATCAGCATTTGCCGTCATTTTAGCTGTTTTCTTCGGGATCATTTTATCTCATACAATCAAGACAAATACCAAGAAGATCAGCCGATCTATTCTGGAAATTGCGAACGCAGGCGGGGATTTGACAAAACGGATCCATGTAAAATCAAAGGACGAGCTTGCAGATTTGGCAGCTGATACGAATCAACTTATTGCTGGAATTGCAATCCTTGTTAAACAAGTTTCAGAAATGGCCGAGAATGTTTCAGCCAGCAGCCAGGAACTTTTGGCTTCCGCTGAAGAAACGTCCCGGACCATTACATCCATTGCAGAAACATCTACCGAAATTGCAGCGGGAAGCGATCAAACCACCAGCCGGATGTCAGAGTCATTGAGTAAAATGAACAGTCTTGAAGAAGCCGCACGTTTCTTATTTGATCAGGCAGAGCTCGTTAAGGTAACTGCTCATGATATGAGAGTGGTTGCTGAAAAAGGCGGAAAAACCGTTCAAGCCTCTTCGTCAAAAATGCTGAGCATAGAAGAAACCATGTCAAATACAAGTGAAACGGTCGAAGCGTTAGGTCAGCGATCATCTCAAATCACAACGATCATCGGAACCATCACTGACATCGCTGAACAAACCAATCTTCTTGCTTTGAATGCTGCTATTGAAGCAGCACGGGCCGGGGAGCATGGAAGAGGGTTTGCCGTAGTAGCTGATGAGGTCAGGAAACTGGCCGAACAGTCCCGACAAGCAGCAAAAGGTGTAACCGAAATTGTACACAGCATTCAAGAAGAAGTTGATGTCATCATAAAGCAGAACTCTGATGGAGTAAAAGAAGTCATCGCAGGTGTAGAAATCACAAACGAAACAAACACCTCACTTGAAGATATTCTTAACCAAACCACAAAAACAACCGTTGTAGTGGAAGAAATGGTTGGTCATATTCAGGAGACTCTTAATCTCAGCCAGGAAGTCGCCACTTCGTTTGCCCTAGTCAATGAAATTGCCGAAGCTACCGCTTCAAATACAGAAACCACCGCTGCTGCATCCGAAGAAGGCTCCGCTGCCATGGAACAAGTGACAGCCAGTGCTTCAGAGCTTTCACAACAAGCAGAGAAATTAAAGGAACTGATTTCTAGTTTTAAAATTTAATGCAAAAAGAGCCGTCACATGACGGCTCTTTTATTTCCCGGCTAACCCTGGTATCACTTTGGGCAGTAGCAAACGGCTCCAATGATGATTAACAGAATGAATAATACGACAATCAACGCAAAGCAATTAGCACCGGCAACGGGATAAGCATATCCACCTTGATAACATGGATCACAACCATATCCATATCCATACATACCTATCACTCCTCAAGAATTATTTATTTACCATACACTCTATGTCATACACCTAGAAAAGGTTTGTGCATTCGCCTAATTTATTTTATGGAACACCTTTTCTGTACTGAAGCCAGTCTATATAATAGACATATGTTTGAAAGCAAAGATAGGAGAAATGTATATGAAATGGTTTGTTAAATCGTTTATTAACGGTGTACTGACGATCGTGCCAATGGGAATCGTCACGTATGTCGTATACAAAATGTTTTTATTTCTAGATGGACTATTAGGTAATCTGTTAAAGCCGTACTTTGACGAAAATTATATTCCGGGTATTGGAATTATCGCAACCGTAATTCTCTTGACTGTGCTGGGATGGCTGTCGACAAAGTTCTTTACTGGAACGATCATTCGGATTGCAGACGTCATTTTACATAGAATCCCTTTTGTCAAAACGATTTATTCGGTCATCAAGGACACCATCCACTCCTTCTTAGGAGAAAAGAAGTCTTTCTCCAAAGTGGCTCTCGTTAAAATGCCTGGAACCACATTGAAGTGTCTCGGCTTTATTACTACAGATAACCTTTCAGATTTACATCATGACCTGGAAGATCATGTAGCAGTCTATATACCTCAAACGTTTCAGGTAGCAGGAGTCACCTTCCTGATCCCTAAAAGGGATATTGAAATCCTGGATATTAAATCCGAAGAAGCGATGAAGTTTATCCTGTCAGGGGGCATGACTACAAAGGATGAGAATAGTAAGCCTAGAAAGTGAATGAAGGGGGTATTTTTCCAAACGTCCACATATAAATACTGAAAGAGACCGGCCATAAGGCCGGTCTCTTTCATACATACTATTATTTATTTGATGAAATTTCTAATACCTCATCCTGTCCTGCAGTAACAGATGATAAATCTTTTTTCACCAACTCGGCCATGTCATCTCCGTTGGTCAAGATAATCGGTGTAATAGTACTTTTAGCTTTTTCTTTTACAAGGTCTAAGTCATACGTGATCAACGGGTCACCCATATTGACTTTGGTTCCCTCTGAAACATGCGCTTCAAAGCCTTCTCCATTCATTGATACCGTTTCAAGACCGATGTGGATAAGGATCTCTGCACCGTTTTTCGCCTTGATTCCAACAGCGTGCTTAGTTGGGAACAACTGCATGATTTCTCCATCTACAGGTGAAACGACTTTACCTACAGTAGGTTCGATGGCAATACCGTCCCCCATCATCTTTTGAGAAAAAACCGGATCAGGCACCTCTTCAAGTGGTTTTAATGTACCAGTCATTGGTGAAACTGCTTTTACTAATTTAGGTGCCTCTTCTTTTTTGCCAAAAAGCTTTTTTAACATTTTCATTCACCTTCCTATATCTCTTATATACACAGATGCCATTCAATATAAACATGGAAAATTCATTTTAGCATATATGTGAATATTTTCACAACACTTTGTTATATTAGAATATTTTTTTATATTTTCCGTACCCTTCTTCCTCTAAATTCTCAACAGGGATGAATCGCAGGGCTGCAGAGTTGATACAGTAACGAAGCTTTGTCGGACCAGGACCATCGTCAAAAACGTGACCGAGGTGGGAGTCTGCTTCCTTGCTTCTTACTTCTGTCCGCACCATAAAGTGGCTGCGATCTTCTTTTTCTGAAATTTCCTCTTCATGAATCGGCTTTGTAAAACTTGGCCACCCACAGCCGGCGTCATACTTGTCTTTGGAGCTGAAGAGAGGTTTCCCCGAAATGATATCCACATAGATCCCCTCTTCGAAGGTATTCCAATACTCGTTTCTAAAAGGTGGCTCTGTCCCATTTTTTTGGGTGACCTCATATTGTACCGATGTCAGCTTTTTCTTTAAATCTTCTCTGCTCATTTTTTCTCCCCCCAATGATCTTCAATAAACGCTACTCTTCCCGACCCTCTGCTGTATCGGTTATAATGAGCCGGGTTCTTCTTATAATAATCCTGATGATATTCCTCTGCAGGGTAAAATTCCTTTGCCGGGAGAATCTCCGTTGCGATGGGCTTTTGAAACTTCCCCGATTGTCCAAGTCTCAGCTTGGATGCTTCGGCCATCCTCTTTTGCTCTTCATTATGGTAGAAAATAACTGTTTTATACGAGTGTCCCCTGTCAAAGAATTGTCCTCCAGGATCCGTAGGATCGATTTGCTGCCAATAAACCTTTAATAATTCTTCGTAAGGAAATACGGTTGGATCGTATTCAATTTGAACGGCCTCATAATGACCTGTCGTTTCAGAGCATACTTCCTTATAAGTTGGATTCGCAACGCTTCCACCCGTATACCCTGAAATGACACTGCCGATACCTGGCTGTTCATCAAATGGCTTTACCATGCACCAAAAGCACCCTCCGGCAAACGTGGCGATTTCATAATTTAAAGCGTCTGACATGATCATCATCCTTTCCACTTCACTCTTTTTCACTATTCCCCTTGTAAGAAATTTTAACGCATACAAGTTATAAAGGTAAAACATTAAGCTTCTTTCATTTATCCAAAAAAAAATTGACCCTGCAAGGGTCAATCTTCGCTCTATTATTTAAATTTCCTTTGTTTGCCGATGTTCTTCCACTTTTTACGTTCTAGAGATTCCAATCGTTTGTTCCCTCTTCTCTCCATATAGGCGATTTCTCGTTGCAACTTGAGAAAATGCTCGAAACGCTCCTCGGAAAGCTCTTCATGCTTGATGGCTTCTCTGATTTTACACCCTGGTTCACCCTCGTGGCGGCAGTCAGTGAATCTGCATTGAAACGCCAGGTCCTCGATATCTTGATACTGTGTGGAGAGTCCCTCTTGACCCTGCCATAACTGAATCTCCCTCATACCTGGTGTATCGATGATGGAAGCACCATTTTCCAATAAAAATAACTCCCTATGGGTCGTTGTATGACGACCTTTATCATCCGATTCCCTGATTTGTTTTGTTTTTTGCACAGTGTTTCCTAAGAGCAGGTTAGTCAGGGTGGACTTTCCCACACCAGATGAACCGACAAAGGCTATCGTATTGCCTTCCTGTAAATATGGCTGTATCTCTTCGATTCCTTCATGACTTACAGCACTGATCGTCAACACTTTGACACCAAAGAGGGCATTCTCAACCTGCCTCTTTTTCTCTTCAATCCTGTCGCAAGTGTCTGATTTCGTAAGTACGATGACGGGATTTGCACCACTTTCCCAGCATAGCAGTAAATATCTCTCGATCCTTTTAATGTTTAAGTCATCATTTAATGACGAGAGGATAAAGACTGTATCAATATTTGCGGCAATGATCTGCTCCTCAGCTTCATTTCCGGCTTTTTTTCTCGAGAATTTACTTGTTCTTGGCAGAACTTTTTCGATGACAGCCCCCTCTTCGCTAAGAAGGACCCAATCTCCTACGGCAGGAAGGTCTTCGCGTTTTAACGTTTGGAATCTCAGCCTCCCTGAAATCTTACTTAAAAGATCGTCTGTTTCGGTCATGACCATAAATGCGCCCTTTTGTTCAGTCACAACTCTTCCTAACAGATGTCCATCTTCTTCAAGGTGCTTCATCATTTCAAATACATATTGTCTATTATTCAATTTAGTTCCTCCCAAAATAAAAAATCCGTTTGCGCAGTCCTGCACGCCAACGGATTTTTCATGTTTGAAAGAATCAGACGTTCCCGTTAAAAGTGAGTTGACGCACAGAACTGATTTGTAGCCTATTGTGTTTACTTAGATACCACATAGATAATAAGTTCATATGTCATCACCCACTTTCTCAATTTGTAACTTCATTATCCATTATTTTCATCTAATATGCAAGGGATATTTCAGAATTTTATAAAAGGATCTCTTCGTACCCATTGTTGCTATTCTGAAGAAGAAAGTAGAAGTTGCTTTGTGCGGGGCTGGTGGTGATCCTCCCGCAGAGAAAATCAATTCTCTGGTCAACCAGCCTCACCCATCAGTTAAAAGTGAGTACATGGAGCATCATTTCAATTACTTCAAACGAAGAAAGAATAGTATATTTTATGAAACGTTTTTCAATAATAGGTTCTTTCACCAATTTTATTGCAGCGCATATTCTATTGTGTCAGTAAAGATAAGGGAGAGATACGGATGAGCCAACACAAATATTTAAATAAAGCAGCCATGTATGACTTACTATCGGGCTATTATAAGTACTCTGATCCATCCATGCATATTCATTATTATCAAAAACATCTAAAATACATGAGGATGGCTTTAGAGGCTCAACGGGCTGATATCACTACATCTGCACAGCCCTCTTATGTTCGGATTTTACATGCTGTCCCCGATGCACCCAACGTGGATGTCTACGTGAATGGTAATCGCGTGTTAAGGGATGTTGCCTTTAAAGATGTAAGTGACTATTTGACTCTGCCGGCCGGGAAGTATCACATCGACATATATCCAGCTGGTACCAGCGTAACGACAGTCATCAGTAAAAAAGTGAAAATTGATCCAGGTAAAGTTTACACACTGGCAGCAACCGGTACTGTCAAAAAACTCCAACTGCTGCCATTCATAGATGATCCCACGGTTCCCAGCGGAGAAACAAAGGTGAAATTCATCCATCTTTCTCCAGACGCACCTGCAGTAGATATTGCCGTAAAAGGCGGAGATGTCATATTTCCTCGTGTGTCTTTTAAAGAAGCCAGCGACTATTTAGGATTGACTCCTATGACGGTCAATCTTGAAGCAAGGGTGGCAGGAAGTAAGAATAGTGTTCTGAGTGTGCCTAATGTAAAGTTAAGCCCAAATCAGGCTTATACTATCGTAGCAGTCGGTTTGGCCAACGGCAGTCCTGAATTAGAAGCGATTCTATTAATGGGGTAATCAGGTCTATACACGGTTTTATGATTTGTTCTTCAACATGAAAAGAGGTGGCCTAAAGGCCACCTTTCTTTATCGAGCACGGTCCACCGGGACTAATAACCTGAAAGAGATATTATCTTCCTTCAAGTTGAATTCTTTTGCTCTTACTTTAATATCACTCTTTAGTTTCATATTCTGTAATGAAACATAAATCATTTCATCGTTTGGCTGAATCTTCACCCAATTTGGAAAGTTATAGGAATCTCTCATTACCTTCATTACATATGAAACCGGCAGATTCAATTGACCAACCGATATGGATTTCTGTTTGAGGAGAATATCTCCATTCTCAAGTGCTTTGGGTTCAAAATTCAACTTGAAATCCAGATTTGATGTAAAGACTGGAACCGATCCCTTCAGTTCAACATCGTCCTTTAACTCTACCGAATAATCTACAGGACCCTTTATTCCTTCTTCCTCAATATAATGTTCAATAATAAGGTTTAAGTCCCTTTTGTTGGTATCAACATTAAATCCTACCTCTTGATTCGTGTTCTTGCTGTCCTTAGGCAGTGTATCATCTTTAATCGGCATAAAAATCATTGAAGCAATGATGGCTAATCCTAATAATACCCCACCTAAAAGAACAAAAAAACCGATTTTCCATTTGTTCTTCATGACGGCTGCTCCTCTTCCTCGACAGGTATAGATCGATCTGTCAATGTAGCTAATGTTTCCCCATTTGTCAGATTTATAAACATTCGGTCTGCTATCATCTTATACCCTTCATCATTTGGATGAAAGTAATCTTCATATAACAATGTATCACCTGCATCGATAAATAAATCCTCAATCATAACGAATAACGTTTTGTCATAGTTTGCAAGAATTTCACGACTGGCATCATTCCAATCATGAATCACCTGATTGACTTCTTCAATATCCGAAAACCAGGTATTGAAGGGATTATATAACCCAGTCAGAACAATTCCCGCATCAGGGTTATAGCTCCTGATCGTCTCGATGATCTCTTGTAGCCTCAATTGATATAGACGCTTTTCTTCTTGAAACACCTCTAACTT
Source organism: Bacillus sp. RO3 (assembly GCF_012911895.1). Taxonomy (GTDB): domain Bacteria; phylum Bacillota; class Bacilli; order Bacillales; family Bacillaceae_B; genus Rossellomorea. Next base: position 324,894 of record NZ_JAAXCV010000030.1, read on the forward strand.
CAAGTGTGATAAATTTTCCCGGAAAATTTTCATTACATCGTTTCCACCAATCGTGATCATCACTAAATCCGATTGTTCGATCGATGTTTTCACATTTTCCTTTTTCAATTTCTTCAATAATTGATCGGTACGATTCCCTCTAACCCCATAGTTATGAAACTCTGCATCTTTTACTCCATCCAATGATTCAAGATGCTTCTCCAGGTAAGGAACGTATCCTCCCTTTTTGGTACTATCACCCACACCCTGTGTCAGTGAGTCACCAACTGAAACGACTTTTAAATTCTTAGGTATAAAGGATTCGTTCGGATTATCTTTATCCCACATGGAGACTTCCCTTGTTATATGCTTAGCTGCATCTTCTAACGAACATCCCGACAGAAAAAAAACAAAAGCGAGCATGATAATCGTTATTCTTTTCATTTGTGTCACCCCGCTTGCGATTTAATTTTATTATATCACGCTTGTATAGTCATGAAACCTTTGTAAACAAATCATTATGAACATGTAAATGTTTGTGGGACATTTATCGACTTGGACCTGATTTGAAGGTCTGAAATACCTCCTTGATAAATTGTCCATAGTTGAACTGCTTAGCGATTTTATGGACTGGCCACGGAGCTTTCTCTGTTGACAGTCTGAAATCGCCCATACTTTGACCAAATGTACTTCCTGTATTGACGGCAACCTTGATTGGAATCTCTTCAAATATCATTTTGTCCTTATTCGCCAGGGCCCATATAGCCAATAAATCATGAAGAGGACTACCCGATATGTCAGGATACGTCTTCTTATAGAAATCATAATAATAATCCACAATAGGCTTTATGATCTGACCGACCTGATCATTTGATTTCAGATAAAATTCATGAAGGGCATCAATCATGGCTGGTGTAATAAGTGCATACATCGTAACATCTAAAGGGATAAGATGAATTTTTTTTGGTGCCAGTTGAATAAGGATATTAGCTGCATACGGGTCTCCAAAAAAATTGGCTTCCGCTACCGGCGTCACATTCCCTGGTACATGAAAGGCTCCGCCCATCACATAAAATTCTTTCACCTTTTTCATCGTTTCCGGGTAAAGAACAAAGGCTGTAGCAAGGGAAGTCAATCTGCCGGCAGAAAAAATATATAATTCACCCTCATACTTGTCGATTATGGCATTGATTTCATAAAAATTCTCGCTTATTTCCGTACTTTCGATTTCTAAATGTTCAAGACTTATGGGACCTAATCCATACTCACCATGAATCTCAGGATAAAATTGTGGTGGGATCCCTGTCAGAGAAGAGACCGCGCCGCCTATCACCGGAATATCCGTAATTCCAGTGATGCTTTCCAGAAATTTGACGTTTTTCAATGCATTTTCTTTAGAAACATTGCCATAGTCAGAGACAATTCCTACAACTTCAACTGTATCACTATAATAAGCGTATAATACTGCGACTATATCATCGATGCCGAAGTCGGAAATCACCAACACTTTTTTCTTATCTGACAAGTCCGCTCACTTCCTTTTTCTTTAGAAATAAGAAAGGATTTGATTACATGAAAAAAAGCAGAATGAGTCACCTTACCTATTATACTTCTAAGATATGATTCACATGAGTATGAGGGAGCAAAATAATTCATAAAATCATCAACAAATCTCACAAATCTGTTTTGCCAGAATGGTACAATACACATATACATGCATAGGAAAGGTGAATCTATGAAGAAAAATGTCTTACTGTACTTCACTCTGGTCATAGGAATATTTGGAGCTCTTGCAGGCTGTGCAAGTCATCAGGAGGAAGATGTCCACGGGGATCATATAGCTCCAAACGGGGATATCAGGGAGGAAACAGCTTCCGCCGATATACTCCCTTCATTTCTGGACGAAAAAGACGAAACGATGAAACTCATTTATTCTTCTGCTGCTCAAAATCCCGAACTGTTACAATATATCCCTTGTTATTGCGGATGCGGTGATTCAGCTGGACATGAGAGCAGCATGAATTGCTTTGTCCACGAAATAAAAGAGGAAAAAGTCGTTTGGGATGATCACGGAACGAGATGTCAGGTGTGCCTGGAAATTGCCGCAGAGTCGATTGTAAAATACAAGAATGGTGAATCCATAAATCACATCAGGGAATACATCGACGAGCGATATCAAGAAGGCTACGCCAAACCCACTCCCACCCCGATGCCTTCTTGAACGATCCAAGACAGCTGTATGTTTGCTGTCTTTTTTTTGATAAAAAAAGCGACAGGGGGATATCCCCCTGTCGCCTTCTGGTTAGGAATCAATCAGTATAATACATAAAGCCTATTGCACCAATTCCGGTGTGTGTACTAATGATTGGTGTTGTTGGCACAATATCGATCTGGTCATAACCCGTCTTCTCGATGATCTTGGTTTTAAGATTTTGAGCCAGTTCCAGCCCATCAGCGTGTACTAGTCCCACACCACGAATCGTTTTCCCTTTTACATCTTCCAGGAACTGTGTCGTTAAATACTTCACAACTTGTGAATGACTGCGAACCTTCGCCACGGGAGTGTACTCGCCTCCATCTAAGGAAGCAATCGGTTTAATATTCAGCAAGGAACCTAACATAGCCCGTCCCTTTCCAATTCTTCCACCTTTCGCAAGATTCTCCAAGGTGTCAACAACCACAAACAAACTTGTTTTCTCTCTGATCTCATCTAAGACCAGAAGAATTTCTTCAATGGTTTTCCCTTCTTTTGCAAGCTTAGCAGCTTCTATTACCTGAAAGGCAAGTCCTTTAGAAATAAAGCGTGAGTCTACAACCGTGACATCTGTAGAAGACATGTCTGCAGCCGATTCGGCCGAGCGTACTGTACCACTCATACCACCTGTCATATGTATGGATAAAACTTTCGAACCATCTTTTCCTAAATCATCATAAAGCTCAACAAACGTTCCTGCAGGGGGCTGGGAACTTTTAGGCAATTCTTTTGATGCTTTCATTTTTTCCAGAAAGCTTAGTGGTGAAAGATCTACTCTATCTAAATATGTCTCTCCGTCGATCGAGATGGATAAAGGAACTACATGGATTTCCAATTCCTTTACGAGCTCTTCTGATAAATCTACTGTCGAATCAGTTACAATCTTAATTTTGGTCATTTTGCCACATCCTATCTCCCATATCACTTGTATTATAACGTTAAATGCCAAGGATTTAAATAGATTGTAAGGATTTCGCCACCCTTATCATTGATAAACCGTAGACATGTAAAAGGACTGGTCTCACGCAACTCCACGTTAATAGACCAGTTCCCATGAGAATCATGCATTATTCTTTAACTCTTCTGATTGATAAATCTCTTCATACTCCGACCATTTAGTCGTTCTCTTTAAATGTTCCCTAAAGCTGTAAATGGTCTTAGGCTCATTTTGATTTGCAGCTTTTGTGATCAGTTGATGCAACCTAAGATTAACCTTGAGATAGAGCGGGTTATCTTTCTTCATGACAGGAACTTCTAAGACTTTGACCTTCCGTCCATACTTTGATTTGAACTCAATGGTTTTTGTCAGCAAAGTATCAATCCTCTTTTTCACCCGTTTATACTCCTATTATACCCTATTTAAAGATGCGTATAATGTCTAATCGTGACAAAATGAGAATATTTTTTCTTTAGAAAATCGATGAAACAGGAACAGTACAATCAGATGAATCGTGCTTTGGAGAATTGACGATAGTTGAAACCCGGTACCCGTTCATGTAATTACCCTGAAGAGGTTTCAACACGCTGGAAGCTTCTTCAAATGAGTATTGTTCTGTATTAAGCCACTTTTCAATATCATCCGGGTCGGTTAATATGACAGGCATCCGTTTATGAACCGGTTCAACCAGTTCATTTGCCCTTGTCGTCAGAATCGTGGAGGTAGAAACACCTTCATTCCGATCCCATAATCCGGCAAATACAAATGGGTCTCCATTCCTTAATTGAAATCGTACTGGCGTCTTTTGACCTTTCTCCTGCTTCCATTCGTAAAAGCCGTCTCCAAAAATGACGATTCTTTTTGAGTGGACGAGGGATTTGAAGCTGGGTTTTTCCAGGAGCGTTTCACTGCGAGCATTTATCAAAGGCTTCCATTTTTTCTGATCAGCCCAATGTGGTATGAGACCCCAGGAAATTCCTCCTGCTCTTCTTTTTCCTTTATATGAAAGAAGGGAAAGGATTTTTTGAGATGGTGCGATATTATAACGCGGCTCAAAGTCATCCATTAATTCGTCAATCATGTATTGTTTTACTAATTCTTCCAAAGGGGTCGACAAGGAAAATCTTCCGCACATCTGTTTCACCTCACTGAAGGATTCTTTACTTAGGAATATACATCAATATGGCCAGAAATCCTAATCCGGCCGTTACACTTCAAACCCTTCAGGATAATGTTTGCACATTGCCGACAAGAGGATTATCATGGGTATATATATGATTTGTCATTAACGGATGATTTGAGAAGAAAAGTAGAGAGGATGAACTCCCTTTGACGTACGATTTTGACTTTTCCAATTGGAAAGAAGAAATTGCCAATGCCATTACCCACGGTATCGGATTGATATTGAGCATACCTGCATTGGTCATGTTGATCATTTTCGCCGTTCAGGAAGGGACTGCCTGGCATGTTGTCAGCTTTTCCATCTTCGGTGCGTCCATGATCCTTCTATATTTATTTTCAACGTTGTTGCACAGCTTCAAGCCTTCAAAAGTAAAAAATCTATTTGCCATCCTGGATCACTCAGCTATTTACATCCTGATAGCCGGAACGTATACACCGTTTATGCTCATCAGCGTGAGAGGCGCATTAGGCTGGACATTATTTGGGATTGTCTGGGGACTTGCCATAATTGGGATTGTATTTAAATGTTATTTCGTTCAACGATTCCAGGTTGTTTCCACCCTGTTTTACCTATTGATGGGCTGGCTCGTCATCATTGCCATTGAACCATTATACGCAAGTCTTACCAGTGCCGGATTCGGGTTATTGCTGGCAGGAGGGATTATGTATTCCATTGGAGCTATATTTTACGTTTGGAATAAACTTCCATATAATCATGCAATCTGGCACCTTTTCGTTTTAGCGGGAAGCAGCTTCATGTATTTCTGTATACTGCTATATGTATAAGCTCCATATCTCTATAATAAAAGGCTAGCCGAATGGCTAGCCTTTTATTATGACACCCTCTTCAATTGGTCCAATGAGGCTTGGATGATTCCTTGAAGCTCCCGGGATAACCCTTTCACGTCGGAGTCTGCCACGTAGTTGGATGACAGGGGCGGTAAGATTTCTACATGAATGTCACAAGGCTTGATTCCTCGGGACTGGCTTTCGAACATGGCAGCAGTTCCCTGGATAACCACCGGGACGATGGGAACCCCGGCTTCTTTAGCCATGCGGATTCCACCTGTCTTGAATTCATTGAGTGCCCCTCCCTTGTTTCTTGTACCTTCAGGGAATATGAGCAGCGAATGACCTTCAGTTAACAACACACTTCCTTCACGTATGGAGCGTATCGCTTGCCTTCGATTTTTACGGTCAATAAAAATGCACGAAATCATGGTCATCCATTCCCTGATGATGGGGAGCTTCTTCACCTCTATTTTTGAAATGAAGCCAAATGGCTTCTGTAAATGCCCCAACAATACTGGAATGTCGAAGTCCCCTTCATGATTCGCCACAAACAGGACCGGTCCTTGAGGTATATTGTGCTGTCCCCTCAGATAGACTTTGCTCCCTGTCCTTTTCATAATCCCTCTGGACCATCTTTTTGGCAGACTGTGTATGATCCGGTCCCTTTCTTCAACTGGGACGTCTGAACCCAGCCTTTTGACTCTTTGAAGGGTAGGAATGCTATAAATAAGATATACACACATATAAGCCAACACATAAATCATTCTAAACAATGGTTAATCCCCCTTGAAATTCCTCCATTCATTATACAGGAACGCCCGCAAAGAGGATATAAAAAAAGGAATGCTAAAACGATTTTAAGCATTCCCATAGTCTAATGATCTATTTCCTTACATAGATCTTGAATTCATAATCGTAAGGATTCTTTTCATCCCTTACTCCTTTTTCCGAGGAAACGCAGCTGAACTCCTCCCAAGGGATGGCTGGCATCGTCGTATCCCCTTCAAATTCATGATTGATCTCAGTCACATATAATTTTTCTGCATAAGGGGTGAACTGCTTATATACTTCTCTTCCACCCATAATAAAGAGTTCCGAATCTCTTTCATTAGCCCAATCCAAAATGTCTTCTACAGTATGCATGACATGGCATCCTTCTGCCTGAAAACGAGGATTCCTTGTCAGAATGATATTTTCCCTGTTTGGTAATGGCCTGCCGATCGAATCATAGGTCTTCCTTCCCATTACCATTCCATGCCCTTCCGTCGTCCTCTTAAAATATTTAAGGTCTTCCGGAAGCCTCCATGGTAATCCATTATCTTTCCCTATCAAATGATTCCTGTCCATCGCCCATATAAAAGAAATCATACACTCACTACTCCTTTAATATGAGGATGTGGATCATATTCTTCAAGCTTGAAATCTTCGAATGAAAATCCGAAAATATCTTTTACTTCCGGGTTGATCGTTAATGAAGGTAAAGACCTTGGCTCTCTGGAAAGCTGTAAATTGACTTGATCAAGATGATTCTGATAAATATGGACATCACCGAACGTATGGACGAACTCACCCGGTTCAAGATCACATACCTGGGCAACCATCATCGTTAATAGAGCGTATGAAGCAATATTAAAAGGAACGCCAAGGAATACATCAGCTGAGCGTTGATACAGCTGACATGATAACCTCCCATCAGCTACATAGAATTGGAATAAGCAATGACAGGGAGGCAAGGCCATCTGATCAACATCTGCCACATTCCACGCACTAACGATCATCCTTCTTGAATCGGGATTATGTTTAATCGTATGGATCAGATTTGTGATTTGGTCGATCGTTTCCCCATTTGCTCCCGTCCAGGACCTCCATTGATGGCCGTATACGGGGCCTAGCTCTCCGTTTTCATCCGCCCATTCATTCCAGATCCGTACTCCATTCTCCTTAAGATATTCAACATTCGTATCTCCCTTTAAAAACCAGAGGAGTTCATGGATGATTGATTTCACATGCAGTTTTTTTGTAGTCAGGAGAGGGAAACCTTCCTTTAAATCAAATCGCATCTGATACCCGAATGTACTGATCGTTCCAGTCCCTGTCCGATCTTCCTTCTTTGTCCCATTATTCAATACATGCTTGCATAAGTCTAAATATTGCTTCACCTTGACCACACCTTTTTATAATTTATAGTTCTTTGAAGAATCGATACGTTGCCGGTGCCTTTTGTTTTAGTAGAATCCTAGTGTGATGATTTAAATAATACATAGCGAATGTTTCAGCAAAATATTCTTCTTTATATTGAAGGAAATAGGGTTCATCCGGGAAAAGCCTTGGGGCTTCCCTTTTCCAGAGTGGTAAAAACTCCAATTCATAGGAAAGGTCAGTCAGGACGTAGCGATCAATGCTGTGAGCGAGTTCATGAAGCTCTAAGTTATATGAATTATGCCCCTGACCTTTATCACTATGACCGATTTTCACCAATACAAGCTTCGAACCCCCGATTCCCGGAACATCATCCCACGTTATACTTTTATTAGTGTACCCTCTCGGGGTCACTCCTTTCAAGTGGCTCGTTGTAGAAAAATCGGTTAAGTTATTTTCAAACAGCCTAATCTTAATCTCCTTTGAATGGGCAGACTCTAATAGGGAAGTAGGAATACGATCTAATGTCTCAATCATTTCCAGAGCGGCTGTTTGATCGAAGGAAGAATGAGGCAAAAGAATGATATTTTCTAATTGTTCACTGGATTGAAGTTGTACTTGTGTTTTTAGAGGGGAATGCTTTAAGAGGATCCCACTGTAATTCGATTTCGATTGAGTCCATAGAATCACAAGAGTAAAGGAAACAGCGAGGATGAAGAAGGTGCGTTTCACTTCATGTTCCTCCTTTCTATCTAGAAAGAATCATCGTTGTTATTACTATTTTAACATAATGATAGATGTGATTTTATGAGAGATTATTTCCAATAGGGAGCAGGTGAAAAGGGCCACCATTTCCGAAAGAAAAAGCAGGCACGCTTATCTGCGTACCTGCCTCGGTTTAACCGGTATAATCAATGAAATCAAGAAACACTCATCCACTGAGGTGGAGTATTCCTATCCCAATAAATACTCCCCAGATCATGGTGCGCCTGAAATTGATCATGCGCTGTATGGTAGTGAAAATTAAAGTAATATCCATCTTTCGGAGGATGATCTCTTCTTACATGAAATCGTATTACATCCTCACCGGATCGTTGGTCATAGATATGAAAGATTTTTTCTGTCTTCGCATATTGTGGAACTTCTGAGATGGTAAGTGACGTTAAGTCTTCTTCTGGAAACTGAGCCGCTGAATCAGCTATCGCTTTTTCGATTTTCGGTAGGATTAAAGACTTGAATTCGTCTTCGATGACAGGCTGGATTCTTGTCCCGAATTTTTCATAAGCGTTTTTCTCTGCCTGCATCATCATCTCTTCCATGAAATCCTCGCGGGAAAAAGAAGACTCTTCCTCCAGTTCTTCTTCTGGAGCAGATTCAACAGATGAAGGCTTTCCATTGCCTTTTGCCATGGCATGATTTTGCTCATTCAGAAAGGGTTGTGAAGGGGATACAAGTCCAAATGTCAGGATTGACAGCAGGATGAAAAACGACTTCTTAAGCCAGAGTGACATAAATAACGTCCTTTCGTATGTATTACGTCTATTATTATACTATTTCTTACGAAGAAAAAGTGAAAAAGGTTTCATTTTTTTGTAGGATATAAAAATCTTTATGTGGTAGTATATTAAAGAGGATACTTTGTAAGGAGGATAACTAGATGGATACAGGACTTATGATCAATATTGGATACTTACTTCTACTGGGTTATTTCGTTGTACTGGGATTTACTGATTGATACTTAGATGATTAGACAGGCAGATAAGGCCTGTCTATTTTATTGTTTTATTGGTAAGTCACTTAGACTTCCAGAACTCCAAAGTGAAATTTGGCTGATGGTCTTTTCATGACAGAAAAACCCCACTCTTCAAATAACGGTGACTGATAATGCTCTTTTAATACAACCCTCTTTTTCGCGACCCTTTTTGCCTCTTCGATACCGTCCTTTGATAAGCCAGTATAGCTCGCCCAATGTCGGATGGGGTTTATCCCGTGTGAATCCGTTAAAGCTTCTTCAAACATAGGATCAATATAAACCACGTCAAATGATTGGTCCTGCATTTTTTTTAATTCTTCCTGAAATTCCCCAGTGATGACCTTAATACGGCTCATGGCGCTATTTAATTCATTTAACGGGGATGTCCAGCTGCAAAGACCATGCTCGAGAATATAGGCAATATATTTGTTCGCTTCGATCCCTACCACTTTTCCATTTCCTCCAACGATATGGCTCGCGATTATACTGTCTGACGCAAGTCCAAGCGTACAGTCAAGAAAGCTCATACCTTCTTCAAGACCTGTCGCTTCAATGAGAGGATCATTTTCACCTCTTATGACTCTTTTGATCCGAAACGAAGCCGAGTTAGGATGAAAAAAGAACGGTTCCTCATTTTCTCCTGTACTATGAAGTTCAAATCGGTCTTTCCCAACGACCATACAGTCTTGATTGTTTTGGTTCATATGGTGGATAATCGATCTTTTTTTTCTCGGGATAAAGGGGATATCGAGCACTGCTGCAGCTTGATGGGCTTTTTGTATGACTTCCTGACTTGGTCTTCCACAAGTTGTGACAAACAAGATAAACATTCTCCTTTATTATTGCAAATTGCTTTCTGTCGTTTTCTTTTGTTTACTTATCCTACCACAAAAAGAAACGGATGACTTCGTCACCCGTTTCTTTTGTGGTGTCCATCTAGCAATTCTCATTAAACGCTGTAACCAGGTTTGTGATGATAGAAGATATGTCGTGATCTTCAATTTCCTCCCTGGGGATAAAATGAACGACTTTATTGCCTTTTAATAGAGCCATGGATGGCGAGGACGGCTCGTATCCATCGAAGTATTCTCTCATCTTGGAAGTAGCTTCTTTGTCCTGTCCTGCAAAGACCGTTACAAGGTGATCAGGTGTCTTTTCGTTATTCATGACGGATTGGGTTGCAGCAGGTCTTGCCAATCCTGCTGCACATCCGCATACAGAGTTGACAACGACCAATGTCGTTCCCTCTGCCTGTTCCATGAAATCCACCACTTCTTCCTCAGTACCGAGCTCTTTAAAGCCTGCTTGTGTTAGTTCCTGTCGCATCGGTGTGACCAATTGTCTCATGTATTCTTCATATGCCATTGACATCTGTATTCAACCCTTTCATTCTTTTATTGATTACGCGCCTCTGTCATCTGTTTCCAAACAGAACCCTTTGCTTCACTGCCGCCTTCTATTCGTTCGATGGCCATTTTCACCTGAAGTTTCACTTCAAATTCTGGATCATTCTCAGCTTCCTTTAGATGGGGCAATGCAGTTTCATCTCCGACTTCATATAAAAACATGGCAGCCCTCCATCTAACAAGCTTACTTTTATCCTTTAAAGCTTGAATCATTTCTGGAATGGCTTTCTCGAAGCCTAAGTCAGATAGGCAATCACCTGCTGTTCTTCTAACAGTGACAGATTTATCCCCCAATCCTTTGAACAGTAATGGAAGCACTTTTTCATCTTCAATCATCCCAAGATAAACGACAGCCAGCCTCCGGATCGATACCTTTTCGTCCTCGAGGGCTTTTTCCAGAAGAGGCAAGTCATCCAAGGTTGGGTCCTCCATGGAGTCCAGTTTCTGATACCTCGTTTGCCAGTCTGGAGCATCAAAGTCTGAAACGGTCACCTTTTGCTTTTTCTTGTATAGGAGGGGTCCCTTTGAATCAGTTGTTTCTGCATTTTCTACAAGGGAGGAAAGTCTTTCAGAAGGATACGCGGCCACTAATTCTTCCGTGACACCTGTACCGATCTCATCCAAGTCCCCGTAGCGGATGCCATAGTCTTTCCACTTTCGAAGGAGAACGACGTTATCCCCCTCTTTTTGAGCCTTACTTATGGCTTCAATGAATGGACCAGGTAAGGAAAACCGTTTCTCTTGTTCTCCATCCGTAACCTTTACCTGCATGGGGATGCCTTTGAACAGTTGTACGGAAACATTTACTTCACCAAAGTGTTCCTCCATGACAGATTGACTTTCCTGTTCTGAAGTATCTTCGCCAAATGCTTTTCTTACTTGTGGCAGCAACTCTTGCCAATCAAATTTTGCATTTCGTTCAACCGCTAAGAAATCGGCGACATGATAGACCCCTTTTATACCGTCAATGGTCAAGATTTCTTTGATCACAGGTGGAGCACCTTCCCCTCCATCCTTTTTATAGTTATTGCTCTTCCCGGCTTTAAGCTCCTGATCAAGAAGAACTTTCATTGTATTGGGACTGGGAGTAGGTTCAATTGATAATATCCTCAAGATTGTTACCCCTTTCTTTAGACAGTTCATGTGTTTCATTTTAACACAGTATCCGCCGTGCCTTAAATGAATAGGCTTATTCTGCGAATTCGGAGAGATAGGTCCACCTTTCAATGAGTCTCTCCAATTCTTCATTAAGCTCGTCACTCTCTTTCATTAATTGCTGGGCACGTTCAAAGTCACTGCCTACCTTTTGAAGTTCTGCATCTGCTTCTTCGATTCTTTGCTCGATATCCGCCATCTTACCTTCTATTTCATCCCATTCTCTCTTTTCCATATAGGAGAGTCTTTTTTTCTCTTTCTCCTTTACTTCTTTCACTGGGCTAGACTCTGTCTTTTTTTCTGAAGACTGATTTTTATTTTTCTGTTCGTTCTTTTCCAGGTATTCTGTATATTCCCCGAAATAAAAATCAATTTCTCCTTCTCCATTAAAGACCAGCAGCTGTTCAGCAGTCTTATCCAAAAAGTAACGGTCATGGGACACGGTGATCACAACCCCAGAGAACTCCTGGATATAATCCTCGAGGACGGTCAGGGTTTCTGTGTCCAAATCGTTGGTTGGCTCATCAAGTAAAAGTACATTTGGTTTAGACATCAATAACTTGAGCAGGAACAGTCTTCGTTTTTCACCGCCTGAAAGCTTCCGGATCAAGGTGCCATGTGTGCTCATGGGGAAAAGGAATCTCTCGAGCATGGACGTTACGGAGATCTGCTCCCCTTTATCAGTGGTTATATACTCTCCTGCTTCTCTAATATATTCGATCATGCGCATATTCTCATCAAGTTCTTCATGCCCCTGTGTATAGTATGCAACCTTAACCGTCTGTCCTTTAATCAATTCCCCCTGGTTCAGTTCATCCGTTCCTGCAAGGAGGTTGAGGAAGGTGGATTTACCACTTCCATTTTTCCCCACTATTCCGATGCGATCCTTGGGCTTAATCAGGAAAGAGAACTCTCTTAGTATCTGCTTATCCTCAAATCGTTTCGTCGCATTCTTGAATTCGAATACCTGCTTGCCTAATCGGTTCCCACCTATCGCGATATCAACCTGATCGTTAGAAGGACCTTTTGACATCGTATCTTCCAAGTGTTCAAATCGTTGGATGCGGGCCTTCTGTTTGGTGGTCCTGGCTTTTGCTCCCCTTCTCATCCAGGCAAGTTCTCTACGGTATAAATTTTGCTGTTTTTCGGATAATTGGCGTTCGGCTTCTTCCCTGGACGCTTTGGCCTCAATGAAGGAAGCGTAATTTCCTTTATAAGAATACAAGCTGCCCCCGTCCAATTCAAAGATTCGATTCGTTACTTTATCAAGGAAATAACGGTCATGAGTAACCAGCAGGACAGAACCATTATACTTACCCAAGTAATCCTCCAGCCATTTGATGGACTGATAATCCAGATGATTGGTAGGTTCGTCCAATATCAGTAGATCAGGGGTTTCAATGAGTACTCCTGCAAGGGCCACTCTTTTCTTTTGACCGCCTGATAACTGACTCATTTTTTTCGAAAAATCCTGAATGCCCAATTTAGTCAAGATCGCTTTTGCATTTGCGCTTGCATCCCAGCCATTAAGGATATCCATTTGTTTCTGCGCTTCGAATAATCTCTCTTGGACAATCGGGTCTTCAGGGTGTTTCTCCATTTTCAAGAGAGCCAGTTCATAGTCCCTCATTGCCTGAATGATCTTGGCTTCACCGCGGAACACTTGTTGAAGTACAGTCAACTCTCCGTCGAAGTCAGGTTCCTGTTGAAGGTATGAAATATGGTAGTCATTCGGTTTTACGATTTCACCGTCATCGTATTCTTCCATTCCTGCAATCAGTTTCAAAAGACTTGATTTCCCTGTACCATTCACTCCTATTAGTCCGACTCTCTCTTTTTCTGTAATGGAAAAAGAAATCTCTTTAAAGAGGGTTTTCTCTCCATATGTTTTAGAAAGATTCTCAGCTGTAAACATTCTCATTCTTGACCAGTCCATTCTTTGTTAAATTGCTCAAGGAAACGGATCATAAATTCATGGCGTTCTTCTGCAAGTGCCTTACCCGTATCCGTACACATCAAGTCTTTTAATTTCAGTAATTTCTCATGGAAATGATGGAGGCTTGAGCTATCCCCATTTCTATACTCCTCCAGGGTCATTTCAGTTCTGACGCTATATTCCGGATTATAAAGCGGCCTGCCTTTTTTTCCACCATAAGCAAACGTCCTTGCGATACCGATGGCACCAATTGCATCCAAACGATCTGCATCCCTTACGATTTCTGCTTCGAGGGAAGTCAATGCTGCTTCATGGCCGCCCTTATACGAAATCGAATAGATGATTGATTTCAGTAACGTCATTTCACTTTCATCAAGGGAGAGATTCGATAGGATAAGATCCAGCTTTCTTTTGCCTTCTTCTTCTTCGACAAACTTCTCGTCCGGCACATCGTGAAGCAATGCAGCCAGTTCAATAATATATGTATGGGAAACCTGCTCTCCCCTTGCAATCTCAAGAGCCTGTCTTCTCACACGATCTAAATGATACCAATCATGGCCAGTCGACTCACCTATGTATTCTCTTTTTAAATAGTCTATGATTTGGTCCAGCTCGCGCCTGTCCATCTTCTCACCTTCTCCTTCATTGTACCAAATATCGTCCGTTTTTCAGAATAAAAAGGAGTGGTTGCCGGAATCTTGACATCACTCCTTCTTATATCAAATTCAATCGTTTTCAGTAAACCAGCTTATACCTATCGTGTTCTCACCTGCATGTACTCCGATGACAGCCCCTAAAGGGTATGCCCCAAATTCTATCCCGGGATGGATTTCTTGTAACTTTTCCATCCATGCCAATGCTTCCTGTCGATTTAAACCGTGTAATATGGACACTTTCTTTACGGTCCCCACTGTCAATGCCTTTTCAAGCTGCCCGCTCATGCTGGTTAATCCCTTACTGATACTTCTTACTTTATCCTTCACTTGAAGCTTTCCATCCTCAATGGCAAGCATCGGCTTCACCTTCAGGACGCTCCCGAGGAAAAATGAAAGACCTCCCATTCTTCCACTTTTATGAAGCTGCTCTAAACTTCCCACCATTACATAGGTTTCACTTGTCGTGACTCTCTCTTCAATCGCTTCTTTTATTTGCAAAGGGGCTTTCCCTGCCATCCATAATCGTTGACCATATAAGATCAATTCCGTTAAAGGATTGGAAATGACCTTTGAATCAATGCAATAAATGTTCGGGACCGTTTCCTTTAATAGTTCTGCAGCCTGATGTGCAGAAGAATATGTTCCACTGAAATGGGAAGAAACATGAATGGAAAAAATATGGTCATACTTCTCTGATAATTGTTCAAATAATTCTTTGAACGTTCCGATGGAAGGTTGTGATGTCTTCACTTCCACCTTTTCTGCCTTTAGCTTCGCAAACAACTCTTCCGGAGACAGGTCTATGCCGTCCTGAAACTCCTTCTCCCCAAACAGGATATTCATAGGGACAACATAGATGTCATTTTCTTCATTGCTGGAATGATTCGGTACATATGCTGTGCTATCTGTTACCCATGCTATTCTCATAGTAAAAATCCCCTTTTACCTAATTGTATGGTTTCTTAACAGGACTAGAAGTCTTTTCGGTCAAATTGTTGGAGTGTCTCAACGGAGAATGTAATCATTTGAAGAACATCATCTACCATTTCTTCCGTTATGACCCGATTAAAAGTCAATATTCCTTCGTAGGACGGGGGATTCTTAGAAGAGATCACTTCTTTCCATTCCCATTGTTTATCTTCCCCCCACGCGTTTTCCAGACTCTTTTGGTTTTGAATGACCCTCACGTCCCCTTTATAGATGATGAGGACGTCTGCACCAGCAGTATTTTTTTCAGTCATCAGCTTCCTTTCAGCCAGGAAGTGCCCCATATCGGCCTTTAAATGGAATTCTATTGAAATAGATTCTTTGTAGGGTAATGAATAGTGAATTTGGTAACAGCGTTCATAGTGTGCAAAATCAAACAGGTCCTTCCGATCGAGAATGTGGATATCACCTGTTAAATCAAGATCGTAAACTGCCCCTTCAAATACTACCTTTAAGTTGTCAAAGGCTGTAGGATCAAACACCCCGCTCCTCTCCTTTCATATTTTATTAAAATAATCCTATTGCCCTGCCTTCATCATCAACATTCATTCCAAAAGCAGCCGGTTTTTTCGGCAGCCCTGGCATAGTCATCACTTCTCCGGTAAGTGCCACTATGAATCCCGCACCTATCTTTGGTTTCAATTCCCGTATCGTGATGGTGAAGTTCAGTGGTCGACCGAGTTTTGAGGGGTCATCCGATAGTGAATATTGTGTCTTCGCCATACAGATGGGCAGCACACCCCATCCTTCTTCTTCAAACTGATCCAGTTGCTTTCGTGCTTTGGCTGTGTAGTCTACTTCATGAGCACCGTACACGTTTTTAGCAATGGTTTCGATCTTTGACTGTAGTGAATCTGAGAGATCATATAGGGGAGAGAATTCTTTGGTGTTCTCTTCGATTTCAGCTAACACCTTTTCGGCTAAGTCTTTTCCACCTTCGCCTCCTTTGGCCCATACATCGGTGAGTGAAACCTTCACACCCATGTTTTCGCACCACTTGATTAGAGTATCGATTTCTTCTGCACTATCTGTCACAAACCGGTTAACAGCTACTACATAAGGAACATTGAATTGATCGAGTGTCTCCATATGTTTCTTTAAGTTCGACAATCCTTTTTGAAGAGCGTGAAGATTTTTCGTTTTAAGGTCGGCTTTCCCTTGCCCACCATGCATTTTCAAAGCTCTGATCGTGGCCACAAGCACAATGGCATCCGGGGCGATTTCCGCTGCCCTGGACTTAATATTCAGGAATTTTTCAGCTCCTAGATCGGCCCCGAATCCTGATTCCGTCACGACATAATCAGCCAGTTTCAAAGCGGCTTTTGTGGCCATGACGCTATTGCATCCGTGAGCGATATTGGCAAATGGTCCCCCATGAATCAGGGCTGGTGTATGTTCAATCGTTTGAACGAGATTGGGTTTAAGGGCATCCTTTAATAGCAAAGTCAGAGCACCTTCAACTTCCAGATCTCCAACCGTTACCGGTTTCTTTGAATAGGTGTATCCGACAACCATTTGAGACAGCCGCCCCCTTAATTCATCTAGACTTTGAGATAAACAAAGGACAGCCATTATCTCAGATGCTACTGAAATATCAAATCCATCTTCACGGGGAACTCCTTGAGTCGGTCCGCCTAACCCTACGATGATTTGTCTCAGGGCGCGGTCATTCATATCAAGGGAACGTTTCCACACGACACGTCTCTGGTCGATAGTGAGCTCATTCCCTTGATGAATATGATTGTCTATTAATGCTGCCAAAGCATTATTTGCAGTGGAAATAGCATGAATATCACCAGTGAAATGAAGATTGATATCCTCCATGGGAAGAACTTGAGAATAGCCTCCTCCTGTAGCACCGCCTTTGATGCCCAATGTGGGACCAAGTGATGGCTCTCTCATAGCAATCATGGTTTTCTTGTTCAATTGATTTAGGGCATCTCCCAGTCCGACCGTCACCGTTGACTTTCCCTCCCCTGCAGGAGTAGGGTTGATCGAAGTCACCAGGATTAATTTCCCATTATCATGTTCCTTTAATCTATGTATCGCTTCATAGGTGATCTTCCCTTTGTATTTACCATATAATTCAAGATCATCTTCTGTTAGACCGATTTTCTTTGCAATCTCCACAATCGGTTCCATAATGGATTGCTGAGCAATTTCAATATCTGATTTCACATCGTTCTTTGTAGTTGTCAATTGGTTTCACCTTCTAGTTATGTAATAAGAATTTGGCATCAGCCTACTATATTTAACCAAAGATTATGTTTACTCTTAAACTTCATTTACAATCGTATTGTAACCTTGAATTGTAGTGTCACTTCATTTTACACTATGTTTTATGTCTTCACCATTATTGCCTTTAGGGGGGAATAAGATTGCTTCGAGAAAAGTCGATTCTTATTTTGACTGCACACTTTGGAGAAGGACATATTCAAACTGCTGAAGCTTTGGCGCAAACATTTGTGAAAAAGGGATATACACGTGTAAACATCTGCGATCTATATGGAGAAGCCTACCCTGCTATGCATTCCCTGGCGAAGAATTTACTGATAAAAGGATTTTCCAGATTCGGCAGCCCTTTCTATAAAGCATTCTACTATGGAACTGATAAACTCAACTATATACACAGCTGAAGAAATTTCACTTTGAGGGGAACATCCACATTTTCGGATTTCTTTAACGGAACCTGCTTGTTTCAAGCTGCCTATCATCATTTATAAACCGGCACCCGGCCAGGAGAACGAGAATGCACACTATTTATTGAAACGGAATTCAGCACTCACGTATTTGAATCAAACAGATTTTCTAGGGACGCATTTATCGATGTCTCTATGATCAAAATACCATCAATTCGTTATCAACGATCGTTTCCTCATTGTTTAAAAAGTACGCCTGTACCAGAATCGTAGAGGATATCCTTCAACACGACCACAGGAATAACACACTTATTGAAAGAAGAAAATGAATAGGATCCATTCTCACACAGCCGATAAGGTGTAGGCATCGATGCTTTCCTTTCTCTAGTCTCCTTAGCTATTCTTCAAGCGCAACTAAAACCAAGGGAGGGACAGATCATTCCACACCTGGATCTTGGGGTTTATTTACGGCAGATATACATAGTTAAAGCGAATGAATATGAAAAAACATGATCGAACCTAAATGTGGGTTCGATCATGAGCATTCTTTTTGAAACATAAACAGTGTCATAAACGTTAAAGCTTGCTTTAACTCATTGGAAAGGGCCTCTGTTAAAGTCGATTTTACTCCTTTTTTATAAACCCATTCTTCATCAACTTTCCTCCAGCCTTTTTCACCTGACAGCCTTTCAAGCTCCCACGGCATCATCGTATTGCATATGACATTTTCTCCATGCAGGCGGGGATAGGCATTTCCCCTCGGGTGAGCGGTCGGACCTAATAGGCCGATACATATATATCCTCCAGGAGAAACTATCCTTTCGATTTCGTTCAGGGTGTGAAGGGGATTTTCTGTCCATTCCACTGAATTAATGGCCATTACAGCTTGAAATTGTTCATCTTTAAAAGGGAGGTGACGCAAATCTCCTTGTACAAAAGATAATGACTCCCTTTCTTGTTTCTTAGAAATCCTGACCATTTTTTCAGAGAAATCCATCCCTGTGACCACATAGCCTTTGTCGTATAGCAAATATGAACCGTACCCATCTCCACATCCTAAGTCTGCTACCCGATGTCCACGCTCAATATGCTTTGTGAAAAAGGGGATGACTGCTTTTCTGCTTCCACTTGTCCACATCTCTACACTTTTGGAATGCCAATGATCCGCATTGTCTTCCCAGAGGGTCCTGGCACTGCTATGCCATTCTGAATTCTTCATATATACACCTCATTATTCTTTCGATATAATCCTTTATTCTCATTCAGGGATCTAGAATCCTGCTTGTAATGAAGGATTTCTGTAAAAACATCATTAAACCATGTCGATTATGTTTTTATGTAAATTGGTTCATACTAGTCCTATATTCAGAACAAGGAAGGTGAAGATGAGTGGAAGAGATCTCTAAAGTTCAGCGGAACTACCATGGTGACATTATCAGTTTTCAAACCACTTCCGGCCGAATAATTTCCTATCGCAAAGCAGTTTTGGAAGCCTCTGAGGGATTACTTCAAGGGGTATCACTCAATGAGAATGAATGGGGAGAAACAGAACTATCGAGTATGTCTGTAGGTGATGGGAGCTTCAATGACTATCCTTCCATTTTTTAAGAGTGATGGACCACACAGGGTAACGTAAGACTGAAATGCCAAAAAGGACTTCCATGCTGTATCATGAAGTCCTTTTTGGCTGTATGAGGACTTTCTCACTGTCCCCTCAATCATTCACTGCGGTTTTGGATTGTTCTCAGGTCTTCTACACGGTCCTTCTCTTCATCGAAGAATTGAACGAGATCTCCAATCCGATCGATTGAATCCCAGCTCAGATGGTGTTCGATCCCTTCCACGTCTTCATAAATATGTTCTTCTTTCACTCCAATTACACGAAGGAATTGTTCTAACAGCTCATGTCTATATACTAAACGCTTCCCTACTTTATTTCCTTTTGGAGTGAGAACAAGTCCGCGATATTTCTCATAAATGAGATAATCATCCTTATCTAACTTCTGCACCATTTTGGTAACCGAGGAGGGGTGAACAGATAAAGCTTCCGCAATATCTGATACTCTTGCATAACCTTTGTTCTCAATTAACATATAAATCTGTTCTATATAATCTTCCATACTTGGTGTAGGCATCCTGTACCCTCCAAATTCCCATAAATATCATTAAAAGTTTACTATAACTACAGAATGAATACAACCCAAGCCTTTCAGATTACTCCTCTGTTAATCTTTGTTGCAGGAACTTCGATATCATCCCGTACTTGGGCGAAAGCACCCATACGAGTAGAAAAATAAGGCCTGCAGCTACAGCCATTGCACCTGAGATCGATACATCAAACATCTTGGCCCCGTAATACCCGATGATACTATCAAACACACCGATAGCCCCACTCAAAAGCAGCATCACTTTGTATCTGTCTGTAAGTAAATAAGCTGTTGCTCCTGGTGCAATGAGCATCGCCACCACCAGTATGGCCCCAACACTATCGAATGCTGAAACAGTGGTAACGGAAACCATTCCCATCAAAATATAATGAACCACTAAAACAGGAATCCCAATGGCAGCAGCCATACTCGGATCAAAAGAGGTAAGCTTAAACTCTTTATATAGGACGAAGATGATGATGATGTCCATGATTAAGACAGAACTCAGCATGACGACTGATTGGGGAATGTCACCAAGTAGAGGCAACGACAATGTGTTCCAGGGAACAAATGCTATTTCCCCCATCAAGGCATGCTCCACATCCAGGTGGACATTTTTGGCAAACAGGGAAATGAGAATAACCCCGACTGCGAACAAGGAGGTAAACACGACCCCTATTGCAGCATCTTCCTGGATCCCGCTGGAATTCAGTAATTGAACGATAAAAGTAGTCAGCAAGCCTGCGATTACTGCACCGATCAACATATAGAAGCCATTCATGCTTTGGCTGACAATGAATGCCATTACCAATCCCAGGAGAACCGTGTGACTGATTGCATCAGCTAACATAGACATCTTTCTCAAAATTAGAAAGCATCCTACGATACCGCACGATAGTCCTACTAAACTTCCAGTTAGAAGAATCCATAGCTCATAACTCATACCCTTGCCCCCCTCTTCTACCAGACATTTTCACACTTAGGAAAGGGTATTGTGTATAGATATCGGACATTTTCATTTTCAGTTTTGTAAGTTGCTCATTTGATAACGTTTCTCTTTCTTCCTTCTCAAGCCATTGAATATCAAGAGAACCCAACTCACTTGGGTACATTTCCTTCATCTCCATGATTTGATCAACAAAACTGAATTCCTCTGCTTTTAATAAGCCTGATTTCGTTATCTTCAATTTTCCATTTTCTTTGGATAAATATCCATTTTTCATCAGAAGCTTCGTAACACGGGAAAACCTAAGACCCGAAATACTGCTCTGTTGAAGCAATTGTTCTTCACCGATCATATATATTCCAGACCCATACATCTTTTTCAGGATAAAGCGAGCAGCGAGTCTGTCATCATTCTTAAACCTTTTCAACATGACCGAGATCACCCCGCGCTTAGGAGAGAACAACATCGATACGATAAAGATGACTGTTGCAGTCAACACAATGAACGGCCCCGTGGATAACCCCTTCCCAAGGGTACTGATCATCGTACCTATCGCTCCCGATAAGCCTCCTACAATACCTGAAACAAACACCATTGTCCGTAATGAATCTGTCCAATACCTGGCGGCTATTGCAGGAGTGATAAGCATGGCTGCCATCAGGATGACTCCCACCGCTTGAATGCCGATGACGACTGTCAGGACTAATAGAGAAACAAATAAAAAATTCAAAAATCCAACCGGCAGTCCGATACCACTGGCAAACTGAGGGTCAAAGGTACTTACCTTAAACTCTTTGAATAACAGCGACGTAATGATGATCAAAGTCACCGCAGTCATTCCCATCAGTTGAACATCTCTCCCCACAAGGGAAGCTGCCTGCCCGAAGATAAAATCGTCCAAGCCGCTCTGGTTGCCTGTAGGCATTTGAGCCACCTTGGTCAAAAGAACGATACCCAATCCAAAGAACACAGATAATACCAAGCAAATAGCAGTGTCTTCTTTGATTCTCGTTGTGTTCGTTATCAGTTGAATCGTGTAGGCTGACAGAAGACCTGTGGCAGCTGCACCGATCAGCAGTCCAAAGAAATTTTTCTCCCCAATAAACATGAATGCAAAGCAGATGCCGGGAAGTGCCGCATGGGCAACAGCATCACCTATTAAACTCTGCTTCCTGAGAAGGGCAAAGCTTCCTAAAACACCGCTTGCAATCCCCAATAACAGGGTGCTGAGCAACACCCATTGTGTGTTGCCGTCAGTTACGATCGATTGCCATAAATGCCCCATCATTTTCACCTCTTTCTATGGATGGATTAACATTTTATCCTTCTCCAAGAAAGATAATTTACCTCCATAAGTTAGTTGCAAATTCTCTACATTAAACACATCTTTCGTTGGACCATAAGCTATTGTCTTTCTATTCAGTAACAGAGTCCAATCAAAATATTCCGTAACGGTTTGCAAGTCATGATGTACAACCAGAACGGTCTTCCCTTGTTCTTTTAATTCATTCAACAAGGAGATGATCGCTTTTTCCGTTGCAGCATCTACACCGACAAATGGTTCATCCATGAAATAGACTTCTGCTTCCTGAGCAAGTGCCCTGGCAAGGAAAACCCTTTGCTGCTGTCCACCCGATAACTGACTTATCTGCCTCGACGCATATTGAGTCATCCCTACCTTATCCAGGCATTCCATTGCGAACTGTACATCCTTTTTGGTCGGTCTCTTAAACCAGCCCAGGTGCCCATATCTCCCCATCAAGACAACATCCAATGCATTCGTGGGAAAATCCCAATCTACAGATCCGCGCTGAGGGACATATCCAACTAATTTGCTCTTAGGGGAATAGGATTTCCCGAAGATTTTAATATCTCCTGATGAGCGTGGGATCAAACCGAGAATGGCTTTAATCAAGGTGGACTTCCCTGCACCATTGGGTCCGACAATACCGATTAATTTCCCCTTCGGTACCGAAAAGCCTACATCCATTAATACCGGTTTCCGATGATACGCAACGGTCAATCCCTTTATATCGACTGAATTCATGGTTTCCCTCCTACACTTTACTTCAATCCTTCTACAATCGTATCAACGTTGTGCTTATACATACCGATGTAGGTTCCTTCCTCTGTACCATCTTTCCCCATAGCATCGGAGAATAATTCTCCACCTATTTTAACTTCATGCCCTTTATCTTTCGCTCCAGCGATAACGGCATTGATCGATTTTTCTGAAATACTTGACTCTACAAAAACGGATTTAATATTTCTATCCACCAACGTATTTACAAGGGACTGTACATCTGCCAGACCATACTCAGCATCTGTACTTAAACCTTGAAGTCCCATTACTTGAAGATTATATTTTGCACCGAAATAATTAAATGCATCATGTGCTGTCACAAGCACTCTCTGTTCTTCCGGAATCTTAGACATTTCTTCTGTAGCATATGCTTTAAGCTCATCTAGTTCTTCAAAGTATTTTTCAGCATTTTTGATATAGTCTTCTTTATTCTCGGGATCTTTCTCAATTAATCCATCCCGTACTTCTTCCAATGCCATTTTCCATAAATCGATATCGAACCAGACATGTGGGTCCGTTGCAGTTTTATCTTCCTGATCTTTCCTTAGTTTATCCTTAGGTATGCTGTCTGCTATTGCATAAGTAGGTTTTTCTTTGTTCATTTTTTCAAAGATTTCAAGCATTTTCCCTTCTAAATGGAGACCGTTATAGAATATAATGTCTGCCTCCTGAAGCTTACCTATATCTGATTGTTTTGCTTTATATAGGTGAGGGTCAACACCTGGGCCCATTAAACTGTGGACCTCTACATGTTCTCCTCCTATATGTTCTACTGCATCTCCAATTTGTCCGATTGTTGTTGTTACAACGATTTTGTCGTTTGAAGAACCACTCTTTGTAGCTCCACACCCTGAAAGGATGAGTCCTGCTGCTAAAATAATAATCATTCCTACTAAAACCTTTAACCTTGTAGTCATATTCGATCTCCCTTCTGTTTCCATTCATTTTTTTCACTTCTACTACATCTACCCTATTCACGAAACTTCTATAAGTTCACTTTTTTTTACATGAGCAACTTATTTTTTATTAGATAATAAAAGTTTCCTTGATGCAACAAAAGTTTCCTTAGTGCAAATTTTATTTCCTTACTCAATTTTTGTCAATACATATACTCAAAATTATTTAACTATTTCCTCAAGGAATTGGAGGAATGTTGACTCGAAATTCTCCATATTGTATAGTTAATACATCATTGAAGTGTACGATTAACGTCCTTTCTATGAAGGAAGCGAAGAATCGATTACATTTCATGAAAATCATTTTCCAGAGGCACAAACGTGCTTGAACGATTTAGGAGGATTCGAAAATGCAAAATGGTAAAGTAAAATGGTTCAACAATGAAAAAGGATTTGGATTCATCGAAGTTGAAGGTGGAGACGATGTATTCGTTCACTTCTCAGCGATTCAAGGTGAAGGATTCAAATCATTAGAAGAAGGTCAAGAAGTTTCTTTCGATGTTGTAGAAGGAAATCGCGGACCTCAAGCAGCAAACGTAGTTAAACTATAATTGTCCGAACAATATAGCATGCCAAATGGCAGCAAGTCGCATCTGCGACTTGCTGCCATTTATTTTTTAATTCAATTTTTGCCCATAGTCTCTTATTTGTTCTCCGATTGTGCATTTTTCTATACAAAAGCGGTGAGCATATGTCTTTCCATATTCCTTTCGAAAGTGTGCTTTAAGTAAGCAGTCATCACAGTAAGTATCTATTAGCTCATCCACTTTATCCACCACTTCTTTTCGATTCATTCCATCACTCCTAAGCTTGTTCAAGGACTTAATGTGTGTTGTTATTTATAGAGTATATAATAGGGAGAAAAATTATTCTATCCGTTTGTTACTGTGAACGCTTGTCCCTCCCAGCGCTTGATTGGCCAGCTTATCTGCTTCCTTATTGTCCTTTCTATTCAGTACAATCAGGTTGGTTTTCAACCCTAGCTTTTTGATCAGGGTTTCGATACGATCGAGCCACCGGCTCAAGCCCTCTTCCAAACATGGCCATTCCCCCTGTAATTGTTTGATTACCACCTGGGAATCTCCGTGGATCGCACAAGGTGAATTTCTCACACCGATTTCTTCAAGGAGCTTCAACGCAATATGTAATGCTGCGTATTC
Organism: Bacillus sp. RO3; assembly: GCF_012911895.1. GTDB lineage: Bacteria > Bacillota > Bacilli > Bacillales > Bacillaceae_B > Rossellomorea. The sequence goes on from NZ_JAAXCV010000030.1 coordinate 350,001, forward strand.
TGCTTCATTATTATTGTCAATTTCCTCCAGCACTTCATTTTTTCTTATTCTGAAAGACTCTCCCCCCTTATCGTAGTAGACGACAATCCCCACCCCGGCAAGTAAGGCTTCTTTATCAAATCCCCCGTCAAAATACACCCGGACATTCTCCGGTTCTTTTTCTAATTGTTTATTCAATTTAAGGAATTCCTTCCTGGACCATGAATTCCCCATCTCATCTATTACTTCTACGTCCTGAACCCTTCCTGTTTTCATCAGGTCGTCAAGGTGGATCATCGTTTCTTTTCTAGGAAAATAAGTAGATTCAAACCATATGTTTGATGCTGTTTTACTTGAATATTTAAATTTGATTTTCATTTCCATTCTGATTTTCTCCTTTTTCTTCTAATATTGTTCATTTACGTTATTATTTGTATAATGAGGTCTATTGTTTCATTTACACATGTATATTAGGAGGACATTATATGTTTAATATATGGTTTGGATTAGTCTTTGTACTCATTACGTTCTCTTTCCTATTGATCATGTATAGAATGTTCGGTCGCACCGGATTATTTGTATGGATCGGGATCTCCACGATACTGGCTAATTTGCAGGTAGTCAAAACGATTGAAATGTTCGGTTTAACCGCTACTTTGGGGAACGCCATGTACGGTACAGCTTTTTTAGTGACAGACATCCTAAACGAAAAATACGGAAAAAAGGAAGCTCAAAAAGCGGTCTGGCTTGGTTTCTTCACTTTAATTGTCATGACTATTATTATGCAGCTTGTGTTAGTATTCCAACCTCATCCTGAAGATTTCGCTCAGGACTCTCTTGCTACGATCTTTGGAATCATTCCCAGGATCGCTCTAGGAAGCCTAGCGGCATATCTTATCAGTCAATTAACAGACGTATACATCTTTTCGTATTTAAAGGAGAAATTCCCTGCCGACTCACAATTCTGGATTCGGAATAATGGAAGTACGATGGCGAGTCAGCTTTTGGATACGCTGGTATTCACTAGCATCGCATTTCTAGGTGAATACCCTATGGATGTATGGTTTGAAATCTTCATCACGACCTATCTCCTTAAATGGGTCATATCCATTTTGGATACCCCATTTGGTTATGTGGCAAAACGCTTTCCTAAAAACATGGAATAAATACGCCTGATCCACGGAATAAAATCGATTCAGTTTCTTTCAAATGGACACTTCTTGATGGACTCTGGCTTGGGTCATTCTTTAATGGATCCTTAGACCATCCCCAATTTGAATTTAGATTCCTGATTCGGGATGGTCTGTGCTAGTATTATAGTAAACTTCCGGTGTATGTAAGGAGGAACGAAGATGATTGAAGTACATATTGATGGTGCAAGTGCCGGAAACCCTGGACCGAGTGGTGCGGGTATCTTTATAAAAAATAACGGGAAAATCGAAACACATTCCATTCCCTTGGGCATCATGGACAATCATGAGGCTGAATTTACCGCCTGCAAGAAAGCTCTTGAAATCTGCATTGAAAAACAGGCTGAAACAGTGTGGCTCAAAAGTGATTCTCAGGCAGTCATCCATGCCATCGAGAAAGAGTTTGTACGTAACCCTCAATACAGGCAGTTGCTCGAAGATATTTTAAACATGTCCAAAGGCATAAACCTTTTCTTCGTAAAATGGATACCAAGCAAGGAAAATAAAGCAGCGGATGAACTGGCACGAAAAGCCATTCACCTGAACCAGAGGAGCATGTAATTGGCTAGACTTGCTGATTTATCCTTAATCGGTGTCGCTTTTATTTGGGGGGCTACCTTTGTGGTTGTGCAATCAGCTATTGAATTCCTCCCCCCATTTATGTTTAATGGTATTCGGTTTCTACTGGCAACCATACCACTGGTTTTTTTCTTGTATTTCAAAAGACCTCAAATGAACGGTCGGTCCGTTTTGTACGGAATCATATTAGGAATATTCTTGTTTATTGGATATGCGTTCCAAACATTGGGTCTTCTTTTCACAACACCCTCCAAGGCAGGATTTGTAACAGGGTTGAGTGTCGTGATGGTTCCCTTCTTTTCGTTCATTTTCTTTAAACGCTTTCCATCCAAAGGAGCCATCATGGGGTCTGTTATGGCAGCAGCTGGCCTGTACTTGCTTATGTCAGGTCATACTCAATCCTTCAATATAGGAGACGCTCTCGTACTACTCTGTGCATTTGGATTTGCTCTTCATATCATTTATACTGATTCGTTCACCAGGAGATCTTCGCTTCTTCTATTAACGACAGTTCAGTTATGTACAGTGGGCATTCTCTCAACAGTAGGTGCATTCCTCTTCGAAAACCCTAAATTGGTGATGTTGAATGGGGGCTTGAGCCATAATGGTGTCATGAGCGCTTTACTGATCACTTCTTTATTTGCTACCCTGCTGGCATTTATCACTCAGACCTATGCACAAAGATATACCACTCCGTCTCGAGTGGCGATCATTTTCACCTTGGAACCTGTTTTTGCAGCCATTTGCTCCTTTTTATGGACAGGGGAACGTTTGGGAACAATGGCTGTTACAGGAAGCGCCTTTATCGTAATCGGGATGCTTTTCGCAGAACTCCCAATCGTCCGTTGGATTTCAGAAAAGATGAACAAGGATCATCCAGTTGAAATGAAATAGGAGTCCCCTTAGGGCTCTATTTTTTTTTGACTGGGGGAGGCGGCAGGGTATGAGGGTTTCGAGGGCCGACACGTTCCTCACCCTATCATAACAAAAAGCGGAGGCAGTTCCTGACTGCCTCCGCTTTTCTATGCCAATCCCTGACTGACCATCCATTTTAATGCTTCTTTTCTGGAGGTGATTTTTTGGGAATGAAGCCGTTCCAATATTGACATGTAAAAGCTGCTGTCAAACTGCCTCTGTGCTTTTAGAGTGATTTCGATGGCATAGTTGACCAGTTCATCCGGGGCATCCGTATATTTTTTGCCAAAATAAATGAAGCCGATTGCGTCTTGTTGAAATTTAAAACCTTTATTTTCTAGATCTATGAGAAATTCCTCTGTTGTCTTTTTCACGTTTCTCCTCACCTTATCAACGCATTGTCTATTTTTTATCTTACAGAAAATTTTTTCTTTTGCCTATCCTTTTTGGAAAACAAGAAGCCAATGAAGCCAAGCAGTGATCCAAGTAATGCACCACCCACTACTTCCCCGGGCTGATGTCCAAGCATTTCTTTCAGTCTTTTTGGTTTTTTTTCTTCAAATTCTACCGTTTCATGTTCATGAGCCTTTCGGACAAGTTCGTCCAGGCTATTTACTTTAAGAGTCAATTCTCCTGTTTGTCTGCGAATCCCTTGGGCATCATACATGACAATCAGGCCAAAGATGAAGGAAAGAGCAAAGTCGATGGTTCTTACCCCTCTCTTTAAAGCGATAAATGTCGTCAAAGATGAAACCCCCGCACTGTGAGAACTTGGCATTCCCCCGGTCTGGAAAAACAACTCAGGCTTCCATTCCTTTTTTTTCAAAAAGTGCAATGGGATTTTCAATCCTTGAGCTAATGCTATACTGATCAATGCTGTTACAATCCCTTTATTCACCCTTACACCTCCCTTATCAATAGCTTGTCCTAAATTTCGATACACATAGGATATTTGTATCAAACAAAGCCAAAATAGTATTGACCACTATGAAGGAGGGGTTTCGAAATGACAAAAGGAAATAATAAAAACAAAGGAAAAAGTGCTAAAAGCGTCAATCCACAAGGTATTTCAAAAGATGCTGAATTCGCCATGGAGCCGAAGAGCACATTAGAAGATGCAGCCAAAAGAAAGAACACTAAATAACAAAAAAGTGTCAGGGTCAAAACGAAAACCCTGACACTGCTATGATTTTAACTTGAAGCTGCCATTACATTCGATCCTACTAAGAACCTTCTGAGAACTTTTAATTCCAACTCGTCCACAAGTGAGAGAGTTTCCAATGATACATAATTCCATCTGGCTTCTTCAACGGATACCGATAATGGAACTTCACAATGAATTTCAGCCAATTTCCTAGAAACATGAAGCATGTCCAGATCTTCTTCGATTTTTCTACGTTGAGAAGGAGTCAACTCATGCAGGTTAGCAAGAATACCGGATATATCTCTATACTGTTGAATAAGCTTCAGGGCCGTTTTTTCACCGATCCCTTTTACCCCGGGATACCCGTCACTTGTGTCTCCCATCAGTGCTTTTACGTCAATGAATTGCTGAGGAGTAATGCCTCTCTCTTCCACAAAGATGTCTTTCGTATACGTTTGATAGTTCCCAAAGCCTTTCTTCAGGAGCATGATATCTATGTTGTCATCAAGCAGCTGCAGTAAGTCCTGGTCACCGCTCAGAACAGAAACTTTACGCTCCGATTGATGGAGCTTCGCCAGGGTTCCGATGCAATCATCTGCTTCATAGCCTACAACACCCACATTGTAAAGATCAAAACCTTCTGCCACTTCTTTGGCAAGATCAAATTGAGGAATCAATTCAACCGGAGGAGCATTACGGTTCGATTTATAATCATTGAAAACATCGTTTCGGAAAGTCTGACTCCCCATATCCCAACATACGATGATATGTGTAGGCTTCACATGTTCAGTTGCCATCAATAAATGCTTCATAAAGCCTTGGACACCATTTGTAGGAAGCCCTTTCGAGTTCATCATGAATTGCCCCGTTACTGCTGTTGCAAAAAAAGATCGAAATAACAACGCCATTCCATCTATTAATAATAAATGCTCATTCTTAGTATTCACTCTATGCACTCCTTATTCTTGATCTTCGTTCAGTCCACTCTATAAAGTATAACATATACGAATAAATAGCTGATTGGAAAAGTGATGAACCATTTCCAACCAGCTATTCTTCTTCATTCTTGATCTACTGTATGATGATCATAAGATACCCAATCGCTGTAGCTTCCCACATAAAGTTTCACATTCTTAAATCCCGCTTCCTTGAGAGAAATGAAATTGGGAGTGGCCGTGACTCCTGAACCACAATAGACAATCAATGTCTCCATTTTGCCCAGCTGTGTGAACCGATCTTCCTGGCCTTTGCCCTCTAGGAAATACCCGTTCTTTACACCATCGGTCCAAGGAAGGTTTATTGCACCGGGGATATGGCCGGGTATGCGGTCAATCGGCTCTTCCTTTCCAAGGAACCTTTCTTTGCTTCTGGAATCAATTAACCTTCCCTTTCCATTCCCCCTTGAAATACCTCTTACCTCTTCAAGGGAAGCTACAATGGAGTCGTTAAAGCTTGGATCATAGCTTTTAGGATGATACTCAGGTATTGCCGATTCCGTGCTACACCCAGCCTGTTTCCATGCTGAGTAACCCCCATTTAAGATATATACCTTCTCATGACCGATGTATTGGAATAACCACCAGCAACGGCCGGCAAAAGCTCCTTCCTTCTCGTCATACATGACGACCGTTGTCTGGTTATTAATGCCAGCTTCCTCCACTTTTCTTAGAAAGTTCTTCATATTCGGTAGAGGATGACGTCCACCATGTCTTTTCACATACCCGGATAGATCCTTTTCGAGATCAAAAAAAACGGCGCCAGGTATGTGATCCTCTTTGTAGCGTTTACGGCCCTCTTCAGGATCATTCAGAGTAAACCGGCAATCAATCACTCTTAGATTATCTTCACGGATATGCTTCTTGAGCCACTCTATATCAACAATTGCATTCAAGAGATCATCCCTCTCTTTTTCATCAATGTCAGTACTTGCTCCTTTGGTTCCCAACACGAGAATTGATAGGTCGTTTTTGTTTCATATCCCAGACGTGAACAAAGATAGGAGGTCTTCCCATCTATCTTCACTCCTTTTATGTGGATACACGTAGCACAACAATGATAAGGATTGTCCAAGATTGACCACCTGCTCTCTTTTAAGATTGGATATGCTCAAGCTTCTCCAAATCCTGCTTAAGTTTGTTCAAATCCTGCGTAGCGTCTAAAGCGTCTAAATGGGAATGGATCTGTTCCACGACTTGACTTACCAGCTCTTCTTTAAGAATTGCGAACTCTCTTTCCAGATATGAAGAACCCCATGCATCAAGACGTTCCCTCTCCTGTTTCAAATAGGCGGCAGCCGGCTCGGAAAGCAATGCTTCCACTTTTTCCTGCACTATTTTTTTCCCACCTTTTTCAAAGAAATGCTTCGCATTCTTAAAGGATGAAAAGGCCTGTTCATATGGACTGATGTCAGTTGGATTAAAACCGTTTTCAAACTCTATTGTACGATCATTCAGGTGATCCAGTGGAGATAAAACAATTTCTCTCTCCACTTGTTGAATCAACTCTTCAAGTGCCAGCCATTGCTCTTTCAGTTGTTTTTGAATAAATTGCTGAATACGTAGAGATGTGGCTCTCATTTCTTGCGCAAGGTCAAATCCGACACTCGTGAGGAATTCCTTCATCCCTTCCTTTATTGCTTGAGAATGGTCGGGGTATTGCAGGAATAGGCCTGAATGAAAGGCTTCCTTAAAGAAATCGGATACCCGGAAGAACACTCTTTGCTTGACATAGTAGACCAGCTCCTTTGATTCCTGCTGCATTTCCACTTCAAGAGGTGTACATGATCTCGCATCAATCAGCGCGTTAACCTTTCCAAGGGCATCATGTAACTGTTGTTTGCGAACTTGCTTAATCGCTTTATCGCTTGAAGCTGTATGATAAAATTGGTTAAAGCGCTGAAGTCCCCTTTCCCACTCACTTATAGCAGACTCAATACTCATACTCACTAACTCATTCTGTATAAATGAACGGAATTCCTCCTTAAACGGGTCGATTCCTGATCTGTGTGCTTCTGATTCTTTAAGGGCCAGGAGAGAGGATACTCCGAAAATCCTCGGAAAACGGATCCCATATTGATTCAACTGAGATTCCACATAGTCCATCACGTCATTTTTCTCTTCCTCATCTTTCGCAAGGTCGATGGCGTTGACGACAAAGAACATTTTATCCAATTCGAATGTGTCTTTCACCCTCCCCAATTGAATGAGGAACTCCCGGTCAGCCTTGGCAAATGCATGATTGTAATAAGTCACAAAGAGAATGAGATCAGCATTTTTGATGTATTCAAATGCTACCCCCGTGTGACGTGCGTTTATAGAATCCGCTCCGGGGGTATCCACCAGAGTGATTCCCTGCCTTGTGATTTCGCAATCGTAATAGAGATCGATGGACTCAACAAAACAAGCTTGTGCTTCATTCGCTACGAAACCTTTATATTCTTCCAGGTTTGCTTTCCTTCTCATACCCAAACTGGATTTAAAATCAGGATATCCGTTATAAAAAGCCTTCAGGAAGGAAAGATGTACATTCTCCTTACCTTTTCCGTCACTCGTTAAGGAAGGTATCAACTCCATTGCTTCATCCAATGTTGATACAGTCCGATTAAAAAAGGACAAAGAATGAACGATGTCCTGATACAATTGTTCATAGGTTTTCATTTGTACATGAGCGGTTTCGTGAACTCCATCTTTTGATACCGGATTGATCCGATTGATGGAAGCCGTTGTCGGATTTGGACTTACAGGAAGGACCTTTTTCCCTAAAAGTGCATTGGCAAAAGATGATTTCCCCGCACTGAAAGCACCGAATAGAGCGATGGTGAAGGACTGGTTAGACAATCGCTTTTTCTTTCCTTCCAATAGATCTGCGGCTTTGGAGAAGCCCTTGTATCTTCTGAATACCGCGGTCATCGTATCCAACCGGTGGATAACTTCTTCCAGAGAGGAAGTGTGCTGCTCCCGTTTATGAGGAGTAATCACAGTATCCCTGACAGAAGAAGTTTTTTCTTTCTGAACCATCTTCATATCGGACGCCAGGGTGTACATGCCATCTCTTTTTTTCCAGCTGTCAATCCATTGGCCGAGAACAGCTTCCGCCTGTGTTTGATCCACTTTGACGGACATTAATTTACGAAGTCGAAGATTCCTCTCTTCATTTAATGCATTCCACTGATAGATGATGGCTGTTTTCTCTTGTAATGCTCTAAGTTCTTCCTCTAAATGTTTACGTTCATGTAATGAGGAGCTCCGTATGGAATTCAGTGTCATTTCTATCAAGTCATTTGTATGGTTCCTTGCTTTTCTCTTAAGTTCTTCTGAAAGATCATTACAATATTGGAGCACATATTCACTGGTTATTCCTGCACCAGGTTTAATTAACTCAACAAGATGAGATTCCTCCACATCAAGTAATAATTGATCCCACTTTAAACCGTGTTCAGAAGAAGGACTGTACTCTTTTACAATGGTTTTCCCCAGTGTCTTCAAATGCCATTCTAGTTGAGATTCAATCCTCTTATTGATGTCCTTTTTAAATTCACTGATTCGGATGGCTTTTTCATCTTCCGTTTTCTGTTTTGAAAATAGAAACCCTACTTTAAAATCCGGTTGTCTGCTCTCGAGGAAGCTTTTTGCTAATTCCCTCGTTTCAAAAGGCATTAAATAGGCATTTTTAAGAATTTCCTTTCTCTCTTCCTCGAAATGTTCTTTTATTGATTTGACATCATTTTTAGCTAATGCATCGATCAACCTTCTTTCCGTTTCCAGGAGGGACTCTTTACTTGCCCACTCATCCTCTGTCAGATAAGCCCTTCCTTTCTCCTCTATTTTATCGAGTTCTTCTTCATACCACTTCTCATGTTCAGACCGTAACTGGGAGATAGCCGATTCTGCAGACGCTTCGATCAGTTCACTTTTCTGTTTCACCTGTTCTTCTATCAGGGACTGTAGTTTTTCAATATCATTGTGACGGTGATCCGGCTCTTTTAAACTGGTGAAATACATACCGTCAGGCACAACGCCCCAAGCGGCGAATGAACTCCTGACACTTTCTTTAAAGTCGCTGAATGCCAATTCTTCGTCCTGATGTTTATCAATCTGATTCACGATAAGGTACAGCTTGACACCATGTCGGACCATCTCTTTAGTAAACTCGAAATTCACCTGGGATTGTACATGGTTATAATCCATGACGTAATAGACCGAGTCAGCGAGATGAATGGCAGATTCCGTTGACAGTCTGTGTGCATCATCCGTACTGTCTACACCCGGGGTATCCAATACGGATACTCCTTCCGGCATCTTGCTTTTGCTTCTCCCGATTTCAACAGAATATACTTCCTCACCGTTCTTACAAAAATCCTTAATGGTGGAGAAGTCATAGGGTGCCTCGAAGTATACCGGTTGGGAATGGTGATAATGGATCTTGGCGAAATCCTCATTTGCGTGATGCACCTTTACCAGATTTGCACTAGTTGGAATGGGGCTGGACGGAAGGATCTCTTCTCCCATCAGGTGATTGATCATCGTTGACTTTCCCGCTGAAAAATGGCCACAAAATGCTAAGATCAGTTCATCTTTGTGTAATTTTTCTGCTAGCCGTTCTATTTTTGCAGCACGCTCTTCATCACCGTTCTGAAGAAAAGCGTCATGATAGGCTGTAAGTTGATGCAATGTTTTATGTAATTGATCGTTCTTATGATTTATCTGGCTCATTGAACTAGTTCCTTTCTGTTTTCAGAAAAATGATAACGTTTTTATTTTATCGCATTTGCACCAAGTTCTCTATGAAATGATTTCAGATTGGGGAAATTCAGGACGGTATCAGTATATGAGAGAGGAAGGAATAGGGGAAAAAAAAAGCCCTCTTCAAAGGAAGAGGGCTATGTATCTATCGCGTTGTATCTGTAGCAATCAAGTTTGAATGTACAAAAGGCTTTGTCCGGTATGAAGTTACTTCCTTTGCCTGAGCTGTATCCTTCATCACATTTGATAAAACATGCTTCATCATGAAGCTATACGCTACTACAGTAACCAGTATCAAAAACCACACCATGTTTTTCTCCACCCTTTGCAAAAAAATAAATGAGAATAATTTTCATCTTCAATTAGAATCTTACCAAAAACGATAATCATTTTCAATAAGAAAATTACTTTCCTTTTTTGATGATGGGTAACCATCCTTTCGTTTGAAGGTGAATCCTTTCATAATCAGTTTCACTTCGAAGGGCTTGTTCCTCCAGAGGGATGCGAACAGCGAGGATGAATTGATTCAATAAGGCAAAGATAAAAAGGGTCCAATAAGCATTGAAAAGTAAGGGAACAATCAAGAACTCCACTGTCACGATAAGATAATTAGGGTGTTTCAAATATTTATAAGGACCCTTTGAGACAGCTTCCGCTTCCGGAAGCACGATGATCTTGGTGTTCCAATACCTGCCTAAGGAAGACATCACCCATATCCGTCCTAACTGAGTAAGCAGAAAACCAGTTAAAAGGAGCGGCCAAAAAGGATTGACCCCTTTATGAAAGAATCCCCCTTCAATTAACAGTGAGACAAAAAATGCTATATGGATAGTGACCATCATTTTATAGTGGGCTTTCCCGTATTCCCTTGCTCCCTGCCTTTTCATCCACTCTTCGTTCGATTTGGCAATGAAGAGTTCCACCAGCCTTTGACATATCAATACAAAGAAAAACAGAATAAAATACAGCATCATTCCCACCTCATCAAAAGCAGCTCTGAACTAAATCCCGGTCCTAAGGCAGTGCCCAACCCTATATCCCCAGGGTTACAGCCTTTATTCAAAAATTCCTTCAGCACATACAAGATGGTGACAGATGACATGTTCCCGTACCTCTTTAACACCTTCATTGATTCGGACATCATCCTTTCATCCATCCCTAAAGATTCCTGATACGCTTCTATGACCTTCTTGCCACCCGGATGTGCAACAAAATGCTTAATATCTTGCAGCTGGATACCGTTCTCATTGATAAATCCCTCGACATTTGGCCGGAGCCAGTTCTTCACTAGGGTAGGGATATCTTTAGAAAACACAACATACAAACCATTATTCTTCACTTCCCATCCCATTACATCCAATGAATCCTGAAGCAGCGTTGATTGAGTGGCAAAAATGGAGGGCAACGGATGGGTGATGCCTGTTAGAATCGGACTTTGATCTCCGCATACGACAGCACAAGCGACCCCATCGGCAAAAAGGGACGTACCGATTAAATTGCTCTTGGAGCGGTCCCCATGCTGAAAAGTAAGAGAACAAAGTTCAATGGAAAGAACGAGGACGTTTGCTTTTGGGAAAGCCAAACAATATTCATAAGCCCTTGAAAGACCACTTGCTCCACCTGCACAACCCAATCCCCAAATCGGGATCCTCTTTACATGTGAAGAGAAGGGCAGTTGGTTCATGATCCTCGCTTCCAGGCTCGGCGTAGCAAGACCTGAAGTTGAGATGGTGATGATGGCATCGATATCATTTAATCCAAGCTGATGACTGGCGAGGCTCTTCTTAACAGCTCTACTCCCTAATTCAACAGCATGATGGATAAATTCTTCATTTTTCTCTTGAAAAGTATGATCCTTAGAAAACCAGTCGATATCTTTAACAAAATAACGACTGTCGATTTCACCATTTTCAAATACTGTGAGAAGACGGCCGATATTTTTAAAACTAGTGGAAAACAATCTTTCTGCAAATGCAGCCGCTTCCTTTTGTGTAATTTTCACAGGGGGGATCTCTGTTTCAACTGAAACGATTTTAGGCATTTACACACACTCCTTACACTTCCATGTATGGGTAGTATTTCCACCAACAGACAAAACATGTATGGTGACCTAAAAATAATATATACAATAAATAGTACTTTAGTATGAAATGATTCTTACTAAATCATCCTTTCGTAATGGTAGATATGATATGATAGCAGTGACAATATAGTGGAGGAAGCGACATGATTTCAATAAAAACAAAAAGTGTCACAGATATACTGAATAGTTCGATTGAAGCGATTAAAAGCGTTATCCCCCTGAGTATAAAAACAATACAACCCACATTACTGACCGAACCCTTTAGTCAGAATGGGATTGGGGTACTTATCGGGATTACAGGAGATGTGAAAGTGAGAATGATCATAGACGGTGAACAAGAAAGCTTTCAAGGTCTGGGTGCTTCAATGTTTGGAATGCCGTTGGAGGGTCCGATGCTGGAATCATTTGCAGGAGAAGTAGGAAATATGATTGCCGGTAATCTCGCAACGATCATAACGAGGGCTGGTTATACAGTCGATATCACCCCACCTACGATCATTGTGGGTCAATCAAACATGTACGGGTTCGATAAAGCCTTGAGACTCCCCCTCACACTGGAAAATGTAGGCAACTTCTCCATCATCCTTATGTTCGAAAAATCACTTTAACATCTAAAAAAAAGAGCTGTGCCCATTTTATTGGGAACAGCTCTTTCTTTACTAAAATTAAAAGCCGTGAATCGTCATTCCTCCGTCTACGAAAAGTGTTTGGCCGGTCACATACGCCGATGCATCCGATGAAAGGAACACTGCTGGTCCTACCAGTTCATCCAGTTCACCGATTCTTTTTAAAGGTGTTACAGCCATAATATCGTTTACGTATTCTTCATTCTGTAACAGCATTTTCGTTAAGGGAGTTTTAAAATACCATGGACCGATACTGTTCACATTGATATTGTATTGCCCCCATTCCATGGCTAATACTTTTGTCATTTGGATCATGGCGGCTTTCGTTGAAGCGTACACAACCCCGGTCCGCAGGGCTACATGTCCGGCGACGGAGGAGATATTGATGATTTTCCCCTGCTTATTCTCCTTCATATGCTTCCCAACCTCCTGGCACATCATAAAGGCCGATTTTAGATTGGTATCCATAATCGTCTGCCATTCTTCATCTGTCACTTCAAGTGCAGTCGATCGAATATTCATTCCTGCATTATTGATCAATATATCAATAGAGCGTTTTTGCTTCTCTATGTACTCAATCGCTTGCTGAATCTCCTCACGTGAAGTTACATCGGCAGGCACAACATAGGCCCTTCTCCCCAGTCCATCAATTTCACTGGCCGTTTTTTCTAAATCGCCCCTCGTCCTTGACAAAAGTACAACATCTGCACCTGCTTCAGCTAAACCTATACTGATGGCCCGTCCAATCCCGCGACCTGCACCCGTCACCACAGCCAGCTTTCCTTGCAATGAAAATGATGGTAAATACATCTTCACACCGCCTTACTCTTTTTTTGAATCTTCTTTATATTAACACAGGTGGATTCTTATCTTAAATGTTAGCGTTGATGCTTATTTCCCTGGCCATCCTGTACATGAATATGGATGATTCCTTCAACATGGATTTGACATTGGGGACAGATTTTGTTTTCCGCAAAGATTTGGCAGCATTGTTTACAATAATACTTTTCCACTTTATACCCTCCTTCATTTTCGTTCTCTTACAATCTATGCCGTTTGTTCGTTCATGTTCACCTGAACAAAGACCGATTTTCACTGTCCTTCACATTTATTTCACAATTTTTACCGTGTAGTGTGACATTTATCACAGATTCATTGAGTTTCCACCTTTATGATAGTGATAACGAAGCAAGCATCCAATAGATGGAAGGAATGAGAAATATGGCAAAGCCGGAACTGCATGAAAAAACCGAGGTGAAGGTTGAAGAATCCAACTCATTAAGAGGAACATTTACATCGGTTATGTTTTTAGGCGGGTTTTTGGTCATCACATGGATTGGGGTATTCATCTTGTTTTTAAGTCGTTTTTAATTTTGAAGGAGTGATTTATATGCACATGCATCGTTATGAAAAATGGTGGTTAACGTTAGGAACAGGGTCTCTTATCATATTTTTAATTATTCTGGGAATCAGTGCTTTTCATCAGGGACATCAGCCTCCGAGTGCAAAAGCTTATGTCAATCCTGAACAAGTGGATAAAATCAGTCCATTTAATGAACCTGGGTTGAAGAAAGTCGAAGGCAAAGCGTGGGATTACGAGTTGGTTTTTGTCGCATCTGCATTTAACTACACACCAGGAGAGATTGAAATACCTGAAGGATCCACATTGAAAATCATCGCCACGACAAAGGATGTCGTTCACGGGTTTGAAGTGGCAGGGACAAATATAAATATGATGCTTGAACCAGGATTTATCAGTGAATATACAACGACTCTTGATAAAACAGGTGAGTTCCTTGTTGTATGCAATGAGTACTGTGGCGTAGGGCATCACACCATGAAATCTATGATCAAGGTGGTTGATTAAAATGGAACGGTTTGTAAAGATTGACAAAAAAGATGCTTCATTGGCAATGGCTCATATATATGTTGGATTTATTGCCCTGGCTCTCGGTGGCCTTGCTGGATTGTTACAAGTTCTGGTTAGATCAGGAAGGTTCACCCTGCCTGCCGGGATAGGATATTACCAGGTATTAACGGTTCACGGTGTGTTACTGGGATTGGTATTGACCACGTTTTTCATACTAGGGTTCCAGCATGCTGCTATTTCCCGCACTTCCGGTACCTACTCTGGTAAATCCCGCTTATATGGATGGTTAGGATTCTGGGTCATGCTGATCGGGACAATCATGGCTGCTGTTATGATCCTACTAAATGAAGCAACTGTACTTTATACATTCTATGCTCCTTTACAGGCACACTGGATATTCTACTTGGGGTTGACATTCGTAGTCGTCGGAAGTTGGCTGGGTGGAGCAGGCATGATCATCAAATATGTACAATGGCGAAAGGAAAACCCTGGACAACCAAGCCCGCTATTGACATTCATGGCCATCATCAACACCGTCTTATGGATTGTCGCCACCATTGGCGTGGCAGGAACGGTTTTGTTCCAGCTCCTTCCATGGTCTCTTGGTCTCGTTGAGCGTGTAGATGTACTCGTAAGCAGAACACTATTCTGGTATTTTGGTCATCCTCTCGTTTATTTTTGGCTGCTGCCTGCCTATATGGCCTGGTACGTCATTATTCCGAAGATCATCGGAGGAAAAATCTTTTCCGATTCGTTAGCCCGACTATCCTTTATATTGTTCCTTCTTTTTTCAATCCCGGTAGGATTTCACCACCAGTTGGTGGAACCTGGAATTGATGCATATTGGAAGTTTTTGCAAGTAGTTCTTACGTTCATGGTTGTCATCCCTTCTCTGATGACTGCATTCTCATTGTTCGCTACATTTGAAATGTACGGCAGATCAAAAGGAGCTACCGGCTTATTTGGTTGGTTCAAGAAATTACCATGGGGAGACGCCCGCTTTACAGTGCCATTTATCGGGATGGTTGCATTTATCCCTGCAGGTGCAGGCGGATTGATCAATGCATCGAATCAGATGAACCAGGTGGTGCATAACACCATTTGGGTGACAGGACACTTTCACTTAACCTTGGCCACCTCTGTTGTCCTAACCTTTTTTGGAATTGCCTATTGGCTCGTCCCTCACCTGACAGGACGTGTATTGACGAAAGCCATGAACAAATTGGCCATCGTGCAGGCCATTGTCTGGTCTGTAGGTATGGGTATCATGTCAGGTGCCATGCATGCTGTAGGCTTACTCGGCGCACCGAGAAGATCTTCCTTTTCCACTTACGGGGATGCTCCACAAGCCCTGGAATGGATTCCATACCAAATTGCCCAAGCCATAGGGGGAACGATTCTCTTTATCGGAATCATCCTGGTTTTATACATCTTTATCAACCTGGCATTCTTTGCACCTAAAGGAGAAGAGGAATTCCCTGTCGGTGAGAAAGCCGAGGCAGCTGAGAGAACACCGATGGCACTCGAAAACTGGAAGATTTGGCTAACCATCTTAGCAGCACTCATCCTTGTTGCCTATACCGTTCCATTCATCGACATGATCCAAAACGCCCCTCCTGCATCCAAAGGATTCAGATTGTGGTAGAACGAAAAGCGGAAGGGCTTTGAAAGAGGCGACAAGCATAAGACGAGTAACCTGAAAAGGCGCTCTTTGACTTTTTAGGTTACTTGGCTTATGACCACGAGCCTCTAAGCCCTGCAACTGGACATCACGAAAGCGGAGGCGGCTTGATTAGGGCCGACAAGCATAAGAAGCTTAATCATTCGTGAAATGATTAAAAAAGAAAGGAGGCTGCCCTCTCAGGCAGCCTCCTTTCTTTTTTTCTTACATCTTCTTACCAATAGGGAGCTTTCATGAATGCTCATGATGCAAGTTTCATACCCATGAAATCCGCCATCAAGATTCCAGTTCAATCAAGCCATATACCTTGGAATATTTCTCTGTTAAGTAATCAGCCAGGTATTGAGCATTTAGACCTTCACCCGTGACTTCCCTGATAATTTCCAACGGTTTTTTCAGTTTACCCCACTGATGTACATTGGTTGTTAACCAATCTTTAATGGGAGCAAGATTTCCTTCTTCCAACAGTTCCTCAAATTGAGGAATATCCTTCAACATAGCCCGCTTAAACTGTGCAGCATACATATATCCAAGTGCATATGAAGGGAAGTAACCGAAGCTGCCGCCGGCCCAGTGAACGTCTTGCAGAACACCTTCTCCGTTATGAGTAGGGCGGATACCTAAGTATTCTTCATATTTATCATTCCAGATTTCCGGAAGATCCTTCACTTCTATTTCATCATTAAACAATCCCTTTTCGATTTCATAACGGATAATGATGTGTAGCGCATACGTCAATTCATCTGCTTCAATTCGAATCAAAGAAGGTTTAGATTCATTGATCGCCCGGTAGAAGTCTTCAAGTTCAACCGTATTGAATTGACCAGTAGAATGATCTTTCAAGAGTGGGTAATTCTTCTTCCAGAAACCATAATCCCTTCCGACAAAGTTTTCATAAAAAAGCGATTGGGATTCATGGATACCCATGGATGTTCCTGTACATAATGGTGTACCGGTTAAATCCTTTGAGATGTTCTGTTCATAAAGGGCATGTCCCCCTTCATGGATCGTGCCGAAAACAGCCGTCCGCCAATCTTTTTCGTCATATTTAGTTGTTACCCTTACATCCCCTGGGTTCAAACCGATGGCGAACGGATGAACGGTCTCATCCAATCTCCCTGAGTTAAAGTCATACCCCATTTGTTCAAGTATTTTCAAGCTGAATTCCTTTTGCTTATCTTTAGGAAAGTGTTCAAAAAGAAAATTGGTTTGTGGTTTATCATTTGACTCGGAGATTTTATGTACCAGGGGTACAATCTGATCTCGAAGATCACCAAATACCTTGTCCAGGACTTCTACTGTTACCCCTGGCTCGTACATGTCCAGAAGTGTGTCATATTTATTGTTTTCGTAGCCCCAATAGCCGATAAAACGTTTGGTGAATGCTACAAGCTTTTCTAAATACGGCTGGAACATAGTGAAATCCGCTTTTTCTTTCGCTTCTTCCCAAACGCCTTCAGCTTTCGACTGCAATACGACATATTCTCTATATTCAGAGGCAGGAATTTTTTTATTGCGATCATACTCTTTTTGACATTCCTCTAAAAGCTTTTGTGTCATGACATCTAATTCACTTGAATTTGATGAAAGTTTTGCAAGATAAGCGGCCATTTCATTGGAGGTCGACATGGCAAAAAGTTCGGAAGATAACATACCGATTACTTCTGATCGCTGTTCTACCCCATTCTTAGGCGCACCTGTACGTAAATCCCAGAACATCAGTCCCAGTGCTTCATTGTATGCAGACATCTTCTTAACATAATCGAGAAAACGGTCTTTTGTTTCTACTATGGATTCTCTCATTCTAAAGTAGCCCCCTCATTTTAACATTCAATCCATTTTATCATATTTTTCTGGCAACTTGGGCGGGAATAATCGAAAGAAAGTGCAATCTTACGCCAAAAGATAAAGTGTAAGTTTGTAATGACATGTAAGAAGTTTTGGCTATATCAACTTTCCTGATTATCCATTACCCCATCACAAAAAGCCGCCCTGTTCAGGCGGCTTTTCATACAATCTATGGATTCAACACTTCGATTCCCACTGGTAAAACCGATTCTATCATTCCTTTATAAGCTTCTTCTTCACCTGACATCAAAACATGAATGTCTCCTCTGTCATCCCCTGTTCTAATGAGGCGGCCGATTCCTTGTCTCAGGCGCAGGAGCATGTAAGGGATATCCACATCTTCCAACGGATCTCCTGCATGATTGCGTTTCGCATCGAACACAGGATCTTTAGGAGGAAATGGAAGGGAGTAAATAATGACTTGTGAAAGGGATTCGCCGGGAACGTCCAAACCTTCCCATAAATGATATGAGCAAAGGACTGTGGTCGTTTCCTCCTGAAATTGTTGCACCGTCTCACTGATTTCCCTGTCACCTTCATAAATCACTTTCCAGTCCTGATCCCCCTGATGGACTTGAAACTCCCTGAAAGCATTCATTTCTTCCTTTGTAGAGAAAAGAATCAAAGATTTCCCTTGATTTTTCTCCAACATATCAAAGGCATACTGATTTTTAGCCCTTCTGCCTTCTTCTAACGGAGGCAGAAATGCTTTCATCATCTCTTCATATTCATATGGGGACTCTACTGAAAATTTCTCATATTTTTGTATCCCCAGGGACTGGGATACATATGAGAAATCCTGATTATACGATAAGGTCGCAGAAGAGAAAATAAAAGGAATATTTTGAGAAAATACTTGTTCTCTCAATATCTCTTCCACTAATCTTGGCATAACGACAAAAGTATGTTCTTCCTCTGATGTTTCTAACCAGTAGATCCCTTTTTCATCATCCAGGAAAAGTTTCAATGAATATTGAATCTGCTCGAGATACTCTTCCACTACCTTTAGGAGGTAATCATCCATTACATACATTTCAGACTCAAAAACAAGTTCGTTTAATAAGTGTTCGATTTTCTCCGTTAACGCTCTTCCTTGCTGTAATATTGCGCTGGACCGGGAGATATATTGGCGGTCTGAACCAGTCTCAACTGCAGATTCCTCCTCAAGGAGTTCGAACCACTTTTCATTATCCAACATGATATCTTCTATGATATACAAAGTTTCCTCGCGCATATCCGATGCCGAAAGCTTTTCCAGTAAACCTTCGAGAGTCTCCATTCTCATACGATAGGTCATCGCCTTCTGAGACGCAAATTCCAACAGGTGACCTTCGTCAAATACAACAGAGCTTGCTTCGGGGAGAAGCGGCAGCTGCCCTTCCCGTTTGCGGGAATCTTTCGTCCAGATATGCTCCATATAGAAGTCATGGGAACAGATGATGAGATCCCCGGCATTACGGTAATGCTCCCGGTGAAGAGTTAGACCACATCGATGACGATAGGCACAGGACATACAGTCCTGAAGAGAATCCCAGCCAACATGATTCCACTCATCGTCAGACAGAAATGGATACTCTTTTCTATCACCATAATGTCTAAAGCTGTTCATGGAAGCATTCTCATGGACAAAGCCAGGTAATTCTTCCCACATATCTTCGTAAGTCTCATTATGCGACATGTTTTCTTCCAGTTTTTTTATACATAGATATTGTTCTCTGGATTTTGCCAGTCTTACATCTATATCCAGATCAAGTGCCTTTTCAAGCTTCTCTATGTCCCCTTCCTTTTTCACAATCTGCTCAATGAGTGTTTCATCGGCACATGCTATGATAGCGGGTTTACCTGTATATCTTGCGTATGATAACGCATATAAGAGGTATACAAGGGTTTTACCCGTACCTACACCCGCTTCAGCAAACATGACTTGTTTATTTTTATAGGCTTGATTCAGCTGAAAGGCCATGAACACCTGTTCATCACGCAAATCAAATCCCTTTTCAGGTAATAAATCGTAAAACACGTCACCGACCCAATCGGATAACGCTTCATAAAAGGATTGCTCCTTCGTTAGTTCAAATGGTAATTTCCTTCTCATGGGGACCTCCTATGAAACACAATATTTCTAATTTACTAGAATTCTCTTCAAATGAAAAGTAAAAAATCGTCATTTATCTACAGCTCTCTATAGGGCCATTTTCGTATATGACCGCTCAAAAGAAAAGAGACGCTCCATACAATGGGGTGGATCTACCACTTGTATGGATGTCCCTTCGTGAGAGTGTACTCAGTCGTATATTCTTTTCTTTCTTAGCATTTCATATTGGAAAGCCTGATCCAGGTTTTTCCGTGCTTCTTGCAGCTGAACGGTTTCATTTTCTTCACCTGTAATGGAAGAAATGGAACTTTGGATAGCCTGATAGATTTTATGGTAATCGATGAAAGAATGGTTCATCCTCTTTCACTCCCTTAAAATGATAGAACTATTATACGCGGGAAATGAGAGGGATATTCTGAACATCACCATTTTTTCATACTATTTATGAACATGTAGTTATGCTTTTCTTGGAGGACGCGGCCCAAAGTATTGATAGTAATCTGTTCGGATGAATCCATTGAACAGTTTCCGCTTCTTTGTAGCCTGCTTACCATAGCATTGTTCGAAATTCTCATGAGAAGTCATCATGTATACAGACCATGTATCGAGCTTTTCAAAGGCCCTGCCCATTTCTTGATACATCTTCTCTACCTCTTTACGCTCTCCTATCCGTTCACCGTAAGGAGGATTTCCGACAATGATGCCGTACTCCAATTCCGAGGTGAAATCCCTTACTTGCATTTGCTTGAATCTCACCAACTCTCCAAGCCCTGCTTCCAGTGCATTCTCTTTAGAAACTTCGACCATTCGATGATCAATATCAGTTCCCAATATTTCAAGAGGCTGGTCATAGTTGGCCATATCCTCTGCTTCCATACGTGTTTTCTCCCACACATCAGCAGGCATCATTGGCCAATTCTCTGACAGAAACTCGCGGTTAAATCCAGGAGCGATATTCTGACCGATCAGGGCCGCTTCAATAGGTATAGTACCAGACCCGCAGAAAGGATCTACAAAAGGACGGTCGGGATTCCATGTCGTAAGTTGAATCAGGGCGGCAGCCAACGTTTCCTTTAAAGGTGCTTCACCTTGACCTATGCGGTATCCCCTCTTATGAAGTCCTTGTCCACTCGTATCCAAGGTGATGCTTGCGACATCTTTATGGATCGCGACTTCAATTTTAAACAATGGACCTGTTTCCTCTAGCCACGAAGTCCGTTTGTACGCTGTACGCAAACGTTCAACGATCGCCTTTTTTACGATGGCCTGGCAGTCAGGGACACTGTATAGCTTAGATTTGACGGATTTTCCCTGCACCGGGAATTCTGCATCGACCGGCAGGAAATTCTCCCAAGGAAGCTTTTTCGTATTCTCAAATAATTCATCAAATGAATACGCTTTAAAGTCCCCAACGAGGATTTTGACCCGATCAGCTGTCCTGAGCCACATATTGGCCCTTGCAATTGCCGTTTCGTCCCCTTTGAAGATGACTTTCCCGTTCTCCACCTGACAATCATACCCCAGGTCTTTTACTTCTTTCGCAACGATGGATTCCAAGCCCATTGCTGCTGTTGCAATTAACGTATATGTACTCATAATAGCCACCTCGTTCATAAGAATCATCTCTATTTAGATAGTATAGTCTTGTTTCCTATAAAATAAAAAGGACTGATACAAAAGAGCAGTGTATTACCTGCATGTATCAGTCACTTGCATTATTTAATCCATTTTGCTCTTTATCCCGTAATAGTGTTCTGTAAGCCATGTTTTGTTCCGTCGTACTGCAAGCGACTCTTCGTCTCGTACTCGGGTGGTAATCATCTATCTACAAAGGATATTCCTTTGTCCCTCTCTTCGTTCAATTCCTCCGAGAGGATTCCCCTACCTAATTTTGGGTTTCTCGCTCGTGGGGTTTACCTCGTTCCACTCCTGCCATTTCTAACAGGACTTCGTCACTGTGGCACTTTCAAGGTAGTCACACCATATCCCGAAGGACTTAGGTGTTTTCCCTGCCGTCAACTCAAGATGAGCTGCCCTAGCTTATGAATTGGCTAGGCACGAACACTACGTGCATCTCAGCACCGTGCGAGCATGGACTTTCCTCTACAACATTACGTTGCAGCGATTACCCAAACACCATTAAGGATCAGCAATATCTAATTATACTGTAGGTTTTAGAAAAATTCAACTGGGAAAATCAGTCATACAATTTATTCCCAAACACATGTTTTTCTAAATTGGACAAACGTTTAAGAATATCGAAATTCGTTGTACCCGTCTGTTGCGGCGGAGCAGCGGACCGCTGTTTGCTTGCTCCCTCTACCTGTTTCTTCAATCGCAAATTCTCTTGTTGCAGATCTTCTATTTCCTGATGAAAGGTTTCATAATCTTTAATAATTAAATCTAAAAATTTATCAACATCTTCCGGCTTGTATCCACGCATTCCACTTTTGAATTCTTTTTCGAGAATATCCTTAGCCGTCAATTTCACTTTATCTGAGATCATCATATTCACCTCTATATTTATCACTATCATTTTTTCAAATAACCATGATTTTGTCAATTATATTTATTATTCGGGGTACTTATCCCTTCCCGATCGGTCCATGGGTGATGAATGATGAGCTACTCATTTTTCCACTGCTCTTCTTCGACAACCCACTGCAAATCATGGAAGTTTATCGCCCTTACCTCAAAAGCTGGATCCGTTTCTTTCTTCTTCTTCACTTCTTGATAGAAGTACTTAGGAGAGCCATCTTTTTCTTCATCATAAAGTATCACTACTGTTTGGCATTTTTGAAGGAATAATTGATTTTTGTTTCGAAACTGTTGCGGACCTTTATACGGCTCTTTCGAAATCGACTCGACAAAGTCTGCTTGAGATAGAATGAATTCATAGTATTCTTTATTTTCATCATTCCAGTTTTCCTCTTGATTGAGAAAAGGGGTCAATACTGCGAGTTTAAGATCCGGATACTCTTCCTGGAGTTCAAACACCACTTCCGCCCCCCAGAGTTCAACCCCAAGCTGTCCGCTTATAAGCACCCACTCAAGGCCCTCGTCCAATAATGTGTACAATTCTTTCTTTAGGGCTTCTTTTATGTAGTAAATGGATTTGTCATCCGGCTTAAAAATTCCCAATTCAAAGGATTTATATCCTGTAATGCATGCAACCTTACTCATTTGTAAAACTCCTTCAGTCCTCTTTCATGGGATTACAAGCTTCTTCGATCCTTAGTGTGCCCCAATTCTATACAGTCTATTGTAACATATTTTATGAATGATGAAGTCAGTGAAGCATTGAACTGATTCCATCATAAAAAAGGATGTCTCTAAATAGGTAAGTATCTGTTGGAGGTTGATACATCGTACCAACCTCCACTGGAAACTAATCTTTAGAGGCATCCCTTAGAAGTAATCATTCAGCTTTCAGACTTATCTCCCCATGCCGTAAGGTCCGTATGGCGGACGAGGTCCACCTGGCCCAAACCCTGGTCCAAACCCTGGACCGCCTGGACCTGGAGGTCCACCTGGTCCACCACCACAATTGAATTGTTGATTTGAAACACTATCCACTTGTGATTGTGTTTGCGGGAAATAATGTTTATGTTGATACATGACATTATTCACATTTGTAGTGTGGGTAGGGTGAATGTGTGGCACCTCATAGACGGTACATGTATGTTTCACACAGCATTTAGTCGGGTGCACGACTGCAGGAAGTACTTGATTAGGTCTTGGTCCTTTATACATAGAAACGCTCTCCTTTCATCTCTTAGTTGGTACACTAATAGCCTATGAAAGGGAGAGGGTACATGTACTAATGAAAATACCTATTTTCAGGAAAACAATTTGTCATCTCACATAAAACTATATAAAGTTTCCGGATAATTGCTAAATACAAAAGCCGTTAAACCAATGACGACAAAGAACAAAATTAAGATCGCACGGTTCATTTTCATCATCCCATCTAAATAATAAAAATTTTCAACACAATTAATTATTTTACAGCTACTTTTGAAAATTCTCAATATGAAAATAAGGAGATTGAATCACTTTTTTTGTAAATATTATATATCCTCTATTCACTCGGATGAATGATCTGTATGACGGTTCAATTTTCTGGACAGACGTTTCATTCGGTGATGGAGACTTTCTAATAAAACAGTATTTTTTTCACTGAGACTGTCATTTCTATCGATCAGTAATACTTCAAGTTCCTCACACCTTTTCAGGGCAAGATGGTGGTTTTTCATTTTGTGTTCATACAATTTAGCCAGTTCCAGTAATGCGTCTTTACTAATGGGTTCGGGTGCATCCTTCCATATCCCTTCCCACAACTCTATCGCCTTATCCTCTTTTTTCTCTCTCTTGTATTGGAAAGCTAAGCGGTGCATCGCTTTAAAGTTTGGAAGACCGTCCTCTTTGATTATCTCCTGGTACCGTTCTTTTGCTATTTCTTTGTTCCCTGTATGCTCAAGCCACCTGCTGACTTCGAATCGCTCGGCACCGGTACCTTTCCGGATATTCAACAGTTGGAAGGTCAGATGAGTATAAAGTGTAATCAATGATAAAATGTCCTGTTCATTATGAGTCATAACCTTAAATATACCTTCCGGATCTTTTCGCTCGATATAATCGAAATAGATCATCGGAGCCAAATAGCCTGGAACATCATCTACTCGATTAAAACCAAGGATCTCCCGCTCTACATTGACCAGTTTGACAGATTCAAGCTTATGCTTGAAGATTCTTCTGGATCCGTGGTAAAGATCAAAATGTCCGAATGAGGGTAATTTCGGGACATGTTCCCTGATGAGGGTATGCCTTGTCTTGACCTGCGGCCAATCAAACGCTTTTCCGTTATAAGTCACAAGTGTGTCATAGTCTACCTGATTTAAAAAGCTGTGATAAAGAGGTATTTCACTTCCCGGTTGAGGCAAGAAGTGCTGGGTTACAATCACTTCTGTTTCCGTCACAATGCCATGTCCCAATAAGAAGATCGTATTACCCGCCCCTCCACCCAGACCGGTCGTTTCTGTGTCAAAAAAGAACAGTTCGTCATGATTAAGTCCTTTAGAAGACAAGGGATGGTCTCCTTTGAAATCCTGCCAGGCATCCATGGCTTTAATGAAATCCCTAAACGTGTATGTTCCATGCTGATGATCGATGGAATATCGCTTCTCTCTGACCAGACAGTAATCACCGTCGAAATAATAGGAAGTCGAATCGTTTTGTTTCCACAAATCCATATATGGAATCTCTTCCATTATCCGCTGCTTAGCGGAAGGCTGTACATTATTCTCTACCGCTTCGTCTTCCCTGTTGATATGTTTCTTCATTCTGGATAATTTATTTTTCAGAGTCATTTTTTGTCCTCCTTCTTCTTTTAATGAAGGAAAAGGTGAAGAAGCTTTAATGCATCCAATTTGGCTGTCTCCAGTGAATGATCCGTTCCAATACAGGATGGACAACCAGTCTGACAAGAACATCTACTAATCATATTAGATGTTTCAAGGAGTATTCTCTCCATCTGATCATAGACTTTCTCACTTAATCCGATCCCCCCGGGGTACCGATCATAAATAAAGATGGTAGGCTGTTCATTATGAGCAGCCTTTACTTGAGGTACCACAAAAATATCACTTGGATCACACATCACAAATAAAGGAATGATTGATTTCAGACTGTGTGCAGCCCCGATGAGACCTTCTTCCAGACGCTCCTGACTAAAGGCTGCAGTATCCTTCAAGGAAATCCAACTGGAGCTCGTATGAAGCTCCTCTTCAGGGAGATGGATGGGACCAGATCCAATGTTTTCATGAGTATCGAATTTTATTTTCTTAAAGATTGTTGCCATGGCTTGAACGGTTACGTCACCAAACGCCACTTCGTAGGTTTCCCCATTCCGCACCTTGTCTGTTTCAAGCACCCTTAATTGTACAGCCAGATTGGCATCAGTGAAATAATCTACATCCACTTCTCTTACATACGCCTTCTTCTCTTCCCAATCCAGTTCCTCAACCTGAAATTGTACTCCTTGATGTAAATAAATCGCTTCATCATGCAGCAGCGTCATCGCTGAGAAACGATCCATTTCTCCTATCACCTTCGCAGAGGAGACATCGGTTTGATCTATAATGATGACATTTTCTTGTGAAGCTGAACGAAGGCTGATGTTATGTGCCGGAAACACATCGTTCATCCAGTACCACTTATCACCATTCTTATGAATCACTCTTTCTTCTACTAGAAATTCTAATATATCCCCTATATCATGACTGCCGAATCTTTCTCCATCTTTAAAGGGGAGTTCGTAAGCAGCACATTTGATATGATCGATTAATATGATCAGATTATCAGGGTTGATTCTGGCAGTTTCAGGGTTTTGCTCGAAGAAGTAATCAGGATTCTCGATGATATATTGATCCAACGGGCTGGAACTGGCCACCATGATGACAAGGGATTCACCATGCCTTCTGCCTGCCCTTCCTGCTTGCTGCCAGGCACTTGCAATGGTTCCAGGATACCCGGTCATGATACACACTTGCAATTGACCGATATCAACACCTAATTCAAGAGCATTCGTACTGACGACTCCGTAAATCTCACCAGAACGTAAACCCTTTTCTATTTCCCGTCTTTGAGTCGGAAGATATCCTCCACGGTAACCTCTAATCGACTTTGCACCTAATTGATTCTTCACTAATTCCTGTAAGTAAGTCAAGATAATTTCAACCCTTACCCTGCTCCTGGCGAATATGATGGTTTGGACTTTATTCTTCAGCAGCTCTCCGGCAATCCTCCTTACCTCGAGAGTCGCGCTCCTCCTTATATTCAACGGCTTATTTACAACAGGGGGATTATAGAAAACGAAATGCTTCTTCGCGCTGGGAGCTCCGTTATTATCGATTAAACTCATTTCTTCACCTGTTAAATGCTCTGCCAATTCTTTAGGGTTGGCAATGGTTGCCGAGGTGCAGATAAAAACCGGTGAAGCACCGTAAAACGAGCATATCCGTTTTAATCTCCGGATGACATTGCTAACATGGGACCCAAAAACCCCTCTATAAATATGGAGTTCATCAATAATTACATACTTCAGATTCTCAAAGAGTGAAACCCATTTCGTGTGATGGGGAAGAATGGCCGAGTGGAGCATATCTGGATTCGTTATGACAATATGTCCTGCTTTCCTCACCTTTTGACGAATATTTGCAGAAGTGTCTCCATCGTATGTATAACTATTAATTGCAGCTTCTGCTTCTGAAATGATTTCATTCAGTTCACTTTTCTGATCTTGAGCCAATGCCTTAGTAGGAAAGATATATAATGCTCTTGCATTCGGATTTTCCATAATACTTTGAAGGACAGGAAGATTATAGCAAAGAGTTTTTCCGGATGCTGTCGGGGTCACCGCAGTAAAGCTCTTTCCTTCCATAGCATGCTGAAAGGCAGAGTGCTGATGTGTATAAAGGTTATCAATCCCTCTTTTTTGAAGGGCCTTTTTTATTTTTTCATTTATAGTGTCAGGCAAATCTACGAATTGGGCTTCTTTTTCATCAATCGTCTGCCAATGTATGATTTGCTGATTAAAGTCACGCTCTTTCTTAAAATGTTCGATCAACTGTTGAAGGTTGTTTTTCTTTAACATAGACAGGATCACCTCTTCTTTTCATTTTACCGAATCTATGTTCGAAACTAAAGTAAAAAAAACAGAACCAACCTGCCATCGTTTTCCATACATAAGTGGCGAGCTCGTGTAGAGAAGAATGTTGAGTTTCCTTCTCCTCAATAAATCCTGTCTTATCATAGGACAATTGCACATTTTCAACCCCTCCTCATACACTAGTATGAATACGTTTGCCTGAAAGGAGCATACCCATGTCCAACGATAAAAAAGGCTTTGGTGACCTGATGCATTCCATGAACGAGTTTTTTCATGAAAGACCTATGAAAGGAATGCTTCAAAGCATTGACGAGTTCTTCACATCATCATCTAACCCATTTGGTTCCTTCCCTGTTGACTTAACGGAAACAGATCATCATTATGTTGTGACTGCAGAACTGCCAGGTGTAAAGAAAGAACAGATTCATCTCGAAGTGTTCCCTCAGTTCATGACCATTTCAGTAACCAATAAAGAAGAATTCTCCGAGGAGAATGAACAGAATCAGGTGATCAGAAGGAAGCAATCCATGAAAAAGAGCACCAGGACCATACCATTCCCAAGGATGGTCAACGAAAAAAATGTAAAAGCTTCTCATAAAGATGGATTATTAACAGTTAAAGTGATGAAAGAAACCGGGAAACGCATTTCGATTGATTGATTTTCAGTTTTGCCATTCAGTTGACGGTTCAACACCTGAGCAAAAAAAAAGCCCATGAACCATACTTTGGTCATGGGCTTTCTTCTTAGCGTTATGAATATTGACCGTTTTATCACTAAAGATTAAATATCCCCCCCAGGCCTTTTACCAATGATGATACCTGGTTGATAGCCCCCATCATCTGTCCTGTGGTGTTCATCATTTTATTAAAATCCAAAGATCCATCCTGTGACTTGAATGAATTCATGATGGAACTGACTCCCCCTGACTGTGGCTTAGCCATGAACGAAGCTTTCGGATATGGATTGGCAAATGCCTGCTGTTCCATGGCTTTCATTTGATACGGGTTGTATTCCTTCTGTTGAAGAGGGTTATCAAAATATGGATTCATTTGCTGCTGGTTCATCTGCTGCGGATTCATCTGTTGATACTGGTTCAATGGATAGGATGGTAATGGATTCTGGGCTTCAGGTAGAGGATAATAATTCTGTTGAAAAGATCCATAAGTAGGAGGTCTCATCCCTTGAGAATGATAGTTCATCACAGGTGCCATATTCATTGGTTGTGAATGGTAAAGAGGATGATAATGGTGCATCCGTCTTGAATTAGGTGAAGAAATCATACTTAGTCCCCCTGCATCTTAATCGTTACTATACAATATGTAGGCGCTTATGGAATGGTGAAAAGACCTATACAGAGATTTCGACATTCATAAGAAGAATGTCGGAAGTTAAACTATTCTTACAACTTTAAGAGAGCGTTTTCTATGATAGGATAAAAACAGAGCTTCGTATAGGATGAAATATAAGTATTGGGAGGAATAAAGATGAACCTGAGTGAACTGCTGAAGAGATATGAAAGTAGTAAACAATATCAAGCAACAGATCAACAAGAACTTCTTACATTGGCCAAAAAACTTTATATTTCAAATGAGATTTCTTTTCTCCACTATAAAGAGTTAGCGAAGCAAATCTATACAATAGAAGAAAGCGCCATTTCCACCCCATAAGAAAGAGGCTGCCATATGGCAGCCTCTTATTTTGTGTGCCCGGCATGTGCACACGCTTTAGGGTTCAAGTCCCGAACGGTGAAGGTCGTTGTAGCCGTTAGCTGAAGGCAAGGGTGTCCAGGGTGACCTGGAATCTGAAGGAAGCTGTAAGCAAAT
>NZ_JAAXCV010000031.1 GCF_012911895.1 Bacillus sp. RO3
GACCCTCTGCTTGTAAGGCAGATGCTCTCCCAGCTGAGCTAATCCTCCATATTGGTGACCCATACGGGATTCGAACCCGTGTTACCGCCGTGAAAGGGCGGTGTCTTAACCGCTTGACCAATGGGCCGTATTGTTGTTGGCGTCCCGCTTGAGGACATGTATTACTATATCATCTGATTTCGCAGAAGTCAACTTCTAAATAATAAAATAAAAAACTTTTTTCATCATACTCATTACGACTTTTTTGTAAGCCGAAAAAGAATATACCACATCTATAAAGCGAATATCAATACTGAATTTAAATCTCTTTTACCAATTTGTTGATCTTTCAATTCCTGATGATGGCGTCAGTGTCCTCTCCCTCATTCTAGAGATGACCGATACTGATCACCGAGTATGCTTTCAATGAGAAGAAGGTAACGAAGTGATTATGCAAATGAGTTAGTATTACCGCGTGATGTTTAGATATGTACACTCCATGCAGATTCGGGTTTATAACATCACTAAGCTTGTTTACACGTTATGGTGAGTGGATGAATAGGATGGTAGTAATTTATGAATGGGGTGGTGGGACGATGGAGTTTCCAACAATATTGTGCGGCCCGATTGTTCGCAGGGTTGAGCCGGCACATGTGTTCATTTGGATCGTGTTAAGTAAGCCATATGATATTAGAGCGGAGATAGTTGAAATCAATCGGGTAAAGGAGTCACAGAGTTTACACTATATAAGCATGAACTGCGAAACAGAGTCTAAGACAGTTCAAGCCGGAAAGAATGTATATATAAGCTTGGTGAAGATTTCTCCCCAAACCGGATCTTTTCCAACAGATCAGTTATTGGGGTACAATTTAGTGTTTGAAAATGGTGTCGAATCATTGGACCTGGGAAGCTTTGACCTCCTTTCCCCTTCTCACCCACATTCAATCGTCTATCAACACCTCGCCTATCCTACCTTCTATATTAATGATGGAATTCCTTCGAATATTCTATACGGTTCCTGCCGGAAGCTTCACGGTTTGGGAACAGATGTATTAGCGAAAACGGACGAGGCCATCGCTTCTTCATATAATCATCCTGCTCGGCCTTCCTCCCTGTTTCTAATGGGTGATCAAATCTACGCGGACGATGTGGCGGATCCCCTGTTCACCATCATAACCAGGTTCGGCAAGATACTGATGGGACAAGAAGAGGACCTCGGCGCGGTTGACTCCCGCTTGAATGAAGCGCCTTTTAGACAGGGAATTCAACAGATCAATGGACGGCAGTATATTACAGAGCATTTCTGTCAATTCACTTCCATGAAAGCCCCTAATCATTTGTTAAGCTTCAGTGACTATGCCGTCATGTATATGATGTCTTGGAGCCCATCATTATGGGAGCTGGCTCATAAGGAAAGGATGTTCGGCACCTTTCAAGAAGCTTTGGCTAAGAATGATATCTACTTTGCCTATAAAGATCGTCAAAGCAAGAAGCATAAAGCCGAATACCGAAAGCTTCAACAGCGTTATGAGGAGCAGGTGAAGGAATTAGCCCAGGCAGAGAAGGCTCTATACTCTGTCAGAAGAGTACTGGCTAATACTCCAACCTATATGATGTTTGATGACCACGATCTTACGGATGATTGGAATCTGTCAAAGGATTGGAAAACGCGGGTATGGAACGCCCCTTTAGGGAGACATGTCATCAGTAATGGACTGGCAGCTTATTGGCTTTTTCAAGGGTGGGGAAATGAACCAAATTCGTATACGCATCTTGGGGAGGTTACACAGGACTACCTGGACACGCTTCTTCCTGGATCACTTCCCCACTCTGAATGGGTACATTCCCTGTGGAACTATGATTCCTGGCATTTTACCACTCCCACTAAACCTAAAGCGGTCTTTCTTGATACAAGGACTGAGCGGGGATATGCAATTAAACCGAAACCTCTGAAAGTCGGTAAACGAATAGATGAAGAACCCAGTAGTCCTAATCTTCTGCACCAGGAAGGATGGAACCGTGTCTCGACTAAACTGGCAGCTTCCGGATGGCACGAAAAGGAACCCTTGATCATCGTATCTCCCTCCCCCCTTTATGGAATCGGGTTAATAGAGAACTTTCTCCATGACTACTTGCTTCCTCTCAGGACATTCGGGTTACCTGTAGAAAGCAACTTTGATTTAGAAGCATGGAAGTACAATGGGAAGGGATTCAGCGATTTCCTCCATCAAGTAGCAGCCTGGAACCCAGGTGAATGCATCATTTTATCAGGAGATGTTCATTCAGCCTCATCGGTACAATCTGAAATCACCTTTGGGGATGGACGAGAATTGAAAATCCATCAGTTTACGAGCAGCCCGATTAAGAACATGAGCTTCACAGGTTTTTCGGGTGCCATCATGAGATTTATCATCGGCTTGAATGCAAGAGAAAGGATCAATCGCACACTTTACCGGTGCTGTACTCACGAGTATGTTCTATTTCAAGTTAAACACGAAAGTCACTTCCCTTCTGACTATGTATGGAAGGAAACGATTCGTTACCAGCCTATTAGCGAATCTTCCATAGTGGAAACCGATAATAATATCGGATTGGTATGGGATGGGGGGACAGGCCCCTTGTCCCGGCTCTTGTTGTAAAGGTCATACCCGTCTATTGAGCAGTCTATAAAAAAGAGAAGCCAACGACCTGCTATGCAAATGGGTCGTCGGCTTCTTTCGTTTTTTCATGCAATCTATATATATATAGATGTCTTTTCATGACTATAGATTGTTTAGTTTCATTTCATGATAGGATATTTTTTCTTGTAATTTCTTTTTCATCCGGCAATCTAAGCAGCCATCAAGTAACACCAGGTTGTAATGGATCCTCACGGAATGCCATTTTCTCTTCACTTGTGACATAAATCCTGATTTCTTCATCATCTTTTCCTCCATGTTCATAAATCGCAGGAGTCCGTTTCGGAAACTGGCAAGCATCGTCGTCAGACATTAGCCCCTGTAGTTTTGCGTCCCCACCTTTCAATGGGTTTGCCTTTATCGTACGAATTATGAAAGATTGATTTGTAACACAAATGGAACACGATTCAATCGCGACCGTATATAGACCTATATCAAATTTACCACCTCACTATAATACCATATTTTTACTAACGTCAATAGGATTATGCCTAAAAGAATGAACGGGACGGAGGGACAGGTCCCTCGTCCCGGATCATAACTCTGGGACAAGGTGCCTGTCCCTCTTTCGCATTATGTAAGAAATTTCCACAAGACACGTGACCAATAAAACAAGCTGAGAATATAGTACTAGTGAAGGGGGAATTTAGATGATGTATGTAGTATTGAGGGATGCCGGTCATGGCCTGGAGACTGCCGGCAAGAGGACTCCCTATATCAGCTCGCTTGGGAGGGCGATTAAGGAGAATGAGTTCAATGAGCCTGTGAGTGAATATTTCGGCGAGGAATTGAAAAGACATGGAGTCATCGTCCATGATATATCTCCAACGACCAATGATGTACCGTTAAAGACACGAACGGATGAAGCAAATCGTCTATTGAATTTCTATATCAACAAATACGGCTCTTCCAATGTGAAGATTGTTTTAGTAAGCTTTCATTTCAATGCATTTGACGGGTCTTTCAGCGGGTCTAACCCCAGTGGTATCTCTGTTCATATACAACCTGGAAAAAAGTCTGCAAGAAAATTGGCAAATAGCGTAGGAAAATATTTAAAGCAAGGCACCAAACAAGTATGGCGTGGAATCATAGAGCAAAACCTTCATATCACCAGGGAATTCGAGGGTGTCGCCATTCTGACGGAAAATGGATTCATGGATCATCCAGACGAAGCGAAACTGATGCTTGATAAAGACTTTCAAAAAGAAGTGGCAAGGGAAACGGCTCAAGGCGTACTGGAGTACTTCAACCTCCCTTATTTGCCTGAATCCCCTATACCTATTGATGATAAGAAGGAGGAAGATGATTTGCTAGAGGTTGCGATTGTAATTGGCACGTTTAACGATTATCCGGCAACGGAGTTATTGGCGAACAGATTAAAATGCCCGATATATCCCCGAAATGCGATTAACGGAAAAGTGGCAAAGGAACTGATTGTCTGCGGGGGGAAGAAAGAAGGATTGATTGCTGATAAGATCGTCGTTCTTTCAGGGGCCGACCGTTATGACACATATAAGAACATCGAGGAATACCTTAAGGAGTTATGAGGGACGGAGGGACAGGCACTCTGTCCCTCCTCCTTACTTTACACGGTCGATCACACTTTTGGAGATTCCTGTTATTCTTGAGAGCTGCCTTACTGTTACTCCATCGATTTGTTTTAGTTTTTTAACTATATTATTGCGATCCTGTCTGTCCAGCTTCTGCAGCATGCTGATGGTTATCCCCCACTGGCTCAAATATTCTTTTACTTCCATATCCGTTTTTCTTATCCTAGGATGATCATCTAAGAAATGATCATCGTTCTGTTTTTCCATAAAGCTTACATATTTATTTACTGATTCTTTTCTGTCTGTGGAGAATAATTGCAGAGGAAAGAGAATATCGATGACACCACTATCGCCCTTGATGTATTCGTGGATACTCGTCCACTTGCTTGCGAAGACACTTTTGGTGAGGCCTGCATGTAAGGGGTTTTGGTGGATATAACGGAGGACCCTGAGGAAGTATCCCGCCGTTTCTACATTCTCGCTTTTGAAACGATCCTGAAATAGGTGTCCGCAACGATCATATTTATTGTTGTACCAATAGACATAACTGGAACTAATTCGTTTGACGGCTTCAGAAATGGTGTCCTTTATTTCTTTCACTAATAAGTGAACATGATTGTCCATCAAACAATATCCGTATAGTTGAAATGCACCTGTTCTCCTATACTTATTGACTATCTCTAAAAACCTCCCCCTATCCTCATCATCTTCAAATATTGTCTGTTTATTAATCCCTCACAGCATAATATGATACACTCCACTGCGGCTCTTTCTCCTTGCTTGTCTTGGCATTCTTCTTCATCACCTCAAGTGGGACGTGGGGACTGGTCCCTTGTCCCGAATTCTTTAGGAAATAGAGAGAGGAGAAAATCCCCTGTCTGCCTTCCTTTTTTCTGATAGGTTTTGATTTAAACGTACTTTTCGCTGGGTTATATAGTGTGTGGAGAAATGACTGTGATACAGGTGAGTTCATTGAAGGGGTATGGAAGGAAATATGAAAGCGGAGAGAAATATTGGCTTAAAATGACTTATTCGACATGAATCGAGAAAAACCTTTATTTTAATGGTTGGGACGTGGTGCCTGTCCCTCAGTCTCACCTCAATCCCACCCTTGAAAAATAAAAATGAGGTCGATATATCATCGACCTCACCCTTGTATTGCTTATTACCTGAAGAGTTTAGATAGGGACGCAGTGCCTGTCCCCTAGTCCCGCACCTTGATCACTACAGTAGTGAGGGGCTCCAGTGTTAAGGTGTTTTTCGTGAGGGTGAATCCTGATTTCTTGGAAACGGGTTTTGTTCCGGCTTCGTCGTTGTCTACGATTACTTTGCCTTTCGAGAGGTTATAGTCCCCTACAGATAGGGTGCGTGCCTTGCTGTCGGCATTGACGAATACATAATACTCTCCCGTACCGTCCGTCGATACATTCTTGTATGCAACCATCAGGTCTGTATCAGCAATTTCAGGTAAATCGAGCAGGGAGACATTCTGATCCACCAGTTCTTTCTCTCCCAGTCGGAAAGCGTTCGTTGATCTTCTTAATTTGATCAGTCCTTGTGTATACTTCCTCGTGGTGGTGTTCACTTTATATTTCTTCTTATTCGTTGCTTTTTCCCAGTCAAACTTGTTGATGGCGTCGGATGAATCGTATGAGTCGTGGATGAAGTAGCCGAACGGGTTGCCCTCTTCGTCCTCCAGCTCATGATATTTTTGTTCCGGTAAGCCTTCCCCGAGCCATTGCTTGGTTCTGCCGTATTCCTGACCTGCGTGGATGAAGGCTGTTCCTTGTGATGTCAGGATCATGGAATTTCCAAGTCGGATGCGCTTATGGATTTCCTGGTTATTCTCTGGAATGGCCGGATCCTTTTTGATCGACTGGGCAATGACATCGTACAGAGGCAGGTTATCATGGGCTGCGATGTACTGGACCATGTCGCCTGGATCGTCGTCAGCGGTGTTGCCAGGCTGACCCTTAATGTTGTTGAAAATCGTGTTGATATCCCGGGCTCCTCCAGTCAGGAAGCGAGGCTCCCCTTCTGAACCAAAGCCTGATTTCAGCTCGTTCCGGATTTCGTCGGAGAACACTCCAACATCATCGGTTTTGTCCATCCAGTCCTGATCGGCACCCATTCCTTCTAATGTTGGATCCGATAAATGACCGGCGAATGTTCTCCAGCCTTCCCCGATGAACAGGGCATCTGGATTGATTTCAGCCGCTGCATCGTACGCTTTTTGAACAGCTGGATATGTGGCGTCCCCCATCATATCGAATCTCATGCCATCGATCTTGTATTCGTCGAACCAGTATTTCACGGAATCGACCATGAGCTTTTCAGCCATGATATGGTTCGTTGCCAGGTTGTTTCCGAAGCCCCCAAGGAAGTTCCCTTTGTCATCCTGGAACGCATAGTAATTGGGCACGATGTCGTTCAGAGTGCTGGTTTGGGCCATATGGGTATAGACGACGTCAAGGACGACCCCCATCCCCTTATCATGAATGGCATCGATCAAGCGCTTCGTTTCTTTGATGCGTAATTGCGGATCTGTGGCATCCTTTGAATACGCACCGTCAGGGGAGAAGTAGCTGTGGGGATCATAGCCCCAGTTGTATTCATTTCCTGCTGCGGAATACTCAAGCTCACGTTCCCCCATTTTCGTTTCATCTCCGTAGTACCAGGCCATGACCGGCAGGAGCTGAACATGGGTCACACCCATGGACTTAATGTAATCAAGCTTTTTGATGAAGGCATCATAGGTACCCCATCTTTTCTTCTTCAAATCCTTTTCAATGGAAGGGTCGGACGTAAAGTCACGGACGTGAACCTCATATATAACCGCATCTTCCCGTTTTTCGTAGCCCTTGATGGACGCATGGCCGAACTTTTTAGGGTCCGTCCCTTTCAAATCGACGATGGCCGCTTTTCCGACGCTATCGCCGTCGGGTCCCGCTTCCCCTTTTGTATTCACGGTAAAAGCAGCCATGGATTTCGCGTACGGATCCAACACCTTTTTCGTTACGCCGTCATTGGTTACTTCATATTGATAGTAATAGCCTTTCAGATCCTTCACCTTTAAATGTTTTGCTTTTACCTTGGTCGACCAGACACCCTGTTCACCAAGGGTCAGCTCCACGCTGCCGATTTTTTTCGCAGCATCTTTTTTATCATAGAAGTTCGCGACTACCTTGCTTGCTTTCGGAGCCCACAATTTTAAGGTGACATTTCTTTTTTTGTAAGTGGCACCGAGATCATCCCCGTCATACGCGTACTGGTTATCAAGCAGTCTCCAGCCAGCCGCTGCCGTTACGGTTCTGCCTGCGTAGGTGATGGAGAGGGGCAGTTTATCCAGGTTCACATCCGCTTTCACTTCTACTGTTTTGTCATCTGTAATGGCTGCACCTTTCACTTTCACATCAGATCCGTCTTTATCCTTTAAGGCTAAGCCGGACATTAACGCTTCTTCTGTCAGACCTTCCGTCATCGTGAAATTCAATCGGATCGTATCGTCAGAAATGACCTCTGAAGAAATCAGACCCGTTGCCACGTCAGCATAAGGAGAGATATAAACGTTATCCTCACCCTGCTTCACCCACAGATGATCATACTTATCCAGTAGATTGAAGGACTTGTCGCCTCCGTCTTTCTCTCCCGTCGCTTCATTCACGATCAGGAATCCAAGATTTTGGGCATCCTCATTCATTTCTACATTCACATAGGCGCCATAGCGGTCCGTTTTTGAAAAATCTAATGCGTCCGTCGGCCACGTGGCAGGGGCATTCTTTACGTCTCCCCATGCCCATAAACCGAACCCTTCATAATTCCCGTCTTCCCGTTCATAATGGATGCGCACCGTATTCTCCGGCAGATCAACGGGCTCATACGTATATACCTTATCCGATCCCTGCTGGATCCAGATCTCGTTCACCTCAGGAGAACCGATCGTAAATCCTTTATCGCCGCCGTCTTTACCGGCATCTCCTTTGGTTACATCCATGACAAGGAATCCGATGTTTTTCGCGCCTTCAGCAAGGGGAACGTCAATGTAGGCCCCGTAGCTGTCGGTTTTCTCAAACATGGTAGCACCCGTCGGCCACCCTGCCGATGGCTTGGCCACATCATTCCATAACCATGCACCATAGTTCTCATAGTTTCCATCTGTACGGTTGTAGTGGATGCGGATGTTGTTCTCAGGAACCGGCTCTATTTCTCCACTGCCGGATCCAGCTTCAACACCCGTGATGTTCCCGCCTTCAACCGTCAGCAACGCAGTACCACCGTCTGCTTTAGAAGGAAGTGTCAGGGTGATTTCATTCCCTCCGCCGACATTAAATGACTCACCGGTATAGGCATTTGTCACGACTGCTTCAGGGGAATCCACTGTCAACGTGATCTCCTTCGCCTTATCGGCCACGTTCAACCCGACGTAAACGGAGTCTTCTTCATAGTCACGGGAGAAAACGAGGAATTGATCCGTGTTCGAACCGCCTACCGTTTTTCTCTCCCCTTTAGCGAACAATTCTGAGTGCGCTCCTCTAAAGGTTAAAATCTTTGTATAGTGCTCCAACACGTCATTACCTTCTACATCATCCCAGTCAAAGTCATAGCGGTTGTCATACTGGGGATAATTATTCGCCCCGCTCTGGCCGAGCTCTTCACCGTAATAAATGACCGGCTGGCCCTTGGACGTCGCCTGAAGGGAGGCCGCCACTTTCAGCTTACCTTCATCCCCCCCTAACGAATACAAGAATCCGTCTTCGTCATGACTTCCTAAAAATTGACCGAGTGTCGCCGTATTATCTATTTTCCCATTGCGGGCCGTCAGTTTATCATTAGCCGCTTTCAGGTCGCCGTTTACAAAATCACGGGCGATTTCCTTGAAACCGAAGTCCAGAAGGGAATCCATCATTCCCGTTTCAAGGTAGCCTGATTGGTTATCGGCACTGGCTCCCCACACTTCGCCGATTAGTTTGTGCTGAGGCATTTTTTCCGTAATGGCGTTCTTGAAGGCCATCCAGGTCGCATCTTCCACGTGCTTGACTGTATCTACGCGGAAATAGTCGATCGTATTTCCTTTTGCCGTAGTCGCTTTTTCAATCCAAGCCGTCTGCCAGTCGATGATTTGCCGGCGGACTTCAGGATTTTCGGTGATGATATCAGGAAGCCCTGCTAATTCTCCCACCACTTCATCGGACCCGACATTCCCCTGACGGACGATGTCACGATACCTATCACGATCTGCGTCGGTTGGATACCCTTTCGGACGCTGATCCGCTGCAAGCTCCCCGTCGATTTCTTTCAACCCATATCCGGTGTGATTCAGGACCACATCGACCATGATCTTGATTCCCCGGTCATGGGCTTCATCAATCAATGTATGGAAGTCGTCCATGGATCCAAAGTGAGGATTCAGTTCCCCGAAGTGATTTGCCCAATAACCGTGGTAAGCGAAGTATGGCTCGCCCTCCTCGCCACGGCGCACATCATATTGGATGTTTTCCACGACGGGACTGATCCAGATCGTATTCACCCCGAGGTTATCCAGGTAATCCAGCTTTTCCGTGAGGCCTTTGAAATCTCCCCCCTGGTACGTCCCGCGTTTACTTTTGTCATAATTCAGGCTGTAAGGATCATCATTCGACGCATCCCCGTTGAAGAATCGGTCTGTGAGCATGAAATAGATGATGGATTCGTCCCAGTCGAAATCCGAATCACCGACAGACTGCCTGGCTTTCACTTCGATTTCCGTCGTTCCCTCATAATAGTTTCCGAAAGAATCCACAACGGTTAGAGGAATCGATTTCGTTCCAGCCGTTATGTCATCATCGACGGCTACCGTCACTGCCTCTAATGAAGGATCGATCTCAAGCTTGTCTGATCCGCCCAGCGAAGAAACATCCGCCGTGATTTTTTGGATGGTTACATCCTCCGTCAGCCCAGCGACATTAACGGATAAGACCGCGTTTTCGTTATAGTCCACAGCAGCTGGTGCAACGGAACCTGTAACGGTTAAATCACCCTTTTGGAAATCAAGGAATGATTCCCCGCCGACTGCATTGTATGGATCACTCACTTCTGTCGTGACGCCGTCTTTTGTGACCAGGAATGAATACGGGTTCTTCCCATTTGGGATGTTCTCGAATGACAGGACGAACCGCTCATTCTCCGGTTCATACGTCATCGCTCTCGTTTCCCCGTTGTACTTCAATTCCACTTTATCAATCGTGTCCATTTGATCTGTACTGAAAAGATCTTTATCCCGGTAATAGAATGTGGCATTCCCCTGATCGATCACCGGGGCCGAGCCGTCGGGTACGATGCGGATCTCCTCGACACCGCTTGTTATGTAGGCCTTGGTGAGGGTGTCGTTTTTGCTCACTTTAATGAAACGATCGCCAAATTCTTTCTGGGCAGTTCCCCAGTCCTCAGTACTGCGAAGGACAAATCCGAATTGCTCCGTTTCAGGGGCAACGGCAATATTGGCAGTCGCCACACCGTTTTCGTACGAGTCAAAATCGATTTGATCATCCTTTACCCCGGTATTCCAGGCCCAGATGTTCCAGTCACCGTAAGTCTGATCATCACGGATATACGTGAAACGGACCGTGCGATCGCCAGTGTCCGCTTCAGCCTCGGCACCCCCGTCCGCTGCTGCTCCAGCCGGTGCAACCGGTGACCAAAGACTAAGCAGCATCATCACCACCATGAAGATGGAGAATTTACGCTTTGAGCTATTCTTCATATACACTTTCCTCCCCATAAATAAATGAAATAGAATAATAGAAGTGCTCTTGATGCAGGTGTGAAACCGTTTGCACAAATGTTTAAAAAAAGATTCATCCTCTCTTCGAGTAGTTATTTATACCCAGTGCAAACGCTTGCAATTATCTGTCTATTTTAGTTTATAATACTTTCTCTCAGGTTTCTATCAGACCATTGGGGGATTTTTTGGAAATGCTGATATACAGGGAGAAGAAGTTGATGGCAGTGAGAGCTGCGGGTGGTGCGCCTTAGACATTGGATTCACGGGCCCTGCCCCCAGGTCTAAGCAAAAAAGAATGCTCCTTCAATTTTTTTACAAAATTAAGATATTTTATGGTATATTGTAAAAGGATTTATCATAATTTGTGTAATTTAGTCATCATATGGGGGATTATATATGGTTTTTGATGGAATTTTAGTAGCGATTATCATCGGGTTCATCCGTGGAGGGAGTTTCAAAAGATTTGCAGACATCCGCTTTAAGATGGGATGGATCTTCCCTTTATTGCTCGTTTTGCAGCTGATTATTTTCTACTTCCAGAATAAAGTGGCCTGGATCGGGGAGATGAGTAATGCTTCATTCATGGTCATCTATGTCGTTGGCCTTGCATTCCTGTGGGTCAATCGTGAACACCCTCATTTCACGGCCATTTTCATAGGGGTATTCCTGAATTTCATCGTCATGGCTGTAAACGGCGGACGGATGCCTGTTTCCATGGAGGCTGCAGCGGTGATCGACCCTCAGTATCTCGAGGCAACGAAGAATGCACTGTACGCCAAACACACACTGGTGACGGAATCTACCAAGCTGGCTTTTCTTGGGGACATCATTCCATTATCAGCACCTTATCCAAGGGAACAGGCCATCAGCATCGGGGATGTCGTCATGAACATCGGGGTGTTCCTCTTCATCCAATCCGTGATGGTCAATAAGAAGGAAAAGCTCATCGCATCGAAGACATCACTTTAAGGAGGTGAGATTATAATGAAAAATAGAACGAAAAATGCTATCATTAACCTAGTAATTATCGGATCTGCCGTTGTTGCCCTGACTTCTGGCTGGAAGTTCTGGTAAACAACATGGGGCTGATCTCGGTTTACGATCCGGGGTCAGCCCTAATTTGTTGATGAGAGCGTGAATAGGTTTGAAGACAAAACAAGTGAAACTGGAAAACTTCTATATCGGATGTATCTCCCTTTTGGGTTTACTGTTATTTTTTATCCATATCAACCCCGAAATGGGTGACTTATCAAATTGGGTACTCATTTATACCCTTGTGGGAGCGATTCTGCTATTAAATCATTTTAATATTATCATTCCTCTTTCCGGCAATACCCTCTCTATGGATTCCTCCGTTTATTTAGCAGGCCTTTTTTTGTTTGGACTCAAGATTCCTTTACTGGCGCTTGGGATCAGCAGTCTCGTATTTTTATTGATCCGCTTTAAATTGGCCTGGTGGAAGCATCTCTTTAATTTCGCCAACTATTCCATTATGCTCGTTTGCACCCATTACACGTTCTTACTCACAGGCGGGAAAACGGGGGAAACGGAATTCCCGAATATCATGCCGTACGTCCTTGCCCTCACCGTCTATTTCTTCTTAAACGTTGTGATCATGTGGTTCTACTATTATCTCGCCCAGAAACCATCGTTGAAAACGATGATCAGAACCGCATTTCAGAAACAGATTTTACAAGAAGCCTTCACCAGCTACCTAAGCACACTGGTCCTGTCACTGGTCTTAACCATCCTGATCAGCCAGCAGCCGATTTTCGGCATATTCCTTTACCTGTGCTTGTCGGTGATGCTTTCGTTCACCTTCAGAAACTTCTTCAATTTATATAAAGAAGAAGAAGAAAAAGCAAAGAGGGATTTTTTAACCGGTTTATACAATCATGGATTTTTCAAGCTTCAGCTGGAAGACATGCTGGGCGAGAACCGCTACCAATCATTTAGCGTCGCCCTCTTGGATCTGGACGATTTCAAGAAATTCAACGATGCCAACGGCCATATCCAGGGAGATAAACTGCTCGCATTCTTCGGGGGTTTCATGGTGGAGAAGACCAAGAAGCTTCCTTACATTGCTGCCAGATATGGCGGAGAAGAATTCGGTCTCATTTTTCCTGACGTATCCAAGCAGGAAGCTTTTAGTTTTTTAAATAAGATCAGGAAAGAAGTCAACGATACGTATTTTCCCGGAATCGAACACTCCCCCCTCGGCTGTATCTCTTTCTCCGCAGGGATCGTTGAATATGAGAACGGGACGTACAGTTCATCGGAGCTTTTATCAAAAGCCGATAAGGCCCTCTATTATGCCAAAGCACAAGGGAAGAACATGATTCACTATTACAAGGATGATCAAGTGTATCATCAGGACCGGGAGTATGCCAAGGAGATCGAAGCACTGGAACAGCAGCTGCAGATCTTTCTTTCAAAGAATGTATACACGTACCAGCACAGCAAACGGGTATTTTCCTATGCGGCGGAAATGAGTGACCGGTTGAACCTCAGCAG
The DNA here is from genome assembly GCF_012911895.1 of Bacillus sp. RO3. Lineage (GTDB taxonomy): Bacteria > Bacillota > Bacilli > Bacillales > Bacillaceae_B > Rossellomorea. Next base: position 13,482 of record NZ_JAAXCV010000031.1, read on the forward strand.
TGAGGAGCGGCGCACCCTGATCCTCGGGGCCCTGATCCATGATATCGGGAAGCTTGAAATCCCACGGGATATCATTAACAAAAAGGGGAAGCTTGATCCCCATGAGTGGGACTTGATGAAAAAGCACGTCATCTATGGAAAGGAAATCATCTCATCCATCAAAAAGTATGACGAGCTCCTCCCGTTGATCGAATTGCATCATGAACGGTATGACGGCAAAGGCTACCCGTACGGTTTAAAGGAAACGAACATACCGAAGCTCGCCAGGATCCTCTGCATCATCGATTCCTTCGACGCCATGACAACAGAACGCCCTTACCAGAAAACCAAAACCTTTGCAGAAGGCATCCGCGAACTGCGGGCATGCTCCGGATACCAATTCGACCCAGCCTACGTAGAACCATTCATCCAAATGATCGAGGAAAACCACATGGGACAAGGGGACAGGCACACTGTCCCACCGGATGGCAATTAGGAGGGACAAGGAATCCTCATTCGTCCCGCATTCCAACCTCACAGCGAGAATATGCTGAAACTAAAAAATCCGAACGAACTCGAATTTCACTTGAAATATCGAAGAATCGTTCGGATTTTTTTCTTAGACTAAAACACGGTTGCCCCAGTCTCTTCCAACCACCCTTGAAAAGAGGCAAATGCTTCCCTAAGGACCGTCCCTCTGTCCCCTTTCACCTACACATATTGGACAGATCCCTTCATCTCCTTCGCCATGCTGTCCATCATCGGGTTCTTCCCCTTCTTCATCCTGTGGGAATCCCGGTCCCGCTTTTTCGTCAGCCTCCCCCCTCATCACCATGCTCAGCTGTATGGGGTATCTGGGACGGAGGGCCTTTGTTCCCTGTCCCAGATCCGGATCGACCGACGGAAGGACATAACATGTAACGACTTTACCAGCACCCTATACAGAGGTGCTGGTTTTTTCAAATCAATTCAACCATCCAATAGCCATGTAACAAACAGGTGAAGGTGTAGGAAGCAGCAGCGACGAGAGCGACACTCTTCAACATCGTGGATGCTTTCTTCGTTGGGTTCAAATAAGAGAGGATAAGCAGTAACAGCAGTGATAGCAGGACCTTCACGAGGAGAAACAGCCAGGGCGTTGTGAGATACAGATGATTCATGAGTGGGTTGCTCTCGGTTATGTAGTCATAGTGTAAACCGTACATGGTGAGGAGGGCATCCAGGAGATTCAGGAAAGCGATATACATTAGTAGGTATCGCATGGTTTATTCCCCTTTTTTTGTGAAAGATGGAGGTTGGATTGTTCTATATAAAGAACATAATATTCATTATAGTGCATGCATCCGTAATAAACAAATAAAAATACCAGAGTTCATCTCCCCAGCCACATGAATCTTTTCTATTGGATGTACATAACGTTATTTTGTCTGCTTTTGGACGAAAACATAACGTAAGATTGCTTTTTTTGCCAGAGTGGGATCCGTTTTGAGGTGTCTCGCCTTAAATCAATCCTCATTGGACTACTTTCAATCCTCATTCTAGATGATTAATCCGGAATGCAGATAATTAATCCCCCATCCAGATTTTCGATCCCTTTTTCAACTAATCAATCCTCCATGTCGAATGTTCCTTACATGAGCATGCACAGGCTTCCCCCCGGTCTAAAGAAGCACCTCTCCTTAAATACCTCCCCAAGAAATAGAATCCATGCTTATCTTCCTCCACCCTTTCATATATATTAGAGGAAAGACTATCTACAAAAATAAGGGGTGAATAATATGAGGAAAGTCGTTTCTCTCACGTACCTGTTTGGAGTCGTGTTTCTGCTGGCCGGTGCTCTCTATTTCTTCGCGTCCAACTGGCAGGCGTTTTCCCGATTGGAGAAGGTCGCTTTGGCGGGATCGTTGCTGCTAGTGTTCTATGGTGCGGGATTCCTGTTGAACCGTATCCTAAAGGGGGTTCATTTCCTTTCCAATTGGCTGCTGGTCAGCGGATTGATCTCCTTCGGCCTGTCCGTAGCGCTCCTCGGTCAGCTCTACAATTCCCATGCCGACAGCTATTTGCTATTTCTGGTCTGGTCCGTCCCTTCGTTATTATTCAGCTTGTACACTAGGTACAGCGGATTTTACGTCTTAACCCATGTCCTCATCCATTTGACTGTTTATTTTTATCTGTTCCCTTCGTCTTCCTTCTCACAGTGGACACCCGCCCATACGGGGATGGCGTTCTTATTCGCCATGCTCAATCTGCTTCTGTTCACGCTCACAAAGAAGAGAATGATCGGGTCAATGCCCTTACTTTACTTGAGCCTCATCTCTGCCAACTTCCTCCTGATGGTGACAGCATTTTCTGAAGGATATGCCCTGTTCTTCTCCATCTTTTATCTTGTCTTTCTATGCATTGGGATGATCCGCTTCTTTCATCACGAAACATCCGTTTTCATCATCCTCTCCATTTGCGGAACGGGTTTTATCATCATCAAGATGTTCGAGTTAATGGCACAATATGTGTCCAGCCTCTTCTTTATCGGACTCCTGGCAGCCGCTCTGCTCTTACTGGCGGGAAGCGTATTTCTCATCGGCTATTTACGGAAGCAATCCGCCTCCCTTCATTGGACAAAAACGATTTTCATTGCAAGCGTCACGGCCATCGCATCCATATTCATGGTGGCAGCGGTATTCGGCCTCCTTTCCCTGTTCATGGTCGACGTCTCTATGGTTGGGTTATTCCTACTCTCCACAGGGTTACTTGTCATCCCAAGTACCCTATCAAACTGGCCCTCTCCCGTGAAATATTCCCTCATGATGACCGGCATCATCATCGGGATGACGGCGAGTGTGTCAGAGGAGTTTTCGTTCGTGATGTTCTTCGTTCTGGCTTTTGTGTTTTATAAGGAACAGAGGGCTGCTGCCAAGATGGCGTTCTATTTCCTCCTTCAATTGAACCTGGGAATCTTCCTTGTTCAAACGGTGGAACTGGCTGTTCATCCCCTCCTGGTCGTCATGGGCCTCGTGAATGCCGGAGTGTTCTTCGCACTGTATCAGAAGCATGTGCTTTCATATGGAGCATTCCTTATCGGGTTCACTGCCTTCTTCACATTAACCGGCATCGACCTATCGCTGACGCCCCACATTGTGTACACCAGCCTGTTCTTTTTCCTGTCCACAGGCTCGGTCTATTTTTTCAAAAAACAGGACCATACCTTCTACTGGGTTGCATCCCTCGTATTCTGGTTCCTGCTCATCGTACAGCTTTATTACGATTTAGCCTGGAAGCTCGTTCATAAATCCCTGCTCCTCGCCGTGCTGGGCATCCTCTTCTTCCTGACCGCTGCCTACCTGGACAGGAAGGTTGGCCATGATGCGCGATCACACTCCCTGCTTGCAGGAAAAAGGATCGGGATCCTCCTCATCATCTGCCTTCAAGGAGGATGGATCGGGTACCAGGTCTATACAAATGAAACCCTGTTGCAAAATGGGGAAACCGTCCTATTGGAGCTTCAGCCCGTCGACCCGAGATCCCTCCTCCAGGGAGACTATGTGGAACTGAACTACACCATTTCACAGCTTGAAAACACAGAGATCGAAGACAATGGACCGGTCACCATCGTGCTCCGCAAAAACAAGGAAGGCATCCATGAGTATTCCGGAATTTACAGATTTGAAGACAATTGGAACATATCTTACGAGAAACAGCCTGGAGATGTCCTCCTGAATGGAAAGGTCACCAGCTCGTGGGACAGCAGTGTCCGGGTCACATACGGGATCGAACACTTCTTCATCCCTGAAGGAACCGGTCTTGAGGTGGAAGGGAACGTGAAGGTTGCCGTGGTGAAGGTGAGCCTTAAAGGGGACGGGATTCTGGAGCAATTGAAGCAGTGAAGCTTCCAGTACCTCCCCTCCCAGTCTTCTGTTAAAATAGAGAGAAATGATTGAGGCAGGAGGCTTGGGAATGGATTATTCGGTGATCGGTAAGAAAATCAAAGAATTAAGGAAGGCTGTCGGGCTGACCCAGGGGGATCTTGCCGAAGGGATCTGCACACAGGCCCTCGTCAGCCGCATGGAAAAAGGAGATATCTATCCGAGCGCCACGGCATTATACCAGATTGCCATGAAGCTTGGAGTAGACGTGAACTATTTCTTTGAAATCGGCACCACCCCCCGCATCGACTATATCCGCGAGGTGGAAAGACAGCTGAGAATCCTCAGGCTGAAACGGAAATTCACCGATATGATGGACATCGTCAAGATCGAAGAAAAGAACCCGTTTTTCTACAAAGATGAGGAAAGGCTTCAGCTTCTTTATTGGCATAAAGGGATCTATCTGTTTGAAGTCGAGAAGGATCCCGAATCAGCCTTTTCCCTCCTGAAAGAAGCCTATGAATTGACGGCCCATCCCAAAAAAGCCACCTCTGAACAGGAGATCGAGATCCTCATGACCATGGGGACGTGGAATACCCTTCTCGGGAATCAGGAAGAAGCCTACCACTATTATAAAAAGGTGGAAGGGATCCTGAAACACACCGAACAGCTCCATGATAAATCGATCAAAACCCGGTTATATTACAATCTATCCCGGGTGCTGACAAAGTTCGAACGCTATGAAGAGTCCATCAGCTACTGCCTCCAGGCCATCAAGTGGTGCCTCGAGGAAGAGCATCTGTGGGGTCTCGGGGAACTTCATTATCATGTGGGCTACAATTATGAAAGGATGGGAGATTTCCGAAAAGCCCTCCCCTATGTGGACAAGGCCATCCTGATGTTTGAACTGAGGAAAGACGATACCCATCTGGAATTCCTAAAAAAAAGAAAACAGGAAATCGAGGATAAACGATCATAAGTCCCTTCCCTCCCCTGGTCTAAACGACCCCCTCCCCACATACAAATGAAGGGAGGGAGGGACGGACCTTGAACCAATTTGAGAGCCATTTAAAAAAGAATCTGGAACGATTGAATCAGAATATATATGTTTCGAAAGATGACCCCCTGTACTACGAAAAGATCCTTCGGTATAAAGATCCCGCTTCTTCAGAAGCCCACTTCCACGTAGCAAAGAAGGCAGAAGAAGAAGGAGCACTCGTCAAGGCGTATCTTCATTATAAGAAAGCAGCAAGAGCTGACTCTCCATACTATTTTAAAGCGAAACGATCGTCCAAGCTTCTGGAGGGTAAAATCACTCCTCCACCGCTCCCTCCCGCATCCCATTCCAACCAACGATCTTTCCCGGCGAAATCCATCATGTCGCTACTGATCCTGTTCAACCTTCTCCTTATGGCACTCTTCATTTGGAAAGGCGACACCATCCGCACCATCGCTTCCACGATCCGGGACTGGGATACAGGAAAGAATGTCGTGTATGAGAGTGAAGACATGCCCTATGTCTATTACTTTCCAGAAGATATGAAACTGCGTGACGTGGAGGAAGCCCTCTATGACAAAGCAATCCAGATGGGTGACGGGCTCTCCAACAAAACCCTGGTCCTCTATGGCGTGAAGACCCGGGATCCATCTCTTTCCATGGAGCTCCTCCCTTTAAAGAGTGAAGGGATCAAGGAGCAGGCCTTCGTCATCGCCAAATTCAACTCAGCCGTTGATCCATCCGTGAACATCCGTTTCCTGAAAGCTCACCAAGCCGTCGATGATCCTTACGCGTATACGTATGTGGCCACGAATCTCTTACGGACCGCCCTACAGTCTTATATAGAAGAAAAAGGTACCGCTCCCCCTACACTAGCCGACCTTGCTGACGATTATCCCGATAACTACCTCAGCTTCATCCCAAGAGAGCTTTACCTAGGCTCGAACGAGGTATTCGGAAGTCATTCCGGGCAGGGGGGCTGGGTGTACAATCGGCATGGGACAACCTTGACAGAAATGGTGTACCCCAATATTGCTGAAAATAGATCGGACTCCTCTCCTCACTTCCCTTATACCCCGGTGGAAATCATCGTCGATACGTATTCCTACACCCTCATGGCTACAAGCGCTCCCTATTCAATCGGGCTTCATCCCATCGGGGTGGGAAAGGACGACTCCACTCCGTTAGGAAACTTCACGGTTCTAAACCGGGTGAAGGATCCTCGAGGAGTCCGCCCTGACATGTTCGGGGCTGCGGGACTCGGCATGGGCGACTACGCCATTCACGGTACGTACGATGAACAGTCTATAGGGCGGGAACAATCAAAAGGATGCATCCGGATGTCCAATGAGGATGTTCAGGACCTGTTTCATCATGTGCCGAAAGGGGCCACAGTCACCATTGTGGATAACCCCTTGTCCATGACGGGGTACAGTATCCTGGATGAGATGGAGGTTCTTGCACCTGTGAAGCATCCGGATCGGAAGCAAACGACTGAAAGGATTTTTGGGTGGGCGGGATAGTGCGGATATAGCCCATTCGGTATGTTGGATTGACTAAACCACTGTTACTGCAATCGATGCGTTTTGAGTGCTCAATCAAACATAGGTATGAACTGAGGGATGGAGTGGCAGATCTTCCGTCTTTGTTCTTAGCTGATAAAAGCTTAAACACTCGTTTAATGATCTAAACGAGATGATCACTAAGCTAAACAAGTTTAATCAAACGTTTGTTTAATACGAAAAACCTCCCTCGAAATCGAGAGAGGTTAATCCTGTTTCATTTTTTTCTATTAATACGCGTATGCGCTCACTTTTCCTGAAATAGAAGAACTGCTCATGACGTCTCTAATATCTACATAATATGTAGACGGGATCATGTTGGTGAACGTGGTCGTGTTGCCTCCCATTGTCTGGTAACCCGTGCAATTTCCTGTGGAAGCGGAGCAGAGTCTAGCCTGGAGCTGTGTTCCAGATGCACTGGATTCATAGCCTGCATAATGAAGTTCTACCAGATTCGAAACAGTGATTTTCACATCATTTTTCGAGCTCGTCGTCGTCAAGCTCATCTCATATCTGCCATCTTCCGTATTGAATGATGTCGCTGCCAATGCGGAAGAAACCCCTGCAAACGTAAGTGCCAAGACCAATGTTAAAACGACTATTATTTTTTTCACGACAAATACCCTCCCTTTGGTTAGAGTTATTCAGGCCCAAATAATCTCTATGACTACTATAAAACAATTTTTGTTAAAAATGTTAATATATTACCAGAAGAATATTTTTTGTCATACGCTGTCAAAAACCCTCTTGAGCTCTTTTAATAATCCCTTACTGACCATACCAAACTTTATGATTCTGAATCTGTGTGTTATGGGCTGTGTGCCAATAATCGACAGAATACGAGTAATCATAATTCATAATGCAGCGAATCCCGCTCCCTTGTGCATCATGTCCCAGCCCGTAGTTATGGGAGAACTCGTGTTGAGCCGCTTTGGAGGTATTCGTGACTCCTTGATCCAGGTTTACGCTGAAGGCTGTTCCCGGGTCGGAAGAATAAACATACGCAATGCCACCCGCTTCAAAATTCGCATCCCTTGTGAACCCTACGACAAAGTCATAGTTGTACCCAGACCAGTCTCTACTTAAATCTGATAGAATTTGCGAGCTGTTTGCTCCCTGTGATGTCCAGTTCCCCACCGCCTGCACTTGAAAATCGATCCCGTGATCACGAACAAAGGCATTATCGGCATTCTCGACAATCTGCTGGACACGGGTTTGCCAGTCACTATAGGCAGCACGGTATTCCTCATCGGCCACTGCCAGAACCGTTACCGTCCGGTTGGCTGCAGCGGCTGCGGCTGCTTTCTGCATGGGCTGCTTTTCTTTCGAAAGGGTACTTTTGGTCGTGGATGAACCCTTCACCTTCCCTTTTTCATCTAACTCTACTACATTAGTAGATTTCTCCACTGTTGCTGGCCCTTTGTCCGGGGCATATTCCTTGGCTTTCGGTAAAGAATCGATGTACGTAGTCGTTGGAGCAGCGTGATCATGATCATGATCATGATGGTCAAAGCCTGTCGGTTGTACTTTCGCAAGTCCCATGGCAGGTGCCACACAAATGGATAAAGCGAGTGTCGTTGAAGCGATTTTTTTCAAGTTCATAAAGAACCCTCCTTTTTTGGTATACTTCTATATTCGGAGGATTCCTCCTGATTCCTCTTTATTCCAGGTTGGGAAAATGCGGGTTAAAAGTCATGGGGAAAAAGAGTTTTTTTCGATTGGATGATAGAAAATTTTCTTGAATCCTTGTCTTTTTTTATCAAAAAAAGGAGAGTGGCGGCGGTTTCCATTTTACTAAATGGAGAAAGTAGAGTGTGAACCCTCCCCTTGCTTCAAATGATATACTATTATTCAAAAGGACAGGACGTAAAAGGAGGTGGCACAATGGATTACTCCGTCATCGGAAAGAAGATAAAGGAAATGAGAAAGGCAGCACGAATGACCCAAGGCGAACTCGCTAAGGGGATCTGTACCCAGGCACTCATCAGCCGGATCGAAAAGGGAGACATCTATCCGAGTGCCACAGCTCTGTATCAAATCTCGGTAAAGCTTGGGGTCGACGTGAACTATTTCTTTGAAATCGGCACGACTCCAAGGCTGGATTACATCAAAGAAGTGGAACGGCAATTGAGGTATCTCCGCATCAACCGCCATTATGAGGAAATGATGGAGGTGATCAAAACCGAGGAGACGAATCCTCTTTTCTACAGGGATGACAAAAAGCTGCAGCTGCTTTACTGGCATAAAGGCATTTATCAATATGAAGTGAACAAGGACGCAGAGGAGGCCTTTTCCCTCTTACATCAGGCTTATGAGCTCACTGCAGACGTGAAAAAAGCCATGTCAGAACGAGAAATGCAGATTCTTTCAAGCATCGGCAACATCCACTTTTCCATACACCAATATGAGGAGGCCCTCCATCACTTCAGGCTGGTGGAAACGGCCCTGCACATGACGGAAGCCTTACATGACAAGTCCATCAAAGCCCGGTTGTTTTACAGCATAGCAAGAGTGCTTACCCGTACAGGAGAGCTTGAGGCTTCGACGACCTATTGCCTTGACGCCATCAAATGGTGCCTCGAAGAAGAGCTTCTATGGGGACTCGGCGAATTGCATTATCAAGTTGGCTATAACTATGAGCTGTCAGGTGACAATGAAAAAGCCCTTCCCTATTTCAAGCATGCCCTTCACATGTTTGAACTGCGGGAGGATGAGGCTTATGTAGCGTTCCTTGCTCCTAAGATTGCAGAGATGTCAAAGCCGTTTGCAGACGGTCCCTCCCAGTGAGCTTGAGTGGCACAGAGGTTGATTCAACATGGCATTAGATAACGAGACTGCCCCTCCCCTCACAGTACGCTTCAAGCTCCCTCATCAGCTTTGCCTTTTCCACTTCAAACGTCTCGTCTAATTCTTCAGCCGTTTCCGTTCCCCCTACATCGGTAAACCAATCAGGCAGCTTTTCCGTCCGGACCGGTCTCTTTCCGGACCTGGAACGTTTTCTCTTGTACACTTTCTCGAACATACACTGAAACTCCTTTGCCCTCGCATCCTCCACATCCCGCACTTCCATCTGCTCCCACTTCACAAGGATCGCATCCACATAGCTCCAGTACAGCTTCCCTTGTTCCACCGCCTTTTTCATCGCTTCCACCACGAGGCTGTCTGAAAGCCTTGCACACCACATGTTGATCTTTTCAAGAATATAAGCACCCGGTTTGCCGAATTCATTGGTTTTGTAAAAATGGATCGGACACTCTTCCGCGCTTTGTTGTTGTTCATCTTTTTTTGAAGGATTCTTTGAAGTACTCTCTGTATACGTCCCCGCCTCCACGTGAGGAGCCCCCTCCTCAGGAAGGGACAGGTCCTCCTTTGAAAGGGACAAGATGGTACGCTCCAACGTAACAGGTGGGCAAATAGAAACGAGCTCACTCACATGACACCGCTCATTCATCAACCGTTTGACATTCTCGGCGATGGGCTGCACATACATCACGTTGTTTAACATGATGCTTGATGATGAAATCGTTCTGAACTCCCGGACTACTAAATGATGATCCACAAGAAAATCGACGGCGTCCTTCACCTGCCGCTTCGTAAACCCGTATGTATCAGCAAATGCCTGATAGCTTTTCTGCAGCATATCCCCCTTGAATTTCGTTCTCGCACCGATGATCTTCCCGCTGTCATCCCTGATCATCGTCGGTCTGTACCAATACACGATATCCGCAAGAAGCGTAATCGCCACAAAATGGGCTTTGCCGCTTGAAAACGTCATATTCTTATACCATAAATGCGGAACGATATTCCCCTTGATCTCCCACTCACTGATTTGATCCACGACCTGACATCCTGATTTCATCTTCTTCTCCACCCTTCTCTTCTATTCATCTTTTAAATAGATTGAAAGGCTGAAAAAGGACACCCCAAGAAGAAACATTTTTTCACAGGAAAGAGGAGGCGACTTCGTTCTGAGTGCAAAATGCGTTCCCGGTGCTTGCCCTGCCCAATTTTTGTAAACGAAGCATGTCATAGACGACGCCCTCATAGACTTAAAGTAAACGAAGGGAGCTGGTCTCAATGCTTGAATGGAGTGCTGCCATTGCAGCCGTCGCGTTTACCATTCTGGTCATCTATTTAATTCTGACACTGCGAAAAATCATGGCAACACTAGGAGAAACGGAAAAAACACTGGCCGATGCCCGCAAAGCCGTGAACGGCATCACAGATGAAACAGAAGACCTGATTCATACAGCAAACCAAATTTCGGAGGATGTAAAAGGAAAGGTGAAAGCCATTGACCCATTAGTCGAGTCCGCCCAGGATGTGGGAGAAATGCTCCACGATGTGACAAGCTCGGTGAAACGAACCGCCTTGCAGAAGAACAAACCCAAAACCATTCACGCCAAGGAAGTGAAGCCGGTGCAGATTAAGTTGAAGTAGTGGGACGGGGGGACAGGTTCACTGTCCCATCATCTAAATAAATTGGAAGAGATGGGACAGTGTGCCTGTCCCCTTGTCCCGAAGAATAGTATGCAAACAAGTTAAGGAGGCACATCCATGAACCCACATGGCACATATATTGAAGTAGAACCGGGAATCGAATTATTTGTGCAGGATACCGGCAGCGGGGAGCCGATTGTCTTTATTCCGGGGTTTACCTTTACCACCGAAGTCTTTACCGAGCAGGTCAAACATTTTTCCAAAACTCACCGTACGATTGTGATCGATCCCCGAAGCCACGGCCGGTCAACCATGACGGTCCATGGAAACGACTACGTCACCCATGGAACGGATCTTCGAAAGGTATTAAAGCAATTAAAGGTGGAGAATCCCATCCTAGTCGGCTGGTCATTCGGATGCCTGACGGTTTGGGAATACATCCGCCAATTTGGGGCAGAAGGCATCCAATCCATTGTCCTCATTGATATGCCACCTAAGTCACTATCCGTTCAACAAGATGACGAATGGGTTGAAGGCCCCCTTGATGACATGGCGGCAGCCTACACGAACTACCTTCGCAATCCAAAAGGACAGCGGGATTTCATTGCTGCCTATGCAGCCAGCGTCATGGTCCAGCGGGAACTGAGGGATGAAGAATTGAAGTGGATCGTGGAGCAATCACTGAAAACACCTTACTATATTGCAGCCAACTTATTTTCTTCCGGACTTTTCTCCGATTATCGTGTGGAGGCGGCAGAGAGCAGTGAATCTGTCCCCACCCTATATGTTGTCGCCGAGCACTGGGCAGAAGCCGCGACCTCAAGCCTTAGGAAGCTTGCCCCTAAAGCCTCGGTTGAAGTACTTGGAGGACATTTCATGTTTTGGGAGCATAGTAAGAAGTTCAATGCGATGGTTGAGGGGTTTTTGGGAGGGGACTAGGGGACAGGTTCCTTGTCCCAATTCAATAGGGCCGTTTCCTTTGGACAGCTACCTCGTCTCAGGGAACGGCCCTTCGTCTTTATACTATTCATGCAAAAACTGAGTATGTACCTTGCTTATTAAACCTCGTTTTTATCTCTTAAACAACTGTTTAACCCTATAAATACCAATGTATCCATATTCAAACCGTTTAATTAAACGTTTGTTTAAAAACGAATGAGGACGGTCTTCAGTAATAGAAAAGAGTGTGACCCTTTCCTTGAATGAAGAACATACGAGGGATCTCGGAAAGAAGCAAGAAAAACAAAATAACCCCCTATTTACTAGGTGTACCTCATTTAGGAGAAATGAGCAGTTTTGAAAGTAAGCCCCATCTACTTTTCCTCTATTAATAAAGCAAGAGCAAACGCCGCTTGAGTAAAAAATCCCACTTCAAAGGCAATTCCGGCCATTGGAGAGTCTTCAAATGGGACACAGGGACAGGTCCCTTGTCCCAGAGAACGGCCACCTCGTCTTTTATCATGATCGGGACACGGTGCCTGTCCCCCCATCCCACTTCTCACTCCTGAGACACGGTGCCTGTCCCCCCGTCCCACGCCATCACTTCCTTCACAACCGCCTCGACGAATACAGGGGTCTTTATAAAGGCGCTTTCGATATGAAGGCGTTCGGTGCGTTTGTGGGCGTCTTTGCCGAAGGGGCCGACATTGAGGACGGGGCCTTCGAGTTTGTTCATGTCTTTGAACGGGATGGTATAGGTGGTGTTCCAGACGGGTGTGTTTTCCTCGAATACGGCCCATCCTTTGTTTTCGTCTTTGTAGTTGACATAGCTGAGATCGGAGATGCCGTTAAAGTAATGGGCCTGCTCGACAGGCAGGTTGAACTGGGCTTTCGCCACCTCTGTTACCTTTTGGATACACCTTGAAACGAGCGGATGATCGGATGTGTTGACGGCAGGATAGAAGGGTGGTGTAAACATCAGGACGATGGCAGGGGTCAGCTCCTGACAGTTGATGAGGAGGGTGTCGGCGATCCTGAAGGATTTCTCCCGGTCGTCCCCCTGGTTGATTCCGATGTCATGCTTCAAAGCCTCAATATAATTCTTCCCCAGCTTCTTTTCCGCATAGTCGATGAGCTCTGAGTAGCGGAGCACGTTCACTTCCCCCACGGATGGGATCTTCTCACGCTCACACAGTCCCCTGTACCATTCATTGCATTCCTCCGCTGCAGACAGGGCGACCTCTTCAAACAGGTCCATGACATCTGCCGCCGTCCGCTTCATGGTGAAGACATTATACAGGGCCACGGTTCCATAGGGGGTCTGGGCAGAATAGTTGAGGCGTAAATCCTCTTGTTGAAGGGTGATGGGCAACGGTGTGTTCTCGCCATAAACCGTCTCCCTGAAAAGAGGGTTCCATTCCATCTTCCGTGTTAAAAAGGACGCCATGAAGGACGATGTCATTCCGCTTAACGGTTCGCCTACATGTGTTTCTCTTCCATAAAACAGGGTGGAGGGCATGATTTTGCCGATGGTTCCCGAGTATACATGGTAGGAAGTATCCGTAGGCTTCATGGAAAAGACGGGTTCCCCGTTTAAGAATAACGAATAGTCGAGGTGATGCTCCTCTTTCATGTCATTCAAGGTCCTAACGGCCGACCGCATTCCTGACGAGTTGACTTCTTCATCGGGCACTGTAAGGAGTACGAGATTGATGGGCCACTTTTCTTCAGCCGCTTTTTCCATGATGCCCATATGGATGGCGAGTCCCGCTTTCATATCCATCGTCCCCCTCCCCCATAGATACTGGCGGGACCGGAGATCGTGCCGGGCTTCGGGATGCAGCTCATCGATATAGTGCTCTAATTCCTTCGTTAAGCTCTCAGGGTTGAACGCCAGGGCTTCAAGCTCTCCGTATTCTTCCGTGCTGACGGTGTCAAAGTGACTGATCAACACAATCGTTTTAACGGCCGTCTCAGACTTATAAAGGGCAGTCAGAAACTGCCGGCCGTAGTCGGCAGCTCCGAGCTTCAGAAGATCAGGGTGGGAAGCAAAATAAGGAATCCCCTTCATTTTTTCATACACCTTCAAGGGAAAATCAACCTCTCCTTCCGTCAGCGTCCGGCTGTCCCAGCTGACGAGCTCACACAGTAATGCACGTAACGACTCCGGCGTCTCCCATTGCCTCATGAGATGACCTCCTTCATATGCTCCTGATTCAGCCAGTGCTCCAAACGGATCAGCCCTTTTTCTAACACGTCCATACTGTAGGCAAACGAAATCCGGATATAGCCTTCCCCGTAATGTGTAAAGGCGCTCCCGGGGACTACCGCTACTCCGCCTTCCTTTAATAAACGAGTGGCGAATTCCAATGAGGAGAGATTATACCTTTTAATAGAAGGAAAAATATAAAAGGCCCCTTTTGGCAGCACGACATCAAAGCCCATTTCCATCAAACGCTCGTAGACAAAATCCCGTCGTTTTTTATAGGCGACATTCATTAAAGCGGGTACGTGCCTGTTATTCCGCAATGCTTCAATGGCCGCATATTGACCGGGAACGGAAGCACAGACGACATTGTAGATATGGATCTTCACCACATGCTCCATAACAGACTCCGGTCCCAGTACAAAACCGATCCGCCAGCCCGTCATGCTATGGGATTTCGATAAGCCGTGGATGAGGAATAGCCGGTCTTTCAGGTTCTGATAGGCCGCAAAGGAATGATGCTCTCCTTCAAAGGCATTCTCACTGTAGATCTCATCGGAAATAACGAAGAGATCATGCTTCTCGATTACGTCAACGAGTTCATCCACTTCTTCCTTGCTCAGGGTGACCCCTGTGGGATTGGACGGATAATTGAACAGGACCGCCTTGGTTTTGTCCGTGATTAAGTCTTCGAGCCTGTCGGGAGACGGTCGGAACTGTGTCACCGATGTATCGAGGTAGACCACCTTCGCTCCACACATGGTAATGATCGGTTCGTATCCTGAATAGAGGGGGGCAGGGAGGATCACTTCGTCCCCTTCTTCCAGAATCGTCCGGAAGACAGCATCAATGGCTTCGCTTGCCCCGTTGGTCACGATCACTTCTGTTTCGGGATTGTAATCCAGCCCGTACACATCGGCAAAGAAGTCCCGGATGGCGATCCGCAGTTCCAATAGACCGGAGTTATGAGAATAGCCCGTTTGATTCGAGGTGATTGCCTTGATTCCCGCTTCCTTTACTGCTTCAGGTGTCGGGAAGTCAGGCTGGCCGATGGTTAAATTGATGGCGTCGGGATAATAGGCCAGCTGGTTGGCGAACTGGCGGATTCCAGGGATGACTAACCGCTGGGCTCTCGCGTTTATGGTAATCGACATATGCTTCTACACCTTTCTCTATTCTCCCCCTACCTCATCAGCCCTGGTAACCAGAGGGAAAGCGGTGGGAAAAATGTAATCACGAGCAAACAAATGAACATAGAAACAAGAAATGGGACAATGGCCCAGGCGATCTTTTCAAACCGAACCCCGCCAACGCTTGATGCGACGAACAGATTCACCCCAAGGGGCGGCGTAATGAAGCCGATGGCCAGGTTTGCGACCAGGATCACGCCGAAATGCACCGGGTCCACCCCGACGGCTGTGACGATGGGCAGAAGGATGGGTGTCAGAACCACCAAGGCCGAAATCGTATCAATGAACATCCCTACCAGTAAAAGAAGGATATTGATGGCAATCAGAATGATAACAGGATTCGTTGACAGCTCTGTTAAAAACGTCGAAATGTCATTCGGAATCTGCTCCAGCGTCATGAAGTAGGCAAAGGAGACGGACAGCCCGATGATGATCATGGTGGTGGCGTTGATCACCACCGCTTCCCGAAAGCTTTCAAACACGGTTTTCCACGTGAGCTCCTTATAGACAAACAGGCCAACGACCAAGGAATAGACGACAGCGACGACGGCAGCCTCCGTCGGGGAGAAAACCCCTCCATAGATTCCTCCTAAAATGATGACTGGGATCAAAAGGGCCCATTTCGCTTCATTGGTGGCTTTAATGACATCCTTCAATTGAAAGGTTGTCTGCTCTTCCGGTGCGTATCCCCTTTTCTTTGCAATCAGATAGGCGGTAAACATAAGTCCGAGACCGATAATAAGCCCAGGAAGGATGCCGGCTAAGAACATACTGCCAACGGAAACGCCTCCGATGACACCGTACAGAACAAATGGAATGCTTGGAGGGATGATGACACCGATGGATCCAGCCGCAGCCGCGACGGCTGAAGCGAACCCGCCTCCATAGTTACGTGCCCGCATGGCAGGAATCATGAATCCGCCGATGGCTGCCACTGTGGCAGGACCCGATCCGGAAATGGCCGCGAAAAACATGCAGGACACGATGGTCACCATGGAGAGTCCTCCGACCATCCAGCCTACCAGGGCAGTGGCTAAATTCAACAGCCGCTGGGATACTCCTCCCTTCCCCATCAGAATCCCGGCGAGCATAAAGAAAGGAATCGCCAGGAGCGGGAAGGAATCCAGTGAGGTAAAGGCTTTTTGAGTGATAATATCAAGGGGCAGCGTCGACCCGAAATAAATGGCGACTAGGGCGGATACGCCAAGGGAGATGGCAATCGGGACACCGATCAATAAGCAAACAGCCAGGGTGCCAAAGAGTAATCCAATCGTCATACCCCCACCTCCTCTCCGTCACCGCGCCATATCGTGATGACTTGTTGAATCAGGCGGAAGGCCATCCCGGCTCCCCCGATGGGAATGGCCAGGAACGGGAGCCACATGGGAATTTGCATGGCCGGTGTGATCTGGCCGTTTTGAAAGCTTGCCAGGACGAGCTGCGTCCCGAAGACCGCCAGGAAGACGGCGAGGCCGAACCAAATCAATAATGCCAGGGTATCAATGAATTTTCTTGCGGTTCCTTTAAATAAATCAATAAATGCTTCAATGCGAATATGCTGTCTTTTTTTCACGGCATAGCTTGCGCCAATCCATACTTGGAAGATATGAATATACCGGGCCATCTCCTCTGTCCAGCTCGGTGCGGAGGAGAAGACATATCGTCCTACTACCTGGGCAAAGATAAGGGCAACCATAATCGCAAGGGTGAGCACAAGAATCAGTTCTTCGAGATACTCGAATTTCTTTGTCATGTGTGAGGCTCCCTTCAGACACAATGAACCAAGGGGTCAGCCTTGATTCATCATAGGATTATTCTTCGTTCGCTTCTAACGCTTTGTTCACGAGATCTTCTCCGATTTTCGGAACATATTTGTCATAAACGGATGACGCTGCTTCACGGAAGGCATCTCTTTGCTCTTTCGTCAGGTCATTGACTTCCATTCCGTTTTCCTTCAACTTGTCCAGAAATTCTACATCCTGCTTTTGAGCAAGTCCCCGCTGTTCATCACGGTATTCTTCCGATGCTTCTGTGATCAACTTTTGCAAATCTTCAGGTAATTCGTTGTAGAAGTCATTGTTCATAAGGAGCGCTGTAGCTGCGTACACATGTCCTGTTAATGATAAGAAGTCCTGTACTTCATAAAATTTGTTTGTGTAATAAAGGGAAACGGGACATTCCATGGCGTCATACGTCCCCTGCTGCAAAGCCGTATACAATTCGCCGAAGGCAAACGGAGAGGCATTTGCGCCAAATGCTTTAAAGGTATCGGTATGGAGAGGGTTCTCAAGCGTTCTGAACTTCAGGCCATCGAGCTGGTCAGGGCTTTCAATCGGGCCCTCATTGTTTGACATGTGACGGAATCCATTTTCCCCGAACACTAAGCCTTTCAGGTCATTTTTTTCTAAGTCGGCCATTAATTCCTGACCGAGCTCACCGTCGAGTGCTCGATAGGCTGCTTCATTGCTGTTAAAAAGGAAAGGTAGATCAAACACTAAGAATTTTTCGTTAAAGGAGGCAAGAGGGGCTACTGCAGGGATGGTCATTTCTATGTTGCCTAATTGAACCGCTTCAATCGCTTCACGATCCGAACCGTAAAGCTGACCGTTAGGATAAAGCTCGACTTTAATACGGCCGTCGGATTCTTTTTCTACTTTTTCTTTAAAGGTTTCGGCTGCCACATGAGAGGATTGCTCCTCAGGCACCAGGTGGGCAATACGGATCGTGTACGTTTCCTCTCCCCCTTCACTAGATGAGCCGCTAGGTCGTCCACACGCCGAAATGAATAGAATGGCAATCAACAAAAATGGAATGATTTTCTTCAATTTCCTTCCTCCTTTTGATAATATCCTTGAATTCTTCGTTCAATGTTCTTCATATGAGCTGACATTTCTCTTTTGGCCATTTCAACATCTTGGTCCTGAAGGGCTGCAAGAACCCGTTTATGTTCGTCAAACGCTTCCCTGGCACTTAACCGCAGGGAATTGGACAGAACGAGGAAGGCGCGATTCACACCGGTATTGGCCGTATGGATCATATCCCTTAGCTTTGGATTCGGATTGACACTCGCCAGTAACAGATGAAATTCCCGGTCGAGCTCAATGAACTCCTGGTAACAATCCTCTGTAATCGCTTTCCATTGCTGGTCTACATTGTCCTTTAGTTCATCCAGCTTTGTCCCGTCAATCGTCGACACAATGATTTCAAGGTTGTACACTTCTAATAATTCACGTATTTCCAGGAATTGCAGGGCATCTTCCTCTGTAAAAGAGGCCACAACCGCCATCTTGGCATCGGAAATGATCACAAGGCCTTCGGCTGCGAGCCGCTTCAAGGCCTCCCTGATCGGAGTCCGGCTGATTCCCAATTCCTCGGCAAGCTTCTTCTCCGGAAGCTCTTCCTTAGGGGCTAACTTACCTGAAATAATATCTTTCTTAATCAAATTGAAGGCTTGCTCTGCTAATGTTTCCTTTTTAATAATTCTCGGCAAGTCACTCCCTCCCATCGTGTTCGTTGAATTTTTTTATACAAGATGTCCGTTTACTTGGTGGTATACCGTGTACTTTTTAAGCCGGTATACCGTATACATTCATGTTAAATTATGCTAATCTATTTGTAAATATAAAATTTAGAAAATTATAAAAATATAAAAAGCAGGTGATTGAACTTGACGAAGAACTGGGTCGAACGATTAGAAACCAGTATTGGGAAAGAAAAGGTAAGCCTCAGCGAAAGTGACCTCTTCCGTCACAGCCAAGACGAATCGAGCCATCTTCCTATCGAGCCTGATGTCGTTGTTTTTCCTGAAGAGAAAGAGGATATTGTAGAGATTTTGCAGGTGGCCAATGAATATGAGATACCCGTAACGCCATACGGCGCAGGATCAGGATTGGACGGCCAAGCCATCCCTGTTCAGAAAGGGATCTCCATGAGCTTCGAACGGATGAAAGAAATCATCTCCTTTTCCCCGGAGAATTTAACCGTCACCGTACAGCCGGGAATCACCCGCTTGGAGCTGAATAAGGAGATTAACAGAAGCGGGCTATCCTTCCCCATCGATCCCGGAGCCGATGCCAGTATCGGGGGGATGGTCGCGACCAATGCCAGCGGGACTACCGCAGTGCGTTACGGCTCCATGAAAGATCAGGTAGTATGCTTGGAGGTGATTCTGGCTGACGGGAGAATCATCCGGACCGGAAGCGAAGTAAAGAAATCGTCAAGCGGATACCACTTATCCAGCCTCTTCGTCGGATCAGAAGGCACCCTCGGGATCATTTCGGAGATCACATTAAAGCTTCACGGCATTCCCGAGCATACCATCGCGGCCCGATGTACCTTCGATACGCCGAAAGAGTGCGCAGAAGCCGCTCACAGTATCCTAATGAGCGGAATTCCAGTCATGAGGATGGAGCTCGTGGATGCCAGCAGCATTAAACAAGTGAATGTATACGGAGACTACCACTTTCCAGAAGCCCACTCCCTCTTCTTGGAATTCGCAGGGAGCCGCGCTTCAGCAGAGGAAGAAGCCACCATCGTCCAAGGCTTAATCCAGGACATGGGCGGCGAGAACTGGGAACGGGCCAGCGGATCAAAGGACCGGGCCGAACTGTGGCGGGCCCGGCACGAACTGGCCTATGCCTTCCGTCATAAGAAAGGCATGTCCGTCATCGGATCCGACGTCTGCGTCCCCCTCTCGAAACTCTCAGATCTAGTCGTCTACGCCCGTACGCTCATAGATGAAAGCAATCTATTAGGAGGCGTCTTCGGACATGTGGGAGACGGTAATTTCCACACCATCCTGGTCTATCCTTCCGATGATCAGGCTCTGGCGAACAAAGCCGAAAGCATCAACGACAAACTCGTGCTTAAAGCATTGGACGTTGGGGGTACCTGCACAGGAGAGCACGGGGTGGGTCTTGGGAAAATGAAGTATCAGGAATTGGAGCATGGGGCGGCTTTGGAGGTGATGAGGTCGTTTAAGAGGCTGCTGGATCCTGAGGGTCGGTTGAATCCGGGGAAGATTTTTGGGTGGGACTGAGGGACAGGCACCCTGTCCCCATTTCCCATCCCTGTCTCTTTCACTTTTGGGACAGGGTGCCTGTCCCCACGTCCCTTTTAGCCAACAACAGCGAGCCGATGACTCCCTGGTTGTCATTTAGTTGGGGAGGCACGATGTATTGTTCGAAGTTGTCTATTTGGACATAATGGTTTAGAAGTGTTGCTGCTTGTTCTCGAATGAGGGTGTATAGGATGGTTTGCTTCATGACTCCCCCACCCAGTATGATTTTTTCAGGGGCGAGGATCAAGCTGTAGTTTACGATGGCTTGGGCCAGGTAGTAGGCCTCAAGCTCCCAGACTGCTTTCATCGCTTCCAACTCGTACCCTTTCTTTCCATAACGTGTATGAATAGCCGTACCAGAAGCCATTCCTTCTAAGCAGTTTCCATGATACGGACAACTGCCTTCAAACGAATCCTCCGGGTGCCCCGGTATATAAATATGGCCCATTTCTGTATTGTAAAGCCCCTTTGACACTTTCCCATTTTGGACAAATCCCGCTCCGATGCCCGTCCCTACGGTAATATATAAACAGCTGTCGGACTCTTGGGCAGCTCCTAAATGAAATTCCCCCAATGCCGCTGCATTCACATCTGTATCGACAAAGACGGGAACAGAAACGTGACGGGAAAGGGCTTGAAAGATATTGAAGTTCTTCCACAGCTGTTTAGGCGTATTTAAAATTTGCCCAAAGTTGGCCTTGTTCTTATTTAATTCGATTGGCCCAAAACAGCCTACTCCAATCGAAGTTAACGTGTAATCAGAAAAATATGAGTAGACGTTCCCCAATGTTGTTTCAGGATCTTGAGTAGGAAAGACCGTCCTGCTGATGATTTCTCCCTTCTCATTTCCGACGGCACAAACGAATTTCGTTCCACCCGCTTCTATTGCACCATATAACATGGCTCTCCCTCCAATTGAAAGAAGGGTTCCCCTTGTCTGAACCCTTCCCTTCCCATTATTTTCGTTGTAGCTAATCACGGAACGACATGCTCCATGAAGATAGGACCTCGATTACTGTTCCTTCTTCCACTCATCGTATTGCTTTTGAATTTCATCCAATACTTTTGGCATTCCGGCTTCGTCCAGCTTTTTGTTGAAAGCCGGTAAGTAGTCTTCCGGATCTACAGCCCCTTTTAACAATGCAGGGGAGAATTCACTCGTGACATTGGAGATGGCTGCAATTTCCGTTCTGACAGGATTGGAGTCAAAGTAGAAACCAAGTGCCGGAGACGATTTTGCGCTTTCATTGAATGTTTCAAATGCCTCCCATTTGTCTGCCGGGTCATCTTCGTAAAGCTTCAGGATCAGCTGATTTCCGATTGCAAAGCTAGGCATGTTATAGTTTTCAACACGAGCAGGCAAGTCTTTAATCGTTCCGTCTTCGTTCTCTTCGTAGTGAACCCCTTCGATTCCTTTATCAAGCAAGTTCCTTAAATATTCGTCGGAGTTTAATAGATTCAAAAACCTCATGGCTCTTTCAGGGTGTTTAGAAGTGGCTGAAATGGCCTGCATGGAACCTGTGACCGAGTTATTGAAGATATACGGTTCATGAAGTTCTCTCGTCACGATTTCATACCCTGCTGATCTGGACCAGATGGCCTCTGCATATGGCTGATAGATTTCTTTACGGACGAACCAGTTCGCCGTTTCAAGTGGCCATGAGTCTGTACTTGTTGCTGCATCTTTTTGGATATAGCCTTTTTTATAGTATTCATGCATCGTTTTTAACGTTTCCATCGTAGTCTCTTCTTCGTATTTGTTAACAACCTCATCCGTGTTTCCGTCTAAACGGAAGGCAAATGGTAACTCCTCTTGAAGGATGGAGTCGAAAGGAAGATACGCATCAAATGTGGCAATCGGTGTTACATTCTTTTCTTTTTCTTTAATAACAGCGAGGAGCGGCTCCAGATCTTCAATGGAGTTCACGTTTGAAATATCCAGTCCATGTTTCTTGACCAGTTCATTATTAAAGGAAAGGACGGCTTGCTGTCCCACTTCTTTATTCGTCGGTACTGCATAAAGTTCCCCGTCGATTTTAGCTCCCTCAAGGAATGCCGGATCAATTAGTTTCTTCATGTCTTTCCCGTATTCATCCATTAAGTCATTCAATCCAACAAAGGCTCCCCTTCTTGCATTCAATGCGTAATTGTTGGCCCATGAGCTTGTGAAGGCAATATCATACTCTTCTCCAGAAGTGGTGATCACCTGCATCCGGTCATTATACTCTCCCCAATCCAGGAGTTTCAGGTCGATCGACGTGTTGATTTTTTCCTTCGTGTACTGATTAACTTCTTTCATGACATCGTCAGTATCCTTTTGAGGAGTTCCGATTAAATACCAGGTCAGAGTAACATGATCCTCGGTGGAGTCACCGGATGTTTCCCCGTTTGAACTTTTTCCGCTGCACGCTGCCAGCACTCCCATAACGAGCACCAATACAAGTGAAAGTACCCCTACTTTTTTCATTTCCATCCCCCTGTTCGTTTCATATATTTACTCTATCAAAAAAGGATTTGTTCTCCTTCAATGAATACGGTCAATCTTTTACTCCTCCAATTGTCAGTCCTTTTATGAAGTACTTTTGAAAGAACGGATACGATAAAGCAATCGGAAGAGTGGCAATCACAACCATGGCCATCCTGGCTGAATCTTGTGGGATCGATTCTAAGATTGAGCTGTTTTGATTGGATAGCATGGCATTCTGTTTGATAAAGTCCATATTGTTCTCGATCCGCATGAGAAGCGATTGCAATGGTATCAAGTTCGGATCGTCAATGAAAAGGAGAGCGTTGAACCAATCGTTCCAATACGCAAGGGTATTGAATAATGCAATGGTGGCTATCCCTGGAACAGATAACGGCAGCACAATGGTTAAGAAAATTCTCCACTCTCCTGCACCGTCGATGCGGGCGGATTCAAGGATGGCTTCCGGTACGGATCTTAGGAAGAACGTTCTCATGATAATGATGTAGAAAGCATTGACCGCCATTGGGAGAATCAAGGCCCACATTGAATTCTTCAGATCAAGGAATTGGGTCATGACGATGTAGAATGGAACCATTCCTCCACTGAATAGCATCGTAAAAAAGGCGATAAACGTAAATTGCTTTCTGAATACAAACTGTTTTCTTGATATCGCATAGGCGTATAACGCAATAACCGTCACGCTGATGAACGTACCTAATACCGTCACTAAGATCGTTACACCATACGCTCTAACAACCTGGGCCTTCATTTCCCATAAATATTTATAGGCCTCTAAACTCCACTGTTCCGGAATAAGTTGATAACCATTTTCCGCTAACGATTGTTCATTACTAAGGGAAATGATGATCACATATAAAAACGGAAAGATGCATAGAAAGGCAAAAGTACCGAGCAGCAAATGCATGAAGATACTCGTTTTACCGGAAAATCCATAAGGGTTATACGTTTTTTTCTTCGTTTTTTTCTTATCCGTTTCCTTCTGGTAACTCGTCGTGACATTAGTAGATGTCTCCATCTAGTACTCTCCTTTCTCTCTAAGATCTTTTCTTAGAACAAGGCATTATCCTCATCAATCTTTCTCACAATATAATTCGTTAGCAGAATTAAGATAAACCCAACGGTTGCTTGGTATAAACCAGCTGCTGTACTCATCCCTATATCTCCCATTGTCATCAATCCCCGGTAAACATATGTATCAATCACATTCGTTACAGAATAAAGGGGACCTGAGTCACGAGGGATTTGATAGAACAACCCGAAATCGGCACTGAAGATGCTGCCAATGTTCAGTATCGTTAAGATCACAATGAGTGGCATGATCATCGGGATGGTGACGTGACGAATCTGCTGCCACTTATTGGCTCCGTCAATCATCGCAGCTTCATAATGGGTACGATCAATACCGACAATAGCGGCAAGATACACAATACTGCTGAATCCTACGCCTTTCCACTGGCTGATGACTGTGATGAAATACGGCCAATATTTTGGTTCGTTATACCATGAAACGGGCTCAATATGAAAGAAGGCCAAAACACTATTAAATAATCCCTTGTCTACACTTAGAAAGGCAAATACAAAGTAACTGACTACCACCCACGATAAGAAATGAGGAAATAACATTCCAGTCTGATAGATTTTGGCTAATTTCTGCTTCGTAATTTCACTTAATATGATGGCTACGGCTACCGATAAGATCAGTCCCACTACGATAAAGAGGATGTTATAGAGTAAGGTATTTCTCGTGATAACAAACGCATCATTCGTCCTGAACAAGAATTGAAAATTTTCGAATCCCACCCATTCACTGTGAAATACGCTGGCAAAGAAGCCATCCGGGTGAAACCGAAAGTTCTTAAATGCGATGATCTGCCCAAACATGGGAATATATTTCATGACAATGAGCCATATGAGCCCTGGTAAAATCATGACTAGCCATATGCGGTTATCGTACACATTTTTAACAAATCGATTGACTCTGTTCATGTTTTTCCTCCTTTCTTAACTCTATACGTCAATTATATGAAAACCCTTACATGATAAAAAGTTGAGATATCTTAGATTTACTGGTCAAAATAAATACAATCTATGGAGTTGACTATATGTTCAGGAAACTAGTAAAAAAAGCCTCTTAAAAAAGAGACTTTTCTCATGTCTGTGAGTGCTGCCTTCTCCACTCCGAAGGGGTTGCACGTTCATATTTTTTAAACTGCTTATAAAAGTAAGTAGCATCTGTATAGCCTACTTTTTTGCCAATGTGACCCGCTTTTTCATGTGAGTTCAGTAAGAGCTTCTTGGCCCGGTCAATTCTCAGTTGGTTCAGATATTTGGTGAACGAATCTTTGACTTCCTTCTGAAATAATTGCCCTAAATAGATGGGGTTGATGTGGAAACGATGACCGAGTGTTTTCAAGGACATATCTTCAGAGTAGTTCTGATGGATATAGGTAAGAACCGTTTGAATAATAGGACTCTTCTTCTCTTCTCCACTATCCTCATGTTCAATGTACCTTATGCATTGATCCATAATGGCAAGGGCGTCTTCCTTACCATGAAGATACAGGATTTGATGAATTAATTGAACGTATTGAGTATACTCCAAGGAAATCAAAAACTTGTTTTTCATCTGAAAGAAGTATTCCAGCATCATGCTTTTGATCACGAATACGTCTCGATCCTCCTCAAGCTGAGTAAAGACCCCTCTTAAATAGTTCCGTACAGCATCATATTCCTGATTGGCTAAGCGCTCCAGAATATCCGGTTTCAAATAGTTGTTTGTCTCCTTGTCGGATGTTGACGATTTTAAGTGCATTTCCTCTGCTATACGATGATCTTGATCCGGCAGCAGCATCTTCAATTCACACGCCATTTCTAACTCCCTGTACACCTTCTCGGCATCATCGATGAAATCGACTCGTCTACTCATGACCATCACGTGTTCTTTCCCGTTCCATCCATGATCCACAATCGAGGAGACCTCCCCTTTCTCTTCTTCGAAGGACTCTTCAGACCATATAAGAAGAATATCCCCTGAAGGTGTGGTGACCGCCAATGTACTCGTTTCTTCCTCGATGGTTTTCTGTAGGTGTACCGATTCTTCCGATTCTGTTTTTAATAAACCCAGCCGAAGAGGTGGTTGAATATTGACCATTGGGTAAAACGAGATTCTTTCTTTAAAATCAGTGTCCGGCATTTTTCTCATCAGCCATCTCCAAATGGAGTGATCCCTGAGGATTAGGATCGACTCTTCTTCTAGGGATATCCGATCTATTTTCTCTTTCAAATGAAGGATGGTAGACAAGAGCTCCTCTTCGTTAACTGGCTTTAACAGATAATTCTCAATACCAAGTTCCAGACCTTTTCTCACTAAGTCGAACTCTTGAAAGCCTGAAAGAATAATGGACTTAATCGATTCTTTTTCCTTGCTGATCTTCTCGATCAGCTCGAGCCCGGTTAGTTCGGGCATTTTGATATCAGTGATTAATACATCAAACTCCACTTCCCTGGATAGCTCCAGCGCTTCCAAGCCATCCTTTGCTGTCGCCACAATGGTAAATCCCAGGTCTTCCCAATCGAGTATATACTTCAATCCTTCAAGAATAAGTGGTTCATCGTCAACCAGCATGACTCTAATCACTTTCTACACCTCACTTATGAGCGGTAATGTAACCGTGACGGAAGTTTGGACAAGAGGCAGACTGCGGATTTCCACCCCATAATGGGAACCGTACTTTAATTGAATGCGTCTGTGAACATTTCCCAATCCGATAGAATCGGATGCTCCGTCTTCCTGCTTCAGCCTTGCTTTGATACCCTCCAGCTTTTTCTCCTCAATCCCACTTCCATTGTCTTCTATCGTGATGAAAAGGGTTCCGCCCTCCTCATAAATGGAGACCGTTAATTGGTTGGCTTCCATCTCTCTCCTGAATCCATGCAATAAGTAATTTTCAATCAAGGGCTGTAATACAAATGGAGGCATATAATAATCCTTCACTTTTTCATCTACATGGAATTCGTTGATTAGCTGATTCTGAAATCGTATTTTAAATAATTCTATATATTGGTGTGCATGGTCGATTTCGTTTTCAACCTTGACAAGGTCTTCTGTTTTCAAGGAATAGCGAAACAGCTGAGCCAGTTGGACAATCATTTTGGCCGATGTTCGCCCACCCTCGGCTAAAGATTTCATCCGTATGGCTTCCAGTGTGTTGTATAAGAAATGAGGGTTAATCTGTGCCTGAAGATTGGCCAATTCCGCTTCTCTTTGTTTTAGCTTGGATAAGTAGACTCTATCAATGTAGTCATTTAAATCATCCAATGTTTCATTAATGGTGTGAGAGATATCTGTTAGGTCATCATCTACATTGGCGGTTATAATTCTTGCCGATAAATTTCCTTCTTGTACTTCCTTCATCTTGTTCAGAATCTCATCCACCCGTTTCGAGTAGCCACGCAATGCGATGTAAGGGAGGGAAATAGACAAAATCGTTAACAACACCATAATAGAAAGAATGGTTGATTTATAGGTAAGGAGCTGGGCCATTTCCTGTTCTGAAATGACAGCGGTGATCATGAGCTGACTCGTCGGCTCGATGGAAGATTGAATATAGTAGCGCTCATCCAAGTCTACTTTCTTTTGAACCTCACGATAAGATACATCCTTAAGAAGCCTTTCAGGAGCGTTTCCATAAGAATAATAGAGTTCATTTTTCATATTTGTAATAAAGAAAGATCCTTTGGAAGGGGTTTCTTTCAGGGATAATAACCGATCTATATTTTCATAACTGAAAAAGACCCGTACTTTTCCCAACCGGTCCATGGAAACAGGATCGTTTATTTGTTCTTCCACAACATACATATCCTTCGGTACGACAGATGGATCCTTGGAAAGGGGTTGGTTTTCTACCATCATGCCCGTGTCTTCTTCGGATTGATTATGTTGATTCCACCTACTATGATCAAACAGGTACATATATTCTGTTCCTAAATTTTCATTTCGAACTTGCAATGCGACGGATTCTGGATCTCTGGAAAAATAGTTCTTCACATAAATATCGAAGTTATAAGGAACAAAGGAATCACTGTTTGAGAATTTATCTAAACGATAGCCGATGTATTCTTGGTAGTCATGCTGTAACGCGAAAGCCAAATCTTCAATTAATCGTTTTTCTTGATACAGCTGACGGATACCCTGACTGACGAACTGATGCTTGGCATGTATGTCAGATTTGATCTCATCGACCACCGCTTCTTGTCGATCAATTTCCCGCTGAACGATAAAGTCAGAGTAATATTCTGATAGAAAGACAAACAAGGTGGACATGGTAAGGAAAATGATGAGGGAATAGGTTAAAAACACCCGATAAAACATTCTCTTGCTTATTCGTTTGAAAAATAAGAACGCTTTCATTTATGTAACCCCTAACATAAGGCGAAAGGGGAACAGCAGCCTGTATGCGCCTGTTCCCTGTTCTTCACCTGCGATTCGATAAACAAGGGCAAATCCGGGGTCCTGTCCGGATGATGGTGACTTCCCTTATGGGTGCCGGAAGAAAGATCTGCTTATAACCCTGATTAAATCTAATAGGGACCTCCGGAGTTCTGCCCCTTTAACGCGATTTCAATCGTCTTAATTTCATAAGGACTGAATGTCAAACATAATGGGATTTCATTGAAATCCGTGATGCTTTCATCTTCCATCAGATTGATTTCCCGCCATGCACCTAACGGCAATGAGCTGGTGATCGTGACGGACGAGCGTGCGCCCTCCATTTCATGAAGACGGACAATCAGAGATTCACGATCTTCCGCTTTTTTCACCGTGTCGATGATGACGCCATGGCCGGAAATAGACAGAAGGGGATCCTGGAATCCGGATCGGGCTTCTCCCCGGACGATCCGAAGGGGTGCATTTAAGTAAGTCGCTTCCCGTTCGATCTCATGCTTGGACGTTTGCCCAGGGAAAGGATACAGTGAATAGGTGAAGTGGTGATGCCCTATATCAGCCTTGGGATCTGGATATACGGGACCTTTTAATAAAGAAAGTCCCAGAACATGATCTTTAATCGAGTAGCCATACTTACTATCATTCATCAAACCGATTCCATAATAAGGTTCGCTGAGTGCCGCCCATTTATGACCAACCGACTCGAATCTCGCCATATCCCAGGATGTATTCCAATGGGTGGGGCGTTTGACGTTTCCGAACTGGATATCATATATCGCTTCGGTGGATCGGATGCTGACGGGAAACTCCACTTTAAGCAGCTGCTGTCTGGCCCTCCAATCGATATCCGTCTCGAAGTCGATGCGTTTCGTATGGGAATAACAGTGGATTCTCTGAAATATATCTACGTGCGGAGTTTTCCAAGTGAATGCCACGGTTGTTTTTAATGATCCATTTTCAAGTATAGTACACTCCTTTAGGAAATCAATAGGTGTCGATTTCTCCACATAGTAAAGGTCAATGTCCCATGCATCGTGGGCGAGGGGCTTATCTTCGTATAGTTTCAGCACATTGCCCGCTTCACCCTCCTGAATCATCTCCCTGCCCTCTTTTTTATCGAAGAGACTGGTGATGTGACCATTTGAATTCCATCGGATTCGATAGAACGGTGTTTCCCATCTTCTTTCATTCAAGTCAATGGTACTCAGCATCCTCTTCTCCTTCTCCGCCTTCCCTGTCACACTGATCGTATGATAGGAGAACGGCTTCGCTTCAGGTACCAGGACGAGAGTATCACCATTAGACAGCGTCTGGGTCTCGACCCCTTTCCCATCCAGCTCATACATTCCATTGGATCCGGGCACGGTGACGAGGACCGGGGATGTATATTGATGGGGATGAAGGAATGACCAATGTCGATCCCCATGGAAGATCTCGTTCTCTTGAGAGGTAAGAATCGTATCTTTGATGGCAGATGCTTTTGCGTAATCTTGATGGGCATCCTCATATACTTCCGTGATCGATGAACCCGGGATGATGTCGTGAAATTGATTCAGTAGAATCATCTTCCATCCTTTTTCAAGGAGGGCATGTGGATAGTGATCCCATCCATTCACAGCACTGTTCCATGAAGAGAGAAGTTCTGCTTCACGGTACCCGTATTCCAGTTTGCGATTCATTTCTTTCATCTTCCCTTGACTGGTATACGTACCTCGGTGATACTCCAAATATAATTCCCCGTCCCACGTATGAGTGTACTGATCCGATTTCCCAACGGTATCATGAAGTTTCTCGAAATAGTCATGGGCATGGACGGACTTTACGGACGGCATGCCTGGAACGGTATCGAGGTGGCGCTTCATTTCAATCATCTCACGGTTGACGCCGCCGCCTCCATCTCCGTATCCATACGCCAGGAGGAGTTCTTTATTCAAGTCCTTATCACGGTACTTTGCCCAAATGCCCTTTACGGTTTCAGCCGTGACCAGCCCGTTATACGTATAGAACCATGAATCCGCGGGTCTTCCCGGTTCAGGCGTCGTAATGAAATGGGTCAGGATTTCCGATCCGTCGATCCCTCTCCACTGGAACGTATCATGGGGCATCCGGTTGTATTGGTTCCAGCTGATTTTCGTCGTCATGAACGTATCAATGCCGGATTTTCGTAAAAGTTGCGGCAGGGACCAGCTGTAGCCGAATACATCAGGAAGCCATAAAGTCCGCGTCTTCTTCTTGAACTCTTTCTCAAAAAACCTTTTCCCATATAAAAGCTGCCGGACGAAGGATTCACCGGACGGAATGTTACAGTCGGCTTCCACCCACATGGAACCCTCCACCTCCCACTGACCGTCGGCGACCTTCGCTTTGATCGACTCGAACAATTCCGGGTCTTCCTCCTTGATCCATTCGTAAAGCTGAGGTTGACTTTGGAGGAAGGTGTAGTCCGGATAAAGTTCCATTAATCTTAGTACTGTGTAGAACGTCCTCCTTGCCTTTTCCTTCGTATGCTTTGTACGCCACAGCCAGGCAAGGTCGATATGGGAGTGGCCGATGGCATGAATGGTTACATCCGAATGCTTAGGCAGGTTCTCCGCTTCATGTAACAGGACGGAACGGGCTGCATAAAGGCTTTGATAAAAGGCCTCACTCTCTCTGTCCTGCCAGTCGATCTCACGGAATGCCCGATTAAGGAGGGCCAAAAGGTTGGAACGAGTAGGGTCGTTCTCATCTTGCTGCTTAATAGAGTCCAGTATCGCCCTGGACTTGAAAAAAAGATCATCCACTTTCTCATCAAGGTATCCCCACCAGGCTTCCTTTAGCCGGTAATATTGGTCAGCAGGCTGTCCGCCCCCTTCCAGTCCTGACCAAAGCTGGATGGAGATATCCAGGGAGTCCTCTGCCGGCAGGATGACTTCTTTATGATTGGAATCGACCCCTTGATACGGCTTCCCGTTCACATAGAGGAGGGACTCGAATCCTGAGTTATTCCCTCCTCCTGTCCTGCCCAGATCAAGGAAGAGGACAGCCTTATTTCCTTCCCATTCTTCCGGAATAGAAAGGGACGTATTCAGCCACAGATATGTGTCCCTGCCTGACCAGGTATCGTTTACGTTCATCGGTTGATCTGAATAGCCTTCAGGGAAAATGTTCTCTTTCCCTTTTGGGGGCTCATGAAGATTGAAAGAGTCGATGCCCCTTATATCCCGGTAACGCAGGCGATCCAACTCGTTCACTCGGTTTTCTAGCTTTTGGATAGGATAAAACATATGAAACCTCCATTCAGGAATTTTTACGGATGCGTGCCAATGGACTTTCCGGTACGAAAATCCCGATTTCGCTCAGGATGAATTCACTAAACATGGAATTAGCCCACGCAAACCAAGAACGAGTGAACTCTTCCGGACGATCGGCATCGAATCCCTCATGCATATAGAGGGTGGATGCGTGTGTATTTTTGAACATCTCGAGGATCCTTTCTTTTTCCTCTTGAGAAGTCGCCGTCATCCCCTGAATGGCCAGGCTGATAGGCCAGATATAATGATCAGGTGTGTGGGGACTCCCGATTCCTTCCGCCTTCTTCCCTTCATAAAAGTATGGATTATGGCGACTTAGAATGAACTTACGGGTATTTCCATACGTTTCATCAGAAGCATCTGTATATCCAAGATACGGGATGGCCAATAAGCTTGGTACGTTGGCGTCATCCATCAAGTTGTAGCGTCCGTCCCCATCGGTTTCATAAGCATAGATTTCCCCGAAGACAGGATGGTTCACTTTAGCGAATGTTTCGATACCGTTCTTTATTTCAACCGAAAGCTGCTCCATTTGTCCGGCGAGGCCATCTTCCTTCATTTCCTCAAGCATTTCCTTTGCATACTCCAGTACCACAGCAGCGAACATGTTGGCAGGAACAAGATATCCATACAGGCACGCGTCATCACTTGGGCGGAATCCCGACCAAGTCATACCTGTCTTCACAGAGAACCCGCCTTTTCCTTCCCTCAGGAGAGTATCCGATACGCGGCAGTTGTCCCGTTCAAAGAGATACGGAGAGGCTGCCTCATGATCCTGTTCCACTTTCCATACATCATGGATGACCGTCAGCACTTCTTTGAGTCGGTCATTCAATACGCTCCCATCACCAGTCGCTTTCCAATAAAGGTACGTCAATTGAATGGGGTAACAGAGGGAGTCCACTTCATATTTACGTTCCCAGATCCAAGGAGTCATCTCCGTACGGTCGGCCTGGTGACCCTGATTGTCTGCCGTCTGGTTGAAGGCATTGGCATAAGGGTCCAGAAGAATGTACTTCCATTGGCGCTCGATGACCCCTTTCAGCATGGCGGCAATCTCCGCATCTTCTTTCGCAAGAACCAAATACGGGCGTACCTGGGTCGATGAATCCCGGAGCCACATGGCCGGTATGTCACCCGTTATGACAAAGGTTCCCTCTTCATCCTTTTTCAATGTCGTCTGGTACGTGTTCAGGAAGCAGTTTTCGAATAATTCATAGACTTCCGGATCGTGGCTATAGGCCGACTTTACTTTATTCATAATCGTTTGAAAGGACGCTGGTAGTACGTTTTCACTCATGGTTCATTACTCCTCGTCAGTTTGAATTAAAACAGTGATAATTTCTTTAGGGCGGATGATCTTCACTGCGTTTCCCAGTCCAAGAAGGTCTTTCTTTTCTTCCAGAATCGTAGAAAGATAGACTTCATCTCCCTCTACTCTCAGTTCCTGCGGTTCATCTGTCGGGTTGAACCACCTGGCAATGACCCCTATTCCTTCTTCTGCAGGCTTACACGCAGTTAACGTTAAAGCGTCACCTGACCATGTAAGTAGATTGTCCGTCTGTTCGTTTCTGCCTTCCCTTTGTTCTACTTGAATAACGGTCGGTGCCAGGGGATAGTGATAGGCATCCTTGAAAGCACGTGACTCTATGACATTTCCTCTATGGGGGATCACCATAAATTCCGCTTTATGAAGACCAAGGCACTGTGCTTCCGGTGTTTCAAACACCCCCCAATCCCCGAGCTCCCCAACGGAACGAAGCAGTGTGACCGCAATGGATTTCCCATCGACGATTTCATATTCATGAAGACCCTTCCCTGCAATCGTCAACCCCTTCTCGTGGTCATTCAAGCTGACAAATCTTTGCAAGTGGTGATCGAAAGCCGGATTGATCCACTGACTTTCCGGTTGGTTTGGACGCTTTACCACTTCAAACACACTATCGGCATAGTGATACTGATTCCCTGTTCCAACGGGAAACAGCGCACGCAAACGATGGTCTTTTGCTTGATTGTCCATGGTCACTTCGACCTTCAGCCCTTTAGAACCCTTTTCGAGGATGAGCAACGTATGAAAGGTCAGCAACACTTCTTCCTCATGTCGTCCCCCTTGACGATCAGGATGCCAGACCAGGTCATTACGCTCAATGTCTAATTGTTCATCGGCTTGCTTCGGGACAGATATCTTGGACTCAATCTCGACAGATGCCCGATAAGGGTTATTTTCTACCATGTTCAAGGTAGAGAGTTGCTGATGGGTCGTGAAGGCGATACCATCACTGCTTGCTTTGAACATATACTCGTTTCCGATATCCCCCACGTCCTCATACATCCCAAGGTTTTCATAATGAAAACCCGTTTGTTTGTCTAAGAGTGAATAGGTTCCGTTCTCATGAACGGTCACGCACATATGCTCATTTTCAAGCTTTCGTTCGGATGGGTGCCACATCAGGTTCTCCTCATGAGAGATATCTTCACCCGGTACTAGATAACACGTTTCATAACCAATATGAATAGGGGATTCCAGTGCAAATGTTACGTCTATTTCCTTTGCATAATAAGGTTTTCTGAATCCATCTCCCGGGAGGTCGTAACCGAATGAGATACCCTTTTCTTTCACATGGACAGGGATCGATGAACCATCCCCTCTCTCCATGACAAACGAAGGGAGTGGAAGGCTTTTTAACTTATTCGGAATCTGACGATAATCCAATTCATCGAAGTAGATTTTCTGAACCATCACGGTTTCCCGGATGACCTGTTTAGAAGGGTTCCCCTCCGTGAAAAACAGGATAAGCGGAATCGCCTCAGGGTTTGGATGTGTGGTGGAGATACCCGATGCAATCTCACGTGCTTGCTCGGTTACATATCTCCAAGCCCCTTTCTCCACCTTCTCGAAACGTGTCTCCATTTCCCGATGGACACTGTCTACACTGCACCCGCAAATACTGTCATGAGGATGATTCTCCATCAGCATCTTCCAATAAAATTCTGCAAAATCACGGTGAAGTTTTTTGTCTTCCACCATAAGCCCCATCGGTTCCAATACTCTTTCCAACAAAGTCTGACAGCGGTCATTTGCCTGCTTTAAATAGATTCTCGCTGAAGCCGTGTTCACAAGAGTGGACCATCCATCCGTTTTTTGGTTCCTTAGTTCCCCGCGAATGGTTTGAAGCTCATCCGGCAGTTCCTTCTTTACCTCGTCTATATATTCTTTGAAACTCGAATGCTTGAATGTGACGTCGGGAAAGAGCTCATTGGCTGTCGCAATGGCTTCCACAATATCCTTTTGCAGAGGTTGATGGTCACAGCCATTCATAAATAACAGCTGGGATGTCGAAGCAAATTTTTTCACGTCTGAAAGCTTCTTTTTCCAAAATTCTTCCGCATCC
Organism: Bacillus sp. RO3; assembly: GCF_012911895.1. Classification (GTDB taxonomy): domain Bacteria; phylum Bacillota; class Bacilli; order Bacillales; family Bacillaceae_B; genus Rossellomorea. The sequence continues at coordinate 48,333 of NZ_JAAXCV010000031.1, forward strand.
CCTTGATCGGCAGGGATTTCATTTCCATTGGAATACCAATTGGCAAATAGGATCCCTAGAACATTCGAGCCGTCCGGGGCCTCCCACTTCATTTCTGAATAGGGGGAAGAGAATTCATCACTGTGATGAACCTGATTATTGAACCCAGTCGGGGTCACCCCTCTCCCGAAAGCAGCCACATCAATGTTCGCCTGCCGTAATAATTGCGGGGCCTGACCGTAAATGCCAAACGTATCAGGGAAATATCCAAGCGTCCCTTCTTGCCCAAGTTTCTTCGTATCTTTCATTCCATAAAGCAAATTCCGTACATTCGCTTCAGAACTGGTCAGAAATGCATCCTGCAAGATATACCATGGTCCGATGATCAAACGACCTTCACGGATATATCGTATGACTTCTTCTCCTTTATCAGGACGGACCTGCAGGTAGTCATCAACCATGATCGTTTGTCCATCCAGGTGAAAACTGTGGAAATCCGGATTCTGTGCCAATTGCTCTAACAAATCATCAAACAGCTTCACCAAGTAATAGCGGTGTTCTTCGAGTGACATATACCATTCCCGGTCCCAATGAGAATGAGAAATAATATGAGCGGTCTTGTTCTTCATCATGACTCTCCTCCAATCAGTTCTACTTGCCATTGTTTATAGCGATTCATCGATACTTTCATTACCCAATAGGCTGGCATGACACCCAGGGCAAAGGGAATGAACCCGGGCATTTGATACATCAGGTATCCTATCATCGTTAAACCGATGGAGAGGATAAGGTTTTCCTTGAAGCTAATGATCGTCATAATAAACGGCTGGCACAGGTAATGCTTAAAAGACTGTTCAAAATGGACGTAATAGGGGAATAAATACAGAAATGAGAATAGATACAGGATCAGGATGAATAGTATGAGCATCGTGCTGAATAAAGCAATGATGCCCTTTAATTGAGTAACAAGATATAGGTCCATCCATAAGAACAGACCCACGCTCGTATAGATCCAGCCCAGACCGTTGGCACTCCAGAAATTCCGTTTGTAATAGTGATGGTATTCACTGAAGAAAGGTTCATCCCGCCCACCTTGTAACCACTTCCTCGTAATGGCAAACAAAGAAACAGTAGCAGGAAAAAACCCCAATACCACACCGCCCATTACGATGTGTAACAACCAAGCAAGATTGAGTTGAATCGTCTTCCAAATCCATAGACTTGCATCAGTAAACAAACCACCGAGTCGACTAAACACAACGATCATCCTTTCTGTACTCTTCCAGCCACACATACGCGGCTCCAATTAATTGAGCTTCATCCAGATAGTGACACAGAGAGATGGAAGGACGTACGTTGGCAATGGGCTTTGAATCCAATATCCTGTCCATTCTGGATTCCAATTCTTCTATAAAATCAGGCTGTCTGGTGATGCCTCCCCCTACCAGAATCTTCTCGGGATCGACTATGTATTGGATGTTGAAGATGCCAATGGCAAGGGTAGAAAAAAAGGTATCCAATGATTTTCGAGCTTCTTCATGGTCCTTCCCGGCTTGCTCAAATACCCGCGGTCCCGTCCATCCTTCATAATAAGGAGCTTGATGCATGAGCCTTCTTGAAATGGCAGAGGAGGAACCCGCCTCACTCCATGTCCCATAAACATGTTCATGAATGTCACTTGCTATAATCGAATAGCCAAATTCGCCACCATGAAGATTCGCTCCCTTGAAGAGTTTCTTGTTCATGACAAGAGCCCCGCCTACTCCCGTGCCACACACGATACAGGCGAACGATTCACATTCTCTTGCCGCCCCCTTCCAAAGCTCTGAAAGGGCGGCACAATTGGCATCATTCTCCATGGAAGCCGGCAAACCATATCTTTCACTGAGCCACTCCCTGACATTATGCTTATGTACAAATGGCACAGCACTGTGTCCTAAGACATGTCCAGTGTCCGTCACACTCCCCGGGCTGCTGATGGCTATGCCCATCAAAGAATAATTCTTCTTCATGCGCTTATAATATTGATCGATCACATCACTAAATTCATCGATTGATGGAGGGGTTGATACTTCTTCTTTCTCAACCAGCTGACCTGTAATGGAAATCAGGGCAAGTTTGATAGACGTCCCCCCGATATCAATGGTTAATAGAAACTCCATTTCTTCACCTCATTCCGGAAGCTGGTTTGATTCGGCCAGGACCTTGAACCAGTCTGCACTTTTTTTCTTTTTCCTTCTCCCGGTCTCCAAATCCAGTTCAACGAGGCCATACCTATTTTTGTACTCATTCAGCCATGACCAGTTATCAATGAAGGTCCATACATGATACCCATAGCAATTGGATCCTTCTTCGATTCCTTTGTGAAGCCACTTTAGATGATTCCTCATGAATTCAATCCGGTAACAATCCTGAATCAACCCTGAAGAATCTCTAAACCTTGCTTCACCTTCCACTCCCATCCCATTTTCCGCGACATACCAGGGGATGTTCCCATATTGGTCTCTTACCGTCAGGGCAATATCATATATGCCTTTTTCGTATATCTCCCATCCACGATGTGGATTCATTTTCGCTCCGTCCCATTGATAAGGTTCGAAATAGCGATCAAGTGGGTTGGCCGAAGCAGATGAGCCTGCCTTCACCCTCCTTGGTTGATAATAATTAACACCAAGAAAGTCCACGGGATAATCTTTCAATAGTGGAAGGTCTAAAGGATTGGAACGAACGTGAATGTGTTCTTGTTCAATGAAGGACAACAACTCCTCCGGAAACTCTCCCTTCACAACCGGATCTAAAAAGCTCCGATTAAACAGTACATCTGCCCACATAGCCGCTTCCACATCTATAAGGTTGTCTGAACGGGGATAGCTTGGCGTTAAGTTCAAAATGATCCCTATTTTCCCTGAGTTGTTCCCCTCCTTAAATGCCCTCACAGCTTTCACATGGGCCATCAACGTATGATATCCTGCCTGAAAGGCTCGATGGAGATCGAACACTCCCGGCAGATGCTTATCATTTAAATACCCCATCTCTATTGGTACAATGGGTTCATTGAACGTGACCCAATCCTCTACATGGTCCCCGAATCGTTCAAATGCCACCTTGGCATAAAACTCAAATTCATCCACCACTTCCCGGTTGTCCCAACCGCCTTTCTCGTACAACCGGAGGGGCATGTCGAAATGAAACAAATTAACAATAGGCCTAATCCCACTTTCGTTTAGGCGCTTTAATACATGCCTGTAAAAGGCAACTGCCTCTTCATTCACATGATTGCCATCAGGCAATAAACGCGCCCACGATATTGAGGTTCGAAAGGAATTAAATCCCGTTTGCTTCATCGTGACGATGTCTTTTTTATAGTGATCATAAAAGCCTGAGGTGTCTTCAGGCCCCATCTGCTGAAAGAAACGTTCGGGTTCCTTCTGAAACCAGTAATCCCAAACATTCTGAGCCTTTCCCCCACAACTTCCCGCTCCCTCCATCTGTGGTCCCGAAGAAGCAGCCCCCCATAAAAAACCTTCAGGAAATTCCATTCATACCACCCTCCCCAGAAATCGCTTACATTTCTTCTTAAAGCCATCATATAAAGAATAAAAAGGAGTTGGAATATGTTCACTCCAACTCCTTTAATAAACGCATGAAAACTTTAATAATGACACCTTTTGTGGATGGGTGGGTGAGGGTCATGGTTCTCTAAAGGTGTTGGTCTCACGAAACCACACACCTACCACTTTCTGCTCCATGGGAATCAAGCCCTCCGCTACTCTTATTCCCCATCAAACATGAGATACAATCAACTCGACCTGTCCTGCGATCTCCCACGTCTTGACATCCGCCGGTAAAATGAAGTGATCTCCTTTTGTAAGACAGTATTCCTCTCCATGGACTTTCAGCATTCCCTTTCCGTTCAATACACTCGCCAGCTGAAATGGCTGGTCCTGGAGAAATGCCGCATGTCCGTCTACTTGCCATTTGTATACGGTGAAGTAGTCCGTTTCCACAAATTTAGTGAACTCGACTCCTTCACGCTTTTCCACAACTGGCTCAACCGCTTCACACCTGTGTGGAATCGTCGTCACTTCAATGGATTGATTGATATGCAGTTCCCTCGTATTGCCTGCCGCATCTTTACGGTCGTAGTCATAGACACGATAGGTCGTATCTGAACTTTGCTGTGTTTCAAGGACCAACGTTCCTTTGCAAAGGGCATGGATCGTACCACTTGGGACATAGAAGAAGTCACCAGGCTTCACAGGCACCCGGCGGAGGAGCTCACTCCATTTCCCCCTTTCAATCATGGAAATGAATTCTTCCTTCGTTTGAGCTGTGTGACCGAAGATCATTTCAGCATCTTCTTCGCAATCAATGATATACCAGCACTCCGTTTTACCCAGTTCACCGTTTTCATGTTCATGTGCGTAGGCATCATCCGGATGTACCTGAACAGAAAGATCTGCGCTCGCGTCTAATATTTTCTTTAACAGTGGAAACACGGGGGAAGGATGCTTGCCGAAAAGCTCACGATGTTCTTTCCAAAGCTCACCAATGGTCCTCCCTGCAAACTCTCCGTTGATTACGGTACTCTGCCCATTGGGATGTCCGGATATAGCCCAACACTCACCTGTTTGATCAGATGGAATATCGTAGTTAAATCGCTCTTTTAAAGCCGTACCTCCCCATATTCTCTCTTGAAATACGGGTTGTAGAAATAGTGGCTGGTTCATGATACCCTCCTTATTCAGTTGTTCTTATTCACGTAATCCAGGGAAGCTATCTCTTGATGCCTGGCATATATGTTTTGACAATCAATCAGACAGATGTTGATCATCGGTAGTGCCGTATTCCGTATGACCGCTTCCCTTCAAGCTTCTTTGTCACTACTTTTCTTTTAAACTTGAATAACCTAATCTCACCTATAAAAAGGCCAAAATCGACAGGCGATTTTGGCAGATTGATATTCTACTAAAGTGATTTAAAATCCATAAATCTCCAGCTCATAAATACGTGCAGCTTGGTCTCCTGTTTGAGTAGGCTCGTTTATGGATAAACGAACGAAGCGAGCTTCCGTTACAGCTGTCGTATGCTCTGATACAGCCGCCTGATTATCATCCACTCCTACGTTCTCTTGCCACGTTTCTCCATCCATACTCGTCTCGATGACAAAGGATTTCGTATTAAACGCCGGGGATTCTCCTCCTGCTTCAGCATGCTTCACGATGAATTTGGATAGATGGTAGGTTTCTCCCAAGTCAACAACCATCCACTGATCCGTACCATGGGCACACCATTTACTGTTATTCTCCACTTTCCCATCAACAGCTTTGTCTGCCCCTTCACTTGGAGCACAGGCGCCACCTGATTCAGTCCCTTGATTCAAGGCGACATTTCTAGTCGCATCCGCGTCTTCAGAAACGTAAATATAAGCTTGTTTCGTCATGACATCTTCACCCGATGTATTTCGAGCCGTCAAGGTTACGGAAAATACCCCCTCCACGGGATAGTGAACGACAGGGTTCTCCTCTGAACTCACTTGGGGCTGACCGCCTTCGAACTGCCATTCCCACTCTTCCGTTACTTCAGAAGCTTCACTAAAGAACTGCACCTTATCTCCCGGTCGTATAACCGTTTGATCCACCCGAAAGTCTGCTTCCGGTTTCGGGTAAGCTGGCCAGTCCACCATGACGACACTGCCTTCCCCTCTTACAAGCTCCTCACTGACTGGTACCACCTCATACGAAGTAGTTGCTTCTTTTCCATTCCTTTTCAAGTCATTCAAGGCAAGAACATGGTTCGGGGTTGCCCCTACCCACTCCCTGGAGCCATCGGAATGAAGTCTGTACACCTCATACTGTTTCACTTCATCCCTCTCATTCCATGCCAACCGGACATCTGCATATACCGCATCAGTGAAATGAATGTGAGAGATCTCAAGCCCCGTTGGCTTCTTCGGCTTCTCTTGTTCTTCGTTATCGTTGTAAATCTTGATTTCTCCAATATGGATTTCATAGTCACCAGGTTCGTTCACTTTATCGAAGTGAAGGGAAACGGCAGAAAGATGTTGTCCCTTAAACTTCGTCAGGTCAAACGTTTGTGTGACCCAACCTCCCCGACTCTCCTTAGTCACTTCCATCAATGAAGTCTTATCCTGACCAAAGTCCAGTTGCACGTCCATCTCCGGATTCGTTTCATCCGTTTTGTACGTAATCGAAAACTTCGTGTCTTGGGTCATCTCCACATCTGTTTCATAAAGGGACAGGGTTGTCTTACTGGTCTCATCACGCGTTCCATGAACGTTCAATGAGCTTCCACCATAGTAAGACGTACTCCAATCAAAGGTTGGGTTTAATAATTCCCCTTCCCCTGTCACGTTCCAACGCCAAGTCGGTAAAATGTCTTGGAGACTTCGGTTATGCCACTCCTGTTCAGATGACTTCTCCCCGTCAATGGCGAAAAATTCTCCACTCCCCGTATTGAAATTCGTCGTGAACGGAAGCGACTGGATCGTTGTCTTTTCAGTGAAATGACGCGAAATTCCTGGCCAGTTCACTTCAGGGTCCCCTGTCCAAAACGCTTCTTCTTTTTGATAAAACTCATTCATCGCACTTGATGATTTAAAAGCCCAATCCGGGCGATAAATACCCAGGGACGTCCAAAGAGAACCATCTCCTTTGACTAAGTTGTCCCACTTTACAGAGGTCTGAGTACCATTGGCTTCCACATCTATTCCTGCATACAAATCATAAGGAGATCGTCCGATTTCCAATGCCTTTTCATACGACCGTTCCTGACTTCCACCCCTCCACCAGAAATTCAGGAACATACTGTCGGACACACGTCGGTCCTTATCCTGCAGGAAGTACGTGTTCTCATCGGTCAAATAGTTCTGCCAATTAATAGCGCCTGATTTCACCATGGAGTCATACCACATAATCTCAAAGTCCGTCGGCTTATTTTCCTGAAGATAGAGAAGGAACTCTTGCATCTTCTCCGCTTGTTCCCTGTCCCCACCCTCGGTCTCCTGATTGATAAACCATCCGTCAAATCCATAGTAATCCGCCACTTCAAGCAATTTGTCGGCAGCAGGGAACGAGCCATCCTCCCGCTGTGTCAACATTTGGTCCACCCACTCTTCTTTTCCGCCATACACTTTCGGCGGGAAGAAGACATTCCCTAAGATGGGTACACCGTTCCGGTGAGAAGCATCAATCACATCCGCACTCGGGGGCACGATGATCCCTTCCCCGGAAGATCCTGCCCAGTACACCATTACGTCTACATATTGCCAAAAGGCAAATGTATTCGCATAAAACTCCTTACCTCCTTGAGAAGGTACACCGCTCGTCTGAGGGTTTAAAGCAGATAAAGCTACAACGCGTGCAGAATTGTTACTGTCATTTGACTCCACCCGCTCCGCCAGAGGAACCATGGACCTGTTGTAGGCTGCGTCCGGATCCTGCTCAGGAGACCATTCCAGGAGGTCTTCCGGATACCAATGAGAAGAAGTGGGACCTTCCGCCAAAACTGCCATGGGAAAAAGAAACAAAACAAAAAACATGAGACTTCCAACAATCCTTTTGTGACCGTTCTTCATTCCTTTACTCACCCTCCACCATTTAATGTTGATTCACATCCTTACTGCCTCGTTCCAACCTCCCCCCTTTTCGAATGGAAACCACCAATCCCAACTATGTTAACGCTTTCAATAGTGAGAAAAGCAGATTGATTAGATTTAATTTAGTCGAGACGCATATAGGAATCAATCACTCTGGAGAATGTTGTAAAGTATGAACAGTGAATCTTTACATTTTACAGTGGGACAGGGGGGCCAGGGGGACAGGGGGACAGGTTCCTTGTCCCAGAATTCAAATAAAGACGAGGGGAAATCATCCCCTCGTCTTTTCCTCTCGGCAGTTCCCCCCATCCTATCTTAATTAAACGACCGTTTAACCCTCTTAATCGCACAAGCGGAAGGCTTTGGACTTTCTAATCAAACGTTTGTTTAAACATTGGGACACAGGGACAGGTCCCTTGTCCCAGAAAAAGAGATGATCAGATTAATAAAGACTACTCATCTCATAGAAAGAAGCACGGGCAAAGTCCCGTGCTTCTTTGAGATCATGGTAGAGGTAAGCGTGTCTCTCTCATGACGGAGCAAACAGTCCTTCCATCTTTTTCGATTAACGTAAAGAGAAAAGGGAAGGAAAGATTCTTATTATAGCGATTGGAATTGTCCGTTAGAATGGCTGATGCTTGGAATAAACTGTATGCGGTTCATAGCAGTAGTTCAAACTGGTATAACACAGGAGGTATGAAAGACCAGTTTGATTGCCATGCTACCTATGCCAGGACAAAAAGCCGCTGGAATTTAGAGCCTTCAAGGCCTAATGTCAGCTATGCGGAAACCGTTGCTAAAGCGTGTAATCCATAAATCAATCAACTTTACTCTAAGCGAATGAATAGAAGAGCCGGGGACCACTAGTGGTCCCCGGCTTTATTACATACTTTAGTGTGAATCGTGGGACAGGGTGCCTGTCCCCACGTCCCATCTCACCTCAATTGATCGATAAGCGGGTAGCCATACCGTATGTCGACTATTTTTTGTGCACGGTATTTTCCTTGATAGAAATCGACGTACAGTTGAAAGGGGATATCGTCGTGTTTTTTTCCTTTTGTATCCTTTAGTACAGCCGTGCCTGTCACTAAGAAAATCCCTGATTGTTGGAGATTGATGTTTTCCTCCCGTGTCATGGTAGCTTCCATGTCCTTACTATCGACAAACTTAAATCCATCTATTTTTATTTGTTCTTCGACCGATTCCTCTGCCGCTTCCATCGCCCTCTCCCTATTATCCTCATAGGCATTGAGAACCGCCTGCTCGGGGGAAACCTCAAGCATCTTCACCATAAAAACAATCACTACAACTGCCGCCACCAAAGAGACAAGAGGATTTCGTTTAATGATAAGATTCATTTGATGAAATGTCCTTCGAACCACGGGGTGTTGCAGTCCTCTGCTTAGGGGATGCGTGTTACTAGTAGACCCGCCTTGATTATGAAGGGTACTACCGGATACAGGACGATCTGAAACCTTCTTGCCGCAGCTGGCACAGTAACGGGAATTCCTCTCTACCTTGTGACCACAATCAGAGCAGTAATTCACTTTACCATCCTCTCCATAGCTGTTTTCAACAGGCTTCTCAGAACTATTCTGAGTCTGTGACCTTACCTCTTTTAATTTAGAAAAAGTATAGGATGCTAAGTGGTTCAGGTATTTTTCCATTACTGGGTATTTATGTAACATAAGGAGTGAAAAGAGCGCCAGAAACATCCCGCTTTTTAATGAAGTATCCATCTCTGCATAGTTATAGAAAAGGTAATAATTGATATAATTCAAGATTGTTAGAACGGATAAGATTGTGACCAGTTTTACATAAGACGAGTACCTCTGCTTTTTCACCATCCGATACATCGTTATGCTGATCAGGATGGGCAATGCAATGGAAAGCGTGCCAAAAATAAAGTGCATATTCAAGGTAATCGATCCCCATATACCGTATCCAAAGTCATAGATGAGGGGAAGTCGAAACGTGCTAAAGACCACTCCTAAAAATGAAAAAGTATCCAAAATCAATGAGGCTTCCTCTGTATACGTTTCATACCACGGAAGAAAGCACGAAAGAAACAATAAAGAAAGAGCTGTGTATTGGATCGTTTTCTTCTCAAATTTCACTGTATGATGACCCCCCTGGAATGTATCACGTTATCTATCCTGATTTTTCATGATCTCTTCATCTAATTCGGTATAAATATGTTTCCTATACATTTCCTCAAACTCCCCACTATCCTTAAGGGCACCGATAAAGCGATCTAATCGTTCATGTAAATCCCTATCTTCTTTAGACAAGGCAAATACAACTAATTGATTCCCGTTCTTTTTATAAGGTTGAGTGTAAAGAAGACTGTCCCCAAAATCGTCTGTATAATCAAAGCCCATCAATAGGTCCGCTGCATATTCCCTGTAGCTGGTTTCACTTCCCAGGTTTTGCCCATCAATGATAAGGGATGAAGATTCAAGGAAAGAATACGTCATATTTTCTTCTGCAAAGAAACTCTCAAGAATTTCCTTTTCAAAGGTATTCCCTCCAAGTCCTACTGCCACCACATCAGGTATCCTTCCATCGCCTTCAGAAATGTTCAAATCATGACCATCTTCCTGTTCATGTTCGGTCAATTCTCCTTCTTCAAATTCAGAATATTGATTGAACAATGCCTCTTCATTACTCCTAATGAACCGTCTGGCCCCGTCACGATCTTCTAAGACAATAGCATCCCGATCTTCAAACATGATATTCAGCGTATAAGGGTTCACATGACGATCATTCATGTCTTTTACGACTACTTCTATTAACCCATCCCTCGTATTCTCTCGTTCAAACGTATAGGTAGTATAGTTTTCAATTCTATGTTTGGTCATTTCTCCCGAATTTTCATCATGAATCATAAAGCTGACGAAATGACCTTCTTCCTCGTTATACCAGTAGCCATTCAAATCATGAATGCCGTCGCCACTTGTATCTTCTTCCTCTTCGTCTGGTGACAGACTGGCTTTAGCTTCATGCGAATCTTCATCAAGGGTTTGTTGAACCTTTTCTGCATTGGAAACCTCTCCCTGGCCCTGACTGATGATGAGATATGTAGAAATCATTCCTATCAATACGAATGATAGTCCACCAATCAAAAACAGCTTTTTCTTTGAAGGAGCTTTTGTATTCGTTTCTATTCCAGTCATTGGATCAGTACTTCCCCCTGGGTGATCACTCACCTCTCTTCCGATAACCTCCTCCCCACAATGGGTACAATAATTCGCCTCGCCCTCCAACTGATTCCTGCACTTATGACACTTCATGCCCATTACCTACTCCTTTCTTCCATTCGTTAAAAACCTATTTCAGTCTGCTCTAATTATTCTTTACAAACCATCCATAATGGATCTAAACAGGTCGGTACTCCAAAATGAACCATCCTGCACCTAGTCCAAAAATACCCTAATTCCATTGTATCATCGTGTGAAATAATGGAAACCGGTGAATGGGAAGAATTTCAAAAAAAAGGGGGTGAAACTGAGTCTATTCTAGGTCATGCGCTGATTGTTGAATCCATCAAGGACACATCGATTAATAGGTGCTCTCCTCAATTTCCATGCAATAAAAAAGAGAGAATGGACACTTCCCACTCTCTCAATACTCCCTTTTCCAGTATGACAAATTCAATGATACTCCGGCATAAGAAATCACATCCATTACATAGATAAGTTAGAGCAAGGACGGTTCCTGCTCTACCCTCTCTTCAACCGCCAATTTACCTCTCTCCTATCAAATTCCTCATACCCCTTCATCTCCCCCCACTCCTTAAGGTTGAGATGATCTGGATGGGAGGAATCATGAATGATAGAAAGGAACTCTTCATATCCCGCTTCGCCACCTACATCCTCAGGTGGTGCAGTCCCCTCTCCATCTACACAGGTTGGATAATTGACCGTGTAGTCGTGAATGACCTTCTCCACTTCAATGGTATGCTTCCAGTCATCGCCAAAGTCATATGTGTAAACGATTGATGCTTTGAGGAAGTGTTTCACCAGTTGACCGGTTTCCATTTTCATCGGGATTTCATCTTCATAAGAGAAGGCTTCCTCATCACAGACCAGTTTAAGACTCGGACGATCGTATTTTAGAGAACCGTCTTCCTTCTTCTCATAGATCCGGAATTCATGAAGATGACGGTCCTGCCATGAGAAAGCTGCCTAAAGAACGTTATGCAACTGGGGAAATGTCACGTTCACCGGCACCCTGATCCTCCTCCAGACAGAGTGGTGATCAAGTTCCAGCGTCACTTTCAGCTGCAACGCATCCGTATGGAAAACAGGTTGACTGGTAAGATCACTCAGATCCTTATACATCATCTCATTAGGATTAAAATAACTATTTTTCCCGTCCCCAACCAACGTGGAACTGATCCACTTGCTCATTTCCACTTGAACGATTGAGCTCATATCCAGGTAGTCTTCGCCGAAATAAACGGCTTCACATGCTTTATTCAATCTCGCAACCTGTTTTCGGTCTTTCGTTTTGGTAAAAGTATAATCCGACGACGCTTTCAGATACTCTTCGATGACCTCATCTTTCATGGATTCAGATTGAAACACTTCACGAATCGCATTCTCAATCACTGGTCCTATATTCTTTTTATCCTTCGCTTTCAATCCATACAGGACTATCGCATAACGGTTTTTATTATTTACCAGCACCATAAACTTGTGCCTGCCGATTTTCATGGTGTTGGCATGCCAGGATACGATGGGATTTTCTTCTTCGAACTGTTCGGCAGGAGCAATCTTCAGTTCGTCGAGGAGTTTATTGGTACCTTGGATGAGCATGGTATTCTCCTTAGTTTAATGAAATGTCTTTTATCATCATTCTACCAGATAGAGTTGTACTGTTCCCCCCCTACCCTGAAACGATAAAAAAGGGGACGATTCTCATCCTTTCCAAAATAGAAAGAAATACGAAATCACCCCCATGCTTTTCCCTTGTCTTCCAAATGGAATCAACCTTCACCCAGACTGCCCGAACCACAGCCATTAAGAAACCTGCTTAGTATACCTACATTTCGGAAATCCATTACACCCATAAAAATATCCATACTTCCCTTTTTTCTTAGATAACTCCCCATGACACTTTGGACACACATGTTCCTGACTGTTTCCTTTTTCCTTCTGAATCCTTTCTTTTTGGTTACTCCTAATATCCGCCACATGCTGTTTCTTCATCTGTTTCTTTTCTTTCTTATCTGTGATGAGTAAGCCTTCTAGTGCCCGATTGATTTCATTTAACTCAGAAGGGCTGAGTCTCCGGACATTCCACTCCTTGATGGTGTTAGTCAATTGGCGGAAATGGATCACGTTGGCCGATGTAAAATCCTCCTTGAATTTGAAGGTGGCGCTTTGAGAGAAGGCAATGATGGAGTGGATACATTCTAAGTCCTCTTTACCCAGGTAACTCTTTAAAGCTTGTATATGACCATAGTTCTGCCATATTGGATTGAATAACTTTTCTTTTCGTTTGTAGATCGTCTGAGTCCAGTACCTCTGACTCTCCTTTCCAAAAATCCACCCTTGATAATTTTTCGTTTCAATGACAAACATTCCGTACGGGGATGTCACGACATGATCGACCTGGGCCGTTCCACCTTGCCCATTTGGTACAAAAAGGTCATGGTAGATTTTATACTCCGGACCCAATTTACTTAATAATGAATTTACACGCTGTTCTCCAATGGCACCTTTGATCACTGGGGCTTTCGCCTGCAACCAGATCATTCCGGCTATCGGCAATAGATACAAGACCAGCGGAGTCAGAAAGAGAAGGATGGATAAGAGGACGATGATGGCTAGAGCAGAACAATGACTTTTTTCACTTTGGGTATTTCCTCCTCATCATTTCGTGATAATGCTTCATAATTTTACCATTAATTTAAGCAGTTATTACCATAAAGTAGATAATTTTTGTAAAGAATTCATAAAAAAATAGCCCACCACCTGTTAAGGTAGTGGGCAAGTCCTATCATAGTCACTGATCATACAGACATTTCATTAGAACGGAAACAGGTCATAACAGCAGCATCAGTATCTAATAATAAGAACGCACTATATGATGGATTATCTTATATGGCAATGTTAATGATATTTTTTATCCAAACGACTTTGCAGTACAAAAAATGTAATCAATGTCATTACTAACAATACGAATGCTAAGAAATGATTTAGATTTCCCCATGTGGTAAAGGCAAATAACAGTACTACTATTATCGTCGCAATCATTCTCAATACATTTTTTCTCAGAAAGTTTTTCATTCGTCATCACCAGTTCTTAAAATTTCATTCTTGTTTTTTTAGATAAAGGAACGTGAGGATTAGCAGCTATACTCATCAGATACTAATGGCTAGGTCCGTTACCACTCCCAAGGTTGATGGGAATGGTAATGGAATTTCAGCTCTGAAGGCCCATCTCTAACAGCGAAGGTTCTCCTGCTTCTTCCCTAAGAACCGTCTCTGCTTCCCAGGTTAACCCCTGCAAAGGAAAGGAGAATTCCTAACTGGGAGTTTGACCCCCACAATCGGAAATTAGAATAAATATATCGCAAATAAAAAGATGACAACCATAGCTAATGACGTAAAGACTCCTATTCTAAGAGCATTTCTTTTATAGTATTTACTAGCAAAATATGTAACCAATCCATTGATAGCTAATACTATCATCACAAATAAAAGTTTATCCATTTATTATTTCCTCACTTGTATAGAATGCAAAATACATAAGTCCATATCTAATAATGTTTACTCTTCAAAGCGAAATCAAAACTTATAAAATGAAGATACAGCAACAAAGAGATTGCCAATCCTCCTGTCAATTCCACCTTCTATAGAAAAACCAATAAAGGATCAATCCTAAAAGGACGTTGTTTCTCATCTGAAAAATTTCTCAATCTATTAAGAGTGCTGATCCCCCTCATTCACTCCATCACTATACCAATCTACACTTTCAACTTAATAGGAACCTTAAGTTAAACTGAACAGATCCTTAAATTTCAGAATTTATTTCTTAATACTTCAGCTGGGTTGGGTATCCCCCATATCCCCTATATATACGCCCCTTAAATAATCCTTAAAACTACCAATATCATGAAATTTAGTCAGAGAATAATGCTAGAATATAACTAGTTCCATTTATTGTAAAAACAGGAAGGGCGAACTGGAATGATATAAGGTTTAAAAGGATTTTCATTTTTGCTGTAATAGTGAGTCTTTTAACGGCTGGCTTTTCTAGTTCAGTCAGTGCACATGAAATTTCCAAGAGTGAGGAAGAGCAAATACTAGAACTTGCAGAGCAATTAGAGTTTATATTTGAAGAAGCATCCGTTTTAGATGAGAACGGTAATATTGTAGATTTCAACTATACTATGATTGAAGAACAATACGGATCAACGTTCGCTAGAGGTTTAGAAGAAGAAGTGAGTCCTATTTTCGTCGCTGATCATACAGACATTCCATTAGACGTTCCAATGAAACAGGTCATGACAGCAGCATCAGTACCTAATAAAGATAAGATAGAGGCCTGTTTTCAAAGTAAAGTAAGAAAGGCATATAAAGAAACTCTTTCGATCACGGCATTAAACTCACTTTACAATTATGCCCAAGCGAAAGATTATACAAGCCTTTCAAAAAAATTATTTAAAATAGGCATTAAAGGAAATGTTCCTGCCATTGCCATACAATTATTATTATATAAAGGACAATGTACGTATAAATATAATGGCTGGTGGCCGAAAGAATGAATAGAAAAAAGGTGAGATAGTTGTTTATTAAAAGTTTTATTTCTTACTACATTGTTTATCCGATCATTATTATGGGTGTATTTACTTTATTTCATGTTTTAAATATCGATGCCACTCCCGTATCGATTAGTGATGCTGCTTATATAACTTTGATTTATTATTTTTTGATAAGTGTATACAAAGCTTTACCGACTATTGGCGGTACTAAAAAAAGTAGAGGCAAAAAATAGTTTATTGGAAAATGAAGCACATGTTGAATGTTTATTATCATCTTCCAAGCAGTCGAAAGATCTGGAGAAAGCATGTGTAATAGAGAATGAGTATCAGGAATTCTTGAGGGTAATTATCCTTGAAAAAAAAGCTTTGACAACTGCTCCATTCCCATTAATCAAGGTAATGTATCTCTTGTGACGGTGAGTAATTTGGGGTCTGCCTGCAACATTCTATTCGGTTATAGGATGCACGGGGACGGATTCTTCTTTTTCCTTTTAAACAAGCAGTCCTCTTTTACTACATCCTCATAACCTCAAGCCTTAAACAACAAATTAACCGAAAGCCCCAAGATTCTGGCTGCCTGTCGCTGTGACACTCCCTCGATTTGCTTTATCCTCCTCCTCAACACTGCATCCCGCTTATCCTGAGGTAGACTTTTCAATCGGGTTATTCAATTCTCCCAAGACATGTCTTAATTTCAATTCTCGCTTCATCATCGGATAACCTGTGGTGAGGATAACCTTAGTCCTCGAGACATTTGTCTTCATTTCTCTGGTCATTGAATCATTTGAATCTTTCCAGTGCAATGGGGAGGCTAGGAGAGAACAGATTGAGAAGATAATCGGAATCAAGAAGCTTTGTGCGATATACACTTTCACCTTAATACCCTCATCAGCTGCTCAGTTCCCCTAGACACCCTTCCTTTGTATGTTTTGTTTTGTTTTTCTGAGCAAGTGCAGTATTGATCCTTGGACCCATAATAACCGTATGGGCAAGGATTCATTGCAGCAATAAAGATGAACTTTTCGAGATAGATGACGGTAGAGTGGACACGGCTGATAGTGACCGTCTCTTAACATATCTAACGTCTACTTTGAAAATTCTTCAAACTCATCTAAAAACAGGACGCCTCGGTGAGCAAGTAACACTTCCCCGGGCTTCGGGTTCGTGCCTCCTCTGATGATGGATACGGTGAAGCGGAGTGATGGGGGTGGCGGTATGGAGGCAGGATTAGAGAAGTATAAGGGGCACCTGCCAATTGATAGAGACCTTGTTACTTTCGTTGACATGAATCGATTCTTCCGATCTATTTTGGTATAAAGATTAGAATAAGAGAATTGTTTAATTGAAAGAGAGACATATTTTAGGTGAGAGTTTTTTAAATGAGTCGATTATTTTATAGGTGAAAGTAGGAAATTAAGTGCTTGAGAAATGTATAAGAGTTGAATGGTTAAAGTAAAAGAAGAGTACTAGAAAAGAATTTTATGTGTGGTAGATTGGGAATGCTTGTTCTTTAATTCACCATATTTTTTTGAATACTACAAAAATATCGTCATCAATTATTCCACTAATGAATTAGCGTTGCTTTTATTTCCATTTTTGTGTAAAAGGAAGCAGGAGAACCTTCCCATGCTTCCCGATGATCATTTCTTCTCAAATATCTGATCATACGGCATGGGTAATGCATACGATTCCTCGCTCGGTATTATGGTGGTATGAACTTTTAGTAAAAATTAAAAAGGCCCAGGTATAGCAGTTATACTGATTTCCCGGACCTTAAGGTAGTATTGATTTGCAACTCATGGCGAATCGTTATCTCCTTTTCGTCTCGTTATTGGTTTTCCACTAACTTTTTAAAATTCCCTTGTTGCGAGTTCAACATCCCCATACCCGCTTACACCTAGAACACTTCGTTTGAACTGGTCCAGCAGCTTCATCCCCTTTATCCAGCAGCCTATAACCACAAGCAGGACATTCAACTGACATAACCTTAGCTTCTCTTCTCATTAGTATTCCTCCCAACTGTGTGTGTTAAATGTTTCTAATCTTAATTGATGTTTCAATATTAATACCTTACACAAAAACATTTGTTCTATGTAGAGCCCCCAAAAATAGACCCCTCAGAGCGAAATTTTACTCAGTGGGGTCTATAGCTATATTATTAAATTAAACATCAACAGTTTCTACTTCTCTTTCTTCCTTTGTTTCTTTTTCAATAGTCTTTGCAAGATAGTTAAGGAAATGTTCTCTTAAATCTTCTCTTCTAAGTGCAAACTCTACTGTTGCTTGTAAGAACCCTTGCTTGTCCCCAACATCATATCTTTTTCCTTCAAACGTGTAAGCATACATAGCTTCTCTTTGAGCTAGTACCTTTAAAGCATCGGTAAGTTGGATTTCTCCACCTTTTCCAGGTTCAGTCTGTTCTAAGATATCAAATATAGCTGGAGTTATTACATATCTGCCAAGAATGGCTATATTAGAAGGTGCTTCTTCTACTGCCGGCTTTTCTACTAACCCGTTAACCTTAAACACTTTATCCTCTATTTGCTTTCCATCAACTACACCATATTTACTAACATCTTCTAGGGGAATCTCTTGAACTCCTAGAATAGTTGTCTTATATTGTTCATACATTTCTGTCATTTGCTGTAGACAAGGTTTATCATTTTCAACAATGTCATCACCTAACATAACAGCAAATGGTTCATTTCCTATAAAACTTTTAGCACAGTAAATAGCATGGCCTAAGCCTTTAGGTTCTTTCTGGCGTATAAAATGAATGTTCACCAAGTCAGAGATCTTTCTTACTTCTTCTAATAAATCATATTTTCCTTTTGCCTCTAACTCAAATTCCAATTCTACCGATTTATCAAAATGGTCCTCGATACTCTTTTTATTTCTCCCTGTAATTATAAGTATTTCTTCAATCCCTGATTTTACTGCTTCTTCAATAATATATTGCAAAGTAGGCTTGTCCACTATGGGTAACATTTCTTTTGGTTGTGCTTTTGTAGCTGGTAAAAATCTAGTTCCAAGTCCTGCTGCTGGTATAATAGCTTTTCGTACTTGCATCAAATCCCCCCATTATATTTGTCTGTATAACCTGTAGGATTATTAACATGCCAATTCCATGCATCTGAAATGATTTTTTCTAACGAATCAAATTGTGGTTTCCAGCCTAGCTTACTTTTTGCCTTATCTGAAGAAGCAATTAAGATAGCTGGGTCACCAGCTCTTCTATCTTTTACTTCCGCCGGAATTGAATGTTTCGTAACTAGCCTTGCTACATCAATCACCTGTTTTACTGAATAGCCATTTCCATTGCCTAGATTAAAAATTTCACTAGGATTATCTTTTCTTAAATACTTTAAAGCTAGGTAATGTGCTGATGCTAAATCCATGACATGGATATAGTCCCTGATGCATGTTCCATCTTCTGTAGGATAGTTATCACCGAACATATAAACTTTATCTCTTTGTCCAAGTGGAACTTGTAAAACTAAAGGAATTAAATGAGTCTCCGGGTCATGATGTTCTCCAATATGTCCACTTTCATGAGCTCCTGCAGCATTAAAATATCTTAAAGATACGTATTTAATACCATAACCTTTGTCAAACCACTTCATCATCTTTTCCATTGCAAGTTTAGTTTCCCCATAAGTGTTTGTTGGAGTTGTTTTATCTTCTTCAAGAATAGGGATATTCTTTGGTTCTCCATAAGTAGCAGCTGTTGAAGAGAATACAATTTTCCTCACATTATTCTCCTTCATAACGTCTAAAAGACACATTAGACCATAAACATTATTATGATAATAATCAAATGGTTTTTCCATGCTTTCACCAACAAGGGAGTTGGCAGCAAAGTGAATAACAGCTTCAACATTGTGTGTTTTAAATACTTTCTCTAAAGCTGCTTTATCTCTAAGATCAATCTCATAAGAATCTTCAACATCAATTGATTTTCTATGACCACTTTGCAAATTATCTACTACAATCACTTCTTCATTTTGATCTAAAAGATATCTAACAGTATGAGATCCGATGTATCCTGCTCCACCAGTTATCAAAATAGCCACACTCTCACATCTCCTGACCTAATTCTATTAAATTTAATCCCTACTAAATAAATCCCTAGTATATACCTTATCCTCTACTACACGTAAATCATCAGATAACCGATTGGCAACAATCACATCTGATTCTCTCTTAAATTCTTCGAAGTCATTAATTACTCTAGAATTAATGAATGTCTCCTCATGAAGCGCTGGCTCATATACAACTACTTCAATTCCTTTAGACTTTATACGTTTCATAACCCCTTGAATGGCTGACTGCCTAAAGTTATCAGAGTCCATTTTCATGGTAAGCCTATAGATACCAACAATCTTAGGATTCTTTTTAATAATCATTTCAGCAACATGGTCTTTTCTTGTTCTGTTGGCATCAACTATTGCTGCCATGATATTATTTGGAACATCTTCATAATTAGCCAGTAGCTGCTTTGTATCTTTAGGAAGGCAATATCCACCGTATCCAAATGAAGGATTATTGTAGTGTGTACCTATTCGGGGATCCAGTCCAACACCATCGATAATCTGTTTAGTATCTAATCCTCTTACTTCCGCATAGGAGTCTAGCTCATTAAAGAAAGCAACTCTCATTGCTAAGTAAGTATTTGCAAAAAGTTTAATAGCTTCTGCTTCTGTTGAATTAGTAAATAAGACATCTATATTTTCTTTTAGAGCACCCTCAACTAATAAATCAGCAAAAACTTTTGCTCTTTCAGACTGTTCTCCAACAACAATTCTTGAAGGATACAAGTTATCATATAATGCCTTACCCTCTCTTAAAAACTCTGGAGAAAAAATAATATTTTCAGTCTCAAACTTTTCTCTTACTGCTTCTGTATAACCTACCGGAACTGTAGATTTAATAACCATCACTGCATCGGGATTAATAGATAAAACGTTAGCAATAACAGCTTCAACAGTTCTAGTATTAAAATAATTCTTTTCAGGATCATAATTGGTAGGTGTAGATATGATTACATATTCGGTATCCTTAAATGCTTTATAATTGTCCGTTGTTGCAGTTAAGTTTAATTCTTTTGTTGCTAGGAATTCTTCAATCTCATTATCTATTATCGGAGACCTTTTATTATTAATCATATCTACTTTTTCTTGGATAATATCCAATGCAATTACTTCGTTGTGTTGAGCTAGTAATATAGCATTTGATAAACCCACATAACCTGTTCCAGCCACTGTAATTTTCATCTGACATTACCTCTTCCAAATTTCAATCGCTACTCGCTACATTTATTGATTTAATACTCTATTTTTTTATGCTGTACTGCTTTTCAAAATAATTCTGATAATCGCCACTAATTATTTGCTCCCACCAATCTTTGTTATCAAGATACCATTGAATGGTTTGCGCAATTCCTGTTTCAAAATTATAAGTTGGTTTCCAGCCTAATTTTTCTAATTTAGTAGGATCAATTGCATAACGCTTATCGTGACCTAAACGATCCTTAACGAATTCAATTAACTCCTCTGATTTCCCAAGTGTTTTAATAATCGTCTTAACGACTTCTAAATTTGTTCGTTCGTTATGACCACCAACATTGTACACTTCCCCAGTTACACCTTCATGCATAACTAAATCAATTGCAGCACAATGATCAATTACGTGTAACCAATCACGAATGTTTTTCCCATCACCATAAACAGGCACCTTTTGGTCATTTAAGACACGAGAAATTGTTAATGGAATTAATTTTTCTGGAAAGTGATATGGACCATAATTGTTAGAACAACGTGTAATGTTTACTGGTAATCCATATGTTTCGTGGTACGCCCTAACTAATAAATCAGATGAGGCCTTGCTTGCACTATAAGGGCTATTTGGTTGTAAAGGTGTTTCTTCTGTAAAAAATGTATTTGGATCAAAATCTAATTCACCATATACTTCATCTGTCGATACATGTACAAATTTTGTTACTTCAACTGCTCTTGCAGCATCTAACAAAACTTGTGTTCCGAGTACATTCGTTTGAACGAAGATCCCTGGATCAGTAATTGAACGATCGACATGGCTTTCTGCAGCGAAATGGACAACATAGTCAAACTTCTCTTTTTCAAACAGTTCAATTATTGTTTCACGGTCAGCAATATCAGCTTTTACAAAAATATAATTTTCTTTAGTTTCTATATACTTATGCTTTGTTAAGTCCCCTGCATAAGTTAATAAATCCATATTGTATATGTCATATTGAGGATACTTGTCCACCATATATTGAACAAAATTACCACCAATAAAACCAGCTCCACCTGTTACGAGAATCTTTTTTCTAGACAATTATATCACCTCTGTGTTAATTCAATTAAATAGTGTTCAAGTGCATCTTGCCATTTCGGCAAGGGATGAAAACCATTTTTAATAAGTTTTTGTTTTGACATCCGTGAATTTTTAGGACGAACTGCGCGAGTTGGATATTCTTCAGTAGAAATAGAATTTACGTTAATATCTAGATTAGCTTGTCTAAATATTTCTTGAGCAAAATCAGCCCAACTACAGAAACCTGTATTGGCAGCATGATAAATTCCATATTTATCACTCTGAATCATATCAATAATCAATCGTGCTAAATCAAATGTGTAAGTAGGGGAACCTACTTGGTCACCTACCACGTTTAACTCATTTTGTGTTTCGGCTAACCTAAGCATTGTTTTAACAAAGTTATTTCCATTTATACCAAAAACCCATGAGATACGTACGATAAACCATTGATCTAAAAGTTGTTCTACTATTTTTTCACCTTCATATTTCGTTAGCCCATAATATCCAATAGGATTTGTTTTATCCGTTTCTTGAAGAGGTAATTCGCCTTGTCCGTTAAAAACATAGTCAGTACTGATATACAGAAACTTTGCATTTATATCTCTTGCAGCTTTAACGAGGTGCTTTGTTCCTTCTACATTTACATTCCAGCATGAATTTTTATCATCTTCTGCTTTATCAACTGCTGTATATGCAGCACAGTGAATAATTGCATCAGGGTTCACTTCTTTAACGTAATGGCTTACTGCAACTTCGTCTGTGATATCTAATTCCTTGGAACCTATTCCTATCATGTTTAATCCCATTTTCGAACCATATTGCACTACATCGTAACCTAGCTGACCAGTATAACCTGTTACTACCACCTTCATATGACTACTCCCCATAACTGAAGTTATTCTCCGCATCCTTTAATAATGGTGCTCTTTCATCTTTTTCTGAGAGTACAGGTGTAATATTAATAGGCCAGACAATGTTAATTTGAGGGTCATTCCAAATAATACTTCGATCGTACTCAGGACCATATAGTTCATCCACTTTGTACTGAACTTCTACATCTTCAGTTAAAGTCATAAAACCATGAGCAAACCCTTTAGAGACTAGCAATTGCTTATTATTTTCTGCGCTTAGCTCAATTCCAAACCACTTTCCATACGTCGGACTCCCTTTACGGATATCAACAGTAACATCATAAATTGAACCTTTTGTACAGCGAACAAGCTTTGTTTGGGCTTTGGGATTCAATTGATAATGTAATCCTCTTAATGTCCCTTTTTTAGCTGAAAAAGAATGGTTATCTTGGATGAAATCCAAATAAATGCCTGCTTCATTAAACTTACTACTATTATATGTTTCCATAAACCATCCACGATGGTCACCATAGACAGTCGGTTCTATAACTATTACGCCATTTAAGCAGGTTTCTGTTAACTTCACGCCTGAACCACCTCTCGTTGGACAACTTCACTTTGTTGATTAGCCAACCTTATTAAGTATTGTCCGTACTCGTTTTTCTCTAATGGTTTAGCTAATTCTAATAATTGTTTTCTGGTAATATAACCTTTTCTATAAGCAATTTCTTCTAAACAAGCAACTTTTAAGCTTTGGCGCTTTTCAACAGTTTCAATAAAAGTCGAGGCTTCGAGCAATGATTCATGAGTCCCAGTATCAAGCCAAGCAAACCCCCTACCTAATAACTCAACATTAAGATCTTCTAATCTTAAATAAGCCTTGTTCACATCAGTAATCTCTAATTCACCACGAGCTGATGGCTGTATCTGTTTAGCAATGTCTACTACTCTATTATCGTAGAAATATAACCCCGTTACAGCATATGTCGATTTAGGTTGTTCAGGCTTCTCTTCAATTGAAATAGCTTTGCCGTCTTCATCAAACTCAACAACACCAAACCGGTCAGGATCTTTAACATTGTACCCAAAGACCGTTGCGCCCTTTTTCCTAGTAGCAGCATTCTCAAGTAAATCGGTAAAACCATGACCGTAAAAAATATTATCTCCTAAGATTAACGCGACACTATCATTACCTATAAATTCTTCACCAATTAAAAAAGCCTGAGCTAATCCATCCGGTGATTCTTGTATTGCATAGCTTAAATCGATACCAATTTCATTTCCATTTCCTAACAACTGTTCAAACCGTGGTGTATCTTGTGGAGTAGATATGATTAGTATATCTTTTATACCCGCTAACATAAGTACTGATAAAGGGTAATAAATCATTGGCTTATCATATATAGGTAACAGTTGCTTAGAGATAGTTTTGGTTAATGGATATAATCTTGTACCACTACCACCTGCTAAAATTATTCCTTTCATAACTTCCACTCCCCTAGGTAAATTTCCAAAACAATTCTTGATAATTAAGTTTCAAAACAAAAAGTGCTTCTAAAACCTTTATTTAAATTAATTTATATATTTTTACTTAGCTAGCATTTTTATGTGCATTACTCATAGAAAATCACACTCACCTTGACGGCATCTTACGAAATTTAATTATTTCTTTAAGATCTTTTGAGTAAATTAAAATAATTAGTACCATTGTGACTACACCAATAATTTTTTCGTGAATCATATGATAAGGTAATAACGTATAACTAGCAAAAGCTACTAAAATTGCTGTTGAAGTGTAGACTTTCTTTAGACCGTAATCCACTTTATAGTAATGTAATGATATAACAGTTCTAAGTGTGAAAAATAAAACATATGAGATTCCCGTCGATATAGAAGCACCTATACCTCCGAAATTGGGTACTAGTAACCAATTTCCAATAATATTCACAATGCAGGCAATAGTTACAATAACTACATGCCATTTAACTTTTTTATAAAAATTTATTCCTATGACAGTAGTTTCTGAAATTGTGTACATAATAGGAATAAATATTAAAAATGATAGCATTAGACTAGAGTCTTCATAACTATCACCTAATAACATAATAATAATATCTTTCATCATAATGACTATAACAGCTACTAGTAGCATAAAAAAGCTAACTATCTTAGATACAGTAGTAAAATGAGACGTTTTAGAAGGGTCTTTTTCAAACAATTCATACGCAACTGGTGTCCAAAATGTAGTGAAAGCCATCTTCATAATTGATAACAAGCCAATAATTTTAAAGGCTGCTGAATAAAGTCCAAGCTCATTGTAATTAGACCAATGTATAATGGCGAATTTATCAACGCCTTCAAAAATCCACATTACAGCAGTGGTTAAGACCAATGGATAACTAAAGTTAAAAATTTCATATTTAGAATGCTGTGTGTCAGTGACAGTAGCATTGTCAAGATTCCAATACCCTTTCTGTGAATATAAAAGAAATATTACAAGGAAAATAAAGCTAATAACAGTTGAATAAATCAAAATTTCGTAACTATTACCAAGTATTAAATAAAATACAAGAACCCCCACTAAAATAAAGGCTTTATTTAAGATTTCTAGTATTGAATAAATATTTCCCTTTTGTTGCATACGAATTACCAAGGTTCCAAAACGGTAGAAAACTTGAGTAACAACAGCGATTAAAATTGCTATAAAGATGGTTATTTTATACTCGGAAAATAAAAAATTTAGTAATTCTACTCGAATCAAAACAAGTACTAATAACACGGGTGCTAATATTATAAAAGACACTTTTAAACAGTTATATAAAAGAGCTCCTCGTTTCTTTTCGTCTTCCTCATAAAAAAAGCGAACAAATGCTTGATCTGTACCAAATACCGCTACGATCATAGCAATACTTACAAGTAACATAAACATAGATGCTTTACCAAACTCTTCTGGTTGAAGGATTCTTGTCGTCAACATTGTGGTAATGAACGCAATTACTGCACCACCTACACTACCGTAGGAAAAAGAGAGAAATTTTTTTATAAGTTTATTTTGCATATTGTTACACTCTTAATCATAAAATATAAAACTCTTTGATTAATTTAGTTATCTTTTCTATCTCAGATTTTTTTAAACCATAATACATTGGAAGTCTCAGTAAACGCTCACTTTCAGCTGTTGTATAACGATCCTCTCCATGAAATTCTCCATACTTAAAGCCTGCAACCGAAGAGTGAAGTGGAATGTAATGAAACACGGATAGAATTTCGTGTTGTTTTAAATACTCAATCAGCCTTGATCTCTCTTCAATATCACTACACTTTATATAAAACATATGCGCATTGTGTACACAATTATCAGGAATAATAGGCGTCTCTATAAAGCCCATGTTAGCTATCTCCTGCAATTCATTGTAATAAAAATTCCAACTTTCTAAACGATCGTTGTTAATTGTATGTGCTTCTTCTAGTTGGGCAAGTAAATATGCAGCGTTTAATTCACTTGGAAGGTATGAACTTCCCAAATCCACCCAAGTATATTTATCTACTTGTCCACGGAAATATTTACTACGATTCGTTCCTTTTTCACGGATAATTTCTGCTCTTTCCTTAAATTCCTTATTTTGTATAAGAAGAGCCCCTCCTTCACCCATTGAATAATTTTTGGTTTCATGAAAACTAAAGCACCCAAGATCCCCTATGGTTCCAAGAGCTTTTCCTTTATACGTAGCCATCACTCCCTGAGCGGCATCTTCAATCACATAAAGATTATGGCGTTTAGCAATATCCATAATCGTATCCATTTCACATGCCACACCAGCATAGTGGACAGGAACAATTGCCTTAGTTTTTTCTGTTATCGCCGCTTCAATTAATGTTTCATCAATATTCATAGTATCTGGACGAATATCAACGAATACAATTTTGGCACCACGAAGAACAAAAGCATTCACTGTAGAAACAAACGTATAAGATGGTGCAATTACTTCATCTCCTGGTTTAATATTGATTAAAATTGCTGCCATTTCCAATGCATGTGTGCAAGAAGTAGTGAGAAGAGCTTTCGGTGTATCAAATTTATTTTCAAACCACTCGTGGCAACGTTTGGTAAAGGGCCCATCGCCACTTAGCTTGTGGTAGTGTTCAATAGCTTGGTTTATATAATATTTTTCTTTCCCTATAAATGGTGGGACATTAAACATAATCATATTGGTATATTCCTCCGTAGCTATAATAAAAAAAAATTAAGTTGACCAACTTAATTAAAATGAAATGTTTTTTTATATATCCATTTCTTTCCGTAATAGAACTTCTTTTAATTTAGGGTTTCCCTGATCATGTTGATTAATATCCTTGATTAGTTCCTCTATTTCATAATCAACAGTCTTAAATTCGTATCGACTAGAGGAAACATCTAATATTAAATAAGAACAACCTTTTCCATCTCTTTGTTGACCAATTGACCCTGGATTTAAGATTATAGTAGAATCTAATTTTCTAGCCATTTTATGATGAGTATGGCCTAAAATAACATAATCATATTTCTTATATTCTTGTACATCAGTAATTTCAGTATCTGGATATACCCTTCCATTTAAAGGATTAGAAGGCGATCCGTGGAATACACCTATGTTACAATCATTAAGGTTTAATTCATAGTATGGCTTTAGATTTTTTATGAAACTTATATTATCTTTTGTGATTTTGCTTTGGATATTATAGTAACTATTCCCATACTTATCTATAAGTTCCTGTTGGTCAATATGTCCATATACAATATCTAAGAAATATTGATCATGATTACCTAGTAAAGTAATATATTTCTTGTCTCTAAAAACATTAATTATTTCATTTTGATAATAATAATAACCAAAAATATCACCACAAAAAATAATATAATCCGGATTTTCTTTTTCCATTGCTTTTAGAAATGAAGGTAACACATACTTGTTACCATGAATATCAGAAAAAAATACAATTTTCACTGGTTACCTTCCCTTCTAAAATGATGTATTATGTCATTTATTGTATTTTCTAATGAATACTTAGGTTTAAAAAATAATACATCTTTTGCTTTTTCAATAGAAGCGTCCCAGTATTTACTTTCTTCTGGGTCTTCCTTTTCACTAAAAACTATTTCAGAAGATGAACCTGTTAAGTCAATACATAGTTTAGCTAATTCCACATTTGAAATAGTTGTTTCGGAAGCAATGTTGTATACACCCTCAATATCTTTATCGACTGAACTAACAATTGCCTCAGCTACATCTCTAACATCAATATAGTTTTGCCTTCTACTTCCTTTTCCAAGGATAACAATAGGTTTGTTTTCTAAACACCTTTTTAATATCATTGGCAAAATAGTATTTTCATTCATTCCAACTCCTATTGGGGAAGGGATTCTTAAGTTAATAGGTTTAATATTATAGGTTGATCCAAGATTAACAATCTTCTCCGACATTAGTTTAGTAATATGGTATAAGGTATTGGGATCTGTTCTATGTTCCTCTGTTATAGGGAGATTAACTGGCTCTCCAATAACGGTCAAACCAGAAGAATGAATTATTTTTTTTGCGTTTAGTTCTTTCGCTAACTTTACAAGATGTGCTGTTCCTTTACAATTTACATCAATGAGTTTATCATTAAAATTATCCTTATCAATATAAGCCGCAAGATGAATAATAACATCACAATTTTTCACCTTTTCAGTCATTTCAGATACAAAAGTTGAAGATTCAATATACGCTCGAAAGTATTCTATTCCTACAATAGATTCTCTTTTTAATGTCCCAATCCCTACTACATCATGTTTGTCTTTTAGTTTATTACAAACATAGGTTCCAAGAAAACCATTCAAACCAGTGACTAGTATCCTCATGTTTAAACTCCCATCTTATCAATTGTTACATGATAATCCTTTAAGTTCTCAATATATCCCTCTTCCTCTAACCTTTTTTGAGCTTCATCATCAATATATATTTCATTCATATATCTATAAGAAACACCCTTTTTTATTTCAAATCTCTCGGGTAATTTCTGTTCAAGAACATACTCTTTAATCATCGCTTCAACGTCATTAAAACCAAAGTGTGCTCTCATAGGTGTAGTACCTGAAAATCTGACATTCAACTCAAAACAAACGGGTCTATGATTTTGATCCAATCTAAGTTGAATGTTTAAAGGTCCAACTGGTTTAAATCTTTCGCATATTTTTTTAACTTCAGCAGAAATTGCAATATCATCTACAATCTCTGCTTTATGCGTTGTTCCATATTTCAATTCTCTACGCATAATTATAGGGTTTAACAGCCTACCTGATTTATCACAATAACACCCCACTGTGTACTCAGAAGCTTCATCTCCAATATACTCTTGAATTATATAGTCTTCTAATACCATTACCTTATTTAAATCTTTTTGATTTTCTATTTTAATAATACCGTTTGAGCCCTTACCCATTCTGGGCTTAGCTATTAGAGGATAACCTACTTCATCAATGAGTTGAGCTACTTGCTTTGTATCTTCTGATTTTGAAAATTTAGGATAATTACATCCATTATTCTTCAACCATATGCTAGTTTCTAGTTTGTCTTGTCCAACTTTCAGACTTTCATATGGAGTACATTTAAAAATAGCACGAGTTCCATTTTCAAATTCTTCTATATTAGCTGCAATTTTGTTAATATTTTCTTCAACACCCGTGAAAACAATATCTATTTTTTCTTTATTACATATTTCTATTAACCAAGGTATAAATTCTTCGGATTGTGCATATGGAGAAATATAAGCTTTATCGCAAAGGTATAATCCTAGTGATTGTGCATTTACACAAGCTCCTATAATTCTACAATTAAGATTCGACTTAGCAACTGCCTTTAAAATCCCTTGACTAACGTTTCCCCCCACTCCCAAAACCAATACATTTATTTTTGTCATCAAACTAACCTCCTGTTGTATTAGGTATATCCAAACCAAAATTATTGTAAATATATATATCTATCTTTCTGACTTACTTCCTGTTTTCATTAAAAATAACTTCCCATTCTTCTTTCAAATTTTCTTGTGAGAAACGCTTTCTAGCTACATTAATATTATTATTCTTATCTATATTTGATATTGGTTCAAACAGATTTTCATAGTCCTTGTTAATACTATAAGCCATTATGCCTTGATCTTCACAAAAACTCCAAGTAGTAATATCATCACGAATATAAACTTTTTTCCCCAGGCTAATTAAAGTTAAAATATTTCCAACCGCTTGTTGCCTTTTATGATTAAATATGGCAATATCAATTTTTGATAACATCATAAGATACTCATCAAAAGGCATGAATTTTGTAAGTGGGATGAATTTACTACCAAAAATTTTATTGCCTTCATTTATTACCATATCCCTATATTGACTATTTCCGTAGGAAAGAGGGCAAATAATCTCTAATGCATCATCTTTGTATTCCTTTAACTTTTCGAATATTTCTAAATGATTATTAGTAGGGTCTGCTGAATTACCTATTTGTATATATTTTTTCCCGTCTTCTTTTGTTAATTTAGGTGTGTCTAAATCCTTATATAAATTACTGGGATATAAAATAGAATAATAATATTCCCCTTTTGCCCCATACCATTTTTTAGCTAATTCATAATCTCCTTTTACAGGAGTAATTATCCCACCAATATTTTTAATAATTGGCTTTCTTAGCTTTTCGTATATTTTTGATGATAAATTTTCTTCAGGATATAAGTAACTATATAAATCCCCACCAAAAATAATCCAATTACTCTTTTTAAGTAGCCATCGCTGCATATATAGCAATAAAATTAATGGCCGGATGAATAGCCCATGTAAATAAATTTTCTTGCATTTGTGCATTTCTTTAATTAGATATAATAAACTGCTTATATCTTTTGAAACTACCCTTATATTTGTTTTAAGTTTAGTATTAGAAGTGACTTCTTTTCCGATTATTAAAAATAAGTGTTCATTAGGATCAAAATTTTTATTTATAAATTCTATATATGGGTCAGTAAATTTTTCGTAGGCAAATATATGCAAATACATATAAATTCTTCCCTTTCTTCAGTGCAGGTAGAATGGACAAACATCACGCCTTTAATATTTCAACTATTTTCCTACTAAATACTTTTTCACTAAAACGCCTTCTCGCTGATAATGCATTGGCCTTCTTTAGCTGACTGAGTAAATCCCGGTTTTTATTTAAGGTATTAATAGCATCTATTATTCCTTCTGAGTCTTTTTTATTAACAAATATAGCTCCGTCTTCCGATATTACTTCTGGAATACCTCGATGCTTAGTAGTGATGATTGCACATCCGGACCACATTGCTTCTAATAAAGATATGGGTAATCCTTCTTCTACAAAATAAGTAGGTAACACCCAAATATCTGCCCACTCTAAAAGATCTAATTTTGAACCTCCACGTACTACTCCAACATATTCGATATTTTTAGCTGACTGAGTGTTATTGTTAAACCATGTCTTATCGTTGGGAGAACCCCATTGTCCAGCAAATTTAAATTTAATATTACTATCTTTCAGTTCAAGACCAGCCTCCACTAAATCTCTATAACCCTTTTCTTCGATCAAATTACTTAAATAAAGTACATTTAAACCGCTGTTATTCCTTGATATTTTATTAAACGCGACTTCATCTGAACAAACTTCCGATGAGTTAACTCCATTATTTACAACAACCACATTATTTAGGCCCAGCTGTGTTAATTTATCTGCTTGAAATTCTGTTAAAGCAATAATACTTTTACACCTATTTAATATTTGTAATAAGTATTTTTTTTCTTTACCATAAAAAGAATCTATGCTTTCGTGTAATCTACCACCATGAACATGTATTACAACGGGAACTCTTCTAACTACTGAAGCTAAAATTTTTATAATGTCAGTGAAGATTCCAAGTTTACTTTGCCCTATACAAAGATAAAAAACATCAAACTTTTTAAATGTTATAAATAAAACTATCTTTGTAACCTCTATAAAGGCTAATATGATTCTTAAAAATGATATTCTGCCATCCCAAGAAAGCGCTTTGTTCTTTTTATTTCTCCCTCCCCTAAGAATAACCGTTACATCATTATTATTATTTTCTAGTTCTTTAATAACCATTTCGTTTGCTATACCAACACCTGTTGTTGGAGGCGGGACTGATCCATGTAACAATACCTTCAATTTAACTCACCTTCCATTAGATATAAATCTTTTAGTACTAAACATCTTGTCTATAAGATATACTATAAGCATAATTCCTACATACCATATAATTTGGACTTGTTTCGATGTATTAAATACACTAGGAATATGGGAAACTATAAACGGGTATATTAATACATATAATGTTAATGACTCTCTATTTCTTAAAAAAGCAGAATATACTTTTTGAATGATTATACCTGTACAAAATGAAGCTATAATTACCCCAAACCATCCAAAATTTAAATACATCCACCCATATGGTCCAGGCGGCAATCCCCAATATATCGGACTATCTATTAGCATCGATCCAATTATTGTCGATTCATCGATTAATGGTTTATTTCCCCAAATACTTCTTGGAATTGGTGCAACCAATATATTAAACATGTCTTTACCATACTGGAAATTTATTATTCCATTTTCTAAACTACCAACTATACTAGGTAATATATTTGCCATATCCTTTGTGTCAGCTGCATTAAACAGTAAATTTGAAATCTCAAAGTTTTGAATTGTTAAAGATCCATATTTCCTAATTGATCCCATTATTTGTGTAAATACTAAGGTG
The DNA here is from genome assembly GCF_012911895.1 of Bacillus sp. RO3. Classification (GTDB taxonomy): domain Bacteria; phylum Bacillota; class Bacilli; order Bacillales; family Bacillaceae_B; genus Rossellomorea. Next base: position 80,689 of record NZ_JAAXCV010000031.1, read on the forward strand.
AAAACAACCAGTAAAGACAGTTTATTTATTTTAACTTCACGATAATAATAGTGTGAACAAAGCATATAAACAATAATGGCATTTACTATACTTCCACGATTTCCAAAGAAAAACATCATTACTACGGAAGAAAGTAATACTATAACTGCTAACCTACGTTTATTACTATATAGGAAAAGAATTGAGGAGATAACGCTCAAATCTACTAAATTCTTAAAATAAACAAGTCCTGCATATGAATTTAATGAATCCTTTGTAGCATATATCATTCCAGAAATCCCACCCATCTTAGACAAGATGATCAGAAAGGAAAGTACACTAATAAAGAAAAGCAAGTATGCAATTTTTTGGGGATGATATATCTTCAAATTATTAATAAATGTTCTTTTGTTATGATCTTTTACTTTAAAGAACGTGGAAGAATAATAGTAACCCGTACAAATTAATAAGTGCCATGTAATCCAGATTAACAAGGAAATTATTATATAATAGTCATTATTATCTGAACTAAGATGGAAAAACTTCATACTAGGATCAGTTACTCTAACCTTATCTAAGAAATTTAAAAGTATAAAAAACTGAAATACACTATATAAAACCAAAGGATGAAACACATCTTTAATAACAGTCAATGGTATAAATAGGGTTACAAAGGCCATTGCTAGTATTACCCTAACTAATGTAATTTGCCCATCAAAAAAATTTATAAGGAAAAAGGAAGTAAGTACAAGTAAGAACATCCTTATTGCTATTCTTTTATAAATTCTTTTATTTGTTGATTTATTCCTTACCCTATCGAAATAAAGCTCCATTAGTATTCCCACTCTCAATGTATTACTTTACTTTTATTCTTTACTCGAAAGAAGTGTTAAATATTGATCTGCAATTGCCTCTAACGTAAAACTATTTGCACGTTCCATTAAAACATTAGATTTAATTGGGTTTTTTAAGGTATTTATTATCGAATCTGCTAAATTTTCATAGTCTCTAACAGGAACCAAAGCGCCATATTTACCGTCCTCTAAAATTTCCGAAGGGCCACTTGGACAATTGGTACTTATTACTGGTGTTCCACATGCCATGGCCTCTACCAATACATTTCCAAAACCTTCCCATGCAGAAGAAAGTACAAAACACGAAGAATTTTTTATATATTTATATGGGTTGTCAACAAATCCAGGCATATAAACTGAATCTTCTAATCCCAATTCTACAACCAGTGATTCTATTGACTTCCTTTCAGATCCTTCACCTAAAATTAATAGATTTGCATCTAGTTTTTGCTTGACTTTTTTAAATGCTCTGATAAGTGTGCAATAATCCTTTTGTGGTACTAGTCTTCCCACAGAAATTATTACAGGTTTAGTCCTGTTCTCAAAAATTGAAAATTCAAGTGGTTCATTGGATTTACTTATTATTTCTTTAGTTACCACAGGATTATAAATAGTCACCATTTTTTTTGCTTCTTTAGGTATGATAGTCTTTAAGTCATCTGCAACTCCATTAGAGACAGTAATAATTCCATCTGCTGCTGGATAAAACCTTTTTAGAAATAATGGAAATAACTTTTCTTTTATTCTTGTTGCATTTTTTGCAGAAGTACTAACATGATTTCTCTCACTAATATATACTTGTAATCCATTACTTTTTAATAGCAACTTTGCCCACAGAGAAACTAAATTAGATGTCTCTAGTGCAGACAGTATAATGTCTGGTTTTGCCTTTCTTATATACCTAACAAACCCAGGTAATGTATTCAACCCCTTATTAACATTTAGATCTATAACATTCATATCACTACTTAAGAGTTTTTTATAAGGACCATTAGTATTACCTACTACTAAGTCGCAGTCTATGCCTAATTCCAGAAATCTTTTCACTAAATTCATCATCATTTTTTCGGCACCTCCACCATTCAGGGCAGGAATAAATAGCGCCACTTTACCATTTATCATATATAATCCTCCAAGGTATAATCTAACGAACTTACTATTACTACAAAACATACTAAGATTTATAATTTGTTGAATATCTCCACTAATTTTTTTCTAAATGCTTGTTCAGAAAACATACTGTCAAATACACTCTTTGTATTGTCCCTCATAGCCAGTAATTCAGATGTGTCCAAATTTATTACCTTTGAAGCTACATCTTCTATATTATTATCTGTAACATTAATTCCAATATTAAATCCCTCTACTAAATCATACGTATCAGCTTGAATATTATTTAGAATAGGTAATCCCGCTTGGAAATAGTCAATCGACTTCATAGTCAAACCAACACAAACTGTGTCTTTCATTATATTTAATCCAAAATGACATATATCAAAAATATCTTGCTTCTCTTGAGGATCATATACTTTGCCATGATACTCTACAGTTGCACCCGCAGATTTCGCGGCGTCAATTAACTCTTGCTTACTTTCTCCGTCTCCTATTATATGAAGCGTTACTGGCTTCATCTTATTAATAACCTCAATAATTTCCTTTATCTTCTGTATATCTATAATGTTGTTTATTGACCCTAAATAAGCTAAATGGATTTCTTCTTTGCTTAAATTAGGATTACTAATTACATTAATCTCCTTTTTTGCTAGATACATAGTTTCAGCCTTTACACCTTTAAGTGCATTTCCTAATACAGATTGATATAAATTACATTCGGTAATTACAAGATCAGCATACTTAAGACTCCTGTCTCTCATTGCACCCCAAAATGTAAATGGTGGGAATTTTTTAGCTTTACCTATCGGCATAGTTTCTGGCCATAAATCTATCAAATCAAGAATAAGTTTTACTGTATTATGTTTCCGTTTATAATTCGCAGCAAATTGTGCCAAAGAATTAGGTGGTACAAAAGTATAAAGTAAATCCGGTTTTATATCTTCAACAATTTTAAATGCATTGCTAGCATATTTATAATGAGAAGAAAGCCGTGCTATTGATAAATTTTTATAATATGGATTTGATTTAACAAAAATAAATCCCTCTTTAGTTTCTTCTCTATGAACTTTTTTAAAGTGTCTGAAATCAGATTGAATAACTGTTACGTCAAACCCCTGGTCTTTATAAAACTCATGAACTAAATCAACTCTATCCTCATAAGTATCAAAGCAATTAACTATAACTACTTTCATCACTGCCCACTTCCAATTCCGTCATCTTTATAGATTCTCTAAATGTTCTAACTCGGTAATTCGCTTTATTATATTCACTCATAGACTTCTCATAAACTAAATTGCCGAATACTTTATTGACAATACCTATTCCAAACATTAAATTAATAAGCCCGTTCAATCCTTTAATCATCCATATTTTCTTCCCATGAACCTCCGCTATCACCTTAACAAGCTCACTAGTACTCACATATTCTTTATTCTGCGGGAAAAACAATCCAGTTTCTTCAAAATCTATCATCACTTTAATGAATTCACATAAGTTATCAATATGAAGCATGCTTCGTTCATTATTGATGTCCAAAAACAGTGGTATTTTTTTAGCCAAATTCGCAAGCCTTGGATAGTTACCTTTTGAACCTTTCCCATATATCATTGGCGGTCTGATTATAGCGATCTTGAAATTTGCACTATCTAGTGATTTGATACCCTCTTCTGCCTTGAGTTTACTATTTCCATAAAAGTTACTAGGAGTAGGTACTGTGTTTTTATCAATAACTCTTTCTCCAATACTACTATCGCCATATACAATGATACTACTCATAAATATAAACTGCTTCACGCCTTCAGCTTTTGCCTTTTTAGCAGTTTCTATTGTCAAATCACGATTCACTTTATAATACAGATCCTCCATTTTCGGATCTGATGATACATGAGCAATACCAGCTACATGAAACACAACATCATAAACAGAGAAGTCCTTTTCTTTCCATGAATCATCTCTTAGACTTATGGAGTCTATTGAATAACCATCAGGATAATTACCTAACCAGCTCTCAAGGCTTTTCCCTACATAGCTATTTTTTCCTGTTATCAGTATTTGTTTCATTTAAAAACACTCTCCTTGCTACTAGCAACTTCCTTCTTAGAACCAGTTCCTCCTTCTACAACCCCATCACTTTTCACAACACTAATTATTGTTCCAAAGAAACACTTAATATCCATCCAAAAGTTAATTTTCTCAACATACTCTCCATCCAACTTAGCCTTAATTTCGATAGGAAGCTCATCTCTTCCGTTAATCTGAGCCCAACCAGTTAGCCCTGGTGGAACATCATTGGCACCATATTTATCCCGCTCATCAATCAAATCATATTGATTCCATAGTGCTGGCCTCGGCCCAATAATACTCATCTGCCCAACAAAGATATTCCAAATCTGAGGAAGCTCATCAAGAGAAGTCTTTCTTAAAAACTTCCCCATTTTAGTAATGTATTGATCAGGGTTCTCTAATAAATGAGTTGGAGTGTCCTTAGGCGTATCTATCCGCATAGTTCTAAACTTCAATATATTAAAATGCGTTTTGTTTATTCCAACACGCTTTTGTTTGAACAGAACCGGTCCTCTTGAGTCGATCTTAATAGCAATAATCAAAATTAAATAAATCGGTGATAATACTATAAGTCCAATTAATGAAAGAATGATATCTATCAATCTTTTAACCTTCATATACATGCCTGTAACACTCCTTGAAAGATTATTTTAGTAAGTTAGGACTTAATTGGATTATTCAGCTTTTCCAACCAACTACTAAACTACTAAATCAATCTACTTCTGATAGCCACCTCGTAATATCTATTCAATCTACCTAGCAAATACGAATTAGATATTCACTTTATAACCACTCTAAACCGAGTTTCTTCCTATTATATATACCATTCAATCAATCTGAAAATCTCACTAAAAACGCCCTAAACCCTTATCCAGCAAGGTTTCTAGCGTTCAATCTAACAATGATAGTCAGTTCCCCATCACCATACAAACGAAAATTAAGGTCCCTCACAAAAAAGGAACCCCACCATCATCCCCCGAATCCTCTTTCTCTTCAACTTTTTCACCATGTACACCACAATTAGCATGCCCGTCGCTATATGTAATCTCTCCACCAACCGTACAAACCTCAGAACCAAAACTATTCAAGAATGCAGTAAAAACCACATTACTATGCTCAATATCCTCCAAAACCAAATGACCCCTATACTGCTTCTCCAACTCCACCCGATTAGCAGCACAAACTTCCGCCCCCGCTCTCTCCTTAGTACCACCCAAAGAAACCACAGCAATCGAAAAAACGATCCCCAATATAACAATCACAGCCATAACTCCAGAAGAGTCAAACCTCTCTGGTTATCCATATGCCTAATGTTCTTTATTAATCTCTACTCCCAACATTGATCTACTCACCAATGCTGCCTTAACAAAGAAGTATTTCTACCTATTGCCACGAAGGGGCAGCAGAACCTCTCCCTCAAACCCTCTCCTCAACAACCAAACTCTCCAAATATTCCATAACCTGCCCCTTCAAATCCTCACGCTCCAAGGCAAAATCCAAAGTAGCCCTAATAAAACCAAACTTATCTCCGACATCATGCCTCATACCATCAAACTCAAACCCAACCACCATCTGCAACTCATTCAACTTCTTAATCGCATCCGTAAGCTGAATCTCGTTACCCGCACCCGGTGTAAGATTTTCTAGAATATCGAAGATCTCCGGTCGTAACACATAACGCCCCATTATTGCATAGTTAGATGGAGCATCTTCCACCTTTGGCTTCTCAACTAAATCATTAATATGGAAGACACCGTTATCAATCCCATTATTATTAATCGAAATGACCCCATATTTTGACACTTCTTGCTCTGGAACTTCCTGAACCCCAATAACAGAAGAATTATAACGCTCATAAACATCAATCAACTGCTTCAAACAAGGCTTATCAGGAGAATGAACAATATCATCCCCTAAAAGTACCGCAAATGGCTCATCCCCAATAAACCGACTCGCACATGAAATTGCGTGCCCCAACCCAAGGGGCTCTTTCTGTCGGATATAATGGATATTAGCCAGTTTCGATATCCCCTGCACTTCTTCCAGAAGGTCGTACTTTTCTTTCTTTGCCAACGTCTCTTCTAATTCATAAGACTTATCAAAATGATCCTCAATCGCTCTCTTTCCTCGGCCCGTTACTATAATGATATCCTCAATCCCTGAAGCTACAGCTTCCTCGATAATATATTGAATCGTCGGCTTATCCACAATCGGCAGCATTTCCTTCGGCTGGGCCTTCGTCGCCGGTAAGAACCGTGTTCCAAGTCCCGCTGCCGGAATGATGGCTTTTCTCACTTTTTGCATATCTTCCACCCCTTAATTGGCGTTTTGAACTAAAAGACGCTCTTTTTTATTGGCTAAATCCAAGACATAATTGGATACGTATTGAGGATCAAACCCAGCATGATTTTCTATCAAATCCGAAACCCGCTCATACTCAAACTCCACCGTCTTCCCAATAAAAATCTTCGGAAACACAGCCTTCCCATGAACCTCATTCTCACCCAACAATTCCTCATACATCTTCTCACCAGGACGAATCCCGGCATACTTAATCCCGATTTCTTCTATTGTATAACCCGATAGCTTGATTAAGTTTTTCGCCAAATCCACTATCTTAACAGGCTCACCCATATCAAGGACGAAGATTTCTCCACCACGGGCCAAAGCACCAGCCTGCATAACAAGCCTTGATGCTTCCGGGATGGTCATAAAGTATCTCGTCATATCCGGATGAGTCACTGTAACCGGTCCACCAGCCTGAATCTGTCTTTTAAATAAGGGAATGACACTGCCACGACTTCCCAAAACGTTACCGAAACGGACAGCAACGAAATTCGTCTGGCTTACCTTGTCCAAATTCTGAATCACCATCTCAGCGATTCTCTTCGTTGATCCCATCACGTTCGTCGGGTTCACCGCTTTATCGGAAGAAACAAGAACGAACGTATTCACCCCGAACGTATCGGCTGCTTCCGCTACATTCTTCGTTCCGATCACGTTGTTTTTCACGGCTTCCTTCGGGTTATACTCCATCAACGGTACATGCTTATGCGCTGCCGCATGATACACGACGTCAGGAGAGTGACTGGAGACTACTTCAAAGATGCGGTCACGGTCTTGTATATCTGCTATGATTGGAATGATTTCAAATTCTGATTTGTATTTAGTTCGAAGCTCCATATCGATTCCATAAATGGAGTTCTCTCCATGGCCCAGCAATAGAAGCTTCTTCGGTTTGAATTTACTTACCTGACGACAGATTTCTGACCCGATGGATCCACCTGCGCCGGTGACGAGGATGGTTTTCCCTGTCAATTTTTCAGAGATGGCCTTGGTGTCCAGCTCTACAGGATCTCTTCCCAATAAGTCTTCCACTTGCACATCACGGAATTGATTGACGGCTACCTTCCCTGTCACGATGTCTTCAAGCATTGGCATGATTTGTGTCTTCGCCTTGGTCTTGCTGCATTCTTGATAAACCTTTTGAATCTCTGACTTATTTAAGGAAGGAATCGCAATGATGATCATGTCCACCTTCAGCTTTTCCACTAGTTTTGGGATATTCTGGGTTCTCCCAACTACCGTCACACCATAGATCTGCAGCTTCTGTTTCTTTGGATCATCATCCACAAATCCAACTGGAAGAATGTCTCCATCGTGTTTTTTCATCAATTGACGCACAAGCATCGATCCGGCCGCCCCGGCACCGATGATGAGTGCCCGCTTCTTTACTTGCTTAGTCTTTATGTAATAATCTCGGTACATTCTCCAAGAGAAGCGTGAACCACCTATTAAGATGATATGCAGCATCCACGTGACACAGAGGACTCTCACATATACATCCCCATTTACGATCAGTTGGATCGCCCCGGTTGAGAGGATGGAAAAGGTGATCGCTTGGATGATCGCCAGCATCTCCCCTACACTGGCATACTCCCATGCTTTCTGGTACAGACGGTATACGAAAGCGAACAGGTGGTGGGACACTAGTAGAATCACTGAGCTGAATACAAGCGTCGGAAGGGTATACAGGCTGAACGTAGGATGAAGGATATAATAACCAAAATAAATAGCTGTCAGCACAATCATGGAGTCCAGCAGCATCAACATGGAAACTCGTTTCGTATAACTCAATGTGACCTCTCCTTTTATCTGTTTTACGACAAAATAAATACCTAAGGGAAAAATATAGTTCTATACTCTTTCCTTAGGAATTTATATTCTCTTAGATTCATTTAATCGTTTTTCAATGGCCTGGTTGATGAGTTGTTGAATCTCAACAAGATGTTCATGGGGTGCATCCTGATAGATATAACGTACCGCCTTTTTAATGCTTTTTGGCATAAGCTTAAAGCTTTTCAACATTATTCACCTTCTATTATGTTTTTACAATAGTTGAATATATTACATACAGTTCTTTCATTGAAGATCTTTACTTCCAAATATTAAAATAGTAATTGTGGGCATCTAACCCTTCCTCACATCCCACCAACGACGACAAGCGTCTAAGGTAAAGCTTCTCTTCACCCACGGCGTGACCGAGTGCCTCCATCGATAACGGTGAGGAGACATTCCCAAAATTCTACTGTTGTCTGTGTTCAACCTGCTGATCTTCATTCACCAACGACAATAGTACCTTAGGACCATGCTAATTCAGCTTATTTAAAAGATTCCCAGGAATTTTCTCTTTTTGACCTTCTCAGGGATTTCTTTATAGATGTTCTTGCCTTCTATTAGCAGCTCTGCATTTTCTGTATAGTAATAGATCATGTCTATTCCGTACTTTTTCTCTAGTGTATCCATGGCTTCCTCCATCTTGAAGGAGCGGTTATGTATATTGTGGGCGTCTGAGGCGATGAAATGTGTCAGGTTTGCTTCAATGAGCTTCTGTGAAAATTTCTGAATGTTCTTGCCGAAGTAACCTGTGAGGCTTGAGGCTGTCAGTTGGGTGGCGGCGCCGTTCTTGACGAGATTGTACAAACGGTCCGGCCGCTCGATGAGTTCTGCGTTTCGCTCCGGATGGACGATGACCGGGATGACCCCTTCATTCTGCATGTCATAAAACAGCCGGTCTGCATATCTCGGAACGGAGCTTGAAGGGAATTCAACAAACAGGTAGGAAGACACTCCGTTCAACGTCAGAAGTTTCCCCTGTTGATAGTCTTCTAACAATTCACCGAATATTCTGCATTCTTGACCCGGAAGAACGTCCAAATCGATTTTCTCCTGCTTTAAGTGAAGATTCAGTTCATCCACTTTATGGAGAATATCAATACGTTCATTCTCGTACTTTCCATTCATATGATGGGGAGTGGCGATGATCCGGTCGATTCCTTCGGAAACCGCAAGCCTTGCCATATTGACGCTATCCTGTATGGTCACCGCACCGTCATCTACACCCGGCAAGATATGACTATGTATATCAATCATCGTCATCCCCCTCATCTTTTTAGTTCTTTAGTCTTATATTCACCACTATTATTTTACTAGAATAGTACTTTTTGTAAATGGGTGAAATTTGTCGAATCGTCAGTTATCACCTGTTATCTTTTTCCATAATAGTAATAATAGCTTGTATCTTTGATTTCCCGGTTGTTCAGGATGACTCCTAACAGCTTTCCTTTAGCCGATTGCAGGAGTTCCTTCGCCTTTTGGGCACTTTCGATTTCCGTTGTCCCTGAACTTATAACCATAATGGTGCCGTGACATTGGTTGGCCAGGACCTGGGCGTCGGTAACAGCCAGTACAGGCGGCGTATCAAAAATGACCATGTCGTAATCCGCGTATACATCCACAAGAAATTCTTCCATGGACCTTGAGCTCAAAAGCTCTGCGGGATTCGGAGGGACAGGCCCGCACGTTAAGAGATCGAGGTGATCCACTTCCGTCTGATGGATGACTTCCCTTAGTGATTTCTGCCTAGTCAGTACGGTTGTGAGTCCAAAGGTATTCGTCACATTGAATGTATAGTGGGCTGTCGGCTTCCTCATATCGGCGTCAACGAGTAAGACCGTCTTTCCTTGCTGAGCGAACACGACAGCCAGATTGGCGGCCGTCGTCGACTTCCCCTCTCCCGGTCCCGTAGACGTGACCATAATCGAACGCATGTCACGGTCGACAGATGAGAAGTTGATATTGGTTCGGATTGTCTTGTACTGCTCTGAAATAGGGGATTTCGGAGCGATCTGTGTCACAAGCTTCCGCTTCGTATTCGCCATGAGCTTCTTCAGTTTCTTATTCTTACCCAACCTTCTCACCTCTTTCACGTGATTTGCGGTTCGCCCGTCCTGATGGGTTTTCTTCTTTGATTTCTCCAATCACGGCGATGGAACCCAATACCGGTAAGCCGAGTAATTTCTCCACTTCTTGTTCCGTTTTGATCGTGTTATCCAGGAACTCTAATAGGAAGGCAAGACCCACTCCCAGCATTAATCCAACAACTGCAGCTATCGCGATATTCAATACCGGCTTCGGCTTGATCGGGGATTGTTTTTCGCCTATTTCCGCTTTGGCAAGGATCGTGACATTATCGATATTCATGATTTTCATAATTTCTGATTGAAAGACTTCTGCTGTTTTATTGGCAATATTGGCTGCCGTCCGGGGATTCGTATCGGTTACAGAAAGGTTGATGACCTGGGATTGCGCTTCGCTGCCCACTGTGATCTTGGCATTCAGCTGAGACGCATTCAACCCATTGTCGAGGTCGCCTGCTACTTTTTCAAGGATGGCAGGACTTTTAATGATGACATTGTACGTATTGATCAATTGAAGATTCGTCTGGATTTCCCCAGCGTTATAAACCGGCTGCTCCGACTTCGCCTGGTTGACCAATAATTGCGTCGTGGATTGATAGACTGGAGTCAATAGGAAGAAACTCACGGCTCCACTCACCAATATCGCTGTCAGGGTAATCAAAATAATTAAGCTCATGCGCTTCCGCAATGTCTCCATCAACTCGCGCAAACTGATTGTTTCTTCCATAACTTCCTCCTAAGAATAGAAAAAATATGTTAAACAATGCTGATTTCTGTTGAATTTTCAGAAATTTGTTGTCATAATTTTAAAGTAATTGTAATATTTCCATACTAATCTATTAAACACCATATAAGGTAAAAATGGAAGACTTTATAGGCAATTGGAAATCATTTCTTACCTAATTTTTATCAGAAATGGAGGTAAAAAGTATGAAAACCTTTTCATTAATCTTATTAGGAATCATCTGTGCAGGTGTTCTTGTGTACGGGAACATGTACTGGCAGGAAAGAACCTCGGTTTCCGGTTCAGAACAAACGGCGATTGTTACAGAATCTAAGGCAGAGGAAGAGGAGACCGGGGTGGAAGATTATGACTCCCTAATTGGAAATTGGCCTGAGGAAGCACAAACAATGTACAAGGAGTCGATTGAATCCGGGACTCCTTATAGGCTCGCCATCGTCGGATCCCTGGCACTGGGTGCAGACGACAACGGCTGGAGCGAGCAGCTTAGAACGGAACTGATTGATACATATGGAGACACCCTGGAAGTGGAAATCTTTCAATACGACATCACGTCTCTTACTTTCGTGAACGGCGAGCAGGTGGAAGACGTGCTTGGGTATGAACCACAGCTGGTCCTGTTTGAACCATTCTCGTTAAATGACAATTCGAACGGGGTAGGCGGAGAGAATAATCAGGAAAGCATCGAGATCTTTGAACGGAAGCTGAAAGAGCAGAATGAAGAGGTGGTAATGATCCTTCAGCCAACACATCCGATTGCGGGAGCTACTTATTATCCGATGCAGATTGAAGCGCTTAAAGAGTTTGCAGAAGAGAAGGGTATTCCTTATGTGGATCATTGGAGTGCGTGGCCGGTTGAGGATGAGGAAGCATTGGGTGAACTGCTCGTTGATGGTCAGGAGATGCCGAGTGAGGATGGGCATGAGTTGTGGGCTGAGTATTTGGTTCAGTATTTTGTCAGTGAGTAGGTTTCCTTCATAGCAATCAGAAAAGACGTGCCCTCTGGACACGTCTTTTCTAATTACCTCTTCTCTCGCTTCTGACTCTCCACATACTCCTTTTCTTCACTCGCGCTCAACTTAGCCGTTGCCTTGCCGATGTTCCCGTTCTGCATTCTCCAAATCGCATTATGATCTCCCACGGCACCTGAGAAGTCCCCTTCCTTCCAGCTGGTCAGGATGTCTCTGTACGTTTGTTCGTTTTTGTATTGATTGATTTCGAGTTGTCCTAATAAGTAATCGATGCGCTCATCGGTGATTTCAAAGAATGACCATTTTTCTTTTGCCTTCACCTTTTGGTGGCTCATGGCGTGTATGTATTGACGGATCAAGTCTTCGCTTAGGGGCGTTTTCACTTTTTCTCCGAATGGGTTTTCGTTACCTGATTTGGTTTGGGGTGTGGTGGTGACCCCTGCGGTTGAGACGACATCTGACTGATTGGCATCATCCGGTGCCGCTGTGTTGTTTAAGCTGGCTACAGCGATATAGACTCCGATGGCCGTCAAGAGCAGTACGCTTCCGTCTATGATGGTGAATGATTTTTTTCTCAGCATGGTTCTCCCCCTGTACTTTTTATCTGTAGTACTTTCTTCGAGTCTTTAGGACGATTGTCCTGCAAGGATTTGTAAACGAGTTGGAATTTTACCATATTTTTCTTTGATTCGAAAGGGATAGTCGCTAAGTTGGTTGTATTGTGGGGATGACAGGTTTATAATAACGTAATGTTTGGAAATTCATTACCAAGGGAGATCTGATAGAGTTGAAGAATCAGACGTGGTTATCGGTTCAGTTCTTTGCGATATTTTTTACATGGGGAATCTTTATCCCTTATTGGACAGCGTGGCTCGTGGAGAGTAAGGACTTCTCCATTTCGGCAGCCAGTACTGTGATTGCCGTCGGGATGATTGCCCGTTCGTTCTCGAGCTTTTACTTGTTTCCCAAGTTGAGTCAGACCGTTTCTTTAGGGCAGTTATCGAGATGGCTCGTTCTCGTATCAGGGGCTTCACTTCTGTTGTTCCTGCCGATGGATTCATTTGGGATGGTACTCGCGTGTATGGTGATCTTCAGCCTTGTGTATCCCATGCTGCTTCCCATGGTGGAGAGCATGGCGGCTGTTATGATGAAGGAAGACGGCATCGATTATGGCCGGAGCCGTTCATGGGGGTCGATGGGGTATACGGTGGCCCTTCTGGTGGTTGGGCTTCTGACATCGATCTTCACTGAGGGCGCTGTGATTTATCTGCTGTTCGGTGGGATCGTCGTGATTCTCTTGTCGTCATTAGCGAAGCTGCCTCAGTCCATGAGTGCGACCAGGGGTCAGGAGAAGCTTTCTTACCGCGGGCTGTTGAAATCTCGTAAGTTCGTCTGGGCCATGGTCATTGTCGTCCTGATCCAGGGGGCGCATGCTTCTTACTATAATTATGGTGTTCTTTATTTAAAAGAATTAGATGTTAGCAATCTATATATTGGTGTGATCTTAAACATTGCCGTCCTGTCTGAAATCCTGTTCTTTGCTTTTTCCGACCGGCTGTTAAAAGGCAGGGGCATTTCCGTTATGTTCATGGTTGCAGCAGGGGCTGCTGTGACGCGCTGGACCTTGTTGTTCCTATTCCCCAGCACCCCTGTCTTCATCTTTACCCAACTTTTCCACTCTCTAACCTTCGGATTGACCCACTATGCCTTTATGCGGTTAATATACGAAGAATTAGAGAGCAAGGACATCCCGGCTGCACAGGGAGTGTATACGTCCCTTGGGATGGGATTAAGTACGGCGATTCTGACCTTCATCGGCGGATTCCTGTATGATCTTTCACCGGGGTCGGCGTTCCTTGGGATGGCCGTTGTCGTGGTCCCTTGTATCGCGCTTGGCGGTTGGATGTATTGGAAGTATGATCGCAGGGCAGATGGTGTGTTATCTTATAAATGAAGGTAGGCCGTTCAGGATGAGGATTCTGGGCGGTTTTTTTATGTGAAATTTTTGGTATAGGCGGTACCTTTGGTGGATCCTTCCGTTTTGAGGTTGAGAGATTGGAGAATCAATGTGGCGGTTCTCGGCGATGAAAGGTTCAGGAAGTTTCGGAGTTCCCGATTGGTGATGGTAGGTTTGATGAGGAGGAAGTAATCCTCGAGGGCTTTTAGGTGAGCGGTTTGGGACGAGAACTGGCAGTTAGGGCAAAGCCATTTGCCTGGCTTTCTATACATGATGTGCAGGCATTTGTCACATTGGACACCTCTTATAATATCCTTTTGAGTTAGCTGATAGGTGTCAAGAATCGAGGTCATCTCAGGACTACGATGGGCATTCAGAAGGAGGCGCTTTACTTTTTTGATGTCGATCACTTCACGGGTGTATTGCTTATTGAATGTGCTGATTTCTCTCATGATGTTTTGGGCGTGAATCATTTTGTCGTATGGGGGCAGTCGTTTGTGACCGGGAGCCATCCTCAGAATCGTCGATGGGTGGCTGAACACAACCAGAAATTCGACAGGCGGGCAAGGCAGCTTATGATTCAGGAACCACTTTTGGAGGAGCAGCTTCTGGCGGGCGGCTTGTGTAATGGGATCCGGATAGCCGGTCTCGATTCCATTGTACTCCTTGGAGAGCTGATTGAACTCGGGATCTATTGTAACGATGCCAGATATGTTCTTAACCTCGATGAGAAGCGAATAGCAGGGAGTGACCAGCAGGTTATCGATTTGAAAGTGGTTCGGTTCCATGGGCAGTCTGAGGTCGTGAAAGATCATAACCTTTTTATCTGTAAGGAAGCTCAGGTGATAATCGACTGACAGCTCGCCGGTGTATCCCGCTTTCCTCTTTTTGAAATCCTGTTCGATAAGAGCTTTTTTCGGGTGATCAGAGGGCTGCAGCCTTGAGAGTAAGGCTTCGGTTTGGAGGAGTTTGTGGGGAGGTTTTCTTTTTTTAACGATCATTTATGATTGAAACACTCCTTTTGGGTTGGGGTATAAACAATCATTCTACTTTTTTGATGAAATTCCTGCTTTTTAGGGGGATTTTGTTTAGGATTGTCTGTTTGGGCTGGAGTTTGATTCTGGTTTTGGGCTCGCCGCCGACTTTTTGGTGGGAAATTCTGATTGAGGGTGTCTTCGTGAAAAAATCAATCCGGTTGGGGCCGTAATCAATCCCGATTTCAGATGATTAATCCTGATGGGACCTTATTAATCCTGGTTCTGATTTATCAATCCTCTTTTCCATTTATTGATCCTTCGTGTCGAATCTTCTCTAAGTATGTATCTGCTATGCCTCTTGAAGAACCGCTTTCCCATCTGCATGAACAGGCAGAGACTCTGTTGTTGAAACAGCGTATCTTTCGATTTTGAGCTAGAGTTAATAGAAAAGACCTTTAGATTGTCTGTTTGGGCTGGAGTTTGATCCTGGATCGGGAAATGGAGGCCGGCTTTTTAGTGAAAATCTCTGATTAAGGATGCCTTCGCAAAAGAATCAATCCGGTTCGAGCTATGATCAATCCCAATGTCAGATGATTAATCCTGATGGGCATTTATTAATCCTCATTTTGATTGATCAATCCTTATTTCCATTAATTGATCCCGGTTGTCGAATTTTCTATATATATTTCGCGCTAAGCTCCTTGGAGAACCGCTATCCCTTCTAATTAAACAGGCAGAAACTCCGTTGTTGAAACAGCGTATCTTACGATTTTGATCTTCGAACTCTGACTTTTAATAGAAAAGACCTTCAGATTGTCCATTTTCAGCTGGAGTTTCTTCCTGGACAAGGAAATGGAGGCCGGCTTTTTAATAGATTTCCTTGATCTAGGATGTCTTCGCGAAAGAATCAATCCATGTCGAGCCATAATCATTCCCGATTTCAGATGATTAATCCTGATGGGCATTTATTAATCCTCATTCTAATTAATCAATCCTCTTTTCCATTAATCAATCCCCCGTGTCGAATTCTCTCCAACAGAACGAGCACAAACCAAAAAAACGCCCCACCCCTACCAGGCAGGACGCTCTCGATCATTAGTTAAACCGCTTATAGCCTACAAACTTAGGGTTCCAGTACGTATTGCTCAGCTTGGAGATGGTCACCCCGCTGTCGGATGCGTGGATGAATTCGCCGTTTCCAAGGTAGATTCCCATGTGGCTGATTCCGACTTTGTAGGTATTTTCGAAGAATACGAGATCGCCGGGCTTAGGATTTGAGATGAAGGATGATTTGCTGTAGTAGCCATCCGTGTTGGTGCGGGAAATGGAGTGCCCCGCTTCGTTGAATACGTGATAGATGAAGCCGCTGCAGTCGAATCCCGATGGAGTCGTGCCGCCCCATTTGTATGGTGTTCCTACATATTTTTTGGCGATGTCCACTACGTTTGAAGACTTAGTCTGTGTTCCGCTGTCGGATGTTCCCTTAATGGAAAGCTTTTGTCCGACGTAGATGTTGTCGGAGGTTAATCCGTTCCATGACTTGATGGACGATACGCTTACATTATAGCGGACGGCGATGTGTGACAGGGTGTCTCCGGACTGTACCGTATAGGTGCTGGAACCGGTTGGAGCAGGACTCGCAGCTCCTGACGAAACGATCAGGGTTTGACCTGGATAGATGACGTCGCTCTTCAGGTTGTTCCAGGATTTCAGTTCCGACACGTATACGTCGAATTTTGCCCCGATTTTGGACAGATAGTCACCTGACTGGACGGTGTAGGTTTTGGCCGTGGAGCTTGATGGCGCCGATACTTCAAGGACTTGGTTCACATAGATTCTGTCAGAGCTCAGGTTGTTCCAGCTCTTCAGGTTTGAAACGGTCGTATCATATTTATAAGCAATCACCGAAAGGGAATCTCCCGATTGTACGCGGTAAGAAGCCGCTTCCGATGATTGGACAGCAACTGACGAAAGTAAGGCAGCAGTCGTAAAGGCAATGATGGTTTTCTTCAAAAAAATGTCTCCTTCATTCATAATGTCGAATTTTGTTGCCTGTCCATTATGTCTGAAAGAGACTGATAATTTAATAGGCTGAAACTCTTATATAAAGAAAAATAAGGAAGAAAGCCCAGTATTATAACGTTTAGTAATTTATGGTTCTATTTCCAGTAGTGGCAGCTCCAGTGAAAAGGTGGTGCCTTCAGGAGAACTTTCTTTCAATAGAAGCTTGCCTCCGTGGGCATTGGCCAGCATCCGGCTGAATGGCAAACCAAGTCCCAGACCCCTTACCTTCAGCTTCTTGCCCTCTCCCCTATAGAAACGTTCGAAAACGAGAGGCTGCTCCATTTCAGGGATGCCTCTTCCTGTATCCTGCACTTCGACGATAACGGTGTCCTTATGTTTGAAAAGCTGCAGGGACAGTGCTCCCCCCTTATCAGGAAGGGATTGCCGGGCATTGTTTAATAGATTGATGAGGATCTGCTCGATTCTCATGGGATCCACCATGGCTTCTACTTCTGTTGAAGGGAGCGACAGGGATAGATCAAAGGGCTTATCCACTTGAGTATGTTCCCACTGCCTTGCAATGTCTTCTACCAGGTCGTTCATGCTGACCCGTTCTTTCCGTACCGGGATCGCTCCCGCTGCGAAGGAGTTGAATTCAAGCAAATCACCGATCATCCTCTGCAGTCTGTCTACTTCTTTGAGGGAAATGTCGAGGAACTCCCTCGCTTCTTCCTCGGTGACGACTTCATCCTTCACCGCCTGGATGAGGCCGCTGATGGACGTGACGGGGGTCTTTAAATCATGGGTGACCCCGGCAAGCAGCTCGGAGCGCATCTGTTCAAGGTGCTTGAGCTTTGTGGCCATCTCCTGAAAGGATTCGACGAGCTCATGGATTTCCTTCTCTTTTGCCTGTTGGTTGAGCTTGATTTCATAGTTTCCGTCACTTACCAGTCTCGCTGCCTCGGCCACTCCGGCAATCGGCGCAGCGAGTTTACGGGATAAATAGTAAATGACAAGCCAGCCGAGGAGAGCAAGGCTGACCAGCATGATCCCAAGGAGGCGGTACTCCTGATTCACCTCAGCCAGGTCCTTCTCAAGGGTGATCATGACCACATAGCCGAGGACCTCATCCCCGGATTCGATAGGCTCACTGATGGCATAGGCTTTCTCGTCCCGATTCCCTTTAATGGAAATCTTCACCTCTCTCTTTTCATAAAAAGAAGACGGAATCTGCTGAATCTGAGCCTGTCGGTCCCTTGGTTTACGGAATTGGTCTTTGTTTGACAGAATCTTCCCTTCGCCGTCGATGACATACGTTAATGGGGGTTCATCGAGCTGAAGGAACTTGCTTCTTTGTTCCACGACTTCCTTTAAGATCGGGGGAATCATGATTCGTCCTTCACTCGTCACGATCCGGTCGGCCACCTCCTGGGCCACCACACGGGTGAGGTTCAGGCGGTTATCAATGGTCGTCTTCCGGATCCACAGAGCGGAAATGATCGCAATCACCAGGAGTCCGATGATCAAGGTGATGAGGTAGCGTGTCGTCCAATAACGTAAAAGCGACGGCTTATTCGTATACACTGAACTGATACCCCAATCCACGCAATGTCTTGATTTCCCCCTGATCACTGGCCCAGCCGCCCAGTGACTTCCGGATGCGTTTAATCGCCAGATCGACAGCCCGGTCGCTGCCTTCATAATCGATCCCCCATACTTTCTCGATCAGCTGCTCCCTGGTGAAGGTCTGGTTCGGATGCTCAGCAAGAAAGAGCAACAGGGATAAGTCTCTCGGTGTGAAGGAAATCTCTTTCCCATCGAGTGAAACACTGTGGGACTGGAAATTGATTTTCAACTGACCGTACTGCTTCGTGTCCCCTGATTCGAAGATCGTCCGGGACCTCCGTAAAACGGCCTGGACCCTGGCGACGACCTCTTCTCCGATAAAGGGCTTCGGAATATAATCGTCGGCTCCCGAAGTGAGTCCCTTCAACCGGTGATCCACGTCGCCAAGAGCCGTCAGCATGATGACGGGGCAGGTGCTTTCATTTCGTATATTCTTCAGAACAGACCAGCCGTCCCCGTCGGGAAGCATGACATCGAGGAGGACGAGATCTGGATGATGGGTTTCAAATGTTTGAAGGGCTTCTCTCCCTGAGAACGATTGGATCGTGGAGAAGCCGTTTTTTTCTAAATACGCTTTCAGGACCCTGGATATGGTCATTTCATCTTCAACAATCAGAACGGTTTTCATTGGAATACCTCCTCTACTTGCATTATAAAGGAAAAGGGAGCGTTTGGGTGGGGTTGTACAGATGAAAAAGAGAGAGTGCCGGGGGGACGGCACTCTCTTCTATGAACAGATTACAGAGCTGCGTTATCGGCTGTGTCTGAAGGTTCCTCATCAGACTTCTGGCCTTTAACGTGGCCGCCCTTGTGAGGTTTCGGCTCAACACCCAGCTCCTCCAATTGCTCCCGGGCTTCCTCACGTGTCAGGGTGCCGTCGATGACCTGCTTCAAAATATCCTGGGCCTTCGCCTTGGTCTCTTCATCTAACCCTTCGAAGGGCTCTGGCATTTGATCAAGCTTCACATCCCTGCCCAGTTCCGTTAACTGAGAGTGTGCTTCCTCCTTCGTGATCAGCCCTGCTGCATACCGATCCCGGATGTCATGGACTTTCTGATGGGTTTCTTTATCCATTCCCATTCGATGGCCCTTTTTAAAAGGCTTCTCGATCCCGAGTTCCTCCATCTTTTCACGTGCTTCTTCTTTCGTCAGTTCCCCTGCTTCCACCTGGCTGCGGATGCTTTCCAGCTGCTCACGTGTTTCGTCATCCAGCGGTTCATGACGCGGTGTGATGCCCAGTTCAGCCAATTGAGCCTTCGCTTCTTCCTTTGTCAGCTCTCCCGCTTCCACCTGACTGCGGATGCTTTCCAGCTGCTCCCGCGTTTCATCATCCAGCTTTTCACCATGATGCTTTCCATGCTTGCCGAATTTCGGTTTCACCCCAAGCTCTTCCAGCTGATCACGGGCTTCTTCCTTCGTGATCGTTCCTGCCTTCACCTGCTCTTTGATCTCTTGTACGTTCGCTTTCGTTTCTTCATCCAGATTCTCAGTCCATGGAGCCTTCTCCTGTACGGCCGACTCCGCCTTCGTTGTATCGTCCTGTGCTGCCGCATAGGCAGTCGGTGCCACCATCGCAAGAGATAAAGCACCGGCAATGAACTTACTTGATAATACGTTAAACATCTTTTCTACCTCCAAAAAGTTTTTTATGGTTCGTCCTTACATGTGTTATCTTACTGGGCGAATGTGTCAGGTGAATGTCAGGGAAAAAAGTTTTTAAACAGAATATCCAATCGTTTCGTAAAGGAATATTGAGCACTCGTTAATTTGTGTTTACAGTTCCATGATTTGACGGTGTTTGCGTATCCGATGCTTTATACTTTTATCAACGATGTAAGAGGAGGAATGTTTTATGGCCACATTCAAGTTTCAAAGAGAATTAGATGAAATCATGTATTTGCTGGACATTAAGCCGGGGGATCCTTTCTACTCTTCCTATGAGAACGAAGCGAAGATCGCGTTAGTCGATTGCCGGGGGGATTTGAGCCGGGTTAAGACGAAGCTGAGAATTAAGAAATGATGATGTGCATCCTCCACTTTTTTTAAAACCCGCTCCACCGCCCTTTTTAATTGAACTGGGCGGTTTCCCTCGTTCTCTGTTGATTTCCGCTCCAATCAACTGTCTATGCATATTGCAATAAAAAAGAGTACTTCATTTATGTAGATCTTTTCACACGAATCTCAATCCAGCTCATTATACAAAAATTCCCTTCGATAAAACTCCTACTGTCTCTCTTCCCATGCCTACCCTCCCCACTTATTTCTATAATATGTAACCTCACAATCTGACTTATGACCCCGATGATCCAGCCCCTGTCCACCTTATTACCCAGCACTCCATTCCGTTGCGAAAATTCTGAATGACAAGACCGTTTTTATAGATTAAAATAAGAAGAATTTATCTTTCTTACTAGCAAGGGGCGGGTTACATTGGCAGGAAAAGTAAGGCTGTCAAACTTTGAATCTCTCAGGGTTTTATCCATGGTAATGATTGTTTTATTGCATTTTGGCACCTATGGGCTTCCCAAGGTTGTTTCCATATCTGAGTTGAGCCAAATGAATCAATTTCTTTTCACCTTCATAAAGGTGTTATGCATTGTAGGCGTCAACGTCTATGTCTTGATCAGCGGCTATTTTCTATGTACGTCACAATTCAAGATGAGCAAAGCATTCAGGGTGGTTCGAGAGACGTTTATTTTCTCCGTTCTGATCTTTGCCGGGATGGCACTTCTGCAGCGGACGGACGGATCCACGGCAGTACTCTTTAAATCGGTCTTCCCAGTCTATCTTTCCACCTACTGGTTCATCACGGTGTATATGCTGTTATTCCTGCTTTCACCGTATCTCAATATCCTGATCAATCAGCTGTCAAAGAAGGAATACGGCAAGCTGCTGGTCTTATTATTCATGGTCAACTGTGTGTGGCAGTTCTTCCATCCCCTGGGGAGCTTCGGGGTCAACGGCGGATACAGCATCGTTCATTTCATCTTTATGTACTTTGTCGCCGGCTACCTGAGACATCACGGTCAGAGACTGGCTTCCTTGAACAAGCTTTATTACTTAAGCGTTTACATTCTGGTTGGTGCCGGGACAGCCCTGGTCGTGCAGCAAGCCTGGGATCTTCCCTTCAAGCTGCTGACCTATAACTCCCCGGTGATCGTCATCATGTCAGCCGCACTGTTCCTGTTCTTTTCAAAGCTCAGCTTTGTCTCAGGACCGATTAACGCCGTATCGGGTTACGTGTTGGGGGTATATTTGATCCATGAACATCCCCTGATCAGACAGCGGTTATGGTCCAATGTCGCGAAATGGATGGACGCAGGGAACCCAGTCCTATTGTTCGGACAGTTCCTGTTGTATGGAATGGTAGTCTTCGGTATTTGTTTAGGGATTTCGTATGTGATTTACTCCATGATCAATTATAAGACGTTCTTTAAAAGAAAGACGCCGGTCAAAAAAGTAAAGATGGCCGGTTGATAGCATCTATGAACGGTCCGCCAGCTGCGTTTCAGCTGGCTTTTTTAATTGAAATCTCTCACTTTATTCACAAATATGGTTTACCGTCAGGAGATTAAAGGTAGTTTTACATATATATGTAAAACTTAGGAGGGTTACTTTGGAAGTATTAACGTATCTATTCAACATCCTCATAGCCATCTACCTGTTCATCGATTCCAAAAAACACAACAAAAACCAATGGCTATGGGGAATCCTCGGACTTCTCTTCAGCTTTATCGCATTAGGAATCTACTGGATCAAAACAGGCAAAAAACTCTGGGGCTGGCTCATCCTCATCCTCTATCTCATCTGGACTATCCTTGGCATCCTCGGTGTAGTAGCCGTTGGGGTGTTTAATGCCCTTACTTAGAATTCATATCGTTGAATAATGAAAACCCTTGATGAATACGTTCCTCAAGGGTTTTCTTTTGGAAATGCCACATTCAAGGGTTGCTGTTTTCCAAGGCTTTTTAAACAGAGAGAAAAAACAATTTTAGAATCCGTCCGCTGTTCTCAATGATCTAATGCTATTTTTTAAAACAGGAGATTGAAAATTTCACGAAACTCATGCTCAGATAGTTGATTGGAGCGGAAGGTGCTCGACTCCTGCGGGAGATGCGGGAAAGTTGAGACCCCACAGGGCTCACGCCCGAGGAGGCTCAACTCCCGCCCCGCGGAAAGCGAGCACCTGCAGCGGAAATCAACCAGCACTCTCCTAATCCAGGCAACAAAGTTTATGAAAACGTCTACACATTTCTATTGACAACTTGTATATACATGAATACAATAAAAGCATATCTTGTATATACAACAAGGACCCTATCAAAAATGAAAGCGTTTCGTCCCACGGGAAGTTTATTCTAAAAGCATAGACTGAAGCGTTTCTCACATACTAGTTAGGGGAATTCCATTAATAGAAATGAAAGCGGGTACACTTAAATGAAAGGTGTCCCCTGCACCATACCAAGGAGGGAATTTCATGAGCGTGAAACGTGAAGACGTTCTGGAAATCATTGAAGCGATTGGCGGCAAGGATAATATCCGCACAGCCACTCATTGTGTGACTCGACTTCGGCTTGTGCTGAATGATGAGAAAAAAGTTGATAAAGAAAAATTAGAGGCGATCGATCTTGTGAAAGGTTCGTTCTCTTCCAACGGGCAGTTCCAGGTTGTCATCGGACAAGGTCTTGTCAATAAAGCGTATCAAATTTTAGCAGAAGAAACAGGGATCGAGCAGGCTTCCAAGCAGGATGTGAAGGATGCTGCCTCTCAGAATCTGAATCCCCTGCAGCGTGCCATCAAGGTACTCGCTGATATCTTCATTCCGATCCTTCCTGCCATCGTAACGGCGGGTCTGTTGATGGGTCTGAATAATATTTTGACCGGACCGGGGATTTTCTATGATGAGAAATCGGTCATCGAGGTTCATAAGCAATGGGCAGATTTCGCGTCCATCATTAACCTGATTGCCAACACGGCCTTTGTATTCCTGCCTGGGTTGATCGGTTGGTCTGCGGTCAAGCGTTTTGGCGGAAGTCCATTACTCGGTATTGTATTAGGTCTTATGCTTGTTCATCCGGACTTATTGAACGCCTGGTCTTATGCAAGTGCAGAAAAGATTCCTACGTGGAACTTATTCGGATTTGAAGTCGACAAGATCGGGTATCAAGGACAAGTCCTGCCGATTCTATTCGCTTCTTATCTGTTAGCAAAAATTGAAATGTTCCTGGATAAGAGAGTTCATGATTCCATCAAGCTATTGGTCGTGGCACCAGTTGCACTCTTAATCACCGGATTTGCGTCATTCATCTTGATCGGACCGGTTACGTTCTTTATCGGTAACCTATTAACAGACGGTGTCGTTTGGGTATTTGACTCTGCTTCCTGGTTAGGTGGATTGCTGTATGGCGGTCTGTATGCCGTGATGGTTATCACAGGTATGCACCATACCTTCCTTGCAGTAGACTTACAGCTGGTAGGAAGCCAGGGCGGAACATTCCTATGGCCTATCCTGGCACTATCGAATATCGCCCAGGGTTCAGCAGCCCTTGCCATGATGTTCGTGGCGAAGAAAGAAAACGAAAAGCTTCGTGGTCTTGCAGGTACGTCTGCCATTTCGGCTTATTTAGGAATTACAGAACCGGCTATGTTCGGGGTTAACCTACGCTACCGCTATCCGTTCATCAGTGCCTTGATCGGTTCTGCCATCGGTGGTGTGCTGCTTGCCATGACTGGAACAAAGGCGTTCTCCATCGGTGTCGGTGGATTACCTGGATTCCTGTCCATCATTCCTGAATACTGGCTGTCATTCTTCATCGGAATGGCCATCTGTATCGTCGTACCATTCGTCCTGACTATGGTCTGGTCGAAATTCAGCAAAAACCAAGCAATCTAATAAATAGATAGAGAAAACAGTTGTAACAACTTGTATATACAAGTTAAAATAAGGGGGACAAATCAATTCTTACCACAGGCCTGCCCAGGCAATGTGTATCAATTGGTTGTCTCCCTTTTGTTTATAGATATGTATAGGATATTTATAGGGACGGACCTTCAACAAGCTTGCAATTGCAAGGAAAGTCCGGTCCCTACGAGCCTAAAATAGCAGAATATGTGTGGAAGGTCCGTCCCTCAAAATGGACCTAAAAATAGCTTATTCGTAGAAAGATCATGTTGGACGGGGCATGGTCACGTACAAGTGAAATCGATTGAGGTCCGTCCCTCAAAATATAATTTAGGATGGTGTGTGAAGGATGAAGCAGGCTTGGTGGAAGAAAGCGGTTGTGTATCAGATTTATCCGAAGAGTTTTTTTGATACGTCAGGAAATGGCGTTGGGGATATTAAGGGGATTACGGCGAAGCTGGATTATTTGAAGGAGCTTGGGATTGACGTCGTATGGCTGACACCGATCTACAAAAGTCCTCAGCGCGACAACGGTTACGACATCAGCGATTATTTCAACATCCACGATGAGTATGGGACAATGGAAGATTTCGATGAGCTCCTTGACGAGGCTCACAAGCGGGGGATTAAGATCATCATGGATATCGTCATCAACCATACATCCACGGAGAATCAGTGGTTCATTGAGTCCCGTAAGTCCAAGGACAACAAGTACCGTGATTTCTATATATGGAAGGACGGGAAAGCCGACGGCTCCGAGCCGACCAACTGGCAGTCCAAGTTCGGCGGAAATGCGTGGCAGTATGATGAAGAAACGGGTCAGTACTATCTTCACCTCTTTGACGTCACCCAGGCTGACTTGAACTGGGAGAACGATGAAGTCCGCCAGAAGCTTTATGACATGATGCACTTCTGGCTGAAGAAAGGGGTCGACGGCTTCCGCCTGGACGTCATCAATCTTATCTCCAAGGATCAGGACTTCCCTGATGACGACGGCTCAGTTGCACCTGGAGACGGACGTAAATTCTACACAGACGGCCCTAAAGTCCATGACTATATGCAGGAAATGAACACGGAAGTCTTCTCTCACTATGACATTATGACAGTCGGGGAAATGTCTTCCACAACGATCGATCACTGCATCAAATACTCTCGCCCTGACCGGAACGAGCTCAGCATGACGTTCAACTTCCATCACCTGAAGGTGGATTACCCAAACGGGGAGAAATGGTCGGTGGCTGACTTTGACTTCCTTAAACTGAAGGAAATCCTGTCTACCTGGCAGCGTGAAATGCATAAAGGCGGCGGCTGGAATGCCCTGTTCTGGTGCAACCATGACCAGCCCCGCATCGTGTCCCGCTACGGCGATGACGGGAAGTACCATAACGAATCGGCGAAGATGCTGGCAACGACGATCCATATGATGCAGGGAACCCCTTATATCTATCAGGGAGAAGAATTCGGGATGACGAATCCGAAATTCACAAGCATCGATGAGTACCGTGACGTTGAATCCATCAACATCTTCAATATCTTAAAAGAACAAGGGAAATCCGAAGAAGAGATCCTCGAGATCCTTCGTCATAAATCTCGTGACAACTCAAGAACGCCTGTCCAGTGGAACGGCGAAGAGAATGCCGGATTCACAAGCGGCACCCCGTGGATCCCTGTGGCGAAAAACTATCAAGAATTCAACGCAGAACAGGCGCTGAAGGACCAAAACTCTGTCTTTTATCACTACCAGAAGCTTAACCGCCTCCGGAAAGAATACGACATCATCGTAGACGGAGATTATCAGCTGATCCTCGAAGATCACCAGGACATCTTCGCCTATGTCAGAAATCGTGACGGGGAAAAATTACTTGTCGTGAATAACTTCTATGGTCACGACACCGACTTCACCCTCCCTGCTGAAGTAGAAGTTGACGGCTGGTCAAGCGAGGTCCTATTATCGAATTATGACGACACAGCGAATCAATATCAAAACGTTACCCTACGACCTTATGAGTCAGTCGTATTTCGGTTTACTAAATAAGAATGCTAAAGACGTTTAGAGTACTTACTCTAAACGTCTTTTTGTTAACCTCACTTACTTATTAGTTAACATTAAACTCTACTTATGTCATAATGAAAAAAAAGCTCTTTTCGCAAAGATTATTGCTTTTTACATAAGCTCTGCAAGGCTTTAATGAAAAAGGCCAGATGACGATTTTGAATCGTCTGAGCTAAATGTATCAATAGATGATAGTAATGATGACTATCATTCTGGTTTAGGGTACTATCACACACATGCTCAGAAAGTTGATTGGAGCGGAAGGATGCTCGACTCCTGCGGGAATAGCTGGACAGGTGAGATCCCACAGGACAACGCCCGAGGAGGCTCACCGCCAGCCCCGTGGAAAGCGAGCATCCTGCAGCGGAAATCAACTTCTACTGTCTTCTTCAGGAAAGCAACTAAGTTTACGAAAAGAGCCTAAAGAAAAAAGGGGTTTCCGCCATGACTACCACACTTAGTATGAGAACCACTCTTGAAGAAATGGAACAAAAAAGAACCGAGCTGCAGAACTCTGCCCTTACCCTCGGACTTGCCCATCCTGTCACCGTCCGCCTGAGTCAGGAGCTCGATGAAGTCTTTAATAAACATGAGGCCATAAAAAGGGAGTCCAACCATTAAAAAAAGACCGTGCATACGCACAGTCTCGTTTATCATTCTGTCGCTCCCTCTTCCCCTTCAGTTGCCAGGAAGAAAATCGCCGCAACCTTCCAGCCGTCTTCTTTCTTATGGAAAACAGTCACCTGCTTACCGGAACGGGTCACTTCTTTATCACTGTTCGGGTCCTTCGTCGTCGCTTCGATTTCAGCATAGACGTCGGCCTTTTTGCCATTGGCGTAATTGATGATCTTCACATTTTCAACCGTACGCTTCGAGTCTACGGAATCAAAGATCTGCTTCACATATCTCTCTTCATCTTCATATTTAAAATTCACCGGTGTTTTTGAGATGACACTCATGTATGAATCGTAATCTTCTTCGTTAAACGCATCAATATATTGATTAAAGGCTCCATTGATCGCCGTTTTCTCTTCCTCAGGAATTCCCTCAGCTTCCTCAAGGGCGCCTGCATCCTCAACGATCTGCGTCATTTGATTAAGAGATGCCGCTTCATCTGTAGAGGGATCCTCACTTGGGTTTACCTCTTCTGTACTGTTCCCGTTCTCTTCCTTCTTCTCTTCGTCTGAACCGCAAGCACCCAATAATAATGTACTCATGCCAATTCCCAACATGATTTTCTTCCAATGCTGTTTCGACAATGCTCTTCACCCTTTTCTAAAATTTGCGCTATCTCCATTCTATTGAAAATATTCACAACACTCAAGTTCAATCTCATCTCTTCCTATTAATTATGGTAAAATAATAGATGGTGATCATATGACGAGAAGCAATAAATACCAACAAATATTTGAAGATCTATCTAAAAAAATACAAAACGGCACCTATACAGCGAACTCCATCCTGCCATCGGAAAACGAGCTCTCTGTGATGTACAAGACTTCACGTGAGACAATTCGTAAAGCGCTTACATTGCTCGCTCAAAGAGGGCTGATCCAGAAACTGCGGGGCAAAGGATCCCTCGTATTGGATGTATCCCGGATGAGCTTTCCCGTCTCAGGCCTGGTGAGCTTTAAAGAGCTGCAGACTTCCATGGGCCGGGATGAGATTGAAACGTCCGTTCATGAATTCGGCTTGATCGGTGCCGGCCATCAGCTGGGATCTGTCCTCGAGACATCAGCCGATTCTGAAGTATGGGAAGTGGTCCGCTCGCGCCGGATAGGCGGGGAGCGAATCATCCTCGACAAGTCCTATTTCCTTAAAGGACAGGTACCTCTTCTCACGAAAGAAATATGCGAGAACTCCATCTACGAGTACCTGGAAGGCGACCTGCACCTTCCCATCGATTTCGCCAAAAAAGAAATCGTCGTGGAAGAATGCACCGATGAAGACAGGAAATACCTTGATTTACATGACTACGACCATGTCGTTGTCGTAAAGAATTATGTGCACCTGAAAGACGCCACCCTGTTCGAATACACCGAATCCCGGCACCGCCTCGATATGTTCCGGTTTGTTGATTTCGCCCGGAGAAAGCATTAGGATGTCGACTTGTGTGGGGAATGAGAACGTCCACCATGTTGTACCCACATTCTCAGACAAAACAAGCGACTCACACACAAAAAAACGGCCCTTCACCAGAAGGGCCGTTTTCTCAACAACAAATTCACAATAGACAATTATCGTACTTCCACCCAACCGTTCTTGATCGCAGTCACGACTGCCTGGGTGCGGTCATTCACATTCATCTTTTGAAGGATGTTACTTACATGATTCTTGACCGTTTTCTCACTGATATACAGGCCTTCACCGATACCACGGTTGCTCTTGCCGTCTGCCAGCATTTGCAGTACTTCACACTCGCGACGAGTCAACAGGTGAAGAGGGCGGCGAACTTCGGATTGTTGGAATCCACCTGAATTTTGGGCGTTTGCCAGGCGCTTGTATTCTGCAACCAGGTTGTGTGTCACTTTAGGGTGGACATATGAGCCACCTTCTGCGACGATTTTCACGGCATTTACAAGGGCGTCTGAGTCCATCTCCTTCAACAGGTAACCGAGTGCCCCTGTTTTCAGCGCGTGGTTTACGTAGTTTTCGTCATCGTGGATAGATAGGATGATGACCTTCGTATCCGGGTATCTGTCCATCAATTCACGCGTTGCTTCTACACCGTTTATTTCAGGCATATTGATATCCATCAGCACGACATCCGGTTCGTGTGTTTCTACCAGGTTCATGGCTTCTGAACCGTCATCGCCTTCTGCCACTACGTTAAAAGAAGGTTCGAATTCAAGGATTCGTTTTACTCCCTCTCTGAAAAGCTGATGATCATCAATGATAACAATATTTGTTGCCATGTCTTTCGCCTCCCTAAGCCTTCGAAAAAAATTTACTTATTAAGCGGTACCTGGATCAGAATCACCGTTCCAGCGCCTACTTTTGAGTCAATCGTGATGTCTCCTTCGAGAAGGTCGACACGTTCTTTCATCCCCATGATGCCAAAGGATCCCGTTTTTTCTTTATCTTGATCGAATCCTTTGCCGTTGTCTTTGATGACAACTGTTATTTGGTCTTTCTTTACTTCAACTTTAACTTGTATATGTGATGCTTCAGCGTGCTTCAGTGCGTTCTGGACACTTTCCTGTATCAATCGGAACAGAGCGACTTCGTATTTGGAAGGAAGTCTGATATCGAGACCCATATTCACAAACTGAATGGACGTCTCCTGGTTATACTCTTCGATTGTACTTAAGTATTTTTTGAGGGTCGGAATCAATCCCAGGTCATCAAGCGCCATGGGTCTCAGATCGTATATGATCCGGCGGACCTCATATAGGGCGGAGCGGACCATCCGTTTGAGATCACGGATTTCCTTGATGGCATCGTCTGCACCTTTTTCCCGGTACACACGTTCAATCAAATCGGAACGCATCAGGACATTGGCCATCATCTGAGCCGGACCGTCATGAATTTCACGGGACAAGCGTTTCCTCTCGTCTTCCTGTGCCTCAATGATTCTGAGGCCGAAATCCTGCCGCTGCTTCGCGTCCTCTAACGCCTCATTGACTTGCCTTAAATCACTGTTTAAATAATTGAGAACGACGGATATTTGCGAGCAAAGATTTTCTGCCCGTTCAATCGTATCCTCAAGTGCGTGCAAGCGTCGTTCGAGTTCATCACGGCGACCTCTCAGCTGTTTTTCCTGCTGCCTATTCATGGACAGCTTCATCTGCAGGTCATGAGCCTTCTCGTACGCTTCTCTTACCTGATCTTCCGAGTAGGTTTGAAAATGCTTGCTTACTTCAGATAGTCTGAGCCGTGCTAACTTGGATTTCTGATGGAGAAGATCCCCTTCATCAATCACCTTCACGACCATTTCTTTCACTTCTAATAACTCTTTCAACAATTCTTCATAATCAGTTCGACATTGCTCGCCAATCTGGAAGATTTCATCCTTACTTTCGTCAACTGTATCGACCATCTTCTCAAGGATGCTATCCAACATTTTGGTGTCTATTTTCCTTAATGGCACGGTACACCCCTCTTTTGTTCCACGATCGTTGTCCACCTGAATGAGGCTTTTCTTACATGGTGTTGAGCGGGTATGTAGTGGAAGATCAGGCCTATTGTATATGCCTTTAGACCTACCAACCCGTCTATAAAATAGTACCTTTTCAATATTCCATGTAAACGCATGAAACTCCTTTATTCATCTAGGCATATTCCTACGAATGACTCCAATCAAGGGAATGGATTCCCTATAAAAGGAAGAGAATGAATGGCAATTCTCTAGACCATTCGGCTTCCCCTTTAGGAGCTTTGGAACAACTGAAGTATTACTATCAGCGTCCATTATACCATGTCATATATTGTCGGAGATTAAAGTTTGATTACATTGTATTACCATTATTTCATGAAGAACCAGTTTTTTCCTGATATAGTGGATGATCTTCATAATTTATGTGCAATCCGTTCTACTTTTATATATAGTAGATAGTAAATACAAATAAAGAATAACCGCATGATTCGCCTTTATTCATACATATGGAAACGGAAAGGAGAAACGGGATTGCTACATCATTATCATACCGTCAAAGGGTCCGGGGAACATGAAATCACGATTGAACGTTCAAGATTCATTACGTATGTGAACCGGGCAGAAACCGAAGAAGAAGCACAGGAATTCATCGCAGATATTAAGAAAAAGCACTGGGATGCGAATCACAACTGTTCAGCCTATATGATAGGGGAAAATAATCTCATCCAAAAAGCGAATGACGACGGAGAACCGAGTGGCACCGCTGGGGTACCCATGCTTGAGGTGTTAAAAAAGCGTGATCTCAAAGACACAGTCGTCGTGGTGACCCGTTATTTCGGCGGCATCAAGCTCGGTGCCGGCGGACTGATCAGGGCGTATGGACGTGCCACATCTGAAGGCTTGAACGCCACGGGGATCGTGGAAAGAAGTCTGATGCGCATCATGAAGGCAACCATCGACTATACGTGGCTCGGTAAAGTGGAAAATGAAATAAGGTCCTCCCGCTTTCAATTGAAGGACATTCATTACCTGGAAGCCGTCGAGGTCGAAGTCTATGTCGAAGAGGCGAATAAGACTTCATTCACAGAATGGATGACGGAGCTGACAAATGGACAGGCTGACATACAAGAAGGCGAAGTGGAATACCTTGAAACGCCTGTTGTAACCGACACGAAAAAATAATGCCATTGGAAAAATCTTTTTTCTTACAAAGACATCATTCAACTCATACTAATCGTATAGAAGGAAAAATGCCTCTTTCGACGGATAGAGAAATACACTTTTTTCACCTACAATGGTGAAATCGATCGGACGTGCCGACGTTTAGTCTCAATCAGTTAATGGGTAGTTATAAAATAACATGTTCCTTTTGAAACTTTTCGCTAAAATCCGTCGTCTAATGATGAAAGCCTCTGTTTTCACTAATGGATCCACTACGTATTTTAGTAAATTCTTCCCTTAAAAAAATGGTTGCACAACATTAAATATGTGGTATTCTTACAATTGGAGTGCCATAGAAGAAAAAGAGGTGAACGAATGTACTCTCTCATTGATTTTGTAATTGCTTTTGCTATTTCTTTAGTTGTTTCTGTAGCAGTGACTCCATTCGTAATCAAATTCGCCAAACGATTTGGCTTTGTCGATAAACCGGATTTTCGTAAGGTCCATAAGGGCTTGATGCCCCGTATCGGTGGATTATCGATTGTCATCGGTGCATCAGCAGGCCTATTGTACCTGAATGATTTGATCTTACCGCTATGGCCGGTCATTCTCGGGGGAGGAATCATCCTGATCGTCGGGATCCTAGATGATCGCTTTACCCTGTCACCAAAAGCCAAGCTTATTGGACAAATCCTGGCAGCCTGCATCGTCGTGTTTGCCGATTTTAAAATTGACTTTATCACACTGCCTTTCGTGGCAGAACGTATATATTTAGGGAATTTCAGTTATGTGTTCGGTATCCTGTGGATCGTCGGGATCACCAATGCCATCAACCTGATTGATGGATTGGACGGGCTTGCCGGCGGAGTATCCGTCATCGCCATGACATCCATCATGGCCCTTGCCGCTCTGAACGGTCAGTACATGGTCGTCGCCCTGACCGTCATCCTGATCGGCGGAACCATCGGCTTCCTGTTCTTTAACTTCAATCCCGCAAAGATTTTCATGGGAGACACAGGAGCACTGTTCCTGGGCTATTGTATCTCGATCATCTCGCTTCTTGGATTGTTCAAGAGTGTGACGATCTTCAGTTTAGTTGTTCCAATTATCATCCTGGCTATACCGATTTTCGATACGTTCTTCGCCATCATCCGTCGTATCCTGAACAAACAGAAGATATCCGCACCGGATAAATCCCATTTACACCATCGCTTATTGGCAATGGGCTTCTCTCACAAAGAGACCGTCCTGATCATTTATGCGATCGGAGCATTCTTCGGACTGTGTGCGATTCTTTTCACCCGATCAACGCTTTGGGGAGCCATTCTTTTCTCCGCCGTACTGGTCATCATCATCCAGCTGACGGCAGAAGTCGTTGGATTGATCGGTCAGCACAAGCCGTTGATCAACACAATGAAGAAACTGCGCGAAAGATAAACCAACGCATACGTGTATGCTGGAAAAATACTAGATTAGTAGAAAACCTTGGATGGATATCCAAGGTTTTCTTTTTGTTTAGGCATATTTTGCAACAATAGTGGTGATTTGCTCATTTTTTACTGATGAGATGTCCTTATGATGAGCAGACTGATTAATAATTGATCCTCTTCAGCCATAATCGATCCTGATGGGAGAAAATCGATCCGGATAGGACTTTTTCAATCCCCAATCTGATTAATTAATCCTAAATCCAAGGAATTCTATTTAGCCCCCTAACTCATTTGGACACCATAATCTAAAAGCCTTAAGATAGATGTATCAAAGGAGGAGTCCAAATGAGTAAACGAAATGGACCAATGGAAGATGTGAAAAAACAATACGTTC
>NZ_JAAXCV010000032.1 GCF_012911895.1 Bacillus sp. RO3
GGAGTTTCCACTACTGTTTCTTCAACTGGTTGACCGCTGTTGTCTTTACTTTCCTGATCTTCATCATTTGTTGGTTCTTCTTGTTCATTTTTTTCTTCTGTATTTATTTCATCAGGAGTAGGTTCAGTGTTTTCAGTATTGTTCACTTCGGGGACTTCAATAGAAGGATCTGACCATAATTCTCCTTTTCCAGGGTGTCCCGCGGATTGATACGCAAGGAACATGTAATTTCCAGGTGAAAGTGCTTCTATATACTCAATGGTAATGGTTACCCCGGCAGGGATCGGATTGAATTTGATTTCAGGCCCGATCTTTTCTCCTTTTTTGGGATTTCCTTTTTCATTGAAATATACAAACGATTTTCCTTCATTCTTCATATCATTTTCTGAGTTGTTTTTTAACTCTGCATAAATTCTGATGAGTCCGTTTTCCAAAACTTCATAGCCAGAGTTCACAAATTCCAACGATGAACAATCCCATCCGTCATGTTTCTCACTACAGCCTTTTTCTTCATCAGGAGGATCTTCTATTTCCCAATTTCCAACTGATAGAACCATATTGACTTCTTCTACATCGTTAAAAGATGCATTCGTTGATGAACTTAAGTACGCCATCATGCTAAAGCATAAGTAAAAAGTAGATAATAGCTTCAAAAATAGAATGCTTTTCTTGTTTAAATTTCGAGATTGCTTTAAACGTTTCATTCTTATAAGGACCACCTCTTTTTAGTGAAGCAATGTTCGTTCGTTCTCCATATCGAACAACTGAGTTCAGTATAAAATACCGACCAACATTTGAAAAACCTTAAAATCAGCCAAATATACTTAATAAAGAACGTTTTTTGTTCGTTACCTTCTAATAACTCTATAATTCAAACAATTCCGTATTTTATAAAATACAATTTGTTCTATATAATGAATAAAATAAGAATAAGGGAGTAATGTGTAATGGTAGGTGATAGGATAAAATATTTACGTGAGCAAATGGGGTTGACTATTAATGAACTGGCCAATCTCTCAAATGTCTCAAAGTCATATATTAGTTCCATAGAAAGGGGGATTCAAAAAAATCCCTCTATACGTGTATTGAAAAAGATTTCTTCAACATTGAATACATCATTAGAAGAACTCCTGGCTCCAGATAAGAAAAGAATCATTCTCGATGAAGAGTGGATTGAGCCTCTGGAGCAAGCCATTCAGCATGGTTTAACGAAGGAAGAATTCCATGATTTTTTATCATTTGTAGATTATAAAAGGAGGAAGCTCAAAGATGAATAGACTGGTCTTCATGATTGGATCAATCTTTTTTATCGCTGGGATAAGTTGTGTTATCTACTCCTTTTCACTTATCAACATACAGGAAAAAGAGCAGAGAGAAGCTCTAGCTGAAGCAAAGGCAGCAATGATTCAATCCTCAGTTACCCAAAAGGAGAATGAACTACCATTGACTACATCTGCTTTAGAATACAGCTTTAGTAAAGGAGAAGTCATGGGAATCCTAAGTATACCTACTTTAGAACGGGAACTTCCCATTGTTTCCGGCACTGACGAAGCCGAACTCGAAAAAGGTGTAGGACACTACTCACCAACCAACCTCCCGGGACAGCAAAATCGAATCTTTCTAGCTGGACACCGAGATACAGTATTCAAACAAATGGGGGAGCTTAAAATTGGAGATAAGTTAGAGATTCAAATGAAATCAGGCATGTACGAATATGAGATATTCGAAACGTTGATTGTGGATGAAACGGATTTGTCCGTTATTCAGCCTACAGCTCCAGAAGAGATTCTCACCTTATCCACATGCTATCCATTTGAATATCTATCCAGCACAGAAGAACGTTACATCATCAATGCCCGTAAAATAGAATAAAGCGCAGAAGCTACCAGCCCCTGCGCTTACCTATTATTCGTCCTTATTATCTTCATCCTGCATATCGATATCATCTTCTATAGCTTCTTCTTCAGGTGTGTTTTCATCCTTTGCTGCATCTTTATCACCTGGCTCGTTCTGATCCTGGGACTCATCCATTTCGTTGTCTCCCATATCATCTTCAGGCATTTCTTCTTCCATTGGTGCTTCGTCTTCCGGTGGCGGCTCCTGATCGACGTTACATCCTACAAGAAGCATTGCAGCAAGTGCTGATCCACCAAGAATGGATAATAATTTTTTGTTCATCATGTATAACTCCTTTCCGTCATGTAAGATAGTGAATGTAAGACCGTTACGTTGGTCTTTCGTTAGCTTTCCCCGAAAATAAATTAACTTGCATGTTCACACGTTTTTTTTGAAAAATAAAAAACTGGGATTGGGGTGCTTCAATCACCTCAATCCCAGTTGATTTACCTAATTCATGTTTATTTATCCCCAAGAGCGAACATCATTTCTAATTCGCAGGCAACCTCACCGTCAACAGTGGCGACGCCTTTACCTTTACCGATCGGACCTTTGAATCGGATCATTTCCACCTCGAGTCTCAGCTGATCTCCCGGCTTTACCTGGCGCTTAAAGCGGCATTTATCAATTCCTGTAAAAAATGCTAAGCGGCCGCGATTATCTTCCACCTTGAGCATAGCCACCGCTCCAACCTGAGCGAGAGCTTCTACAATCAACACTCCTGGCATAACAGGATATCCAGGAAAGTGCCCATTGAAAAACTCCTCATTGACCGTCACATTTTTAATCCCTACCGCTTTCTTTCCTTCTTCCACCTCTAAAATCCTATCCACCAGCAAAAACGGATAACGATGCGGAATAATTTCCTTAATCTCATTAATATCAAGCATCCATAACTCCTCCTACCAATAAATATGTACACCTTATTGTACAGAACCTGCCCATACAATAGCAACAAACAGAGGGACGGACCTCAAAAATCAGATCATAGGGCTGCCCAAATCCTGTCTCATCAAGGGTCCTTGACCAATCCTCCAGCTTTTTTTGCAGTCATCACGTTCATTATCGTGAGAGGGACGGACCTCCAGCGTCGCCTTCATGTCCCGCATAATCCCTGTTTAACAAGGTTTACTGACCAACCGGCTCTCTTTTGGAGGTCCGTCCCTCTCTCCTCTCCCAACAACAAAAAAAGATCGCCCTTCATCAATGCGGGGGCAATCTTTGGTATGTGCTATTTGTTTTTAGTGACAATGTCGATGATGTGCTGCCAGGTTTCTGCTTTGAAGACGTCTGCTACTTTGCCGTCTCCGATACCTGCAAAACCGACGATTGCTCCCAGTGCGAGACTTCCTGCAAGAAGAAGGATAAACAGAAGGATTCTGAGCCAGATGGGCAGCATGCGGACACGCACCCAGCGCGGAGTCTTGGATTCGTCCTTTTGCTTCGCTTTCTTTTCTGCCTTGATGGATTCTCTTGTCGTTTTTTCTTCTTGTAGTAGCTCTTTTTCACTCATAGCCATTTACTCCTTTTAGCGTATCCCATTTACAAGGCCCATCATTTGATCTGCAATGGAGATTGAGCGGGCCTGAAATTGATAAGATCGTTGGACATTCAGCATGTCCGTCATTTCTTTACTGATATCCACGTTTGATCCTTCCAGGGAACCCTGGACCATTGAAATATCGACACGTGCCCCGAAAGCGACGTTGGTTACGACTTCATCCTCCGTAACACCCAAATCCTCCAGGTTCTCAGGAAAACCTAACAGATTGCCGCCGAACTGGTGAAGGAACTGAGGCTTTTCAACCGTGACGATCCCTAGGTTGAACTGCTCCTCACCGCCGGTTGAATCCGTAACCGTCAAGACTCCATTATCACCCATTTGAAAGGTCGTGGCGTTTTCTGAAAACGTAATATAGTTATCATTCTCATCCAATATAGGCAAGCCGCTTCCGTTCACGAGCATCGCTTCCCCATTCCCCGTTGGACTGACAAAGAATGCTCCGTCTCTTGTATAGCGCACTGCACTTGAATCATTATCCTGAGACAGGACTTTAAAAAACTGCCTTTCATTCGTCAAAGCGAAATCAAGTGACCGGCCCGTTGACCGCAAAGATCCTTGGTTCAGGATCAGATGAGATTGTGAAAGCCTTGCACCACTTCCCTCACGTACTCCAAGAGGGGTAAGTCTGCCTGTTTCAAACTGATCGACACGCTGATTTTTCACCTGCTGGACAAGCAGTTCAGAGAATGCCGCTTCCCGCCGCTTGTATCCATTTGTATCTGCGTTCGACAGATTATGACCAATCATGTCCATTTGTTTCTGCAATTGACCTAATGTGTTGGTTGCTGTAATCATCGTTCGATTCATGACGCGTTCCCCCCTATTATAAGGTATTCAGTGATGAAATTCATTTACAATCTTTAACTATCAGTTGACACGACCGATTTCGTTAGCTGCTTTTTCCATGCTTCGATCATACGCTTGAAGGACCTTTTGATTCGCTTCAAACGCTCTGTAAGCCGATAACATATCCGTCATGGTCCTGGACGTATCCACATTGGACCTTTCCAAAAATCCCTGTTTGGTGGAAAACGAAACATCGTTTACTTCAAAGGCACTTTGAAGGGGAACATTGTCTTCAGCAGCAAATAGCCCATCTCCCTGTTTAACCAGTCTGTTGGGATCTTCTGAATAGCCTACACCTAAAGTAGCTATAATATTATCCCCCACCATGATTTGCCCTTTATCACCGACATTGAACTGATCACTGTCCACTTGAATTCGTTCACCATTTTCATCCAACAAATAAAACCCGCTGTTCGTCGTTAAAAAGCCGTTCCCATTGACAGTCAGGTTCCCGTTTCTGGTATAGCGGGGCTCACCATCCGCGCCTTCCACCGTCAGAAAAACAGATCCGACTGTCCCTTCATTCACCGGCATGGAGACATCCAACAGGGCAATATCCAGGTTTCTTCCCGTTTCCTGCAGGTCTCCCTGAAGAAAAGATGGAATCGCCTCCTGCATATACACACCTGTATGGAGGGCACCCACTTTTTGATTAAACGGAAGGGAGAGTGATTTCTCGGTGGGGATCGATGTCGCATCCATCCGGTCAAGGAGCATCTTTGGAAATGCACGCATCGACGACTGGTCAGCCTTATATCCCGGTGTATTCGCATTGGCCATATTATTCGTTAACATTTCGGTTTTGCGCTGCTGGGAGAGCATTCCTGATGCCACTGTATAAAATCCACGAAACATGTTCTCACCCCTTAACTGTGCTTGCTTCTTTTATATCGGATGTATGATCTGATCCTTTAAACGAGAAATTTATCCAATTCTTCTTCTTGAAATTCTATCGATATTTTCAAGCATCATCCCTGTTCCAACCGCTACGCAATCCATAGGGTTCTCAGCGATGAGTACAGGAACTTTCAGTTCTTCAGCAAGCAGGGTATCCATTCCGTGAAGAAGGGCTCCCCCTCCGGTCAAAATAACGCCACGGTCAATAATATCCGCTGATAATTCCGGCGGAGTCTTCTCAAGGACATTTTTGGCAGCCTGCACGATCACTGCCACCGATTCACGCAGAGCACCTTCAATTTCCTTCGAAGTCACGGTAATCGTGCGTGGAAGGCCCGATACCATATCACGTCCGCGGATGCTCATTTCTTTTCGTTCTTCATCAAGGGTTTCAGAGAAAACCGTCCCGATGTTCACCTTGATATCTTCCGCGGTACGTTCCCCGATCAGAAGCTTGTACTCTTTTTTAATATAATTGAGGATTTCATAGTCAAACTTGTCCCCAGCCATTTTAATCGACTGACTCGTCACAATATCCCCCATGGACAGTACCGCGACATCCGTTGTTCCTCCACCGATATCCACGACCATATTCCCTGTTGGATTGAAGATATCCATTCCGGCACCGATTGCTGCCACTTTCGGTTCTTCTTCCAGATACACCTTCTTGCCGCCGCTCTTTTCAGCCGCTTCCCTGATGGCCTTCTGCTCTACACTTGTGATGTTCGTCGGACAGCAGATCAAGATTCTTGGTTTAGAAAGAAAACCTTTTACATTCAATTTGTTAATAAAATGCTTCAACATCGCTTCTGTTACATCGAAGTCAGCGATTACGCCGTCTTTTAACGGGCGAGTGGCCACGATGTTTCCAGGAGTACGCCCTACCATGCGGCGCGCTTCCTCCCCGACTGCCAACACCTTCCCCGTATTCTTATCCAAAGCCACGACCGATGGCTCATTAAGGACAATTCCTTTTCCTTTAACATGAATCAAAACATTAGCCGTACCAAGATCAATCCCAATATCTTTCGCGAACATCTTGTGTTTCTCCCTTCTACTCCTACAATTCATCATCGTATTTCATCTATGATTTCATCTAAATGTCATTACGCAAAAACGTTAAGTCAAAACTTTCACCTAATTAATTATTTTACCATAAATATGTCGAATGTAGGTATTACTTGTCAAAAAAATGTAGTGATTTTGTTAATTTATTGGAAAGTTTTAGGGTGATTGGAGGGGGATGTTACATGGGTGTTAAGGTTTGGGGTGGGTGGGGTGGTTTTTGTACCTGGTACATCCAAGCCTTTCTTTCTGTACCAGGTACACCCAATATAAATCCACAAACTGTAAAAAGCCAACGTCCAAAAATCCAATCGCCTTCCTCCTCTCCAATAAAACAAAAACACACCAAGCGTGACCCATCATTCTGGGGCTTGGCGTATTTTGGTTAGCTGTGGAGCTCTTCTTTTTTATACTTTTGCTTCGTCGCTTCTCCACCTCGTAGGTGCCGGATAGATTTATGATAATCAAGTATTGTTTTGACTTCATTTGCGAGCTCTGGATTAATCTCTGGCAGTCGTTCCGTAAGATCTTTATGGACAGTACTTTTGGACACGCCAAACTCCTTCGCAATTACACGAACAGTTTTTTTCGTCTCCACGATATACTTACCAATCTTGATTGTTCTCTCTTTGATGTAATCGTGCACACCACTCGACCTCCCTAAATTGGATGTGAGAAGTGTGAAATGAGACTCGCTTTCGCATCAATGAAATAGTACAGACCCCCTGCACAGACCCTTACCCTTGTGCAAGCGGCAGAAAGCCTTATTTAATTCGGCAGCAGCTTCCTGATGTTACAACATATAAACAAAAATCTCAGCTAATGATCAATAGTATAATGACGATTCCTCACCTCAAACACTCTCTGTTTTGATAGGTTTGTTTCATTTTATTAGCTTGTGTCCTCATATATGCACAAAAAACACAATAAGGACAAGGTTTGAGGTAAATTTTCTGAAAAATCATTCAGAGGGACGGACCTTTATTTGACTTTTCGTCTGGAGACAGATGGGAAAGGGAGGTTCAAGCCCATAACTCCCTCCTTCACCCCCTGCTACGACTGATCTGTATCAGGTCTCCCCACGTCTTTACCTCTCGATCCCTTAACAGCTCCAACAGCTCCACAAACAAATAGGCGGTCATCAGGGCATCGTTTAACGCTCGATGTCTCGGATATAATCGCGTCCCGAATAATTGGGCGTATCGTTCGAGATCCCTCATGTCGTATGATGGGGAAAGAAATCCGATTAGGTCCAACGTGTCCAGGCTAGGCGCCATCTGAAGCTGAAACCCTTCCCGTTTCAGTTCATTCTTTAACACTAATTCATCAAAGCTTACATAATGTCCAACGGTGCAGTTCACGGTATTTCCCTCTATATAAGTGAAGAAATCCTGGATGGCATCCATTGCTTCCGGCGCTAGTTCGACATCTTTTGACTGAATTCCCGTCAACTGGATTATTTCCTGAGAAATGAGTCGATGTGGATTGGAAAATGTCTGAAAGGTGATGTTTTCTTTTACCTCATAACCGCTTACCTTCACTGCTCCGATCTCGAGCATCCTGTCCTCAGCCCCGACCCTGAAGCCTGTCGTTTCGGTATCAAAGACAACAAATGTAAGCTCCTCAACTTTACGGTTCAGTGGGACAGAATCGTAATGGAGTGGAC
Source organism: Bacillus sp. RO3 (assembly GCF_012911895.1). Classification (GTDB taxonomy): domain Bacteria; phylum Bacillota; class Bacilli; order Bacillales; family Bacillaceae_B; genus Rossellomorea. The sequence goes on from NZ_JAAXCV010000032.1 coordinate 7,935, forward strand.
ATTTGATCCTCTTCTTTGAAAAAATGAACACCTTCACTTCCCTTCTCTATGCCAAGGAGTAATGCGACAGCATCAGAACTTGAAATTGACGTATGATTTTTACACTTTGATAAAGGATTTCTTTTTGGCGGGTGGGCAGGGTGGAAAGATAGACTGTATCTCCCTGTCCATTCCTCTTCGATTCTATATAGAGCTTCATGACTTCCTGGAAGGCGTCCCGTAATTCTTCTGCAAATTCCCCGGATATCGACCTCTTTTTCTTTAGAAACTCTATTTTTTCACTGGTAGAGCCTGAGGTATTGCCATGACCTGCGTTCAATAGTTGCAGTGCGTGATGAAAAGGGAACAGAATTTCCTTCTTGATCGAAACCGCCTTTCGATCCATGCCCAGTATGGATCGAATCGACGAATGAAGGACAGGTACCTGTTTGGTGTTTTCAATCTGGGCGAGGCGCACCAACAATATTTTCGAACTGTGGAGCTGCTTCAGGATCATCCCTTCAAATGTCGAATGAAGGGAGTCATCCCCATAAACAAACCGATAGGAAAAGAAATTCTGCATCTTAAGTAATGTATCCTCTGTGGAATGGATCGACCATTCCCTCACTCTTTCCTGCCAGGCACCTACACTCCCTCTCCACGATTCCTGACTCGCCATCATTCCTCCATCACAAAGCCGCAGCCCGGCCTCTTCCAATTCCAAGACTGCCCTTTCAGAGAATTGGCGGAAATAGTCCCTCGCTTCTTTCGTGTGTGATTCATATACGAGGAAATGATCCTGGTCCGTGAACATAAATTGCTCTTTCCTTCCTGCCGATCCCATAACATAAAACGCATACTGGCATGGCCGTTCCAGCCCTTCTTCTTTTAACGATTCCTCAACATCCCTTAAGATCCGTTGATAGATTCGATCGAACAGCCCTGACATGAAATCAAGCAAGTGAAAAACTGGTGCATGTGCCCTCCAAAGACTGTTAAACATGGAATCCACCATTGGTTTAACTTTTTTCAGTGGGTATTCCTTGTGTTCAAGCTTCCTCCCACTCGTCAGGGCTTCAATATGATTCGCTTTCATGACATCTTGAAGGGTGAGGATTCCCACAGGTCCGTCCCTCTCCATACCATCCACTACAGGCAGGTGTTTGATGGAGTGGTCGAGCATGGTGGCCAGGGCTTCGTACAGATAGGCGTCACGGGTGATGACTGTGGGATTGGGGGTCATGAACCCCTTTACCGGATCGGTGAGAGGGACGGACCTTGCAAGGCATCTGGAGACGAGGTCCCTTTCTGTGAGGGTTCCTGTGATCCTTTGGTTATCTGTCACAATGACAGAACTCACTCGCCTTTCTCCCATTTCCCTGGCTGCATGCTGTAAGGAATCGTCACTCCTGACAGTTACAACCCCTTTTGTCATCACGTCCCCGACCCTCTTCAGAATGGTTGTCCTCTCTTCAAGTCCGTGGGATACTTCGACCTGCCGGGACAGGGAATGGTACACATCCTGCAGTCTTTTCGAGGTTTCTTGTAATAAAAAGTTCTTTAAATAGGGTTCATCCCAATAAGCTTGCAAACGGGTATAAGGAACGAGGCAGAGGTCGCTTTCCTCCTTTGCTTTGACTTCGACGGTGGAGTAGACGTTATCTTCAGCTTGAGAATGCATGACAGAATACAAGCTCGATAATCCTACCATTCCGTTACGGGAAATCACTTCCAGAACCTCTTGCTTTCCCTTGTCCACCAAGACCTCTACTTCTCCCCTTATCACCAGATAGATTCCCTGGCGTTGTTCGGAGCTTTTTAGAATGATCTGGTTCTCTCCAGCCGCTGTCCGCTTACACTCATTGAAAAGGGAAAGAGCCGTACTACGCTCCATCCCCTTGAAGAAGGGATGGAGGAGCACAGCTTCTTTGAATGATCCGTCAGGCTTTGAAGTCGACATCGTCGTTCACCCAAACCTCTCCGTCTTTGAAGGTCATCTGTTCAGGGTAACGAAGATCCATTACTTCTTCTTGAATCTTTTGAGAAGGAGCTTTCGTTATTAATGAAACTACGATATTGGCGATGGCGGCCGCCGTTGCCCCGAACACTCCCGCTCCTGTATCAATGATTCCGAACACGGTGACACCTGATCTTGCCAGGAAGATATACGTGAGAGTGACTGCAAGTCCTACCAGCATCCCGGCAATGACCCCGTAGGAATTCGAGCGCTTCCACCAAACTCCGAGTAACAAGGCCGGGAAGAACGTTCCAGACGCCAACGCAAACGCCCAGGCGACGATCTGAGTGATCACCCCCGGAGGGTTGAGTGCCACGATCCCCGCAAGGACTGTCGCAATGACAATGGACCAACGGGCAACCGCCAGTCTATTTTTCTCCGTGGCATTCGGCTTAAATACCCTGTAGTAAATATCATGGGCAAATGATGACGAAATCGCGATCATCAATCCACCTGCCGTCGATAAAGCGGCAGCCATGGCACCGGCCGCTACGAGTCCGATGACGAATACACCTAAATTGGCTATTTCCGGTGTGGCCATGACCACGATATCATTGGAAATGATGATTTCCTTCCACTGAAGTACTCCATCTCCATTAGCATCTGCTACCTGTAGTTTACCTGTATCCACCCAGGATTTTGTCCAGGACGGCAAGTCACTGATCTGACTGCCCGCTACCTTTGTCATCAGGATAAAACGGGAGAACGCTGCATAAGCGGGGGCAGATAAATACAGAAGTCCAATAAAAAGCAGTGCCCAGGCCCCTGACCAGCGCGCGGCTTTCATCGTCGACACTGTATAGAACCGGACGATCACGTGGGGAAGTCCCGCGGTCCCTGCCATCAACGTAAACATAAGGGCCATAAACTGCCATTTCGTCCCGTTGGTGAAGGGAGCAAAATATTCCGACACACCAAGCTCCCGGTCCAGTTCACCGATCTTCCCTACCAATTCACCATAAGAAATCCACGGAGCGGGGTTTCCTGTAATTTGCAGCGACATGAAAATGACAGGGATCAAATAGGCAATGATCAGGACAATGTACTGAGCCACCTGTGTCCATGTGATTCCCTTCATCCCTCCGAAGGCAGCATAAAAGGCGATGAGGACGACCCCGATCATCGTACCGACTTTGGCATCGATCTCGAATAAACGGCCGATGACAACCCCTGATCCTGACAACTGCCCAATGGAATAGGTAAAACTGATAATGATGGTACAGATGGCGGCAATGACACGTGCCGTATGGCTGTTATACCGGTCCCCGATGAATTCTGGAACTGTATACCGCCCATATTTCCTGAGCTGGGGAGCAAGCAAGAACGTTAACAGCAAATACCCGCCTGTCCATCCCATGATATAGGCAAGTCCATCATAACCGAGTATCATGACGGTACCCGCAAGACCGATGAATGAAGCTGCACTCATCCAGTCCGCCCCAATGGCCATACCGTTAAAGATCGGCGGAACGCCACGTCCTGCCACGTAGAAATCCGAAGTCGCTTTCGCCTTATTATAAATAGCAATTCCGATATATAACGCAAACGTCAACAGTATAATCGACGTCGATACTAAAAATTGAGTATCCATCTACCGTTTCCCCCTGTTATGCTCTATATTTGGTTATAACCGTTCAATGATCCAATGTCTTTCCATAACTGATCTGCTCATTTTTGCTTTCATCGATTCCATACTTCTTATCGATTCCATCGCTCACTTTCGCATTCACATAAAGTAAGATGATGAAGATGACAATCGCCCCTTGTGCCCCCATGAAATAGTGAAACGGGAAGCCATTGAAGGTGATGGTCGACAGGCTTTCTGCAAACATCACGACCCCAAAGGAAGAAGCGAGCCAAATCACCAGGTAAAGTGCCATATAACGATTTTTTTCTTTAAAATACTGATCCGCTTTTGCTCTATCAATCTTCTTCATTTATGTAACCCCTTTTCAAGCTCATTATTTTAAACTGAAAATAAATTTCACGGTCTCAAAGAACGGTACCGGGACCATGACAATCTGAATGATAAAGTAAATGAATAAAGACAAGAATGGAATGGTTAAAAAGAATGCCCGTTTCTTTCGCAGTGCAAGGACGATGCATCCTCCTGTTATCAGTAAAAACATCATGAAGTAGAGCAATACTTCACCTCCTTGATTTAAAAGCGTTACCTGAAATTCTCACCTCCCGTTAATAAAGAATGAATTTTCTGATTTTTTATTCATGCCATCATTATCTTTTATTGGAAAAAGCCTGGTCAATAAAGAAAAAACGACAACTGGGCAGGTACATTTTTTTATACATACATATTGCTTTTCTAAAATAAGGAAATGACTGATGATGATACGAAAACTACACGATTTGGAATTGGCAATGTTTTACCAGTAAAACGTTACCCTTGTCGAATTTCCGAGGAAATTTCTATTCATAATGAAACGCCATATTCTCAGTGACCACTTTGAAAAGTCCTCACTCCTCTACACCACAAAAAAACTGACCGGCTATTCCCGGTCAGTCCTTTTCATCTATATAAGATTATTCTTCTTCTTTTACGTCAGCGCTGCCTTCGCTTTCTTGTTTCGGCTTTTGCTCAGTCTCTTCTTGCTTGTCTTCAGATGCTTTGTCTTCTGTGGCTTGATCTTCTGATGCATTCTCTTCTGCTGCTTCAGCATCAGGCTGTTCACCTGAAACCTTCGTGTCTTCAAGTTGTGCTTCTTGAAGAGTGGCAAGTGACTTATTGAAGTATTCCAGTGGATTCACGGCTACATTTGCCTTACGGATTTCAAAGTGTACGTGAACGCCGGCATCTTCATTGAACAAGCTCTTTCCTGCTTTGGCAATGGCTTGTCCTTGATCAACGACATCTCCAACCGCGACTTCAAAGTCTTTTACCGATTGATAGCGAGTAACGATTCCTTTGCTGTGCTCGATTTCAATCGTGTTCCCAAGCAGGGAATCTTCCTGAACCTTTGTCACTGTACCGCTCATGGCTGCCAGAACATCGAATTCTTGTCCATCTTTAGAGATGTCGATTCCTTGGTTCGGGTAATACATGTTACCATAAACAACAAGGGCTGCTTCCTGTTCTTCGGCTGAAGCTTCAGTGTCGTAGAATTGTTTTTCAATCACTGTATCTTCAGGACTGTCAACAGGCATTACAAAGTTTTCCAATGAACGATTGACTTCTTCTGCAGGCTGGTTGAACTCATTATCAGTAGGAATTCCATCATAGCTGTAATCCTTGGCTTTCTCGTTAACGTCATTTCCTGCCTGGTACCACAGAATCCCCGTGATAATGATTGCTGCACTTGCTAAATAGATTGCTGGGTATGCCCAACGTCTTTTCAAAAAGTTTTGAGAAGGTTGTTTCTTTTCTTCCTCTCTCATTTTCATCACCTCAGCAATCATTCTGAACAGAATTCTGAAAATATATACACATTGAAAAAAATTTTTTAATTCTTATCTTTCGACAAAGAGATGGAAAATATGTATGATTTTTAAAATAAGCTGAAAATAAAATCGAGATAGAGGCTGACTTGGCCATTCTTGCATTTTATTAATCACACTAAATCGCCTCATGATACAATATAAAAAACAGAAAGGACGGGCTGCGTATGAAGAAATTACTTAGATATGTGCTGACAGCTGCGCCTTTTCTTTATATGGTCCTGATCTGGATCCTGTCGAGTAATCCGGATGATGCGGTCATACGTTTTCCTGATAATCAGTGGGACCGCTTTATTAAGGAGTCTCTTCATTTAATCGAGTTCGGTATCTTATATGGATTATTCGTTGTCGCTCTGTTAGCACATGGAAAGCTTCACTTCACCTTGAACTTTGCCGTTGCCCTGATCAGCATCTTTTATGGGTTTGTAGATGAAATTCATCAATCCTTTGTTCCCTATCGTTCGGCTACGCTGATTGATGCTGCTAAGGATTTGATAGGCGTAACGGTGTTGTTTTGGATTGTGAACCGGACTTATTTTAAAAACCCTGGGCATGCCATAACGATTAAGATGAAGAAGTTCGAAGCCTATTTTAAAAAGGATTGAGTCTGGTCACATTGACCTTTTAGACTCAATCCTTTTGATTATCTTTGAGCTGTTACTTTCTGCAGCAGCTTTTCGGATTCCGTTATTTTTACATCTTTGTAGTAATGCGTGACGATATCTTGATAATTCTTTCCTTCCTTTGCCATTCCGTTTGCTCCATATTGACTCATCCCGACACCATGGCCAAATCCTTTTGTGGCGATGACGATATGATCATCCTTTAAGTACCAAGTAAAGTCAGAAGATCTTAGTTCTAATTTCTCTCTGATTTCCCTACCCGAAAATCCTTTGCCATTGATTTCGACACTTGCCACTCTTTTGCCTTCTGTTCTTGATGTGATGGTTCCCACCGATCCGTCTTTTGGCAGGTTGACCCCGAGTTTCTGTTCAAATTCCCTGATCGGGATGATTTTTTGATCCTCAAATCTTGGTGATGCTGAGTCCCAGGGGCTTTCCACACTTCTTAAATAGGGATACTCATTGGGCCAATACGCCTCAGAGTTTTCAGTATAACCATTGCTTGTCGAGAAAAAGGCTGCAGTGATTGGCTTACCATCATAAGTCAGAACCTGGCCCATGGTTTCAAGGACTGCATCGCTTATTTTTTTGATCTTCCAATCATACTCTGCTCCCCAAAGTCCTGCCAGCTCTTTTTGATTTTTGTATACCTGATGAGAGACTGTATCCGTTACATCGGCTCCCTTTGGAACAGAAGAATCCTCCAGCATAAGCTGATTCACAATATACGTCCTTGCGGCAAGAGCCTGCGCTTTCAACGCTTCTTGCTCGAAATCTGCAGGCATTTCACCTGCTACCACTCCCACTACATACTGCTCCAAAGGGAGTTTCTCAATTAAATCCTGATTGGATCGGTATACCGCCACTTCGACAGAATCAGCCAGCTCCTCGATCCCTGGGGAATCTTTTAATTTTTCGTTCAAGTTTGCCTTTTCCTTTTCTGATGAAAATGGGAGTACGAGAAGAGTAGGTACAATAAAGATGATGCTGATAAAGATTGAGAAGACGGTGATTACGGGTTTCCATTGCTTCATGTTCGCGGCCTCCAATGAAAGATTAAATAGGAGAATGTCCTTTCACACTTCTCCACTCTCTTTCATATGTATGGTAGTGGACAAGCAATTATGTATTTGATTTGGGAGAGGGATGGATGAGTTTTGATATCCTGCGGGTTTGCAGGTGGATTGTCGAAATTTCTTTGGGGTTGGGTTAAGGGCGATGGAAGTGTGGTTCTTGTGTAGCGGTTTTGATCATAAGATTTGGGTTTTGATAATAAGCGTACCGGTTTTGAAAATATAATCGGTTTTTTGAAAATAAGTGTACCAGTTTTGAAAATAAAAGCGATTTTTTGAAAATAAGTACATCATTTACGAAAATAGATGGCTTCCCTACGTCAGTAGCAGCCCTTTCAGCGATCTATTTACGTTCATCCAGCTGAAAAGACCGGCAACCCGCCAATATTTTCAGCACAACAAAAAAAAGCAAGCCCTTCCCCTAAGAGAAAAGCTCACCTTTTCATTTCATCCTTACGCATCCTTCATCATGGTTTGTTCAGAAACAGGGGTTTCTTCAACTTCTCTCACACGCTCGATATCGGCTCCTAAACCTGCGAGTTTCTGATGGAAGTTAACATATCCACGATCTAAGTGCTTCAGTTCTGTTACGCGAGTATAACCGTCTGCTACGAGACCAGCAATCGAGAGAGCTGCCGCTGCACGTAAGTCTGTTGCAGCCACTTCTGCTCCTTGAAGAGGTGTTGGTCCGTTCATAATGACAGAGCGTCCTTCAATCTTGATGTCTGCTCCCATGCGACGGAATTCTTCGGCATGCATGAAACGGTTTTCGAATACGGTTTCAGTGATGACGCTTGTGCCGTCTGCCGCTAATAGCAGTGCCATCATTTGGGATTGCATATCTGTCGGGAAACCAGGATGAGGCATCGTTTTGATATCGACAGATTTTAGTTTCTCCGGTCCAATGACACGAAGTCCTTCCTCTTCATCGATGATTGTAACGCCCATTTCTTCCATCTTGGCAACTAAAGAAGATAAGTGTTCCGGGATCGCTCCCTTTACAAGGACATCTCCTTGCGTAATGGCAGCAGCCACCATGAATGTCCCTGCTTCGATACGGTCTGGAATGATGCTGTGTTCAACACCATATAGGCGATCTACGCCTTCGATGCGAATCGTTCCAGTACCTGCACCAACAACGTTTCCTCCCATTTTATTCAGGAAGTTAGCTAAGTCGACGATTTCCGGCTCTTTCGCTACGTTTTCAAGGATGGTTGTTCCTTCTGCAAGAACAGCCGCCATCATAATGTTTTCTGTTGCCCCTACACTAGGGAAATCCAGATAAACTTTGGCACCTTTCAGTCTTCCGTCTACTTCAGCTTCGATAAAACCATTTCCTACCTTCACTTTTGCTCCCATTGCTTCGAAGCCTTTTAAGTGTTGGTCAATCGGTCTTGATCCAATGGCACATCCACCAGGAAGCGCAACACGTGCTTTACCTGTACGGCCGAGTAATGATCCCATTACAAGGACGGATGCACGCATTTTTCGAACATATTCGAACGGTGCTTCTACAAACAACTCTCTTGATGCATTCACGACGACTTCACCATTGTTAAACTCTACATCTGTATTTAAATGACGTAATACTTCATTAATCGTATATACATCGGAGAGTGGTGGTACATTTTTAATTACACTTTTTCCTTCACTTGCTAATAATGTAGCAGCGATGACTGGTAAAACGGCATTCTTTGCTCCTTCAACTTGCACTGTACCGCTTAAACGCTGACCGCCGCGGACGATAATTTTTTCCAAGAGTATTCCCCTCCGCGTCCAATTTCTCTATATTAATATTCAATAATTAGGATGGGTGTGCCAATCACAAAGGTTGTCTTAGCGCCCATTCCGCTTTTCCGTAGACCTAGTTGTATATTCATATCATGATTTTTTGTTGGAATAGTCCGTGACAATTGTTCCGAGTGTGCAGAAATGGAATAAAAATTTTCCTCTTTTAATGATTCCAGTTCTTTAGCTTCTAGTTTAGACATTAATTCGACAGCCTGATTCGACAAAACTTTCTCAAGCTTATCATTGAATTCGCCTTTTATACAAGAGAAAATCATGGGTTTAGTAGTAAAAATGATTTCCATATTTGGGATGAATTCACTCTTGATGTAGTGCTTCGTCTGGTCTCCCAACGCTTTCTGACTGCCCCGCATTTCGTACATAACCGCCGAAACCGAATGCTTGTTTGTGAGGGTATGCTGGAGCTTAATGGTTTCTTCCCCGTGAGACGTCTGACGTTGTCCCACAACCATTACTTCTTCAGCAGACTTTTTCATCTCCCATTCAAATTCAGAAAAAGTTTCTTGCATAGTAGTACTATATTTGGCAAATCCTTTATTCGTGAAGCTTTTTTTGTTTTCTCTTGCATATAGAGACCATTCAGTTACCTGACCTTGAGAATGAACAATAGCTTGATCAAGCTTTTCAATGTCTAATAAATGATTGGCTTCGATAGTGTTGTTCCCATTTATAACAGGAAGAAAACCTAATCCAACAAAAAAGATTAAAATAATGTAAAGATACCGACTCATTTATATTCCTCCCCTTAAGGATAAGTCTGTCCGAATGGGAGAAGAACATACTTGAAAATTGTCGTCATCTTTTTACAATTATTGAGGCTTTCAAGCTGATTATCATGAAAAGGGTTTCACATTGAAACTTTTTCACAAAGGGACGAACACAGAATCTATCTTACTGAAAACAGTCCCCGTTGAAAACATGCAGTAAGACCTATTTTTTGTAAAAGCTCCATTATTCAAAGAAAACAGGCAACGCCTGAGACCAAAGGTAATAATCCAGTAAGAACCGGCTGACGCTTGAGCCGATGGCAACCGTTAGTAGGATATACAAAAGTCTCCCTTGAGCGACTCGATTTTTCTTCAGGAGCTTGTCTAACTGGATGGATTGCAAGGACCAAAAGGTGACTCCGAATACAAATAGATGCACGAGCATGCTGATCAGGGCCTGCTGGCCAAAGCTTTCTATCACTCTTCTCACTCCCGATAATCAATTTCGACGCACATAGTACATTTTATCACATTAGTCTGTCGGAACATATGCAATTTGCAAAATATTTGCACCTGAATTAAAGATATTTCCAGGACAAAGAACATCTCAAATAAGAGGTTTGCCCCTACTAATAAAAACCACCCATTCAAAAAGAATGGGTGGTTTCTGTTTATGATTAGAAGTTACGTTCGTAAACGTTAATTCTGTTCATGGCACGCTTAAGAGCGAGTTCGGCACGACGGAAATCTACATCGTCCTTTTGTGCCTGCATGCGGTCTTCAGCGCGGCCTTTTGCTTCTTTCGCGCGTTGTACATCGATAGCTTCTGCTGATTCAGCAGACTGTGCTAGAATTGTCACTTGTTCAGGACGCACTTCTAAGAATCCGCCACTGACAGCTACAAGCTCAGTGTTGCCACCTTTTTTCAGGCGAACCGCACCGATTTGTAGTGGAGCAACCATCGGAATGTGTCCTGGTAAGATTCCAAGCTCACCGCTTTGAGCTTTTGTGCTTACCATTTCCACTTCTGAATCGTACACTGGGCCATCGGGAGTGACAATATTGACTTTTAATGTCTTCATTTTCTTCCCTCCTGGTCCCTGATTATACCTCTACGCCCATTTCTTTAGCTGCTGCTAATACATCCTCAATCGGACCTACTAGACGGAATGCATCTTCAGGAATGTGATCGTATTTACCGTCAAGGATGTCTTTGAAACCTTTAACAGTATCTTTTACTTCAACATAAGAACCTTTTTGTCCAGTGAACTGTTCTGCAACGTGGAAGTTTTGGGATAAGAAGAATTGTACACGACGTGCGCGGTGTACCGTCAGCTTATCATCATCAGAAAGCTCATCCATACCAAGGATCGCAATGATATCTTGAAGTTCTTTATAACGTTGTAATGTCTGTTGAACATTACGCGCAACGCTGTAGTGTTCTTCTCCTACGATTTCCGGAGAAAGAGCACGGGAAGTCGAAGCCAATGGATCTACCGCAGGATAGATACCCATCTCAGAAAGCTTACGCTCAAGGTTTGTTGTGGCATCCAAGTGAGCGAAAGTCGTAGCAGGAGCCGGATCCGTGTAGTCATCGGCAGGTACATAGATCGCTTGGATCGATGTTACAGAACCTACGTTTGTTGACGTGATACGCTCTTGCAATTGACCCATTTCAGTCGCAAGTGTCGGCTGGTAACCAACGGCAGAAGGCATACGGCCAAGTAGGGCAGAAACCTCAGAACCTGCTTGCGTGAAACGGAAGATGTTATCGATGAACAGAAGTACGTCCTGACCTTGCTCATCACGGAAGTATTCAGCCATTGTAAGACCTGTTAAGGCAACACGCATACGTGCACCAGGCGGCTCATTCATTTGTCCGAATACCATCGCTGTTTTCTTAATAACGCCAGAGTCGCTCATCTCGTGGTAAAGGTCATTTCCTTCACGAGTACGCTCTCCAACACCGGCGAATACAGAGATACCGCCGTGCTCTTGAGCGATGTTGTTGATAAGCTCCTGGATTAATACGGTTTTACCAACACCGGCTCCACCGAATAGACCGATCTTACCACCCTTGATGTAAGGAGCAAGTAAGTCTACTACTTTAATACCTGTTTCAAGAATTTCAACTTCTGTAGAAAGCTGCTCAAATGTAGGTGCTTGTCTATGAATTGGATCGCGACGAAGACCTGCTGCAATCGGCTCGTCTAAATCAATTGATTCACCTAGTACGTTAAATACACGACCTAAAGTGACATCCCCTACTGGTACAGAGATTGGCGCTCCTGTATCAAGTACTTCGGCTCCACGTTGTAAACCATCTGTGGATGCCATCGCGATCGTACGTACAGAATCATCACCTAGGTGAAGGGCAACCTCTAATGTAAGTTCAGCTCTATCTGCAATTTGGACCTTTAATGAGTTGTAGATATCAGGAAGTTGGCCATTGGCGAACTTGACATCAACAACTGGACCCATTACTTGAAGAACGTGTCCTTTGTTCATCTCTTTCCCTCCTAACTAGCTTTTGACGACATAACTATGTTGTAATCCGGGACTAAGCCGGAATTTCGTTTCTATTCGAGTGCCGCTGCCCCGCCGACGATTTCCGTGATCTCTTGGGTAATCGCTGCTTGACGCGCACGGTTATAAGAAAGTGTAAGGCTGTTAATGATTTCTTTTGCATTATCTGTCGCATTTCTCATTGCTGTCATACGGGCCGCGTGCTCACTGGCTTTACCGTCGAGTAACGCACCGTAAATCAAGCTTTCAGCATATTGAGGAAGCAACACTTCCAAAATGTCTTCAGCATTAGGTTCAAACTCATAAGAAGTTAGCTTTGATGAAGAAGAATCAAGCTCCGTTAAAGGAAGAACCTTCTTCTCGGTAACGTCTTGTTGAATGGCACTGACATAGTGGTTATAGAACATGTAAAGCTCATCATAAGCACCATCAGAGAACATGCTGACTGCTTTGTTGGCAATGTCCTTGATATCTGCAAAGTTTGGTTGATCTGGTAGCCCTACAATGCCTTCCACTACATTATCGCCTCGTTTTTGGAAGAAATCTCTTCCAATACGACCTAATGCAATAATGGCGTATTCATCTTTTGAGCTGTGACGCTCTTTAATCGCATTACTTACAGCACGAATGACGCTCGAGTTATAAGCCCCCGCCAAACCGCGGTCAGATGTAATGACCAAGTAGCCGGTTTTTTTTACGGGGCGGGAGACTAGCATCGGATGCGTTACATCTGTGCTACCAAGGGAAATGGAAGTCACGACTTCCTGGATTTTCTCCATGTAAGGAACGAAGGCTTTCGCATTCGTTTCAGCACGGTTCAACTTAGAGGCAGAAACCATTTCCATTGCTTTCGTAATTTGACTTGTTTTCTTCGTAGATGTAATACGAGTTTTTATGTCGCGTAACGATGCCACTGGTTCTCACCACCCTTTTAAAATGTTAGTCATATTCAATAGAACCAACTGACTGATTGAATGAACCGCCGGTGACAAAAATCGACACCGGCACGTCAGACAATTACTCAGATGTCACAAATGTCTTCTTGAATTCGTTGATCGCAGCGACCATTGCATCGTCTTCAGGAAGGCCTTTTGTTGTTCGGATATGGTCTAACAGTTCTGTATGGTTGTGATCTAACCAGCTTAGGAATTCACCTTCGAAACGGCGGATATCTGTTACTGGAATATCATCTAAATGACCTTTTGTCAGTGAATAGAAGATCATTACTTGTTTTTCAACTTGAAGTGGTTTGTTAAGATCCTGCTTCAGTACTTCAACAGTACGTGCTCCACGGTTCAGTTTCGCCTGTGTCGCTTTATCAAGATCTGATCCGAACTGGGCGAATGCCTCTAGCTCACGGTATGCAGCCAAGTCAAGACGCAGTGTACCGGAAACCTTCTTCATCGCTTTGATTTGAGCGGATCCACCAACACGTGATACGGAAAGACCTGCATTGATCGCCGGACGTACACCGGAGAAGAATAGGTCAGATTGTAAGAAAATCTGTCCGTCAGTGATGGAGATAACGTTTGTCGGGATGTAAGCGGAGATATCCCCTGCTTGTGTTTCAACGAATGGTAATGCTGTGATGGAACCTCCACCTTTTGCATCACTCAATTTCGCCGCACGCTCGAGTAAACGAGAGTGTAAGTAGAATACGTCACCAGGGAATGCTTCACGGCCTGGAGGACGGCGTAATAATAGTGAAAGCTCACGGTAAGCAGAAGCCTGCTTAGAAAGATCATCATATACAACAAGAACGTGCTTGCCGTTATGCATGAACTCTTCACCCATTGTGATACCAGCGTATGGTGCTAAGAATAGCATTGGCGCAGGCTGGGAAGCTGATGCCGTTACAACGATCGTGTAATCAAGGGCACCGTGCTTACGAAGCGTTTCAACTGCATTACGTACAGTCGATTCTTTCTGACCGATCGCAACATAGATACAAATCATGTCTTGATCTTTTTGGTTAAGGATTGAGTCGATCGCAACAGATGTTTTACCTGTTTGACGGTCTCCGATGATTAACTCACGTTGACCACGACCGATCGGTACAAGAGCGTCGATCGCTTTGATACCGGTTTGAAGCGGTTCGTGTACGGATTTACGATCCATAACACCAGGTGCTCCACCTTCGATAGGACGCGTTTTTGTTGTCGCAATTGGACCTAATCCATCAACAGGTTGTCCAAGTGAGTTTACAACACGACCTACAAGTTCTTGTCCTACTGGAACTTCCATGATACGTCCAGTACGACGAACCTCATCGCCTTCACGAATGTCTTTGAATGGTCCGAGAATTACGATACCTACGTTGTTTTCCTCTAAGTTCTGTGCCATTCCCATGACACCGTTAGAAAATTCAACAAGCTCTCCAGCCATGACATTGTCGAGGCCATGAGCACGAGCGATACCGTCACCGATTTGGATAACTGTACCTACATCGCTTACTTTCATCTCAGACTGATAGTTTTCAATTTGCTTTTTTATCAGCGCGCTGATTTCTTCCGCCTTGATGCTCATGAATTTCACCCCTCATTTATACGAAAGTTAACGAACGAGTTCACGCTCAAGACGATCCAACTTGCCGGCAAGTGTTCCGTCATAAATACGGTTGCCGATACGGACCTTTAGTCCGCCAAGGATGTTTTCGTCTATCACATTCTCTATTCTTAATGATTGTTTACCGATTTTCTTAGCAAAAGAAGCTGAGATTGCCATCTTCTCATCTTCCGTTAAAGCACGTACGGAATACACCTTTGCTTCTGCAATTCCTCTTGCCTCATTGGAAAGCTCGATGAATGCATCGACCACTCCCACTACCTGATCTTCACGATGACGATCCGTCATAAGGAGCAGCGTATTCAATACTGGTACTGAAACAGCAGAGAACGCTTCTTTCAACATATCCTTCTTCTTATCCGTCGAAAACTTCGGATTTTCCAAAAGAATGCTTAATTCTTTATTTTCGTTGAAAACGGATTTCACTGCACGAAGCTCATGTTCAATCGCTTCTAATTGATTGTGTTCTTTGGCAATTTCGAAAAGAGCTAACGCGTAGCGTTTTGCGACTGTAGAGTAGCTCATCGCTCTTCTCCTGCCTCTTTAATGTAATCGTTGATCAGCTTCTGTTGATCTTGAACAGAAAGTTCTTTCTCAATGACTTTCGATGCAATCAGAACAGAAAGTGAAGCAACCTGCTCGCGTAATGCTGCCATCGCTTGTTCCTTCTGCGTCTCGATTTCACGTTTCGCAGATTCTTTCAAGCGCTCAGATTCCTGACGAGCGGCGATGATGATCTGCTCACGCTGCTCATCACCCTGCTTCTTAGAGTTCTCGATCATCGCTTGCGCTTCCTGACGAGCCTCTTTTAAAAGCTGGCGCTGTTCTTCTAAGTTCTTATTTGCTTCTTGACGGCTTTGTTCAGCCGCTTCTATTTCGCCTGCAATGTGATTCTCACGCTCTTGCATGATGCCCATTAAAGGACCCCAAGCAAACTTCTTCAATAACGCAAGAAGGATAAGGAACATAGCAAGCTGGAATACGATATCTCCACCTGTAAAGCCGCTACCAGCTCCAAGGACAAATGCGTTTGTAAGCACGCGGTTTCACTCCCTTCAAGAGTCAATGCCTTCTATAAGAAAGCTGTACAATAACGGCAAATGCCGTACCATTCATAATCAAATGTTCTTAAGTACTAAACATAAAGGAATGGCGAAGGTTCTTATCGAATGATCTTCGCCATCTTGAACTTTCAGTTACTATTATTGACCCATTACGATGAATGCGATAACTACTGCGATGATAGGAATCGCCTCAACTAACGCAACCCCGATGAACATTGTAGTTTGAAGCATACCACGAGCTTCCGGCTGACGAGCCATACCTTCTACCGTACGTGAAACAATAAGACCGTTACCAATACCTGCACCTAGTGCTGCTAAACCGATTGCAATTGCTGCTGCTAAAAGACCCATTCTGAATTTCCTCCTTTAAATGTATGAAAAAAGTTTGTGTAGTTTTGTTCAATTTTGAACAGGGTATATATTAATGGTCCATGCTGACTTTGTGAGCCATATAAACCATCGTTAACATAACGAAAATAAATGATTGGATTGCGCCGACAAAGATTGAGAAACCTTGCCATACAATCGTCGGGATAATGGCACCCAGTAAACCGGCTGCTCCCATGTGTGCGAGGCTTCCTACCAATAAGGTAAGCAGGATTTCCCCAGCATAGATGTTACCGTAAAGACGAAGACCAAGTGTTAACGTGTTGGCAAATTCTTCAATGATCTTCAGCGGGAATAAGAACGACATAGGTCTGAAGAAGTCTTTACCGTATTCACCGAAGCCTTTCATCTTGATTGCATAGTAGTGCGTCAACACGACAACCATAACCGCCAGGGTCATAGTGATGACTGGATCCGCTGTTGGTGACTTCCACCATAATTCGTGGTCGATGACTACCGCAAACGGAAGTCCTAACATGTTTGATACGAAAATGTACATGAGTAAAGTAAGTCCAAGGAGATGGAAACGACCACCTGTTTTCCAATCCATATTACTTTTCACGATATTCTTGACAAAGTCCATGACCCATTCCATAAAGTTTTGCACTCCGGTCGGTTTCATGGCCAGTCTACGAGTCGACAGAACGGCGATGAGAAATACAACGGCACTGGCCACTGTGATCATCAGTACGTTCGCCAGGTTAAAAGTTAACCCCAGAAACTCGGCTGTAGGATTTTCATGATGCAATGAAATTCACCTCTCTTCCCCGCTATTTATGAGCTAAGCTCTGAATAAAATAATCTATCATAATGACAACGTAAATTGTCATTAATCCCATAATGACGCTCAGGAGATGAAACTGTTCAGGGTATTCCGTTGCAATGATCACTGCAAAGGCTGCACCTGCCATTCTTGAGAAGGTCCCTAAAGATCGAACCTTTTGACCAGCTTCTACTGCATCACCGAATCGCACGGTTCTCCTCATGATCAGCCAGTGACTAAACAGACTGATGCTTGTCCCCAAAATAAGCCCAAGGAAAATAGACTGATAGGAAGTGAAACCCCAACCGAGGACGTAAAAGGAAAGGAGGAAAAATATGTACTTACGATGCCTGTTAAACACTTGCTGAAGTTCTGGCATTTACATTAATCTCCCGAATTGAAATGTTGGACTGTACGGAGCATGGTGTAGATTCCTGTTGCTAGTCCAAGGAGTAGTCCAATAATTAAGAAAAGTGGTGTGGTGCTTAATATCCCATCCAACCATCGCCCACCGAAGATTCCTATTAGAATGGAACCAACCAGCTGGGAAAGAATAGCAGAATATAAGACCATCGACTGATACGGGCGTCGATCATTTTGACGCATTTTTTTCATCTCCACACATGTGATTTAGTGGGAAATCGTTCACACTGTACAAATGATGAAAAACCGTTTTCATAAGGCTTGACACTTGTGAAAACCTTATCATTTTATACCCTTTGTAAGCATACAATAGGGCATTATCTATGTCAATGCGTTCAAGTTAAAAAGTTCACAACCTATCCACGCGTTTCCAAATTGTTCACATTTTTAACACATTTATCGAAAAGCGGAGCCGACTGTTCAGGCCCGACAAGCATAAGATGAATATGGCAGAAAGGCGTTTTTTGCCTTTTTGCCATATTTAGCTTATGACCTCGAGGGCCTAGGAGGTGCAGCTGGACCATTCGAAAAGCGGAGGGGGCTTGCCCTGGGGCGACTTGCATAAGGCGAGTCGACCGGAAAGGCGTCTTTTGCCTTTTTGGACGGCTTGACTTATGACCTCGAGCCCCTAGCCACCGGAGCTGGACAATCGAAAAGCGGAGCCGACTGTTCAGGCCCGACATGCATAAGGTGAAAGGTCCTGAAAGGTGCTTTTTGCCTTATGGGATTATTCAGCTGACCTCAAGTGACTCACCCTAAACGGACATATTCATAGATCTGATCTTCACATGCCTCTTCATTATATAGAATATTCTTTTTATGAGTAACCCTTGAATTAAATGTAAATACTTCCAACTCCTATAAAAAAATCCGGATGATCATGATGACCATCCGGATTTTCCATCTTATTATTATTTCGTACCGTACAAACGATCTCCTGCGTCCCCTAGACCAGGAACGATGTAGCCTTTTTCGTTCAGTTTCTCATCAAGAGCAGCGATGAAGATATCAACGTCAGGATGCGCTTCCTTAATGGCATCCACTCCTTCAGGGCAAGCCACCAGACACATGAACTTGATGCTCACGGCACCACGCTTCTTTAATGAGTTGATGGCTTCAACGGCAGAACCACCCGTTGCGAGCATCGGATCAACCAGGATGAAGTCACGCTCTTCCACATCACTTGGAAGCTTAACGTAGTATTCAACCGGTTTAAGAGTCTCAGGGTCACGGTATAAACCAACATGTCCTACTTTTGCAGCGGGGATCAGTTTAAGAATACCGTCTACCATCCCTAATCCTGCCCTTAGAATCGGAACGATCCCCAGTTTTTTACCTGCAAGTGTTTTGGCTTTTGCATTGCTCACTGGTGTTTCTACATCGATGTCCTCCAGGGGTAAATCACGGGTGATTTCAAAAGCCATCAATGTCGCTACTTCATCAACGAGCTCACGGAATTCCTTCGTACCTGTTTCTTTATCACGGATAAACGTTAACTTGTGTTGGATTAACGGATGATCAAATACATACACTTTGCCCATTCGACTCTCTCCTTCAATTCAATTTTTATGTAAAAATAGTTTGTCTATTCCTTTACACCTCAGACTATTGTACATAAAAGACAATTTAAGAGCAACATAAGATGGGAAGTGTAATGGAATCGTTAAAAATGAGAGGTTTGGGGACTTTTACATTATAGGAATGAGTCTTTTCCCCATTTTCCTATGAGTCTGTGAAGAATTCATGCGAGCGTGGAAGCAGGTTTTTTCATTTTTAACAAAAATTGGAGGACAGTTAACAAAAAACCTCTCCATCAGGAAGGTCCGTCCCTGAAGAAGAGGTACTAAATCTATTATCTTTCCGGATATAGTTCAAATTTACTTGTCAGGTCGATGACGCGTTTGCGCGCTTCTTCCAGTTTCCCTTCGTCTTCATGGTTTTTAAGTGTGAGAGCCATGATGGAGGCGATCTCATCCATGTCTTCCAATCCGAAGCCTCTGGACGTAACGGCTGCCGTTCCGATACGGACACCGCTTGTTACGAATGGGCTTTCCGGATCGAACGGGATTGTATTTTTGTTCACAGTGATTCCGATTTCATCAAGGACTTTCTCAGCGATTTTACCCGTCATGCCAAGTGAACGAAGGTCGATCAATAATAGATGGTTATCAGATCCACCCGATACAAGATTGATGCCTTCTTTTACAAGACCTTCACCTAAACGGCTCGCATTGTCGATGATATTCTGTGCGTATTCTTTGAAAGAGTCCTGAAGCGCTTCACCAAAAGCAACCGCCTTGGCAGAAATGACATGCATGAGCGGGCCGCCTTGAATACCAGGGAAAATAGACTTGTCTATCTTCTTGGCAAACTCTTCTCTACATAGAATCATTCCACCGCGTGGACCGCGTAATGTTTTGTGAGTCGTTGTCGTAACGAAATCTGCATAAGGAACCGGATTCTGATGAAGGCCTGCCGCTACAAGTCCTGCAATGTGAGCCATATCCACCATGAGGTATGCACCCACTTCGTCTGCAATTTCACGGAATTTCGCGAAATCGATCGCTCTTGGATATGCACTGGCTCCTGCTACGATCAGCTTCGGCTTGTGCTCTAACGCTTTTTGTCTAACATCTTCGTAGTTGATCAGATGCTTCTCATCATCCACACCGTATTCCACGAAGTTATATTGGATACCGCTGAAGTTGACGGCACTTCCGTGAGTCAGATGTCCCCCGTGAGATAAGTTCATTCCAAGAACCGTATCGCCTTGTTCAAGGATGGTGAAGTAGACTGCCATATTGGCTTGTGCCCCTGAGTGAGGCTGAACGTTGACGTGCTCAGCACCAAAAAGTTCTTTCGCGCGATCACGAGCGAGATTCTCCGCTACATCCACATGCTCACAGCCACCATAATAGCGACGTCCAGGGTACCCTTCTGCATACTTATTCGTCAAAACCGAGCCCTGTGCTTCCATAACGGCTTCACTGACAAAGTTTTCAGATGCAATTAACTCGATTTTCGTTCGTTGACGCTCTAACTCATCTTGAATCGCTGCATAAATTTCCGGATCTTGCTTGGCAATCTTACTCATACATATCCCCCTTTAATTCATAGGCCCAACTGCTCCAGGTGCCTCAATGATTCATTCACTCCCATTCTAACACGATTAACCAAAAGGCGAAATAAAAACCTATAGTCAAAACGTAACGTTCGTGTTTAAGCTATATTCATAGGGACGGACCTCGTGTGAAACTGTTCACAATTCTTGTCAACCCAGATCTTCCACCCTTCTGCCGACAGCTTCAGCATAATCGTTGCCGAATCCGGAAGAAAAATAATCAAGCTTTACTGAAATCAGCTTAAGACCTTCATCAATCACGCTTCACATCTTTTATCATAATCTTATTCGCCCTATCCTTCCTTATCGTTCGGGATTTAACCTGAAACTAAATGAAAGGTCCGTCCCTCCAATGCGAGGAACGGACCGGCCGTACTTCATTCGTATACGGCTCTGATTCCGCCGATGAGCTTTGGTCTGGTTTTAGCCAGTGTGACGTGAGCTTCGCCAAGGCTTTTCTGTGGTGTTCGGACGGGTACGGCGACGTGTTTCAGATGCATACCAATAAAGGTGTCACCAATGTCTATGCCGGCGTCGGCTTTGATATGCTCCACCATGACGGGATCGTCAAAAGAATGATAAGCTTGTGTTGCCATCGCTCCTCCTGCCTTTCGCACAGGAATGACCGTGACTTCATCCAATCCTTTTCTTTCTGCTGCTTCTCTTTCAAGAACGAGCGCCCTGTTTAAGTGTTCACAGCACTGAAAGGCAAGGGAGACTCCCATGGAATCTGCCCATCCCTTCAACTCATCAAAAATCATTTCCGCTACTTCAATGGTTCCTGAAGTCCCGATCCGCTCCCCCATCACTTCTGAGGTGGAACAGCCCACGACAAAAACTTGTCCAGCTTTCATCGGTACCTGTTCAGCGAAATCGTGGAGGATCGTTTGAAGATCTTTTTTTAACTGAGCGATTTCCACGAAATCCACTCCTTACTGTTCGTCTTCGTATGATGTGATTTTCCCAATTCGGTTGCTATGGCGGCCGCCTTCAAATTCCGTTCCCAGCCACGTTTTGGCGATTTCACGGGCAAGGCCCGGACCAATCACCCGTTCACCCATGGCTAACATATTGCTGTCATTATGTTCACGGGTTGCTTTTGCACTGAATACATCATGCACCAGTGCACAGCGGATCCCCTTTACCTTGTTGGCAGAAATGCTCATGCCGATTCCTGTGCCGCAGATAAGAATACCACGGTCAAATTCACCGCTTGCCACTTTTTCCGCCACAGGCACAGCATAGTCGGGATAGTCCACAGACGTTCCACACTCACAACCGAAATCTTCATATTCAAGACCGAGTTCTTCTAATAGTGCTTTGATTTCTTCACGGATGTTTACCCCGCCGTGATCAGATGCAATTGCAATTTTCATATTCAACCCACTCCCCATAGCCTTTATTACGTTTATTTTGCCACAGACTCTTCATTATATAAAGTTTTTCGGATTCTTTTTTAAAGAATCCCCTTCATACCCTGCCGGGGGCGAAATGAAATTGGCAGCATAAAAATACGGGCATGAGATCTTCCTCCCATGCCCGCCTTATTTACAAATGAAACCTTGTAATTGTACTCTTGAGCGACTCAGCCTGCTCTTTCAGGCTCATCGCTAATTTCTCTACATCATCCATCACAACCGCTTGTTCTCTCGTTGACTCCGATACCTCTTCGGCCCCTGCGGAGGTTTCTTCTGCAATGGCAGCGACTTCCTGGGATTGACGGGAAGTCTGTTGAATGCTATCCATTTGCTGATCCACCAGAACAGAAATCGTATGAACCGCTTCCGCCACTTCATGGATCGTCTTCGTCATCGCTTCGATCATCTCATTGGTCTGTGTCCCTTTTTGCGCTTCGGAATTAGCTGAATCGACTTGACTGGTGATTTGTCCTACGACATGTCCGACTTCCGTCTGGATATTCTTGATAAGGTCAGAAATACCTTGAACCGCTTTCCCGCTTTCATCCGCCAGCTTCCGTACTTCCTCGGCTACGACGGCAAATCCCTTTCCGTGCTCACCGGCCCGTGCCGCTTCTATGGACGCATTCAGGGCAAGCAGATTCGTCTGATTCGCTATATCCCCAACCAGCTGGATGATCTGCTCCACCTTTTTCGCATTGTCTTCCAGTCTCCTTACAGCATCTAAGGAAGCTTCATTCCCTTTCGCCAGACGGCCAATGCCCTCTACAAGAGAATGAATAACCTCTTTACTCCCTTTAAGCTCAGACACCATATTATTGGACAGATGCTCAGAAGATTTGGAGTGATTTTGTACTTCCTGTGCGATCCGGATCACGTCCTCCACAGATTCAGCCGTTGTTTGAATTGCCACGGCCGAGCTCTCCGCACCTGCAGAAATTTCGCTGATCGTCCTAGAAATAGAATCTGCCTGAGTAGAAGCCACTTCAGATGCTTTGGACAACTCAATGACATTCGAATTGGTTTTCGTGAAGTTCTCATCGATACTCGACACCATGTCCCGGAGATTATAAAGCATCCGGTTGAAGGCCAGTGCCAGTGAACGGATTTCATCGTCTGATTTCGGCACCTCTACCTCCACGGCAATGTCCCCTTCAGCCGCTTTCAAGGCAGCCTGCTCCAGACGCTGTAGCGGTTTGATGATGAATCCCGCTGCAAAAAATGCCAGCACACCCGACCAGAATACTCCCATCCCAAGGGTCAAGGTGGTAAATAACAGCTCGTTCATCTCAGGTGCAAAAGCAGGCTGGATCACATAAATAAAAAGTGCACTTGTTGAATACGTCACCACAGCAAGAAGCGTGATAAAAAAGACTAATTTCTTTCTAAGACCCGACTTGTATCCCTTCTCATTCCCCATTTTTCTCTCTCCCTGTCTCAATCCAACTTTTTGATTAACTCGCCAATCAATGAATCCAACTCTCTGTATGTATGCCTATAGATGTCCACGCTTCCCCCATACGGATCCGATACATCAAGATCAGCAGGATCTTCCAGGACGAACTCCTTTAATGTGAATAGTTTGTCCGCCACATGTGGATACTGATCCACGATCGCCCGCTTATGGTTCGATGTCATGGTAAAAATATACGAAGCCCAATCCAGGTTCTCTCTCGTAAGCGAACTGGATTGGTGTCTATGTATTATATCGTTCTCTTCCAACACTTCTTTAGCCTGAAATGAAGCTTCATTTCCATCCATGGCAAAAACACCGGCAGATTTCACATCAAATCTCTCTGCCCCCTTATGCTTCAGCAACGCCTCCGCCATGGGACTCCGGCACGTATTCCCCGTACAAACAAACAAAATATTCATCACGTCAACCTCCTTACAGCCTATTATAAAATATTTTCCAAACCTCACCTAGCCCATTCACAAAGAATACAAAAAGAAAAGCGCAGGCGGCTTGGTCAGAGGCGACATGCTTAAGGCAAGTCGACCGGAAAGGCGCTTTTTGCCTTTTTGGTCGGCTTGACTTAAGACCTCGAGCCTCTAGCCGACGGAGCTGGACAATCGAAAAGCGCAGGCGTCTCCGTCAGGGTTGATTAACATAATTAAAAAGCCCACCCCAAGGGACGGACCTTCCATCCATTTCAAAAATTCACTCCTCCTTCATTACAATGGCAGCAGCAGCTTAATCCCAAACGCGAACAAGATGCTTCCGCCCAGAGCTTCGCTATACGCCCCCAGCACCCCCTGGAATTTCCGGCCAATCAGTAAACCCGTCCAGGTCAGCACCGTCGCAGCGATCCCAAAACAAATGAGCGCAACCGCCGTTCTCGCCCCGAAGATCCCCAGGGTCAAGCCAACTGAGAAACTGTCCAGGCTGACACTCAATGCAAAGAGTACCAAGCCGAATCCTACAGGGGAAATAAGGGTTGCTTCCTCTTCCTTGAAGCTCGACATAAACATCTGCGCACCCAAAATGATCATGAGGATCCCCCCGGCATAAGCCGCAAATGAGCCGAACGTTTCCGATAAAAACTTCCCTGTCATCATCCCGAAGAGGGGCATCCAAACATGAAAGATGCCGACGACCAATCCTATATATAAGATTTGCTTTAATCTCAGCTGAAACATACCCATCCCGATCCCGATGGAAAAGGCATCCATCCCAAGAGCAAATGCCATTAACATTAAGGTAATCAATTCTCCTATAATCGTTGTCATTTTTGTTCTTATCCCCCTCCGGACATGCCTACAGGACAAATGTATGCACGTCCAACGGGAATTAGAATGATAAATAACTTCGTAGACGAGACATCACTCCTATATTGCTCCTGCACAAAAAACCCCCTGCAGTTTCTTTAAACCACAGGGGGAGAACATTTCGTTATTCTTCCACTACACGGTATCCGGCCGCTTTCTGAAGGCGGTTCATGATGGCCAGGCCAACACCTTCTTCAGGAAACATCTCACTGAAAATAATATCCACATCACTTCTATTGAAAGCGCGCAGGGTATCATAGAGATTCTGAGCGACAGTACTGAGGTCATCCCTCCTGCCGACAGACAGGATAACATCTGCCTGAAAGTCATTCACATATTCTTCTGTCGTTAACACACCGACTTTGAGTCCTTCGGCTTTTTTGTTATCGACTAATAATTGAAGGTCGCTTCTCGACCCATCAACCAAATAAACCGGAGCATCCGGAGCATAGTGGGTGTATTTCATACCTGGAGATTTCGGAGCACCCTTTCCTTCTTTAAGAGATGGGTCCACTTCCACTGTTCCCACCACTTCTTCGAGCTGTTCTTTTGTGACTCCGCCGGGACGTAAAATAATCGGGCTTGGCCCTGTGCAATCCACTACCGTCGACTCAACGCCAACACCCGTTTCCCCACCATCGACCACTCCGGCGATCCGATTTTCCAAGTCGTCGATGACATGCTGTGCCGTTGTCGGACTTGGTTTTCCCGAGCGGTTTGCGCTTGGTGCCGCAATCGGAAGGCCAGATGCTTCAATGATGGCCAGGGCAACAGGATGATCCGGCATACGGATTCCGACGGACGGCAACCCAGCTGTTACTTTTTCGGAAAATACATTTTTCTTATTTTTAAAAATAATGGTTAACGGACCAGGCCAAAAGGCATCGATAAGGTTCGCTGCAACATCTGGAACTTCCGCCACCAGTTCTTCCAGCTGATCACGATTTGATATGTGGACAATCAGTGGATTATCCGACGGTCTCCCCTTCGCTTCGAAAATTTTCTCTACAGCACGATCCGATTTCGCATTCGCACCAAGACCATAAACGGTCTCTGTCGGAAAGGCCACCACTTCATTCTGTTGAAGAACCTTCGCTGCATCCACAATTTGTGGATAACTTCCACCTTTATCCACATCACTTTCCACAATCCAATGTTTCATCATTTCCGTCATCCACCTTTTTCTATCAACACTTAATCGATTCTATATATGTTAAGAAATCCTGAATTCATAAGCATTCTTCCTTCTTTCTCTTTTGAAAGTATAAAAGAAACCAACCAATTTCTCAAGTATTGTCCACAAAACGTGAATAATTCTCTACAGTTTGTGGATAAATCTGTGGATGATGTGAATAATTCTGAAAAAAGAGATTTTTACTATGAAAACGCTGCATCTCGTATTTTGTCGAATAGTACGCACAAAAAAACTGAACCCTTTCACATGTGAAAGGGTCCAACCTTAGAGGAGACTGCCATTGCCAATGCATGTAAGGATGAAGGAATTTGTCGAAAACCTTAAAGATCCAGTCTCATCGTAATGCAGTTATCCACTGTGGATAACTTTTGGGCATGAACAAAATTCTTAAGATCCTCTACAAAAGGGTCCTTTTCCTGTTGAAAACCAAGGAGATCAAAGAATTGCAGGGATGCTCTCCGGTTGGAGATTAAATAAAGCCGGGAAAGCTCTTTTTCTTTCGCCAGTTTTAATATCTCTTGGAAGAGAGCAAACAATTCTTCGCTGTCAAAGGAGGAAGTCACAACGAGGGAGCGGAGCAGGCCCACTTCCTCCTGGACTTCAATCCCAAGAGTTCCGATTAACTGCTTCTCTGAGTCTTCCACTACTAAAAAGCAATCAACACTATTATGAATGCCTTCTGTACTTAATCCCGCTTTTTTTAAGAAGGCTGTTACTTCCCAAATATCTTCCTGCGTTGCCTGGCGAATCACTTTTAACATCATTTCCTCCTCCTTTTACTGGTGTTGCCTAGTATTAATGTATGAGGGGAATGAGAGAATAGAACCCGCCATGTGAAAAATACTAGAAAACTAGATTTCGATTGAACGAAAAAAAAGCTTCATCTCATTGGATGAAGCTCTGTTACTTTTTGAAGATTCCTTTGATCAGGTCGACTACGAAAAAGCGGACCTCTACTTCTTCCTCTTCTCCTTCTGCAACGAAGACAGGCTCTTCCTGTTCCGCATTCGACTGACTTTCTTCGTCATCACTTTCTATGACAGGCAGCTCTTCCGACACTTCCGCTTCCACCGTTTCAGTTTCTACTACTTTATAAGCAGCCTCATCCGTTACAGGAATCTCTTCCACTTTTTCTTCTGAAGCAAGTTGAGGGATTTCTTTCTCATCTTCAGGATCCACTTCTGTCACCTCATGACCACTGGCTTCTACTTTTGTTTCAAAACCTGGGCTTCTTACGGCATTTCCAGTGGAGAAATCCAGGAAGCATAGAGGCGGGTAGAGTACACACCACCAGTTCGCGCCTTTTCCTTCCCCAAGTGTAATCAATACCGCTTCATATTCTCCTGCAGGATACAGGTACTGACCGTATAATTTAGTCGGGAACGCCACTTTTCCGAAGTCGATTTTCACTGATTGATCGAGTCCTTCTACTGCCATAACCTCTTCTGCGATGGTCTGAAGCTGCGGTAGCCCTGACTGAATGACTGACTTCGCTTCTTCCTGGGAAGTAAGAGTCGCCACCCATTTTGTAATCTCTTTGTTGACTTCATCACGGACAATCCTTTTTACCTGCTGATCCGCCTCCAAGTCACTGTTTGCCAGAATCCTGAGCCGAATTGCCTCTTCGGGAATTACCATCGTCTCCTGAGCCGCCATCTCATGCTTCGGTATATATAAACTTAAAATCGTTCCTAACGATAGAATCACGATATATAATAAAACCGTTTGTTTTGTTTTCATTTTATCTCCCCCTCAGTAACACAGTCTCGTCAAGATGGGGAAATCTTAAACTAGTAAAATAACATTTATGATATGAAATTTTGCAATATCCTGTTTTGAAAATAAAATCCCATTTTTGAAACTAAAATCTCAGGAATTGAAAATAAAAATCTATTTTTGAAAACAAATCGTCGAAAGTTGAAAATAATAGTGACGGGAGTCATAAGAAATCAGGAATGCTCGGGAACATTTACTCCATTTGAACTTCAGGGTTCCAAAAATCTCACCTTTTCAGTATAAAAAACCCCCGATCAGACAAATCGAGGGCCGACATTTTTATTTTCTCACACAAAACACCATGCGGTCTTTTCCATTGATATCATGGACGACTTCTACTTCCGCATCACGGAAGGTTTCCCGTAATAAGTCCGCAACCGTCTCTCCCTGACCGACTCCGACTTCAAAACCGATCAGAAACCTTTCATTCATGACTAAAGGAAGTTCATCCATCAGTCTTTTGTATAAATCATACCCATCTTCGCCGCCAAAAAGGGCGAGTTCCGGTTCATGCTCAATGACGACATCGGACAGCGTTTCACGATCCATAAGGGGAATATAGGGAGGATTGGATAAAAGGATATCGAGCTTCACTCCTTCTCCAATCAACGGCTGCAGTAAGTCCCCTTCAAAAAAGCGAATGTCCGCACCGAGTCTCTCACTATTTTTACGGGCAACCGCGAGAGCTTCACTGGAAATATCGACTGCCATCATATCCAGCGGCCACCGGTCCGCTTCCAGCTTCAGGGAAACCCCAATCGCTCCGCTGCCCGTTCCAACATCGGCAGCCTGCAACGTGGTATCCTTTTCACTGAACAGATCCTTCATCTTCCCTAATCCATAATAGATCAATTCTTCCGTTTCTGGTCTCGGAATCAGCACATGCTCATTCACCACAAACTGTCGGCCATAAAACTCTTCATGTCCAATAATATGCTGGATCGGCACCCCGCCGGCATGTTCCCGGATCCCAGCCTGGAATTCTTCCCACTTCTCCTGAGGGACGGACCTCCGCTGTTCAGCAAAAAGCTGTGAACGGGACATCCCCATGATATGCCGCAAATAGATTTCTCCCACATTTTCATCGCGGCCATTTTCAACTAAAAAAGAAGAAGCCCATTTCAGGGCTTCAAATACCGTCACCATGCCTACTCTTCCAGTCTCTCTAGAAGCTTGGATTGGTCTTCGATGATTAACGCATCGATGACTTCATCCATCTTGCCTTCAAGAATTTGGTCAAGCTTTTGAATCGTCAGTCCGATTCGGTGATCCGTTACGCGGTTTTGTGGGAAATTGTACGTACGGATACGTTCGGAACGGTCCCCCGTACCAACGGCAGATTTACGGTTTGCATCGTATTCAGCCTGTACTTCACGCTGGAATTTATCGTAAACGCGGGCACGGAGTACTTTCATTGCTTTTTCCTTATTCTTGATTTGCGATTTTTCATCCTGACATGACACGACCACACCTGTCGGAAGGTGCGTCAAACGAACGGCTGACATGGTCGTGTTAACACTTTGTCCTCCCGGTCCGCTTGATGCAAACGTGTCTACACGGATGTCTTTATCGTGGATGTCCACTTCGACTTCTTCTGCTTCAGGCAGACAGGCAACCGTTGCCGTGGACGTATGGATACGTCCCCCGGATTCAGTTTCAGGTACGCGCTGCACACGGTGCGCCCCGTTTTCGTACTTCATCTTGGAGAATGCGCCATTACCATTAATCATGAAAATAATCTCTTTATATCCACCGACACCAGTAGAGTTCGCTTCCATGATCTCGATCTTCCAGCCTTGAGATTCTGCATAACGGCTGTACATACGGTATAAATCACCTGCAAACAGGGCTGCTTCATCTCCTCC
The DNA here is from genome assembly GCF_012911895.1 of Bacillus sp. RO3. Classification (GTDB taxonomy): domain Bacteria; phylum Bacillota; class Bacilli; order Bacillales; family Bacillaceae_B; genus Rossellomorea. Next base: position 37,465 of record NZ_JAAXCV010000032.1, read on the forward strand.
GGCAGCTCCGCGCACCTCCATGATGACGTTCTTATCATCATTCGGGTCTTTAGGGATCAATAATATCTTCAAACGGGCTTCCAACGCTTCAATTTGTTCTTCAAGCTCGGAAACTTCTTCTTTCACCATTTCACGCATATCAGCATCAAGCTTGTCATCGAGCATCGCCTTTGCGTCTTTATGCTGCTGAGTAAGCTCTTTATATTCGCGGTAGGCTTCTACTGTTGCTTGGATATCTGATTGCTCTTTTGAATAATCTCTTAGCTTTTTTGGGTCATTCACAATTTCTGGATCGCTCAGAAGTTCATTTAACTTATCATAGCGATCTTCCACTGCTTGTAAACGATCGAACACAGCTATTCACCTCAAATTTTAGTCCATAACAGTCTAATTATATTATATGGTGTATGTAAAAACAAGGTGGATGGAAATAGGCAGAGGGGATGGAAAGGACGGAAATGGTCTGAAGGGTGCAAGCAGATCCGCAATGAGACCTGCTTGCAGCTTGTTATCTTTCGGTGATTTTCACATTGATGTCGTACCTTGGAATTGCTTTTTCTAATCTTTCTTTTAACATGGCCTCTTCTTTATCCGTCTCAGCCATATTCATTTCTTCCCGGGTATGGGCCGTCACCCACATTTGTTGTCCATTGATCCAGACTTCATCGGGTTCGAAGCTTGTATACTCCCTGACAACCTCACGGGCCTTATCTTCATAAACCCCTGTCGTTGTCGACGTCGTGCCTGGATTGTTGGTCAGGTTGGGGAAATTCGGGTTATCATTGGTAATATTCCGGACGCTCCGATCCTGTCGTTCGTCCATCACCTGCTTTCGGTTATCAATGAACCGGGTACCATTTTTATCCTCATGGATTCCGTATTCCGACTCCTGATTAACCCCGCAAGCCGTGATTAAAATAAAGAATACCGTAAAGGATAAAGCGATGATTATTTTTTTCAATTTATCGCACCTCCTGGGTTTAGGATTTCCCACAGGAAAGTGCTTATGCACAGAAAGATCGAGGGGTTTTTGCATCTCAGGGTAAATGAAGATTTTATACTTGGGCAAGAGAATCATTGGATTAGGTTTTTTTGATAGGCTCTTTTCGTTAACATTAAGCTCATTAGTTCCGTTGCTACAAACTCATCATCCGGCATATATTAGTTCACAAAGCCTTGCATCTGTTGAAACCTGTTCAAATAAAAAAAGCCCCTAAAAGGGACTTCATTCACTATATCTTCTTCACCATATCTGGTGTCACGCTGATTCCAGTCGGCACTTCATGGTGGTGACGGCATCTTGGTTCATAGGCTTCCGATGCACCTACGAGGATGACGGGATCATCGTAGCAAGCCGGTTCACCATTGATGAGACGCTGGGTCCGACTGGCAGGAGAGCCGCAGACGGCACAAACAGCTTGAAGCTTTGTCACTTGTTCAGCAATGGACATCAAGTCCGGCATGGGACCGAATGGCTCTCCGCGGAAATCCTGGTCAAGGCCTGCGAGGATGACACGGTATCCGCTGTTTGCTAATTTCTGGACGACTTCCACAATGCCTTCGTCGAAAAATTGAACCTCATCAATAGCTACAACATCCACCTCAGGATTCAGGTCATCGAGGATTACATCGGAACTCTCTACTGCTTTGGCGATGACAGAAGTACCATTGTGAGATACTACTGACTCATCGCTATAGCGATTATCTAGTTTTGGCTTATACACAGCAATTTCTTGTTTAGCAAATTGAGTGCGTCGTACCCGGCGGATCAGTTCCTCGGATTTCCCTGAGAACATGCTGCCGCAAATGACTTCTACCCAACCCGTTTGTTTCATGACATACACGAAAGCGCCTCTCCTTCCTTACACATTGATCTATAATAAACAGTCTGACTGCTAGTAAATACGGACTACTCTTTTAGTATAAAGCATTCCTTTATGTACGGGAATCATGCTCTAAATCCTGTAATTTGGCAGAAAAAAAGAGGCACAGTTCAATTGGAACTGCCTCTATTTCTTCAACCATTTGCTTTAAAGGTAATAAAAAACAGGCAAGCATGAAGATCCTTGCCTGTTTTTCTGCTAGAAGAGAAGGACCGATCGAATCTTTTGCGCCTATGCACAAAGGGGTTCGATGCGACCTTCTGGCTCTTCATTATTGTTGTTTTTGTTTGATACCGTATTTTTTGTTGAAACGGTCAACACGTCCACCAGCGTCCGCGAATTTCTGACGGCCTGTGTAGAATGGATGGCATTCAGAACATACCTCAACGCGCATTTCTTCCGCTACAGAACCAGTTTCAAATTCGTTACCGCAAGCACAGCTAACTTTGATCGTGTTGTACTTAGGATGAATTCCTGATTTCATTACTTTCATCTCCTTCCGCCCTGAATCATCTGAAACAGAGTAATTTATTACGAAGATATATGTGATATGAGCATAAGCATGAGAGTTATAGCCAGCCCCTTACCACATCCATATTTAAAAACACATTGATGTTATTATAACAAGGACAAGGGATATTTGCAACCTGAAAAATTGGAAGTTCCAGACATGACCGTCCTCGAAAAATCATTCGATCCTTAGGTTAACGCTTCTTTGCCTCTTCTGTCAACACATTGAAAAACTCTTCATTTGTCTTTGATTGCTTCAGCTTGCGCATGAGTTTCTCCGCAAAATCCGGCTGGTCGGACATGGCTTTTCGAATCGCCCACAGCTTTTCAAGGTGATCCGGTTTAATCAGAAGCTCTTCTCGACGTGTGCCGGAGCGACGTATATCGATGGCCGGGAAGATCCGTCTCTCTGCAAGAGAACGGTCAAGATGAAGTTCAAGGTTACCTGTTCCTTTGAACTCTTCATAAATGACATCATCCATGCGTGATCCTGTATCGACCAGGGCCGTTGCAAGAACCGTCAAGCTTCCGCCCTCTTCAATGTTACGGGCAGCTCCGAAGAATCGCTTCGGACGGTGGAATGCTGCCGGGTCGATACCTCCGGAAAGTGTTCGTCCACTCGGAGGGATGACCAGGTTATAGGCACGGGCTAAACGAGTGATACTATCCATCAGGATGATGACATCACGCTTATGCTCGACCAGACGCATGGCACGCTCCAGTACCAATTCTGCCACCTTGATGTGGTTTTCCGGTACTTCATCAAACGTAGAGCTGACGACTTCCGCTTCTACAGAACGTTCGATATCGGTTACTTCCTCCGGGCGCTCATCAATAAGAAGGATGATCAATTCCGCTTCCGGATGATTCGTCGTAATCGAGTTTGCGATCTCCTTGATGAGCATCGTTTTACCGGCTTTAGGAGGTGCCACGACTAAACCACGTTGTCCGAAGCCGACTGGCGCGATGAGGTCCATGATGCGCGTAGAGATCTTATTCGGTGTTGTTTCAAGTGTCATTTGACGGTCAGGATAGAGAGGCGTAAGCCCTGGGAAGTGAACACGTTCTTTCGCCGATTCCGGCTCTTCTCCATTGACCATTTCCACATGCAGGAGTCCGAAGTAACGCTCGTTTTCCTTCGGAGGTCTCACTTTCCCCGATACTTTATCCCCGTTACGAAGGTCGAATCGACGGATCTGGGAGGCAGAGATGTAGATATCCTCAGAACTTGGGGAATAGTTGATCGGTCTTAAGAAACCGAAGCCCTCAGACTGGATGATTTCAAGAACCCCTTCCATGAAGAAGAAGCCTTCCTGTTCCGCACGTACTTTCAGGATAGCGAAAATCAATTCTTTTTTTGTTAATTTACTATAATAAGAAACTTTGTATTGTTTGGCCAGCTCATAAAGCTCTTTAAGCTTCATATTTTCTAAGCTGGAGATTGTTAATTCTTCCATCATGACACCACGCTTTATTAATTTGTCCTACCTAAAAAGATAAAAAGAAGGATAGATTTTAGTAAAATGAAGAAATAAGTTGAAGCATAAATCAATAGTAAAAATGCTGAAGATAAAAACCTTATCTATTGTAACCATACTTTTAATCAAGAATCAATGATTGGGTAAAAAAAGGAAGGTAATTTTGTCGATAGGCAGCATTTTTCACCTATGAAGAAAAAAGTGAGTGAAAAGAGTGGTCGGGCAGAAGCGGTCAGACACCCTGCCCATCCCGAATCTCTTAAAAAGAAGAGTTTGTTTCTCTCTCAGTGTTTTATATCTATTTATTATTTCATTACCAGGTTGGGCTTTTTCTGAAGACTGTGGCGTCCGTCAATGAAGCGGACGGTTCCGGACTTCGCGCGCATAACGACAGAATGGGTCAAACCATGGGTCCCTTTAAGTTGAACCCCTCTTAATAGTTCACCGTCCGTCACACCTGTTGCAGCAAAGATCGCGTCATCACCGCATACAAGGTCTTCCATCCGGAGGACTTTGTCTACATTGAGGCCCATGCTGATACAGCGCTGGAGCTCGGCATCATTCTGTGGTAGCAGCTTCCCTTGAATCTCTCCACCGAGGCATTTCAGTGCAACAGCAGCAAGCACTCCCTCCGGAGCACCACCGGATCCGAATAAAATATCGACACCCGTATGATCGAATGCTGTGTTCATAGCCCCTGCCACGTCACCATCATTGATCAGTTTGATGCGGGCACCGGCTTCCCTCAGCTGCTGGATGATATGCTCATGACGGGGACGATTCAAGACTGTCGCCACTACGTCTTCGATATCCTTGTTCTTTGCTTTAGCAACAGCTTTTAAATTATCGATAACCGAAGCGTTAATATCAATCTTCCCTACCGCTTCTGGTCCTACTGCGATTTTATCCATATACATATCCGGTGCATTCAACAGGTTGCCATGATCAGCCACTGCGAGTACTGCCAGTGCATTCCAGCCTCCGGAAGCAACAATGTTCGTTCCCTCCAACGGATCGACGGCCACATCTACGCGCGGACCATAGCCTGTCCCTAATTTCTCACCGATATAAAGCATGGGAGCTTCATCCATTTCTCCTTCTCCGATGACAACGGTCCCCTTCATCGGGACAGTATCGAATACATCGCGCATGGCAGAGGTTGCTGCATCATCTGCTTCATCCTTCTTTCCGCGCCCCATCCAGCGAGCAGATGCAAGAGCAGCCCCCTCTGTTACTCGAACAAGCTCCATTGATAAACTTCTTTCCATGTATATAGCCTCCCGTAATCCCTTTTGTTTTACAATATTCTTTAATTGTATAACATATTAACAGATTTATTGTAACACATTAAAGAGGGTGGAGAGACTATTTTTCGAAAAAAGCAGGACACAATGGTTCATTTAAGCTAAAAATGACTGGTAACACTGTTAATATTTACAGAATGAAGTGGTTGATTCCCAATCACAGGCAGGTGTTGATTCCACTCCATAGTGCTCACCATCCACAGGAGTCGGGCACCCTTCTGTTTCATCCTGACTTCAATTGAAAACAACCACCTGATTAGAACGGAACTAAGACTTCAACTGCTCCAATTCTTCCGCTGACATCTTTTCACGCCAGATCGTAGCGCCGAGGCCTTCGAGCTTGGCTACGAGGTCGCTGTATCCACGGTCGATATGCTCGAGTCCGGTTACTTCTGTGACACCTTCTGCCATTAAGCCTGCAATGACAAGGGCGGCTCCGGCACGGAGGTCGCTTGCCTTCACTTTGGCACCCTGTAATTGAACAGGACCATTGACGATGGCGGAGCGGCCTTCCACTTTGATCGTGGCATTCATTCTTCTCAGTTCATCGATATGCTTGAAGCGGGCCGAATATATGGTGTCGGTTACGACTGCAGAGCCTTCCGCCCTGTTTAATAATGTGGTAAAAGGCTGCTGCAGATCAGTAGGAAAACCTGGGTACACCAATGTTTTCACATCAACGGATTTGAGCTTGTCCGCTCTCCCGATGAAGATCTGGTCGTCGTTCGTTTCTACAGGAACGCCCATTTCACGGAGCTTGGCAATGACTGATTCCATATGTAATGGGATAACGTTGTCAACAAGCACACCTTTACCGACTGCCGCTGCAAGGATCATGAACGTTCCAGCCTCGATACGGTCAGGGATGATGGTATGGCGGCAGCCGTGAAGCTCGTCCACCCCGTCGATACGGATGACATCGGTACCCGCTCCCTTGATTTTCGCACCCATATTGCTCAGCAAAGTGGCAACGTCAATGATCTCAGGCTCTTTTGCCGCATTTTCAATGATCGTTCTTCCCTTTGCCCGAACAGCTGCAAGCATGATGTTGATGGTTGCCCCGACACTGACGACATCAAGGTAGATGCGGGCACCCCTTAATTCTTCGGCACGTAAATAAATTGCACCCTGTTCATTCGTGACTTCTGCCCCGAGGGCCTCAAAGCCTTTAATATGCTGATCGATGGGACGTGGCCCCAAATGGCACCCGCCAGGTAATCCGATGACCGCTTTTTTGAAACGTCCGAGCATGGCCCCCATTAGATAATAGGAAGCACGAAGCTTTTTTACCTTTCCGCTCGGTAGTGGCATGGAGACCATCTGACTTGGATCAACTTTCATATCCCCATCTTCAAGGGTGACGGTACCGCCGATTTCTTCCAGAAGGTCCTTCAGTGTACGGACATCAGAGATATCAGGCAGCCCTTCGATTGTAACCGGTGAATCGGCAAGGATCGTTGCCGGGATCAAGGCTACCGCACTGTTTTTGGCCCCACTGACTTTAATGGTTCCTTCAAGGGGATATCCCCCTGCAATTTTTAGCTTTTCCATATTAATCTCCCTTCCACTGTTTATTGATCAGGAAGCCCCAATGGCTGTCAGGCTCCCCTCATCAACAAACAAAAAGGATTATTTTTCCAAATGCAGACGTTCTAAGAGGTATTGTCTACTAGTGTATACATATTTCGGCAAAACATGTATAGGATAAACGAATTTTTTTCGTTTGGACCGATGGACCTAAACTCAGCGATTGTTCCAATCGTTCAGGAATGCTTCAATCCCTTTATCCGTAAGAGGATGGTGGAACAATTGCTTTAATACTTTAAGAGGTACTGTCGCAATATGCGCCCCTCTTAAGGCAGCTTCGGTAATGTGCTGCGGGTGACGTGTCGACGCGGCAATGATCTCAGTTTCCAGACCATGGATCGCAAATATTTCGGCAATCTTGGAGACAAGCTCGAGACCGTCATGACCGATATCATCCAATCTTCCAAGGAATGGCGAAACATACGTCGCTCCCGCACGAGCCGCCAGCAGCGCCTGATTCGCACTGAAAATAAGCGTCACATTTGTCTTAATTCCTTCCTTAGCAAATGTAGATGTTGCCTTCAGTCCATCAGGGGTCATTGGGAGTTTAACCGTAATGTTCGGTGCGATTTTCGCCAGCTCACGGCCCTCTTTGATCATCCCTTCGGCGTCCGTCGCGATGACTTCAGCGCTTACAGAACCCGGGACTAAATCTGTGATTTCTTTTAATCGATCTTCGAATGTAACATTCTTCTCTTTGGCTACAAGGGAAGGATTCGTTGTCACCCCTGAAACAATTCCCCATTCAAATGCTTCCTGAATTTCACTCATGTTTGCTGTATCTATGAAAAATTTCATTTCTTCATCCCCATTTTCGACAAAATTTTCAATCATCTTTTAATGAACGGAAGGGACTGACCCAAAAAGGTATCAACCCTCTCCTGGTGCCAGTCCCATCCTACTGCTTCATTCTATTACTACCACGTCCGGAAAGTCCATAATCTTTCAGAGGGTACTTTCCAAACATTACCTAAAATTACGCTTGGTTAGAAGAACCGAATTCGCGCATTTTGCCAGCAACGGTCGCTTTGATCGCTTCACGGGCTGGACCCATGTATTTACGTGGATCATATACTTCTGTGTCTGCTGCCAGTACTTCACGTACCGCTTTAGCAGAAGCAATTTGGTTTTCAGTGTTTACGTTGATTTTAGCTGTTCCGTAAGAAATCGCTTTTTGGATATCTTTTGTAGGGATTCCAGTTCCGCCGTGAAGCACTAATGGTACACCAGTAGCCGCTCCGATTTCTTCCATTTCCTTGAATCCAAGGTTTGGTTCACCTTTGTAAGGACCGTGAACAGAACCAAGTGCAGGTGCAAGTGTGTCGATACCAGTACGTTCCACTAGTTCTTGACACTCTTTAGGGTCTGCATAGATTACGCCGTCAGCGATGACGTCATCTTCCTGTCCACCGACAGTTCCAAGTTCAGCTTCAACAGAAACACCTTTAGAGTGAGCATATTCTACCACTTTAGAAGTGATTTCAATGTTCTCTTCGAAAGGACCGTGAGAAGCATCGATCATGACAGATGTAAAACCTGCATCGATTGCTTCTTTACATTTGTCATAGCTTGAACCGTGATCTAAGTGGATCGCAACAGGTACTGTGATGTTTAAGTCTTCCATAAGACCTTCAACCATTTTCACAACTGTTTTGAATCCGCTCATGTAACGGGCTGCACCTTCAGATACACCAAGGATGACAGGTGATTTTTCTTCTTCAGCCGCTTGCAGGATCGCTTGAGTAAACTCAAGGTTATTCAGGTTGAATTGACCTACTGCATAGCTGTTTTCTTTTGCTTTAATTAGCATGTCTTTCATTGAAACTAAAGGCATAGTTATTTCCTCCTTTTATTCAGTCAGTGAACCATTCTAGTAGAAATGGCGGTGTTATATATAGCACCACGTGACATTGTTTACAATTTCACTTGTATCATACCAAAACATAATTGATTTTACCAACTGAAGAGGCGAATTGTTAAAAATACTACTATTTTCACTATTCAATCAATATGGTCAAGAAGGAATATACTGCTTCACTGCCTGCCTGATGTCATCAATATCAAACGGTTTTGCAAAATGAGTAAGGGCACCGAGATCCTTTGCTTCCTGAATCATGTCCAGCTCACCGTACGCTGTCATGATGATGACCCGGATATGTGCATCCTTCTGTTTCATTCTCTTTAAAATTTCGATACCATCCATTCCAGGTATCTTCATATCAAGCAACACCAAATCCGGTGAATGCTGATCTACGATTTCAAGGGCCTGGATTCCGTTCGCCGCCTGAAATGTCTGGTAGCCTTCTTTTTGTAACACTTCATTTAATAGAATTCTAATACCAAATTGATCGTCTACAATCAGAATCTTCTCTTTCATCCATCCCAATCCCTTCGTATATAAGTAAATTATGTATTTCTGTGAAACCAAACCCAACTATAATTGTATATTTATTACTAATTCTCTTTTTCCTGTAAAAAATCCTGCCTTCAAAGAGATTTTACTTACGGCCTTTTCCCCCTTTATAATAAGCGTTATGATGACAAATGTCGAAGCTTATTATAATAAGGAGAGTCATTCTATGATAAAAATGTTTACAACTCAGCTAACGGGCCTGTTCAAGCGTATATATGACAAGCAGGAATTTCAAATCGAAGACGGTGCCCGCCTGCTGGCGCAGGCCGCCATCGGTGAAGGGAATATCTACATCAAAGGATTTGGTGAAATGGAGGCGGTCACTGCAGAAGCCCTGTCCGGTGCCGAACCTCTCCCTTCTGCCAAGCGTTATGATCCTTCCGTTGAATTGACTGAGGCTGATCGTGTGTTGCTCGTCACTCGATTTTCAACGGATGAAGAGGCTGTTTTACTTGGCAGGAAATTGTCGGATGAAGGAGTTCCCTTCGTAGCCGTGTCAGGCTTAGTCGAGGGAGAAGCCAACCTGGCTGACACAGCCGACATTCACCTGGATACGAAACTGATCAAAGGCATGCTTCCCGGCGAAGAGATCGGTGAGCGGGTAAGCTTCCCTTCCAGCATGGCCGCCCTTTATCTTTATTTTGTCCTGGGGTTTGGCATCCGTGAGATGCTTGAGGAGTATGAAGAGTAGGTTGAAATGGACCTGTCCCGGATCGGGATGGGTTTTTTTTGATGAAGGAGCGGCTTCCCAAAAGGAGGCACCCCGAAAGGCGCCTCACTCAAGAGCCGCGCACCTTCCTGGCATGTATATAGGTCACTGCCAGTGCCAGCACCAGTACGCTTCCTTTAATGATTTCAAATGCATAGTATGGTAGATTCATCATCGTCAACCCGTTCAACAGGACTCCGATCAGTGCCGCCCCGAAGAAGGTCCCGAGAATATTGGGCTTCCCTGCGCCCAAAACGGAGAAGCCGACAAACACCGCAGCCACAGCTTCCATCAGGAGAGGGGCTCCGGCATCCATCTGCCCTGATCCCACACGGGCCGTGAACAGGATCCCTCCGATCGATGCGAATACCCCCGATAGAACGTAGGCGATTAATTTCACCCGCTTTACCCTTACCCCCGATAAGCGGGATGCCTCCTCGTTCCCACCAGTCATATAGAGAATCCGTCCCCATGTTGTGAAATGCATGATGACATAAACAAGGGAAACCAATACGAGCATGATCCAGACGGGAACCGGCAGTCCCAGCCATTTGCCCTGACCGATCCAGAGGAAAGCCTCGGAGAATTCTCCCGGAGCCGTCCCGCCTGTTGTCATGGGCATATGATTGTAGATCGAGTATCCTTCTGTATACGTTCGATGTACGCCAGAAATGATATACATGGCTCCTAGAGTAGCCAGTAAATCCGGGATGCCGAACTTAACGATCAATAACGAATTGAACAGCCCCACTCCCGCTCCCACCAGTATGGGAATGAGAAGGACGATCCACATGGGAGCTTCATACCAGACCATCAGTGAAGCCGTCACCACCGTAGAAAGAGAAACTGTCGATCCCACTGACAAGTCGAAGCCGTCGACAACGAGAGTGAAGGTGACCCCGAGGGCCACCACCGTCACGATGGAAATCGAGCGCAGAATGTCTGATAAATTTCCATATGTAAAGAAGTATGGATTATATAAACTGAAGAAGATAAGAATCACGGCCATCAAACATATGGCCCCGTATTTAAACAGTAAGTCGAGCGTCTTGCCTTTCATATTCATAAGTCCCCCCTGAAGCATAAAACAGTATGAGTTCTTGAGTCGCTTCTTCATTTTTCAGTTCTTTGACGATCCGCCCATCATACATGACGAGGATCCGGTCCGATATGGCCAGGATTTCCTGTATCTCACAGGAAAAATAAAGGACACCTTTCTCCTTTTCGGCAAGGGATTGAATCAGGGAGAAGATTTCCTTCTTTGCCCCCACGTCCACACCCTTCGTCGGTTCATCGAATAAGTACACCATCGATTCCTCTGACAGCCATTTTCCTATTGCCACCTTTTGCTGATTCCCTCCGCTTAAAAAGTCGGCCCGGATTCCTTCATGGGCGGCTTTAATCGAGAGGGAAACGATTTTCTCACGAGCCATCTCACGCTCTTTGCGCCGGTTGATCCACAGTCTGTCAGATACGTTTCTTAAAGAAGGAAAACTCAGGTTTTGCTGGACAGACTCATGGATGAACAGGCCTTCTTTCCGTCTTTCTTCGGGAACGAGGGCCAACCCGTTCCGAACTGCGTCACGGGGAGAATGAATCTCAAGCTTCCTCCCATTGAGGAAATGATCACCCTTTTCTACAGGAGAAGCTCCGAATAAGGCTTTGGCCAGCTCCGTCTTCCCCGCTCCTACAAGACCAACCACCCCGACGACTTCCCCTTTTTTTACGGACAGATGAATATCCTTTACTTTTTTTCCGTCGCCAAGATCCTTCACCTCGTAAAGCGTTTCCCCGACCTGTCGTGACCTTCTCTCGAATTCTTCTTTATATGTACTTCCAAGCATGGATTCAATAATGTCATGAGGGGTCGTTTGAGCGGTGTCAAACGTCCCTACCCTCTCTCCGTCCTTCATAACCGTGATCCGGTCGGAAAGCCGAAACACTTCCGGCAGCCTGTGAGAGATGAAAATGATCCCCACTCCCTCTTTCTTCAACTCATCAATGACCCGAAAGAGCTTTTCCGTCTCTAAAGAGCTTAAAGGCGCCGTCGGTTCATCTAAAATCAGTACTTTCCCATGTTGGATGAGACTTCTTGCAATGAGCACCAGCTGCTTTTCCGCGAGTGTTAAGGAAGACGCGGGAACATGCAGGGGGATCGTTTCTGCCTCTATCCGTTTAAGGGCCTCCATTGCTTCATGGTGCACCGATTTTTTCGTAATGAAAAAGGATCGTTTTTGAGAAAATCGATCAAGGATGATATTTTCCGCAACGGAAAGTTCAGGGACAATGGCCGTATCCACTTCCTGGTACACGCAGTGAATGCCATGTTCCTTCGCTTCTTTGGGAGATTGATAGTCTCTCTTTTCAGACTGAAGGACGATGTCTCCCGTGTCCTGCACAAAAGCTCCTGACAAAATCTTCATCAAGGTGCTTTTCCCTGCACCGTTCGCACCGAGAAGGGCGTGTACCTCCCCCTCTTTCACATCGAAGCTCGCATTCTTCAAGGCTTTCACTCCAGAAAAACGTTTATTGATGCCCCTCATTTCTAACAGCTGAGATTCCATCTCTCCCAACTCCTTTCTACTCTTTCAATGATGCCTCAAGCTTTTTCAATTCATCTGTATATCCCTGTTCACTTGCCCCCCAGCCATCTACATGCTCGTGTAACTGATCTGTCGTGATCGTTTCAGCCGGCAATGCATCCTTCTCTATAAACACTGGATTGAGTTTCACTTTCTCCGGTGTTGCTTCGCCGTTCAGATTTTGATATAAGAAACGCACCTGCACCCGGCCGATATCCTTCGGGTCCACTGCTGCCGACGCTACCCACGGGCTCCCCTCTTTTTGGATGATCTGCAGGTCCTCATCACTCATATCGATTCCATATACTTTGATTTCATCCCTTCCTGCCGCTTCAATGGCACGGACGGCACCTTTTGCAAATTCATCCCAGGCCGCCCATACCGCATCGATGTCCCCTTTATTCGGGTACTGCTTCAAGATCGCTTCCATCTGTGCCTGTGTATCCAAGGCGGTATTCTGGGTAGCCGCTCCAAAGGCCGCCACCTCTTTAATACCGGGATTCCCTTCTAAAAATTCCTTATATGCCACCTGACGTCTTTCCATGGGCGCGAAGCCTGCAACCCAAATCTTCACGATCTCCCCTTCACCGCCGAGCTCTTCCGAAAGCCTGGTCAAGGTTTGCTCCGCCATTTCCCGGTCTCCTTGTTCAAGGACGGTCACTCCTTCTGATGCAACATCCGCATCAAAAACGACTACGGGAATATTTTGTTCCTTTGCTTTTTCCACCCCTGATTGCAGGGCTTCTTTCGTTCCATGATCAATGAGGATCCCATCAAATTTCTGATTGATGGCTGCATCCAGATTCGAAGACATCTTCGCGAGATCCCCCTCTGACGTAAAAACCTGCACCTTGCCTCCGAATTTCTCTACCTGTTCCTTTACCCCTCTTATGTACTGAGCCGAAAATGTTCCTAAATTGATCTGCATGATGAGTGCTATTCTCTTATTCGAAAGGGGATGGTCGGAGACTGTTTCCTTCTGCTTTCCTGTTTCTGCCCCTGCCTCCTGGGATACCTTTGGCTGACAGGCCGCCAAACTGAAAATGAGTGTTAATAAAACGAGTAATATTCCTGCTTTTTTCATTTTTCCTTCTCCTTCCGAGGTACCATGCCTCTATGTGATAAAAAGCTCTTTCAGTGTTTTCATTCAGCAAGTCATAGGTGTCAGAAAACATTGAACTCCTTTATAAACAAAGAAATTCTTCCATTCGTTTGGGTTACGTGGAGTGTGTAAGGATGTAAAACCCAGAAAGTTGATTGGAGCGGAAGGTGCTCGACTCCTGCGGGAGATGCGGGAAGGTTGAGACCCCACAGGGCAACGCCCGAGGAGGCTCAACTCCCGCCCCGCGGAAAGCGAGCAACCTGCAGCGGAAAGCAACTTCTACAATCTTCTTTAGAACAACAACCAACTTACGTAAAGAGCCAAATAAAAAACCTCTTTTCCCAAGAGAAAAGAGGTTTATGTATAAATAAACGTACTCTTATCACTCAGGAAATTCTTCCTGCAGGTCTTAGCACCTTTCCGTTTGTGAACGGTAGGTTGCCGGGCATCATCGGGCCAGTCCCTCTGCCAACTCTTTATAAGAGATTATGAAATTGGTTTGGTTCGCATTTGCTATAATCGCTATGTTACCGATGTGTGGGAATATTGTCAATATTCTTTTTTCAGAATTTTTCGCAATGGGAATGACGAGTATTCGCGAAAAATGTCTTTATTTGTAGAATGGTCCATATTGCGAAAAGAGGTTGATAATGCCGATTTTCTGTTGACCATTCCAACCAATAAAAAACCGCTCTCCCCAATCAGGGAGAGCAGTTCCAGAATCGTTTCCTATTTCTCACCAAACGTCAGTGCCGCTTCCACAAAATCTCTGAACAGAGGCTGTGGACGGGTCGGACGGGATGTGAATTCCGGGTGGAATTGAGAGGCTACGAACCACGGGTGGTCGCTTAGCTCGATGATTTCCACAAGGCGGCCATCAGGACTTGTTCCTGAGAAGATAAAGCCGGCATTTTCCATTTGTTCACGGTAGTGATTATTGAATTCGAAGCGGTGGCGGTGACGCTCATATATCACTTCTCCATCATAGGCTTCATAGGCTTTTGAACCTTTTGTCAGCTTACATGGGTATAACCCGAGACGAAGAGTCCCGCCAAGGTCTTCGATGTCCTTTTGTTCCGGTAACAGGTCGATGACCGGGTAAAGCGTTTCAGGATTCAACTCTGCTGAGTGAGCTCCTTCAAGACCGAGGACATTACGTGCATATTCTACAGATGCCAGCTGCATGCCGAGGCAGATTCCAAGGAAAGGAATCTTGTTTTCACGGGCATATTGTGTGGCGGCGATTTTCCCTTCTACCCCACGGTCACCGAAACCGCCTGGAACAAGGATCCCGTCAACATCTGCCAGTTTTTCTGCCACATTTCCGTTGTCAACAAGCTCTGAGTTCAACCATCTCACCTGGATGTCGCTGTCGAAATGGTACCCGGCATGACGAAGGGCTTCCACTACTGAAATATAGGCATCCTGTAACTCAACATATTTCCCTACAAGGGCGATCGTTGTTTTACGTGAAAGGTTTTTCACACGGTCCACCAGTTCATTCCACTCCGTCATATCCGCTTCGTGACAGTTCAGCTTTAAATGCTGACACGTGATTTCATCCAGCTTTTGTTCCTGAAGCGCAAGAGGTACAGAGTATAGTGTATCCGCGTCCATTGCTTCAATGACAGCATTCTTATCGATGTCACAGAACAATGCGATTTTGTCTTTCATGTCCTGGGTCATCGGCATTTCTGTACGCACAACGATGACATTAGGCTGAATACCTAGGCTGCGCAGCTCTTTTACGCTATGCTGAGTCGGTTTGGTTTTCATCTCACCGGCTGCTTTAATATAAGGAACGAGTGTACAGTGGATGTACATAACGTTGTCACGGCCCACATCACTCTTGATCTGGCGGATGGCTTCAAGGAATGGAAGAGACTCGATGTCTCCCACTGTCCCGCCGATTTCTGTTATGACGACATCCGAGTTGGTTTCCCGGCCTGCACGGTACACGCGCTCTTTAATTTCGTTCGTGATATGCGGAATCACTTGTACAGTTCCGCCAAGATAGTCACCGCGGCGCTCTTTCTTCAATACGGTTGAATAGATTTTACCTGTTGTCACCGAGCTGTATTTCGTCAGGTTGATATCAACGAATCGCTCATAGTGTCCTAGGTCAAGATCCGTTTCCGCACCGTCATCAGTTACGAACACTTCCCCGTGCTGATACGGACTCATCGTTCCCGGATCCACGTTGATATAAGGATCGAACTTCTGGATCGTGACGCTCACTCCACGGTTTTTCAATAGTCTTCCAAGGGACGCTGCTGTGATCCCTTTCCCTAGTGACGACACTACGCCGCCTGTTACGAAAATATACTTAGTCATGTATATGTCCCCCTTCAAAGTAAGTTTGGTTCAAAAAAAGTAGAGGGTGTCCATTGTAGTCATGTCATGAATTTATCTTGTTCAAAGAAGGGGAAGTCCATTCTCCATAAATAAATTCATATGCATAGACCAGCTAAAAGACAGCCTCTTATTATCAATATACATCAACATGTAAGGGGTCTTTTAAAGAGCGATCCTCTACACATAAAGGTGAGTTGAAACCCTTTTATGTCAAAGCTTTCTTCTTACAAAAAATAAAAAACGCCCCTCTTACAAGCATGTAAGGGGAGCGTTATATACAATATCCGTCCTTTTTTAAGGAGCCCAAATAAAATACTACCTTCCTGTACGAGAGAAGTCAAGCATAGAATAATGAAGGAATTTTCAATCAATGACCTCCATGGCAAATCCCTGCCTAAAAGTCGATGAGCAGGGATTCCTATAAGGTTTATGGACTGTTTGTAGATCTAATACCTTCATCAAAGGACAGGATGATTATTTATCGTCCTCTTCCTCATCATGCTCTTCATCTTCGTCATCGATTTCGTCAAATTCATCGAGCTCTAGATCTTCTTCGTCTTCATCGATATCCAGATCGTCGTCTTCATCGTCAACGGCATCATCGTCGTCATCGGTGAGATCATCGTCATCGTCTGTATCGTCAAGATCATCATAATCGAGATCTTCATCGTCAAGGTCATCGAAATCATCAAGATCTAAATCGTCATCTTCTTTTTTCTTCGCTTTTTTCTTTTTGCTGGATTTCATCGTTGGAACCGTTTCTTCTTCAATTTGATCGACAGGATACCATTCTCTTAATCCCCAACGGTTGTCACCCATGGCAATGAAGCGACCATCAATATTCAAGTCCGTGTAGAACTGAAGTAAACGGTTGCGAACCTCTTTATCAGAGATTTCAAGCAAGCCTTTGATTTCGCTGACTACTTCTTCGAATGCCATTGGCTGCTTTTTCTCTACTAAAATTTCATGTGCCAACTCAATGAATGATGTTTGACGCAATTCTTCTTTGGATAACTGCTTAAGACTCAATGTACGCACTTCCTTTCTCTATTTCACACTCTACTAAGTAGAGTAAAAAAGGGCAAAAATTCTCCATTATCAATTTTAACCATATTCATCATTATAAACAATAAGAAAGACTTTATGCCATACCTATCTTGTTTTTGTCGCTTTTTTTTCAGAACTGGCGTCAGGAGGGCCTGCCACTCCCCCATTTTTCTTCTTTTTCACCGTTCCGAATCACGCGGAATGCTTCATAGAAAAAATAGAAAGACAGAAGAAAAAAAGGAACCGCCCCTAATTGAAATTGATATAAAAGTACGGCGATGCATAGGATCATGACCAATAGTCCATAACGTAAAATCGTCTTCACAGTCTCACATCCAAACGTATGTATCGTTCTTTCCCTCATCACTTATCTGACAATTCTCATTATATAGGAAATAATACCAGACTACTATTAAGATCGTGTTAAAAATTGGTTGTTTTCGTTTAAAGGATAGACGATTTGGTCCATTTTTAAACTTGTTGGGAAAGGTTTATTCGAATGTTGGCTGTTTGCTTTTACATACGGGTGAATCGCCCTATCCCTCATCACTATGATTATGCCCTTTTTTCAACATCGATTACCCGCCAGAAAAAGAGACCACTGCCTATACAGTAGTCTCATCTTCATCATGATCTGTTACATATTACGACGATACTGCCCGCCAACTTCATACAGGGCACGTGTAATTTGACCGAGACTGGCCACCTTGACCGTTTCCATCAATTCTTCAAAGATATTCCCTCCGTTAACCGCTGCCTGCTTTAAGCGGGTCAAGGCCTCTTCGGCTTGATCTTTGTGCTGTGATTGAAAGTCTCTGAGATTATGAATTTGTGTTTCTTTTTCTTCCTTCGTTGCGCGGGCCAGCTCCATGCTGTCCATCTGTTCTTCAGACGGCGGATTTGGATTCAGGTACGTGTTCACTCCAACGATAGGAAGCTCACCTGAATGTTTTTTCATCTCATAGAACATGGACTCTTCCTGGATCTTCCCTCGTTGATACTGGGTCTCCATGGATCCCAATACGCCTCCGCGGTCATTTAATCGATCGAATTCTGTCAGGACCATTTCTTCCACAAGATCTGTCAACTCTTCTACAATGAACGATCCCTGAAGTGGATTTTCATTTTTTGATAATCCATGTTCCTTCGTGATGATCATTTGGATCGCCATGGCACGGCGGACAGATTCTTCTGTAGGCGTCGTGATCGCTTCATCATAGGCATTCGTGTGCAGGGAGTTACAGTTATCCTGCAGGGCCATAAGGGCTTGAAGTGTTGTACGTATATCATTGAAGTCGATTTCCTGGGCATGCAGGGATCGTCCCGACGTCTGGATATGGTACTTCAGCTTCTGGCTTCTCTCATTGGCACCGTATTTATCCCTCATAACCGTTGACCAGATTCGACGGGCAACGCGTCCGATCACCGTATACTCGGGATCGAGACCGTTGGAGAAGAAGAACGATAAGTTTGGAGCAAAAGCATCGATGTCCATTCCCCTGCTCAAGTAGTATTCCACGTATGTGAATCCGTTCGCCAATGTGAAGGCAAGCTGGGATATCGGATTCGCTCCCGCTTCAGCGATATGATAACCGGAAATCGAAACAGAGTAATAGTTTCTCACTTTGTGATCAATGAAATACTGCTGAATGTCTCCCATCATTCGCAGGGCAAATTCTGTAGAGAAGATACACGTGTTCTGACCCTGATCTTCTTTTAAAATATCTGCCTGAACCGTTCCACGGACAACCTGCAGCGTCTGCTCCTTCACTTCCACGTATTCTTCCACCGTCAGCACACGGCCAAGCTCTTCTTCCTTCATGCGGATCTGCTGATCGATTGCCGTGTTCATATACATGGCAAGGATGATCGGTGCTGGACCATTGATGGTCATGGATACAGATGTAGAAGGGGCACACAGGTCAAAGCCTGCATACAGCTTTTTCATGTCTTCAAGAGTACAGATGCTTACACCGCTTTCCCCGACTTTTCCGTAAATGTCAGGACGGTGATCCGGATCTTCACCATATAAGGTCACAGAATCAAAGGCTGTACTCAGACGTTTCGCATCATCATCTTTCGACAAGTAGTGGAAGCGGCGGTTCGTCCGTTCAGGCGTCCCTTCACCGGCAAACTGACGCTTCGGGTCTTCCCCTTTTCGCTTGAATGGAAATACCCCTGCTGTATAGGGGAACGAACCCGGTACATTCTCTTTGTAGACCCAATCCAAAATTTGACCGTAGTCTTTGTATTTTGGAAGAGCCACTTTCGGAATATCGAGTCCCGATAAGCTCTTTGTCTTTAACTCCGTGACGATTTCTTTATCACGGATTTTCGTGATGAATTGATCTTTGCTGTAGGTTTCTTTCAACCCATCCCATTTTTGTAAAATCTGTTTCGATTCTGCTGTTAATTTATTTTCGATTTCATCTTTCAACGTCTGAAGAGATGTTATGACACCTTCATTTGTTTCTTTTTCGTTTACAGCTTGGATTGCCCCTTCCAATTGGAACAACCTGCGGGCAAGGTTCACCTGCTCTTCGGCTTTTTTATGATAGTTCCGGACCGTTTCCGCAATCTCCCGGAGATAGTAACGGCGATTGTTTGGAATGATGACGTTTTGCTTTTCCACATCTACATCTTTGGAGAAGCCCGTTTTCCAATCCAGTTCCATCTTCTTATTCACGGTTTCGACTATCGCTGCAAACAACGCATTTGTACCCGGGTCGTTGAACTGGCTGGCAATCGTTCCGTAAACCGGCATGTCATCTAAATCTTTATCAAAAAGCAAGTGGCTCCGCTGATACTGCTTCTGGACCTGGCGTCTTGCATCCTCTGAGCCTTTTCGCTCAAATTTATTGATGACGATCAGATCGGCAAAATCGATCATATCGATTTTCTCAAGCTGGGAAGGAGCACCGAACTCACTTGTCATCACATACATGGACATATCACAGATTTCAGCGATTTCCGCGTCCCCCTGACCGATCCCGCTCGTTTCAACGACGATCAGATCATAGCCTGCCGCTTTGACCACATTGATGGCATCCTTGATGGCCAGTGAAAGCTCTGTTTTCGACCCACGGGTAGCAAGACTTCGCATATAGACGCGAGGGTTGAAGATGGCATTCATACGAATGCGGTCCCCAAGAAGAGCTCCACCTGTTTTCTGCTTCGTGGGATCGATTGATAGTATCGCAATCTTCTTTTCAGGAAGCTCGTTGATGAAGCGGCGGATCAATTCATCCGTCAAGGAACTCTTCCCTGCTCCCCCTGTCCCTGTGATCCCAAGTACAGGCACCTTTTTAGCCAGATTCTTAATTTCAGAGAAAACGGTTTGTGCTGCAGCCGCAACTTCTTCATTCGCTCCCACTTGGTACTCTGCAAGTGAAATCAGTTTCGAAACCGTGTTCACATCTCCCGTTGAAAGCTTTTCAACCTCTTGATTCAGACTCCCTTTAATGGTCGGGAAATCGCACTCTTCGATCATGTTATTGATCATTCCTTGAAGACCTTGAGTCCGTCCGTCTTCAGGCGAGAAAATGCGGGCAATCCCGTATTCATGAAGTTCCTTGATTTCACGCGGGATGATGACGCCGCCGCCTCCGCCATAAATTCGGATATGAGAGGCTCCTCTTTCTTTCAAAAGGTCATACATGTATTTGAAGTACTCCACATGTCCTCCCTGGTAGGATGAAATCGCAATCCCCTGTACATCCTCCTGGATTGCGGCATTGACCACTTCCTCCACAGAGCGGTTATGCCCTAAATGAATAACCTCTGCCCCGCTTGCCTGGATAATCCGACGCATGATGTTGATCGACGCATCATGTCCGTCAAACAGACTTGAAGCCGTGACAAAACGTACGTGGTGCTTAGGTTTGTATATTTCAACCGTGCTCATATTACTCCCCCTGTTCTCCCTTGTTTTTCAAATCCGATGATTCCTGTGAAAAGAAGTTCAATTTGAAGATTGATGTAGTCATCCAGTGTGTAACGTTTTTGCAGAGCCCAGCGGCGAAATCCCCACATCTGTCCCTGGACGAATACATTTTGGGCCAGCATATGGATCTGATCGTCATCAAGCTCAAGCTTCCCGCTTTCCACACAGCCGACGATGAGGTCTTCCACCATTCCCACCATTTCAAGCTCCTTCTGCAGTACATACGGAAGGGCATCCTTCGATAGGGACTTCGCTTCCTGATACATGACGAGTACCTCATCCTGCATGCGGTCCATCACTTGGAAATAATGAGCAATGCCAAGCCTCAGGCTCTCCACTGTCCCTTTGCCTACATCCAGTTCCTCAAGCTCCAAACGAACCTGCTCATAAATGCTGTCACACACTAAATACAGGACATCTTCCTTTGTTCGTATATATTCATACAGCGTTCCGATACTGAATCCGGCGGCCTTTGCGATCTCTCTAGTCGTGGTGCGGTGAAACCCCTTTTGTTTAAATAAAGAGACGGCCCCGCGAATCATCTGATCCCGCCGTTTTTCCACTAAACGTTCATCCTTGACTGAAGCATGAACTTCCCTCTTCTTATTCAAAACAACCGACCGCCTTTTCTATCCATTTCTCCCATCGCCTTCTCATTCCCGGGCTAACCGCTTCATCCCCCAACAAAGCAATTAGAACCCTTTATCCCTATAATGATACCGGGTCTGCCCCTGAAGCAGCAGGTCATGACACTAACCCCTTTACGCCATGAAGCCCCCAGGGTGGCTGACACGAGATCGAAAGGACCACAAGATCTCCTTTCAAGAAAAACTCCCGTACAATCCTAGCCTTACTTCGTCACCATCCGGGAAATAACCAACCGCTGAATCTCCTGTGTCCCTTCATATATCTGGGTAATCTTCGCATCACGCATATAACGCTCAACGGGATAATCCTTTGTATAACCGTAACCACCAAAAATTTGAACGGCTTCCGTTGTCACTTTCATGGCTGTATCGCCGGCCATGAGCTTCGACATTGCCGACTCTTTTCCATATGGAAGGCCTTCTGATTCCAACCAGGCAGCTTGATAGGTTAATAGACGGGAAGCTTCGATGGATGTCGCCATATCGGCGATTTTGAATGAAATCCCCTGATTCGCTGCAATCGGCTTACCAAACTGCTCACGCTCTTTCGCATATTCGACAGACGCATCAAGAGCCCCCTGGGCAATCCCGACAGCCTGGGCGGCGATCCCGTTACGGCCCCCATCCAGCGTCATCATGGCGATTTTGAATCCATCGCCTTCCTTCCCCAGCATGTTCTCTTTTGGTACCTTACAGTCTTCAAACACGATTTCCGTCGTTGGAGATGACCGGATCCCGAGTTTTTTCTCTTTCTTCCCTACAGAAAAGCCTTCAAATTCTTTCTCTACGATAAAGGCACTTGTTCCACGCTGACGCTGAGAAGGATCTGTTAACGCAAATACGATATACGTATCCGCGATTCCGCCGTTTGTAATGAAAATTTTAGAACCGTTCAATACGTAGTGATCCCCTTCTAAGCGGGCCGTTGTTTTCATGCCGCCTGCATCTGATCCGGAACCCGGCTCCGTCAGGCCATACGCACCGATTTTCTCACCTTGGGCCATCGGGCGCAGATACTTCTGCTTCTGCTCTTCTGTACCAAATTTATATACGGGCCAGCCTGCAAGGGAAGTATGGGCCGAGAGGGTCACACCGATGGATGCACATACCCTTGACAGCTCTTCGACGGCGATACAGTAGGCTAAATAGTCACTGCCGATTCCACCGTATTCTTCCGGCCAAGGGATCCCTGTCAATCCAAGCTCCGCCATTTTCTTGAATAAATCCATATCGAAACGCTCTTCCTCATCACGCTCAGCAGCTGTGGGAGCCACCTCATTCCGGGCAAAATCACGCACCATCTTTCGTATCATTTCATGCTCTTCCGACAACTTAAAATTCATCTCTATTCCCCCATTAACTAAATTTATTTCGGGCTCTTGAATCCTTAAAAGACAAGCAAATCTTTCCCCTCGAAACACAATCCAGCGGATGATGCCTGACACGCCAAAGAATGTGTCCTCCCATCCATTCATACAGGACCTTAAAATCCGATAATCACAACTAAACCAATAAATTCTTCCCAATCACCATCCGCTGAATCTCACTCGTACCCTCATAAATCTCCGTTACCTTCGCATCCCGAAATAAGCGTTCAACAGGATATTCCTTCGTATAGCCATATCCCCCATATACCTGAATCGCTTCCGTCGACACCTCTACGGCTGTTTTCGAAGCAAACAGCTTTGCCATGCTGGCTTCTTTTCCGCAGGAGATATCGTTGGAACGAAGATTGGCTGCCCGGTATACAAGAAGCTTGGAGCCTTCAACGGCTGTTGCCATATCCGCAAGCTTGAAGCCGATCCCCTGCTGTTGAGAAATCGGTTTACCGAATTGCACACGCTCTTTTGCATAAGCCGTTGAATAATCGAAAGCCGCTTCCGCGATCCCTAACGCTTGTGCAGCAATCCCGATGCGACCGACATCCAGATTGGCCATGGCAATCTTGAATCCTTCCCCTTCCTGCCCAAGCAGGTTCTCAACAGGCACCTTCATATCTTCAAAGGTAAGTTGAACCGTTCTCGAGCCGTGAAGACCCATCTTATGTTCGTCTTTTCCGATTACAAGGCCCGGTGTATCTTTCTCCACGATGAATGCCGATACCCCCCGGCTTCCCTTTGTCGGATCCGTTGCAGCAAAGACGATATACGTATCCGCTTCACCACCATTGGTAATAAAGACTTTGGAGCCATTCAGCACATAGTGATCATCGCGTTTCTCAGCCCGTGTCTTTAAGCTTTTCGCATCTGATCCCGCACTTGGTTCCGTCAGGCAAAAAGCCCCTAAGTACTCACCTGTTGCAAGTTTTGGCAGGTATTTTTGCTTTTGATCCTCACTTCCGAAATAGAGGATCGGATTGGTTCCCACCGACGTGTGAACGGACAAAATGACCCCGATGGTTGCACTTACTTTGGACAATTCATGAATGGCAATGATGTAAGATGTAAAATCCATCTCTGAGCCGCCATATTTCTCGGGAACCGTGATGCCCATCAGACCGAGTTCCGCCATTTTATTTAGGATCTCCCTTGGAAAATGTCCCTCTTCCATCTTTTCAACAAATGGCTGGATTTCCGTTTCTGCAAAATCCCGTACCATCTTTCTCATCATCTGCTGTTCTTCCGTGAATCGTAACTCCATGAATGATTCCCCCCTGATGTTTACTCGTTTTTACTCGTATGAATAAAAGCCCCTGCCTGTCTTTCGTCCCAACCAGCCGGCTTTCACATATTTTCTAAGCAGCGGGCATGGGCGGTATTTGTCATCACCGAACCCTTCGTGGAGGGTTTCCATGATGTATAGGCATGTATCAAGTCCGATAAAGTCTGCCAGCGTAAGAGGCCCCATCGGGTGATTCATACCGAGCTTCATCACTTCATCGATTGCTTCTTTACTCGCGACTCCTTCATAAAGGGTGTAGATCGCTTCATTAATCATCGGCATCAAAATCCGGTTTGAAACAAACCCTGGAAAATCTTCTACCTCCACGGGCACTTTATTCAGAGTCTTTGTCATATCTTCTATCGCTTGATATACTTCATCGGTCGTCGCCAGGCCGCGAATGATCTCCACCAATTTCATGACAGGTACCGGGTTCATGAAGTGCATTCCGATCACTTGCTCCGGACGCCTGGTCGCTGCAGCGATTTCCGTAATTGGAAGGGATGATGTATTGGTGGCAAGAATGGCATGCGTTGGCGTAATCTCATCCAATTGAGCAAAGATCTTCGTCTTAATGTCCATGTTCTCAACGGCTGCTTCGATGACAAGATCGACTTCCTTTGCGTCATGGATATCCGTTGAAGCCGTCAAACGGTTGACTGTCGCCGCTTTTTCTTCTTCTGACAATCTTCCTTTTTCCACAGAGCGCGTCAGATTTTTCGTAATCACGCCCATTCCTTTTTGTACAAACTCTTCTTTCAGATCATTCAGGTAGACGTCAAACCCCGCTTGTGCGCACACTTGAGCAATTCCTGATCCCATCTGTCCTGCCCCGATGACCATTACTTTTTTGATGTTCATTTTGTTCTCCCCTTTGTTAAGACTGAAACTGATAATCTATTGGTTTAACTTTAAATTGAAGTGGTAATCTCGCTTGCCGCTCTGCTGCTGACCCCTTTTCGGGACTTTAGAAGATTTGGATTTGTACCTGGTACAGGTCGCCCACTTTGTACCTGGTACAAAAAATCATACAAAGAACAACACCAACTCCCTACTCCTTCGCCACCTCGATCAGGATAGCATCCCCTTGACCGCCGCCGCTGCAGATGGATGCAATGCCGATTCCGCCGCCGCGGCGCTTCAATTCGTATGCCAGTGTTAAGATGATGCGCGCCCCACTTGCTCCGATCGGGTGACCAAGTGCCACGGCGCCGCCGTTCACGTTGACTTTCTCAGGATCCAACCCTGCGATTTTACCGCTTGTTAACGCCACGGCTGCGAAGGCTTCGTTGATTTCAAACAGATCGATTTCTTCAAGGGATCTTCCCGTTTTCTTCAGGAGCTCATTGATGACAAGACCCGGAGTTTGCGGGAAGTCCTTAGCTTCAACAGCGATGGCTGTAGACCCTAGGATCGTGGCTAATGGCTTTTTCCCTTCCTTCACTGCTCTCTCTTCACTCATGAGAACCATGGCAGCTGCCCCATCGTTGACGCCTGGTGCGTTCCCCGCTGTGATGGTCCCTTCTGATCCGAAGACCGGACCTAACTTCGACAGGGCTTGAAGGGACGTTTCTTTTCGTGGGGCTTCGTCTTTATGGACGATAACAGGTTCCCCTTTGCGCTGAGGCACCTCCACCGCGACGATTTCTTCCCCGAGGATGCCTTCGTCTGTCGCTTTCACTGCCCGTTCATGGCTGCGTAATGCCCACTGATCCTGCTCTTCCCTTGATAGTTCGAA
This sequence comes from Bacillus sp. RO3, assembly GCF_012911895.1. Classification (GTDB taxonomy): domain Bacteria; phylum Bacillota; class Bacilli; order Bacillales; family Bacillaceae_B; genus Rossellomorea. The sequence continues at coordinate 63,424 of NZ_JAAXCV010000032.1, forward strand.
TTCCTTCGCGGTTTCATTTCCGTACGTCCCCATGTGAACATTGTTGAAGCTGCACGTCAGTCCGTCATGGACCATGGAATCTTTCACCTGTGAATCACCCATTTTAAAGCCCCAGCGAGCTTTCGGAAGAATGTAGGGTGCATTGGACATGGATTCCATTCCACCTGCCACGATGACTTCGCCGTCTCCTGCCCGGATGATCTGATCAGCCATTGTCACACTGCGCATGCCGGAAGCACATACTTTGTTGATGGTTTCTGTTTTGACATTCCAAGGAAGTCCTGCATGGCGTGATGCCTGCCGTGAAGGAATCTGTCCCTGTCCTCCCTGCAGGACCGATCCAAGAATCAATTCCTCTACTTCGTCGCCGCTCACCCCTGCACGTATCAGGGCTTCCTTCACTGCAAAGCCGCCTAATTCAGAAGCTGTAAAACCGCTTAAGCTCCCTCCAAATTTACCGAAAGGTGTTCTCGCTCCATCTAAGATAACCGTTTTTCCCATCTCAATCGCTCTCCTTCATATTTGAATGATTTGATTCGACAAAAACACATTGTATACGCTTACAAAAAGGTTCAAAAAAATTTGTCCGACAGATAGCGACTGAACGCTCGCTCAACAAATCCCCAAAAGAGAAGGGACAGTTTTTGTCCCTTATATATCCTCATTGTACTCCATATTGGTATGGAACGTAATGACTTTTTAGAAAGTTTTTATTTTTCTATTTTATTTATTATTGTAGAAAAATATTAGGAGTGAAACGCAATAGAGGCTATTTTGTTTCACTCCCATATGTTTGATTATTCATGATGTTGGTGTACGGGCTGAATCTTCACCCTATCATTATCTATTTGATAATAAACTTTTTACGAAGCTGCCGGTTGCTGATTTTGATCCCCGCAAACCGCTTTTTCGAGGATTTCAGCCACATCCTGAGTGGACACGGTTTCTTCCACTTCCTTCGCTTTCGTACCGTCTGACAGCATCGTCAGGCAGTAAGGACATCCAGAACTGATGACGGAAGGCTTGACCTCAAGTGCCTGTTCGGTACGTGACACATTGACGCGGTGACCAGCATCTTCTTCCATCCACATCAGTCCTCCTCCGGCGCCACAGCACATGCCTTTTTCACGGTTGCGCTCCATTTCCACCAATTTCACACCGGAGATTGATTTCAGGATTTCACGAGGTGGATCGTACACTTCATTGTAACGGCCAAGGTAACAGGAATCGTGGAAAGTGATCGTTTCGTTCACTTCGTATTTAGGTTTCAGACGGCCTTCTTTCACCAGGTCATACAGAAGTTCCGTATGGTGATACACTTCTGCTTCCAATCCGAAGTCCGGATACTCATTTTTAAAGATGTTATATGCGTGTGGATCGATCGTAATGATTTTTTTGATTTCATTTTTTTCAAATTCGGCGATGTTTTGACCTGCAAGCTCCTGGAATAAAAATTCATTTCCAAGGCGGCGCGGTGTATCGCCGGAGTTTTTCTCTTTATTTCCTAAGATTGCGAACTTCACTCCTGCTTCATTCAGCAGCTTGGCAAATGATAACGCAATTTTTTGGCTTCGGTTATCGAATGAACCCATGGATCCGACCCAGAATAAGTATTCGAAGTCTTCTCCTGCTTTTTTCATTTCCTTCACCGTCGGGATGTGGACGTCTTCTCTCGCTTCACGCCAGTTTTCACGTTCTTTACGGTTCAGACCCCAAGGATTCCCCTGGCGCTCGATGTTTTGCATGGCGCGCTGTGCGTCTGCATCCATCTTCCCTTCTGTCAGGACAAGGTAACGGCGAAGATCGATGATTTTATCTACGTGTTCGTTCATGACCGGACACTGGTCTTCACAGTTACGGCACGTCGTACATGCCCAGATTTCTTCTTCCGTAATGATGTCTCCGATCAAGGAAGGGCTGTACGCTGCTCCTGCTGCCGCTTCTTCGGCTGCCTGGGTGGCACTCGCCATCGCCAGCTGATTCCCTTTTGTTCCGTTGAATGCAAATGTCGGCACCCAAGGCTTCTTCTGTGTAACGACTGCACCATGATTGGTCAGGTTATCACGAAGTTTAACGATTAAGTCCATGGGGGAAAGCATTTTCCCTGTCCCTGATGCAGGACACATATTCGTACATCGGCCACATTCTACACATGCGTAGAAATCGATCATTTGGTGCTGTGTAAATTCTTCAATCTTCCCTACCCCGAAGCTTTCAGCCGATTCATCTTCAAAGTCGATGGGCTTCAGCTTTCCTGGATTGTCTAAGCGATTGAAGTAGACGTTCGCAGGACCTGCGATCAAATGAGCGTGCTTTGATTGCGGAACGTAAACAAGGAATGCCAGTAAGAAAAGCAGGTGAACCCACCATGCTATATAGAAAATGACGATGGAGGCCGTTTCACCGATGGCTCCCATTGCCCCTGCAATCAGAGACGCTACCGGCTCTGTCCAGGCAAGCTCTTCACCGTGCCAGATCAGACCCATCCCGTTACCAACAAGAACAGACAGCATTAATCCACCGATGAACAGAAGGACAAGACCTGATTTGAATCCTCTTTTTAAACGGACCAATTTTTCAACATAGCGTCTGTGGAACGCCCAGACGACTGCTACCAGGATCATGAGCGTGACAAGCTCCTGGAAGAACGTGAAGCCCGGATATAATGGTCCGAGTGGCAAGTGACTTCCCGGCGCCAGCCCTTTCCAGATGAAATCGATGGCTCCGAATTGAACCAGGATAAAGCCGTAGAAGAACATGACGTGGATCGCGCCACTCTTCTTATCCTTCAGGAGCTTCTTCTGGCCGAAGACATTGACCAGGATCTTCTGGAACCGCTCTTTGAAACGTTTGTCGAATTCCACTTTCTTTCCAAGCTTGATATATTCAATTCTCGTCTTTACTACATACACAAATAGACTAACTGCGTAAACGGTTACAAGAATGAATGCAACCCAATTGAGAATGAGTAACCCATTCATAGACAAACACTCCCCCTTCTTTGGCCTGATCTTTGAACTTCCCCTTTGTTCAAACTTTTACAAACCAAATCAATATTCTGAATAGTTCATATATCCATTATATTATGAATGAGCATTCAGTCAATGGTTTTTTACCAAGAAAAGTGAAAACCTTTTCATTGCTTCTATCTCAATCTTCGACAAAATCAGCTATGCTTGCTTTTTATCATGACCATTTGACCATGCCGAGGTTTCAAAAGGGAGTCTTTACGGGAAAAGAAGAAAGAATGCAAAGGACTGGAAATTCAGGACATACTAAAAACAATGCAAATGAGAGAGTGATGTTAATGTGGTGGTGGATCCTGCTTATAATCATAGCAGCCGTATTCATTTGGCTGGTGATCGACTTCAAACTGGGCCGCAGTCAATTCATCCGGACCCGGACAAGAAGGGATTATGAAAAACGGAACAGCAATATCGAATTATTTTCAAGAGGACCTGAACTGTTTGACCAAATGTTTAAAGAACTGAAAGAGGCCACGTCCTCGATTCATGTTTTATTTTATATCGTACAGGATGACCATTTCGCTTTACGATTTTTGGATTTATTGAAGGATAAGGCAAAAGAAGGCATTGAAGTACGACTATTAATGGATCAGATCGGGAGTCATAATGTCCCGGGATCCAAAGTGAGGATGCTAAAGGATGCAGGTGTGGAAGTTGCCTTCTGTCAAAAAGTGCGCCCCCCTTTCCTGTTCTTTTCCTCCCAACAGCGTAACCATCGTAAAATCACTGTCATAGACGGGAAAATTGGATATGTAGGCGGCTATAACGTCGGAAAGGAATATATTGATGAGAATGACATTCCAGAGCTTTCTCCGTGGAGGGATTACCACCTTCGTTTAGAAGGGGAGGGTGTCCATGATCTTCAAACCGAATTTTGCATCGATTGGTATAGGGCGACAAAGAAGGACTTGAAAGAAGTGGCCTCCTATTTCCCACCAGCCTTCAAGGGGAGCATCCCACACCAGATATTCCCTACAGAAGGGGTGAACATCGAGGAATTCTTTAAGAAATTCATTGATGAAGCCGAAGAGGAAATCATCATTGGAACCCCTTATTTCATCCCTACCCCTATCTTGATGGATGCTCTGTGCAGTGCGTTGGGACGCGGGGTTATCGTGAGGATCATTGTCCCAAATAATTCTGATCACATCCTAGTGAAGGAAGCGGCCTTTCCTTACTTCAGGACACTGCTTTCCAAAGGGGCGGAAGTATATCAATTCATGAACGGCTTCTATCATGCCAAGGTAATTATTGTGGACGATCATTTTTGTGATATAGGGACGGCGAATTTTGATAAGAGAAGCTTTTTTATCAACCTCGAAATCAATACTCTTATCTTTGATAAAGAGTTTATACACACGTTGAAGAATGAAATGGCGAAGGATTTGGAAGCATCCGATCAGCTGAACGAAAGCGATCTCGCCAATGTTTCTTTATTCACCCGTATGAAGGAGCGTGTCGCTTCAACCATTTCGATTTTACTTTAGGGGGATACTACATGAGAGTCCGATTGGGGTTCGTTGCGAATTCCCTTTCCTTATGGGACGCAAGCCCTGCCAAAACGATGACCTACAAACGATATACAGAACTGCCAAAGGAAGAGCGGATGGACCGTCTGAAGGACGTGACGAGGTTAAATCTGGAACATACGAAACGCATCCTTTATTTATGTGCCGCTCACGAAATCGAACTGTACCGCCTTTCAAGCTCCCTTGTTCCCCTCGCCACTCATCCCGAAGTCGAATGGGATTTCCATTCACCTTTTAAAAAAGAATGGAAAGAACTCGGGGAGTTGATTAAAAAGTTTGGGATCAGGGCAAGCTTTCACCCGAATCAATTCACCTTATTCACAAGCCCCAGAGAGCACGTCACAGAAAACGCCGTAAAGGATATGGTGTACCATTATCAGATGCTGGAGTATATGGGGATCGAGAAGGATTCTGTCATTAACATCCATATAGGGGGCAGCTATGGAGACAAAGAAGAAACCCTGGTCCGTTTTCATGAGAATATCAAGAGCCTTCCAGCTGATGTGAAAGAAATCATGACTCTGGAGAATGATGACAAGACCTATACAGTCGAAGAAACATTGGCCGTATGTCAAAAAGAAAATATCCCATTGGTCCTTGATATTCATCATCATGAGGCCAATCTGAGTGAAAAGCCGTTAGAGGACTATCTTGAAGCGATTTATGCAACTTGGGAAAAACGAGATTTGGTACCCAAAATACATATCTCCTCCCCTAAATCGGAAAAGGCTTTCCGATCCCACGCTGACCTGGTCGATCCGGCATTCGTAAAGGATTTTTTCAAAACACTCAAGAGGTTTGACCAGGACGTGGATTTCATGATTGAAGCAAAGCATAAAGACCTGGCCATGCTAAAGCTGATAGAGGATCTCTCTACGATTCGGGGAGTGAAGCGGATCAGCGGGGGAACGTTGGAATGGTAATGAGAAAGGTTTCCTTACGTTGTTTAGCAGGCGAGAAAAGATAAACACTTAACGTTTTCGTGTATAAATGAACCCTATATTCAGCCATGTTAAGGTAAGCCAGGGAAACATCATACGTGCCCTTAACTTCACAATCTATGGGACAACAGCCTTTCAAACGTAAAGACAAAGGAGAATAACAATGGATACGATGCTGTTTCAAGCTATCTCACGACTTTCAGGTCGATCATTCATAGTCGATAAGTGGATGATTGGCATTTCTAACCGAATGCGTTATGTGTTTATCTTTGTATTGATTCTTCTATGGTTTAAAAACAAGAAGATTCCTCTAAGGGCCATCCTGGCCTCTTCCATCGCGCTCATCATGAATACGATCATCAAATTGTTTATCTATAAGCCGCGACCGTTTATAAAAAGGCGCGTTGGGATCCTGATCCCTTCAAAAATGGATTCAACGTTTCCAAGTAAACATACTCTGCTCGCTTTTGCTGTTTCAACGACCATTTTTTGTTATCAGCGTTTTTTAGGGGCGCTCATGCTTGGATTATCCTTCTTAACAGGTCTATCCCGGATTTTTGTAGGTCACCATTATCCATCAGATATTTTAGGAAGTGCTGTGATTGGTTCTCTTTCAAGTATGATGGTCACTCCATTCTCATGGGCTAAGTCCAGCGTTAAAGATAACGGATAATCTACAAAAGCGAAAAAAATGATGCGATACGTGCCGCTTGTAAAAGTGTAGCCCGGGCATTGGGACCTTGAAGGAATATCTTTGAACAAGATCGCAGATCTCTCACAAAGCATTTGATAAGTTGTTTCTAGAGGATTTCGGGAGGTATAGTGAAGAACAGATGCAAAGGGTTGAGCCATTATGGGGGGATTGTATCCAGAAAGGCACAGAGCCGTCATTGTCTGAGTGGAAGAAGAACAGCTAGCTTCTATTGGACTTTCTTCTTGACCTTATAGACTCTGTGGACTTAGGTGGAAGCACTTCATCGTTTTACGTTGGTTGGTACTTTATTCTTTGAACCTGTCCTTTTCGAAAAAGATGGAAGCGACAGTAAACTAGAATCGCTTTTCCTATGTAAGGATCATTTGAAAACAGCTTCGATCCAGGGCTGAATCGCTGTAAATGCTTTAAATCCAAGGTAGATGCCCACAATTCCTGCAATTCCTGCCAACGCAGGCGGTGCCGGTATCGGAAGCTTAAATAGAGCAAAGATAAATCCAACTAAAAATCCTGTCACAATCGCTAAAATAACGGTTTTCATAACATCCTCCTCACTGATCGTCATGCATTTATTATACGTTAAAGCATGGAAAATATAAGGACAAATATGAGAGTGCTCAACAGCTTGAGACGAGAAATTCATTCTCCTATGAATAAAGGTCCGTCCCTCTTAGGGGACGGACCTTCTATCTTCGTTACATTTTTTCCGGAGCGTCTACCCCGATTAATGCAAGTGCGTTTTGCAATGTTACCCGGACCACTTTCACAAGTGCAAGGCGAGCTGTGGTAAGGTCACGATTTTCTTCATCAAGAACCTTGTTGGCGTTATAGAAGCTGTGGAAAGCAGATGCCAGGTCGTTGATATAGTTCGCCACACGGTGAGGCGTGCGTTTTTCTGCAGCGTCGGCAACCATTTGTGGGAATTCACCTAATTTTTTCAGTAAGTCCACTTCTTTCTCTGTTCCGATCAGCTTCAGGTTGATCTTATCCTCTGAAGCCAGTCCCTGCTCCTCTGCCTGGCGAAGAATGCTGCAGATGCGCGCGTGGGCATATTGAGCGTAGTAAACAGGGTTTTCGTTCGACTGTGAGACAGCCAGGTCCAGGTCAAAGTCCATATGAGTATCGGCACTTCTCATGGCGAAGAAGTAGCGGACCGCATCCAGGCCGACTTCTTCTACAAGCTCACGCAGGGTGACCGCTTTCCCAGTACGCTTACTCATCTTCATCTTCTCACCATTTTTGTAAAGGTGAACAAGCTGGATCACTTCTACCTCTAATTTATCCCGGTCAAAGCCCAAGGCTTCAATCGCTGCTTTCATACGAGGAATGTAGCCGTGATGATCGGCACCCCAGATATTGATCAGCACATCATGGCCGCGTTCGAATTTATCCTGATGATAGGAGATATCCGGAGTGAGGTATGTGTATGTGCCATCGTTCTTGATAAGGACGCGGTCTTTGTCATCTCCAAGCTCAGTGGAACGGAACCATGTCGCACCGTCCTCTTCGTATACGTGACCGTTGTCTTTCAGCTTTCTTAACGCAGCGTCGATTTTGCCGTTTTCATATAGGGAAGTTTCAGAATACCAGACGTTGAATGGAACCCGGAACATTTCAAGATCCTTTTGAAGCTTGGCCATTTCAATCTTCAGTCCATATTCACGGAAGAATTTATAACGCTCTTCTTCACTTACTTCAGCATATTTCGAACCGAATTCTTCAGCCAGCTTTTTCCCGATCTCGATGATATCCGCCCCATGATAACCATCCTCAGGCATCGCCTTGTCCTGTCCAAGAGCCTGGAAATAACGGGCCTCAACAGAAATCGCCAGGTTATGAATCTGGTTTCCGGCATCATTGATATAGTATTCACGGGTCACGTTATACCCCGCTTTTTCAAGGACGTTACATAGGGAATCACCGACAGCCGCCCCCCTGGCATGTCCAAGATGAAGGTCTCCCGTAGGATTTGCCGATACAAACTCTACGTTCACTCTCTCTCCTTTTCCAGCGTCTGATTGACCATACTCATGGTCTTGTTCAAGGATCAGCGGGATTAAGTCAGTCAAATATTCATTGTTCATGTAGAAGTTGATGAATCCTGGTCCTGCAATCTCCATCTTCTCGATTGATCCCTTGGACTGGTCAAAGTTTGCCATAATGTCCTCTGCAATCATACGTGGCGCTTTTTTGGCTACGCGTGCAAGCTGCATTGCCATGTTCGTAGAATAATCACCATGTGATTTTTCCTTCGGGATTTCTAAAATAACAGCAGGAATCTGATCCTCTGTTGCAAGGCCGGCTTTCAGGACGGCTTCTTTGATTTCGGACTTCAGGTTTTCTTGGACTTTTTCGACAATATTCATGCGCCTATGCTTCCTCCTTATAGTGAATGGACATTACATAATCCCCAACTGGACTGTCTTGCATTTTTAACTCATAGGAAAGGTTGAAATCCCCTTCCAATTTGGTGTCACTTTGTGTATGTGAAAGTTTCTTTGTTTTGGTTGTAAGTAAAAGTGTACCCATCTGGCTTTCGTAAGAACCATTTTGTTCCTCCTGCCGGTTAAAGGCCATTCTCATCTTCACAGCACCGCTTCGGAGAATGAGTGCCTGCTGATCAGAGACTTTCACGATCGTATGGGTGGTTCCTTCTTCTTGCACCTCATCGTACTTAAGGAAAACAGCATCTCCTTTTTCATAGTATCGACCAAATGATACCAGTTCAAAAGAGTCACTTTCCCCACCTATCGTGATTTTGGTTTTCAAGTGAACTTTGACAGGGGTGAAATCCGTTTTATCCGCCAAACCACTCACATCCTTTTCTATTTAGGGTCCGATCAAGTGATAGGTCCGTCCCTCTCTCAGACGTCCCCTCCTTCTAACTAATTAAGTATAAGAAGTATTGTGGGAAATTGCAATGGAACACGGTTAGTTTTCAATTATTGGAGGGATGTAAGCGGATTAATGGAAGATATGTGGAAAGAGCCTATGCTTCATTCAGCATAGGCTCTTATATGGTGTTTATTTTTTTAGTAAACCGTCTTTTTTCATTTGGTTCACTTGATCTACGAAGGTCGTTTCAAGGCTTCTATACGTCATTCCAAGCTCCCTGATACTTTTGTTTGTATCGAATGCAACTGGATATCCAACGTTTTTACTGACATATGGCCTTGTAAGCCCCACTGTCGGAGCGATCAACCAGATGAGAGGCTTGGGGACGACCCTTGCAGGAAGGTGATAGTGGCCCGGGAAGTTCCTTTCAATCATTTTGGCGATTTCTATGAAGGTGGTTTGCCCTCCGGAAATGATGTAGCGCCCCTCCGCTTCAGGTGTAAATGCTGCAAGGACATGGGCTTTGGCAATGTCCCTGACGTCAACGACTCCTGTCGCAAGGTCAGGCACCCCTGTTTTAAAGCCTCCAGTCAGAAACGATAGAATCGTAGACGTACTTGTGGAGTCCGTCCGCTTTGTAAGGGCAGGACCCATGACAAAGGACGGGTTGATCGTGACAAGGTCCCATCGGTCCTGTGCTTTCACCATCTTCCATGCTTCCTTTTCAGCCAGCGTCTTCGAATAGTTGTAAGGCTGATGGTGTGTGGAGCTCGTCGTATTCCAGTCCGCTTCTGTGAAATGAGGTTTGCCTTTCATATCGATGTGATCGCCAAAAATGGCCACGACACTGCTGGTCAAGACTACACGCCTGACGGACTGTGCTTTATTCACAGATGTTAAAACATTTTCGGTCCCTTTCTTCGCCGGCTCTACCAGTTCCTTTTCAGGATCTTTGATGCCGTTAATCAGAAAGGGAGATGCGGTATGAAAGACGAACTCTGATCCTTCGACGGCTCGATCGAAGCTCCCTTCCTTTAACAGGTCCGCCTCATAAACCGTCAACGTTCCTGGGGTGGAGCTCTCAATCTCTTTCAAATGCCGATATTTCTCTTCTTTTTGCAGGTTCCGTACCGTCGTTCTGACGTCATGCCCCTGTTCCAATAGTTCCTTCACCAGCCAGGAGGCCACAAATCCTGTCCCGCCGGTGACTAAAACGGTAGATTTATTCATATTCATCCTTCTTTCTTTAATGGGTGTCGTATGCTGTTCCTGAGGACCGTCCCTCATTTGGTTTATATGTTTAAAACTTTAAACATATAATAGTAAATAAGAGCCCCTTCTGTCAACCAGAAGGGGCTGAGATGGATTATTTCACCCAGCCAAGCAGCATTTCACGGATCAGCTTACTTGCTGTATTCGCTGTCTGCTCAGAAGGATCATAGATCGGAGCGACTTCGACAAGGTCCGCACCTACGACATTCACGTCAGAATGGGCAATCGCATGGATGGATGCCAATAATTCCTTGGACGTAATGCCCCCGCAGTCCACCGTTCCTGTTCCAGGTGCGTGGGCAGGGTCCAGCACATCGATGTCGATCGTTACATAGACAGGACGTCCTGCAAGCTGAGGAAGAATTTCCTTCAACGGTTCCAGCACTTCAAACTTGGAAATGTGCATACCGTTTTCCTTTGCCCATTGAAATTCTTCTTTCATCCCTGAACGGATACCGAATGAATAGACGTTCTTCGGTCCAATATGTTCAGCAATCTTGCGGATTGGAGTCGAGTGGGATAACGGTTCCCCTTCATACTCTTCACGAAGATCCGTGTGGGCATCCATGTGGATAATGGCAAGGTCAGGATATTTCTTGGCGACGGCCTTCATAACGGGCCAGGAAACAAGATGTTCTCCCCCCATGCCAAATGGAATCTTCCCGTCGCCAAGAAGGCCATCGATATAATCTTCAATCATATCGATGCTTCGCTGGGGGTTCCCGAATGGCAGTGGAATGTCTCCTGCATCATAGTACTTCACTTCTTCAAGTTCACGGTCCAAATAGGCACTATACTCTTCCAAACCGATTGATACCTCGCGGATGCGTGCCGGGCCAAACCGGGATCCCGGGCGGTAACTAACGGTCCAATCCATCGGCATTCCATAAAGAACCACCTGGCTATCCTCATAAGAAGGATGACTCTTAATAAACACATTACCTGAATAAGCCTCATCAAAACGCATATTCTTCCAACCTCTCTTTAGAGGGACGGACCTCCAGAAAGTGCTGCGCACTTTCCGAGGCCCGTCCCTATTTGATTTGTACGGTTTTTCGCCTGAGAGTGAGGTCCGTCCCTCATTCTCCTTACTTTGTCAGATCTTTAACGAATTTAGGCAGAGCGAATGCTGCTTTGTGCAGTTCAGGTGTGTAGTATTTCGTTTCCATGTCATGGAAACGCTCTTCCGGTACTTCGATCGGATCGTGCTTTTTGGATCCGATTGTGAATGCCCACAGTCCGCTTGGATATGTCGGGATATTGGCTGTATACAGACGTGTAATCGGGAAGATTTCCTTTACGTCACTCTGTACCTGGCGGATTAGGTCTGCCTTGAACCACGGGTTATCACATTGTGCGACAAAGATCCCGTCTTCTTTCAACGCTTTGGAGATCCCTGCATAGAAGCCTTTTGTGAACAGGTTCACTGCTGGTCCAACCGGCTCGGTTGAGTCTACCATGATTACGTCGTATTCATTTTCACTCTTCGCGATGTGCATAAATCCATCGTCCACTTGAACGTCAACACGCTCGTTTTCTAATTCACCGGCAATCTCCGGCAGATACTTCTTAGAGTATTCGATCACTTTTCCGTCGATTTCAACCAGAACCGCTTTTTTCACGCTTGGGTGCTTTAATACTTCACGGATCACACCGCCGTCTCCGCCCCCGACGACTAAGACTTTCTCTGGGTTAGGATGTGTAAACAAAGGAACATGGGCCACCATTTCATGATAAACGAACTCGTCTTTTTGACTTGTCATCACCATTCCATCAAGGAACAGCATATTGCCCCACTCTTCTGTTTCAGCCATTTCAAGATATTGAAAATCCGTTTGCTCTGTATGTAAAGTCTTCTTGATTTTCATTGTAATTCCGAAGTTATCTGTTTGTTTCTCTGTGTACCAAAGTCCACTCATTGTTTCAACTTCCCTTCTTGATTTCATTTTTATCGTATTTCCATCCATGTCATCCTTAGCTGCAAGAGCCACACGTTCACCCTATGACAAATAGATCATCCAGTTAAGGTAAAACCTGAATTAACGGGCTTTCCTTCTATAATGTAAAAAACGTCCACATAAGACGTCATTTTTATCCTTCCCTAACATGATAAATACAAACATGAGAAAAAGTATAGTGGAATCTAGCAAAATTTCAAGTGAAATTTTTTCTAAACCTTCTATGTTTAAAAACTCGTAAAACTTTTCATACTGATACTATACGTTAAACACAACAATATGAACGTTTCAACAGATAAAATCCAAGGTCCGTCCCTCACGGGGAGCGGGTAGAGAAAGCAGGGAGAGGTATGGAACTGATTGCGCGAATGGAGAAGACAAAAAAATATGCCAGATTGGCCGTCGTCGGTGTCCTTTTGATGACGATTCTCTTTCTGGCCGGGTTGATTGCGGTTTTAACCTACGCAAAGATCCAGGGCCCGCCTCCCCTTGCGGTCCCTCAAGCCACCCTGCTCTATGGCGGTGACGGTTCGGTGATAGGGGAAACCAATACAGGGGAAAAGCGTTATTGGGTAAGCCTGAAGGAGATTTCACCGGCCCTTATTGAAGCCACCATTTCCATTGAGGATAAGCGATTCTACCAGCATTATGGTTTTGACTTCAGACGGATGGCGGGAGCTGCCATCGCCGATGTGAAAGCCATGGCAAAGGTCCAGGGGGCGAGCACGATATCTCAGCAGTATGCTCGTAATCTATTTTTATCCCACGACAAGACATGGAAAAGAAAAATGTCAGAAGCCCTTTACACTGTGCGCATCGAAATGAATTACTCCAAGAAAGAAATACTGGAAGGCTATTTAAATACGATCTATTATGGACATGGCGCTTACGGGGTGCAGGCGGCCAGTCAGTACTATTTCGGCAAGGATGCCAATCAATTGACCGTATCCGAGGCAGCCCTGCTGGCAGGGATTCCAAAGGCTCCCACTTACTATTCACCTGTCAGCAATATGGAGAACGCAAAGAAACGTCAGGAGCTGATTCTTCAGGCCATGACCGAGGACGGCTTCATTACAAAAAAACAGCAGGCAGCCTCAAAGGCCGCAGAGCTGACGATTACAGGTGTACACGCCCACCAAAAGGCGGAAACTGCCCCCTATTTTCAAGATGTGGTGAAAAGCATCCTGCGCTCTGATTTAGGCATCGAGGAGAGAACCATCGAGATGGGTGGATTAAAGGTGTACACAACCCTTAAGCCCGATCATCAAATAGTCGCAGAAAAAGTGGTGAAGGAACTGATTCCCGATGAGTCTGATATTCAGCTGGGCTTCGTATCGATGAACCCAAAGAATGGTCACGTTACAGCCCTCGTTGGTGGAAGAAGCTATGAGGAAAGTCCGTTCAACCGTGCCGTTCAGGCGATTCGTCAACCCGGGTCGACGATCAAGCCGCTCCTTTACTACTCTGCCCTCGAACAGGGATTCACTCCTTCAACCACTATGAAGAGTGAGTTAACTTCCTTCACATTTGATGATGGCAAGGCAGAATACACTCCTCATAATTACAACAACAAATATGCAGGTGACAATATCACCCTTGCTCAGGCCATTGCCCTTTCAGACAATGTGTATGCAGTGAAGACCCACCTTTTCATCGGTCAGGATATTTTGACTGATACAGCAGAAAACAAGTTCGGTTTAACAACAAAAGTTAAGCAATACCCTTCCTCGGCTCTGGGTACTTCGGGAGCGAGGGTCATCGACATGGTCAACGCCTATAATGTATTTGCCAACGGAGGGTACAAGGTAAAACCCGTTTTCATCACCAAAGTGGAAGACTGGTCCGGGAACGTCATTTATGAGCACAAACAGGAAAAAGAACAAGTCCTGAATCCTGATCAGGCGTATGTCATGACACATATGCTGAGCGGCATATTTGATCCGAAGCTCAATGATTACTCAACGGTAACAGGGATCCAGATCCGGAAAGACGCCACCCGTCCTTATGCCGGAAAATCAGGAACCACCAATACAGATAACTGGATGATCGGATTTTCTCCCCAGCTGACAGCCGGAGTATGGACGGGCTACGATAGGGAAAAAGAAATCTCCCTCGTGGACGACAAATATTTAGCCAAGAAACTGTGGGTCCATTTCATGGAAGAAGCGCTGAAGGATGAACCCGTCAAAAATTTCAAACCGACAAAGGGTGTAGTGGGTGTGGCCGTAAACCCCCATAACGGGAAACTCGCCACAGAAGACTGTCCCGTACAGCGCTTTACGTACTTCGTAAAAGGTACCGAACCAACCGAATATTGCCATGAACATCTGGGCGATCAAGAACCAAAAGAAAAAGCACCAGAAAAGAAAGAGAAAAAACCTTGGTATGAAAAGGTAAGGGATTGGATTTTTTAAGCTCGGAAGGCTTCATCATGCTGATGGTCCATTGTTCATAATTTAGATCATTAACGTCAGCAAGTTGTGCAGTTCCCCACCCTAATCTGCCGGGATACCGCAAAAGAAGGGTTCATTTATCCATCTAAATCAATAAAAAAACGAAAAACCTCGGGTTTGTGCGAACCCGAGGTTTTTCATGTCCTAGTTTATGTGCAAACTGTGATTTAAGTGTACTTTTTTTCTAGCATTTGGGCAAGATGTGAACGACATATTCAAAAAAATGTCATAGTTTGTTCACAAAAGGAATTTTTTCTACATTTTACACGGTTAATGCTTTCTTTAATTCCTCTTTTGATCGTTCCCACATACCTTCGTCATGCTTCACGAGGAAGTCCTTCAGGATCCCTTTAGATTTGTCGTCCAAGTGGTCGAGGACTATTTTGCGTTTAATCGATTTATCCATATTGTTGACGTGCTCAGGCATGGATTTATAGCCTCTGCGCTTTTCGCGGTTGACGACCAGTTCACAGGCGGTCACTCCTGCGTAATAAGGGCCGTTTTCCATTCGGTCGATGGTCACCCAGATCAACCAGTACAGTTTCCCTCCAGCTGAATCCTCGCGATTATTCGTGAATTTAATCCCTTTTTCAATCGGGCTTCTGGCGTGCATCGCCCCGACCTCTATCGTCGCCACCCCTTCTTCAACGTCAATCATGACAGGGGAAACATTATCGAGGCTTAGTGCTCCGACCCCATAACCACCATGGCCGTCTGTCGGATCGCTCTTAATGATGTTGAAACCGATGTTCTTTTTCTTTTCCATATATCTACACTCCTTATCGTGACATACTTAACCAAAGATTGAAAAAACAGTCGTAAAAATCGCACTGAACGCCTGGTTTGTCGCTGTCATTCCACCCTGCAAAAGAGGCCAGATCGTATATTCATCAAGAGGTGTGATGACGATGATCAGGAATAATACCACACCATACTGCTCATATTGAGTCAGTTTTGCCCGGATATGATTCGGGGACAGATCCTCAATGATCCGGTACCCATCCAGTGGAGGGAACGGCAGCAGATTAAATACAAATAACAACACATTCAGGTACACAATCATCTGCAAGAGATCGATGATAAAGGGAGGAACCCCTACTCCACCGGTCACCCCTACAAAGAAGTAAAAAAATCCAAAGGCAATGAATGCAAGCAAGAAATTACTGAGGGGGCCTGCCACTGAAACCAGCACGCCTGCCAACCGCGGATTTTTAAAACGGGATCTCATGACCGGAACAGGTCGCGCCCAGCCAAATCCTGCAATTAATATTAAGATGGTCCCAAGGGGATCCAGGTGTTGAATCGGATTTAAAGTGAGCCTTCCCTGATCTTTCGCTGTCGTATCCCCAAATTTATATGCTACATATGCATGGGCAAATTCATGGACCGTAAAGGCCATGACAAGGGCAATCACGACAAATGGAAGCTCTTCCAATCGAAAGACGGAAACAGACTCAAACAAACTGCTAAATGTATCCAAAGTATGTACTCCTTTAAAAATGGTTTACTTTCTTATTCCATAGTATACAGATAAATTCCTGCCTTCATAACCAGGGGAAACAAATCCTTCTTCCCATCTTCCAAAAACTTGCCCCGGCATTCCCTACCGATTACATTTAAAGAGGAGGCGAAATAGACAAGCCTACCACAGATTGTACCAAAACCAAAAGCAAGGAGCGAATCATTATGCCTTATATCACAGTAAAAATGCTCGAAGGCCGTTCAGAAGAACAAAAACGTGCCCTCGTCGAAAAGGTGACCGAAGCCGTAAGTGAAACAACTGGAGCACCTGAAGAAAAAATCGTTGTCTTCATCGAGGAAATGACAAAAGGACACTATGCGGTGGGCGGAAAGCGGCTTAGTGATCAATAAAACCCACAAAGAAAAGCCTGCCAAAAGACCGTTCTGTCTCTAGGCAGGCTCTTTATGAAAGGATTGCTCCTATGACATTCTTGTTCTACCCCATGTCCAATAAAGAAGAGGCCAATTGGAATAAAAGCACCTTTGTTGGATTCTATACATATATGGTTCTACTCTTTATTGACAGTGTCTTGCCCAGATAGCAGGAAAGGACCTCTTTTCCTTATCATTTAACTTCTTTACCCTATTCATCGTAACATTTGGTTATGAATTCTATGTGAATACAAAGAAAGGGTACCAATTCCGTCTATCCAGAATCATGGAAAGGACGGAGAAAAATGTTCATACAGATTGGCGACATGATTTCTCAATTGTTCATGGACGCTTCCCTGCCGGCCGTTACGGTGGTCATTTTCTTGATGGTAAAAATGTTTTAAATATAAAAGGGATCACCCTTTTCGAGTGATCCCAGGCCCTTTATATTAAAACGTCCGTTACTGAACGATTTTTTTCGCTTTTAATCCTTCGATGTAGGCGAAGGCTTCGTCTATTTCTTCTTGTGTATATTTCTGTTTGCTCTTGAGTGTGAAAACTTTCTCTGTGATTTCTTCTTTTGGAAGGCTATCAAAATACAAGACAGTGGATACGAGTTCAAGAAAGCGTGCTGATTGAACGTTCATATCGGTCAGGCAATCTTTCAAGAAAGGCATTTCTTTTTCATAAATCTGCAGGAAGTCTTCCCCTTCTTTTGTTACAGTGTACCGATATTGATAGTAACCGCCCTTTTTCTCTTTCACTTCTGAGATGAACCCCATATTACACAATTCTTCCACCCGGAGGGTCAGTTCCTCCGAGTATGGTCCATAGAAATGAAATTGGAATTTTTCCTGAAACGGGAATTGAAGCTTCTTGGCGATGAATATCATCTTCTGAAGCTTTTTCCTTCCCACCACTTCACCCGAGGCTAAGAAGGCACTCATCAGTTTTGCATGATCTTTCAACAATGTACGTCATCTCCTACTCCTAGTATTGCATATTTCAGATCCTCATTGGCTGTAGTGTCGTCTATGTCAGTTCCAGAATCGTCCGTATTTGTCTTTTGATATTTTTCTTCGACGATTCGTCGTATAGTAAATCCACTGGATAATATAATTTATGATCGGTCCGGCGCTTCCCTGAGATGGAATCGACGATATCCGACTGTCTGGATAATTCCCGCAGCTCATCGTTTTTCATCAGCAGATGGATCGGGAGCCGTTCCTCTTCCTCACCCGGCCTGTAGAAGTCATACGGGAGGTCTGAAGATGAGTCCACCACCAAATAGTAGTCGGGATCGATTCCGGCCTTTTTAAACAGGACTTCAAGCTCACTGTGCTTCTTGTATTCCTTCGCAGGATCAAATTCCACGTACTTGAATAGATTCCTGTTCATGAACCGCTCGCATAAGTCCCGTAGAATCGGGTCTTCTTCTTCCTGCCAGATTTGAAAATAATACAAGATGACCGCTTCATCGAGCTTCAAATAGTCCTCGAGAGACACATTTTCCTGAAACAGGGAGTAAAAATGGATCGGGTTTTGCTTAAAGGCATAGCCTTCTTCATGAAGTTCCTTTGCCCTATGTAGAATCTTCGTCAAAATCACTTCTGCACTCCGGGTGACGGGATGAAAATACACTTGCCAGTACATCTGATAACGGCTCATGATGTAATCTTCCACTGCATGCATCCCACTCTGTTTAATGACAACCTGATCTTCACGCGGCCTCATGACACGGAGAATCCGTTCCATATCGAAGTGACCGTAGCTCACTCCTGTAAAATACGCATCCCGCTGCAGGTAATCCATCCGGTCCGCATCGATCTGGCTTGAAATCAGGCTGACGACAAGCTTGTTCTTATACGTCTTCGCAATCACTTCTGCCACATGCTTAGGGAAATCCGGACCGACTTTACTCAGGACCGCATTCACTTCTGTGTCGCCTAGAATGATCTCTTGGGTGAAGTGCTCGTGATCCAGGTGAAACACTTTCTCAAAGGAGTGGGAAAACGGTCCATGACCGAGGTCGTGCAGTAACGCAGCACAAAGGGACAATAATCGTTCATCCTGGTTCCACTCCGTTCTTCCCGCGAAGACATCGTCCACAATCCGGCGAATGATCTCGTACACGCCAAGAGAGTGATTGAACCGGCTGTGCTCCGCTCCATGAAAGGTCAGGTAGGTGGTGCCCAGCTGACGAATTCGACGGAGCCGTTGAAACTCTTTTGTTCCAATCAGATCCCAGATCACTCGATCCCTTACATGAACATACCGGTGTACAGGGTCTTTAAATACTTTTTCTTCATGTAATTTCTGCTTGGCATACTCCATCTTCTACCCTCTTCCTAATCTAGGATATTTCTATTATAGCGACTTTCGTCCTGGTCTTCATCTCGAATTTTGTCGAAAAAAATAGGTATTTGGCTTCCAGATGATCAGCCCCAAGCTTTCCAATTACTTCAAAAAAACTTGGAATCTTGACAACCAGGTGACGATCCTTCTCCTATCTATTTCTCTGTCCCTTATCCAGTATCCTTTTCCTTGCACGTACAAACCTTTCATTTTTATGCCGAAAAGAAAAAACTCCCTATAGGAAGTTTCTCTTTACTTCTTTATTTTCTTTATTACTTTCTCCATGAGTTCTTCTTCAGTCAACGCCGCTACAGGACGATTATTCACAAAGGCGAATGTCTTCTTGCGTCCTGGACCACAATAGGATTGGCACGCAATGTCGATGGGTGCCTCCGGGTCGATTTCTTTTAATTTGGGAATTAAGGTCTTCAGGTTAACGGCCTGACAATCATCGCAAACACGAAATTCGTTTGCCATATGTCAACAACCCTTTCTATCTATTGAAATGGATTTCATTTGTCATAAACATCGAGTTATAGGATACAGTTTTCTGTCATGTTTTGCAAGGGAACGTCGCTTCCAGATTGTAGGAATCCTCACTTATACAACGAAACTAGCAGACAGAAAATAATTTTAACATATTCGTATAAAAACCTGGAAAATGGTCCATCCTTTAATCAACGAATCATTTAAGAAAACTATGGGAGTTGAGATGAAATGATGATGAAGACAAGACAGGATGCCTGGACGGAGGAAAATGATCTATTATTGGCCGAAACGGTCTTAAGGCATGTACGGGAAGGAAGCACACAATTAAACGCCTTCGAAGAAGTTGGGGATAAACTGAACCGTACATCTGCCGCTTGCGGTTTCAGATGGAATGCAGTCGTCCGGCACCAATACGAAAAGGCTCTTCAACTGGCAAAAAAACAACGGAAGCAGCGCCACCGCATCCTCGGTAAAGACCAGGGCGGCAAGAAGAAGTTATTATATCAACCGCCGACGCCTTCAATCGAAGATTTAGATGCTATGTCTCTATCAATGTCTGAAGCCGAAGAAGAAATGGAATTCGCAGAATATGAAAACTATGTCCCGGAAACGGAGAAGTTAGGGAAAGAATCCGATGAAGCCCCTCAATACGAAGTAGAGGCGGCCGAAGAACAAGTCTACGTTCCCCAGCAGGCACCTGCAGCCAAACATATGGTGAAACCGTCCGGACTGAAAGGTGAAGTGACGCTGGAAAAAGTCATCGCTTTCCTTCAGAACCTAGCCCAGACCAATATGAATTCAGACTATATAAAAATCGAGAATCAGAGATTGAAACAGGAGATTTCCGAAATCCGAAAAGAAAATGCCGAGCTTGAAAAGAAAGTCAAAGCCCTTGAAAATAACTCCATCACGATGCAGGAAGACTACGAAACCCTGATGCAGATCATGAACCGGGCGCGCAAGCTGGTCGTATTCGACGAAGAAGAAGGGAAAGCACCACGCTTCAAAATGGATCGTAACGGCAATCTTGAAAAAGTGGCTGAATAATGGGGTTCCCAACCAGTGCGCCTGTGGGCGTGCTGGTTTTTTGTCGGCATAACGTTTCAGGAATGGCGTCGGAATAAAGAGTGATTGAGTTGTTTCTTTGTGGCGAAGTCACTTTGAATAGCGTCCTTTTTTCGTTCATTCCCACAAAAAAAGCCGGCCTCATTTCAAACGAAGTCCGGCTCTCCCTTATCAAGATCCCAATACTTTCTGATTCCGATCGACGACTCTTTGATAATACGTCTCATACATCCCATACTCTTCCCCCTGGAGGGCACCGCTATAAAATTCACCGCTGAACCCTTTCAACGATTGCAGGAATCTAAGCATCACGTCTTGAATCGAGAACTCGACGCCCAACAGTTCAGATAAGGAAGCCATTACGTCGGGATCAATGGAGGGAAACGTAAACTTCGTCGTTCCATCTTTCAATCCGGCCTCATAAAAACGCCGAATCAACTGAGCCCTTTCAGAACCGCTTCCATTGACACAGAGGTATACCTGAACGGCTACCCCGTTGCGTATCCTCCGCTGGGAAATCCCTGCGAACTTCCGGTCATTGATACTGAGGTCATAGCTGCCTGGGCAGTAGGAACGGGTGATTTCTTTCGCTTCGATCTTCACTTCAAAATCCTTGAACATATCTTCGACGAGCAACCACATGGCATCATAACCACGGTTGATATCGATCCCTTTTTCAGAATCAGGGAACACCAATGATAGATTCAACACTCCTTCATCCAATACTACCGCTAGGCCCCCGGAATTTCTTACAATATATTGATAGCCTTCCTCTTCCAAAGCCTTCAGAGCATCGGAAAGAAACGGCAACTTCGTATCTTGAATACCCAGTACGACCGTTTGATGATGAACCCATGAACGTGCTGTGGGATCAGATTGGCCTGTCCCGATCACCGTGCACAGTGTATCGTCCATGGCAAACGACTGTAATGCCCCGAACATCGGCCCGAGACTCGATTGATCTATCACTCTCCACCTGTCCTGACGGAGCAGTGTATACGCTTTTTCTTTATCCATAGAGCTTTCTCCTTCATTCACAACATGCGAGCCCATTATATCACAAAACGACGGTGTTGCTAAAAGCGGGATGGACCTTCCAGTTGGCTTTTGATATGAAGATGTTTGCCTGTAAAATGAGCTGCCTATTTTGACAGGTGATTACCCCCACTTCTCTGCCTGTCAAAAAGGGATGGAAAGTCAACAGGCAAACAGCCAGGCACCCCCGCCTGCAACAATCCCATAAAAAAA
The DNA here is from genome assembly GCF_012911895.1 of Bacillus sp. RO3. Classification (GTDB taxonomy): domain Bacteria; phylum Bacillota; class Bacilli; order Bacillales; family Bacillaceae_B; genus Rossellomorea. Next base: position 85,200 of record NZ_JAAXCV010000032.1, read on the forward strand.
GCCGAACCCCCTAAGGGATCCAGCTTCCTCAATAGACTACAGTGCCTGAGCTGCCGTGATCAACGCCAGCTTATACACATCTTCTTCGTTACAGCCGCGTGATAGGTCGTTCACAGGGGCATTCAATCCTTGAAGGATCGGGCCGACTGCTTCGAAGTTTCCTAGGCGCTGAGCAATTTTGTATCCGATGTTTCCAGCTTCAAGGCTAGGGAAAACAAAGACGTTGGCATTTCCTTTTATATTGGCACCAGGTGCTTTTTTCTCAGCTACCGATGGAACGAAGGCTGCATCGAATTGAAATTCACCATCAACAGTCAGTTCCGGTGCTTTTTCTTTTGCTACTGAAACAGCTTCTGCCACTTTTTCCGTTTCAGGTGATTTTGCAGACCCTTTTGTAGAAAAGCTAAGCATGGCGACCCGGGGATCGATATCGAACATGTCAGCTGTTTTTGCACTTTCAATCGCGATTTCAGCAAGATCCTGGCTGTCTGGAGAAATGTTGATGGCACAGTCAGCGAAAACATACTTCTCGTCTTCACGAACCATGATGAAGACTCCGGACGTCTTGCGTACGCCTTCTTTGGTTTTGATGATTTGAAGAGCCGGACGGACCGTGTCAGCTGTTGAATGGGCTGCACCGCTTACCAGACCGTGTGCCATGCCTGTGTATACAAGCATCGTCCCGAAATAATTACCGTCCAACAGGATGTTCTTCGCATCTTCCTCTGAGGCTTTTCCTTTTCGTCGCTCTACGAATGCTTTCACCAGCTCGTCCATTCCTGCGAAAGATGCAGGATCCACCACATCACATCCGTCAAGCTTCACACCAAGCTGATCCGCTTTAGCCTTCACTTCATCCACTTTGCCGACTACGATCGGAGTCAGGATGCCATCGCCTGCCAAACGGGAAGCAGCTGTCAGAATACGTTCGTCTGTTCCTTCTGGGAATACGATTTTCAACTCTTTCCCTTTTACTTTATCTGTTAATGTTTGAAATAAGTTGCTCAATAGAGGAACCTCCTTGATTTATACATATCCAATCTTAGAATACTCTTATCATATAGGAATTCAAGGAAAAGACGCAATGACATCGGTTTCAAAAAAAAGTCTTTGTTTTCTAACAATTATGGTTCACTTTACCCACATCTAAAAAAAGGTACCTGATGAACGATCCACGATGATAGTGTGTTCCAGAATTAACGCGGCTATCCAAGATTTGTGCCATTTTACCGACAATGGGGTTTGTACTCTTACTCTATGGTCAAACTATGATATAGTAAAGTTGGAAATAGTACTTTAAGGAGTGATTACGTTGGCAGAACCGGCACAAACACTGGATGGTTGGTATTCGTTACATGATTTTCGCGCGATGGACTGGACTACTTGGAAGATGCTTCCGAGTGAAGAAAGAGCGTCGGCGATTGCTGAATTCCACCGTTTCTTAGATAAGTTAAACCGTACTCAAGATGCGAAAGAAGGAAGTCACGCCCTCTACACCATCGTTGGTCAAAAGGCAGACTTCATGTTGATGATCCTTCGTCCGACAATGGAAGAATTAAACGAATTGGAAAATGAATTCAACAAGCTGAAAATCGCTGAATTCACGATTCCGACATTCTCTTATGTTTCTGTGGTCGAGCTTGGGAACTACATGCCATCTGAAGGCGATCCTTATGATAATCCATATGTACAGGAGCGTATCTACCCGATCCTTCCGAAAGCGAAGCATATCTGCTTCTACCCGATGGACAAGCGTCGCCAGGGGAATGATAACTGGTACATGCTTCCCATGGAAGAGCGTCGTGACATGATGAGAAGTCATGGAATGATCGGCCGTCAATATGCAGGAAAAGTAAAGCAGATCATTACAGGTTCTGTAGGGTTCGATGATTACGAGTGGGGCGTCACCCTTTTTGCTGATGATGTCCTCCAATTCAAAAAGCTTGTATACGAAATGCGCTTTGATGAAGTAAGTGCACGCTATGGCGAATTCGGTGCCTTCTATGTAGGGAACTTATTAAAAGAAGAGGCGATTTCGAAATTCCTTCATGTGAACTAAATACACTCTAAACGACAAGCTATCAGGCTTGTCGTTTTTTCATGACAACTCCCCGCTCCCTCTAAAAAAAAAACAAATGAATATATTTTTCCTCCCCCTCATAGACATGAAATAGTGAGACATCAAGCATCTTCTGAAGTGAGGTGAGAAGATGGCTGTTATTCCTTATAACGAGAAGGAAGTAAAACTTCTGGCTCGACTGATGAGGGCTGAAGCCGAGGGTGAAGGACAGCAAGGAATGCTAATGGTAGGGAATGTCGGCGTGAATCGTGTACGATCCGATTGCCTTGACTTCAAGAAATTAGCGAGTCTTCAAGATATGGTGTATCAAAGCCCTGGAGGATTTGAGGCAACCCAGAAAGGATATTTTTATCAACGTGCCCGACAAAAGGAGATTGATTTGGCCAGGAAGACCATTAAAGGCGGCAGGTATCACCCTGCATCGTATTCTCTTTGGTTTTTCAAGCCTGCAGGGAATTGTCCTGACCAATGGTATAACCAGGCAAACTCAGGGCGGTTCAAGTCCCACTGCTTCTATCAACCCACTAAAGGCGATTGTCCGAAGGTATTTTAACTTTATTTAAAGGAGGTATTCGGTTTGGCTAATCAACAATCAAACCCGTATATGCAAGGGTACAATCAATCTTCATACAATCCATACGGTCAATATTACGGCGGAGGGCAAGGACAGTATTATCCCCAGCAGCAGAGTGGCGGAGGTTATCAAATACCTTCACCGACGAATGCACCGGCACCTACTCAGAATGTTCCTGGAATGCTGCCGATTGAAGAATCGTATATCGAGAATATCCTCAGGTTGAACAAAGGAAAAGTAGCGACTGTGTATACAACGTTTGAAAATAACAAGGAATGGAACGCAAAGATTTTTAAAGGGATCATAGAGGCGGCTGGCCGTGATCACCTTATCCTTAGTGATCCGCAAACCGGGACTCGGTACCTCATCCCGATGATTTATCTGGATTACATCACCTTCGATGAAGAAATCGAATATGAATATCCATTCGGGGCAGGAGCCTCTATGCAAAGTTATTCCCAGCGATAAAAAAACCCTGTCAGGAAACAGTTTCCTGACAGGGTTTTTCGTTTTTTATAATGTTTTGGCTGCGAATACAATGAGAAGCACCCATGCGGCTAAGAAACTGATGCCCCCTAGAGGAGTGATCGCCCCCAGGATCTTGATACCAGAGATACTCAAGACATACAGGCTTCCCGAGAATAGAATCGTTCCGATCAACATCAGCCAGCCTGACCAGGAAAGCAATGACGTTGGAGTCACATTTCCCATCAGGACCCCTACAATGATGATTCCGATTGCATGGAACATTTGATAGAGAACTCCCGTATTCCATATGTCGATATACTTTTGTGAGATTTTCCCTTCCAATGCGTGAGCACCGAAAGCTCCTAACGCGACTGACAAAAAGGCGTTGATTGCCCCAATGATAATAAATGTTTTCATGATGACCCTCCTGCTCCTTCACTACTGATTAAAAATCGAATAAAGAGTTTCCATTGGCTCCGTCATCCGTCTCCAGGGGCTCTTCCTTCTGGATGGCCACCGGCTTCTGACTTGGCTGTGACTCCTGAAAATATGGGGTGGATGGTTGTGCAGAAAATGAAGTCGCTGCCGTGTTTTCTTCCAGCAACACTTCGCATAGAGCCTTTATTGAATACACATGCTCCCGGATCGTTTGGGACTTTTCTGCTGACTTCGCTTTTCCGAGTTCAAGCTCTATCTTTTTTATTAATGTGTGATGAGGGATATTCACGTTTTTCCTCCTTAACCGTTTAAAGCTGTTTCAAACCGTGATAATTCTTCTTCCGAACCAAACATAATGATTTTATCATGAGGCTTTAATTTTTCCGAGGGATTTGGATTACTGATGAGCCCTTCTTCTCTCAGAATGGCGACGATTGTGACACCGTACCGCTTTCTGATATCATTCTCCGCGATGGACTGATTGGCAAATGGAGAGCGATCCGGTAATGATATCTCTTCAAAGCCGTAGTCTTTCTTTTGCGTTTGGAACATCATATCTACATATTCTACACTAAGGGGCTTTACAATAGACATGACCATCTGTTTTCCTCCGATCAGGGAGGGATTGATGACTTTAGAGGCCCCTGCCTTCTGCAGCTTATTGATGGATTCGACTTTTTCGGCCCTTGCCACAATATGCAGGCCTGGGTTCAGCTCGGCTGCCGTCAACGTGGTGAACACATTCTCGGCATCATTTGGTAACGTAATGACAAGGCCGCTTGCTTTCTCGATTCCTGCATCAAGAAGGACAGAGTCTTCCGTTGCATCACCTATTAAATAGTATTGATCGTGCAGCCGGTGTGTTTCAATGACGTCAAAATCATTGTCTATGTATACGGCAGGGATATTTCTATGTTTAAGCTGCTCCAGTACCTGGCTCCCCACCCTGCCGAGACCGCATACGATAATATGATCAGACAAACCTTTGATTTTTTTCTTCATTCTCTTCTCCTTCATGGCTCGGGATAACTCTCCCTCCAGCATAACAGATGCGATTGCCCCGACACCATATGATACAATTCCGATCGCAATCGGTATCATCACCATGGCAAACACCTTTCCCTCTTTCGTCAAGGGAACCACGTCGCCATATCCAACGGTTAACACGGTAATCACAGTGAGCCATAGAGATTGAAAGAAGGGCAAATCCTCAAAGATCATAAAGGCTATGGTTGCAAGCAGCACAATACTATTGATGGCGATCAGGCTGTTCCGTAAATGGCGGTACTTGTTCAATACGTTATGGAGGGCACTCAACACAACTTTCCATTCCTTCATCTTTCCTCACTTCCCTTTTCCTTTTATCTTAGGAGTGAATTTCATGCAGGGACTTCCGGAGGATTGAAAAACCACCAGTGACGGCATAGATCTCGTTTTGAACCCGTACCCTTTACAGCCCCTAGGATGGGCCTGCTCCCAGGTTGTATAAAAATACCGGCATTGAAAACAGTTAATGCGCTCTTCTTTGTTCATGTAACGTCTCCCTCTGCACATTGACCCCTTTGCCGGGTCAACCTTTGTTTCACGTGAAACATCTTCTATTCGATGCACCAATCGATCTCTGCCATCCCTTGTTCCCGAAGATATTCGTTTGTTTTAGAATACGGCTTACTGCCAAAGAAACCCCGGTGAGCAGATAAGGGGCTCGGGTGGGGAGCCTTCACAATAAAGTGCCTGGATGAATCAATGAGCGATTGCTTTCCTTGTGCAGGCTTCCCCCATAATATGAACACCACCGGTTTTTCCCGTTCATTCAGGACCGAGATGACACGATCCGTAAAGCGTTCCCACCCTTTTCCCCGATGGGAGTGCGCTTTTCCATCCTGTACGGTTAAAACAGTATTCAATAAGAGGACACCTTGCTCCGCCCATTTTACAAGGGATCCATGAGTCGGGACAGGACAACCGATATCATCCTGAAGCTCTTTGTACATATTTCGTAACGACGGCGGAATGTTCACTCCTTTTTTGACCGAAAAGCTTAACCCTTCAGCCTGATTCGGACCGTGATAGGGATCTTGCCCGAGGAGAACAACCTTCACATCGTGATACGCTGTGTAATGAAAGGCATTGAAAATATTATGCATGGAAGGATAGATCGTGTTGATTTCATATTCCCCTTTAAGCCACTCCCTTAAATTCTCGTAGTATTCCTTCTTACGTTCATCTTCGAGAATGTCTGCCCAATCGTTTTCAAAAATCTTCGTCACTATGAGACATCCTTTCTAGTTCTGATACTGAATGGTCAGGTCATACCCCAGCTGTTCAAAGAAACCCTTCAACGATTTTTCCGCGTTCTTCTCTGCCGCCTGAAGGATCCCCTGCTCCACCGCTTCCTGACTGATTTGGTCCTTTGCCACTTCCGCCAGTGCAAACCCTTCGTTCCAGTCCACATCTCGCCTGAAGATCCCCTCTACAGAAAAAGTCTTTATATTGTCCGTATCAATAGAGGGTTCCTGTAGGATCTTGGCACGGGGCAGGGTCAACTCAATTACTTTCGTCTCTTCATCCACTACTATATCGTCTTGGTCAATCCCCTGTAAATCGACTCCTGCAAGCACGGTTCCAGGGACGACCATCAGAAGCTTTCGTTTCGTTCCTGGAAGATCCGTATTGATGGATTTCCCAAATAATTGATTATCCTCCTGTTCGATTACAGCTTTCACAAACCCTTGAGCCGTTGCCAGTGAGCTCATCTCCTGGATCCTCTCGACAAACGACCCTCTCTCTTCTGTAAAGGTAGATCCGGACAGCCAAGAATAGACTCCTATGGATGCTCCGCCTAGTAATAAAATAAAGAGTAATAGTATCAACAACACTCTATTCCTCCAGAAGGACATAAAGGCCCTTGCCATTTTCCAAGCCGAAAAATGCCTGCTGCTTCTATTATCAAGCGCCAAAGTGGCACTGCTTTCACGTTCACTCGCTTTCATATCTGCCAAAATCGCTTCAATTTCTTGTATTTTCTTGTATTGATTTGTCAAATGCTCCACCTTCCTCCCTTCTATTATAGGAAATATTGTGGAATCTTGGAAACAATTATTCTCTCGGATTCGTTTCTATATATTGGAAAGTTTGGATGTAATAAAACCGGGAATACATGGAACAAGACATAAAATATGGAGGGACTCTGATATGTATAAGGTGCAAACAGTTGAGAATGTAGTAGATGCGAAAAAAGAAATAGAAACATTCACGAATGAAGGCTACACCAAGGACGAAATCTATGTGTTCGCTCATGATAAACACCGCTCGGAAAACATAACGGAAGCCACCCAAACAGAATCCACAGGAATAAAAGAACAAGGAATCGTCGAATCCATGGGGAATTTATTCAACAGCCGTGGAGATGAATTACGTTCGAAAATGAAGGCTGTAGGGCTGAATCAGGCAGAAGCGGACGCCTATGAGGAAGAACTGGATAAAGGAAAGCTTGTGATCGTCGCTTCCAAAGAAGCTACAGATAATGATGCGAAACCTTTTTAAGTAATGGAATGAACGCCCTAATCCGAAAAGACGTCGAGGAAGTCATTCCCGCCGTCTTTTTTTGCAGGGACACCTAGGCGAAACCATTTGTATTTACCTGCACGTTATTATATTCTTTAGTCAGACTTGACCTACTTTCTTAGGAGGAATTCAACCATGACATTAAAGAAAACCCTTACGATCGCAGGATCCGATACAAGCGGTGGAGCAGGGATCCAAGCAGACCTTAAAACGTTCCAGGAGCACGGCGTATACGGGATGACAGCTCTTACAACGGTCGTTACTATGGATCCGGATAATCACTGGCATCACCAGGTCCATCCCCTATCCATTGATACATTGGAAGCCCAATTACAAACGGTTCTCTCCGTCGGCATCGATGCCATGAAAACAGGCATGCTCGGTACCGTTGAAATCATTGAACTGGCAGCGAAAAAAATGGATGAATTCGGTTTAGATAAAGTCGTCATCGACCCTGTAATGGTATGCAAAGGGGAAGATGAAGTGCTGAATCCGGAAACAACAGACGCCATGAGGGAGCATCTTCTTAAACGTGCAACCGTAGTGACACCCAACCTTTTCGAAGCAGGTCAGCTTGCTCAAACGGGGCCGATCAAAACCATCGATGAAATGAAAGAAGCAGCCAAGGTGATCCATGACCTAGGGGCTAAAAACGTCGTCATCAAAGGCGGAAAGCAACTGAAGCATGATAAGGCACTCGACCTGTTCTATGACGGAAATGAATTTACACTTCTTGAAGAAGAGAAAGTAGACACGACCTATAATCATGGAGCAGGGTGTACATTCGCAGCAGCCATCACATCCAATCTTGCCAATGGACAAGACGTGAAGGAAGCAGTAGAAAACGCCAAAACCTTCGTCACTGCCGCCATCAAGCACGGCTTCAAACTGAACCAATACGTTGGACCCGTCATGCACGGAGCTTACAATCGTCTCGAAAACTAAACATGACCCATGCCAGGCACAAATGAAGGACATCGTGCCTGGCATTTTTTTGAGGGACGGACCTTGAAATGGATATATACCCGTTGGATCGAAAAAACCCCAATCAACTAAAGCCATTCTCCTTATACGTCTCCCCCCTTACCCCTATCCTTTTCAAACATACTTTTCGCATTCAATCATGAATTTTAGTAAGATAGTACATAATGGTTAAGAGTCTTTTCTGTATTTAAGGAGGAAAACGAATGGAACCGATTAAGATGGCAGATGTGCAAGGGATCATTACCAAGCTTGCCCGCCAGGACGTTTATATACATTTAGAAACCACCAACGGAGCCTACGCTTCTCACTTCAATGAGGGATTCTTCTCGGCTGGAGCCTACATCCGTAATGCGAAGGTCAATTATGAGCATGGAAAAATCATCGGGGACGGACCTTACCGGGTCGGCTTGAAAATCGATATCGGCTGGATTTATGCCGAGGGGCTGACTCATTATGAATTCGATGAACAGGGTCGCCTGCTGCTTGCAGGACATGGCGGCGACGGAAAACTCGCCGTTGCCCTTGAAATCAGCCCGACACCTTTCAGCTAAACAATTTGAACCAATATAAAAGGAGAGGTCAACATGGAAAAAGAAAGACAAGTACTTGTCATCTTTCCCCACCCGGACGATGAGGCATTTGGAGTGTCAGGGACCATTTCGACTCACGTAAAGAATGGAACACCTGTCACCTACGCCTGCCTTACATTAGGGGAAATGGGAAGAAACCTGGGTAACCCGCCCTTTGCCACGAGAGAATCACTTCCTTTAATCCGGAAGAAAGAGCTGCAAAAAGCGGCAGATGTGATGGGAATTCAGGATCTGCGCATGATGGGTTACAGAGATAAGACCCTGGAATTTGAAAATGATGAAAAGCTTGCGAACATGGTGACAGAGCTGATTGAAGAAGTGAACCCTTCTCTCATCATCACGTTCTATCCTGACTTCTCTGTCCACCCCGATCACGAAGCAACGGCACGGGCTGTCGTTCGTGCGGTTCGACGCCTTCCTAAATCATCAAGACCGAAGCTTCACTGCCTCGCCTTCTCAAAAAACTGCGAAGAAGAACTGGGCAAGCCGGATATCCTTATTGATATCACACAGGTGAAGGATCAAAAAATCGATGCCATGAAGGCTCACATCTCTCAAACCGCCTGGATGCTGAAGGATCTTGAAAAAGGCATTGAACAAAATGATCCAGAGGCTTTAAAATGGGTAACCGTTGAACGATTCTGGAGCTACCAATGGGAAAACGATAACGTCACATAAGGAAGAAGAAAGAGTTTAGGCACAGCTTAAACTCTTTTTTGTTTGGACTGTTATGCAAGTTGACAGTTTCTGCTGCATGATGCTCCCTTTCAGGGCGGCAGGTTGTACAAGGGCGATTGTATTGAGACTCTTCTAAATTTAACATCCTCGAGTATACTAAGAAAAGTAAGTGAGTGATTACTCACTTTACAAACAAACTCACATCCTTTATATTAATAGTGAGTAATCACTCATTAACCTTGGAAAGGCGTGATTCAAGTGGATTCCATCATTCATTTAAATGAGCTTTCAAAATCTTTCGGCACTCAAGACATACTGAAAAACGTGTCACTTGCCATACAAAAAGGGGATATTTATGGACTGCTTGGACCTTCTGGTTCAGGAAAAACAACATTGATCAAGCTGATGATCGGTCTTGAATTGCCTTCCACCGGCACCGTTACCTTCAAGGGAAACAAACTGAAAGCGAAAGAGCTGTATCCATCCATCGGTTATATGGCTCAATCCGATGCCCTTTACGATGAGCTGACGGCCCGGGAAAACCTGTCATTCATGGCATCTCTTTACGGATTAAAGAAAACAAGGCGCGAGCAGATTGAAAAAGTGATGAAAACCGTCGATCTCCTTGAACACCTCGATAAACCTGTACACCAATACTCTGGTGGCATGAAGAGAAGACTTTCTCTTGCCATTGCCCTTTTACATGATCCAGAGGTTTTATTGTTAGATGAACCGACAGTTGGAATTGATCCTGTCCTGCGAAAAGAGATCTGGGACAGTTTTCACCGTCTAAAAGAGGAAGGAAGAACCCTCATCATTACGACCCATGTCATGGATGAAGCGGAGAGATGCGACCGTCTCGGTCTCCTGCAGCATGGAGAAATCATTGCAAGTGACTCACCTGCTGCCATAAAAGAATTCTATGGGGTCACTTCGATTGAAGAAGTATTTCTTAAAAATGGAGGTGTTTCCATTGAGAATTAGAGGCTTTGTGATCCGGATTCTTCAGCAGCTGCTCCGGGATAAACGTACATTGGCCCTGATGTTTTTAGCACCATTGTTAATTCTCAGTATGTTGTCCCTCGTATTTGACTCAGATGATTATGAGGCAAAGGTGGCGATCGTAGATCTTCCACAACAGCTTGAAGCAAAGCTCGATACAAGTGATTTTGAGCCGTATTCCAGTCCCGATAAAGCATTAAAAGCGATAAAAGCTGGGGAACTGGATGCCTATATAACCTTTGATGATCCCGCTTCCCCTTCGATTGTCATCGAAGGAAGCGAGCCCGCCGTCAACGGCGCAGTCATGAAAAAGGTTCAGACCCTGTTTCCTTCCAACTCTCAAACTCTATCGGATAACGTGGAGTATGTGTATGGGAACAGTGACATGAAGATGTTTGATTCCTTTGGACCCGTTCTCCTCGGTTTTTTTGTCTTCTTCTTCGTCTTTCTCATCAGCGGGGTATCCTTCCTGAGGGAACGGACGACGGGTACTCTGGAGAGACTGCTTGCATCACCTATTAAAATATGGGAAATGGTTGTGAGTTACGTGATCGGATTCGGCATCGTCACCCTCCTCCAGGCAACCTTGATCACCTGGTATGCGATTTATATTCTGGATATGATGATGCATGGAAGCTTTTACAATGTATTGATCATCATTGTGTCTTTATCGTTCACTGCCCTGACATTGGGAATATTGCTGTCGGCTTTTGCCAAGAATGAACTACAGATGATGCAGTTCATCCCGATCGTCGTAGTGCCGCAGATTTTCTTTTCGGGATTATTCAATTTGGACTCCATCTCTGAGTGGCTGAGCTGGATCGGACCCGCCACCCCGCTTTTCTACGCTGCCAACGCGTTAAGGGACGTGATGATCCGGGGATTTGCTTTTGAAGATCTGCTCTTTGATTTATCAATATTGATTGGATTTTCTCTCCTTTTCATTGTACTCAATGTTGCAGCCCTCAGAAAATACCGTAAAATATAGGATAAGGATTTCAGAACGTTATGTTAGGGGTTTAAAGCATGTCCGAAGAAAAGAATATTTTTAAACAGCTGTTCGATCAGGAAGAAACGCTGACAGATAAGCAGCAGAAAATCGTAGAGGCCGCCATTGAAATGTTTGCTGAAAAAGGCTACGCCTCCACCTCTACCAGTCAAATCGCCAAAAAGGCCGGTGTGGCAGAAGGCACCATCTTCAGGCATTACAAAACGAAGAAAGAGTTGCTTCTGTCCATCATTTCTCCCACCATGGCCAAACTGATTGCTCCGTTTGTCATACGGGATATCAATAAAGTGTTGGATGCGAAATATGATCGCTATGAGGATTTCCTGAAAGCAATGATTCTGAACCGCCAGGAATTTTTGAAAGATAACATGACCGCTTTTAAAATCTTAATACAGGAAATTCCTTTTCATCCGGAATTACAAGAGCAGTTCAAAGAGCATATCGCTGAGAAAGTGTTCGTGAAGTTCGTCCGACTTGTGGATTATTATAAAGAAAAAGGTCAAATCATCGACCTGCCTTCTCCGGCGGTTGTCCGGTTTTCAGTCACAAGCATCTTCGGATTGCTCCTGGTCCGGTACCTCTTCCTGCCTGAAGCCGATTGGGATGACGAGAAGGAAATCGAGATGACGGTGAAAATGATCATGAATGGAATCGGAAAAGAATAAAAAGCTGCTAAGAGATCCAAATATTCAATTTGGACCTCTTTTTTGGGTTAGAAATCGGGAATGGGGACTGAAGTGCAAGATTGAACGTTTGTTTCGAGCCATCTCGCCCCCTCGTGGAGGAGTTTATTTTCAAATTCAGCCCGTTTATTTTCAAATCCAAAAGTTTATTTTCAATTCTTCACCATTTATTTTCATTTCCAGAGTTTTATTTTCAATTCCTCACCATTTATTTTCAATCCTCCTCCCAACACCTTACCTATCCATCCGTTTCCCTCCTCCCCCAAACGGGTAAAAGCTACTATCAGCAAAAGGAGGTAGAAGAATGAGTTTCCTTTTCCACGAAAATACATTAAAGGAACAGCATATTCTCATCACTGGTGCAACAGGCGGCATTGGGTACGAGACGGCAAAAGTGGCCGTTCAGGCAGGCGCCAAGGTAACGATCACCGGTAGAAATGAAGAAAAGTTGAATCAGCTAAAAGAGGAGTGTCAGGATCCAAGCAGGGTCTATATATGTAAGGCAGATCTTACAGACGCCCACGACCGGAATCACCTATTGTCATCAGCGATAGAACAACAAGGCCCCATCACAGGTCTCGTGAACTCTGCGGGAATTGGGGGAGGTGATCTAGTTGAGAAGTTGTCCGAAGAGGATGCCCGAAAGATCATGGAGCTGAATTATTTCGCATTGGTCCAACTCTCACAGGCAGTCTATCAACAAATGAAGGATAAGATGAGAGGCTCCATTGTCAACATCTCCTCCCTTTCAGGACTGAGAGGCACTCATGGCAACAGTGCGTATAGTGCATCCAAGTTTGCTGTCACCGGTTTTACACAGGCATTTGCCCTTGAAGCGATTGAAAACAATATACGGGTGAATGCCATCTGCCCGGGGTATGTAGATACCCCAATGGGCCGAAACGCCATTAAATCAAAAGGCGAACGGGAAGGCAGAAGCTATGAGGAGCAATTAGCGATCGCCAAAGACAGTATCCCTTCCGGACGATTGACCTCAACCGTAGAGGTGGCGAATACGATCGTATATCTATTGAGTGAGGCCGCCGTGAACATTGTTGGAGAGTCGGTGAAGATTTCAGGAGGCAGCGTCATGCGTTGATCAACCTATTCAGAACACCGTTCAAGGACGAACGGTGTTCCTATTAGTGGATAAAAAGTGAAAATTAGTGCATTCATCACTTACACCATTCAGTAAAATATGATTTAATATATAGTACTATGGAACGATAATAGAGAAGAAGGTTGTGGAATGGAACCCTTCCGCTTCTTTATAAAGTAAAAGCAGAGAGATTTATCTCCTCTTTTTTTTACTTCAAAATCGAACATACGTTCTATTGGTGGTGAAAAAAATGGATTCGTTAATCAGGGAATTTTATTGTCATTATCCTCATCTCAAACATAATAAAGCTGTTGATTCCTTTATCAGTCGACCGGAAAACCAAAAATTAATAGAAGATTTTTTACGTCACCCTAGTGCGCGTAACGAAGAACGTTTAAACGAAGCCTTTAAGGCCCATTACTTTGATATTCGGTTTACCTCATACGTCAGTTCATCCCTCTATTTTCACAGTGTGAACTTTGACAAACATGTCAGGAAATATAGTGAACGTCATCCGTTGACCCTTGATAACAAAGGCGATCATGAAGGCGGATCTTTTATCGATCTTGTGCCCGACCCTTCATCAGAAATACCCCCTTTTCTAAACTATTCGACCTTGACAGAATGCCTTGAGAATGAAGAATTGTTGCATGCACTAGAAGGATTAACAGACAAACAAAAGCGTATTCTCGACCTGGCTTATGTCCAGGAATTGAATGATACTGAAATCGCCCAGATCCTCGGCGTATCACAACAGGCTGTGTCGAAAACTCATCGAAAAGCGTTAAACATATTAAAATCTATTTTGGAAAAAGGAGAATCATAAAGCATGGGAATATTATATGATCTGGTGAAAGAAGCTCAATGTAACACAGAATATGAAACGGACGTCATCCAAACCTTCGAACCGAAAATAAAGAAATCGTTGTATTTAACCAGAGTAGAAAACAGAGACGACCTTGAACAAGAGTTAAAGATCAAAGTGATCCGTTATGTCAGGGACTATTCATTAGAGAATGTACCGGGATTATTTGATTTAAATAAACAATAAAAAAGGACAAGCACTCACAAAATGTGGGTGCTTGTCTTATTATTTCATACGTGTTCGAATCCTTTGTTGCTTTTATTGGGATCAAGAAGGCGTGAGTTGAGCTCCTTTGGACGTTGAGCTGTGAGGTGAAAAGATTTTTCATAAAACTCCCGGCGGCAGGTTGTCATTTTTCCTTCCTCTTCTTCTTTATAGAGTGTAAGGCAAACAAAACAGGGTGAGAGAGATTGGGATGGTCTTTCTTACTCTTCATCCCTTTTTTGCCTCCATCATACAAAGGGAGCGATGATCAATGAATTGGACAAGAACATTACGACAAGGTGATTCGGGCAGTGATGTAAAGGAACTTCAAATCCGGGTGGCAGGATGGGCGGCAGGCTCTCCTTCCAAGACATATGTATCCGTGGATGGCGCATTTGGACCGGGAACCGAAGCAACTGTCAAACGATTCCAAAGTGCGTACGGCCTTTCAGCTGACGGAATCGCAGGACCTCAAACCCAAAGCCAACTGAACGCCCTTGAAGCAAGCGACGGTTCAACGGTCAACTTTGCTTTCAGTGAATTTTATTCGAAAGACGGAAGCGGCTTCTCGGGAGGAAATGTCGGCTCTACTCAAGTCAAGGAGAATGTACGCCGTTTAATGTACAAGCTTGAAGCGCTTCGTAAGAAACTTGGGAATCCGCCTGTTGTCATCAATTCCGGATTCAGAAGCATCACTCATAACCGAAACGTCGGAGGTGCCTCCAATAGCATGCACACTTATGGAATCGCAGCAGATGTGGACCCATCCGGTAAAACCCCGACTCAAGTAGCTGAGATAGCCAAAACATGTGGATTCAGCGGGATCATAAAATATTCGACATTTGTTCATGTAGACAGTCGTATCGAATTTCCATATGGATCTCAATCATATTACTGGGCTTAAGAAAGGGAGGAAAACCATCATGCCAATCATTGTACTTGACCCAGGTCACGGGGGAACAGACCCCGGTGCTGTCGGAAACGGACTTCAGGAGAAAAATCTCACACTGGATATCGGATTAAAGGTCCAGAAAGTGTTGGAAGACAACTTTGTGGTGGATGTCCGCTTAACAAGAGAAACGGATGTATACGTGGGATTATCAGAGCGGGCAGATGTCGCGAATGGATTAGGGGCAGCCTACTTTGTATCCCTTCACCATAATGCCGGCGGAGGTACAGGGTTTGAAAGTTTTATCTATCCAGGTTCTGCGGTCACTGAAACAGGAAGGCGACAGGATGTCCTCCATGGGGAAATGATGAATTTTTACTCTAAATATGGTTTAAGGGATCGTGGACAAAAGGAAGCAAACTTTGCAGTGTTAAGAGAAACCGCCATGCCTGCGATTCTACTGGAAAACCTCTTTATGGACAGTGTGAATGATACGAACCTCTTAAAGGATCCGGTCTTTCTTACCGGTTTGGCCAATGCCACAGCATCGGGAATAGCAAAAGCGCTTAATCTCAAACCGTAACAAAACGCAGGCTTGCCCTTAAGGAGGTGTTACGATGGATTATTCCGTTTTCGTTCAACTACTAGGAAATTTCGGATTTCCCATTGCCGTCACACTCTTTTTATTAGTAAAGCTGGAAAAGAAATTGGAGCAGCTCGAATTGGCCATTCACGCCTTATCAAAAGCCTATAGTAAAAATGAGAAATAGATGAAGCCAGATGAGATGGTAAACAGTTCCAAATGGTAAGAGGGCAATCGCTGTATTCATTAGCCGCTCCGGCCAACTAAAGGAAAATTATCTCATACATTCATTGAGTCATGCTTACTATGTAAGCAAGGCTGAATGATGAATCGGCACCCCTTCTTTGGTATTCCAAACATGAGGCCCTTATAAGGGCCTCATGTTTTTTATTTCACCCATGCGTATAGGACAATCCTCAAACCGGGAAGCCTTTAAGTAAGGAGGCGATGTTGTCTTGGAGACGTTTGAAGTGTTATCTCTGATGCTCGGGTTTGGGATGTTTGTCATCGCGATTCTTAAATACAAAGACAATGATCACAATAACAATTCATAGGACACGCTGAAGAGCGTGTTTTTTTTGTATAAAAAAAGAAAAACCTCCCCACGCCCATGGCGACAGGAGGTCTGCGGAAGTCTCTATTCCTGGTTAACCAGGGTATTTAAATCCACTCCATACAATTTATCGTCATTCTCTCTCGGGATCCCCCGCCCGTCAGTATTATTGGTAATAAAATATAGTGTTTCACCCTCCACCAATACATCGCGGATTCGGCCAAATCCCGTAATCAAGTCTGTCACCTTCCCGGTTTCAGGGTTGAATTTCTTTACACTCTGACCTGCGAGGGAGGCAAACACTAAATCTCCATTCCAAAAATCCGCTCCAGAAGGGGCCCATGAAGGTTCTCCCGAATGAGCGAGTGGCGAGATCAAGGATCCTCCTTTTTCATCACCAGTGATCTTCGGCCAGCCATAATTATTGCCCGCTTCGATCCTGTTCACTTCATCATATCCATTAGGACCATGCTCTGTTGCATATAAGTCACCCGCTTTATTCCATGCAAGTCCCTGAGGATTACGATGGCCGTAGCTGTAAACATATGAATCTTTAAAAGGGTTGTCATCCGGTACTTTTCCGTTCAACTTCATCCTAAGAATCTTCCCGCCGAGAAAGGAAAGATCCTGTGCTTTATCCTGTTGGGTTGCATCTCCAGTCGTAATGTACAGAAGCTGATCTGGACCGATTTCCAGCCGGCCGCCCTGATGGTATTGACCGCTTGGGATTCGGTCGATCAATACTTTTTCCTCGTCCCATCCATTTTCCATTCTTTTTAATATGACGACCCGGTTGAAGTGATCTCCAGAGTCTTCGTATGTGTAATAAGCATACGCCTGATGATTTTCCTTAAAATCAGGATGAAGGGCAAATCCCATTAAACCTGCTTCAGGACGCTTGGATAGTGGCTTTGACAGACTGGCTTTGACAACAGTTTTCTTACCTTCTCTTATTTCAATGATATCTCCCGTCCTCTGTGTGAGGTAGAAAACATTCCCGTTCATTTGTATGGACCATGGAATTGAAAGATCCTGGGCCATCACACGGCTGTCGACACTAGGTTTCGTAACAGATTCACTTTCTTCATGTTGTACGTCAAACTGTCCTGTTGAGCAGGCACTAAGGAGTAAGCTGAGACCAATGATGAATATAAACCAACTTCGGTTTCTCATATTTTCACAATCTCCCTTTTACTTTTTAACCAGTATACCCAAAAGTCCAAGGTCCTAAAGGCCATGGGGTAAATTGGAGCTCAAAGCCTTTTTAGATCGGCCCTATTCCTTTGAATTTCTGGATGTTTGTCGGACAGCTTGTGAGGATCCGATTACGTTGCCGGCTGTTGAAGGGCTTCATGAATCGCCTTTGCCACACCGTCTTCACGATTCGTTGCCGTGATGAAAGGACAGAATTCCTTGATCTGTTCCATTGCATTCCCCATAGCAATAGGTCTTCCGACAACCTTCATCATGGACAGGTCGTTCAGGTTATCACCCATGGCCATCGCGTTCTCCGGCGAAAGGCCTTTGTCATCCAGAAGCTTCTTAAGGGCCACTCCCTTTTGAGCATCAAGACTATTCACTTCGATATTTTCTTTACCTGAGGAGCTGATGGCAATGCCTGGGAGTGCATTCAATTTCGTGTGAGCCTCTCCGAGCTGCCTTTCATCAAAAGAAAAGACTAGGAATTTATAGATACGTTCAGCAGAAGATTCCTCGAATAGGATACCGTAATCATCCACCAGTTTAATATGACCTTTTTCAAAGCGTTCTTTGGCTGCCTGCCTCACTTGCTCTTTGGAGACATTCGGATTGGCGGTTGTGAATATATCGACAATCAGCTCGATTCCCATTTCCTCATTCTCCGTATAGGTTCCTTGATCGGTGTATAATTCAAAATAGATGCCCGTCTCATTCAGGACAGCAGCAATTTCTTTCGCTTTTGCTATTTCTATTCCCGCCTGGTAGATGACTTCCCCTTCTTTATTTCGGACTTCTGCACCATTGGCACAGATGATATCGCATGAAATCCCGGCTTCCTTGATAACATATCGGGCTTCTTCATACGATCTCCCTGTTGCAACGATCACTTCGACTCCTCTTTGCTGCGCATCCAAGATGGCTTGTCGATTGGCTTCACTGATCTCTTGTTTTTCATTTAAAAGGGTTCCATCCATATCTGTAACAATACATGTAATCATAGCAGACACCTTTCTATCATTGAATATTCTTAATTTAGCCATTGTATCATGAATTATTTATCCTCTTGTACTAATGTCCCTTACTCTTAACAAAATCCATACACTCCAAGTAATTTTTGTAAATTATTTGGATTTGAAAGGGTTTTCATAGGCGGTTATAGAAGAACAGGGAGGGTGTACATTTACTAAGGGGGACTAACAGATGAAAGCATTAATATCTTTATCGAACAAGATTATGCAACGCTATCTGCCTGATCCATTTCTGTTTGTCGTTATTTTAACGATGGCGGTATTCGGGTTTGGTCTAATATTCACTGAAAGTACGAGTCTCGAAATGGTTCAATATTGGGGCAACGGCTTCTGGAGCCTGCTGGCTTTCTCCATGCAGATGGTCCTTGTCCTTGTGACAGGATACGTTTTGGCAAGCAGTCCGTTATTTAAAAAGTTCCTTGGTTTCCTCGCTTCCTTCGCCAAGTCACCAGGTTCCGCCATTGTCATCGTTACGGTTGTTTCCATGATTGCAAGCTGGATCAATTGGGGATTCGGACTGGTCATTGGGGCATTGTTCGCGAAAGAGCTTGCAAAAAGAGTGAAGGGCGTCGATTACCGCCTTTTGATCGCCAGCGCCTATTCCGGGTTCGTTGTCTGGCATGCGGGATTCTCGGGATCGATCCCGTTGTCCATCGCCACAGCCGATCATCCATTTCAGGATATGATCGGTGTCATATCCACCGGTGAGACGATTTTTGCTGCCTTTAATCTATTGATTGTCTTAGCTTTATTCATTGTCCTTCCCATCACCAATAGAATGCTGATGCCGTCTAAAGATGAGACGGTAACCGTGGATCCCGGACTCTTTAATGAGACGGCTGCCTCTCTTGAAAAAGGGGCGATGACACCTGCTGAGCGTCTTGAAAACAGCATGGCTCTATCGATCATCGCTGCTGTCCTCGGGATGGTGTTTCTGTTTTCATACTTTATTCAAAATGGATTCGCCCTCAATTTGGATATCGTCAACTTTTTATTCTTATTTCTGGGCATTCTTTTTCACGGAACCCCTAAACGCTTCCTCGGAGCCGTTCAAGAAGCCATCAAGGGGGCTAGCGGGATTGTCATTCAGTTCCCTTTCTATGCTGGGATCATGGGGATGATGACGGCATCTGGACTTGCCGTCGTCATGTCTGAAGCATTTGTATCGATATCTAACGATGTGACGTTTTACTTCTTTGCCTTTATCAGCGCAGGGATTGTAAATTTCTTTGTGCCTTCAGGAGGGGGACAATGGGCCGTTCAAGCGCCCATCATGCTTGATGCCGCCCAAACACTGGATGTGTCTGTGGCCAAGACCGCCATGGCTGTTGCCTGGGGGGACGCCTGGACCAATCTTATTCAACCGTTCTGGGCATTGCCTGCTTTAGCCATTGCAGGATTGAAGGCAAAGGATATTATGGGGTATTGTGTGATCATCCTTGTCATCAGCGGCGTCATCATTTCTTTAGGGTTACTATTCCTATCATAAGGAATCCCGAAACACCCGGAGCCCATCACGGCACCGGGTGCTTTTATAATGCAAAAAGGCTGGTCGTCCTAAGAGACCAGCCGGTATGTATGACCATTGTATATCCAGTTCCACTCTATTTACCACTTTCTCTTCTCTCCAGTTCGCCTTCGATCATCTCAATAAATTCTTCTTCCAATCCTTCTTCCTGTGCTAATTGATAAACAACGGCCAGCTGCTCTTCCGAAAGTTTCGTTAATGATAGCATTCTTGACAACTCCTACTCACCAAGTTATGAAGTCTTAATACCCTCCTCAACAAAACTTAAACCTCTTTATCACCATATTTAACTATATTTTTCACGGAGAAATAAAATTGTTTTCAGTTATAATTGAAATTTTTAAAAATTTTAGTAAAATAGAGAAGTACTGAGAGATAGCGCTTTCTTTTTTGTATTCATCTATTTATTATTCTATGATTCTACAATTTATGTTTCACTATCACAGCATTTGGGAAAAACAGCTAGGCATTGCATCATCTCCCTTGTGGGAACTTGTTATGGACAAATTTATATGTATGCATTAAAATGAATAATGTTTCATTTTCCGTTATAACTACATCTGAGGTGAACTTATGAATCGACAAGAACGTTTTACATTAATCAGTCATTTACGCTTTATCATTCCTTCCCTGCTGGGGATTTTTCTTTTTATGGTTCCGATTCCACAAGAAGACGGGATCACGATCCCAATCGCGGTTCTATCAGGCCTCTTACAGGACTGGATTGGCAGCTATGTACCTGCCATCATGACAGGTTTGATCATCCTTACCGTATTGGGGACGTTCCTTACGAAAACGGCTCGACCGGCTTTCATTGAAAAGTCTCCCTTCTTCACGAGCCTATTCGATGTAAGACCTGTTTGGGTTTTCGTCAGGGTGCTGGGTGCCGTGTTTGCGGTCATGACCCTATTTAAGTTAGGACCTGAATGGATCTGGTCTGATGCAACGGGAGGGCTTCTACTGAACCCGGATGGACTTCTGACCATTCTATTCTCTGTATTTTTATTTGCAGGACTCTTTCTTCCATTACTATTGAATTTCGGTTTACTCGAACTATTCGGTGCTCTCTTAACGAAAGTGATGCGCCCTGTTTTCGGTTTACCTGGACGCTCTTCCATCGATTGTTTAGCTTCCTGGTTGGGAGACGGAACCATCGGGGTATTATTGACAAGCAAGCAATATGAGGAAGGCTACTATACAAAAAAGGAAGCGGCGATTATTGGAACGACATTCTCTGTTGTATCCATTACCTTCAGTTTAGTCGTCATCTCGGAGGTTGGACTAGGAAACTATTTTATTCCTTTTTATATCACGGTGGCGATTTCAGGGATCATTGCAGCGATTGTACTGCCACGAATCCCGCCATTATCACGTAAGCCTGATACTTACTATAATGATCAAGAAGGAAAGAACACAATGGAGGTCATTCCAGAGGGCTACAGCCGCGTAGGATATGGATACGAGCAAGCCGTTGTACAAGCGAAAAACAACAATAGTGCGTCTAAATTCTTCACGGACGGTATGAAGAACGTGTTGGATATGTGGATGGGCGTGGCACCGATCGTCATGGCGATCGGTACGACTGCACTGATCGTAGCCGAGAATACGAAATTCTTCGAATACATCGGAATGCCTCTCATTCCGTTACTCGAGCTTCTTCAGATTCCAGAAGCAGCTGAAGCGTCTCAATCGATCCTTGTCGGTTTCGCCGATATGTTCCTGCCGGCCATTTTTGGATCAGGCATTGAGAGTGAGATGACGCGCTTTGTCATTGCTTGTTTATCTGTAACGCAATTAATCTACATGTCTGAAGTTGGGGGATTATTGCTAGGTTCTAAGATTCCCGTTGATTTCAAAGACTTAGTGATCATCTTCCTGCAGCGTACATTCTTGACTTTGCTTGTTATTGTTGCGATTGCTCATATGATTTTTTAAAAGGTTTGTTTGCGACTGACTCATCTGGGAGAGTAGAGGATGATTTCCCCTACAGGATGCTCGCTTTCCGCGGGCCGGGCGGTGAGCCCCTTATCATTCTACCTGCTCATTACTAGTGCCTTTAGAAACAACCTTTATAAACCTAAAAACCAAAGGCCCAGGTTCGAATAATGAACCTGGGCCTTTCTGTCGATACTGAATGCATCACGTTCTCTTTCTTCCATTTTCATGGTTCATCAACCCTTTTTCATCCGCTCTATTAACGTCTTCAAGCTGAGTTCCCTTGTGGATGGGATGGTCCAATGAGCATACTTCATATAGTCATCCTCGCCGACTCCCACCGTAAACATGTTTGTATGAAGAAGAGCTTTAAGACCGGCTTCTCCATCTTCAATTCCGGCACACCCCTCTTCATCCACCCCCAAGGTATGGGCTGCCCGTAAGAATATTTCAGGATCCGGCTTCCCCTTTTTGACTTTAGTTGGATCGATGACCACCGGGAAGTAATCCCGTAAGCCCACCTTCTCCAATACATAAGGGCCGTTTTGGCTTGAGGAAGCTAGGGCAACAGGTATGTTTTCCATCTTTAACTCTTCCAGGAACTCGATTATACCGGGTAACACATGCCGGGGTGACAGGTTTGATAGTAGGGATAGGTAGATTTCATTTCGCTTTTCGGCTAATGCTGCGATTTCTTGATCTGATACTTCTACATTCGCTTCCTTTAATAAATATTGAACCGTCTCCCTTCTTCCAATTCCTTTTAGTTTATTGTTTTGTTCCTCCGTAAAGCGGATTCCAAAAGGTCGCATGAGTTCTTGATTGGCCTGAAAATAAAAGGGCATGGTATCTGTGATGACTCCATCCATATCAAAGATGACCCCTTGCAGTGGTTTTGTCATTCTCTTTGTTTCCTCCTTCCAAAGACAAAGGCTGCTTCATCATGAGGCAGCCTTTTAGTACGTATTTTTTACCGGCAGGGTAACTTCGACACTTGTCCCTTCGTTCACTGCCGATTCAATATGAAGAGATCCTTTATGATCTTCGATGATCTTCTGACTGATCGTCAGACCAAGCCCCATTCCTTTTTCTTTCAAGGTAAAGAAAGGTTCTCCCAGTCTCTTTAATCGATCCGACGAAATGCCCACCCCTTGATCTTGAATCTTAATCACGATGTCATCCTTCCGGGCTCTGCAGGTGACTTGGATTTCACCTTCATCCATGGATTCAATCGCATTTTTGATAATATTGATAAACACCTGTATACATTGATTCTTATCCCCAAATACGGGAATGGGGGAGGACGGGACCTCAACATTCAATGATATCCCTTTCAGGATCGCTTCATGCCCCATTACCTTGGTCACATAGTGAAGGACCTCGCTTATATCAAAGAGCTGAAATTGCCTCATTTGTGGTTTTGATAAAATGAGCAGCTCTCCTACAATTTGATTGATTCGATCCATCTCCGAAGACATGACGGAAAGGTAACGGTCCGGTACATGCTCATTTTCTTCCAAGAGCTGAATAAAGCCTTTGATACTCGTCAGGGGATTCCTGATTTCATGGGCGATCCCTGCGGCGAGTTCTCCGACTACAGATAACTTTTCTTTTCTTAACAGCATCTCTTCCGTCAGTTTCTGTTGGGAAATATCACGGCCGATGATGACTAATCCTTTTCTCGATCGATCCGGATAAAATAACGGGACTTTTATCACATCAAAAGTTTTGTATTCACCGTTCGGAACATAGAAACCTTCCTCACACCTCGTTAACTCCCCCACTTGCCAGGATTGTTCATCGGATTCAGCACAATAAGCAAAGGCTTCTTTAAAGAATGGGACGAGCTCCCCTAATTCTAAATCTGTCTTCCCTACATAATCAATACCTTCGAGATTATACAGTTTGCGCCCAAACTGATTGACCTTTAACCAGCGCCCCTTTCCATCTTTAAAGCAGACGAAATCAGGCAGGGAGTGAAGCAGGGTAGAGAGTTGATTCTCTTCTTCAAGTAATTTACGATGCTCTGTAAGAAACAGATTCCCTTCCCTTAGCAGAAGGAAGAGCACCGTCACCCCCACTATCCCTGATAGAATCGTGATGAGGATGTCCCAAGGTCCGTCAAGGATAAGTGAAACGAGAGATTGAAAGACAAATAGAGCAATGAGAATCACTATTTTGTTGTAGAATGTGTGTTTAATCGTATGATTCTTTTCTTCTATCATCTCATTCACCCGCTTCACTCATACTGTTTTAAAATAGGTTAAAGATATATGGACCGATTGAAGTAATGTAAAACAAAATATAAATCCCCATAAAGTAGAAGGCACCTGCAAAAGACCCCCATTCAGGATCCCTGGCGACCTTCCAGATGACAAAGGAGATCACACTGATCAATCCCAACAGGGCATACGTACTTCCTGGAAACAGCAAATATCCAGGTGCCACCTGGTAGAAATAAGCGTTCATGGCATTGCTCGTATAGCTGATCGGCATCAGCATAAAGATGATGATCGAGGCATATTCTACCCAGCTGACCCCTTCTTTTTCAAATACATTCGGTCTGAAAATATATAATAAGATTAACAGAAACAGGGAAGGAAGCACCCAGTAAAAAGATGTCAACACCGTCACCAAACTGCTGAACATCATGAGAACACCATTGTTAAATGCTTCTTTCACTGATCTTTGCGACCAGTTTGTACTTGCTGTAACAACATGATCGTTCCGGGATGCCCCGTAAAGTTCATAAGTGCCCCCGTCATAATTAAACCAGACCAATGATTCTCCCGTTAATGGAGTGGGTGAATAAGTGACATGTTTCGTCGTACTGAGGGGGGAACCTTCCAAGGAATCTTGATCTTGAAACGGTGCTGCATAAAGGCTCATCGCGCTATTATCACCAATACGCTGTCCTTCAGAAGTGAACATCACCAGTTCTTCACTATCTATATTGACAAACTGTACCCCACCAGGGCTCTCCAGCTTCTCCCCTGTATCACCGTTGACGAATTCCACCTTACTTCCCTTCAATAGTGATGATCCAATCTCCTGTAACGGCACGGCTACCTTATAGACATTGTAAGAAAGTGTGCCTTGAGTGCGTGATTTTTCATTGTATAGAATTGTGAGCTGACCATTTTCCACTTTAAACGTTACACCTTCCACCTTTTTGGTCGGTGCCGTATTTAATTGAAGAAAAGGCTCCTCACTTACTTCCTTGTTCTCATTCATATAGTAGACGAAATCATGGGTATCGTCCTGTGCCACTTGAATGACAGCATTTCCATTATCCCCTATATGAATATCCGTCACATCCGCCGGGAATTCGATGATTTTATTGGAGGACCCTTCTTTTACATCATACTCAAACAGTTGTTCCTTGCTCCAATAATAAACGTGGTCAATCCCTGCCCCCAGTCCTGTGATTCCCTCTGAAAGCATGTTGTGTTCATTGCCACGTGATGACACTAAATTGCCTTCCTTATAGTAGATGACGTCTTTTCCATCAGTCCAAAATGGATACCCTCTTGTAATGTTGGTATCTATGACCCTTTCTTTCGCTACGTTCATTTGTTCATCGATCGTAAGGGCATGTATTTTACCTTTACTTGATAAGTATAATTCCCCATCGTTTTGAAACACCTGGGGTCTCTCTTTTGACGTGAAGTCCAATGGGAGTGAACGACTCCATCCAGGCTGCGGCAGCTCTTTCACTAACAGAAGCTGGTGAAAGAATAAGGAAGCTACAAAGAGAAGCATCACACAGATAGGTATACCAAACACTTTAAGTTTCTCTCTCATTTGAATCCCCCTTTATGTAGTAGACTTCTGAATTTTAGCATAATTCAGATGACTTTTCACCATTTTCTTCCACATAAGGAGGTCTATCCGTTTATCATTCTTCCTTTTCAGTATACCATTTCTCTTCTAAGGGAGTATCAATATTTGTCATATAATGTCGGTTTAAAGAAAAAAATGGACCCTTTGAACATTCAAAGAGTCCTACTAGTTATTTCGCTTTTAATTTACCTAACATATCCGCCGTCATCTTGGCCAAGTCATATTCTGCTTTGAATCCCCATTCGTTCATGGCCGCACTGGAATCGATGGCATTCGGCCAGCTTTCAGCAATGCCTTGACGGACAGGATCCACATGATACTCCAGCTTGAAGTCCGGTTGATGCACCCTGATTGCTGTAGCGATATCCTCAGGTGCTACGCTCATCGCCGATACATTGAAGGAATTACGATGCTCCAGCTTTGAGCCGTCCGCTTCCATCAAATCAATGATCGCATTAAGGGCATCGGGCATATACATCATATCCATATAAGTCCCTTCACCGATGTATGAGGTATACTGATTGTTCTTGATTGCTTCATAGTAAATTTCTACTGCGTAATCCGTCGTCCCTCCCCCTGGAAGTGTTTCATATGATATGAGTCCAGGGAAGCGAAGCCCCCGTGTATCCACTCCGAATTTAGTAAAGTAATAATCAGAAAGAAGTTCTCCCGATACTTTGTTCACACCATACATGGTAGTGGGGCGCATGATGGTATCTTGTGGAGTTGAATCCTTTGGCGTTGTTGGACCGAAAGCCCCGATCGAACTTGGTGTGAAGAATTGACATTCCAATTCTCGCGCTGTTTCAAGTGCATTGACCAGTCCGCCCATGTTCAAGTTCCAGGCAAGAAGCGGTTTCGCTTCGGCCGTTGCAGATAACAGAGCAGCCAAGTGGATGATCGTGTCCACATTATTTGATTTAGCAATATCAAACATTCTCTCGGCATCGGTGACATCCAGTTGTTCAAAAGGTCCGTTCTTCACAACGGGACTGTCCGTCTCACGAATATCCGTCGCAATCACATTGTCCGTGCCGTAGACTTCACGGAGTCTATTTGTCAGTTCAGAACCGATTTGTCCTAAGGCACCGGTTAATAATATCTTTTTCATCCTGTTTCCTCCTGCATTTACCTTTGGTGATTGATTCATTCAGATGGGGATGACTATTTAAGTCACCCCCCACTGCAATACCCCGTTAGGGAGATCAGATGATCCCCATTTCTTTTCCTACTTTTGCATAGGCTTGAATCGCTTGATCAAGCATGTCCTTCGTATGGGCCGCAGACGGCATATTTCTCACACGTCCCGTCCCTCTAGGTACAGTCGGGAAGACGATGGATTTCGCATACACACCTTCTTCATACAGGCGTTTACTGAAATCCTGCGTCGCCTGCTCTTCACCGATGATCACAGGCGTAATAGGTGTCTCGCTGTTTCCAATGTCAAAGCCCAGTTTAGACAGCTGTTCTTTCAGGTAACGGCTGTTTTCCCACATATTGTCTTGAAGTTCTGTAGAGTTCATGATCAAATCAAGCGCTTCTGTACATGCCGTCACATCGGCCGGAGTCAGGGAGGTAGAGAATAAGAATGGACGTGAGCGGACCTTTAACCAGTCGATCAGGTTCTGAGTACCTGCCACATATCCACCTACTACGCCGATGGCTTTTGATAAAGTGCCCATCTGGAAGTCAACTTTATCTGAAAGTCCGAAGTGCTTGACGGTACCTGCCCCTTTTCCAAGGACACCTGAACCATGAGCATCGTCAACATAAGTCATCATATCGAATTCCTCGGCGATCTCAACGATTTCAGGAAGCTTACATACATCCCCGTCCATTGAGAATACTCCGTCTGTGATGATCATAATCTTATTGTACTGACCAGATTCCTTCGCTTCCTTCGCTTTGGCACGAAGATCTTCCATGTCTGAGTGGCCGAAGCGGATAATCTTGGCTTTTGATAAACGGCAGCCATCAATGATGGATGCGTGATTGAGTTCATCAGAAAGGATGGCATCATTCTTGTCCATTACTGCTGAAATGGCAGCCATATTACAGTTGAAACCTGATTGATACGCAATCGCTGCTTCTGTCCCCTTGAATTTCGCCAGCTTTTCCTCCAGGTTCACATGCAGGTCAAGGGTACCATTGATGGTACGTACGGCTCCAGCCCCTACACCGTATTCTTTCACCGCTTCAATCGCTACCTTTTTCAGGCGTTCATCGGTGGCCAGTCCAAGATAGTTATTTGAAGAAAGATTCACAAGCTTCTTGCCATTAACCGTAATCATGGGTCCGTTTGCCCCTTGCAACGGATCGATCTCGTTATATAATCCACGTGACTTTAAATCTTCAAGGTTCTCTTGTAAAAAATGATCCAGCGTTTTACTTGTCATATCCTTATCCTCCTGTTATGTAAGCGTTTAAAAACAAATGTCCACTCCAAAAAAACAGTATTTATCAGGTGATTCTTTATGATTGCTAGTAATTATTCTGAGTATTAGTTTAACATGTTTTTTTGTGATGGACAAAATTTATCTTCAACTCTTTCATATGGTTAGTGTTCCCGATAACCCCGAAAAACTGCAGTTTTTTTAGACCAATGCCGTCCTATCTAATTAGTGATTGTTCAATCATGGAAACTGTCATAAAGTATCCATAAAAGATTGTGAAATAATGAGCAAACATAATATAAAATGAATGTATAAACGAAAGCAGGTGATTGGAATTGTCTTTTTTTGAACTCATAACTTCTTTGACTCCCGTATTGGCTGTTCTCATTTTTCTCGTAATCTTGCGGTTACCCGCTTCTATAGCCATGCCTGTCAGCTTCGCACTAACTGTTCTGTTAAGTCTTGTCTTTTGGAAAGTCCCTCTTATTCAGATCAGTGCTTCTACAGTAGAAGGAATCATCATTGCCTTTACGATTTTATGGATTGTGTTCGGTGCAATCCTGCTCCTTAATACGCTGCAAAACAGCGGTGCCATGGAAACCATCCGGACTGGATTCTCTGTCATCTCCCCGGACCGTCGTGTACAGGTCATTATCATCGCCTGGCTGTTCGGATCTTTTATTGAAGGCGCCGCAGGCTTTGGAACGCCTGCAGCCCTGGCGGCTCCACTCCTGGTCGCCCTTGGGTTTCCACCACTCGCAGCCGTTTCTCTCGCCCTCATTGCTGATAGCAGCGCCGTATCATTCGGTGCGGTCGGCACACCTGTTATGGTAGGGATCGATCAGGGATTGAGACAGGGGGGAACTCTTGCAGGTCAGGTGGAACAATCGATTGGAAGTCAATCGATGATTGATTATTTAAGCGGAATAGCCAGCCAGGCGGTGAGCATCGATTTATTCATCGGGAGCTTTATTCCCCTCTTGCTCGTCGTCATGTTAACCCGTTTTTTCGGGCAAAACCGCTCATTTAAAGAAGGGCTTGCCCTCTGGAAGTTTTCCCTCTTTGCCGGACTGTCCTTTACAGTGCCAGCTTTACTTGTAGCGACTTTCCTTGGTCCTGAATTCCCTTCGATCATCGGAGGGCTCGTTGGATTACTCGTTGTCATCCCGGCAGCGAAGCGTGGTTTCTTATTACCCGATGAAGTGTGGGATTTTGAAACACGTGAAAACCTCCAGACCGAATTCGTCCCTGACAGGAAGATGCCGATCTGGCTGGCCTGGGTCCCTTACTTGCTGGTGGCGGTCTTTTTAGTTTTAACCAGATTGGAGTTGTTGCCTTTTAAGGGCTGGCTAAGAAGTTTCAAAGCAGGCTGGACCAATATTTTAGGAACTGACATTTCCACCCAGTTTGAACCGCTCTATCTGCCTGGTACCATCTTTGTCGTTGTCATGCTATTGACTTTCTTCATTCACAAAATGAGCATGCATCAGGTAAAAGAAACGTTTACTCAATCCCTGTTCACCATCAAAGGAAGCATCATCTCCCTTATGGCTGCCGTTCCCATGGTAAGGATTTTCATTAATTCAGGTGTGAACGATGCCGATTTGGTCAGCATGCCCATGGAACTGGCCACTCTGGTTTCAGGGCTGGTCGGGGAAGGATGGCCATTTGTCGCTCCCCTTATCGGAGCTCTCGGTTCTTTTATTTCCGGGAGTGCGACATTCAGTAATATGATGTTTTCACTCTTTCAATTCAGTGTTGCCGACCAGATCGGGGCAGCTCCCGAGACCGTATTATCCCTGCAGGTTCTTGGAGCGAACGCCGGAAATATGGTATGTGTCCTGAATGTCGTTGCAGCCGCTTCCGTTGTCCATCTCAGCGGAAAAGAAGGCCAGATCATCCGGATCACCGTTGTCCCGATGTTATTGTATGTCCTTTTATCAGGTAGTATCGGGGCTTTGGTTCTTTATTTCTTCTAATAAAAAGGATGAACAAAAGTGGATTCTTTTGTTCATCCTTTGTTTATTTTTCACGTGTTGGCCATTTTTTCAATGGGAATGTAGAAGTTGATTTCCCACTGAACTCCATTCCTCGTTTAAGTAGTTTCTAAACAACTCGTTCATTCGCCCTGTTTCTGACAAGGCAATCGCAGAATTCAGAGCGGGGCCCACTTACCCCTGGAACAAACGAATGGATGAACGATGCGTGGAACCCCCTACTTTCAATCCTTCCGGCTGACCCTGTGCTCCAGGATCGCTTCGTGCATTCTTCTTAGGGCGAGATCGACCCTCTCTTTGGGACAGGCGATATTCATTCTGATAAATGGATGGCCGCTCTCACCAAATTTAAAGCCCTCATCGAATTTAACACGGGCTTTTTCTATGAAGAACGCACACAGCTCTTCACCGGTCATCCCCAATTCTGTGCAATCAATCCAAATAAGATGAGTGGCTTCAGGATGGATGGCTTTCAGATCTGGGAGATGCTGTTCAAGATAATTCAGCACATATTGTTTATTCTCCTCAAGGACCATCAACAGCTCATTGAGCCAGGGCTCTCCTTCTTCATACGCCGCAATCGTACCTTCAATCCCGAACACATTGGGCCTCATCAGGCCGTAACCCGTCAGCTTCTCATTGTATTGATCTCTTAGCTCTCGATTAGGAATGAGGAGAATGGACGTCTGCAGACCGGCAATATTAAAGGTTTTGCTTGGAGCTGCACATAGAACACTTCGCTCCAGAAGACTGTCATCCCCTTTAAAGAGGGGAATATGTTCATATCCTTTATATACCAGGTCGCCATGCATTTCATCTGAAATAATCCAAAGATCATGGCGTTTAGCAATCTCTCCGATCTTCATTAACTCCTCCCTGGTCCACACCCGTCCGACAGGATTATGGGGACTGCAGAGAATAAGAAGTTTTGTTTTCGGATTCCTGGCCTTCTCTTCTAAATCGTCAAAGTCAATGGAATAGGCTCCATCGCGATAAACAAGCGTATTTTTTATCACGGAGCAGCCATGATTTTCGATTGTACTGTAAAAAGGATAATAAACGGGATCCTGAATAATGACATGGTCTCCGGGTTCCGTTAATACAGACAACAGTACATTGATACCCGGAATGATACCCGGACTGAAGCTGATCCACTCTTTCTTTATTTCCATATGGAAGCGTCTCTTCCACCAGGAGATGATCGACTCAAAGTATCGGTCGCTGAATGTCGTATAGCCGTATATCCCATGCTGAGCCTTTTTGCTCATCGCCTCGACAATGGCAGGCGACACTTGAAAGTCCATGTCTGCGATGCACATAGGAATAACATCTTCAGCAGGAAACGACCATTTAACCGAATGTGTATTCGTTCTCTCGATGCAATCATTCCAATTCATAAGCTAATGCCCCTCTCACAACTACTATCTGTCCTTACTTTATACCAGATTGAGAGCAGGGTGAATACCTAATAACGAAAATGGAATGACCCATGCTCCTTGTCAACCTCATGATCTTCCTGGCAAGCTGAGAATACCTCTTGTCGGATTCTGTTCATTCCTTAGACGAAAATCATCATGATGATGAGAGCTTTTCTCTTTTACGAATATGCTTCATCCCTTCCCGTTTGCTTAATGGGGCGAGATTTTCAGATTCGATGAACTTCTTGACTGCTTCGGGGTTCGTTTTCGAATACTCCCTCAATGCCCAGCCGATCGCCTTCTGGATGAAAAATTCTTTTGATCCCTGATGAATGGCCATGTACTTGAACATGCGCTCCTGATCCGTCTTTTCCTTGTATTTCAACTGATACAATATGGCTGTTCTGTTCAACCACATATGATCGGACCGGATCCATTTCTCTAAGTATGTGTCATCTTCCTCTGTTTGATAAATTTTTCCCACATGGTTGGAAGCGATATGATCAATCGTGTCCCACCAAGATTTACCCGTTATTAACTCTTCCATAAGCGGCAGATGCTCTTTCGTCAGAAACCTTGCTTGTTTATCCAAGAGGGACAGAGCGATATACTGGCATTCACGTTGAGGCTCTGACCAAAGGGAACGGATAATGTCAGGTAATTCTTCAATCGTCGGTTTACCCTGTCCCTTTAAAAACTCTCTCAGCAAAGCTGTACGTTCCGGCGTTTTAATGCCAAAAAATCGAAATTGATTCCTCATGTACGCTTCCATGGCTTCCCGGTTGTCATCATTTTGATGCTTGTTTAATAGAGTGACGATCTTATCTGAATAGTCATGACCCATCCGCTTTCTCCTCCTTTTGAACTCGTTCCTCACATTCGTAACAAATGGTTTCCCCGCCTTCTTTTTGGACACCATTAAAAAACCCGTCTAAACAATAGAGGGGCTTTTGACAGAGACAGCAGCAGCCCACAAGCTCTCTCATGCTTTAACCTCGCAAATAATAAATATAATCAGTCGAAACTCCTCTTTCACCTAATTGCCACAGCATGGCTGTAATATTCCCCCGATGGTACGTACCGTGATTAACAATGTGATCGAGGATCTCTGCAGTGGTGTTTTGATAGTTCTCCCGTGAAGATGTTTCATATGAAATGGTCTGATCTATCTGTTTCCAGTCTGCCATTTCCTTGTGCAGGGCATGAAAATGCGTGATGCAATCTCCCACAGAAGAAAATCGCTCTATCTCTAACTGCAGTGTTTGTCCACGCAGTCGAGAGAACCACAGTGCATCAACCTCATACAGATGATAGAGCGTTCTTTCAATGGTAGGAAACACACTTTGAAGTTCCTTATGTATCACGCCTGCCGGCAGGGTATCCAAGTAAGTCAACAGCTTGTCCGTTGCCCATATATGATAATCCATCTTGTTTTTCATGAAACATTTCCCCCTCTACTAAATCTCTACTCTTACTTCTTTCTTTTTTGGATGAATCCCTTCTTTTACAACAAGCTCTTTTCGTAAACATTGTTGCTACTCTAAAGAAGAAGGTAGAATTTATTTTCTGTTGCAGCATGCTCGCTTCACTCAAATTTTCTGAGCATGTAATTTCCCCTATAATCCCGTTTCATGTATTCGTATAACAATCAAAGAGCCAATATGAAAAAGAGACGATCCCTTAGCTCGCTAAAGGATCGTCTCTTTTGGCCATTTGTCTCGTGAGGAAAAAATGAAGGAGTTTCTTACTCTGGGGTAATGAATACCCCACGATGGAACCCAGTCCAAGGGCAATGATGATGGTACCGATCCCGACAGGTCCACCTAGTAGCCAGCCGAAGAAGAACACGATGATTTCCATTCCGTTTCTCACCCACTGAACTTTCCACCCTGTTTTTTCAACAATAAGAAGCATCAGGCTGTCACGTGGGCCTGCCCCTAAATCCGCTGAGACATAAAGTCCGATTCCGTACCCGATCACCACAATCCCGATGGCAAATACAATTGACTGTGCCCATATGGGTTGGGGATCAGGAAGAACATAATGAAATAAATCTATGAAAATACCAATTAACAACATATTAATAAAAGCGCCCACTTTAGGGAATGACTTCGTTCCAATTCCCGTCACGAATAAGATCACAAAGCCAGCAATTATGGACCAAGTACCAATCGTAAGGCCGAGTTGTTTAAACAACCCATAATGGAACACATCCCATGGTCCGATCCCAAGGTCTTTTCCTTTGATGGTCAAGCTTATGCCAAATGCCAGCACAAGCAGGCCCATAAAGAAGAACGCCCAACGTAAAACCTTTTCTCTATTCATGAACATCCCTTCCTGCACCATAGTCATCTCAATTTATACCGGGATAACTGTAACACAGAATCCGGATCAAAAAAATTTCATAAAACCTATGGGGTTGGTAGGGATAATACAGATAAAACCTTACTCGTTGGTGATCAGCGGTTCGACCAATTCAATCACTTCACCATCCGGTCCTGGATAAAAAATGACTTTCCACCGATCCCGGATGAGATAAGGACCTTCTAAAGAGAGAATCCCCTGTTCAGTCAATTCCTGTTTCTTTTCCTCCAGGTTCTCTACCTCCAAGGCGAAGTGGCTTCCTGAAGTGATACCGTGTTCCTGTACGTCATTCTGTATGAGTTCCAGTCTGATATGACCACTCTGAAGAAAGGCAATTTTCTCTCCATCCCATTCAAAATAGATTTCCTCATGAAACCCAAAGTGAGATACATAAAAGGCGACGGACTTCTCTAAACTCCTTACATGGATTCCGATATGATGAAGTTTCATGACCCTGTCTCCTTAAAGAATGATGTTCATATCCCCGAACTCATGCCATGTATATTTTTTCATGAGCGCTGTTTGATAGGCTTTCAATAATTTCTCCTCGGATATGAACGCCGTTAACAGGTCTAAATGGCTGGCTTCAGGTTCATGAAATCCTGTAATGAGGCCGTCAACTAACTGGAGCGGGGTATCACGGGATATATATAGATTCGTTACCCCGTCAGCAGGATGTAATCTGCCGTATTCTTCCATGACAGTCTCCAGTGCCCGGACCACTGTAGTTCCCACTGCAATGACACGGTTTCCGCTATTCTTGGCCTTGCGGATCATATCAGCGGTTTGTGAACTTACATGATATTCTTCAGGATGATGCCTCGGGGTCGGCCAGCGGTCATCTCCGTAATAGCTAAGGCCCGCGTGAAGCTGTACAAAGGCGATTTCAATCCCTTTCTGCTTCAAGGACTGTATCAACTTCCAGGAGAAGGCCCTCCCGGCAGAAGTCATTTCTACTGACCCTGGAACCGATCCATATACAGTCTGATAATACTCAAGGGGCAAAGGGGTTTGGATATATTCATAACGGACCGGGTCGCCGTTTCGATAGATAAAGTCAAAGAGTTCCCCCCCACTCCTGTTGAATTCCAATCGAACCAGGGGTTTTTCACTTCCTTCCCCCATCATGTCCGCCTGGACTCCGCCTGCAAAGTAAATCGGTTCACCTGTTTGATAGACATCCCCAACGACAAGGGCATCCCAACTTTCATGACTAATCTTACGTGATAGTCGTACTTCGAGAAGCCTGTTTCCCTGTCTTCCTTTAAGCGAGGCAGGGAGAGTCCGACTGTTGTTTAAAACTAGTACGTCCCCTTTATTTAAATAGTCAGGGAGGTTCTTAAATCTGGCATGCTCATATTTCCCCGACTGCCTATCCAATACCATCAGCTTGACTTCGTCTCTTTCAACCCCCTGTAATTCAATGGGTGCCGACGCGTTTAAGTGAGGGGGGATCGTAAATCGTTTAGCCAGTTCCTTCATCATGAACACCCCTTCTTGAACCCCTGCGCTTCAAAACGAGAGCCGTTTTCGTTTAATGAAGCATCGGATGCCAGGTATAGGAAGACATCTAGATGATCACCCGGTCCGGCAAGGGGATAATCGCATTCCGGGACAGCCTGTTCATGCATATCCGTATCCATTTCCCCTGGATCGACCATATTCATTCGCACACCTGTACCTCTTAACTCGTCGGCCCAGGTCTGTGTCATGCCTTCTACGGCAAACTTGGAAATGCCATAGGCTCCCCATTCGGCAAAGCCCGTTCTACCCGCTTCTGATGTTATATTAATCACAGAACCCCTCCCCCGGCTGATCATTCCAGGAAGGACTCTCTTTGTGACCAGGAACGGGTTCATCGTATTGATCCTTAACACCTCAAGGAATTCTTTTTCAGGATAATCCGCAAGAAGGCGGGGACCGGGACCGAAAATGGATGCATTGTTAAACAGAACATCGATTCCCCCCAGTACTTCCTCCGTCACAGAAACAAAGCGTTCTACGTCACCGCCATCAGAAACATCTGCTTCCAGTGCCACCACTTCCGCCCCCAAACCCCTCAATTCTTTTTCAATTTCCTGAAGTGGACCAGACGTCCGTGCACAAATGGCGATTTTTGCCCCATCTCTTGCACATTGTAAGGCAAGAGCCTTGCCCAGCCCTTTTGAAGCACCTGTTATCATGACTACTTTATTTTTCAACATATTCATTTCCCCTTCCTTTACTCGTATTACTCACAGTTTATGTGGAATTCCGATCAGGCACATCAGCTGTTAGGGGTCATACCAAATCGAAAATTAGATGTAGCACCCTCTCAGTCTTTTGATGTAGAACATAAAAAAACACGAACATTAGTAGTAGAATTTTATTTTATATTCGTGTTATAATAAGATTGAATAGAAAACATGCAGTGACTGGCGAAAATGTGGAATCAACCACAAGGGAGCTGCGAATCTAACAAATCATGAGCCATTAGCCGTTCGCCTGGGCAGAAGGCAAGGGGATACCCTTGTCTTTTTTTACTATAATCAGGAGGGATTGCAGTGGAACCACTAATTTTAGACGGGAAACGTGTAGCATCTGAGGTAAAAGAAAACCTTAAGACGAGAGTCAATGAACTAAAAGGGAAGGGCATCACCCCATGTCTTGCCACGGTGCTTGTCGGAGACGATCCATCTTCTGCTACGTATGTGAAGATGAAAGGAAATGCCTGCGCGAAAATCGGGATGGAATCAAGAAGAATTCATCTTTCCAGGGAAACCACTACACATGAACTTCTCGAAGTCATCCAGGGGCTTAATCAAGATACTTCTGTCCACGGAATTCTGTTACAGCATCCTGTTCCTCGCCATATCGATGAACGCGCTGCCTTTGAAGCCATCTCCATTGAAAAAGATGTGGACGGGGTCACGAGCCTTGGGTTCGGCCAGAACTCTTTAGGATTCGGCGAATATCCATCCTGTACACCAGCTGCCATCATGAGCATCATCGATTATTACGATGTGACCCTGGAAGGGAAACACGCTGTCGTCGTCGGAAGAAGCCCTATCCTCGGAAAACCTGTATCCATGATGCTGTTGAATCGGAATGCAACGGTGACGACATGCCATTCCTATACAGAGAGCCTGCCTGACATCCTGTCTACTGCGGATATTGTGGTAGCAGCTGTC
Organism: Bacillus sp. RO3; assembly: GCF_012911895.1. Classification (GTDB taxonomy): domain Bacteria; phylum Bacillota; class Bacilli; order Bacillales; family Bacillaceae_B; genus Rossellomorea. The sequence continues at coordinate 122,342 of NZ_JAAXCV010000032.1, forward strand.
GGGAAGCCAAATTTCATTCAAGGCGATTGGTTGAAAGAAGGGGCTGTCGTCCTTGATGCAGGTTACAACAAAGGGAACGTAGGGGATATCGATTATGAGGCATGCTATGAAAAAGCCAGTGCAATCACTCCTGTGCCCGGTGGAGTAGGACCTGTGACCATTTCTATGCTTTTAAAGCAAACCGTCGATTCTGCCGAAAAATACGGTGCTGTTCTCCAACATTCATAACTCATAATGAAAAAGGGACTGATTCTACAACAAAGAGTCAGTCCCTTTTTCTATTTTACACTTATGATTTCTTCATTTCAGGAAAGAATGGTAAGGAATCGAATAGATAAAGGGGCGTTACGATGGACACACCAAATCAACCAGCTTTCTCCCATACTCCCGAGCCATATTGGAGGGAAACGAGTAAGCTTCCACAGTTTAAGAAGCTCAGCCACAATATAAAAGTGGATGCCACTGTCGTCGGCGGCGGAATTGCTGGTATCACCACTGCTTACTTGCTTGCCAAAGGCGGCAAAAAAGTGGCCCTGATCGAGGCCGATCAGTTGTTGAACGGAACTACCGGACATACAACAGCCAAGATCTCCGCTCAACATGGATTGATTTACGATGAACTCATCCAGCATTTCGGGGAAGAGTTTGCAAAGAAGTATTATCTTTCCCAGTCGAAGGCCCTGCAATTTATTACAGATACGATCTCCACTGAGAACATTGATTGCCAGTTTTCAAATGAGGACTCGTATGTCTACAGTACAAGTGATCATTATGCCAAGAAGATTGAAAAGGAGTATGAAGCCTACGAGAAGTTAGGGATCAACGGTGAGCTTGTAAACAGGCTCCCCATCGACCTGTCCATTAAAAATGCCGTGGTCATGAAAGATCAAGCTCAATTCCACCCTTTGAACTATTTGAAAGCGCTGGTTGATTCATTTACGGGGATGGGGGGGCAAATCTTTGAAGGAACAGCCGCTAAGACCGTTAATGAGGGAGATTTCACCCAATTAGTGACGGCAGACGGATATCATCTGGACAGCGAGCATGTGGCCATCTGTTCTCACTTTCCTTTTTATGATGGAATGGGATTTTATTTCACGAGAATGTACGCAGAACGTTCTTATATCCTCGGAGTGAAGACAAAAAAAGACTTTCCTGGGGGGATGTACATCAGTGCCGAAGAACCCACCCGTTCCCTCCGCTATCAAGATGATGTGGACGGAGGAAAGCTCATTCTAATCGGCGGGGATAAACATAAAACAGGTCAGGGAAAAGATACGATGGAACACTATCTGGCATTACAGGAATTCGGTGAGGAAGTCCTCGGCATAGAAGAAGCGCGTTACAGATGGTCCGCACAAGATTTAATCACCCTGGACAAAATCCCTTACATCGGAAATGTAACCGAGAAGCACCCCGCTATTTTTGTAGGGACCGGTTTTAATAAATGGGGTATGACGTCCGGTACTCTGGCTGGCCAGATCATATCTGATAAGATCTTAGGCAACCATCACATCTATGCTGATGTATATACTCCTTCTCGATTTGTTGCAGATCCGAGCATCAAGCACTTCTTTAAGGAAAACATCAATGTCGCCGGACAGCTTATCAAGGGAAAATTACAAATAACAACTAAAAAACCCCAGGAACTAAAAAAAGGCGAAGGAGATGTCGTGAACCTGAACGGACGGCGATGCGGTGGATATCGGGATGAAGAAGGAAAACTCCACGTCGTGGATACCACCTGCACCCACCTCGGCTGCGAAACCGAATGGAACCACGGAGACCTGACATGGGACTGCCCTTGTCACGGATCCCGGTTCTCCATAGACGGACAAGTCATCGAAGGGCCTGCCGATAAGCCGCTGCCGACATATGATGTAAAGGACTGAGGGACGGACCTTTAGTGGGAGCTCTTAATGTCGTATATGGCCCGGGAAATAAATCGAACCAGAAGGATACATGGCATATTTTGTCGTATCCCGACAGAGAATATTTCCTTGATTATGTCTCACACTATAAATGCTTGAGTTACTATATTGGGAGGGATTCTGAATGGGAAGAACCAAACAGGGTAATCGAAATGCTCAAAGTAATACGAATGCTAAAAGAGGAAATCGGACGAGCTCTGAATTAGTGGAGTTTACAACCGGGCAGGCGAACACGAAGAAGAACCGACCACAAGACTAGTAACCCTCGCTTCAAGAAAGAATAACCGGCAGCGTCAACTGAAGTTCAGGTGACGCTGCTTACGGTTATTCTTTTTTACATTTTGTTGATAAGCTCTATATTACATAAAGGAATCGATGGTCCAATCACGAATACGTTAAAGAGACATGGATGAGGAGGAGTTAACATGAGGGAACATATGGTATTTCAACAAATGGAGTTCATCAGGCTGCGGACATTGGCTGCACTGGATGCGACAACCGAACAACAGGCGGATGACATGCCTTCTGGATTTAGAAATTCAATCAGATGGAATTTAGGTCATATTCTGCTGTCACAGGAAAACATCTTATTCTCTTTTGCAGGGGAAAACGTCCGAAAATCACTTCCCCCAGAGTATGGGGAGCTATTTGGCTTCAACACAAGTCCTGAAACATGGAACGGGCTCACTCCCCCTTCACTGAAGGAGCTCCGTGAAAAATTGGAGGAACAACCACGACGGGTGAAAGAGGTCTTCTCCGGCCGCTTGGATGAAGTAGGCGAAAAGCCGTTTGTCCTCGGTGAACATACCTCGTTTACCACTTTAGGTGAAGTTCTTTCTTTTGCAAACTGGCATGAAGGGTTACACCAGGGAACCATCACATCCATCAAACGGGTACAGGGTATCGAGAGCCTGTGGGAAAAGGCAGAAGAAAAAGTGTAGCATGTGAAAAGGCGTGGCCAACCCGAGCCATGCCTTTTAGCTGCTATGAAATAATATCAAAAAATCCCCATACCCTTCTTCTTCTAAGTCTCCCTTGGGAATAAAGCGTAGTGAGGCAGAGTTGATACAATAACGTAATCCTTTAGGACCTGGACCATCTGTAAATACATGCCCGAGATGGGAATCCGCTTCCCTGCTTCTGACTTCCACCCGGGTCGAGGGATGGGACAAGTCGTATTGTTCTTTGACACTGGCATCCATAACGGGCCTCGTAAAGCTGGGCCACCCACAGCCGCTGTCATACTGGTCTTTAGACGTGAATAAAGGCTCCCCTGAAACGATATCCACGTATATCCCTTCTTCCGTGTTATCCCAGTACTCATTTTCGTAAGGGGGTTCGGTTCCATTTTCCTGGGTAACGAAGTATTGCATGTCTGTCAGCGTTTCCTTTAAGTACGAACGATCTTCAGGCCAATACCTTTTCAAGAAATCTTCCCGTCCGGAGCCCCGCTTGTACAAGGCATAACGAAAGGCATTTCTCTTATAAAAGTCCTGGTGATAATCCTCAGCGGGATAAAACTCCCCTGCAGGGAGAATCTTCGTTACGACAGGCTCCGGAAAGACCGCACTCTCTGAAAGCTCCCGTTTTGATTGTTCAGCGAGCCTCTTTTGTTTGTCATTATGATAAAAAATGGCCGTGCGATAGCTGTCACCCCGATCTTTAAACTGTCCTCCTGAATCCGTGGGGTCAATCTGCTTCCAATAAAGACCAAGCAGGTTCTCATAAGGGAAACGGACAGGGTCAAACGTGATCTGGACCGCTTCATAATGACCGGTCCCACCTGAAATCACCTCTTTATAGGTTGGATTTACCGTACTCCCGCCTGTATAACCGGAGACGATGCTCTCAATTCCTTCCTGTTCATCAAACGGTTCGACCATACACCAAAAACACCCGCCGGCAAAGGTTGCCTTTTCCATGTGACCACTCCTTTCGTTTCACGTGAAACACACCATTCACCCTTCAAAATAGAGATGATAATGATATTGGCACCCCGGATTGAAATCGGATCTGCAATGAGGACAAACAGACTGGCAATTCATATATTGTAAAATCGTCAACTCATTTTTGCATTCCCCACAAAGCACCGCTTTCATCGTCCACTCGTCTTTCCCCCAGCGGACAGGGTCATGATCTGCGACTTCATCATGACAGGCATGACAAGGATAATATCTGTTACAGCATTTAAACTTAATGGCAATGATATCTTTGCTGCTGTGATAATGCTTACACTTCGTCTTCGAATCCACTTCTACACCCGATACGGGTATCAGCTTTTCAGTCATATTCATCCTCCCCTTATGCAGTAAAGTTCGCTGTACATAGTCCGATTTCCTACCAATCTCTTAAACGCCAGTCATTCTATCCAGTCCACTGTTCTACCTGTACTATACAATGAATAGGAGACGAAAGGGAGGGGAAGATTCTTGAAATTTCCGGTTGATCACTTCCTGGTTCAGATAGGTTACTCATACGAAAGGGACTGTCCTCACGAGTATGGAAGTCAGTCCCTTTTTTTATCAGCTTGTATGTTCTAAAATGCCGTTCAGATCCTTATATACGAAATGGGGTTTAACCCCTAATTCGTCCATCGCTTTATCCTGGCGGTTGATCCAGGCTGTGTAAAAACCGAAACTTGCTGCTCCGGCAATATCCCAGGGGTTGGATGACATGAATAGAACTTCTTCCCTTTTGACCCCAAGCTTCTTAAGTACCAGCTGATAGGCCATCGGTGTCGGTTTGAACTGTTTGATTTCATCCACTGTCAACACTTCATCCAGCAGGTGACCAAATGATGACTGCTCCACTAATGGTGACAGCATATCGAGTGAACCGTTTGAGAAAATGGCTGTTTGATAAGGCTTCAGTTCCCCCAATACCGTTTCCACTTCTTCATAGTGGGATAATTCCAGGTACGCATCCAATAAATCCCTCTCTTTATCATCCGTAAGGTCGACACCTGTTTGAACACAGGCGTAATGAAGTGCATCCCTCGTGATGGAAAAGAATGTAGAGTACGTGCCCATAAGCTGACGGAGAAAGCTGTACTCCAATTGCTTCTGACGCCAAACCTGGCTGATTTCCTCGCCTTTATCAGGGAATAGTTCATTACACTTTTCAATGACGGAATGAACATCGAATAACGTTCCATATGCATCGAACACAAAAGCTTTAATATCGAGTTTTGACATACGTATCCTCCTCACAGATTCTCCTTATATAATAGACTATTTTCAATAAATTAAACTTTAAAGGGCCCATCAAGGTCAAGACATATCCATTTCATGTCGGCTATATTTATGATATATTACTTCGGACATCTAACTATCACGAACGGAGGTGGTTCATTTATGACTGTAGATCCCCATGCACAGGCATCTCCTTCTTATACCAAGACCATTTTTTTCTTGAGCTTAACCGTTTGGCTCGTTGTCATGAATACGACCATGTTCAATGTAGCCCTTCCCAATATCTTAAACGATTTTTCTCTGCTTCCGTCTGAAGGTGCCTGGATTGTTTCGGGATATTCCATCGTACTCGCCATTTGTACCATTACGTATACACGCTTGGCGGACTATATCCCGATCAGACGTCTGTTGACCCTTGGAATATCGATTTTCGGACTGGCATCCTTTATAGGATTCTTTGCGGATTCCTTTGTATGGCTGCTGCTTTCCCGTTTATTCCAGGCTGCAGGTGCCGCAGCGATTCCCGGATTGTCCATGGTATTTGCCGGGCGCTTTGTCCCTATGGAACGACGGGGACGCGCATTGGCGATGATTGCCTCCGCTTCTTCCCTGGGCTTTGGATTAGGCCCGGTCGTAGGCGGCGTGATCACGGAATATGTAAGTTGGAATTATTTATTCTTGATTACATTGTGTGTCCTCGGGATGATACCGGTACTATACCGTTTTCTTCCTGGTGAGAATACGAGGAAAGGGTATTTTGATGTATGGGGGGCGTTGGTAACAGGGATCGGAATCACATTCTTCCTGTTATTCATATCAACCTTTCAATGGTATTATTTCGCAGGCGCCATCTTATCCCTGGGAGGTCTGTGGGTCCGGATCCAAAAGATCGATCTGCCTTTCATTCAACCAGGTTTAATACGGGATAAGGGATACCGCCAACTTTTATATATGAGTTTTCTTGGGTTTGCCACTCATTTTGCCATTTTGATCGTCATGCCATTGATGCTTCAGCATGTGTTCGGCAGGAACCCCACAGCCGTCGGATTCATTATCTTTCCAGGTGCCATGCTGTCAGCAGTGGCCGCCATCTATGTAGGGCGACTGATCGACAGATATGGAAATATGAGAGTGATGTTCCTTGCTCATCTCCTCCTCATCATTTCTACTATCATCTTTTATTTTCTATCACCCCAAAGCGAATATATGATCATGCTAGCTTACATGTTTACTAGCTTTGGATTTTCAAGCCTTTCTTCAAGCACGACCAATGAAGTTTCCCGGGTCATGAGTAAAGAGCTGATCGCCTCGGGAATCGGCATGAAACAGCTTACCCATTTCGTAGGCAGTGCATCAGGATCCGTCCTCGGAGGGATCATTGTCGAGATGGGGGGAGCAGACTTTGCCGTACATTCCTTTCAACATACGTTCCTTGTGTTGATCGGTATCATGCTCTTGTCTCTTTTTCTACTATGTTTATATAAGAAAAGGATCACTCATCATTAATCAGGCCGGGGCAATAGATGCTTCGGCCTGATGTGTGTTAGTAAGGTGGATGGATCGTGATGTTCACAGGATGATAAGCTAAATCGACTTGGATGGTACAGCTTCGGATCTCTCATCCTAGCATGTCTGTGTAAAGAAAATTCGACACGAAGGATCAATTATTAAAGTTGAGGTTCAATAAGTCATAAATCAGGATTAATAGGTACCAGACAAGATCAATAATCCAAAAACAGGATCGAAAGTAGCCCAATCGAGACCGATTCCCCCACGAAAAGATTCCGCAGAAGGGATTTCACCCTCCGGACATCCTATTCCATGTAAAAAAGGCCACTCAAAGTCATTAGAGCTATCTTACTTCAATGCCATTGCAAAAACGAGATCCTACAGTTACTCTACACAGCCTGTACCCCTCCCAACGCGATTATCCTCTTAATGACAGAAAAAAATGCTCTTCCTGGATTCTCCCACTACCATTCAGGGTATAGTAAGAAAAAAAGTAGAACAGGGGAATTCCATTGAGTACAAAGAAAAAGTGGTATAAGAAGAAGAGCTGGTGGATTGGTGGCATCATCCTTTTGATCCTTACAGGGGTCATGTTTTACCACCGGGTGAAGCCGTTACCTCCGGGGATATCCTACGCCGGCAGCACATATACCATTCCTGAAAAGGATGTAGAGTTCTTATATGACCTCACTTATCAGAAGGATGGGAAAGAGCTGTATGATCACTCCATTTTTGATGAGGTCTATCAAACCATTGAAGAAGCGGAAGATTTTCTTATTCTGGACTTATTTTTAGTGAATGGGTATACAAAGGGAGATCGTGATTATCCTAGGATCAGTGAAAAGCTGTCTACAACGATCCAGCAGCAGATGAAGAAGAAGCCCGATTTACAGGTCGTCTTCATCAGTGATGTAGTCAACACCACCTACGGGTCACACACAGCCAGGCAATTAGAGCCGCTTGAGGACCTTGGGGCTGAAGTCATATATACGGACCTTAACCGGCTAAGGGATCCAAATATCCTGTACTCCGGTGTGTGGAGGACCACCATGGGCTGGTTCGGCCAGGATGGCTATGGATGGCTTCCCAATCCCATGGCCCCTTCTGCACCTAAGGTCACTATGAGGTCCTACTTAAAACTGTTGAATATCAAAGCGAATCATAGAAAAGTGGTCATCACTGAAAAGGCAGGGCTAATCTTATCCGCCAACCCCCATGATGCCAGTGGTTTCCACTCGAATATCGGCTTCAAAGTCAAAGGGAAGATCTTGAAGGATATGGTGAAAGCCGAAAAGGCAGTGGCCGCATTTTCCGGTGGGGACACAGGGAAGTTCCCTACGGAAGGACAGTTGAGTGAATCAATTCAAAAGCCTTCTCCCGGCGAATCAAGGGTCAAGGCACAAATCCTGACTGAGAGGGAAATTCAAAAAGGGGTTGTCGACGCTCTTAACAAAGCCCAAAAAGGGGATGAAGCCTGGATTGGAATGTTCTATCTGGCTGACCGGGATATCATCGATGCCATTGAAGATGCAGCCAATCGTGAAGTGGAGGTACGTCTGGTGCTTGATCCCAATCAGAACGCTTTTGGACAGCAAAAGATCGGCCTGCCCAATCTCCCTGTTGCTTCAGAGCTCCATAACCTGGATAACGACCACATTACGATCAGGTGGTATAACACCAATAAAGAGCAATATCACACAAAGTTCATTTATGTAAAAGGGAAAAAGGAAAGTACCGTCATCGGGGGATCAGGGAACTATACTTCCCGCAACATGGATGACTATAACTTAGAAGAAAATATCAAGCTGACAGCTCCTTCAGACAGTAAAACCATGACCGAAGTCGAACGGTATTTCCAGCGGATCTGGAATAACGAAGATGGGACTTACACCGTTAAATATGAGACCTATCAAGATGAACTTCCCGCCTTTAAATATGTAATGTATCTATTGCAAAAAATCTTCCAAGTGACGACATATTAGGTTTCACCCCCTCCAAAAACGGGAAATAAAACGGTAACAGCACATAAAAAACAATTAATGGAGGTATTGAGATGGGCATTATTCTGTACTTAATCGTAGGAGGAGTCATCGGTTGGTTAGCAGGTGTGATTCTGGGTAAAAACGTTCCGGGTGGAATCATAGGTAATATCATTGCAGGTATCATCGGTGCATGGATCGGCGGAGAACTTCTGGGAAGCTTCGGTCCATCCCTTGCCGGAATCGCCATCATCCCGGCATTATTGGGAGCGATCATCTTTGTATTCCTTTTAAGCTTACTACTTAGAGGAATGAGAAAAACGTCTCATTAATGTTCAACCCCTTAAATGGAAATCCATTTAAGGGGTTTTTACTTGTAGTATAATGAATTCATGACAAGAAAAAACAGCCATATCACAGGCTGCTCTCTTAGTATGTCATGGATTTTTTATACTTTCTCTTATTTCGATATTTCCTGTAAATCGGGTAAAGAACAGGTCCCCATTTTATTAGTCTTCCAATCAATCTTTTCATGAAGGCAACCTCCTTTGTATAGTAGTCTATACCCGAATCTTGAAAGGAAAAAACATACGCTTTGAAATGTATTCATTACCCTTCCTGCAAATAATAACGCTGTAACCTCGCGCTTCAATCCATTAAAGATGAACATGATCATTTCTAATAAAGGAGACGCTATGAATATTCTTATTGTCCCTGACTCATATAAAGGAAGCTTAAGCTCCCTTGAGGTTGGAACCATTATGGAAAAAGCCTTTCTAGATGTGTCGACCAACTTTCAAACGAATGTTATACCTATGGCCGATGGTGGCGAAGGAACCCTTGAAACCTTGATTTCCGCCACTGGAGGGAAAAAAGTAAAAACACAAGCAACCGGACCGTTAGGAGGGAAGGTGCTTACTGAGTATGGTGTTCTGGGTGATCAAAAGACAGTAGTCATTGAAATCGCTTCCATCTCAGGGCTGCCGATGGTACCGGTTGAAAAACGGAACCCTCTTCACACAACGACATATGGCGTTGGGGAAGTCATCACAACCGCCATAGAAGAGGGTTTTCGTAGCTTTATCATCGCTCTTGGAGGAAGTGCAACAAATGATGGTGGATTTGGAATGCTTCAATCACTCGGAGTTTCCTTCTATGACAAAAATGGAAACATGGTCGGAGCTTTTGGGAAAGACCTCGGCTCCATATCCAAAATGGACTGGAGCACCCTGAATCCATTAGTGAAAAAGTGTACCTTTCAGATTGCTTCAGATGTTCAAAACCCTCTATGCGGGGAGGAAGGGGCTTCATTAATATTTGGCCCACAAAAAGGAGCGACTATAGAACAGGTGAAAGAACTAGATCAACAGTTACTTCACTTCAGCCGACTGCTAGAACAGGAAAAAGGAGAAGATTTTCAAAAAACCAGCGGAGCAGGGGCAGCGGGTGGACTTGGGTTCGCCTTCTTACACTTAAATGGAAAAATGATATCCGGTGCAAAGCTGGTTAGTGAAGTAACCAACCTCCCACGGGCCATTCAGAAAGCCGATTGGATTCTAACTGGTGAGGGCCAAAGCGACTATTCGACATCGTTCGGTAAACTCCCTTTTTATATCTCAACCATGGCTAAACAGTATCATACTCCCGTTTCTCTTATTTCAGGCTGTTTAGGAGATGGATATAAAGAGTTGTATGAATACTTTACGAGCTGTCATTCTATTTCGACAGGACCAATGTCTCTACAGGAAAGCTTCAGTCGGGTAGAGGAACTGCTTTATCACCAAGCAGGGAATATCGCTCGAATCTTAAAAGCTAAGATAGAATAAAAAGGTTCCTCCTCTTTCTCAAAGGGAAATAGTAGATAGATCACTCTGTTACTGATCGAGACGACATTTACAGTTTAAGGAAATCATTAGAAAAAGCACTATCCATCCTCAGCCTATTATTACCGACACTTTATCCCCCCTGGCCCATTTACCATTCATGGGAGGGGGGCTTTACACGTCATTCCTACCCGGGAAATAATTCATCATTCCGTTATCTTCAACAAAATGCAACTGAACCCTTTGATCCAGTTGCATTCTAGTTATTTACTACTCTTCGATTCTGAAATCTTCCCTAAGAAGAAACCGTCCACGTCTGATAGTTTCCCACGCCACATGATTTTCCCTTTGGAAGGAGTCGGTTTGCTATCTCCACAATATACCTTGGTGTTCTTAAGGTGAATAAAATGCGCCTCGCTGCTTAGGTTTTCCTCCACGGACTCAGAAGCCTTGGTCAGTTCTTCACTAAGCCTCTGTGCTACTTCACTGCCATCCTCAAAGGTCTCACTTAATGAATCGAAGTATTCCTTTGCAGACACAAGAGTGCCTGTGATCACCGCTCCTTTGACGTTTAAGGTGATGTCCAGAGAAAAATGATGCCGGTTTGAGGCTTGTACAAAAAATTCTAAGATGCTGTCCTTTGTACCAGTATCTGAACTCATTCTCATATCTCCTTTTCTTTATGCTACTGTGTCATCCTCACTGGAGACTGTCGTATCCTCTTCCTGATCTTCACTTTTATCTTCCTCATTTTTTGCAGATTTTTTACTTTTAGCTCCTGTCTTTCTTGTAGACCGTTTCTTACCCTTTGTGGAGCCTGACTTCCCATTGGATTTCTTTTTACTTGATACTTCTTCTTCATCGTCCTCATCATCTTCATCGCTGCTATCTTCGTCTTCGTCCTCTTCTTCATCTGCCGCTGTTTCGTTAGACTTTTTGGAGGATTTCTTTTGAGAAGAGGTTTCCTCATTTTCCTCCTCATCATCCTCATCTTCTTCGTCTTCCCGATCATCTTCACGGGCTGCGGCAATTTGGTTCATTTTTTCTTCTAACTGCTGAAGTCGATTCTGAAGCTCTTCATTTTCTTGTTTAAGAGCTTCGTAGTCCTGGGTGGCTCCTTCCTTTGTGTCATCCGTTTCTGTTGAATTCACGGCTGCTTCTGTCTCTTCGTAAGCTGCCTCATCTTTGTTGCGCTTAAACAGGTTGGCCGTTGACGATTTGAACGTAACCGCCGCTTTTCTCGATCTTTCTTTAGCTGCTTTTCCTAAGTCCAGGCTTTTATTCTTTATTTTCTCCTGATCGATGCGCTCTAATAGTTTTTTTCCATTTTCAGGTGTAGCCAAGTATCCTACTGTTGCTCCAAGGAGACTTCCTGCAACGGTCCGTTTGATCGGTCCGCTTCGTCTCGTTTTCTTTTCTTGTATCGAATTCTTTTCTTGCCCCTGATTTTCAACTGTAGTGTTTTGAGTATTATTTTCTGTCATGGGTAGAACCTCCTCTAATTTGTATCCGTCGTTTTAAGACGGTTTGTATCCAATTTCTTTTCCAGTGATTCAAGACGTTCCTGCAATCTCATATTTTCTTCTTTCAGTGCCTTTGTACTGTTATCTGCCGCTTTCGAGCTTAGATAGGGATCATTTTCCCACCAGTCCATCCCTATTTCTTTGGCTTTATCTACAGAAGCGACGATTAAACGGATTTTAATCGTCAGCAGCTCGACATCGGCAATGCCTACTGTGATATCCCCTGCCACGACAACACCTTTATCTAAGATCTTTTCTAACACATCTACAATGGTGCTGGATTGTACAGGATGTTCCATTCCCATCATGTAACCTCCTTAAAACCGGCATTACATTAAACTTCCTAAAGGTCCCAAGTCTATATTCAAATCTTCTGCATCAAGACCGAATACCTCCTTCAGCTCTTCCATTTTTTCTTCCAGATTCATAAGAGCAATACCCAGATTCTCTACTTGTTCATCCGTTAGCGTACCGCCTTCAACCCGGCGCATCGCATGTCTTTCGACGATTTGCCTTACTAGCTCTACAACGGTCAAGACAAGTTGTGCCAAGCCTTGCTCTGCTTTTTCCGGGTCGAAATTAATTCGCCCGTTTGTCCCCTGCTGCATGAATCAATCCCTCCCTTTCTTTATCGAATTGATGGGACGTTAAGGGTTTACGCGTTCCCTGTTCATGTTGAACCAAAGTCTCTACCGAGGATATCAGGACTCGCAAATCGAGATATACAAGGTCCACTCCTGCGATGGATATAATCAGATCTCCCCTGATCGCCACCCCTTTGTCGAGAATGACATCTAAAATATCGATTAAGGCTATATCTTTGTTCTCGAGGGATTCTCTTACCGTCATATTTCTCATTCCTTATAAGTTGATTACACGTAAGATCTTTCTTGCCTTTTATGATGAGAAACTAGAGAAATGATAAGGTGGCCATGGTCCAGATGCTTCGATCTTCCATCCCGCATGTCCCATTTCTTCTTCATAGTGCTTAATTTCTTCAACGAATTCTTCCACTTTGGAATCCGGAAGGAGGAAGACGCTGTTCCAGGCCATATGTTCCTGACGTCCTGTGGCACCTTTACTCCAGTTCTTTTTGATGTTTCCCTGAAGAGAATGCTCTTTCAGCTTTTCATGTACTTCCTCACAAAGGCGGTTCTTTTCGTTTTCAAGTTCCCTATCGACCAGCTGATCAATTTTTTTCATTTCAAAGAACTGCCTGCCTTTTGGTAACTTACTGATTTCTTTTCTTTTAGCTTCAATGGATGGATGGTTTTCGCTTACTTGTTTCTTTAAAACCTTATCATCACAATAGATCTTCACATTCCACTCTTCGTTGCCATCCAGTTGTTTGAAGGTCGCTTCCAGTTTGTTTCGGTTCCCTTCTATGGTGGATTTGAGGTTCTCTTCATTCTTGTACAACGTACAGAATTTAAGAGGGATGATGGTATATAACTTCGACACCATCAAGACCGTTTCGTGATGATGAAATGCCTTCTCCTGAAGCCAGTCCATGTCGTTTTCGACTTTATTCCTGAGGGAATCCTCAGAATATTCCTGGGATGAAAGATCACATACAATCGCTGTCACTTCACCGATTTCAATCGTATATAACTTGCCTTCCCCATCAAATCCCCTCATGGCGGGAAGGCTTTCTTTGCTTGCTTCTTCCGTAGGAATTAAGCCATATAGATAAAGTAAACCGCTCATCTGATCACCCTTATTTCTTTTTCGTTAATTCTTCCCATTGCTCCATCTCCATCTGCTTTGCGATTTCATACCTTGTGAGAAGTTCATCTTCTTTCTCGTAGAAGGCTTCATCGGGTATCTCACCCAATTCATGCATCATCTGAAGCTGTATCAATTTTTGCTGAATGGTGGGAAGATCGTATAGTTCTTTGTCGGCTTCTTCTTTAATCTTCTCTCCGACTTTCATGACCAAATGGATGGGGGCACTCACCAATTTATGAAGCATCAGCCCTCCTCAACCTTTAAGCGGATATTGACAAAATTGTAAGCCGGCCAAGGACCGCTATAATGAAATTCAACTTTATCCTTCCATTTTTCATGGGCTTCATTGACCTTTTGATCAAATGTTTCTTCCTGTTCTCGATCAATCAAGAAAGAAGCATTAAGGAGCATCTTCTCACTGGATGGATCATTGACCTTTGCAGATTCCGCTGTTTCCTCAAGAGGGGCATATACTTCCTGCTTGACTTCGTTTTGAAGGCTGGTAAATAGCTTCTGGGCCATCCCTCCAAGCTGAATGCGGTCATAGTAACCGGCAGATTCTGATTTCCCCTTGACGGCTGAAGCCATCTTCTCCATCTGAGGGTTTTCTTGAACCATCTCTTCAAGCCATTCTTTTTTGCCGATGACCTTCAAGCCTAATTCGATTTTCCCTTTTATCTCGGGGAATAAGGTTTCGAACTGGGGATAGAGATTTTCAAGAAGTGCCGCTACATCATCCCGGGATTGAAAGACATTTCCAAAGCTGATGGGGATGACCGTATCCTTTTGATCCATGACCCGGGAAACCACTCCCTGATGCATAAGTAAATTCTGCTTCTTTGGATGATAGATCTTCATCGGGACCTCTGCCGCTACGATAGCGGCATCCTTATGTCGAATCGTGAAGGTAGACTGCTCCAACCCTTCGATTTTGATGGCACCGAATTGATCATCTTGTTCTGTCTGTATGGCACAGAATATATACACGCCCATTTCTTCCTGACTCATTATGCAGCTCTCCTTTATTCCTCGGATATTTTCATACGTTTACATGCATCTATAATCAATTGCTCTGCTTTTTCCTGTGGGTTCTCTCCATCGATACATCGACTTACACTGTGTGCTGCTATATCAATACATAGACGTTGAAAGTCTGAATCCTTACCGTCTATGGGAATGTCTGATTCAATGGCGAGCTTTGCGATCATTAAGGAAGCACGCAAGCTTGGTCCATTCATCTCGTTTGTACATTGATCACGTAAGGTAGAGACCATTGATGTAATCGCTCTTGCTTCACTCATAACTAAATTTGCTTTTTCCGATACAATCATTGCTTCTTGCTCTGCTCCCTTGAAATCAACTTTAATGGTGATTAACCGGTCCAGGAGAGCATCCTGCGTTTGATAAACCCCTGCATATTCTGCAGGGTTGCTGGTAAAAATGATGGCGAATTCAGGATGTACCCGAATAAAGGGTTCCGTTCGTTTCGATCCATATAGAGGAATGATTCCTTCTTCTAAAATAGATAGAAAAATATTGTTCGTCGTTGGCTGTGATCGTGTAAATTCATCGTAAACAAGGGTATAGCCATTTTTTGCTGCTTCCAGTAAACGTCCATCTCGCCATGTCTCAGTGACACTTTCATCCTTTTTGTAAACGGAACGTACATATTGGTCGATCACCTTTTTACTTGTATAACCTGTAAAATCACCAATTAAGTCTCTATTATTGAGTTCATGGTTCCCATGCATGAGCATCACCGGTCTTTCTCTCTTCTTCGCCAGAGCGAGTGCAAGAGACGTCTTTCCGGCTCCGGAAGGACCTGTAAAATGTACAGGATACCCAGCTTTCAGGTATGTCAATGAGCGCGAAAGTAAGTCTTTCGTTTCATCATCCTGTATTAATGCCCTGTTATCCTTTTTGATCCGCCTTGTTAAGACCGTCACGTACCATTCCCTCCTGCCTGCTCATCCATTAGGATTCCTGTCCGATTGCGCTTCGATAACGAATATCACGTCGTTTGAATGACGTCACTTCCTTCTCTTTATTCAGAAGGACCTCGTATGTTCCAAGCATTTCGTCCTTGGCATATTTCTTCATATATTCTTTTTCTTCAATGACCTCAACGGTCAGTCGCCAGCCATCCTCTTCGGTCAGTTCCACCGATGTAATCTTATGGACCGGGGCCACATGTTCGTTGAAGAAGTCCGTCACACTATTCATGATTTCTTTGATTACCATAGTCGCCTCCTGCTTTAGAGTAAGGGGAAGACAGTCCCCCTACACCATCATTTCTTCGACTCCTTTTTAAACACTGAACTGGGAGCTTCTTTCATTCTGTTGAGCAGCAAGGCCCTCTTTCTCTACATCGTCCCGAAGCAAGCCAACGGCTTCTGCGTAACGCAACCATGTATCCACACTTGCGATGACAACCCTTGCCTCAACAGTCAGAATTTCAATACCGACGACAGAAACCCTGGCAAACGCATCTATGACAATCCCTTTGTCTAGTATCCTGTCAATTACTTCTGCTAAACTGGAACTGTTGTTACTTTTTTGAATAGCCAATTTGTATTCTCCTTCCGGTATTAAGAACAGATGGTTTTTATATCTTTTGATGATTTTATATTTTCTGAACTTTTTATATTTGCGTTGCTTTTTATATCAGCTGCTCGCTTCAAATCAGCAGCGCCCTTTCGTTTCCTATTTCCACCGTTCGATGAAGAGATTTTCTTCTGAAATTCTTCACCTGCTTCCTTTGCATTGCCCAATTTCTCCCTGAGGGAGAGCAGGACATCCTGAACTTTTTCTTTTGCTTCTTCTGCTTTCGTATGGACATGATCAGCATTTTTCTCTTTTGCCTTTTCTAATTTACCGGATGCTTCATCGGCCTTGGATTGAATACCGTCTTCCACACGTTCCACGAATTTCTCTTTCGCTTTTTCCTTAACTGTGTCTTTCACATGTTCCTTAACAGGTTCTGGAGTGTGTTCTAAAACCTTTTCAGCAGCCTTTTTTAAAGATTTATTCATACAATACCCCCTTTAGGGATTCCGTCAGGCTGATTCATTATTTCTTTGATTCAACTAAATGACTAAGCATTTCTTCAATGCGTTCTAATCGCTCACCCAGATTTTTGTTCTCTTCTTTTATATCTTCTAACTCAGCTGATTGCGCAGAAACTTTATCCTTTTCTTCTGATTTTAGATCACTGTTTAAAGATGCTTCTTCCTTCTTCTTCTTTGGTACCTGAAATCCGCCTTCGAGTCTGCCCATATATCCAGCAGCCGATTGTCTTAAGGTAATGATCAGCTGTTCGGTCAGGAGCTCCTGAGCTGATCTGCGCAATTCTTTACTGGCTGCTTTCACCACTTCGGATTTCCCCAGGCTATCAACTACCTTCTTACCTGTACCTGGATTGGAAAGGAGGCCTATCCCGGCCCCGACTACACCTCCGATGAGGGCATAATTCATGGAATGTCTGTTTTCGACTGTCTGCTCTTCGTTCTGTTCATTGCTTTTCGTTTCTTCTGCTTGTCGACTGGCTTTGGTTTCTGTCATATTCATCCTCTTTTCTACTAAAATGGTATAATCTATATTTCATTTACTTGTTTAAATGCTGAAGGCTGTTCCTCTTTCATTTTCCTGCCCCGCAAGACCTTCTTCTTCCACTTCGTCCCTTAATAGCCCCACTGCCTCTGCATAACGCAACCAAGTATCCACACTTGCAATCACGACCCGTGCCTCAACGGTAAGAATTTCTATTCCCACCAAGGAAACTCTGGCAAATGCATCAATCACGATCCCTTTATCTAGGATTCGGTCGATTACCTCTGCGAGACTTGAGCTGTCGTTACTCTTTTGAATACTCATCGAATCTCTCCTCTTCATAGGTGTAGCCAAAGACTAAGTGCCATTTTTCAGTTTAATGGGTGTTTACCTCGATAGATCCAGTTGATAAACGTGTTGGTGGAAAATATTTGAAGTTATATTCCATTTTTTATACATCTTTTGTTTATAAGAAGGGACTCTGTAATATTTCTGTCCAAGAGGGATGGGGGTTCAATGGCTGTTGAAGAGAAATTCGAGACAATTAAGACAAATAGATTACAGTTTTGAGTGAGGAATCCGAGTTGAGTGGAGGGAGTATCTTCCCAAATCCCTACAAAAAAAGAAGCTGGTACAAAAGGATTTATACCTAAACAAAACCCGAACTATTAAACCTGATAAAAGGTAAAATAGTTCGGGTTTTCCAATTATTGAAGTATACCTAAGATTTCAATTCTATCCAGCGGTTGATTGGAGTGCAAGACGGAGACTCCTGCGGAAAGCGGAGTCTTGCACGGAAATCATTAGCGGCATAAAGAATCTTCACTGAAATCGTTCGTGTTTATGTGAGGTTTTTTTAGTTTTGTCCCAGCCTCTTTAACTATTATTTATTCATTTGGGATAGAAAATCCCCCAGGAGATCTTCCATGGATTCTTCTTCAGGCTCTTCCTCAACGGTTTCCTGAGGTTTCATGGCACTGTCCCAGTCGAAGTTATCCAGTTCCTCATCCGTAGAGTAGGAGCGGTCATCTGCCGTTTCTTCCGGTTCATCATCCATCACTTGATCAAGAGACCACTCTCTCCGTGTATCCTTGCTTGCAGCAGACTCTTCCTGTAGATAAAGGGCTTCATCTATATCCAGGGAATTGCTGCTCAAGGAAGCAAGAAGGGAGGCGGTACGTACCGGGTTTGATAATAACTGGTAAACGATGCTTCCCAACAGTGCCTCCGAGTGTTCATGCTTCAACCAGTCACGCTGGGATTTATCCAACCCCTTGGGAAGGGGGATGGTTATCGCTTCTCTCTGCCGGGAAATCGTATCATTCACTCCATTTAAGACAAGCTCGGCTATTTTACTGGAGAAGTTTCGTTTTTCCGTTTCCTTAAGCTTTTGTAAATGTTTTAATACATGATCAGGTGTATCAGAAGGAATTCGAAACGTGATCGGTTGTCCCCTCGACATTCCTTTTTCTTTCATACCATCACCCTATTTGGACTTCGCTAATTTTTGTTCTTCTTTCTGGGCTTGTTGTTTTTGCGTCTTTCTTGAGAAGTCCGCAATCAGTTTGTAGTAAGCATTGGCCATCATCCAAATGCTTTCCTTCTCATCTTCAAAGAAGTCGATATTGTATCCATCAAGATTGTTATTAAGCGTTTTGATATACTCTTTCAGAACACTTGATCCACCTCCGATGAAATAGCAGATCTCCGTCTGGGAGTTTTTCTGCCACATGTTGCGCAGGTGGCGGTATTGCTTCTTCGCCAGTTCAAGCATGATACGGTCCACGATATCATGTACGCTTGTACGACTTCCTTTCACCATAATGTGATTGCGATCATTTTTCTTCGTGATGATCTCCACAACATCTCGGCGACTGTCTAACTCGATACCATGTCTTGAACGGATTTCCTCACGAATCAATTCAAGGGATTCAGAAACTCCGAGGTTGAAGCCTTGAGCTTTATCATCGTCTACCTTTCGATCTTTAATGACCGCGATATCTGTCGATAAACCGCCTATATCTTGAATCAGGATACGTTTATCGATTAGATCTTTATTGATGATATTTAAATTGTTATCCATAACAAGATTGATGAAAGCAGCAAACCCTTCAGGATACACCTTCACTTCGTCAAACTTAATATTCACTTTAATACCTTGATAACGTGGAGTGACGAGGAACTCGACCTGATGTACTGATCCTAATAATCTTGAACGATACCCAACATCTTTTCCTTCCTTCACTTCACGGAGAGGAAGACCTGTACCCAACGTGTAGTTTGCTTCTATTACATTATTATTCTTCTTAAAATTAGAATCGTTGCGTGCTGCATCAAGGGCTATGGATGCAAACAGCATTACGAGTGTTTGATCTTCTTCTGATTTGCTGCTGCCCGGATCCAGTTCTGTAGAGTTATTGCTTTTTGTCGCAAGATTACCAACACGATAAATGGCATTGTTATCTTTCAGAGTAGGGGAGTGGACACGGATATGTATGCCGTCAAGTGGGTCTTGTGTATCCAGCTCCTCGATTCCGATTATCGGACGATCTTCAATATCCCTTGCGATGACGTTCGGAATATTCACCTCAGCGTCCATTTTTCCAAATATACCTTTAAGAGAATCATTTCCAACGTCAATGGCTGCAATGCGAGAATTCGTCATTAAAATCATCCTTTCATGTATGAGTAAGAATTTGTCAAAAAATTTAAACTCTTATTCCAAGAGTATACAATTTCTCGTCTTTGGTCAATCCTACTTTTCTAATGAATAGTAAGGTGAGTGGAGGGTGATAATGTACACATTTTTGTATCGGTGTATACGTAAATTGTACACAACCTTATATATCAATAAGTGTACGGTTTTGTATACTTGTATACATTATTGTAAACAAACGTATACATAATCGTGCACAAGTATACGCAATTGTAAACTTGTGCTTTTTTTACATATTCTTACTGCTTTTTGTGCTCTTTCTACTAAAATACAAAACTATGAAACTACCATTTTTTAGAAGAACCTACCTATGCCATTTGAGTTTAAAAAAGGTTCACATGAGGGATAGAAGAGTTGAAAATAAAAGTCGGAATAAGAGGGATATAAATGAGTGGAGAAGGAAAGCAAGACAAATGTGAGAAAAATGCAAGTCAAATAAGCCCCTCCAAGCCAGACTAATGGAATGGGGGGCAAAGGTTTATCGAGGCAGGTTTACCCTAAATCACTCTAGATTCACGTCAGATTGGTTTATATCGGCTTCTTCACCTCCACGACCACCTTACCCTTAGCCCTGCCTGTTTCAACGTACAGGAGGGCTTCCTGAGCCTCTTCAAGAGAATAAACCCGATCAATGACAGGACGAATCCGTCCTTTTTCAACCAATTGCTTGATCTTTGTCAATTGTTCTCCGCTCGGTTTCATGAATAAGAAGTGATAATCCACGCTGAATTTCTTCTCCAGCGCAGTTATGTTTCTGCTGACAAACGAAAATAGAAGTCTTTTTATGAAACCCATATTGTTTTCCACAGCAAATCTGCCGTTGGGTACTGCAGACACCGATACGATTTTTCCATGTGGCTTGAGTATCTGGAAGGAACGATTAAGGGAATCCCCGCCTAACGTATCGAAAACGGCATCATAGCCCTTTAGGATCTCCTCAAATGGTTCTTTTCTATAGTTGATCACTTCGTCTGCTCCAAGGGATGACACCAAATCGTACCCCTTTTCACTTGCCGTTGTGGCAACATACGCTCCCATTTCCTTCGCCAGCTGAATGGCAAATGTCCCGACGCCCCCTGCTCCTGCATGAATAAGGATTTTCTGCTCTGGTTTCAGCTGAAGAATTTCATTGAAAGCCTGCCATGTGGTTAAACCCACAAGAGGAAGGGATGCCGCTTCCACAAATGTAAGGTTATCAGGCTTCAATGCAAGATCGTCCTCATGAACAGAAAGGTACTCAGCGAATGTGCCGATTCGATTTTTACGAGGCCTTCCATACACTTCATCCCCAATCTTATATTTTTTCACCTTGGAACCTGTTTGAATCACCTTACCCGAGAAGTCGTTTCCCAACACCAATGGCATCTTGTAACTCAAGAGCAGTTTCACCTTTCCGTCCCTTATCTTAAAATCGATTGGATTGATGCTCGCTGCGTGAATCTCGACTAATACATCCCTTTCTCCCACATTCGGAATAGGAAGGTCAGTGATTTCTAATGGTGTCGTTTTTCCGTATTGATTGATCGTCATTGCTTTCATTTAGATCATCCTTCCTCTTAAAGTTTAAGTGTTTAATCATATAAACGTATTATCTATACATTTTTCTCCCTCGTCAATAAACTTGTCCAAGAAGATCATTCCTTTTATTCGTTATATGGAAAAACCTTCGTCTTTCCTATACAATTTATGTAAATAGCTACATCTTGGGGTGATTTACTTGTTCAAACTATTATTAATAGAAGATGATACTACTCTATTTAACGAAATCAAGGAGCGTCTTTCCCAGTGGTCCTATGATATATACGGTATCAATGATTTCAATCACGTTATGCAGGAATTTACAGAGGTGAAACCCGATCTCATCATCATTGATATTCAGTTACCGAAGTTTGACGGATTCCACTGGTGCCGAATGATCCGTACACATTCCAACGTGCCGATTCTGTTCCTATCCTCCCGTGATCATCCCACTGATATGGTCATGTCCATGCAGCTTGGGGCAGATGACTTCATTCAGAAGCCTTTTCATTTCGATGTCCTGATCGCAAAAGTCCAGGCAACTCTTCGGAGAGTATACAACTATAACACCGAACAGGTGACTATCAAGACATGGTGCGGGGCAACCATTGATTTTGAACGCAACACAATCTCCAATGACCATGGTCTCATTGAGTTGACGAAGAACGAGATGTTTATATTAAGACTGCTGATTGATCAGAAAAATAAGATTGTCAGCAGGGATGCTTTGATTAACAGCCTTTGGGATGATAAACGATTCATCAGCGATAACACCTTGACGGTCAATGTGAACCGACTTCGCAAACGACTTGGAGAGTTAGAACTGGATCGCTTCATTGAAACCAAAGTCGGCCAAGGTTATCTGGCCATTGAAGAGGATTCGCCATGATCCGTACATATGTAGGTGAACGAAAAAGCTGGATATCCTTCTTTATCGTCTACCACCTCTTATTGATTTTAGGCGCCTATATCGATGCAGCCATTCCCTTACAGCCGGTCCTTTATATGGTGTTTCTGTCGCTGCTCTTTTTCATCGTGTTTGTTTTTATTAGATACCAGAAGGAAACCCGATTCTATAAACGTCTGAAAGAGTGGGATCCTAATCTCAATGTTACAGGGGTGGATAACCCTGATACTCCATTTCAAGAAATCGTATCGGAAAGTTTATCAGAGCAGGCTAACCTTCTGAGACAGACAGCCTCCGAAAATCGGATATTGCTGGAACAGGAAAAGGACGACCTCCTGTCCTGGATTCATGAAGTGAAGACCCCTTTAACAGCCATGCATCTGATGATTGAACGCTTAGAGAATGAACCTTTAAAGGCTCCGTTAAAATACGAGTGGCTTCGGATTCACCTCCTTTTGGATCAACAGCTTCATCAGAAAAGGATGTTCTTTATGGAGAATGACCTATATATAGAGAACACCAATCTTGAAACCGTTATTTTCGAGGAAATAAAAACTTTGCAGTCATGGTGCATTCAAAAAGGAATTGGGTTCGATATTCAATTGGATGAAACCAACGTGCTGAGTGATGCGAAATGGCTGGCTTTTATGATAAGACAGCTGTTAACAAATGCCATAAAATACAGCTCCAAATCCGATATCATTATAAAGAGCGGGTATCGGGATGGCAAAGTGACCCTCACAATCCAGGATTTCGGCAGGGGCATCGATTCAAAGGATCTCCCAAGGATCTTTGACAAAGGGTTTACCTCAACCATCGACCATCATGATCACTCCTCAACAGGAATGGGATTATACCTTACAAAAAGGGTATCGGAGTCTTTACTGATTTCCGTCAAAGTCGAATCCGAGGGAGGAGAAGGAACCCAAGTCACCCTCACCTTCCCTCAGAAAAATGATTTCGTCCATCTTACCGGCGTGTGACAAAAATGTCACATGCCTTTCTATTTTGTTCGGATAATAAAAGGCAAAGCATCTTCCTGCTTTTTATAATGAAAGTATTAAATCAAAGGAGTTTTTCAGATGACGATATTAGAAGCAACGAAACTTTATAAAAGCTACGGGAATAAGTTCAATAAGCAGGAAGTCCTGAAGGGGATCGATCTATCCATTCAAAGAGGGGAATTCGTTAGTATTATGGGAGCATCGGGTTCTGGGAAAACCACTCTTCTAAATGTCCTTTCCTCCATCGACAAAGTAAGTGAAGGATCGATTAAGATTGACAGCAATGAAATGACGATGATGAAAGAGAAGAAGCTCGCCGAGTTCCGCAAGAATCACCTGGGCTTCATCTTTCAGGAATATAACCTCCTCGACACCTTGACAGTAAAAGAGAATATCCTTCTGCCTTTATCTATCACCAAGACACCAAAAAACGAAGCCGATCAAAAATTCAGCGAACTTGCTTCAGAGCTTGGGATTCTTGAATTGAAAGATAAGTATCCAAACGAAATATCAGGCGGACAGAAACAGCGGACTTCCGCAGCCCGTGCCTTCATTCATGAACCGAGCATCATTTTCGCAGACGAACCGACAGGAGCACTTGACTCAAAGTCAGCATCTGATCTATTGAACAAGCTGAGTGAGTTAAATCAGAAGATGAAGGCGACAATCGTCATGGTGACCCATGATCCCGTTGCTGCCAGCTACTGCAGTCGGGTGATTTTCATCAAGGACGGGCAAATCTATGCTCAATTAAATAAAGGTGAACAGGAAAGACAGCACTTCTTCAAGGACATCATGAAAACTCAAGGGGTGCTTGGCGGGGTGCAGAATGAATATTAATACCCTTATTTTCAGGAATCTGAAGAAAAATCTGAAGAACTATTACCTTTATGTATTCGCATTAGTTTTTAGTGTCGCTCTATATTTCGCCTTTGTGACCCTTCAGTATGATCCATCCATGGATTCAGTAAAAGGAACCATTAAAGGGGGCGCAGCCGTCCGTGCCGCTTCCATACTGCTTGTCGTTATCGTCTCGATCTTTCTTTTATATGCAAATACGCTTTTTATTAAGAGAAGGAGTAAAGAGATTGGATTATTTCAATTAATCGGGATGACAAAGAAGAAAATTTTCCGCATCTTAAGCATGGAGAACTTCATCCTTTATTTCGGGTCCATGATCCTCGGTATCTTAATCGGATTCTACTTCTCAAAGTTCATCATCATGATTTTATTTACCATCACAGGGGTCGAGGCGATTGCCACACTCCACTTCTCAACCCAGGCACTTATCCAGACCTTCCTTGTTTTCTGCGGGATCTACCTGCTGATCATGTTGATGAACTTTGTCTTTATTAAAAGGCAAAGTATCTTATCACTGTTCAGAGTCCGTTCATCAACGGAAACAAAAGCGAAAAAGATGTCCAGGTTGGAGATCATTATCGGGATTTTGGGGATCATCCTGATTGCCTCTGGGTACTACGTTTCTTCCAAATTGTTTGGGAGGGACTTCACAACCATGCCTCAGCTTTTTGGGGCCATGGTCTTCATTCTTGGCTCGGTAATTCTCGGTACGTATCTCTTTTATAAGGGTTCTGTTAGCTTTATTTTTCATGTCATCCGCAAGAAGAAAGATGGCTATCTGAATATCAACGAAGTCATGTCGCTCTCATCCATCATGTTCCGGATGAAATCAAACGCCTTATTGCTGACCATCATCACGACGGTATCGGCTTTGGCTATAGCGCTGTTATCCCTTAGCTATATCGGCTATTATTCTGCTGAGAAAACAGCCCAAAATAATGTTCCGACTGATTTTTCATTTACGAATAAACAAGATTTTAACCACTTTAAAGATGCCCTATTGGACAATGGCATCGAATACAAGAAGGAAGAAATCGAGGTCATTGAAGTGTTGGTCAACCTGAAAGGCATTACAGACTCTGAATTTGGCGAACTGAACGGGTCACTCGACGCCATGACAAATGCCGTCATCAGCGAGAAGAGTATTGAGGGTGTCGATGTTAAAGAGGACGAAACGGTCTTTACAGGCTATAGTGACTTACTCCAAAAGATCATTCCCTTACATGATTCAGGTGTGATTGAGCTGAAAGGAAAAACGGAGGTCAGCAAGTTCAAGTACTTGGGAATGCGGGAGGAATACCCGATTTCATGGTACTTTACAGCAGGTGGATCTCCTGTCGTAATCGTGGATGACCATGTCTTTAAACGCTTGAAGAATGATTTAGACCCTGCTATACAGAAGGAATCTTCTCTCTACATCGGGGTGACGATCGAACAAGAAAAAGATATCTTGAAAGCAAACGACCTCTTTCATGAGTTGCAACTGGATGACGGATGGGCAAACGATTCCCAGTACGATATGAAAGCCGAACAGAAACAAAATATCGGACTTATCATGTTCATCGTCGGTTTCCTCGGTCTCACCTTCCTGATCACATCAGGTTGCATCCTGTACTTCAAGCAAATGGACGAAGGTGAAGATGAAAAACCGAACTATACCATTTTACGAAAACTGGGCTTCACTCAGGTTGATTTGGTGAGAGGAATTCAAGCCAAACAGCTTTTCAGCTTCGGAATCCCCCTTCTCATCGGACTGCTGCACAGTTATTTCGCCGTTCAATCCGGGTGGTTCCTGTTTGGAGGCGAAGTTTGGACCCCGATGATCATTGTAATGGGGCTGTATACTGTACTGTACTCGATATTTGGTGTGTTGTCGGTGCATTATTATAAAAAGGTGATCAGAGAATCGCTATAAAGTAAAGAGCCATCCCGTTCATAATCCGGGATGGCTCTTTTATGTAGTCCGTTGTTACTTCCTTTTCTGACTCTTCATCTTGTTCATTTCAAGCTCGGCAGCATATTCTTCCTGAGTCTTTCCTTGCTTGAAGCTCTCAGATTGAATTTTTTTGAATTTGTTATCATTTTGATTCGGCATGTCTACACCTCCCTGCATCCCTTATAGTTTGTACGGATTGATGGAATTTATGCTTTATACCCGGTATTCCTAACGATAAGAGTTTCCTCCTTTTTCCTGGAGATATATTCGCTTTTAGAAGGTAAACACAAATAACCCCAGGCAATAAGCTCGGGGTTATTCTATATGATTAAACTTAAAAATAAATAGGAGTCAACCCTAACTAAATGCCGGTTCTTTCTCGCTTAAACCGAGTGTACGAGTCGTTGAAGCATCAATTTCTTTAAAGAGTTCCGGATGTTGGGACAAAGAGACTCCGTAAGAAGGAATCATTTCTCTCAGTTTCGGCTCCCACTCTTCCATATGTTGGGGGAAACATTTACTGAACACTTCAAGCATCACGTGGACGGCAGTGGAAGCACCTGGTGATGCACCGAGCAAGGCAGCGACGGAACCATCAGTGGAACTGACGACTTCTGTACCGAATTGAAGTGTGCCCTTACCGCCAGTTTCAGTATCTTTGATGACCTGTACACGTTGTCCTGCCACTACGATATCCCAATCCTCGCTTTTGGCGTTAGGGATGAACTCACGCAGTTCTTCCATACGTTTTTCATTTGATAACAGCACTTGCTGAATCAAATATTTCGTTAATGACATCTCTTTGACCCCTGCCGAGAGCATCGTAAGGACATTATTCGGTTTCACCGAACCGAGCAAGTCCATATTGGAGCCCGTTTTTAAGAACTTAGGTGAGAATCCGGCAAACGGACCAAATAACAACGATTTCTTGTTGCCGATATACCTTGTATCTAGATGTGGTACGGACATTGGAGGAGCTCCAACCTTGGCTTTTCCATATACTTTGGCATGATGTCTGGCCACTACTTCCGGATTGTTACAGACCATAAATAGTCCGCTTACCGGGAAGCCTCCAATATGCTTTGATTCAGGTATGCCTGTTTTTTGAAGTAATGGCAGGCTTCCGCCTCCACCACCGATAAAGACAAACTTTGCCGTGTGGTATTCAAGTCTCCCGCTGTTCATATTATGCACTTTGACTTCCCACGATCCGTCGCTTGTACGTTTTAAATCCTTCACACTATGGTTATAGTTCATCTCGACATGTTGATTTTTTAAGTGTTCAAACAGCTTTCGTGTTAACGCTCCGAAGTTAACATCTGTTCCCGAATCGATTTTGGTTGCCGCTATTGGTTCCGTTGACGTACGGCCTTCCATGATGAGGGGGATCCATTCCTTCAGTTTCTCTGGATCTTCGGAGTATTCCATCCCATCAAACAGCGGGCTGCTTGTTAGCGCTTCCAAACGTTTTTTCAAAAACGCTACATTTTTTTCACCCTGAACCATACTCATATGGGGGATAGGCATGATAAAGTCCTTCGGGTCACCGATCAGACCTCGGTTTACAAGGTAGGACCAGAACTGTCTTGAAAGCTGGAACTGTTCATTGATCTTAATCGCTTTGCTGATGTCCACTGATCCATCAGGTTTCTCTGATGTATAGTTGAGCTCGCACAATGCAGCATGTCCCGTACCCGCGTTATTCCATTCATTCGAACTTTCTTCCCCTGCATCTGAAAGCTTCTCAAACACTTTGATATCCCATTCAGGCACTAACTCTTTCAGTAACGATCCCAGAGTCGCGCTCATGACTCCGGCACCAATTAAGATAACGTCTGTTTTTTTCTGTATGCTGCTCATGATAACCTTCCTTACTCTTTATATTTTCAAAAAAGAGTAAACGCTCCTGCTCAGGTCTCAATTAAAGCAAGGCGCCACCCTGGAACTCACTCTTTTCAGTTACAACTCTATTATAGCCAATAACATGATTTAGGGATCTAAACATCTACCATTATCTGATAATTATATACTATTTAGAGCTTTTAAAAAAGTGCAAAGTCCGCTTTCAAAAGCCAAGAATGATGAAAATGTGCCGTCTATTAGCACTTATGCAGCCTTTTTTAAGTCTCCGGCCCTTATCAAATAAATTCTCTCTCTTAACATGACCATATCAGCTTTGACCTTATCATGTCATGTTTATGAATATATCATGACTAAGAAGACAGTCCCTTATGTGGCTGATAGTTCAATATATACTCAAAACGAAAAAAAGCAGTACTGGTTACAGTACCGCCCCTGACTATTCTTCTCTTTCTCTAGCTAATTGAGTATCCCGGATATTTTTTGGATGGTGATGGAAGCAAATAGACTAAGAACAAATGACATACCATAAAATCCTTTTTCGCTTAAGATGATACTACCAGCATTATAAAGTCCGATGGCCATCAGGGAGATGGCTATCATAACGGCAAACCAACTAAGACCGTAATAGATGCCCGAGACAGGGATATCCTCTTCTTTGTCCCTCACCGCTTTTTGCAGGGATACAGCCGCATACAGTCCGAATACCAATACAGCAAAGTAATACCCTTTCTCATTCAGTTCCATTGACGCATTGAACAGGCCAATCAGTTAATCAGAAACACCCACTACTAAGGCGGCCCAACTCGCCCCTTTAAAAGCTGCAGTCGGTTCCCCTTCTTTTCTTGCCACCTTGATCTTAGGCTTGGTTTCATCGCTCTTCATTAACGGGTTTTCATTTATATTAGACAATTGCCGCTCCCCCCTTTTCTAAGGATGAAAGCTATGATTTATTCCATATTTAATATAGAGAGTGCGAGCTGTACTATATATCGATCGAATAGCTGGAACGGTCCTTTTCTAACGTTCTGTTTCTGCCTTGTCCTTTAAAAACCTTTCATGCCGTAGCAGCCATTCCTTTCTCCACATTCCTCCGGCATAGCCCGTCAGCTTGCCATTTGAGCCGATGATGCGATGACAGGGAATGACGATGCTTAATCGGTTTCTTCCATTTGCGTTGCCGACTCCCCGTGATGCCTTTTCATTCCCTATTAGTACAGCTATGTCTTTGTACGAAGCCGTTTCTGCATAGGATATTTCCGTTAGTGCACTCCATACTTTCTTTTGGAAAGCCGTTCCTTCTACTTGATAGGGGAATGTAAACTCACGGCGTATGCCTCGAAAATATTCATCCAGCTGATGTTGGCATGCTTGTAAGACCTCGGGGCAATCATACTTTTTTTCTGTAGACGGGTTTTCTTCTTCAAGAAATAGAATCGATGTGATTTTTTCATCTGTGCCCATTATTTCAATCATTCCGATGGGCGATTGGTATATTTGCTTGTATATCGTCATCATATAAAGACCTCCAAAGATAAAAGGCAGCATATCCCTGCCACCCTTCCCATTTTGCTGAAAATTGTTCCAATTCCTCCATGGGCGGTTTATGCTCATATCCCAATACATTCTTTAATGCGTTTTGAATGCCGACATCTGCGATGGGAAAAGACGATGGGATATGCAGACATTTCATCATGACATAGTCTGCTGTCCATGCCCCTATTCCTTTATGCTTCAGGAGGGAGTTTCTCACCTGCTCCTCGTCTTGTTTCAACAAGGACTCTCTCTGCAATTCACCCGAATTCATCGCCTTGGCGATCCCAATAATGTATTCTGCTTTTCTACGTGTAATTTGGAGATCCCTTAAATTCTCTACATCCATAGAGGCTATTTCTTCAAATCGTGGGAATAACCAGAATTTCTCATTTCCGAACGTCAAACCTTCTCCAAACTGCTCAACAAACCTCTTTTTCAATGTGTAGGCAAAGGTCAAGTTGATTTGCTGACCCAAAATCGCCCACACCAATGCTTCGAACAGGTCATGAATGGAGATCATCCGCAAACCGTCATACTTCTGTGTCAGTATGGATAAGATAGGGTCGGCAGCAGCCCATTGGTAAAAATGCTCCAGATTCACATCCAATTCAAACCATTCCCATATATATTCCGCCACTTGCTCCCTCGCCCTTTGAGAGGGGGTGCCGTTAAGAAATTCAACCTTCATGAATTCCCCGTTATCTTCAATCTTAAATAAAATGAGTTCTTCATGTATATGAACCAGTTTGGTTATGCACTCATCTTTTATTTGATGAAGGATTTCTTGATCCGACCTCCCAAGAAACAATAAGCACTCAGCAAAATTGAATTCCTTAGGAGGATAAATCTTGATCCACGATCGGCCGTCAATCCAGTTCATTCTTTGTTACCCCCTTTCGGTATTCACTCGGTGAACAGTCTTTCAGACGTCTAAACACCCTATAGAAGTTGGAAGGGCTTTGAAAGCCGACTTCATAGCTTATTTCAAGATTTGTCAGTTCCGTAGACATAAGCAGATGAGACGCTTTATCAACGCGTATTTTCTCTAAATAGCTCCGCGGTGTATCACCTGTTTCCTGTTTGAACATGCGCTCGAGATAATAAGGGCTTAAGCCGACATGATCGGCGATATCTTTAAGAACGAGTTGCCTGTTCGTATGATTGACCAAGTAGCTGACGACGTTTCTGACAAGCTCGATATTTGGAGAAAATTCAACTTCCGGCTGACATCTTTTACAGGCCCGGAACCCAGCCTTCTCCACCTCATCCATGTCAAAATAAAATTCCACATTCACCTTTTTCGGCTTCCTGGACCTGCAAGAAGGGCGGCAGTAGATCTTAGTCGTTTCACAGCCGTAAAAAAGATCCCGTCATACTTCTGATCACAAGCTATAATCTTTTCCCACATCTCTTCAAACGTAAGGTTCATTCCAGTCATCAGCACACCCCTTCCTTCATCATTCTTATCACTATGGTCATCTCTTTTACGCAATCGTAATCAGCCGCATTCCATTTTTTATGCACCGCTTTTTATTTATTTTATTTTATCAGGATGGCAGCTGACAATTCCTCCTTATTCTTGCTCTTATGGTCTTGATAAATAAGAGAAGGATCTTTTCACTTTTTATGGCTTGTTTGTTCAGTAAGGAAATAGATAGACAGCAGAACAACGTTCAAAGATTGTTCAATATTTCACAATCTAATCTTCACAGAAGATGCTAAGATGAAGTTGTAATGATGATTTACTTAGATTTGATGCATGATGCACCCCTTTTAATTGGGGCGGGAAATTCTTTAAAAAGCCAAAAGATCATAAAGGAGAAATCACATTATGAAAGCAGTCGTCGTTAATCCAAATGCTAAATCAAACATTGAAGTCATTGAAAAAGAATTAAGGCCTTTGAAATCCGGGGAGGCCCTGGTAGAGGTGGAATACTGTGGTGTATGTCACACAGATCTCCATGTTGCAGCAGGTGACTTCGGAAATGTCGAGGGTCGAATCCTGGGTCATGAAGGAATCGGTCTCGTTTCTAAAGTGGCTGATGATGTGACCAGCTTAAAGGTCGGTGATCGAGTCAGCATCGCCTGGATGTTCCACTCTTGCGGCAGATGTGAATATTGTACAACAGGACGGGAAACGTTTTGCCGAAACGCCCAGAATGCAGGATACAGCGTGGACGGCGGAATGGCGGAACAATGCATTGTAACAGCTGATTATGCAGTAAAAGTACCTGAGGGACTGGATCCCGCCCAAGCCAGCAGTATCACATGCGCCGGTGTCACTACGTACAAAGCCATCAAGGTCGCTGACATAAAAGCAGGCCAATGGGTGGTCATATATGGTTGCGGTGGTCTGGGGAACCTTGCCATTCAATATGCAAAGCATGTGTTTAACGCAAAGGTCATTGCTGTCGATCTTAATGATGACAAATTAGCCCTGGCCAAAGAAATCGGTGCAGATATGACCATCAACCCCATCACACAGGGAGATGCGGATACAATCATTCAAGAACAACTCGGAGGCGCCCATGCTGCAGTTGTAACGGCCGTTTCTAAAGCAGCTTTCAACTCAGCAGTCAACGCAGTCCGTGCATGTGGTAAAGTGGTCGCCGTTGGATTGCCTTCAGAAACGATGGATCTGAACATTCCACGTCTTGTCCTCGATGGAATCGAAGTTGTCGGCTCTTTGGTCGGTACAAGGAGAGATTTAGAAGAAGCTTTCCAATTCGGTGCAGAAGGTAAAGTCGTACCAATCGTTCAAACCCGCTGCTTACACGAGGTTCAAGATGTCTTCGAAGAAATGGAACAAGGAAAGATTCAAGGTCGTATGGTGATCAATTTTAAACAACGCACGTGTAACGAATAGAGTAGAAGAAATGAAGCCCTTCCCCCAGAGAATGAACTCACCGGGGGAAGGGCTTTTTGGCTTTTTACCCTCCAGACAAGGGGTGCTCCATTAAAACGTTTTATGGTATGATGATTAAATTGTTTGCCCATTCTATTCTTACTAAACGTTCATCTAAGAAAAGAGGTACTTATGCAAGAGACTGTATTAACTAAACAACATTGGTTTCTCATCTTTACACTTTCGTTATTAACATTTGTTCTCGGGACGAGCGAGTTTGTCATCGTCGGGATTTTAACAGAGATTTCTTCAAGTCTCCATATTACAAATGCAAAAGCAGGTACACTCGTTTCCGCCTTTGCCATTACGTTTGCCGTCGCCACTCCCCTCGTGATGTCGGCAACCAGTCATTTTCCTAAGCGTAAATGGATGTTGTTTTTGATAGGGGCTTTTATTATTCTGAATGCCCTATGCATCATTTCAACTAGCTACGTCATTCTCCTGGCACTTCGAATGATGACAGCCGTTGTCACAGGAGTGCTGATTTCCCTTGCCATGACGGTGGCCAGTGAAGTCATACCCGTAACCAAACGGGGAATCGCCATATCATTTGTTTTCGGTGGATTCACACTTGCCAACGTGATCGGGGTACCCGTCGGCACGGTCATCGCTGAATGGTATAACTGGCATGGGACGTTCGTATTGACGACGTTTCTTGGTATCGTTGCGTTTCTGGCATCTTTCATGAATCTGCCCCGCAAACTCAGTCAATTCCGCAGTTCCATGCGTGATCAATTTTCCTTACTGACACACCCAAGGATCTTAATGGCTTTTTTCATTCCTTCTCTCGGATTTGGGGCGACGTATGCCGTCTTTACGTATCTGGTGCCGATTCTCAACATGATGGGCGCACCAAACAACTCCATCAGCTTGATCCTGTTTGGCTACGGATTCATTTCCATCTTCAGCAACATCCTAGCCGGAAAGATTGCCAGCCACAATCCGATCGGTCGTCTTAGGTATGTTTTCCTTATCCAGGCACTTGTCCTGATCGGATTATATTGGACTACCGGCCACTTTATCATTGGATTGATTAACATTGGATTGATGTCATTGATGGCCATTCTCTTAACAACGTCCACCCAGCTGTATTTAATAGACCTTGCCGGTGTTTATCAACCAAAAGCTACAGGACTGGCTGCTTCACTGATGCCGGTTGCCAGCAATGTCGGGATTGCTTTAGGCTCTGCACTCGGAGGTATTGTTTACCATCAAGGGCCATTGTTGAATGTGACGCTTGTCGGTGGACTGGTTGCCATATGTGCAAGCTTACTGACTTTCATGAGTCACCGCCTGGACCGGAAGCATGAGAAGATGGTATAGAGGGTACAGCAGGAAGGAATGTCCTCTTGCACTTTTTGGCTATTACTATTAAAGTATATACTGGTTGTCTTGTAGCCTGTAGCGAATGATAACATTCTTACTTTTTAATTTGGGGAACTTGTTTCCCTTAAGGAAAGGGTTTAAATAGATTATGAAAAATAATTTTTGGCATGAGTTGCCTCGGCCGTTTTTTGTTTTGGCACCGATGGAAGCCGTGACCGATGTCGTTTTTCGTCATGTCGTGAGTGAAGCGGCGAGACCTGACGTGTTTTTCACAGAGTTTACGAATACTGAAAGCTACTGTCACCCGAAAGGAAAAGACAGTGTCCGCGGTCGTCTGACATTCACGGATGATGAGCAGCCGATCGTCGCTCATATTTGGGGAGACAAGCCCGAATACTTCCGTCAAATGAGTATCGGAATGGCTGAAATGGGCTTCCGCGGCATCGATATCAATATGGGCTGTCCTGTGCACAATGTGGCAGCGAACGGAAAAGGATCCGGTCTGATCCGTCGTCCGGATGTGGCTGCTGAAATCATTCAGGCAGCGAAAGCAGGAGGACTTCCCGTCAGCGTGAAGACCCGCCTCGGTTATACGAAGGTGGAGGAATGGCACGACTGGCTGAAGCACCTGTTGGAACAGGATATTGTCAATCTTTCCATTCATCTCCGCACGAAAAAGGAAATGAGCGACGTTGATGCTCACTGGGAGCTGATTCCTGAGATCAAGAAACTTCGTGATGAAATCGCCCCTCATACACTACTGACGATCAATGGCGATATTCCTGACCGTCAGAAGGGACTCGAACTCGCGGAGAAATACGGTGTAGACGGGATTATGATTGGAAGAGGAATCTTCCATAATCCGTTTGCCTTCGAAAAAGAAAAGAAGGAGCATACAAGCAAAGAACTGCTTGACCTTCTAAGACTGCAGCTGGACCTTCATGATAAATATAATGATGAACTCGAGCCTCGGCAGTTCAAACCGCTGCGCCGGTTCTTCAAGATTTACGTCCGCGGGTTCCGCGGAGCGAGCGAGCTGAGAAATCGTCTGATGGAAACAGTCACCACCGATGAAGTTCGCGCTCTCCTTGATGAGTATGCAGATGGAGTGAAAGATGAGGAAGGCTTTTCTGTGACAAAGTAAAGCCATTTCAAAAGGGTCAGGCCCTCAGTGAGCAACTGGGGGCCTGACCCTTTTTTCGCCATCTTGAAGCAATGGATTGAAGGTTTATTGATAACGTTCCAATATTCTCACTTTAAAACTGTATGGGGACCTTTCGTCTATTCCTCTCCAATTGGTTCATGTATAATACGGTTGTACAACATATACTGAGAGTATGGGGGAAAATCAATGAGGAAACACTATATCGATGTAATAAGGATCGTGGCCATTATGTTGCTCATTCCCTTCCACACTGCAAGAATTTTTGATTATTACCCTTTCTACATAAAAGATGACGAAAGCTTGATACTTCAACTATTTGCTATCTTTTTGTCATAGTGGCGGATGCCGATCCTTTTCTTAGTCTCTGGTGTTGGGACTTATTTTATCCTTCGTTCCAGAAGCAACAGAGCCTTCATCGGTGATCGACTGAAACGATTGCTCATTCCTTTTATATTTGCTGTTGTGGTGATTGTACCCCCTCAAGGGTATTATGCCGCCTTACAAAAGGGAATCATCCCCCCCACAACAAGTTATTGGGACTATTACCCTACTTTCTTTACCTTTGATCTCTCACAGATAGATGGATTTACTGGTACGTTTACTCCTGCTCACATGTGGTTCATATTATTTTTAGTCGTGTTCTCCCTCATCAGTATATCTGTATTCCGCTTGATCCAACAAAAGGAAAGTTTGATAGCCTCTTCTACTTCTTCAAAGTTTCTTTACTTACTGATTGTCCCTATTTTTATTACAGACATTGCCTTATTGGGAATGGAATTTAACCCATTCCACTACTTTACCTTTTTTCTCTATGGGGCTTTCCTTGTAAAAGAAACGGCGTTAGAGCACATGATTGTAAAAGAAACGGCGTTAGAGCACATGATTGTAAAAGAACGGGCCCGCCTATTGTTACTTGCTGTTGTAAGCATGAGTGCTGTGCTATTCGCATATTGGCTTCACTTCACAAACGGTTTTGCAGCTCCTCGGGTATTATTCATCCTGCTTCAGTCCATCACCACGTTTGCATGGATGTTTACCATGATCGGTTATGTTAAAACGTATTTGAATAAAGAGAATAAATGGATCACGTCTATAAACAAAAAGGTGTTTACCATTTATATTCTTCACCAGACACTGATTGTGGTAATCGGGTACTTTATTTAAAAGCTTTCTATTCCCACAGGATATCAATTCATCCTCATTAACTTATTTACGTTCATCGCCATCGGTCTGTTCTATTATCTTTTCATCAAACGCTTTACAGTTGCGAAAACCTTATTTGGAGCGAAATAATAAAGCACTGAATCACTCTCATCTAAAGACGATTTCCCTATTGCTTTCCGATCTTTTGGAAGACCGTATCAATAGGCCAATCCCCAGCATTAAGAGGAAGATCCCTGTCCAGGAAGTTAGATTCAGGCTTTCTCCTAATAACATAACTCCTAATAACGCTGCTGTTAACGGCTCTGCCAACGCAAGTGTAACAGCAGTTGAAGTAGAAACATACGTAAGTCCCTTAGCAAAAAGAAAATAGGCAATCCCGGTCGCCATGATTCCAAGATGAAGACTGATACTCACACCTCTGACACTTGCTATCCAGGACATGTCATACATAAATAAAAATGGTGATAACCAAACGGCACTCAAAGAGAAAACAACCGCAACTACTGATAAAGATGAGTATGCTTCAACTAACTTTCTACTTACCAGCGTATAAATGGCAAATGATAAGCCGGCTCCCAAAGCCATCACTATTCCGACAGGGTCTACATAGATGGATTCTTTATTCATAAAGAGCATAAAACAACCTATGATAGACAAGAAAGTAGAACACCACCAAATCATATTCGGACGCTTTCGATAATAGATCCACTCCAAGAAACCAGATAAAACAGGAGCACTCCCAATGGCTACGACTGTCCCAATGGCAACCCCTGTTATCGTGACAGCAGAGAAAAATAATGGTTGATACACAGCCATACTTAAAGAGGCCACTACCGTTATCCTGATTGGCCAATGTTTCACATTCAGGTTTCCCCTTATGAGAACAAGAAGGAGTAAAAAGAGCCCCCCCACCGCTAAGCGAGCTGCGCCAATGCCGATGGGGTGTGCTGTTGCTGGAGCCAGGGCCTGTGTGGTTCCCGTTGTCCCCCAAAGTACCGCTGAAAGTAAAATGAAAAAAGGAGAGACTTTTTCCTTCATGTTGTTCACCTCAATAAAAAAAGATAAAAAGAATCGTTAAACTCATCTTAGAAAATTTTTCAGGAATTTTCTTTACCAAGTTTAATAGCCTTTTTATCCTTTATTAAGATTTCTATATTTTTGTGGAGGGATTCCTTCCGTATGCACGAACCATCTTGTGAACGATGAAGCATTCTCAAAACCTAATTCCTCACTAATCCTTGACATGGACCAGCCCGTTGAATCTAATAAGTGTTTTGCCTCTTTCATTCGAAGTTCAGATATATACCCTTTTACACTTTTCCCGGTTTTTTTCTTAAACCATGTTGAATAATAGACTGGATGATAGTGCTCTATTTTTGCTAATGCTTCTAAAGTGATGAACTCCTTATAATGACGATGAATATACTCAATTGAAGCGGGATGAGAAATATGAAGCTTGTTGGTGATATACCTGGTCAAATCGACTAAGGAAGTTATGTTCTCATAGGCCGTCGCCTCTTCCAACAGTAAATATCGGATAGCAGTCCATTGCTGATCCAACCGTATATACATACTGCTCGTGTTCTCTGGTAAATACAGCGTCGGAATATCTAAAATTAAAAACTCGTTCCGATCGAGGGATCGGAAATGGTGATTAAATGTTGGAGGAAGATAAAAACAGTAATCTTCATTCAGATGGATTTCCTGCCGCTCCGTTTGTATATCCAAGGATCCTTGCAATGGAAAGAGAAGCTGGCCAAATTCATGTTGATGAGACATATACTGTTTGGAATAAGACCTTTTCTCACAAGTGATTGGGTTGGCATGTTCCATATAACGAGCCCTCATTCCTTTAAGTAATAGGATCATTCTGTACCAAGGTGCATGTGACATATTAAAATTTCCATAATTATGTATAATCATACTATAGAAAAATATGTTATCTAGATGGAGATTGTAAAATGATAAAAAATGATTCTACCAATTTCGTTTTGCATGCAAAAAGCGACCAGTTTTACTGGGAAGGAACCGGGCAACTATCCATTAAGACATTCTCTAATGGCCAAGCCCGTTATAAGACGAATAAAGGCTTTTTTGCTGTTGAAGACAATCGATACCTACTCCTCAATGAAGGTGAATACACACTGTCAATCGACGAACCTCAGGTTGTGGAATCCTTTTGTATTTTCTTCAAAACGGGGTTTGCTGAAGAAGTCTTTCATTCTTTACGTGAAACGGAGGATCGTCTTTTAACCGATCCATTTAAGGATACACATTCAGTTGGCTTTTTCGAAAAAACGTATCATATAAATCCCGCTCTTTCTTCGCAGCTGGATCATTTCAAGCAGATATACCCTTCTCTTCCAATTGATTCTATCGGTTATGAAGAACAATTCCATAAGATCATGCTTTCTATTTTGAATGAACACTTTCATACATACAACGAAATTGAATCATTACAAGCCATTCGTCATTCTACACGTGAAGAGCTTTATAGAAGGATCATGATTGCACATGATTATATCAGAGCCTTTTTTCATACCCCTATCAAACTGGAGGAAATGGCTAAGGCTGCTTCTTTATCACCTAACCATCTACTAAGGACTTACTATCAAGTATACGGCAAAACACCTCATCAGCATATTTCAGAATTCAGAATACACAAAGCCAAACAACTCCTAACAGAGTCAGACTATACTATGACCTATATCACGTTTGAACTGGGATTTCAAAACCCTGTATCGTTCAGCAAAATGTTTAAGCAGCATGTCGGTTTATCTCCTAGAGACTATCGAAAACAGGTGATATTGGATAAGAAATTCTAGTTGTTATCCTTTATTCTTATCGGTGAACGATATTCGAAGGGAGAATGGTTTAATGGAAAAGGGAATGATCAGTAAAGTTGGACAAATCGGAGTTCCTGTCAAAGACATCAATCGAGCACTAGACTTTTATCAGGAGCAATTAGGCCTCACCCTTTTATTTAACACGGATCGTATGGCATTCTTTGAATGTGATGGGTTGCGGCTGATGTTGACACTTTCAGAAAAAGAGGAGATTGCCCACTCAAGTTCCGTTATTTATTTTCAGGTGAATGATATTAGGGAGACTTATGAGCGCTTAGCAGGTCAAGAAGTGTCTTTTATCGATGAACCACATGTGGTGGCGAAAATGGGGGATAGAGAAACATGGATGGTATTTTTCAAAGATACTGAAGATCATACTCTTGCCTTGATGAGTGAGGTATACGTTTGAGATAAACAGAGGGAGACTGTTTATCATATAAACGGTCTCCTGTTGGTGATATTAGCCTTGGTTTATATCCTGAATTAGTATTACTCTCTGGTTTATTTCTATTTATGGTACGGTTCACCGTAACGTTGAATAGGGTAAAATAATAATAATAATAGGGAAGGGTAAAATCCCTTCCTTAACCATCAAGAGTTTACATTCAAATTTGTTTTGATCTATTAATTATTTTCCTTTTTTCTTAAACCAATCTTGTATTTTAACCAACAACATTAAAGTGATAAATAAGACCACTAATATAGTTGAAGTTATGGGGCTTAACGCCATTCTAAAAAGATTAGTTGTTAATACTACCAAAATAATTACTGTGAATATTAGTCTATTTATATGTAATAGTATATTTGATACTAAATGATTATTTTTTATTGCGATAAACAGACTATATAAGAAATAAATAAATAATATAATCATGATACCCAAAACAAGAGTCAATTGAGCCTTTGATTCATCTTTGAACAAGCTACTCCATTGGACATATAGATATCCAGTATATAGTTGAGATAACTCACGTAAGTTATCTCCATACCTTAATAGGAGATACAGGAATGTAAATAAAATTACTACTAATGATAAGCTTATAATAGACCTCTTTATGATTACTTTTTTATTACCCTCTTCCCATTCTTTTTTTAGAGAATTTAATCCATCCAATAAATCTGAGACTTCTAACTTTATATCTCTTTTTACATCGTTATAACCACTTATTTTTACTAATTCATCCCAAAACAAGTGATAAGCTTGATTAAATTCACAATTATATTTATCGTAAACTTCTGCTGCGTGTGGTAAAAAAATGAATAGAAAACCGACAATAGAAAATATTATCAACATAATGTCTAACCAATTTGTTGATGAGGTAAATTCCATATAGCCACTCAAACGGAGTGAACCAATAATAAAGACAATCACACCTAAATTAAACGTTAAAAAAAACCGGTTAACCGCCTGTTCAAATGAGTTTACTTTTACCCTATAAAGTATAGTTATAGCCAGTAAAAACATAATTATAATTCCTATTATTGTAACATTAGGATTATCCAAGTTACCTTCTAAGACGGTTATTATATTAAGTAAGAAAAACGAAAGCAATATTGTTAAACCAAATAATTTTATTATGCTCTTTATGATGTATTTTTTGGTAAGAATTAAAGCAATAAGTGAAATAATAATAATATATTGATTTGGAAGTATTAAATTTTCATCTCTATATTTACTGATTAATGCCAGATTAATAATGAAGATAAATATAATAGTACTAAGCATAACTGCCCCAATTGAATCAACATTATTAATAAATATTGGTGTAATAAAAATACTAATGGAGAGTCCATAAATTATTGATAGTAACAAACCGTAAATTAAATTATTTAAAATAATCCTAAGTTTTGATTTTTTTTTATATGTAAATACTTCTAGAAATAGGGTAGTTATATAAATAAATGGTAGTAGCAAAAAGTTTTTTAGCATTATTTCCATCCTAATAAATAGTTGTTTTTCCAAATTTCATTATACCTTCAAATCATCATTAAAATCATATTCACCCCTAAGTGCGGTTTTCATTAAATGTCTAACTGTACAACGAGCATTTCATGATCACTTAATTTTTCAAAACGATACATTGCCAATGTATATTCATACTTAAATTTAGGGGATACAAAAGCATAATCAAGCTGTCTATCCCAACAACCTGAATAGCAATATGAGAAATCATTTATTCTCTTAGTCTTCAAAACTTTCCAGCCCTCATCTTGTAACCACTTAAAATCCTCATACGCTTTAGAAGGCTTATTAGAAAATGCAGTTTTCTCATATACATTGAAATCACCAATTAACAATGTATTTTTACTTTCTTTCCTAGCATCTGCATATTTCAAAATTCGCTTCCAAAAAGCCTTTTGCCTTATACGTATCCTATCTTCAATACTTACAGGCAATGAAGCATGTAAACCTACAATCTCTATTTCTTTATAAGATAATTCGATCCAACGTGTGTATGCAAAATCCTTACCATTTGTTTTATCATAGAGCTTTATATTGATTTGCTCATCGATAATTTTATATGCCATCAGTACCTTAACGTTCGAGTATTCGAATTCTTCATGGATACAAACGGATATTTATTCCCTAACTTGCTCTTTAATTTATTCGCAAAACCATCATTTGTTTCTTGTATAATAATGACATCAGCTTTTTGCTCATGAATTTCTTCAAGAATTTTCTCAACTCTTCCTTGAGACAAATATCCCTTATTGGAGTAAGGGCAGATGTCTATATTCCATGAAA
This sequence comes from Bacillus sp. RO3, assembly GCF_012911895.1. Classification (GTDB taxonomy): domain Bacteria; phylum Bacillota; class Bacilli; order Bacillales; family Bacillaceae_B; genus Rossellomorea. The sequence continues at coordinate 164,065 of NZ_JAAXCV010000032.1, forward strand.
TTACTTTCATTAAAGTCCCCTTTCAAATCAGACATTTATTTAATAGAAGCAATCTACACTTCATCATGTGAATTAGTTGGCAATTCTTTATACTGGATTAAAAAAGCTATGGCAACAAGATTTACCCCTGTGATAGGTATGAGGGTTAGAGGGACAGGTATCTCGATCCATCTCGTGTCGTTTCACCTATCCCCTCAACCCTATATACTAACAAAATAACTGGAGAGGTATTTTCTATAACCTCTCCAGTTTATATTCTGAATAATAAACAATTATATAAATACTTATAAATGATTTTCTACATAATCATTTATACCCTCATAGAAAAAATTGATATCATCTTTCCCAAAAAATGAGTTGAATCGTGTTTCGGAAACATTAGCTGTGAACTTACTAATATCCCCCTCGTCTTTTAGCAAATCCTTTATCTTATTAGGGTCATCATTATGATATAAAACTACATCGATATTTGTAATTGGTCTTATTGCCTTTTTCAGCATGTATCGGAACTCAAAATCTGCTTGTGGTAATGAATATCCAATAAAAACCACTTTTTCTGCTTCTGCCAGTTCAACAAAAGCATTTTTCCAAATGTTTTTAAATGTAACATTATCTAAATTCTTTAGCAAAGTTGGTGTAATTAATTCACTGGTTAGTTTTGTGTTATTTCGATCACCTGATAAACTATAATTTTTAGTGCAAAAAGGGCATTCTGGAGCGCTTGTATCATAGAATTCCTCAAATGCTATGTATTTTTCTTGTGAGTAAAATAACCTTTGACAATTCTTACATAATAGCCAATTCATTGCCCCATGAAGTTTTAATAACTTCACATTGTAATAACCCTGCCTCTTTAAAATAGTTGATGGTATACTCTCTATATCACTATCATCAAAAAAGTGGTGGTAATTATGGTCATATACACAGTAATCTAATTTTGCTTTTTCATAATCGCTATTACTTGAAACCACATGAGAAAAATATTTATCAACTATAAAATCCCAATTAAGTGTTATTATTGACACGGGATCCCCTGTTTGTTCAGCTTCAATTCTCTTTTGTATAATTTTTTCTATAAAATTTAGGTATGTTTGACTATCAAAGGATTGGTTTACACTGGACTTAACAAAAAGCCTAATAATGCAGAACACAAAATCGTTCCTTAGTTGAATAATCTTTGAGGTATCATATCCTTGTATATGCTCGTTTGAAGCTATAGCCTTATCCAGTATGGTAAAAATGTCTTCTAATGTGATATGGCTTTTACTTTCAGCAATATATTCATAGATAGATTCTAAAAAACCGTTATCCTTTTTTAACTCATCCAATAACTTATATTTTTCTTCCATCTGAAGAGTCTCTATCTCTGCTAAAGCTGATTCGTCTGAAATAAAATCAAAATAGTTTTTATTAGAAAAAAGCCTGATAATAAACTCTGCAATATTTATACGGGCTCTCCTGTATCTTTCTCCAGTTTTAAGTAATGTTGGATTAAAAGTTGCAAAATCCGACTCCTCTTTTTTAAATATACTTTTTAAAATTTCTGCTTGAGAAGGTAGATTTTCTATCATTGAAGCTCCAGCACCAAGAACAAAAACTGTTTTACTCATGAGTATATAACACTTCTTTCCACAACTCATAAGTCCCTACTAAGTCATAACCTAAGATAGGTGAATACTCTTCTGCAGACTTAATAGATTCATCTATCAAATCTACTAAATCATTTGTACTAATTGAATTCCATTCTTTTAATTTATTATATAGGAAGTGATTAATACATAATGCCTTTGCTTCTGTTGTTGGATATTGTCTTGAAATAGTTGCACCTGTTTTTCTTTTGATTTCAATCGGTTTGGAATCACCGTAGTATGCAAAGTTATCCAAATTATCTTTAATAACTTCCGTACATTGTTCACAATTACATATATCTGAATAATATCTTTGATAATCATCTGGTAGTATTCCCAAATATCTTAGCAAAGTTGCTACACGGCCATATTCTACTCTCTGATGGATTGGATACAAATAATATTTATTAACGGGGATCCCCCCGCCAACAGGGACAATCGCTCTTTTTTCTCCATACTCAATACCGTGACATACACCTTGTAATTTTGCCTTGGATTTCTCATGACACAGTAACACAGAAAAGTAATCTCCATATAAGTTATATACATTAATTCCATTATCAGAAAGACCTTCTATTAATTTGCAAAAATTATTAAGTAGTAATCTTGATGATTCAAATGCTGAAAAATCATCTACCCATAAAAGCAAGTTCCTAATACCGTATGATGAATACTTACTTATGATATCTTCAATATAATAGGCGTCTTCCAATATATCCTTTTCTATAACAAGTTGTGCCGCTAAACTATCCAACTCATACTCTTGAAGAGAATAATTTATCATTTGAACATTGATCTCTATCCACTTCTTATAATTTTTAGTATTCATCATAAAATAAGGAACGATTAACCATTTTGGTTCAAATGTTACTTTAGTATATTGTAAATATTTAAAATAGTCCCTTTCCTTAGAGGTCTCAATAACGTGGTTTTTTTGAAAATCTAGAACTTTTAAAGTGAAGTCTTTCAGAATTGATTCACTTTCAAAATCAGAAGGTACCAATACTCTTTCCTGATCAATAATTTTCTCCTTCACAAAATCAGAGTAGTTATCTACCATCTTTTTTATTGAACTTTTTATCTTTCCATTTTTTCCTTTTATGTACTGTATATCATGTTGAAGAGAGTGGGTTAGTGGATCGATAATATAGCTAAACTTACGAGTTGCTACGAATTTAGAAATAGCTTTAGAAGCATGAGATATCATATTTCCATTAATAACCAAAAGGTCAAATTCATTTTTAAATTCATCAATAAACTTCTGTTCAGCTGATGTACCGTATCTAATTATTTTCAAAGCAGAACTTTGTTCCATATTTCTCTCCTTTCCACTACCTTTATGACCCTAATAACATGTTAAGCAGGCTTTCCCTTTGTACATCCCAATAAAAATCTGATTTTATAGGTTTGACTGCTTCAAATAATTCAGGATTTCCTTTTTCATCTAAGTTAAAATATAGCAATCCGGTGTTTTCCTGTTTGCATACATCTTCTATTTTCTCTCTGGTTATTCTATTCTTAGGTTTTAATATACAAATGGACATATAATCCACAGCAATACTGTGTTTCTTTACTTGATCTATTGCTTTCTTCCAGTTCCTTAACTTAAATTCTATTGCTGATACTTCCTCATTGTTGTTAATTGTTATCATATCAATTGAGGACGAAAATAAAGGAACCTCTTTAAAGATTTTAAGATTCCTTTCCGTTAATATCTTCATACTAAGTTCAACCTGTTGAAATTCCGTTAATTTGGATAAGGTATTTAACGCGGTGTTCACTTTATTTCACCTTACCTTTAATTTTTGACTTTGATGCATATTCTGGATACTTATTATATACATAGCTTAGTAAGCTATTTAAGTCTGTTGTGTTAATCTGCTTTTTAAATTGCTCAAGAAAAGGTATGAGATTTTCTCGATTAGGTAACTGAGGTATTATCTCGTTTTCAACATATTCAATACCCATTGGAGTTAAACTATATACAGAAACAGTCATACCGTTATCTTCTAGTAGGTCATTATTATCCTCTTGTATATTGTCTTCCATATCCTCTAGAGACTTTAATTCATTATCATAATCCCACTCATTTACTTTCCCAAAGTTTCTTGCTTCTTCTTTAAGTAGCTCAATGTTAGTAAATAAATCTAATTGTTCATGTACGTCAGATGAAAAAGGGCCATAATGATACGCCTCAAATGATGGCAGATCTTCTTCAAAGGAAAATTCATTTAATTTTAGCTTTTTAAATATTTCTTTATTAAAAATAAACATCATTTTTGTAATCCTAGTTCTGCCTTCAATAGGCTCGGCCTTTTCACTACTTTTGCCCTTTAAATAAAACAAAAGCAACAAATAGTCTGCACCTGTTATCTTACCGCTCATTTTATCACTCCTTAAAGTGAATTATGAAAGTTCTTCTTATACCAATTATATAATATATTGTTCAATTTAAGAAATTTTCATGAATGATTGTTTTGTTTATTAACTTCATCCATTATCCCTTAACAGCTCACCACTCGCTGTCTTCCATTCCGCCAATCCATTGGCACTACGTCCCATAACTAAAGCTGCAGCAGTTGATGCACTAGAAAAAATATAATCATCTACAAGACATAACTCACCACCATCTTTAGTTATAAACATACCTTGGTCAATTAACTTTTTCCTTAAATCTACATACCCTTGTTGATACGAATCGCTGACCGAACCAGCAAATAATGAGCCTTTAAAAACCTTGAAACCGTTAGATACAGGGGTACCAAGTGCATTTGCCCCCCTAGCTGCAAGATGTTCTATACCGTACTTAGCTCGATATCCGAGATGGGACGATCCACTATTATTGATCGTGTCAAAATGGGCATGAATCAACGAGCAAAGCAAGGTAAGTGGAATGGAGGCATTGTATTTGGATACAATGTGATTGATAAAGAGCTTGTGATCAATGAGGACGAAGCTGCTGTTGTGCAGGATATTTTTAACCTCGCAGACAAAGGATATGGTTTTAAGAAAATAGCATATGACTTAAATAAACGTGGTATTAAAACAAAAAAGAATAAGGAATTCTCGACTAACTCTGTTAAAACAATTTTAAATAATCCCATGTATATTGGGAAGATTCGTTTTAATCAGCATGAGAATTGGTCAGAAAGACGACGACAATGAAAGAATCCGAATCCTGTACTGGTAGATGGTACACATAGCCCTATCATAGAAGTCACCCAATGGAATCAAGTGCAGGAGAAATTACAAAAGCGCTCACGTAGACCAGCTTTATCAGCTAAACCATACTTCTTAGGTAGATTGCTCAGATGCCCTAGTTGTGGATATGGAATGGTTGCTGCAAAGTCAAAAGGTGAAAATGGGAAGGTCTATCGAATGTATCAATGTGGTCAATATAAAAATAAAGGACGGACGGTTTGCCAGGCTTACTCTATTAATGCCGATAGGGCAGAAAAATATGTCATTGACGAGCTGAAGCGTGTCGTAGCTCTCCCTTATTTCATTGAACGATTAGTTGAGAGGATGAACGAAGAACGTTCTGATGCTGAACGTCCACTTAAAGAAGAAATGAAGCGACTTGTGGCGAGTAAGCAAAAGACAGAAAAGCAACTGGATAATCTCGTATCCCTACTAATGGATGACCCAGAACTACGAGACATCTACAACAAAAAAATGAAAGATCACAAGGAGCTCCTCATTAACATAGAAGACCGTATTGAACGTGTCAATAAGCAGTTTCAGACTATCAGCAAAGATCCTGTCGATTCAGACGCATTAAAACACCTTATAAAGAACCTCGACACCATTTTAGAGCGAGCAGATGCTGCACAGAAAAAAGAACTCCTTGCTCTTTTCATACAGGACATTCAAATTACAAATGAAAGAGTTTCCTTCAAAGAAAGAAGACAAATCACACAAATCAATTTGATGTTTGACTTTACCATTGAGGCACTTCAAGGCAGTACAAGTGTGCTTCTCAATAGAATGTCTGAAATAAACTGCATAGCACCCATTGATTTATCCTTTATGGATGCTCCGTTTTTAAGGGAAGAAATGTATAGGGAAGCACTCGCCTCCCTTAACCTTTTACCCTTATTTATGATACGGTTCTCCCCGATTAATCCGAAACGCCCGATAAATCTGCTCCACCAAAATCAACCGCATCAGCTGATGGGGGAAGGTCATCTTCGAAAACGAGAGGGTCTCATTGGATCTCTTGATGACGTCATCACTCAACCCTAAAGAACCGCCTATGACAAACGCCACTTTGCTTTTTCCGTACGTCGCCAGCCTGTCCAGATTATCGGCCAGGTCTTCTGATGAGCGCATTTTGCCTTGGATGGCGAGAGCGATGACATGGTGGTCCGGGGAGATCTTGGCGAGGATCCGCTCACCTTCTTTATTCTTTACCTGCTGCATCTCAGATTCGCTCAACACTTCCGGTGCTTTTTCATCGGCAAGCTCGACAATTTCAATCTTGGCATAGGCTCCCAGGCGCTTGATATATTCGCTTATTCCTTGTTTTAAGTATTTCTCTTTCAATTTACCAACTGTTACAATGGTGATATTCACTATCCACACTCGCTTTACAAACAATTTACAAACACGTTATCCACAGACTTTATCCACATATCCACAAATACCATCCACATGTCGTATGGGAATATTAGTTCGCCACTATATATATTGCGTTATTCCCACAATATTCACATGTTGTGGATAACTTTTCGTCTTCAGAAAGCTCTTTCAGTTGAGGCGCTACCTCATGCTCATCTACGACAATATCCATCGCTAATTCCACATGCTCCAAACAGCAGTAAATCATGTTGTTTCCTCCTAAAAATGTTTTCTATCCAGTTTTATATACTTATCCACAATTATCATAACATGTAAAGAAAAAGCAGGAAAGGACACTTCGCCTTCCTGCTTTTTGCTTATCCACATCCTATAGACGGGATTCATCCGTCAGTTTCATGGTGACTTCTTTCTTTTCACCATTGCGGTAGAACGTGACTTTCATCTGATCATTTACATCTTTTTTGTTATAAAGATGCTTTCTTAACTCAATGACATTCTCAATTTTTTCTCCGTCCAGCTCCGTAATTACATCGAGCTCCTGTAAGCCTGCCTGTGCTGCCGGGGAGTTCGGGACGGTTTGTCTGACCATGACACCATAATTGATTCCGTTCGGAAGCTTAAGGGTTTCCTGCTGGTGGTAAGCAGATATTTTATTCACATCCTCAAGGGTCACACCCATTGCAGGTCGCTTCACTTCACCATACTGCTCCAGATCCGCAATGATCGGCTGAGCATAGTTGATGGGAATCGCAAGTCCGATGCCTTCTACAGCTTGCTGGGCAATCTTCATGGAATTGATCCCGATCAGCTGTCCGGAAATGTTGATCAACGCTCCACCGCTGTTACCGGGGTTGATGGCTGCGTCGGTTTGAAGTACTTCTGCATTCCAATCTTCCATTCCATCCTGGTTGATATCGACAGGGATCGTTCGTTCCACTCCTGATACAACCCCCTGTGTAACCGATCCTGAAAACTGGAGTCCAAGTGGATTCCCGATGGCGATAACGGGCTCTCCCGCTTTCAGTTTATCTGAATTTCCAAACTCAGCAATGTCATCATTCTCAATTTTACTACCATCAATTTCAATGACGGCAAGGTCTGTCCAAATATCCGTACCCCGCATTTCAGCCGGAACCTTTGTACCGTCGGCAAGGGTCACTTCAAGCTGGTCAGCACCTTCCACCACGTGATTATTGGTGACAATATAAACCTTGTCGCCTTCTTTTTTATACATCACCCCGGAGCCTGTCCCTGCCTGCTGGTCCTGGGTTTGTCCTCCGCCCTGTCCCCAGAAGCTTTGTGATTGAATGTTCGTGATACCAACAACAGAATCCCCTGCCTTTTCGACAGCTTTCGTCACATCTGTCGTCACATCAACGGAAACACTCTTTGTGGCACCATTATGATAGGCCTCATCTGTTTCTTTCAAATCCTCATCCGGCTGAATGGAATAGGGTAATATGTTATAGTTCGCTAATTGGGGAACCGCCACAATGACCAGGACTGCCCCCAGTATGACGCCCAATAACCCTGCCAGGAACATGCCTCCCCGATTGCCCTTTTGTCTGCTCCTGCTTTCTGAATTATGGTCCGAATCATAATAACCCATCTAACTTCATCCTTTCTAGCAGCTATTCCTTTTGTTATTTTATCTTTACAACCCTGATTATAGTCAGGTTAAATTAAAAAATGATGAAAAAAGGGTAAGAATTTCATTATCTTGATGGATATGTAAACGTTGATGGTGAATGGATTTGTGTGATCTTTTATACTGCGTATGCCAAAAGGCGTTATATATTTCTATTTTGAGGAGAAAGCAGCAGTAGGATCCCTCAATTGCTCAGGATTAAAAAAAGGTGAAGACAACGGCCCTCACCTTTTTCATACCTTCAAAAGAAAAATCGTAAACATTTGAATCGGCTTAAATCTCAACTAAAGGTGTCGGTACTTTAGGATCCGTATCAAATAAATCAATTTGTTCTCCCACTACTATTCCTTTTGACTCCAGTGTCTGGGTGACACTCATTCTTGCCAGGTCCTTCATGTTATTATCCAGGCTCAGGTGGGCAAGGTAAATACCTTTTGTCTTATCACCCATCACTTCGCTCATGGCAATGGCCGCATCCTCATTGGATACATGTCCATAATCACTAAGGATCCGCCGTTTGATATTCCAAGGATAACGGCACATCCGGAGCATGCCCACATCATGATTGCTCTCGAACACATAGGCATCGGCATTGGCAATGATACCTTTCATCCGGTCGCTTACATAGCCTGTGTCTGTGACGAGGACGAGCTTTTTATCGCCGTGATGGAAAATATAGAACATCGGCTCTGCCGCATCATGGGAAACCCCGAAGGATTCTATGCTCAATCCGCCGAAGTGCTTCGCCGTTTCCATATCGAATGAAAATTTCTGATCACTCTCTATTTTCCCTACTAACCCGTCCATGGCGTTCCACGTTTTATCGTTGGCATAGACCGGGAGCTTGTACTTTCTTGCAAGGACTCCGATCCCCTTAATATGATCACTATGCTCATGAGTGACAAGAATACCTGATAAATCTTCAATCCTCCGTCCGATTTGACTGAACAAACCTTCCATCTGCTTCCCGCTCAATCCGGCATCAACTAGGAAGGAATGCTCTTCAGACTCTACAAATATTGCATTTCCTGTACTCCCGCTGGCAAGTACACTAAAATGCATCGTCATATCTCTCACTCCAATGTTTCTTTTTCTGGTTTGGTGACTTCGAAAATCTGTCCCTCGACTGCATTAATAAATAAGTCTTCCTTTTTATCCCCTGATTCGACAACAAAATGCCAGGTAGGTGCAAGGACCTGTGATTCCTCACGGGATAAAAAGGTGTAGTATCCAAGTTCAGGCTTTTGTATGGTACTCCCCGAGCTGATCTGATGATTGGTCCACAGTACTTGAAGAGCCTGTAGGGAAGTGAGCAGACTTTTTTTCTCCCCGCTTAATTCCTCCAAACTTTCCAGCAATGTTTGTTTATAAGAAACGATTTCATTTTCCTTATTTAAAATCAGGATCACTTTCCCATTTGAATTATTAAAAATCTGCCTGTCTTTATACGTCTGATAATAGATGATCGTCTGCTCTTCTTTGTTGTAATTCCAGAAGCTGTACTTTTCACCATTTACCACGTAATTTTTCATAAAATCGTTCACTTCTCCGGGTGAAACCTTTTCACTGATAGAGTAGGGTTCTTTCAAGGTTGAGTGAATCGTATTATCCGTGACCACATTGACATCTTGATTTTTTAGCTTCTCAATTTCACTTTCGGTGAACACTTTGGTTTTCGCACTGATATAGGCTTCTTTCAATGATTCCTTTGAAAGATTTTTCGGGTAATCAATTTTATCAGCCTTTAACTGCTCTTCAAACGAAACTTGACTTAAAGCTTCCGGATTGCTTTCCGATACTTTGTTTATGAATAATGACATTAAGAAGATGTCCAGAATCAGAAAAACGATAATAAATATACTTTTTGTTTTACTCCAGTCCAAATCCCAGCCCCTCCTCATCTTCTAAAGGCAGGCGCAGCCAATTGCCATCATATTTGTAATACCAGGAAGGTTCGAATACGAGGAACTTGCTATTCGTTTCACTCGCATCCCTTGTCATCTTATATCCGACAATCACATCTTCTACATAATCGAAGTTGATTGTATGATCGTTGGCTAACGCATATAAGACGCTGCGTCCGGATTGCAATCTGACCTCTTTTACACTTTCAAACGATAAATCATAATCTAGATTAAAGTATGGCCGACTATATTCGTTGATAGATTCCTTCCCCATAATCAAAGAAATTTCAGCCATGCCATTTTCATTAAAAACGGGATAGTGCTGCATGAACAGACGATAGACGATTTTGTTCTCCTGAGAACTGATGGAGAAAAATTGATATTTATCTGTCCAGCCGCCATGATCGTTCACAAACTCCATACTGTTTTGTAGTAGACTCGTGGCAAATGAACCGCCATTTTTCTCTTCTGAAGGGTTCACAAAGGACAGTGTATGATGTTCTTTATTCGTTTTTAATAGACTATATACATTTGTATATTTTTCCCCCTGAGCAGTGAATCCCTTATCTACACTTTTAGGGTCACTGAACAACGCTTGCACATAATCTTCAGGGTAATCCAGGTCCATATAGGATTTATAACTGTAATATTCTATAGGGTCTTTGGGTAGAAAGATCGTTTTTTTATTATTCAACGACTGTTTTATATATTCATCAAAATTATATACAGCTTTTTGAACGAAGTTTTCTTTAAAAGCTTCTAAACTTGTGAGCCCCACTCTGCTCTCATAAAACTTCTTTTCCCCTTCATCATACAAAACAAAATACACAGAACCAGTATCAGAACCATCGTTGTTAAGATCAATGACAATTCGATCGAAAGAACCATTTGGGGTACTCTTTTCCTCTATTTTTAATACCTGACTGTACGTCGAAAGGGGTACCTTGTCTGGAAACACAATTTCGACCTTTTCTGCACCGTGAATAATGGCTTCCATCTCTGGCAGACTATATTCTTTTGAAAGATCTTTCAGGTCAAATAATGTCCAGGCTCTTAACTGCTCAATCACCTTATTGATCTCGAATTCACTAGACGTCCCCACTGTCCGATTTCCCGTGTGATAGAAGAGCTTAAAGGGTTTAATTAAAACGTTGTTAAGTTCGTTCTCGGGTATTTTATCTCCCACTGACACATCATAAGCTTCATCACTATTGATGGTATCGTACCCTGGCTGGTACGTCCAAAGGTTAAAGGTAAGGAAAATACTTATGCCTACAAGCAATGTGAGAATTATTGATTTAATTTTTTCGTAATTCATGACCAATCATCCTCTTGAGTGGAATCATATGGGAGTGTGAACGTGATCGTAGTTCCTTTTCCTTCCGTACTCGTTGCCCATATGTCCCCACCGTGTGCTGAAATCATTTCCTTGGCTATGGCAAGTCCGAGTCCTGTGCCGCCCATTTGTCTGGTTCTTGCTTTATCGACACGATAGAAACGTTCGAACACCTTCTCCAGATTTTCCTTCGGGATTCCTAATCCCTGGTCGGATACACTGATTTCAATGAAACCGTTCTTTTCTTTCGCTTTGAACGTAATGGTACCGCCTTCTGGTGAGTATTTCAACGCATTGGAAATGATATTATCCAAAACCTGAGTGATTTTATCCTGATCCACTTCCACAAACATCGCTTTGTCCGGCAAGATGCGCTTAAAGGTCACATTTACGTTCTTCGTCATTTCAAACCGATCGATGATCTTATGGAAAAAGAGGATGAAATCCACCCAGTCTTTATTAAAACGGTAATCCTTACTATCCATTTTCGATAATTGAAGAAGATCATTGACCAACCGGATCATTCTCTCGGTCTCATTCTGCGTCACATCAAGGAATTGCGGAGCGATGGTTTCATCCTGCCATGCCCCTTCAGCCAATGCCTCCAAATAACTCCTCATGGTTGTAAGAGGTGTGCGGAGTTCATGGGATACGTTTGCGACAAATTCCCGTCTCTCCAAATCAATTTTCTCTTGCTCCGTAATATCATGCAGAACTGTTATCAGGCCGTTCACGAACCCAGTCTCTTTTTGAATGATAGAGAAATTCGCCCGCAGGATATATGGCTTTTCTTTCGTGCTGTAATCTAGAATGATCGAATCCTGTTCATTGGACAGGTCATCAAAGGTGTATTCCTCATCGAGTCCCAGTAAGGATACAATTGGTTGGGAGACGACTGTTTCACGTGAAACATTCAGCATTTCAGCTGCAGGATCATTAATGAGTATGACCCGGCCCTTTCGATCTGTGGCAATGACACCGTCCGTCATGTAGGATAGGACGGACGAAAGCTTTCTTCGCTCACCCTCTGTTGTTGCCTGGGCTTCCTGCAGACGCTTGGTCAGATTATTAAACGTGATCGCAAGCTGGCCAATTTCATCGTAACCGTATACCTTTACTTTTCTGGAGAAATTCCCTTTGGCCATAGCGAGGGCCTGCTTCCGCATATCCGAAATCGGCCTTGTCACGGTTTGGGCCAATAACACACCCAATACGGCTGTAATGACCAACGCAATCAGTGTGCCGTTTGTGAAAATCTTATTGATTTCACTCATCTGGTCATAAACCGACTCAATTTCACCGACAAGATAAATAGCACCAATGACTTCTTCACTTGAAGTGATTGGTGCTGTATACACCCAGATTCGGTCTTTTGTTTGATCATCAAGATAGATATCCTCATGGCCTAAACCGACTGCCAGTGCTCTTTTAACCTCTTTCTCCCCACTGACCTGACCAACCAAACTCTGATTGTTAGGATCTGAAGTACCAATAATCTTGCTTCTATTATTAATGACTCGAATCTCAGAAATATCAGATGTTTTACTGTCATCCAACACCCTTCCGATATCCTCTTCGAGAGTGGGATCATCCTCACTGCGATTCTTTACCAGTTCTTCGCGAATGGTATACTCCAATAATTCCACCCTGTTTTTAATGGAGGTTTGGAAGTTATCGACCAGCTTTTCTTCAAGAGCCCTTACGAAATAAACACCGATGATTTGCATGGCGAGAAGAATAAGCAGAACATAAATCAATACGAATTTCAGATGAATGGAACGGGTTAAACCAACTTTCTTCATTACCAATTACTCCTGTTCAGGATTTCGCAAGTAATAACCGACTCCTCTACGTGTTACGATCCAGGTAGGGTGACTTGGGTTGTCCTCAATTTTCTCACGCAGACGTCTCACGGTAACATCCACCGTCCGGACATCTCCGTAGTAATCATACCCCCACACGGTTTGAAGAAGATGTTCACGGGTCATCACTTGTCCGATATGCTTCGCCAAATAATGAAGAAGCTCAAACTCACGATGCGTCAGCTCGATGGTTTCTCCTCTTTTGGAAACGACGTAAGCATCCGGGTGGATGGTCAAAGAACCAACCGTAATCTCATTGTTCTCTTCTTCTACATTTTGTTGTGATCCCTGCTGATGCCTTCTTAAATTGGCTTTTACCCGGGCAATAAGCTCACGTGTACTGAAAGGCTTCGTTACATAATCATCCGCACCTAGCTCCAGCCCCAATACCTTATCAATTTCCGAGTCTTTCGCGGTCAGCATGATAATCGGCATTTCATACTTCTTCCTGATTTCACGGCACACTTCCATGCCATCGCGATTTGGAAGCATAATATCGAGAAGAACGAGGTCAGGCTTGATTTCTTCCGCCATCTTCACGGCCTCATCCCCATCATATGCACAGTGCACTTCATAGCCTTCTTTTTTCAAATTGAACTGTAGTATATCGGCAATCGGTTTTTCATCGTCAACAACTAAGATTTTCTTTTCCATATCCAATGATCTCCTTTAGAAAAAAGTAATGTATCATCATAAAGTAGTGATTAGTATAAGATTCTTCCTTTAAATTTATCACTATCTCCATATAAATTCATCTTTTACTCTATGATACCCTTTATTTCATCCTTTTTGTCTACAATCTAAATATAACAAAGGGGACTGACAAATAAAATGATCGTGTCAGTCCCATGATTGTAATAATATAAAATTAGAATCGTTTCAGACGAAGTCTATTATAAGACATCCAATGGATTGATAAGTGAACCATTTTTGTATACCTCGAGATGGAGGTGGACACCTGTCGATTCACCGGTTGAACCCATGATACCTATTTTTTGACCTCTTTCCACCGTTTGCCCGGCAGACACAGAGATCGATTTCAAGTGGGCATAAATGGTTTTATACCCGTTACCATGATCGATCACCACTTTATTCCCGTAACCGCCATCGTCCCAACCGGCTGAAATGACTCTTCCATTATCGACCGATTTGATGGTAGGATCACTTGGTCGTGCTATATCGATCCCCTTATGCATCTTGCCCCATCTAGGACCTTGTTTAGAGGAAATATACCCTCCATTGGTCGGCCAGGCAAAGTTTCCTGAGCCCCTGGACGGAGTGGCTTTCGTTCCCTTTACTACTATATATTTCACTGGATCTTTTAACTTCTTTTCTTCTTTTACATTCTTCTCGATTTGCGAGCCATTCACTTCCGTCGTTTCAAATGTGACGGATTTTTCTCCATCCTGGCCTTCCTGCTTCACTTTCGTATCACCTTTATTCATAGAGGAATCCTCTACTACTTCTTTATCGTAGGCAATTTTTTCGATTTTATGGGCTTCTTTCTTCACCAGAACATGAAGAAGAGGTTCATATACGGTTACGTTCAGTTCCGAACCGACCTTTATCGCGTCGTCTTCTTTCAACTCAGGATTCAGCTCGAGCAACTTCCCAGTAGTCAATTGATGATCCTCTGCAATTGTCCCAAGGACATCCCCTTCTTGGACCTTGTACGCCTTCTCTTCTAACGTACCCTTTTTAAGAAACTCTGCAGCCTCCTCAGAAGACTTCAATTCTTCAGGCTTCACCTGCATCTGTTCCAACCCTACCTCTTCTTTAAAAGAAACTTCCAATAAACGTGTTTCATTTTCTTTTAAAGCGGGTAATGGATTAGAGGAATCGACCTTTTCCCTTGATTCCAGCTCTTTTAGCTCTTCTTCCGTAACATAGTTCAGCTTAAAGGCTTTCAATGCTTCTTCAGCTGCCTTTTCGTCTTTCAAATATGCTACGGGTTTATTGTTAATAAGCAATGCAAACGCATTTGCTTCAACTGATAAAGATTGATTTAGACTTTCCATAACCTGTTGATTGTTTGTTTTTACTGCACTGAACACATTTTCAGGTATGTACGTTACTTCATGATTGAAATCCACCTGATAATCAGAGTGCTCCCCTTGAGCCTTATCCAGCCTCTCATCTAGTACAGCTTCTACTTCTTCCTTGTTCGTAACGGCTCCTACATACTCATTCCCCATATACACATGGTAGATGGTCTGCAGATCCTGATCCGTCCCTGAATTCGCTGCCGCCGATGAAAACGTCAGCGTCGTAAGAGCGAGCGTTGTGATACCGACTCTTTTCATCAATTGATTAGATCTATGTCGAATATTAAGTTTTTTATATTTTTCTAAGATGGGTGATAATTTCTCTCCAAAACTCATTGACTTGCCTCCTATAAACTAAAGCAAAAATCCCAGTTATTGTAGTTCATTAAGCCTATTTTAGTAAAAAATCTATAAAATTCGTACTTTACTAATTTACCATAATTCGACGAAATCCGGGACATAGAATCAGGATTGTAATATAACTGTATAATTTAACGGGTCGTATTTTAATAGATCATGTAGATTTTAAGCGGCAACCTTAAGATTGTGTGGGTCTAAAGTCAGATGAGGATTGTAATAATACTGGAAAAAAATAGAGGGGTTTCCCTGCGGTATATTACATATGTGTAACAAAGCAAATAAAAAAGTACTACGAGAGTCAAAGTCATCGCAGTACTTTTTGTAAGATGGCTCAGGACGGAATCGAACCGCCGACACATGGATTTTCAGTCCATTGCTCTACCAACTGAGCTACTGAGCCGCATTTGATATACATCAGATTCAAGCATTCGCCCGATAGCCGATGAACTTTTCCATGATGCTCATTGAGCCGTATAAAAATCAACTATGTAAATGGCGGTCCGGACGGGACTCGAACCCGCGACCTCCTGCGTGACAGGCAGGCATTCTAACCAACTGAACTACCGGACCAGAGTTTTTTGCGATAGCAAAATATCTTTCATTATCTTGCGCCAGCAATCTACTTCTATGAAGCGAAGCGACATCTCGTAAACTATCAATCTATCTTCACAGAAATAAAATGACCCATACGGGATTCGAACCCGTGTTACCGCCGTGAAAGGGCGGTGTCTTAACCGCTTGACCAATGGGCCATAAAAAATGGTGAGCCATGAAGGACTCGAACCTTCGACCCTCTGATTAAAAGTCAGATGCTCTACCAACTGAGCTAATGGCTCTCTAAGTATATATAAACACGAACAAAGGCTTGATCAAAACCTCTTTCGTGACAACGAAATTAATAGTATCACAGGATGATTGTCGAGGGCAATAGTTTTTTTGTGTTTTTTGTCGAAAAATTATTTCTTGGGGAATAAAGGTGGGGAATTACCTGATGTAATTCCACATCTTTTTTTTATTTATCGAAGTCCAGTTTGTAGATCCTGCCCTTTGTATCACCGATAGGGTGTGCATTTGGGTAGGCATTTTTCATTATTCTGGTGGTTAAGGAAGGGGAAGAAATAAGTAAGAACTCTCTTACTTGTCTGCTAGTAATGACGTCATTCATTAGTAAAAAGTAATCTCTTAAAGCTTGAATATGAGCATTCTTTGAATTTTTGTGACAGTTTGTACACTTCCACTGTCCGTATTCCCTAGTTAGGGGGAGGTACCCACATGCCTTGCAAATGACTCCGGGTAAAATATCATCTTTACTTATTTTATAGAATTCAAGTATCGGATTGTTATGAGGAGTATTCATTTTCTTCATAACCCTGATGACCTTTTTTAGCTCTTTATCTGAAAAGAATTTTTTATGGAAATGTTGTTGTAGTTGAGTGATTTTATGGGGGAGGGAAGCGGCATGTATGACCTTTTTGTTTAGTGATCCACTATTAGCACTGATAATTGTTTGTGGATTGCTTATAACGACAAATCCATGTATGGGAATGAGGGGGAAATGATTCTGTTTCAGCCACTCTTTTAATTGGTATTCCTGCCTGTTAATCTGAAGAATTGGATCAGGATAAGCATTTATTGAACCATTTTTGCTCTGAATGAATTGATTAAATGTAGTATCGAAGCTTACTTCACCTGACATGTTTTTAACTTCTATAATTAAAATAAAACTCCTTGTCAATAAAAGGGTATCGATCTGAAAATACCTACCATTCACTTCTAGTCTTAGATCATAGAAAATATTGTAGTCTTTGGAGGACAAATAACCCAACTGGTAATCAACTGCTTTTTCACCATTGTAGCCTGCTTGGATTTTTCTTAGGTGTTCCTTCAATAAGGGGATTTTGGGGTAGTCTTTTTCTAAGCGTCCCAATATTGCTTCCAACTTCAATAGTTTAAGAGGAACTTTCCTTTCATTTACGTCCATTACATCACTCCAACCTTAGATTTACTTTGTATTTATTTCTCTTTTTATGACAAGATTCCTTCCTAATGGGTGGAAATTCCTTCGTCTTTTATGCGGAAACTTTTTATTATCGACTTTGAGCTATATTCTATCGACTTACTTCCATTTTTTATCGACTTTGAACTATAATTTATCAACTTATTCGATATATTATCGACTTCGCCACTTTTTTTATCAACTTAAATCTTCACTCTTAAAAAAACAAAAACCCGCTGCCAAAGCATCCAAACAATCACTCCAACAGCAGGTCCATAAATCAATACGTCAAACTCGCAGCTACAATCAATCCCACTACAATCGCAGCAGAGAACAGGCTGAACCCGATGGCAATATTCCCTTCTTCCACTTTCTTCGCTAAATTTGTCTTGGGAGTCAATACGTACTCGATGATCCAGTAGGCGATGACCTGGGTCGCGATCCCGATGAGTCCCCAGATAAAGGCGTCAAGCAGATTCAGGCTGTTCGCCCAGACGGTGTAGATAACGATGGCAAGTCCGATGGCTTTCCCCCACAGTTTGAGGGCAACGGCAATGTTGCCTTCTCTGATCAGGTTCGCTTCCGAGAATTTAGTGGTGAATGCGAAGACTGTGATACCGAGGATCATCAGTCCAAGGCCTGTTCCTACGTGTGCCAGAAAGCTGAGTAGAGCTTCACTTGTTATGATTTGCATAGATTTCTCTCCTTTTTATTTCTCCTGTAATCCCACAGGGAGAAAGTATGATTCGTTATCGGTGATGGCGTTGCCGGCTCTTATGCCGATCGCCCCTGGTACTCCATTGATAATAAAGCTCCCCACCATCAGGCTTGCATCCTTCTTTCCGTCATCGGTTGTAATCACCGATACGGGAAGAGGGGTGAACTGCTGGTAGACAGGAAGGGACTGTTTGTAAGTTTCTTTCTTATCTTCCAGCAGGATATGGCCGGTTGCTTCCATGATTTTGACCGTATCTCCTTCCCGGCCAAATGCAGGTTTTTGAACATAGGTCATCCCATTCTCCACGAATGTTTCGGGATCCAGGTATGTCGGAAGGAAGTAGCGTTCGATCCACCGGTGTTCTTCTTCGGTATAGTAAGGACTGCCCTCTTCGTGAAGTCCCCATATGAGTGCCTGAACTCCTTTTGATTGGAGCAAGAAGGCGGAAGGTGGGTTTAACACTGCTACTTTTCTCTCGACTACCATCTGCATCAGTTCCTGTCCGACAGGTTCCCCGGTCAGTGGATCCTGATCATCCACGAGATGCTCGATGGGATATGTCGATCTGTATAATACATCAATCCGCTCCCCATTCGGGGTATAGAGTCCATCCTGTCGTATTTGCAACTGGTCGAGGGCCACATACTCTGAAGGAACCCCTGATAGCTGCTGCAGATACCTGGTTGTCAAGTGGTCTTCCTCATGATCCCTATGGGAGGTGAAGACGATTTTCGGTTCCCCTTCCCGTTGAAGGGACTTCCAGGAAGACAGGAGACCCCGCTTTAATTCCCTGGCCAGTTGTACTTCAAGGCCTTCGTTTGGATTGGGACACCGGAAATACCGGCAGACCTTCTCATTCACGTGATAAAGCTCTTTAAGGAAGGTAGGCGTATCACTATTAAACTCTAATAGTTTGATGCCTCCTTCTGTTACGACGAAATCAAATCGTCCGATGATACATTCCTGGGGTATGGACTTAAACCGTATATAAGAAAGAGATTCCTCAGGGTATCCGAGCTCAAGGAGGGTCTCATCTTCCAAGCTCCGAAGCAGATCCGCTGTTTTCACAAAGATGGAGTGCACCCGTTTGGATGCTTCCTGTATTCTCTCAACCGTTTCACGTGATTCTTTCTTTATATCCAATAGTGCGTATTCCATGCCATATAAGTCATACCAAAAATCTTGGATTTTCTTATAAAACCGGGTTCTTGTTTCGCGGTGGGAAGCAGTCATATTACCCTCCAAACCCGCCTTTAGAGCCGCTCCCAATTCCGGATTTATAGCTTTTTGAGTAAGATTTATAGCTTGGGAAATTTTTCAGGCTCGACTTGTTTTTAAACATTTTTCCGGCAAACCAAAAATAACCGAAATGGGGAGAACGGTCGTCATCACAATAATACGTGCCGCTTTCGTCATCCCAATCCCAATCGTCACAGTCCACATCCGTCGGTTCCGGCGGAAGCTCCTGATTTCCGCAGCCCGTGACAGCGATGGCCAATACGGATGCGGCCACTCCAGCCATCATTTTTTTTGTTTTGTTCATCTTCTTTCCTCCTCCAGCTTATATCCCGTTGCCTTTACATATAGTATATACACATAACGATCTTCATCGATTTCAGCAGAATCCCGCTCCCATTCGTTTCCATCTATATAATAATAAACGGAACCGATGACACTTAGAATATCCAGATGATCATCATGGTGTTCGATCTTTAAGATGGGGTTTTGTTTCCGCGGATTTAATTCTCGAATTTCCAGTATCAATCCTTCAGGAGGGAACAAAGGATCCTTCAACGGTTCCTCTTCATATAGTTCAACATATAGGATGAATCGATTCCCTTCTATGGCAGAAGAAAGCTGACGGTAGGTAACGCCTTCTTTTACGAAGAACTCACATTCCCGCCTCGTCAGGATCTGTTCCAGCTCGATTTCAGGATAATGGTAAATCGCTTCGAAGGTGTTGTTCCCTTTTCTCAATCGATATTCTAGTATCGGTTCTTTCATTTTATGAATCCAGCCTCCCACTATGATTTCTTTTATTCTATACGATTCCATCAGGAAAAAGTTTCATTTCCCTGACGTTCATTGGTATGATTGAACTATGATTTTTTGATAAGGAGGGTATGTATGATCATATTTCAAAGGATTTGGAAACAGATTACGAAGATGGACTTCGGCTTCATTCTTTTATTATCTCTGATTATCGTCCTGTTTGGAACCTTTGGCAGCCATTATTTGGAGCCTGAAACCTTTCCTTCGCTTTTTGACGGGTTCTGGTGGACGATGACGACCTTGACCACTGTCGGATATGGAGATTACTTCCCCGTCACGGTTGGTGGACGACTGCTTGGGATCTTCTTATTTATCTTCGGAATCGGGATCATCGGGGTGTTGATCAGTAAGACCGTTGATTCCATCACTACATTTCAGAAATTTAAAAGGGAGGGAAAGCTAGTGTATACATATGAAGACCATTATATATACATCAATTGGTCAAAGAAAACGGAAAGAGCCATTGAAGAAGTCTTGGCTCATGTACCCGACGCTGAAATCGTCCTCATCGATAAGCTGCCCACTACACCGATGGAGCATGAGCAGGTCCATTTCATCCAGGGTGATCCCTCAGATGAAGCTGTACTGCTGAAAGCAAATATCTTCGAGGCAAAACGTGTGGCCATCTTCTCTGATTCGAAAATTGAGGATGCTTCCCTTATGGATGGCAAGACTCTGCTAATTGCATCTGCCGTTGAAGGATTATCGAAAACCCATAAGAGGGAGGTTCATACTATCGTGGAAGTATCGGAAGACCGTCACATTCCGAAGTTTCAGCATATCGCCGTCGAGGATTTCATCCTATCGAATGATTCCGTTTCCCTCCTGATGGCCAAAGCGACCCTTCACCCAGGTACCACTAATTTGTTCAGGCAATTGCTCAGTAAACGATACGGTAATAATATACACGAACTGAGCGTCAAAGAGAATTGGACTAACATCAAGCAGGCATCGGACGAACTCCTGGAAAAAGGAGCTATTCTCCTCGCTGTGAATGATAATATGGATTTCACCGATGCCATGAACCGGGAGCTGCATGCTGATGATATCCTTTATGTCGTTTGCCACGACAGAGTGTACGAACAATTGAACCAATAAAAAAATCTCAGTCCCTGTTTCAGGGACTGAGATTTTTTCGTTAATTCGGGCTCCATACGCTTCGAACAACATTTGTTTGAGAGCGGTCCGGTCCGACTGAGAAGATGGAAAGAGGGATGCCTGTTAATTGGGATACACGCTCTAGGTAGTGACGTGCGTTTTCCGGCAGATCCGTTAACGTTTTGCATCCTGTGATATCTTCCGTCCAGCCTGGAAGCTCTTCGTACACTGGTTCACATTCAGCAAGAATATTCAGGTTGGCAGGGAATTCTTCCATGACTTCACCTTTGTATTTGTAGGCTACACAGATTTTCAATTTATCGATCCCTGTTAAGACATCGATGGAATTTAGTGAAAGATCGGTTAATCCACTTACACGACGGGCATGACGGACAACCACACTGTCAAACCAGCCCACACGGCGGGGGCGGCCAGTCGTGGTTCCGTATTCACGGCCCACTTCACGGATTTGATCTCCGATTTCGTTCGTCAGTTCAGTAGGGAAAGGTCCGTCCCCAACACGGGTGGTGTAGGCTTTAGACACTCCCACTACGTGGTTGATTTTCGTAGGGCCCACTCCAGAACCGATCGTTACTCCACCTGCTACCGGGTTTGAAGAGGTAACGAATGGATATGTACCTTGATCGATATCAAGCATAACCCCTTGAGCACCCTCGAAAAGAACACGGCGGCCGTTATCGATCGCATCGTTTAACACAACGGATGTATCGACAACATAATGCTTGATTTGCTGACCGTACTCATAATACTCATCCAGGATATCTTCGATGTTGAAGCCTTCTGTTTCATAGAATTTTTCAAACAGGCGGTTTTTCTCTTCCAGATTACGGGCAAGCTTTTCTTCGAACGATTGACGATCCAGAAGATCTGCAATACGGATTCCTACACGAGCAGCTTTATCCATATAAGCAGGACCGATTCCTTTTTTCGTTGTACCGATCTTGTTGGCACCTTTACGTTCTTCATCAATTTCATCCAGTTTCAGGTGATATGGAAGAATGACGTGTGCACGGTTGCTGATTCTTAGGTTGTCTGTTTTCACATCACGATCGTGAAGATACTTCAACTCTTTGACAAGAGCCTTTGGATCCACAACCATCCCATTTCCGATTACGGATGTTTTTTCATTATAGAAAATACCTGATGGAATCAAGTGTAATTTATAGGTTTCACCGTCAAACTTAATTGTATGACCCGCATTGTTCCCACCTTGGTAACGCGCGATCACTTCTGCATGTTCGGAAAGGAAGTCAGTGATCTTTCCTTTTCCTTCGTCTCCCCATTGCGTTCCTACTACTACTACTGAAGACATATTAAGCACCTCCGACAGGAATTAGTATTCCCTCTTTTATCAAACAAACTCATTTTATCAACACCATAAGGGAAAGTCAATGAAAACACGAACAATTTAATAGGTACTTGTGTTTATGTTCGTATAAACACCGTCTTTCATCCTGAGACTACCAATCAGGAAACTCTTATGATACATAAAAAGTTGTAAAGGTAAGCTAAGTTAGCATAGCCTATTATAGAAATTTTTGCTAATCTAAAATAAGCATTTTGAATTTTACATACAATTGAACATGAGGTGACCTTACGATGATTAAACGGTTTTTCAGTTATTACCGTCCACACAGACGGCTTTTTTATATCGATTTCGCCTGCGCAGTCCTGGTCGGGCTTTTAGAATTAGGGTTTCCCATTGCCGTTTCATGGTTTATTGATTCCCTCCTTCCTGAGGGAGACTGGAGTACGATTCTGGCTGTTTCGGCGGGACTACTCGTCCTTTACCTCCTCAGCTCCAGTATGCAATTCGTAGTGAACTACTGGGGACATAAGCTCGGGATTAATATCGAGACGGATATGAGAAGGGAACTGTTCCACCATGTTCAGCGGCAGTCCTTCCGATTTTTCGACAATACGAAAACCGGGCATATCATGAGTCGGGTGACCAATGATCTGATGGATATCGGAGAACTTGCCCATCATGGACCTGAGGATCTCTTCATTGCGGTCATGACCTTTATCGGTGCATTCTGGATCATGCTCACAATCAATGTGGAGCTTGCACTGGTTGCCATTATCATCGTCCCTTTCCTGGTTTGGCTGATTTCCTATTCCAATATCAAAATGAACGCAGCCTGGACAAAAATGTACGGGAATATCGCTGATGTCAACAGTCGCGTAGAGGACAGTGTTTCAGGAGCAAGAGTCGTTCAATCGTTCACTAATGAATCCTATGAAATGGAAAGATTCAATGAAAATAACCAATTTTTCCGGAAATCAAAGCTGAAAGCCTATAATGTCATGAGCGTGAATCTATCAGGGATCTATATCACCACAAGATTGATGACATTGATCATCTTGGTATACGGTGCCTGGTTAAGCTTTTCAGGGGTTCTCTCTTACGGAGAGCTCGTTGCCTTCATTCTTTATATCAATGTCCTTTTTAAACCGATCGACAAAATTTCTGCCCTTCTTGAGCTGTATCCAAAAGGGATGGCGGGCTTTAAACGATTCACCGAGCTCATGGATATGGAGCCTGACATTGAAAATCGACCACACGCCATTGAAGTTTCGACTTTACGGGGGGACATCGCTTTCAAAGATGTGACCTTTGGATATGAACCACACCGTCCTATACTGAAGAATTTATCCTTTAGCATTCAACCAGGGCAGACCGTGGCATTTGTCGGGCCATCAGGGGCAGGGAAAACGACGATTTGCTCGTTGATCCCCCGCTTTTATGATATTGAAGGAGGGGCCATCACCATTGATGGAATGGATATCCGTGAGATGACGAAGGAATCCCTCCGTTCCCAGATCGGGATCGTCCAGCAGGATGTGTTCCTGTTCACGGGAACCCTCAGGGAAAATATCGCCTATGGAAAACTCGATGCAACCCAGGAAGAAATAGAAGAAGCGACCAGGCGTGCTCATCTGACCGATCTTATCGCCTCCCTTCCCGACGGCTATGATACACAAATAGGGGAGAGGGGCCTGAAGCTATCGGGAGGGCAGAAGCAGCGCTTGTCCATCGCCCGCATGTTCCTCAAAAATCCTCGCATCTTGATTCTGGATGAGGCTACGTCTGCCCTGGATACAGAAACAGAAGCCATCATCCAGGAGGCTTTGAACGAACTGGCTAAAGACCGTACGACCCTTGTGATCGCCCATCGTCTCGCTACCATCCGTAAAGCCGATCGCATCCTGGTTGTAACGGAAACGGGAATTGCAGAAGACGGGACTCATGAAGAACTGCTGTCAAATGAAGACGGAATCTTTACAAGGCTTCATGCTCATCAGCATGCAACCATTCTTTAACACAAAAAAATCCAGGCCTCATGAGGCCTGGATTTTTTTTAATTAAGCCGGTGCGTCGTCGAACCGCCGCTCCAGATTTACGAATTTATTATATTCCTTCACAAAGGCAAGGGACACATTCCCGACAGGACCGTTACGCTGCTTGGCGATGATGATCTCAATGATGTTTTTATTTTCAGCCTCTTTGTCGTAGTAATCTTCACGGTATAAGAAGGCTACAATATCGGCATCCTGCTCGATACTTCCCGATTCACGGATATCCGACATCATCGGGCGCTTATCTTGTCTCTGCTCCACTCCACGGGAAAGCTGGGACAGGGCGATGACAGGCACTTGAAGCTCACGTGCCAGTCCTTTTAGGGAACGGGAAATTTCAGATACTTCCTGCTGACGGTTTTCTCCTGACCGTCCGCTTCCCTGGATGAGCTGCAGGTAGTCGATGAGGATCATTCCGAGGCCGTGCTCCTGAGCGAGACGTCGGCATTTCGAGCGGATTTCCCCCACTTTGATACCGGGCGTATCATCAATATAGATCCCGGCATTGGAGAGGCTTCCCATGGCCATGGTAAGCTTTCTCCAGTCTTCGTCGGTTAACTCACCTGTACGTAGGTTTTGGGCATTGATATTGCCTTCTGCACACAGCATACGCATGACAAGCTGCTCCGCTCCCATCTCAAGGGAGAAGATCGCGACGTTTTCTTTCGCCTTCACAGCCACATTTTGGGCGATATTCAGGGCAAAGGCTGTTTTACCCATGGAAGGACGCGCTCCTACAATGATCAAATCATTTCGCTGGAAACCGGCCGTCATATGGTCAAGATCGGCAAATCCCGTTGAAATTCCCGTTACGTCACCTTTACGGTTCGTTAAGGTTTCAATGTTATCATAGGTACGCACCAATACATCTTTAATATTATGAAATGCGCCTGCATTCTTGCGCTGTGCCACTTCCATGATGTTTTTTTCCGCTTCGCTCAGCAGGCTGTCCACTTCATCTTCACGTGCATACCCGTCTGAAGCGATATCAGTCGCTGTGCGGATCAATCTTCTCAATAATGATTTCTCTTCTACAATCTTTGCGTAGTACTCGATATTGGCAGCCGTGGGAACAGATGCGGCAAGTTCACTCAAATAAGCGACCCCGCCGACATCCTCAAGCTCTTTCGCCGCTGCCAGTTCTTCTGTCACGGTAATGAGGTCGACGGCTTTTCCCCCGTCTCCCAGGTTCAGCATGACATTATATATTTTCTGATGGGAATGACGATAAAAATCCTCTGGTATCAATATTTCCGACGTGGTCGTCAAGGCGCTTGGCTCTAGGAAAATGGCACCTAATACCGCTTGTTCTGCCTCAATATTCTGGGGCGGGACCCTGTCCTGGAACACTTCATTCATCTATGCATAACCTCCAATACAAACTGCGAAGGGGCTTCGCGAGTCACCACTTTAATCTATATCAAAATAAGAATTTAGTCCTACCGAAAAAATGTGATCAGGACGACATCCAGATCACATTTTCATCAAGCTATATTCATTTTAACATGTTTTTCTCAAAATGAAGTTACCAAATTTCGTATATTTCTCTCATAGAAACTCTTATTCTTCCGTTACATGTACCTTCAGTGTCGCAGAAACGTCCGTATGGAGCTTCACAGGAACGTTCGTATATCCCAGGGCCCTAATCGCATCGTTCATTTCAATTTTACGTTTATCAATTTTCAGGTCATGTTCTTTTTTCAGGTTATCCGCAATTTGCTTGCTTGTGATCGATCCGAATAATCGACCGCCTTCACCGGATTTCGCTTTCATTTCAACAGTGATATTTTCAAGCGTCTCTTTTAATCTTTTGGCTTCTTCCAGCTCTTCCTGGGCCATTTGCTTTTCTTTCTTCTTTTGGCCCTCAAGCTGGCCCATATTGGCATTCGTCGCTTCCACGGCCAAACCTTTCTTCAAGAGGAAGTTATGCGCATACCCGTCTGCCACGTTTTTTACTTCGCCTTTTTTTCCTTTACCTTTAACGTCTTTTAAGAAAATTACTTTCATGTCTCTTTTCTCCCTTCAAAATAATCATCCAATGCTTCTTTCAGCTGTTCTTCTGCTTCAAGCACCGATATCTGTTTGATTTGAGTAGCCGCATTCGTTAAATGACCGCCGCCGTTTAAATTTTCCATAATGATCTGTACGTTCACATCACCTAAAGAACGGGCACTGATCCCGATCGTTTCAGGATCACGCTTTGAGATGACAAAGGAAGCAATCACTTCATCCATGGTCAGTAACGTATCCGCTGCCTGTGCGATCAGAACGGGATCATAAATGACATCCTCATCAGCCTTTGCTATCGCAACGCCTTCGTGGAAAAATTGAACCGATTCAATTAATCTTGACCGCTTAATATAGGTATCGACGTCTTCTTTCAGGAATTTCTGAACCAAAACAGTGTCTGCCCCTTGTGCCCTTAAATAAGAAGCGGCATCAAACGTCCTCGAACCCGTCCTGAGGGTGAAGCTCTTTGTATCCACGATGATTCCCGCCAGGAGAGAAGTCGCTTCAAGCATGGAAATCTTCTCGTGTTTAGGCTGATATTCCAACAGTTCCGTCACAAGTTCAGCTGTTGACGAAGCATATGGTTCCATGTAAACAAGTAATGGATTCTTAATAAAGTCTTCGCCACGGCGATGGTGATCGATGACCACGACTTTATCCAATTTGTTTAACAGCTTTTCTTCAATGACCAACGAAGGCTTATGGGTATCGACCACCACAAGCAGGGTGTCCTCCGTAGCCATTTCCAGCGCTTCCTCGGGTGTGATGAACCGGGAATGAAGATCGGAATTTGCCTTGATCTCCTTCATCAATCGTTTCACACCATTATCGATTTCATTAAAGTTTAGGACCACATAGCCTTCACGCTGATTCATCTGGGCCACTTTCCGTATCCCGATTGACGCTCCGATGGCGTCCATATCGGGATGTTTATGTCCCATAATGATGACCTTATCACTTTCAATCATGATTTCCTTCAGGGCGTGTGAGATGACCCTTGCACGTACCCGGGTACGCTTCTCCATTGGATTGGTTTTTCCACCGTAGAACTTAACCTTTCCGTTGGTCTGCTTGATGGCCACTTGATCGCCGCCCCGGCCTAGAGCAAGGTCTAGGCTTGATTGAGCCAGGGTACCCAGTTCAGGCAGTGAAGAAACGCCCGTCCCTACTCCAATGCTCAGGGTAAGGGGGACATTCTGCTTGGAAGTGGTATCGCGGACATCGTCCAAAATACCGAACTTTTCCTTCTCCAGCACTTGAAGGATCTTCTCGTTGAAAACGGCAATGAACCGTTCTGAGGACACGCGCTTTAAAAACAAGCCATACTCTTTTGCCCACTTGTTCAAGATCGACGTCACTAAGCTGTTTAAGCTGCTTCTTGTCTGGTCATCCATCCCCTGGGTCAATTCATCATAATTGTCCAGGAAGATGATCCCGATATTCGTGCGTTCCTCATGATATTGTTTTTCTATTTCTTTTTGTTCGGTTACATCAAAGAAATAGAGAAGTTTTTCTTTCAGTTTCAATACGACATGATACTTTCTCTCATTAATTGTCACAATTTCTGAATCTACTTCCTGCTTGATTAGAGGGACAAGAGTTTCTGCCACATCGTAAAGGGATCGACCAACGACTGTGTCTTCATTAAAACAAGAGGCTAGAAAAGGATTCGTCCATTCTATGTAATATTCATCATTGATCAGCATGATCCCGATGGGCATCTCCATTAATGCCTCTTCCCCAACGCGTTTCACACGATAGGATAAGGTAGAGATGTATTCCTCTGTTTCTTCGTGGGATCTTCTTTCAAAATAGAAAGCAAGATAATACACAACTCCAAAGACAATCAACCCTATTAACGAAATGATCCATTGGTAAAAGGAAACAGATAGTAAAAATAGAGCTGTTAATATAGCAAGGCCGTACAATGGATAACGGATCATTCGCTTATTAAAATAAGATGGCATGATTTCAGCTCCTGGACCTTAAATTTCTATGACTTCTGCAGGCGTTGTCTTAGATCAAATCCTAAGTCAATTATACCTAAAATTCGCACGAGATAAAGAAGAGGAATCGAAATGATTGTAATCAATACCAAAATCCCTTTTGACCAGCCTTTTAAATGGGCGAAGAAATAAAGGAAAGACAGGCCCTGTACCGCCATCAATGATTGCAGGACATACAGGATATTAAGCAGAGCCGTATAGGCATACGTTCCTTTCTCAGGCTGCAGAATCATGGAAAGGATAAGGGTGATCAAATAATACCAAAGGATGCTCTTGGGAAGCATCCATTCCCTAAATGGCTTGAATACGGGTACTTCTCTTCCTAATCGCTTCATGATAGGGAAGTTGATGAGCATAAAGAATAGAGCCAGGACAACAGCTATTCCCAGGAACAGGGTGGGCATCAATGTCTGGATAAGATCAACTGAGCTATCGATACTTTCCACCAACTTCCGGTCCGGTTCCTGACCGAGCTGTTCAAATAGAGAATAATATAAAGTCTTTGATTCCGCCAGGCTGTCTTCTATTATATTAACATCGAAGAGGAGGATAGAAAAAACAAAACCTATCACGATATTGATGACTAATGTGAGACTTGATGCCATGAACAGCCTCATTTTATCTACCTTCGCCTGCACACACCAGCCAATCACAACCCCTGTCGTTGCAACCATAAAGGCAACAGGCAGTGCAATAAGGCCCCCAAACAGG
This sequence comes from Bacillus sp. RO3, assembly GCF_012911895.1. Taxonomy (GTDB): domain Bacteria; phylum Bacillota; class Bacilli; order Bacillales; family Bacillaceae_B; genus Rossellomorea. The sequence goes on from NZ_JAAXCV010000032.1 coordinate 193,401, forward strand.
AAAGACAATCCCAGGCCCCCGATCAACACGTAAATAGAATTCAGCAGCGAATACTTTGAACTGAACAGGATAAGGGGCAGCGGCAATACGAAGAATGCCAGGGTTCCAATAATGGGAACATATAAAGCCAATAATAACAAAACAGTAAAGATGGCGAGCATAAGCGCACCTTCCGTTAATATACGGGGATTTTTCACTGAAAACGCTCCTTACGATAAATTCAAACATGCAATAACACTATCATATCAATTTTGGAAGTAGATTTCACCTGGGGGATGCTGATCCCAAGACGACAGGGATTCGTTCATGGCCGCTCTTTAATTTTGTTGTACCACTTTCACCAAAACCCGTACCAACTTGCACATATCCATAACGATTATGGTTCAGATTCATTTATGTTCACAAAAAAAGGGAGTCCCTTCAACATGCTTCACTTCTTCATCTACTCTAGTATGCACTCACTTCAAAAAGGAGTATACGTTCGAGACAAAGAATGGCAATGGTTCAGGAACACCCTCTGATAATCATTATGAAATTTTAAATCGCTCGATGGAAGACTGAAGCTCCTGACTTAAATCCGTCAAACGTTCGGCCGCTTCAGTGACTGATTGAACCGCCCTTACCTGCTCCTCTGTAGAAGCACTCATTTCTTCACAGGAAGCTGCCGTTTCTTCAGCTGTAGCTGCCATCATTTGAATGACATTGACCACTTCGTCTTTTTCAAGATTGATTTGTCCAACCTCTTCGTACATCCGTTCAATTTCATCCTGCATGGATTTCATTAGCTGTGAGGTCTGATCAAAGACTTGATTCGTACGTTGGATCACTTCATTCTGAACCTCGAAGGTTTCTTTTGTTTTCATCATTTCATCGACGGCTTGATGAGAACCTTGCTGAATTTCCACAATCGTGCGTTTTACTTCCTCCGTTGCTCTTACGGACTGATCGGCTAGCTTTCTCACTTCCTCTGCCACGACAGCGAACCCTTTCCCGTGCTCACCGGCTCTAGCTGCTTCGATGCTCGCATTTAAGGCAAGTAGATTTGTTTGGGAAGAGATATCCGTTATGGTTCCCATTACCGATTCAATCGTCTTTACTTTCGCTTCCAGGCTTAAGATAACCTTCTCCATGGAAGAAATATACTCATTGGAGGAGCGGTAAGCTGTTTCTAATTCTTTTACCTGATTTACCCCGTTCTGGTTCATGACATCTGCCTGTCCGGCCATCTCAGACATGGCTTTTGATTTATCATATACACCCTTGATTCTTGTGCCCAGTTGCTCTGTTTGGTGCTGTGCACGATCAGAGTCTGCAGCCGACTGGGAAGCCCCTGTGGCAATCTCTGCAACAGCCCTTGCCATTTCTTCACTTGAAGCATTGGTTTCCTCGGAAACGGCACTTAATCCTTCGGCGGATTCACGGACATTATAGATCGATTGCTGGACGACCCGGATCGTATCTTTCATATTTACGATCATTTTGTTTAAATCCGTTGCAAGTAACCCTGTTTCGTCTTTTGAGCGTATATCAGATTGAATGGACAGGTCCCCTGAAGAGACATCGGTTACGGTTTTTTGAAGCTGTTTGATCGGCTTAGTGATCTTATTAGAGATGAATACAACCAATACCAGCATGACAGCCAGTGTAACAAGAGCTGTCAGGATGAGAAGACGCTCAATGTCCTTAGATGACTGAATGAGATCCTTCATATTATAGGCAGATCCCACTTTCCAGTTCGTTTTAGGGACCGTACTATACACCATTACCTTTTCATCTCCGTCCAGTTCGTAGCGGATCGTATCTGATTCCTTTTCAGAAGAGAGCATTTGACTGATTACCGGTAAAGAAGAGAGGTCTTCCCCCCGTTTAGTGGGATGAACGATGGCCGTACCGTCAAGCCCAATCAGGAATGGATACCCATTATACCCAATATCCACTTGGGAAACCCGATCTGTAAGCTTAGTCAGATTAATGTCGACGCCCAGCACCCCAACGACCTTATTATCAGAAACAATCGCCCTGGATGCTGTGATGATATATTCTTCTGTAGCTGTATCAATATAAGGCTCGCTCCATACGACCCCGGCCCTAACTTCCTCTGCCTCTTGATACCACCCCCTGCTGGTTGGATCAAAATCACTTGGGAGTGAGACGGAAGGGACAATTTTTAACTTTTTATTAGGGGAAGCGAAGTAAATAGATGTAGCCTCCTGATAAAGACTTAAATAATTATCAAAATCAGATTGAATATTGGCAAACGTCCCGGTAGTGTCGACATCAGGGTCTGCTTGTAACTGAACCTTGGCATAATCTTTTAAGGAATTGGAGATTGAATATTGATCAATGCTCTTTTCATATTGCCCAAGAAAGAGCTGCACTGAATTATTCAGTTCTCCTACGATTCCCTCCGTTTGACTAATGACTTCTTTCTCAGTCATATTTCTAGTCTGCAGACTGGTGATCGCAATAATGACGGCAAGTGAAAGCATAAATAATATGGATATAATGACGATTAATTTCATGCGAATGGATGAAAGAAGAAAATCTTTCTTTTGGCCACCCTTTCTTGCCTTGCTCTTTTTCATATAAGTTCCCCCTTTGACAGTTCCACGTTTTATCTACACTTTTACATCGACAATTTTCGTCAATTCTTTATAGCATTAGGGGGATTGGAGGAAAAAAGCATTAAAAAAAGCAGCAGAGACAAGTCTCTGCTGCTTTCAACCGATAATCTTATTCACCAGTTACGTATGGAAGTAATGCCATTGTACGAGCGCGCTTGATCGCACGAGTCAACTTACGTTGGTACTTAGCGTTCGTTCCAGTTACACGACGTGGAAGAATCTTTCCACGTTCAGATACGAATTTCTTAAGAAGATCTACATCTTTGAAATCGATATGTGTAATTCCGTTTGCTGTGAAGTAGCACACCTTACGACGTCTACGTCCACCTCTACGTCCTCCTGCCATTTGTTTCGCCTCCTATCTTGTTTGGATTTAGTATCGTTCGTTTAGAATGGCAGATCATCATCGGAAATGTCGATCGGCTGACCGTCATTTGCAAATGGATCCTCATCTACACGTGTATAGTTGTTGTTATTGCGCTGTTGATTCTGATTCTGACTATAAGGATTTCCCTGGTCACGCTGACCTCCACCCGAATAGCCCGGACTTCCTCCACGATCGCCTTGATTCGCACTACGCGGCTCTAAGAACTGAACGCTTTCTGCTACAACTTCCGTCATAAACACACGACGTCCATCCTGTCCTTCGAAATTACGTGTTTGAATACGACCGTCAACGCCAGCTAAGCTGCCTTTTTTAAGAAAGTTTGCTACATTCTCTGCAGGGCGACGCCATACAACGCAGTTAATAAAATCTGCTTCCCGTTCACCTGATTGATTCGTAAAACTACGATTGACAGCCAGTGTAAACGAAGCAACAGCCACTCCACTTGGAGTATATTTTAATTCAGGGTCTTTGGTTAAACGCCCTACTAATACAACTCGGTTCATCATCAGAATCAACCCCTTCCTTCTAGTTTACTGTTTCACGTGAAACAGATATAGAAGTGTATATCTTAAAAAACGTACGGATTATTCTTCTTCTTTAACAACGATATGACGGATAATATCATCGCTGATTTTAGCTAAACGATCGAATTCGTTCACTGCATCAGAAGTAGCGCTCATCTTAACTAGTTGATAGAAACCATCGCGAAAATCGTTGATTTCATACGCTAAACGACGTTTACCCCAATCTTTTGACTCGATGATTTCCGCGCCGTTAGTTGTTAAAACGTTATCGAAACGCTCAACTACTGCCTTCTTTGACTCATCGTCAATGTTTGGGCGGACAATGTACATAACTTCGTACTTTCTCATCTGAATGTCACCTCCTCGTGGTCTATGCGGTCCTTTCTTTGTGAAAGAACAAGGAGCAATGCGTTCATTACTCACGAAATAAAATTATAGCATAGCTTATCTATTATTGCAATATGACGTAAAAAAAAGACTAGATTTACATCTAGTCTTTCAACATACACTTACACATTAAAACGGAAGTGAATGATATCTCCGTCTTTAACGAGGTATTCTTTACCTTCGAGGCGTACTTTTCCAGCTTCGCGTGCAGCACCCATTGTTCCGGCTGCAATGAGGTCTTCATAGGATACGGTTTCGGCACGAATAAAGCCTCTTTCGAAGTCGGTGTGGATGACACCGGCACATTGAGGGGCTTTCATGCCTTCACGGAACGTCCAGGCACGTACTTCTTGGACACCAGCTGTGAAGTAAGTAGCAAGTCCCAACAATGAATACGTAGCACGGATGAGTTGATCCAAACCGGATTCTTCGATTCCTAGCTCTTCCAGGAACATCGCTTTTTCTTCATCATCGAGCTCAGCGATTTCTGATTCGATTTTCGCACAGACCACGATCACTTCTGCATTGTCTTCCTTAGCGAATTCACGTACTTTCTGTACATATTCGTTACCGGAAGGATCGGCAATTTCATCTTCGCTTACGTTTGCCACATATAATACAGGCTTTGAAGTCAACAGGTGGAGCTGTTTCACAAGCTTCATTTGTTCATCAGAGAACTCAACTGTGCGTGCAGGCTGCTCCGCCTCCAACGCTTCTTTTATTTTCACAAGGATTTCATGCTCGAATACGGCTTCCTTATCTTTTTGCTTAGCCATTTTCTGAACTTTGGCAATACGCTTATCTACTGTCTCAAGGTCAGCTAAGATTAATTCAAGGTTGATTACATCAATATCGGCAATCGGATCAACTTTACCGGCAACATGCGTAATGTTATCATCGGCGAAACAACGGACAACCTGACAGATCGCATCCACCTGACGAATGTGGGATAAGAATTTATTTCCTAATCCTTCTCCTTTGCTCGCTCCTTTTACAATCCCGGCGATATCAGTGAATTCAAAGGCAGTAGGTACTGTCTTCTTCGGTTCTACAAGCTCAGTTAACTTATCTAGACGGTGATCGGGAACCTCTACGATTCCGACGTTTGGATCAATGGTACAGAAAGGGTAGTTGGCAGATTCTGCACCTGCTTTTGTAATTGCGTTAAATAAAGTGGACTTTCCTACGTTAGGTAATCCCACAATACCAGCTGTTAATGCCATTTGGGTCACTCCTCATTAAAAAATTCATATCTATTAAAAATCCTGTAAGATTAAAGACCATGAAAACGGTCGAACCTTTCACAATTATAGAGATAATGGAGGGAAAAGACAAGTGAAGCTTAGGGCTTTCCCTAAGGATGAGGATCGATACACATAAAAGGGGAAGCCCATGAAAAAGAGCATTCAATTGAGATGAATCAACCGAATGCTCTTCCTATGATTATTTTTTACCTATCATCTGGATTAGGTCAAAAGAATTAAGGGTAAAAAAAGAACAATCATTCTTCAGTTTCACTGCTGATGACTTTTTTCATTTTTTTTGAAAAGTCTTTTCTGGGGATCATGACGCTGTGACCGCACCCTACACACTTGATGCGAATATCCATCCCCATACGGATCACTTTCCAGCGGTTCGTACCACATGGATGAGGCTTCTTCATTTCTACAATATCATGTAAAGTAAATGTTTTTGGCTCCACTGGATATTCCTCCTTATTCGCTTTCAAGTTTTCTTTGTTTTTCTTCACTTGGGTGGATCTCTTCTTCATCCTTACGCGAGTACATCACCATGCGAGGGAATGGAATTTCAATACCATGCTCATCCAGGCAAAGTTTAACCTCTTTACGTATCATCCTTGCCATATACCAATGTCTCATGGGGACGGTTTCAGCCACGATCCGAACGACCACATCCGAAGCCCCTAACGTTTGAACACCTAACAATTCTGGTGGATTGACAAGATCTTCGTATTTCTGGGGTAGATTAAGGAGTAGTTCCTGCATAACCTTTTCCGCTTCTTCAATGTTTTCTTCATACGCAATACTGACATCCACAACAGCGATGCTATTGTGAATGGAGAAATTCGTCACTTCTGTTATATTACCATTGGGGAAGATGTGCAATTCCCCTGTCCAGCTTTTAATCTTCGTCGTCCGAAGTCCGATTTCCTCAACCGTTCCTTCTGCAGAACCGATTCGGACGTAGTCACCAACCGAGAATTGATCTTCAAAGATGATGAAGAAACCTGTGATGATATCACGGACCAGATTCTGTGCACCGAAACCAACGGCAAGACCGACAATTCCTGCACCGGCAATAAGTCCCTTTACATCGATTTCAAGAGTCGACAGAATCGTCATCAAACTGATGAAATAAATCACATAAGTCAATACATTCTCCAGTAGCTTTAATAAAGTGGCTTCGCGCCTCTCGGTGAATTTAAGGGGGGAACGTGATCGAACCTTGAATACGTTTCGGATCGCTGATTTCCCCAACCTTAAAGCCAGATATGTAATAACCATGATGGCAGCAATTTTCAAGGCACCTGAACCGATCGCCATCCAGAATTCATTATCTATGAGTTTATCTACCGTTTCATTTTGCTTAATTGTCTTAATGGTCTCTTCGACTTCATTTTTAGTAGCTGACATCTACTGAAAACCTCCACTTATTATTCAATAAGAAGTATTCCTTATTCTATCAACTTTCCCTCTCCTTGTGTAGATATAACCTCATAATAATATAAGTTTAATAAAAATTTTATTTTATGAAAAAACGTCTTTATTATGTATGAAAAAAAGATATCGTCCGTATACTGATAGTATCACTATAAGCGGAGGCGGCATAACCCCTGAACCCTTGACCACGGTAGCTCTGCATGAATGATAAAGCCGAGGCGGTTTAGTCACTTTGACCAGCCATCCAAAGGAGTGGAAGCGATGAATCTAAAAAAAGGGCTGTTTGACCGAAAACCTGAACCCTTTAGAGTCCTTCATCAGGAAGAGCGTGCGGCGCAGGATCTTTCCGTTCATCTGTCGTCGATGCTTCCAACTTATTATCGTACAAGACCCATCGTGTTCGTGTGTATCGGCACTGACCGCTCAACTGGGGACTCACTGGGTCCATTAGTTGGGACGTTAATAGAAGAACAGAATATCAAGCCTTTTCACGTCTATGGTACATTGGACGATCCGATACATGCCGTAAATCTGGAAGAGAAGCTGAGTCAGATTGCTTCCCGGCACATCAACCCGTTTGTGATTGGAGTGGATGCATGTCTCGGAAGGTTAAAAAGTGTGGGTGCCATTCAACTAAGCGAAGGTCCTTTAAAGCCTGGTGCAGGAGTGAATAAAGAGCTTCCAGAGGTCGGTGAAATCCACCTCACCGGTATCGTCAATGTAAGTGGGTTCATGGAGTTTTTTGTCTTACAAAATACTCGTTTAAACCTTGTGATGAAAATGGCGAAGACGATTGCTGAAGCCATTGTATTAGCAGGTCAATCGGTTGAGCATCGGAATGCACTCAGCATGGAGAAATGGCGGGAAGAATTACAGCAATAAAGAAGGGAGAGGACTCAGAACAAATCTGAATTCTCTCCCTTCTTTATTTCCAGGCATTACATATAGTGCTGATACCCATAGATGACCCCAACGACGACACCTACCACGATGATCCCCGGCAATAGATTCGCGACTCTGATTTTCGTAACGCCAAGGAGATTCAATCCAATGGCGAAAATCATGATGCCTCCTGTTGACGTCATTTCCACAATATAAGCATCCATCAGATCACCAGGGATCCACTGGTGAATCTGAGTCGCAAACAGAGCAATAAATCCTTGATAAAGGACGACTGGTATCGCTGAAAACATGACACCGATCCCCAACGTCGTCGTGAGGATGAGGGATGTAAAACCATCTATGATGGATTTGGTCAACAGAACATCATGATCTCCCCTGATGCCGCTGTCCAATGCACCTATAATCGCCATTGCACCAATGACAAAAATCAAGGTTGCGGTTACAAATCCTTGAGAAATCGATGTTTCCTTATGACTGCCAATCTTCGATTCCAACCAGTTTCCCAATGAGTTAAGTTTCCCTTCCAGATTCATCCACTCTCCCCAGGCAGCACCCACAGCCAGGCTGATGATGACGATGAGAAAGTTTTCACTTTTCAACCCCATCTGCAAACCGAGTACGATTACGGCTAAACCGATGGCTTTCATGACCGTTCCCTTCATATCTTCAGGTATGCGGTGAAGGACCTTCCCCAAAAGAGTACCGATTATAATACATATTCCATTAACCAGCGTTCCTAAAAGTACCATGATGTTCCCCTTATCTTTCTAAATGATTGCAGATTATTTCCCAAAGAATAGTGACTCTATTCATCTTAAGGAAGAGGACTGACTAAAAAGCTTGGATCTTTTCAGTCAGTCCCGTTTACCTCCCTACTGCAGCAATTCCAAAATTCGATCCAAATCTTCTTTTGAAAAGAATTCCAACTCGATCTTTCCTTTTTTCTTCGATTGTTTAATGGTCACTGTTGTGCCGAAGCGTTCCCGCAGAAGGGATTCCTGTTCCTGAATAAAGACATCTTTCCGTTCTTTCTTTTTTGTTTCACGTGGAACATTTTCATTTAGTTCTTTAATGATTTTCTCTAACTGCCTTACGTTCAATGATTCTTTAAGAATACGATTTGCAACCGGTGATAAATTCTTTTTATTTTTAAGCCCAAGAAGCGCGCGGCCATGTCCCATGGTTAACTTACCTTCCGAGATAAGTTCCTGGACAGGGGCAGGCAGGGACAAGAGACGGATATGGTTGGCAATATGAGGTCGGCTCTTCCCTAATCTCTTAGCTAATTCCTCCTGAGTGAGCTTAAGCTTATCCATGAGCATTTGGTAAGCTGCGCCTTCTTCGATGGGTGTGAGATCTTCCCGTTGAAGATTTTCCAGGACGGCGAGCTCCATCATCTGTTGATCATTCAATTCCCGGATCACAACAGGAGCGGAGTCTAATTTAGCGGCTTTAGCCGCACGATAACGGCGTTCCCCTACGACAATTTCATAACCTTTGATCGTTTTGCGAACAATGATCGGTTGCAGGATACCGTGCTCCAAGATCGATTCTTTTAATTCGTCGATGGCTGTCTCATCGAAGATTTTCCTTGGCTGATAAGGATTCGGCCGTATTTCTTTCAAGCTTACTTCTTGTACGGACTCTTCTTTTTGAGTTGATTGGATATTAGTAAAGAGAGCATTTATCCCTTTCCCTAAACCTTTAGCCATTCGCCACCACTTCCTTTGCTAGTTCTAAATAAACTTCTGCTCCCCTGGACTTCGCATCATAAATGATAATGGGCTCACCATGACTGGGCGCTTCACTTAAACGAACATTACGCGGAATGATTGTGCGATACACTTTATCTTGAAAATATTTTTTCACTTCTTCGATGACTTGAATCCCGAGATTGGTTCTGGCATCCAGCATCGTTAACAGTACACCATCAATCATCAGATCCTGATTCAGATGTTTCTGAACTAGACGAACTGTACTCAGCAGCTGACTTAAACCTTCCAAAGCGTAATATTCACACTGTACAGGAATGATGACGGCATCTGAAGCGGTTAATGAATTAATCGTCAATAACCCTAATGACGGTGGGCAATCAATGATAATATAATCAAATTGATCCTTTACTTTTTCTAACGCTTTCTTTAACCGCACTTCACGTGAGATGGTCGGAACAAGTTCAATTTCTGCTCCAGCCAATGAAATCGTCGCAGGCACAATGGATAAATTTTCAACTTTAGACTGTTTTATGGTTTCGTAGATGTCTACATCGTCCACTAACACATCATATATACATTGCTGGACATCCCCTTTTTCCACGCCTACACCGCTAGTGGCGTTTCCTTGAGGATCTATATCCACGAGTAAAACCTTTTTCCCTATATAAGCTAAACAAGCCCCCAAATTGACGGATGTGGTGGTTTTTCCCACGCCCCCTTTTTGGTTTGTAATGGCTATGATTCTGCCCAAGGTTGTCACCTACCTTTTGACTTCCTAAGATTGACTATCTTTTTTTACAGTATTCTTCTATTCTATCAAAATTCCCTTAGAATTGTCTGTCAATTTTTTTAAAAAGAGCAGTGTTTCTAAAAATAGGAAATCGTTTTTTTATTCTCAAATAAGCTGTTTTATTTGTTGTTTTGCAACGCAATATCTGCCGATTGCATTATAAAAGAAGACTGTAGAAGTTGATTTCCGCTCCAGGATGCTCGCTTTCCGCGGGGCTGGCGGTGAGCCTCCTCGGCTACGCCTCCGGGGTCTCACCTGTCCAGCTACTCCCGCAGGAGTCGAGCATCCTTCCGCTGCAATCAACTTTCAAAACATGTGTTCTTAATAAGCTAGTAGATATAAAATATATTTTCTACTATTAGCTGCTAGAATACCTTTTATCGATTAGATATTTTTATTTAGTTCGATAATGAATTCTAAAAAAACTTAAAGAACCGCGTAGATTTCTACGGAAGAGCAGGAGGATCCTGAAGGAAGAACGGCCGCACTCTGACAGCAAGGGGAGTCGTTTCTCTCACCATCCAGTACATACTGGTTGACAAAGATCCCGGCAGATTACATATTGGGGAACCATTCGTAAAACGACCCAAACAAAAAAGTGAGAAACCACTCCTCTATGTTTCTCACTTTTAGTCTACGAATCTATTTTTTTTTAGGGATACGGATGGTGAACTGATAGAATTCCTCATGCTCTTCTTCTTCGGAGTCAAGGTTGATCCCGCTGTCTGAAACCATGGAAAGAGATTGACGAATCGTATTGACAGCGATTCTCATATCCTTACTGAATGCTTTTCGTTTCGGTTTTGGTTTCTGAGCATTTCCTTCTTGCATTTTCACAACCCGGTCTTCAGTTTGTTTTACATTTAAGCTTTTCTCAATGATTTCTTGAAGGAGCTGAATCTGCTTTTCAGGATTCTTCAATGGAATCAAAGCCCTGGCGTGGCGTTCTGTGATGTGTTTATCTAAAAGGGCTGATTGGATTTCTTCCGGAAGCTTTAGGAGACGAAGCTTGTTCGCCACAGTCGATTGTCCTTTTCCTAAGCGTTGAGCAAGGGCTTCTTGTGTCAAGTCATGTAACTCCAACAGTTTCCCATATGCAATTGCTTCCTCTATAGGAGAGAGCTCTTCTCTTTGTAAGTTCTCAATCAATGCAACAGAAGCTGTTTCGGTATCGTTCAAATTCTTTACAATCGCTGGTACGGTTTCCCATCCAAGCTTTTGAACGGCTCTATATCGACGTTCACCTGCAATGATTTCAAACTGCTCATCACCGTATTGCCTAACCACAATCGGCTGGATAATACCGTGAGTATGAATCGTTCTGGATAACTCTTCTATCTTTTCATCATTAAACACAGTTCTTGGTTGAAAGCGATTAGGGACGATTTGTGAGACGGGTATCTTTTTCACTTCATCTCGATCTTCTTCCAATACACTTGATTCTTCAGATTCAACATCTTGCTCCTTTTCACCTAGGCCAAAAAAACGAGAGAAAGGATGCTTCATCTTCCTACACCACCTTTAAGAAACTCCCTTTATTAATATTCTCTAAACTTAGACAAGTTCCTGCCTGCCCGCGATTAAATCATCCAATCTCCGTGTTGGTGATGCAATGGAGGCAGGAGAACTGTTTCTGCTATTCTAACGGTAATTTATTGGGTGTCCCAGGTTTTCTGGGATATTTGTTTGGCGTTTCTTTCACTTTGTCGATCTTCACAATGTTCCGTTCACTTTCTTCTTCAGGAAGAACGAATGAATACATTTTATCGGTTTGTCCACCAAGGGTACTGATGGCTTTCTTTGCATTTGATAGCTCCTCGTTAACGTTCGAAGCCTTCATGGCTACAAAGAAGCCGCCTTTTTTTACAAGAGGTAAACATAATTCACTTAAAACAGACATCCTGGCTACGGCTCTTGCAGTTACCATATCATATTTTTCACGATGATCCTTATTTTTGCCAAAGGACTCGGCACGATCATGATAGAAGCTGGTGTGCTCAAGTCCGAGTTCATTTGATAAATGATTTAAGAACGTAATCCGCTTGTTTAAAGAGTCCACAATGGAGATATGTAAGTGCGGGAAGCATATTTTTAGAGGGATACTCGGAAAACCGGCTCCTGCACCAACATCACATAAGGTTGTCACCTGTGAAAAATCAACATAAAAAGCTGCGCTGATTGAATCGTAAAAATGCTTTAAGTATACTTCTTCCTTTTCAGTGATGGCCGTGAGATTCATCTTTTCATTCCATTCGACCAATAATTCATAATAACGCTCAAACTGATCCATTTGCTGAGAAGAGAGGGGAATCCCCTTCTCCTCCAGCATTGATTGAAATTTATTTATATTCATAATTAATCCTTCCTTTGCCCCTATTGATCACCGGATACTTTTGCGATTTTCCCTTGCTCGATGTAGACGAGTAATATAGAGATATCCGCAGGATTCACCCCTGCGATACGGGACGCCTGGGCAAGGGATAGAGGCTGAACCTCAATCAATTTCTGTCTTGCTTCAGACGCTAAACCGCTGATTGCGTTGTAATCAATGTTCTCAGGAATTCGTTTGTTTTCCATTTTTTTCATTTTATCGACTTGTTGAAGAGACTTTTCAATATACCCTTCATATTTCACCTGGATTTCAACCTGTTCTTCAACATCAGCATCCAGCTCGACTTCACTCGGGACGAGGGATTTAATATGGCTATAGTTCATTTCAGGTCGCTTCAGAAGATCCACCGCTACGATTCCGTCTTTCAGCTCACTTCCTCCAGCTTCCCTGATGACGGCCTGTGTTTCGTCAGTAGGCTTAATCCGGATGCCTTGAAGACGCTTCTTCTCGGCAGCGATCGCTTCCTTCTTGGCCGTGAACCGCTCGTATCGATCATCAGAGATCAAGCCGATTTTATGACCGATATCCGTTAAGCGGAGATCGGCGTTGTCATGACGCAGCAACAGACGATATTCAGCACGTGAAGTCAAAAGACGATACGGTTCGTTCGTTCCTTTTGTCACAAGATCATCAATGAGGACCCCGATATACGCGTCGGACCGGCCTAAGATGACTTCATCTTTATCTAAAGCGCGGCAGGCAGCATTGATTCCAGCCATCAGGCCTTGTCCAGCCGCTTCTTCATAACCGGAAGTTCCGTTGATTTGTCCCGCTGTATAAAGATTTTTGATTTTTTTCGTTTCAAGGGTCGGCCATAATTGGGTCGGCACGATGGAATCATACTCAATGGCGTACCCGGCACGCATCATTTGTACGTCTTCAAGACCAGGGATCGTTTGAAGGATCTTTTGCTGAACATCTTCAGGTAAGCTGGTGGATAATCCTTGAACATACACTTCCTGAGTGTTTCTTCCCTCAGGCTCCAGGAAAATCTGGTGACGTGGTTTGTCATGGAAACGGACGACTTTATCTTCAATGGAAGGACAATATCGCGGTCCAGTTCCTTTGATCATTCCAGAGTACATTGGTGAACGATGCAGATTATCATCGATCAATTGATGAGTGTGTTCGTTCGTATACGTCAGCCAACACGGAAGTTGGTCAGTGATGTATTTTGTCGTTTCATAGCTGAATGCACGTGGAACATCATCCCCCGGCTGAATTTCTGTCTTTGAATAGTCAATCGTTGAACTATTGACCCGCGGTGGTGTCCCCGTTTTAAAACGAACGGTGTCGAAGCCCAATTCATGCAGGTGATCAGATAGTCTGATGGAAGGCTGCTGGTTATTTGGTCCGCTTGAATATTTCAGATCACCTAAAATGATTTCTCCACGGAGGAAGGTTCCCGTTGTGATGACGACTGTTTTCCCTCGGTAAGCAGCACCAGTCATCGTGACAACACCTTTACATTCACCGTCTTCCACAATCAGTTCCTCGACCATCCCCTGCATAAGGGTCATGTTTGGTTCATTTTCGATTGTACGCTTCATTTCATGCTGATAAAGGAATTTATCGGCCTGTGCCCGTAATGCACGAACGGCTGGGCCTTTCCCTGTGTTCAACATTCTCATTTGGATATGTGTTTTATCTATATTACGCCCCATTTCACCGCCAAGGGCGTCAATCTCTCTTACAACAATTCCTTTTGCCGGCCCACCGACAGATGGATTACACGGCATAAAGGCTACCATATCTAAGTTAATGGTCACCATTAACGTTTTAGCCCCCATACGGGCGGAAGCAAGTCCCGCTTCCACTCCGGCATGGCCGGCACCAATGACAATGACATCATATTGCCCTGCGTCATATTGCATGGTTTACTTTTTCCTCCTTGTAGGACCGCATAATATGCGTCCACATTATAATAGTGATTATTTCCCTAAGCAGAATTGAGAAAACAGTTGGTCGATTAGACTTTCATGAACGCTGTCCCCGATAATTTCACCCAATAACTCCCATGTCCTTGTCAGGTCAATTTGAGCGATATCGATCGGTGTTCCCATTTCTACGCTGTTGATCGCTTCATTGATGGCAAGGGACGCCTGATTGAGTAGAGCGATATGACGGCTATTGGACACATAAGTCATATCTCCCGCTTCAATGGACCCTGCGAAGAATAAGGATGAAATGGCCTCTTCCAGCTCATCGATTCCCTGCTCTTCAAGTAATGCCGTTGTCACCAGCTGATGATTTTCAGAAAGCTTCCTTACTTTATCGATATCGATCTTCTGAGGCAGATCGGTTTTGTTCACGATAACAATGACGTCCATTCCTCTTACTGCTTCGAACAGCTGTTCATCCTCATGAGTCAGGTCATCTGCATTATTAAGCACAAGTAAAATCAGATCCGCTTCTTTCAATACTTGCCGTGAGCGTTCCACCCCGATCCGCTCAACGATATCTTCCGTTTCACGGATTCCTGCAGTATCCACGAGACGCAGGGGAACTCCTCGGACATTCACATATTCTTCAATGACATCCCGGGTAGTTCCTGGAATATCGGTTACGATTGCCTTGTTTTCATGAACAAGACTGTTTAACAGCGAAGACTTTCCTACGTTCGGTCGTCCAATAATGACGGTTGAAAGGCCTTCTCTTAATATTTTTCCCTGTTCTGATGTTTGCACCAGACGGTCAATTTCATCCCGGACATGCTTCGATTTCTCCAATAGTACGTTATGCGTCATTTCTTCCACATCATCATACTCCGGGTAATCGATGTTCACCTCGACATGCGCAAGGGTCTCAAGGATTTCCTGACGAAGCTTTCGAATCAAATTGGAAAGTCGGCCTTCCATCTGATTGAGTGCGACATTCATTGCCCGATCGGTTTTTGCCCTGATCAGATCCATTACCGCTTCAGCCTGTGAAAGATCGATACGTCCGTTCAGGAACGCCCGTTTCGTAAATTCACCGGGCTCAGCAAGCCTTGCCCCATTTTTCAATACGAGCTGCAGCACTTTATTGACTGACACGAGTCCTCCGTGGCAGTTAATCTCGATAATATCCTCACGGGTAAAGGTTTTAGGACCTCTCATGACAGAAACCATGACTTCTTCCACGACTTGCTCTGTGTCCGGATCGACAATATGTCCATAATGAATAGTATGAGAAGCAAACTCTTTCATTGAGCTTCCCTTCATTCCTTTAAAGATCTTATCACCGATATCGAAGGCTTGGTCACCACTCAAACGGACAATTGCAATGGCTCCTTCTCCCATTGGAGTGGAAATCGCTGCGATTGTATCAAACTCCATCGTATTCACCTCTCTTATAACAGAACTATTTATATAAAAAATGTTTGTATTGAGCAAAGTTTCCCCAAATTATTAGAATATCACAATCCTATTTAATACTAAAGAAAGGAAACCCTCTATTTAACGCCAAATAATGTTATCCACAAATACCATACTTCATCTCTACTATTTTAACTTATCCACATGTGAATAACAATAAACCGGGACGAAAATAAGCATCCACCGGCCTGAGGGCGTCAAGAAGGCAGACTGAAGGAAACCTTGGAAGGCAACGTGCTTTGCATGTGTTCCAGACGAGCCAAAGCGGGCCTACCGAAAACCACTTCTATTTTTCCCAAAAGCGCCGCTTATGCCATTATGTATTTGAAAGATTTGTCAATACTGGATTTCCTTTCTCGTCACACAGACTCCCGAAGCACACAAAAAAACGATCCCTTAAAAGGGATCGTCTCATACTTATTTAGGTGCAATCACAATATAGCGATTCGGTTCTCTGCCTTCTGAATGTGTATCAACAATCGTTGAATCAACCAACGCTGTATGAATCACTTTCCTTTCATAGGAAGGCATAGGTTCTAATGAAACTGAACGATTGGTGCGCACTGCTTTGTCCGCTAACCGTTCAGCGAGATTTGTTAAGGTTTGCTTCCTTCTTTCACGATAGTTCTCAGCATCTAACAGGATGGTAATGAACTGATCGGAAACTCTGTTCGCAATCAGTTGAGTCAAATGCTGAAGTGCATTCAACGTCTGTCCCCTTTTCCCTATTAAGAGAGCCATTTTTTCCCCGGTAATGTTGAACTCTACATCTCGTCCATCTATTTTCACTTCAATGGAAGCGTTCACTCCCATTTCCCTTGCAACAGATAGTAGAAAATCTTTTGCTTCATTTACCGGATCTATCGCTTTTTTGACGTGAACGACTGCGGGTCGTCCTCCGAATAATCCGAACAAGCTTTTTTTGCCTTGGTCAATGACGTCAATTTCTGCTTCTTCTTTGGTGATATTCAGTTGAGACAAGGCTGATTCAATGGCTTCTTCCACCGTTTGACCAGTCACTTCTACTTCTCTCACTTTTTCTTTCCTCCCGAATTCCCACCAGCTTTAGCAGTCTGAGCTTCTTTAATTTCAGGACCTTTGATAAAGTATGTCTGAACAATCATAAATAAGTTACCGACTACCCAGTATAGGGATAGAGCTGCAGGGAAATTAATCGCAAAAATAATGATCATGACCGGCATGATGTAAAGCATCATCGCCATTTGCGGATTCTGATTTGCTGTCCCCGCCATCATTAATTTCTGTTGGATAAAGGTCGTCACACCTGCTACTAAAGGTAAAATATAGAAAGGGTCCGGATTGCCAAGATCGAACCAAAGGAAATTATGAGCTTTGATTTCTTCTGTTCTCACGATTGCATGATAAAAACCGATTAAGATCGGCATCTGAACAATCAATGGGAAACAACCGGCAAGTGGATTCACCCCGTGACTTTGGAATAAAGCCATCGTTTCTTGTTGAAGTTTTTGTTGAGTCTGTGCATCTTTTGAGCTATATTTTTCACGCAGCTTTTTCATTTCCGGCTGTAAAGCCTGCATGGCTTTTGAGTTTTTCGTTTGTTTAATCATTAATGGCAGAATCGCTAAGCGAATAAGCAATGTAACGATGACAATTGCCAGTCCATAAGAACCGCTCATGAACTCGGCTACCATTGTAATTAATTGTGATAAAGGATAGACAATGTATTCATTCCATATTCCGCTACTCTCAGGTGTAATAGGCTGATTGTATTCCATACAACCTGATAAAATAGCCATAAGCCCAATGATTCCCATCAGGGCTATAATTTTCTTTTTCACCCTTATTTTCCTCCCAACTGATATGTTTCAAGTAAATGTAAAACAGGACTCGCGTTTAAAAGGTCAATCTCTCGTATTGTATCATCTTTTAAGAGGATTGTGATGACGAAACCTGTCAATATCGTAAAATGTTATGACTTCTTTCTATCATGTTTGCCATTTGACGATCTTTTCAATACTTTCCCTCTTTTTAAAACATGGGTGAGGCTTCCCTTCACTTCATGAAAGTTCATTTCGGCCGCCGGTTTTCTGGCGATGATTAGATAATCGTACTGATCGTGTACATCTTCTTTTAATTCCAGGAAAGCCTGCCTCACATACCGCTTAATTTGATTCCTGCAAACGGCATTCCCGATTTTCTTGCTGACAGAGATCCCAATCCGGAAAGGCTGAGGCTCTTCTTTCTTTAATAGATATAAGACGAATTGACGATTGGCAAAAGAAGTTCCTTTTTGGAATATTTCCTGGAACTCTTTATTTTTCTTTACTCTCTGATCTTTCCGCATTGACCACACCTAATTTTCATTTTTGTCTTGATGTACCCTCGACATTATTGGCTCATTCTATTGAAATTATAAGTAAATCATCTCTTAATTTAAAGACTGAACGAGCCAAGTCGTCATTCCCCTGCCATAAAGGAAAAAAAAGACCACTGAGTCAGTTCAGTGGTCTAAGCAGATAATACTTTTCTTCCTTTGCTACGACGACGAGCTAAAACATTACGTCCGTTTTTAGAGCTCATACGTGCACGGAAACCGTGGTTCTTTTTTCTTTTGCGGTTATTTGGTTGAAACGTTCTTTTCATCTATGACACCTCCCTGAAGGATATCTTTAAAAAGTTAAAGACATTCCTCACTATTATAAAGACGGTACCCATAAAAAGTCAACACTCATATTATTTTTCTTTTAGGCTCTATTCGTAAACAGTGTTCCATTCTAAAAAAAAAGTAGACGTTGATTTTCGCTGCAGGATGCTTACCGCTTCTTTACATTACTGATTACCGACCGAATAACTATCTCTCCTTGATCCATCTCCTTCTACAAATCTTATTCCATTTCTCTATTCACCCTTCCTGTGGATAGTATTCGACACGGTTTCAAATTATCCACAACACATATTGACAACTTTTTCACAAGTTCATAGCTTGTGGACAAGACGTTTCCACAAGAGACAGGGGTTGTGGATAAAATTCAAAAAGCATTGCACCCCTAAGGATATTTTGATATGATTATTGTGTTTTCACTCTTAACAACTTAATTAGCAGTATTAACTTATCCACAAAATGTGGATATCGTGTGGGTAACTTATTCAGAGGGTTTGTAAAACGTTGTCCACAAGTGGTGGATATTGTCGAAAAACCATTTTCTTTCCTTATTATATATTTTCTCCACATGCACCTTATTGTATTTTTATAAAACGACGTGAAACAACGTGATTGATAGCACGAAACAATTGTACAGAACTTATACAAACTAAGAAAAGGAGGGATCAGGATTGGAGAATATCGGGGATCTTTGGAGCAAAGCCTTAGAAAGTATCGAAAAAAAGATAAGTAAACCGAGCTTTGATACTTGGTTAAAATCCACTAAGGCACATTCCATTCAAGGGGACACTCTTGTCATTACAGCTCCAAATGAATTTGCACGAGATTGGCTGGAAGGCCGCTACTCTCAACTCATCTCCGGAGTGTTATATGATATAACAGGCGAAGAATTAGTCGTGAAATTTATCATTCCTCAAAACCAGGAACCGGAAGAGTTTGATATTCAATTGCCGCCAAAGAAGTCGATGAAAGACGAGGATCAACAGGAATTAAATCAAAATATGCTGAACGCTAAATATACGTTTGATACCTTTGTCATCGGTTCAGGCAACCGTTTTGCTCATGCCGCTTCACTAGCCGTGGCCGAAGCACCGGCAAAAGCCTATAATCCCTTGTTTATTTATGGTGGAGTGGGACTCGGGAAGACCCACTTGATGCATGCTATCGGGCATTATGTATTGGAACATAATCCTGCTGCTAAAGTGGTCTATTTATCATCTGAAAAATTCACTAATGAGTTCATTAATTCCATCCGTGACAATAAGGCCGTTGATTTCCGCAATAAATACCGTAATGTTGATGTTCTATTAATTGACGATATTCAATTTTTAGCAGGGAAAGAGCAGACACAAGAGGAATTTTTCCATACTTTTAATACCTTACATGAAGAAAGCAAGCAAATTGTCATTTCCAGTGATCGCCCACCTAAAGAGATTCCGACGCTTGAAGACAGGCTTCGCTCTCGATTCGAGTGGGGTCTGATTACAGACATAACGCCACCTGATCTGGAGACGAGAATTGCCATTTTACGAAAAAAAGCAAAGGCTGAAGGACTAGACATACCAAATGAAGCCATGCTTTATATAGCCAATCAAATTGATTCCAATATCCGTGAGTTAGAGGGCGCTTTAATTCGTGTTGTCGCGTACTCTTCTCTTATAAATAAAGATATAAATGCAGATCTCGCAGCAGAAGCTTTAAAGGATATCATTCCAAGCTCCAAGCCTAAGGTCATTACCATCCAGGAGATCCAACGCGTTGTCGGCGAGCACTTCAATGTGAAGTTAGAAGACTTTAAAGCAAAGAAACGGACCAAATCTATCGCATTCCCAAGGCAGATTGCGATGTATCTATCCAGGGAAATGACAGATTCCTCCCTTCCTAAAATCGGGGAGGAATTTGGCGGCCGGGATCACACGACTGTGATTCATGCCCATGAGAAGATCAGCACTTTACTCGGGGCCGATGCACTTCTTCAACAACAATTGAAGGAAATTCGTGAGTCTTTAAAGGGTTGATTTTACTCACACAAAGATTGGATAATGTGAATAACTAAGACAAACTAGCACACAGTCTGTCCACATGTGGATAGGCTGTGTTTACGTTCCATTCACATACTTATCCACATATCAACAGGCCCTACTACTTCTAGTACTATTTTTTAAATAAATTATTAGTATATGATTGAGTCCATAACATTATGTGCAAATTGGAGGAATAAATCATGAAATTTGTTATTCAAAGGGACTATCTTGTTCAAAGTGTTCAAGACGTCATGAAAGCTGTAACATCAAGAACCACGATCCCCATTCTGACAGGGATCAAAATAATTGCTACAGAAGATGGTGTCACCTTAACAGGAAGTGATTCTGATATCTCGATTGAATCTTTCATCCCTACTGAGGAAGATGATTCAGAAATCGTTGAAATCATGCAAACCGGAGGAATTGTTCTTCAGGCTAAGTTCTTCAGTGAAATTGTAAAGAAATTACCTAAAGATACAGTAGAAATCGAAGTTCAAAATCATTTCCAAACCGTCATTCGTTCAGGTCAGGCAGAATTCAATTTAAACGGTCTGGATCCAGAAGAATACCCACATCTTCCGCAAATTGAAGAAGGTAACGGAATCAAAGTTTCAACGGATCTTTTAAAAACAATGATCCGACAAACCGTGTTCGCAGTGTCCACCTCAGAAACACGCCCGATCTTGACAGGTGTAAACTGTCAGATTGAAAACGGTGAGTTAAGCTGTATTGCAACAGATAGTCACAGGCTTGCTATGAGAAAGGCGCCGATCGAAACCAATCACGATTCCTCATACAATATTGTCATTCCAGGGAAAAGTTTGAACGAACTGAACAAAATCCTTGACGATACGGATGAGCCTGTCGAAATCGTGATTACCGAAAATCAGGTGCTTTTCAAAGCGAAGCATTTATTATTCTTCTCAAGATTGCTTGAAGGAAACTATCCTGACACAAGCCGGTTGATTCCTTCAGATACAAAGACGGAAATAACCCTAAATACGAAAGAATTTTTACAGGCGATTGACCGTGCGTCACTGCTTGCAAGAGAGGGACGAAACAATGTCGTAAAACTCTCTACTCTTGAAGGCGGCATGATAGAGGTTTCATCCAATACACCTGAAATTGGAAAAGTAATCGAACAGGTTCAAAGTCAATCCATTGAAGGGGAAGAACTAAAGATATCCTTTAGTGCGAAATACATGATGGATGCATTGAAAGCCATTGAAGGAACTGAAATCTACGTAAACTTCACTGGTGCCATGAGACCGTTCGTATTGAAGCCGCTTCATGATGATTCCATCCTGCAGTTGATTCTGCCAGTTAGAACGTACTAAAACGCAAAGAAAGCCAACACCTTTGGAAAAACAGGTGTTGGCTTTTTTATTTGTGGATTTCAATTCAGATTTTAGAGTAGAATTGGTAATTATAGGAATGAATATAGGAATGATCCTTGAGGGAATCAGGTCACCTCACCAAAATGTTGATAAAAAAGTCTGTGACAAGCTCTTAAAAAATCTGTCCATTTTTCATGAGTTGTGACTTGACTTCATTTAGAGTAAAATAAGATATTAGAGACTTTATACGGAAAGTAGTGATTTTAGTGGCGAAAGAGATCACCATTGAAACAGAAATAATCACGTTGGGACAATTCCTGAAGCTGGCTGAAGTGATTCAGTCCGGCGGAATGGCGAAATGGTTTTTAAGTGAATATGAAGTATACATAAATGGGGAACAAGACCAAAGACGAGGAAGAAAACTGACGATTGGTGACACAATTGAAATTCCCGAGGTAGGAGTCTTTGTGGTTGCCGGAGAATAATAAAGGATGTTATTTCCATGTACATTGAACATTTAGAATTAAGAAACTATCGGAATTACGAATCAATAGACGTGAGTTTCGAAAATAAGGTAAACGTGATACTTGGGGAAAACGCTCAAGGGAAAACCAATATCATGGAGTCTATTTATGTACTGGCAATGGCTAAATCCCACCGGACATCGAATGATAAAGATTTAATCCGTTGGGACGAGGAATATGCTAAAATAAAAGGTAGGATTCAGAAATATAATGGTGGATTGCCACTGGAACTTATTCTCTCCAAAAAGGGAAAAAAAGCGAAAAGCAATCACCTTGAACAATCTAAATTAAGTCAATATGTGGGCAATATGAACGTTGTCATGTTTGCGCCTGAAGATCTCCATCTGGTAAAAGGGAGCCCTCAAGTAAGGCGTCGTTTTATTGATATGGAAATCGGACAGGTTTCCCCTGTTTATTTACATGATATCAGCCTTTATCAAAAAATATTACAGCAGCGCAACCACTACTTGAAACAATTGCAGACTAGAAAGCAAAAAGACCAGACGATGCTTGATGTCTTGACGGAGCAGTTTATCGAAATGGCCGTGAAAATCACGAAAAAACGGTTTGAGTTCGTCCAGCTCCTGGAAAATTGGGCGAAACCGATCCATTCGGGAATTTCAAGGGGGTTGGAAACCTTGGAAATCGTATATAAACCGTCTTTAGAGGTATCAGATAATCAAGAATGGTCAAAAATGGTAGATATATATGAGCAGAAATTCGATGGCATCCGCGAACGGGAAATAGACCGCGGCGTGACACTGGTCGGACCCCATCGGGATGATCTTCAATTCATTGTAAATGGAAGAGATGTTCAAACATTCGGATCACAGGGGCAGCAACGGACGACAGCCCTGTCTGTGAAGCTTGCGGAGATTGAGCTGATTCATTCTGAAATAAAAGAATATCCCATCTTACTTCTTGATGATGTATTGTCGGAATTAGATGATTATCGGCAATCCCATTTATTAAATACCATCCAGGGGAAAGTCCAAACCTTCGTCACGACCACAAACGTGGACGGAATTGATCATCAAACCTTAAACGAAGCGACTACGTTTGAAGTCGAAGCCGGATCAATGAAAAGACTGAAATGAGGTGTTACCTTGTACATACATGTAGGAGAAGATGTCATGGTACGTACAGATGAAATCATTGCAATTATTGATCGAGACACCGTTCAATTTTCAGAGGAAATCCAACATTTTCTAAAAACAAAAGATAAAAACCTTTGTAATCTTGCAAAGGGTTCATATAAATCTCTTGTCATCACATCAAAACAGTTGTATCTTTCACCACTTGCATCAAGTACATTAAAAAAGCGATCAAAGAAATACTCAAACTATGAGAATTTATAATAGAAATATTAAGCCCTGAAGGTTAGAAAGTGTAGGTGAATCAGTATGGCTATGGAACAAAAACAAGCACAAGGCGGATCCTATGATGAAAATCAGATTCAGGTTTTAGAAGGGTTAGAGGCTGTTCGTAAAAGACCTGGGATGTATATTGGATCAACAAGCGGAAGAGGCCTGCATCATTTGGTGTGGGAAATCGTCGATAACAGTATCGATGAAGCATTAGCCGGTCACTGTAATGAAATCGAAGTCATCATCGAAGAAGATAACAGTATCACTGTTACCGATAATGGACGAGGTATCCCAGTCGGAATCCATGAAAAAATGGGACGTCCTGCCGTTGAAGTCATCATGACGGTCCTCCATGCCGGTGGAAAGTTCGGAGGCGGAGGATATAAAGTATCCGGAGGTCTTCATGGGGTTGGAGCATCGGTTGTTAATGCTCTCTCCACTGAACTTGAGGTGAACGTTCATCGTGACGGAAAGATCTATTACCAAAAATTCGAAAAAGGTGTTCCGAGCTTTGATCTTAAAGTGATAGGTGAAACGGATAAGACGGGAACGATCATACACTTCACCCCGGACCCAGAGATTTTCACTGAAACGACAGAATACGATTATGACACACTGGCAAACCGTATCCGGGAACTGGCTTTCTTAAACAGAGGGATCCAGATCAGTATCGAGGATAAGCGCGGAGAAGGGAAAAGAAGGGACTACCATTATGAAGGTGGGATCAAGTCCTACGTAGAACATCTGAATCGTTCGAAAGAAGTCATCCATGAAGAACCGATTTACATTGAAGGGGAAAAGGATGATATCACGGTAGAAATCGCCCTTCAATATAACGATGGTTTCGCAAGTAACCTTTATTCCTTTGCCAATAACATCCATACTCATGAAGGTGGAACCCATGAGTCCGGATTTAAAACGGCTTTAACGAGAGTGATCAATGATTACGCCCGTAAAAACAATGTATTTAAAGAGAACGATGCGAATCTTTCAGGGGAAGATGTACGTGAAGGATTGACAGCCATCATCTCAATTAAACACCCTGACCCTCAGTTCGAAGGTCAGACAAAAACCAAACTGGGAAACTCTGAAGCACGTACGATCACAGATTCCCTGTTCTCAGAGCATCTGGAAACGTTCTTACTGGAAAATCCGGTTGTCGCACGAAAAGTGGTAGAAAAAGGACTGATGGCTGCACGTGCCCGCCTGGCTGCGAAAAAAGCAAGGGAGCTTACCCGCCGTAAGAGTGCCCTTGAAATTTCAAGCTTACCTGGTAAACTGGCAGACTGTTCCTCTAAAGATCCAAGCATAAGTGAAATCTACGTGGTTGAGGGTGACTCAGCCGGCGGTTCTGCGAAACAAGGCCGGGATCGTCATTTTCAGGCCATCCTTCCTCTGCGTGGTAAAATCATTAACGTAGAAAAGGCCCGTCTGGATAAGATCCTTTCAAATAATGAGGTCAGAGCCATCATCACGGCTCTTGGTACAGGAATCGGAGAAGACTTCGATCTGGCGAAAGCAAGATACCATAAGATCGTGATCATGACGGATGCCGACGTCGATGGAGCACATATCCGAACGCTATTATTAACGTTCTTCTATCGCTACATGCGAAATATCATCGAAGCAGGCTATATCTATATCGCCCAACCGCCGTTGTACAAAATACAACAAGGGAAGAAAATTGAGTATGCCTACAATGATAAAGAACTGGATCGTATCCTGGCAGAAATCTCCCCGACACCGAAACCTGGTATCCAGCGTTACAAGGGTCTTGGAGAGATGAACCCGGAGCAACTGTGGGAGACAACCATGGATCCAGAATCACGGACACTGCTGCAAGTCAGTCTACAGGATGCGATTGAAGCAGACGAAACCTTTGAAATCCTAATGGGTGACAAAGTAGAGCCTAGACGTAACTTCATTGAAGAAAATGCGGCTTATGTTAAGAACCTGGATATTTAATCAGAGCTTCCAAGTAAGTTGTTTCGAGCGGAGGAGTGCGAGACTCCTGTGTGAAGCGTTCAATTACCGGCTCTAAAGGAACAGGGTCATTTACGGAAATAGCCTTAAATAAGATAGTACAGGATAGACCGTGTGCTATCCTGTCTTTTACATAGTGGACAAGGTAAAGAATGAGAAAGGTTCAAATCTTTCTTTAAAAGGAGGTCCCTTTTACTATGGCAGAAACACCTAATTCGAATGTTAAAGAAATTAATATAAGTAGCGAAATGCGCTCGTCATTCCTTGATTATGCGATGAGTGTCATCGTTTCCCGTGCATTGCCGGATGCCCGTGATGGGCTGAAACCTGTCCATCGCCGTATTTTATATGCGATGAATGACCTGGGGATGACATCTGACAAAGCATATAAGAAGTCAGCACGTATCGTCGGCGAAGTAATCGGTAAGTACCACCCGCATGGTGACTCTGCCGTCTATGACACAATGGTCCGTATGGCACAGGATTTCAACTATCGTTATATGCTTGTGGACGGTCATGGTAACTTTGGTTCTGTCGATGGAGACGCAGCAGCGGCCATGCGTTATACAGAAGCGCGTATGTCCAAAATCTCTATGGAACTTATTCGAGATATTAATAAAGATACGATTGATTATAAGGACAACTATGATGGAACCGAGAGAGAGCCGGAAGTATTACCTGCCCGCTTCCCCAACCTGTTGGTGAACGGTTCTTCAGGTATCGCTGTTGGTATGGCAACGAATATTCCTCCCCATAATCTCGGAGAAGTCATCGATGGAATCCTAGCGTTAAGTAAAGATCCTGATATCACGATCCAAGAGCTGATGGAATTCATCTATGGACCTGATTTTCCTACAGCAGGGTTGATAGTGGGAAGAAGCGGGATCCGCCGTGCTTATGAAACAGGTAAGGGCTCCATTACGATGCGCGCCCGTGTGGAAATCGAAACAAAGAGCAACGGGAAAGAAACAATCATCGTTCATCAAATTCCTTATCAAGTAAATAAAGCAAGACTGATCGAGAAAATAGCCGATCTCGTTCGTGATAAGAAGATTGATGGAATTACAGATTTACGTGATGAGTCGGACAGAAATGGTATGCGCATCGTGATTGAGGTAAGAAAAGATGCGAATGCGAACGTTCTCCTCAATAATCTATATAAACAAACGGCTCTCCAAACAAGCTTTGGTATCAACCTCCTTGCACTGGTAGACGGTCAGCCGAAGGTATTAAATTTAAAAGAGTGCCTATATCATTACCTTCAGCATCAACGTGTAGTCATTCGCCGCAGAACGGAATTCGAGTTACGCAAAGCTGAAGCAAGGGCTCATATTTTAGAAGGTTTGCGAATCGC
Organism: Bacillus sp. RO3; assembly: GCF_012911895.1. Lineage (GTDB taxonomy): Bacteria > Bacillota > Bacilli > Bacillales > Bacillaceae_B > Rossellomorea. The sequence goes on from NZ_JAAXCV010000032.1 coordinate 220,394, forward strand.
CTTGGATCATATAGATGAAATTATCGCCCTTATTCGCGGGTCTCAAACAACAGAGCTTGCGAAACAGGGCTTGATGGAGAACTTCTCCCTTTCTGATAAACAGGCCCAAGCCATCCTTGATATGCGTCTTCAACGTCTAACAGGTCTTGAACGGGAAAAAATAGAAGATGAATACCAAGAGCTTGTGAAGCAGATTGCAGAATTGAAAGCGATCTTGGCAGATGATGAAAAAGTTCTTGAAATCATCCGTGAAGAGCTTATAGAAATCAAAGAACGCTTCAATGATGAAAGAAGATCAGAAATCGTAGCAGGCGGAATTGAGAATATTGAAGATGAAGACTTGATCCCAAGGGAAAACATCGTCGTTTCTCTTACGCACAACGGATACATTAAACGTCTCCCTGTATCAACCTACCGCAGTCAAAAGCGTGGGGGAAGAGGGATCCAGGGAATGGGTACAAATGACGAAGACTTTGTTGAACACCTACTGACAACGTCCACTCACGATACGATCCTATTCTTCACGAACAAAGGAAAAGCATACCGTGCCAAAGGATATGAAATTCCTGAATTCAGCCGTACAGCGAAAGGGTTACCAATCATCAATATGCTGGGCGTAGAAAAAGATGAATGGATCAACGCGATGATACGGGTAGAAGAGTTTGTAGATGACTGGTACCTATTCTTCACTACGAAGCAAGGTATTTCCAAACGCACACCGGTATCCGATTTCGCCAATATCCGTACAAACGGTCTGATCGCCATCAACCTTCGGGAAAATGACGAACTCATTTCCGTCAAGCTGACCGATGGTGAAAAAGATATGATCATCGGAACGAAAAAAGGAATGCTTATTCGCTTCCCTGAAACGGATGTTCGTTCAATGGGAAGAACAGCTACAGGAGTAAAAGGAATCACCCTGAGTGACGATGACATCGTTGTCGGAATGGAAATCCTGGAAGAAAAGAGCGACGTTCTGGTCGTAACGGTGAATGGTTACGGTAAGCGTACTCCTGCAAGTGAATATAGAGTTCAAACACGTGGCGGAAAAGGATTGAAAACATGTAATGTAACGGAACGTAACGGAGATCTGGTCTCTGTTAAGGCCGTGACAGGTGAAGAAGACATCATGATCATTACGGCACATGGTGTCCTGATCCGCATGGACGTCAATGATATTTCCACTACTGGCCGGAATACTCAAGGAGTCAAGCTGATCCGCCTTCAGGAAAGTGAATTTGTTTCAACAGTCGCCAAAGTTGAAAAAGAAGACGAAGAAACGGAAGCACCAGTTGAAACTTCCGAAGGAACCGAACAGCCGGGAGATAGTGAAATTGAAGGAAGTATTGAAGATGTAAATGATGATACAGAACAGTAAAGAATAGAGTAAGCAGTTTCCACTTATACTGGAAACTGCTTATTTTTTTGAAAAACCCCACTATAACCATCTGGATTTGGTAAAATAAACTAGTACAATAAGGTATGATGTGAGGTGTAAACAGGTGAAGGTACATCGTGGAGAGTTACAATTAGGGTGCATCGTGGCAGAAGATATCATGGGAATGTCCGTCAGTCCGATCATTCCAAAGAATACTGTAATCGAAGAAGAACACTTGAATGTTCTACAAGCATTCAATATAACAGAGCTTGTAATAGAGAAAACGAAGGCGGATGGACGTCCATTCAGGTTCTCGCACTCTAACGATAAAGAGAACATCCAGGAAGAAACACAGACCAAAGAGCAAATAGGGTTCTTCGATCTCTATACAATGACCATCAAAGAATTCAAGAAAGAGTTTGTGAACTGGCAGTCAGGAACGGCAGTTAATGTTGCGAGAGTGAGAGAGTTAATCCTCCCAATGATCCAAGCGGTTGAAAAAACCCATACGTATGTATACTCCCTCAACCAATATTCAACAAAGGAAGAGTATCATTTTCATCATGCCATATCTGTTGGGATTATAAGTGCCCTTTTAGGGAAGAAGCTGGGCTTGAATCAGGGACAGGTGAATCAATTGGCTTTAGCGGGTGTTCTGGCAGACTGTGGAATGGCAAAGGTCAGTCCGCACATCATTACCAAAGAACAGCCGTTAACAGAAAGTGAATTTAAAGAGGTGAAGCTTCACCCTGCCACCGGTTATAAAATGATCAAAGATACTCCTTTGCTTAAAACGGAAACCAAGCTGGCAATCTTCCAGCATCATGAACGATTTGATGGGACGGGCTATCCATCATCAGAGAAAAACAACCGCATCCATTTGTACTCCCAGGTGGTAGGGATCGCGGACGTGTTTCATGCCATGACGTCTGATAGAATCTATAGAAGCAAGCAGCCGGTGTTCAAGGTTCTCGATATGATCAGTGAAGACTTATTCGGTAAATTTGATATTAAAGTCGTTAACACTCTCCTTCAACTTATGGGTGATCTCAGGACCGGGACTTCTATAAGACTCTCCAATGGACGATACGGGGAAGTGGTATATACAAAGCCTGGCTCTTATACAAAGCCCATCGTTAAGTTAAGTAAATCGGATGACCTCCTCGATCTGTCTCAACAAAAGGATATATATATATCAGAAGTTCTTCTATAGTATTGGACTTATATTTACAGGAACAATGAAAAAGCCTTGGGTTAGGAAGCTGATCTTTGGTTTTTTTATTTATATTTTCTCTTGCAAACTTGTCCTATAGTATGTATAATAATATTTGTTGTCCGAAAGGCATTACATAACTGCTTAGAAAAAAACTTTTCTAAAATAATAATGATTCCTTGACGGCGACGTCATTAAATGATATATTATATAAGTCGCTTCGAACGGAGCGCGTACACATTGAACCTTGAAAACTGAACAAAACAAGACAATACGTCAACGTTAATTCTAGATTTATTTTAAGAGCTATTCAAACTTTTATCGGAGAGTTTGATCCTGGCTCAGGACGAACGCTGGCGGCG